>NZ_CP100762.1:2415043-3622565 GCF_024296665.1 Salinilacihabitans rarus | reverse complement strand
ACTGCAAAGCATAGATTTGAACAGCAAATATTATTATCCTGTATGCAAAAGGGGCATCCTACGATGAGCACTTCCGAGCCGTTCCGTCAGGAGACCCCCGCCCGCGGGACGTGGGACGACGTGAAGGACCTCCCCCCGAGCGCGAAACTCGTCGCGAAGGTCCTCGAGTACAACGACACGATGACCCAGCAACAGATCGCCGAGGAGACGCTGCTGCCCGCCCGCACCGTCCGCTACGCCCTGAGCCGCCTCGACGAGGAGAACGTCATCGAGTCGCGCTTCTCGTTTTCCGACGCCCGCAAGCGTCTCTACAGCCTCGCGATCGACGACTGACCGCCGATCGGGTCGCGGTGCTCCGTTCTGCTCGGCGGGACGCGGGGAGCGCGATCGTAAAACGCGAACCGCTCGCGAGGTTACCTAGAACCACTCGCGGGCTTTCAGCCGGGTCGTCAACTGAATCGTCTTTCGAAGCCCCCGACGGATCAATCCGCCGGAGTTCGGGACCCCTTCGCCGTCCTCGTAGTCGAGTCCGCGGACGACGACGACCGGCGTGCGTTCGTCGGCCTGACCCAGTAACAACGCCGATCCCGCGGTGAGTTCGTCGGCTATCAGGTCGATGCCGCCGATCTTGGGTTCCCCGTAGACGTCCGTCCGCCCGAAGTTACTGTCGATCGCTTCGATGCCGGAACAGCCGACGGCGAGGTCCATCGTCCCCGCACCCGTGATCTCGGAGTCGGCGAGCACGACCGCCAGATCGGCCCCCGTCCGCTCTTCCAGCCCCTCGCGGATTCGTCTCGCGCTCCCGTCGGGATTCTCGGGGAGAAGCGTCATCATCCCCTCGGGGGAGTTCGACCAGTCGACGCCCGCGTTCGTACAGAGTCGCCCGTCGCGATCGGTCACCAGTGCGGACGGCATTCTCTCGATCGCGTCCATGGCCGCCTCGCGGTCGGCAGCGTGTTCGAGGATCAACTCCTTTCCGATGTCGGCCACCGGAATCGCCCCGAGTACGTCGCTTTCCTCGTAGATGACCGCCACCTCCCGCGGGTCGAGGCCGGTCACGTCGCCGACGCGCTCGTCCCGGTCTGTGACCGTCACGTCGTCGGCCGCGACGAGGCGGTCTTCGGCCATCGAGACGACTTTCGACGTGATAACGACGACGTCCCCGTCTCGGAGCGGATACTCGTCGGCCGCCGTCTCGGCGATTCTCGCCACCAGATCGTCCTCCGGTTCGACGAGGCCGACGTCCAGCCCACGGAACGTTAACTCGGCCATGTGTACTTCTTTTTCCGCCGTTCGTATAAGCTTCAGGACGAGTCCCTTCCGTTCGGAAGCGACGGGACGGTTGCGAATACTTTCACTTCGGTCACGGAATCCATTTAGGCCCCGCTCGCCAACGACGGGGTAATGACGCGGGTGATACACACGGGCGACACCCACATCGGATACCGGCAGTACAACGCGCCCGAGCGACGACGGGACTTCCTCGAGGCGTTTCGCCGGGTCGCCGAGGACGCCGTCGACGACGACGTCGACGCGGTGGTCCACGCCGGCGACCTCTTCCACGACCGTCGCCCCGGCCTGCGCGACCTGCAGGGCACCGTCGAGGTGCTCCGGACGCTCGCCGACGCGGACGTCCCCTTCCTCGCCGTCGTCGGCAACCACGAGGGCAAACGCGACGCCCAGTGGCTCGACCTCTTCGCCGACCTCGGCCTCGCCGAGCGACTCGGTGACGACCCGCGCGTGGTCGGCGACGTCGCCTTCTACGGACTGGACTTCGTCCCCCGCTCGCGCCGCGAGGACCTCGCCTACGAGTTCGCCCCAGTCCCCGAGGCGGCCGACCACGCCGCGCTCGTGAGCCACGGCCTCTTCGAGCCGTTCGCCCACGCCGACTGGGACACCGACCGGCTGTTGGCGGCGTCGACCGTCGACTTCGACGCGGTGTTGCTCGGCGACAACCACGCCGCCGACACCGCCGAGGTGCGCGGGACGTGGGTCACCTACTGCGGGTCGACCGAGCGCACGAGCGCGAACGAGCGCGAGGAGCGCGGCTACAACATCGTCTCCTTCGGCGACGAGGCCGCCGGCGACGCGGTCGCGATCAGTCGCCGGGCCGTCGAGGACACCCGCGAGTTCGTCTTCGTCGACGTGGAACTCGCCGACGGCGAGGGGACCGACCGCGTCCGCGAGCGCGTCGGGGAGTACGACCTCGCGGACGCGGTCGTGATCGTCACCGTCGAGGGCGAGGGCCGGCCGATCACCCCGGCGGCGGTCGAGGAGTTCGCCAGCGACCGCGGCGCGCTGGTCGCCCGCGTCAACGACCGCCGCGAGATCGAGGACGCCGACGAGGAGGTCTCCGTGAGCTTCGCCGACCCGGACGACGCGGTCCGCGAGCGACTCCGCGACCTCGGACTGAGCGACGCCGCCCGCGAGATCGACCGCACGGTCAGAAACGACGACCTCGCCGACGCGAACGTCCGCGAGACCGTCGAGCGCCGGGTCCGGGAGTTCCTCGCGGACGACGGCGCGGCGTTCGAGCCGGCCCCCGACCGCGGGCCGGACGAGGCGACGACGGTCGCGGACGCCGTCGCGGGCGACGGCGGGGAAGCGGAAGGCGAGGCCGGAGCCGACGCCGACGCACCCGACGACCCCGGAAGCGGCGGCGACGCCGCCGACCCCGACGACGCCGAAGCGGCGACCGAACTCGCGGACGCGGACGAGGACGACGACCACGCCTCGCTGGGTGATTTCGCGTGAGGGTCCAGCGCGTCCGCCTGCGGAACTTCAAGTGCTACGGCGACGCCGACCTCTCGCTCGACCGGGGCGTCACGGTCGTCCACGGCGTCAACGGCAGCGGGAAGTCGACGCTGCTCGAGGCCGTCTTCTTCGCGCTGTACGGCTCGAAGGCGCTCGACGACCGCACCCTCGACGACGTGATCACGACCGGCGAGGAGGAGTGCGAGGTCGAACTGTGGTTCGCCCACGACGGGGCCGACTACCGCATCGAGCGCCGCCTCAAACTCCGGGGCGACCGCGCGGCGACCACCAAGTGCGTCCTCGAGGGGGCCGGCGGAACGATCGAGGGCGCCCGCGACGTCCGCCGCGAGGTGGCGACGCTCCTGCGGATGGACGCCGACGCGTTCGTCAACTGCGCGTACGTCCGGCAAGGCGAGGTGAACAAGCTCATCCACGCCTCGCCGGGGGAGCGCCAGGACATGATCGACGACCTCCTCCAGTTGGGGGCGCTGGAGGACTACCGCGAGCGCGCCAGCGACGCCCGCCTCGGCGTCGACGACGTCCTCCGGGAGGTCCGCGGCGAGGTGAAGAACCTCGAATCGCAGATCGAGCAGAAAGAAGCGCAGAACCTCCACGAGCAGCTAAACGACCTGAAATCGCGCCAGCGCGAACTGTCGGGGGAGATCGACCACTTCGAGGACCAGCGCGAGCAGGCCCGGTCGACGCTGGAGGCCGCCGAAACCGTCCTCGAACGACACGAGGAGACACGGGCCGAAATCGAGACGCTGGAGTCCGAGATCGACGCGCTTCGGGAGAAGATCACCGAGACCGAACGCGAGCGCGAGGACGCGAAAGACGAGATCCGCGAGCGCGAGGCGCGACGGGAGGAACTGGCGGACGAACGCGGCGAGTTACTCGGGGCCGTCGACGCGGAACTGGGAGACGACCCCGACCGCGAGGCGGTCGACGACCGGATCGAGGCCCTCGACGACCGGGACGAGACGCTCCGCGACGACCTCGAGGACGTCCGGGTCGCGATCACCGAGAAGAACGGCGAGATCGAGCGCCTCCGCGAGGAGGCGGCCGACCTCGACGCGGACGCCGAACGGGCGCGCTCGGAGGCGGCCGACCTCGAAGCGCAACTCGACGCGGACGCGGAGACGATCGACGACCGCGAGGCGAAACTTGCGGACCTCGAATCGGAGATCGAAACCGCCCGATCGCGGTTCGACGACGCCCCGGTCGCGTTCGGCGAGGCGGCGGCCCACCTCGACTCCCTCGAAGCCGAGCGCGAGGCCCTCGCCGACGACCTCGGCGACGTGACGGCGGACATCAAGGCCGCGACGAACGCGATCGAGGACGGGGAAGCGCTGCTCGACGAGGGCAAGTGCCCGGAGTGTGGACAGCCGGTCGACGACTCGCCGCACGTCGACGTGCTAGACGAGAAACGCGAGGAACTGGCCGCGCTCGAAGACCGCCGGGACGAACTCGAACGCGAGCGCGACGCCCTCGACGAGCGCATCGAACGGGCCGAAGCCCTCCGCGAGGCCGAGCGGCGGGTCGACCGCCTCGCGGAGAATCGCGACAGCGTCGAGCAGTTGCTCGCCGAAAAGCGCGAGACGGTCGCGGAGCGCCGCGAGAAGCGCGACCAGTTGCGGGACTCGGCCGAGGAGTACGAGCGCGAGGCGGAGACGAAACGCGAGCGAGTGGCCACGCTCGAAGACGAGGTCGCCGAGACGCGGGCCGAACTCGGGCGGATAAACACCGAACGCGCGGAGATCAGGGAGACCGTCGAAACGCTGCGACGGCTGGCCGAGATCGCCGACGAGCGGGCCGACCTCGCGGAGGAGATCGAGACGTTGCGGGACCGCCGTGCGGACTGGAAGACGATGAACGACGAACGCCGGGACCAGCTCTCGGCGAAGCGCGAGCGCAAACGCGAACTGGAGTCGGAGTTCGACGAGGAGCGCGTCGAGGCGGCGCGGGAGGACAAGCGCAACGCCGAGAGCTACATCGAGAAGGTCGACGAGAAGCTCGCGGATCTCGAAGACCGACGGGACGACGTCCAGGGGCGGATCGGCCGCGTCGAGGAGAAGATCGAGGACTTAGAACAGCTTCGCGAGCGCCTGGCGGCGGTCGAGGCCCGCCGCGAGAAGCTGGCGTCGCTGTACGAGGAAGCGGAGACGCTGCAGGCGACCTACGGCGACCTGCGGACGGAGCTGCGCCAGCGCAACGTCGAGACGCTCGAACGGCTGCTCAACGAGACGTTCGAGCTGGTCTACCGCAACGACTCCTACGCCTCGATCGACCTCGACGGCGACTACCGGCTGACCGTCTACCAGAAAGACGGCGAGCCCCTGGAGCCCGAACAGCTCTCGGGCGGCGAGCGGGCGCTGTTCAACCTCAGCCTGCGGTGTGCGATCTACCGGCTGCTGGCCGAGGGCGTCGAGGGGACCGCGCCGATGCCGCCGCTGATCTTGGACGAGCCGACGGTGTTCCTCGACTCGGGGCACGTCACCCAGCTCGTCTCGCTGATCGAGTCGATGCGCAAACTGGGCGTCGAACAGATCGTCGTCGTCAGCCACGACGAGGAACTGGTCGGCGCGGCCGACGAACTCGTCAGCGTCGAGAAAGACGCCACCTCGAACCGGTCGCGGCTCGAACGCGGCGAGCCGCCGGAGGCGGCGCTGCTCTCGTCGGACTGAACGTCGATACGTATTTGGCGCGGGGGTCAGTACGCCGACACATGTCCACCGCCCGCGTTCGGTCCCGCCTGTCGAGGCCCTCCGCGATCGCCGTCCTCCTCGCGGTGCTCGCGGCCTTCGTGTACGGTTTCCTCACGAGACAGCTCCTGAAGCTGATTCCGACGGTCGTCTTCCTCTACCTCTTTTACAGGCTGGTGCTCGCGGTCGAGCGGATCGCCGCCGACTCGTAACGCGTCTCAGGCGTCGTCGGCCGGCCGCACCACGTCGAGCGCGCGCCGGCAGTCGTCGGTGACGCCGTAGCCGCGCTCGCCGGCGACGTCGGCCTCCTCCAGCAGTCCCGCGGCGACGAGCGTCGCGACGCGGCCGTGGAGGTCGCTCTCACAGAAGTCGTACTCGCCGAGGAGGTCGCGGACGGGCGCCGGACCGCGGTCGGCCAGTTCGATCAGCAGGCCGAGGGTCCGGTCGTCGTGGACGTACCGGAGGAGCGTCCGGACCGGTTCGTCGACGCCGCGGGCGGCGGTTTCGAGGGGCGACTCGCCGTCGACCGCCTCGAGGCGGTCGTTGCGGACGTAACACTGGTTTCCCGTCCGCGGGTCGCGGACGAGACTCGCGCTCTCGGAGCGTTTGAGCAGCAGGTACCGGTTGCCGTCGTCGTCTCGTACGGTCTTCATCCGTCGGAGCCCGTCTCGTCGGGTGACGGGGGTTGGCGCTCGTCGTTCGAGTGGGTTTCGGTCGAGTCGCCCCCGGCGTCACCGTCGTTCTCGCCGTCGTCGGGCGTCTCGAACGAGCGGTACCGCCGGATCGCGAAGCCGAACAGGACGAGGCCGCCGGCGAGGAGGCCGCCGCCGGTGTAGAGGTCGGCCTCGAAGACGAGAAACAGCGCGCCGAGCGAGGTCGCGAGCAGGGCCGCGTTGACCACGAGGACCAGCGCCCAGAACTCGGTCAGGAGGTCGCCGGAGACGTCCGTCTCGTCGGTCGACACCTCGGGAATCGTGATCGTGTCCGACTCCGGGTCGCGCAGTTCGGCCTCGGGGTCGTACTCGTCCGGTTCGTGCTCGCTCGGCTCGAAGTCCACGCACGGTCGGACGAGGCGACGTCAAAAAAGGATTCGCGTTCCGCGCTCGGCCCGCCGATCAGGCGAGGTCGTCGAGCACGAGCGGTCGAGTCGCCTCCACCCAGGCGAGGGGGTTCTCCGCGTCGTAGAAGACGACGCCGTCTTCCGTCTCGTAGGCTTCGATCGTGGCGGTTCCGGCCGGTTCGTCGCTCAGTTCCCCGTCCGTCGGATCGTCGTTCACGCGGGTGGACACGTCGGTCACCACTCGCTATGCTATGTGTTACCACGTTAAATGTCTTGTTGCCGCGGCAGGTTCGCGGACCGTCCCGCCCGCCTACAGGTCGGAGCCGGCCGCGGCCCCGCGGTGTAAGAGTGAAAGGGGTTTTTATCGGGCGGCGACAAGGACCGGTATCATGACCGATGCGGCTCAGGCCGGACTCGGGGAGTTCTCGACCGACCCCGACGAGCGGCCGGACGAGGAAGCCGCCCACGTCGCGGGCAACGGCGGCGGGCGAACGGCAGAGGTGATCGACGTTCTGGAGGAGACCCTGCCGGAACCCGAGGGCGAACTGGACCTCGCCGTGATGCAGGTCGACTACACCGTCGCCGGCTACGGGGACGAGGAGCGACCGATCGTCCACGTCTTCGGGCGCACACCCGACGGCGAACTCGAACACGTCCAGGTCGTCGGCTTCCGGCCGTACTTCTACGCGCCGACCGCGACGCTCGATCGACCGCCGGCGGAGGCCTACGACCGGCTGACCGGCAGCGAGGAGGAGGACGCGAACGGCGACCCCTACGAGAGCATCCGCGGGGAGCGCCTGACGAAGATCTTCGGCCAGACGCCGCGGGACGTCGGCCAGGTGCGCGACGACTTCGAGCACTACGAGGCGGACATCCTCTTCCCGAACCGGTTCCTGATCGACAAGGACGTTCGCAGCGGAATCCGGGTTCCGGAACGACGCGCCGAGGACGACTCGCTCGTCGTCCCCCACGAGGAGATCGAAACCGTCGACGTAGACGCCGAACCCCGCGTCCAGACGTTCGACATCGAGGTCGACGACCGCTCCGGCTTCCCCGAGGACGGCGAGGAGCCGATCGTCTGTCTGACCAGCCACGACTCCTACCGCGACGAGTACGTGATGTGGCTCTACGAGGCGCCGATCGGGGACGGCGAGATCCCGGCCGAGATCGTCGACTACGAACCGATCGAGGGACCGATCGACCACGAGATCCGAACCTTCGAGGCGGAGGAGGCGATGCTCGACGCCTTCGTCGAGTACATCGACGAGACCGACCCGGACGTGCTGACGGGCTGGAACTTCGAGGACTTCGACGCGCCGTACTTCCTCGATCGGCTGGAGGAACTCCAAGGCCCCCACCACGAGTACGACCTCTCGATCGATCGGCTCTCGCGGGTCGACGAGGTCTGGCGGAGCAACTGGGGCGGACCGGACATCAAGGGTCGAGTCGTCTTCGACCTGCTCTACGCCTACCAGCGGCGCGTGTTCTCCGAACTCGACTCGTATCGACTCGACGCCGTCGGCGAGGCCGAACTGGGCGTCGGCAAGGAACGCTACGCCGGCGACATCGGCGACCTCTGGGAGGGTGATCCGACACAACTGCTGGCGTACAACCTTCGCGACGTCGAACTCTGCGTCGAACTCAACGACCAGCAGGAACTGATCCCGTTCTGGCGGGAGATGGCCACCTTCGTCGGCTGCAAACTGGAGGACGCCCCCACGCCCGGCGACGTCGTGGACATGTACGTCCTCCACGAGGCGAACGGTCGGTTCGCGCTCCCCTCGAAGGGCCAGCAGGAGGCCGGCGAGGAGTACGAGGGCGGCGCGGTGTTCGACCCGATCACGGGCGTCAAGGAGAACGTCACCGTGCTCGACCTGAAGTCGCTGTACCCGATGTGTATGGTGACGATCAACGCCTCGCCCGAGACGAAAGTCGACCCCGAGGAGTACGACGGCGAGACCTACACCGCGCCCTCGGGGACGCACTTCCGGAAGGAACCGGACGGGATCATCCGGGAGATGGTCAACGAACTACTCGCGGAGCGCGAGGAGAAGAAAGCCCAGCGCGACGAGCACGAACCCGGCACGCCCGAGTACGAGCAGTACGATCGCCAGCAGGGCGCCGTGAAGGTCATCATGAACTCGCTGTACGGCGTCTCGGGCTGGGAACAGTTCCGCCTCTACGACAAGGAGGCCGCCTCCGCGATCACCGCGACCGGCCGCGAGGTGATCGAGTTCACCGAGACGGCCGCAAACGAGATCGACTACCAGGTCGCCTACGGGGACACCGACAGCGTCATGCTGGAACTCGGTCCCGAGGTGTCGAAAGACGAGGCGGTAGAGCAGTCCTTCGAGATCGAGGAGTACATCAACTCCCGCTACGACGACTTCGCGCGGGAGGACCTGAACGCCGAGGCACACCGGTTCCAGATCGAGTTCGAGAAGCTCTACCGGCGGTTCTTCCAGGCGGGGACCAAGAAGCGCTACGCGGGCCACATCGTCTGGAAGGAGGGCAAGGACGTCGACGACGTCGACATCGTCGGCTTCGAGTACCAGCGATCGGACATCGCGCCGATCACCAAGGAGGTCCAACACGAGGTCATCGAGATGATCGTCCGCGAGGGCGACGTCGAGGGCGCGAAGGCGTACGTCAACGAGGTCATCGAGGACGTCCGCACCGGCGACGTCTCGCTCGACGAGATCGGCATCCCCGGCGGGATCGGCAAGCGACTCGACAACTACGACACCGACACGGCCCAGGTCCGCGGCGCGAAGTACGCCAACTTGCTCCTCGGCACGAACTTCCAGCGCGGCAGCAAGCCCAAGCGACTGTACCTCGACCGGGTCGATCCGTCCTTCTTCGATCGCATCGAGGACCGAGAGGGACTCGACGCCCGCACCGACCCCCTCTACGGCGCGTTCAAGCGCGACCCCGACGTCATCTGCTTCGAGTACGAGGACCAGGTCCCCGAGGAGTTCGAGGTCGACTACGACAAGATGCTCGAGAAGACGCTGAAAGGGCCGATCGAGCGCATCCTCGAGGCGCTGGACGTCTCCTGGGAGGAAGTGAAGTCGGGACAGGAACAGACCGGACTGGACCAGTACTGGTGACGCCGGCCCGCGGCCGCTCGCCGGGGCAGACGGCGACCGACGTAGGCGATTCCCGAAGGAGAACGCCCGGAAGCCGGTGAAATATTCCCGTCACACCGTACTCGACTTTTCGTTCTCGGAAATAATTTTCCAGAAACGGAACCGTATCCAATCCCATACGAAACCATTATGGGGGAGACGCCCCACCGTTCGAACGACAGAGGTAACCACGTATGGCACGTCTCGAACTGAGAAACCTGCACGCGAAAGTGGCGGAGGGCGACGAACAGATCCTGCGCGGAGTCGACCTCGAGGTCGAGTCCGGCGAGATCCACGCCCTGATGGGACCGAACGGGTCGGGCAAGTCGACGATGGCGAAGATCATCGCCGGCCACCCGGCCTACGAGGTAACCGAGGGCGAGATCCTGCTCCACCTCGAAGAGGGCGAGTTCGGCGACGAGATCGAGATTTCCGAGGACGTGCGTACCTGGGACATCCTCGACCTCGAACCGAACGAGCGCGCGGCGCTCGGCATCTTCCTCGGCTTCCAGTACCCCGCCGAGATCGAGGGCGTCACGATGACGAACTTCCTCCGGACGGCGCTGAACGCCAAGATCGAGGAGCGCGAGGAGCTCTTCGAGGAGGACGACGACGAGGAGGAAGAGGAAGAAGCGGAAGGCGGCTACGAGACGTCGCCGATGGAAGGCCCCGCCGACGAGGGCGAGATCGGCGTCGCCGAGTTCCAGAAGATCCTCTCGGAGAAGATGGAGCAACTCGACATGGACGAGAAGTTCGCCCAGCGGTACCTCAACGCCGGTTTCTCCGGCGGCGAGAAGAAGCAAAACGAGGTGCTCCAGGCCGCGATCCTCGAACCGTCGATCGCCGTGCTCGACGAGATCGACTCCGGGCTGGACATCGACCGCCTGCAGGACGTCTCGAACGGGATCAACGCCCTGCGCGACGAGGAGGGCACCGGCGTCCTGCAGATCACCCACTACCAGCGGATCCTCGACTACGTCAAACCCGACCACGTCCACATCATGCTCGACGGCGAGATCGTCAAGAGCGGCGACGCGTCGCTCGCCGAGGAGCTCGAGGACAAGGGGTACGACTGGGTCCGCGAGGAAGTCTACGAGGCGGCCTGACCGCGCTCGTAACCGGATTCGCCTAGACAAACCCTCAAGACCCTACGGACGCTAACCAGAATCACGAAACATCATGAGTTCCGAACAAGATCACCTCAAAGACACGGACACCGAGGCCCGCTTCGACTTCAAGCAGGAGGAGCGCGCCGCGGTCAGGTCCGAGAAGGGGCTGACCGAGGAGGTCATCCGGATGATCTCCGAGGACAAGGACGAACCCGAGTGGATGCTCGAGCGCCGCCTGCGCGCGCTCCGGCAGTTCCACGAGATGCCGATGCCGACGGGCTGGCCCGGTCAGCCGGACCTCTCCGAACTCGACGTCGAGGAGATCGTCCCGTACATCCGCCCGGACGTCGACAAGCGCGAGGGCGTCGACGACTGGGACGAACTCCCCGACGACATCAAGGACACCTTCGAGAAGCTCGGCATCCCGGAGGCCGAGCGGAAGGCGCTCTCGGGCGTCGGCGCCCAGTACGAGTCCGAGATCGTCTACCAGAACATGCAAGAGCAGTGGGAGGAGAAGGGCGTCGTCTTCATGAACATGGACCAGGCGGTGAAAGAACACCCCGACCTGGTCAAAGAGCACTTCATGACGACCTGCGTCCCCCCGAGCGACAACAAGTTCGCCGCGCTCCACGGCGCCGTCTGGTCGGGCGGGTCGTTCGTCTACGTCCCCGAAGGCGTCACCGTCGAGATGCCCGTTCAGGCGTACTTCCGGATGAACTCCGAGGGGATGGGCCAGTTCGAGCACACGCTCATCATCGCCGAGGAGGGCTCGGAGGTCCACTACATCGAGGGCTGTTCCGCGCCCAAGTACGGCACCCACAACCTCCACTCCGGCGGCGTCGAGGTCTTCGTCGGCGAGGACGCCCACGTCCAGTACTCGACGGTGCAGAACTGGTCGAAGAACACCTTCAACCTCAACACCAAGCGCGCCATCGTCGAGGCCGGCGGGACGATGGAGTGGGTCTCGGGCAGCATGGGCTCGAAGGCGACCATGCTCTACCCGTGCTCGATCCTCAAGGGTCGCGGCGCGACCGACACCCACATCACTATCGCCTTCGCGGGCGAGGGTCAGGACATCGACACCGGCGCGAAGGTCTACCACAACGCGCCGAACACGAAGTCGACGATCGAGTCGAAGTCGATCTCGAAGGACGGCGGCCGCACCAACTACCGCGGCCTCGTCCACATCGCCGACGGCGCCGAGAATTCGAGCACCGCCGTCGAGTGTGACGCCCTGATGTTCGACAACGAGTCGACGTCGGACACCATGCCGTACATGGAGATCGAGGAGTCGAAGGTCGACGTCGCCCACGAGGCGACCGTCGGCAAGATCGGCGACGAGGACATCTTCTACCTCCAGAGCCGCGGACTGGACGACGACGACGCCAAGAAGATGATCGTCGCCGGCTTCATCGAACCGATCACGGAGGAACTGCCCATCGAGTACGCGGTCGAACTCAACCGCCTCATCGAACTCGAGATGGAGGGAAGCCTCGGGTAAGCCCCGAGATCGATACATGAGCACGCAGGTACACGCAAACCTCACGGACGAGCAGGTACGGCAGATCAGCGGGGACCTCGACGAACCCGAGTGGCTCCTCGAGATCCGACTCGAGGCGCTCGAGGCGCTCGACGACCTCGACATGCCCGACGTGATCCGCACGCCGGGTCGCGACTGGACGAACCTCGACGAACTCGACTACGAGTCGCTGGTCGACCCGCTCGCCTACGCCGAGGAGAAAGATCAGGTCGGCCCCGACGAGGCCGACGTCCTCCCGTGGGCCGATGCGCTGGCCGAGCACGAGGACCTGATCCGCGAGCACTTCGGCTCCGTCGTCGACCCCCAGGAGAACTACCTGACGGCGCTGTCGACGGCCCTCTTTAGCACCGGGACCGTCGTCTACGTCCCCGAGGGCGTCGCCGCCGAGGACGTCACGATCCGCACCGAGATGAACTCCCGGTCGCTGTTCAACTACACGCTCGTCGTCACCGAGGAGTCGAGTTCGGTGACGATCTTAGAGCGCCAGTCGACCGGCGACGACCTCGACGGCGAGCGCTACTACAGCGGCATCGTCGAGGTCGTCGCCGGCGAGAACAGTTCGGTCCAGTACGGTTCGCTGCAGAACCTCGACGAGGAGACGTACAACTTCACGGTCAAGCGCGGCGACGCCGACACGTACGCGACCGTGGACTTCATCGAGGGCAACATCGGCTCGAAGCTCACGAAGACCGAGACCTCGACGACACTCGACGGCGACGGCGCCGAGACCAAACTCGTCGGCGCGTTCTTCGGCCACGACGACCAGCACTTCGACCTCGACGCGAAGGTCTGGCACCGCGCCGAGCACACCACGGCCGACCTCGTCACCCGCGGCGTCGCCGACGACGAGGCCCGCTCGGTCTACGAGGGCGTTCAGGACGTCGGCAAGGAGGCCTGGAACACCAGTTCCTACCAGCGCGAGAACACCCTCATGCTCTCGGACGAGGCCGAGGCCGACGCCTCGCCGAAGCTGATCATCAACAACCACGACACCGAGGCCTCCCACAGCGCCACCGTCGGCCAGATCGACGCCGAGGACCTGCTTTACATGACCTCCCGCGGCGTCTCCGAGCGCGACGCCCGGAACATGCTCGTCGAGGGCTTCTTCGTGCCCGTCCTCGAGGAGGTCGCGGTCGACGAACTCCGCGAGGATCTGGAGGAACTCGTCGCCCGGCGCCTTCGCGAGTAAGGGCGTCTCTTTCGCTGGACGTTCGTTTCGACGCGACCGCACCCTCGACGGCGAGCGGCCGCGCCGTCTGACAGCGTTTTTAGTACGGGGGCTGAGTACCGACGTTCGATGCGGACCATCCCCGTCGAACTGGACGACGAGACCGTCGAGGCACTCGACGTCGAGCGCCGCCTCCTCGGGTTCGAGAGCCGTCGTGCGTATCTCCGGTGGATCGTCGCAAACCGCGCGGCGATCGACGGCGACGCCGCGCGCGTCGAGCAGTCGGCCCGCGACCGGCCCGCCGACCCGGAGGGGACGGCCGCGGACGAGGACGGACGCGAGGACGCCGACCGGGCGACGGCGGCGACCGACGACGCGGCGACGGGAGCCGAGAAGCGCACGGACGCCGACGGCGGGTGGACGCGGCCGAAGAGCGACCCGACGGTCCGGGTTCGCGGCTCCCCGCAGACGACGGTCTGGCGGGCCTCGGAGGGGGAATCCCCCGAGGCCGCGGACGCGGGCGACGACGGCGAGCGGCCCGCCGACGCCACTTCGACCGACGCCGACGCCGTCGACGAGGCGGGCGGGCGCGACGCGCCCGACGGGACCGGCGACGGTGCCGACGGCGTCAGTTCGATGCACCTCGCGCCCGAGCGCGTCGACCGGATCAGCGAGGACCCCGTCGCGGAGGACGCGGGCGTCCTCGGGACCGTCGAGGTCGACCGCCTCGACGAACTCTCGCGGCGGGCCGTCGCGAAGACCAGAAAACGCCTGAACCGCGACGTCCAGACGGGGCTCACGTACGACTCCTCGACGCGACTGTCGAGCGACGTCCGCCCCGGCGAGGACGTGGTCGACCTCGAATCGCTGTCGGTGCCCGGCCGTTCGGCCGAGGTCGTCGAGCGCCGCCGCGAGGCGGCGGGGCGGGCGGTCGCGTACCTCCGGGACGTCGGCCGGGCGCGCAAGTCGGACTTCGTCGAGGCGCTGTACGAGGAGTGTCCCGCGGGCTACGAGACGTCGGACGGCTGGTGGCGCTGTGTCAAGGAGGCGCTGCGGCAGGTCGACGCGGTCGACGGCGGCGACGGCGCCCGCGTGTGGCGGTTCGAGAGCTGAGTCGGTGTCGTCCCGTCCGCTCGCCCGTCGGCCCCGTCACCGCTCAGGAACAGAGAAGGTACTCACACTCCCCGATCGGGAAATCACGATCGAGGGCTTCGAATATGCTGATGAAACAACTAGATTTTTTACTTGCCAAAGACCCATTATTCCATCGACTCTAACCAATAGTTATGAAACGGCGAACGATCCTCGAACGTGCAGGACTGCTCGGGCTGGCCGGTAGTCCGATAGTGAGTGGCTGTCTGGATACCGTCACCAGCGCCGGTGACGGTGACGGGTACCAGTGGAGATACGACGTGGGTGGGGAGATCGACGCCGTCTCGCAGGGCGCCGTATTCGTCCGAGAGCGGACCGCCGGGGATCTCCCCGGCGGTGAGAGCCCCGACTCGGGGCCGGCGGCCGACGGGGAGATCGTCGCACTGGACGCCGACACCGGCGACCAGCGATGGACGTACGGGGGCGCGGGCGGGATGGACTCCGACACGGACCTCACGATTTCGGACGGCGTCTACTTCGGTTACTGCACCGACGACGACTGCACGGACCTGACCGCGCTCGAACTCGACGGCGAGGAGCGGTGGACGCGCGACGTCGATCCCGGCCACCACCGTCCGCTCGTGGTCGACGGCGTCGTCTACGTCGCCAACGACGCCGGCCCCGTGCGAGCCCTCGACGCGGCGACCGGCGAGACGCGGTGGGACCGCGATCTCGGCGAGGGGGAGTCCCATCCGTGGCGCATCGCCGACGTCGGCGACGTCGTCTCCGTCGAGACGAACGCCGCGCTCGTCGCACTCGACCGAGAGACGGGGGACACGCGCTGGCGGTACGAACCGGCCGGCGACCAGGTCGTTACGGGGGCGGTGATCGCGGACGGGGTCGCGTACGTCGTGACCTTCGATCGGGTCGCCGCGGTCGCCGAGGGCGACGAGGGGTGGCGACGGGAGTTCGAAGAGGTGGAGGGATCGCCGGAGGTCGAGGGCATCGCCTCGGGCCGACTGTTCCTGCTCGCGGAACGCGATCGCACCGCGGACGGGCGGCGGGAGTTTCGGCTGGACGCGATCGACCTCGCGACCGGCGACCGCGACTGGACGCTGGGACCGATCGAACACCCGAACCCGGAGTACAGACCACGGGTGGCCCTCCACGACGAGGTGGCGTACGTCGGCACCGACCGACTCCGGGCCCTCGACGCCGCGACCGGCGACGAACGCTGGAGCGAGTCGCTCGATAGCGGTTCGATCCGGTCGGTGTCCGTCGCCGAAGAGGACGTCTCGGAAGACCACGCCGTGTTCGTCCACGGCGACGGAAACCGACTCGCCAGTTTCGCTCCGGACGGCGAGCGGACGTGGGAGGGGTCGGTCCCCGGGGAGATCGGGAACTATCTCGTCGGTGACTCCGTGTTCGTGGCGACGGATGAGGGTATCTACGCGCTGGATCGACGGGACGACCCGTAAGTCGATCCAGCCGCTACCCCCACTGGGGCGGCCGATTTCTGGCACAGACCACCAGAAAATCGTCCTGCCTCGCTTCTCGCGCGTAACGAAACACCGCCCCCTCGGAAAGCGGGAAGTTAAGTAGGATCAGCGACCAACGACGTCTATGAGTCTGGGACAGCGCGTCTCGAACGACCACCAGCTCGCCCGGCTGTTGCAGATCGGGGTGGTGCTGGAGGAGGTCGTCGAGTCGCGCGCCGCCCACCACATCGAGTCGCTGCCCGACGAGGAGCGGGCGGCGGTCGACGACGACGTACAGGAACTCCTCGCCGAGGCGACCGAGGAGTCCGCCGAACACCGCCGGCGCCTCGAGGCGCTGATCGACGAACTCGACGCCGAGACCGTCTCCTACGAGGACATCAACGCGCTGGTCGACGCCCGCTACGGGCCGCCCGAGGACACCGACGGCGTCCTCTACGATCAGCTATGTAACGAGGAGACGGCCTACAAGTTCTACGACGACCTGATCGAGGCCGTCGAGGCCTCCGACGCCGAGTTCGCGCTCGACCGCGACCGGCTGCTGGAGACGCTGGAGTCGATCCGCGAGGAGGAAAAAGCGGGCGTCCAGGACGTCACCGAACTCATGGAGCGACGAGCATGACTGGGCGAGACGCCAACGCGGCCGCGACGCGAACGGACGCGGCGAGGACGAAGCGCGCGACCGACACCGACGGAGGGAGCAGATGAACACGGCAGACCAGTACCTGAAGGCGGTTTACCTCGCCCAGCGCATCGAAGACGGCCCCGCCTCCACGGGCACGCTCGCGGAGATGCTCGAGGTGAGTCCGGCGAGCGTCAACGAGATGATCGGCAAACTCGAATCCCGGGGGCTGCTCGAACACGAGAAGTACAAGGGCGCGCGGCTGACCGACGAGGGACTCGAACGCGCCCACGACGCCCTCCAGACGTACTGCATCATCGAACGGTTCCTCGCGAACGTCCTCGAAGTCGAGGAGTTCCGCGAGGAGGCCCGCGCTCTGGAGAGCGTCATCGACGACACCGTCGCCGAACGCCTCGACACCATCATCGACCGCCGCGGGGAGTGTCCGGACTGTTTCGACCCGGAGACGGACTGCTGTGCGTACCTCGAACCCGAGGCCGGCGGCGCGGGCTGACCGCGCTCGGGCCCCGACCGGGACCGATCACTCGAGACCGAGGAGGTCGTCGTAGGTGACGCGTTCGATCCGGTAGGACTGACACCCCGTACAGGACTGTCGGTTCAACTCGAACCGCCGCCCGCAGTTCGCACACTCGTACGGCCCGTCGGGGTTGCCACCCCCGATGAACCGCTTGACCCGTCGGGTAATCGACATCCGAAGTCTATCACTGCAAAACAGTGATGCAAGTATAGTTATCGAGTGCGTAACCGCCTGTTCAGCCGCTCACGGGGCGAGATAGCGCGTCAGCCGCGCCGTCATCGCCGGTCGGTTCGTCGTGGCCGCCGGCCGAGCGCCGCCGCGTCGACCGGTTACCGCGCTCGACCGTCGTCGGGTCGCCGCCCGTGCCGTTCGTCCCGTCGTCGGAGCGACGCGAGACTCGCGACCAGCCCCAGCGAGACGACCGCCGCCGCCGAGACGTAGTACGGGACGGCCGCGGCGGCCGCAAGGGGTGCGTCCGCGAGCAGTCCGGTCGCGGCCCCGCTCGCGAACATGATCGCACCCGCCACGTGCAACGCCGTGCCGACGGACGCCGCCCCCTCGGTCGAGGGCGACGCCCGCGAGTAGTCCGACGCCATGCTCCGGACGACCACCTCGAGGGTAATGAACGTCAGTCAGACGGACGTCTGCCGGGCGAAAAGGTAACACTATTGTCCGACCGTCGACTATCCCGCGAGTGCGGAGGCGACGACGCCCGCAGTCCCGTGGTGGTGAGCAGTTCCCGGGGAACTGCGATCCTCACGGGACTACGGGAGCGATAGCGACCGAAGTCCCGTGGTGTAGGGGCCAATCATAGCGGCCTTTGGAGCCGCTGACGGCGGTTCGAATCCGCCCGGGACTACTCAAAAATTTCACATAGTCCTCCGGAGGTGCCGAGGCGTGACGTCTCGGGCGACTCGCTCGACCGCTCCTTGCAGTATTATCGGTGAACGCCCGGAACTCGAAGAGGAAGCCGAAGACGTCGTCTACGCGACTGAACCCGAACCCCAAGGTGGGGAACGCACTGAGGGCGTCCCGGTGGCAGGATCGGACGGCGACGACGATGGCGACGGCGGTCGGCCCGATTTCGTCGACCGCGGTCTCCTCGTCTCCCACCGAGATCCGACGGACCAGCGCCGCCGCGTCTACCATCGACCGGACTGTTTCGCCAGCGTCGTAGCCGCACACCGATCGTATACGAAGCTTCGGTAGCGGTCAGAATACCGTCGAGAGGCCCTCGAAGAATCCGAGGGTGACGAGAAGCCGGCCGAGGCTTCCGAGAAACGTCGCGATCGCGAATCTCGCGTAATTCCGTTCGAGAACGGCAAACGCGTAGATCGAGATCGTATCGGGGAAAAACGGAACGGAGAGGGCCAGTGCGAGTCCGCCGTATCCGTACCGCTGTGCGAGTTGAACGGATCGTTTTTCGGACCACTCCATGATGCCCCATCTCGACTCTCGTAACCAGCGCGTGATTGGTCCAGACCGTTTGACCTCCTGACCGATGTGGAACGCGAACATGCTTCCGGCAGCCTTTCCGGTCGCGCTCACCAGCATGACGCTCGCGAGACTCGCCCATGACGGGAGCCCGAGATCAAGCGGCGCAACGAGGACGAGTTCGCTCGGACCGGGGAGCGCGAACGCGATCAAAAACGAGTATGCGAAGACGATGCCCATTCCGGGCCAGCCTGTCGCCGACTCGACAACTGTCTCGAGGCTGTCGACGCCGATACTGAGTGGCGTTTCAAGTGCGAGTTGCGATAGTTCAGCTGCCATCGGTTTGAGTGACTCCGGTGTTTCCCGTCGGTATCTCCTATGTCTCTCGTGTACCGAGTATGTAACGGTAGCTCCCACTGCCAGCGATCGGAATCCGTTTTACCCCACTCATTTGTATCTCCCCCTACTACGCGATGCTGATGGAGCCTCTCGAAATTAGCGGCCGGATAGTGGCCGGAGTTCTTCTTATCGGATTGAACGCGTTTTTCGTTGCCATCGAGTTCGGCCTCACCCGCGCCCGACAGTATCCGGAGTCGGAGTTCGACACGCCATCACTCGAACTCGCCTGGGAGATGACCGAGGATCTCGAGTTCTACCTCACGACGTGTCAGATCTGGATCTCCGGGACGAGTATCGCACTGGGAATCGTCGCCGAGCCGGGCTTAGCAGCGGTATTCGAGCCGATATTTGAAAACACGGTACTTGCCTCGGCCGGTGCTGGTTCGATGCTTGGGTTCTTGCTCATCAATCTCGTCCATCTCACCCACGGCGAACAAACACCGACGTACCTCGGCGTCGAACGGTCGAAACAGGTCTGTAAGTACGGCGCGCGACCGCTGTACTGGTTCGCTAAGGTTCTCGCTCCGGCGATCTGGTTCGGTGACTGGGTTGCAAAGCAGACGCTCAGGCTGTTCGGCATCGAGATGACGGGCGCCTGGCGCGAGACCGAACGAGACGTCATCAAGTCCCGGGCCGACCTTCGAAACCGACTCGGGTCACTCCTCGACGAAGGGGACCTTTCCGACGAACGGCGCGAGGAAGTGCTGAACGCGTTTCAGATCGGCGAACAGCCGATTCGCGAGGTGCTGGTCCCACCCGAGGAGATCATCGCCCTGTCCACCGAAGCCGATCCCGAAGAGAACTTCCAGAAGATGGAAACCCACCCGCAGACCCGCTATCCACTGGTTGGCGACGAGGTGACCGACTTTCAGGGCATCATCTATACGCCACTCCTCCTCAGGTATCGTGCGGAGTTGGCCGAGGGTGACCTCGATTTCGCCGAACTGGCGGCCCCGCCGATGACGCTCTCTCCCGACGCCGATGTCAGCGACGCGGTCGACCAGTTCCAGATGGAAAACCAGGAACTCGCGCTCGTAATCGAGGACGGTGACGTCGTCGGGCTCGTGACTGTAACGGATCTACTCGAGGCGGTGATGGGGGATATCGAAGATCCGATCGATATCGAATTCCAGGAACGAGCGGACGCCTCACGATGAGACGACCGCCTCCCTTTCCTGCTACACGGGTTCTGGTACGTCGTCTATGGACTACCCCAGTGTGGGGTGTTTTTACGAACTCCCCACGACGATCATGGTATGTACGACCGCATTCTGTTTCCGGCCGATGGGAGCGAGGGGGCAAACGAAGTTTTTGATTACGCCCTCGCCCTCGCGGAGGCACAGGACGCAACGCTCTATCTGTTGCACGTCGCCGATACGACTCGCGATAGCGTTACGCGGATTGGAGGAGAGGTCGTCGACGTGCTCGAACGCGAAGGCGAACAGATCGTGGCCGAACTCGCAGAACGCGCAACAGCGCGTCACGTCTCGACCGTGACCGACGTTATTCAGGGGGCGGTCCCGGAAACGATCACGACGTACGCCGAGGAACTCTCGATCGACCTCATCGTGATGCCGACGCGGGGGCGAACCGGGCTACAGCAATTGCTCCTCGGGAGTAGTACCGACCGGGTCATCCGACAGACGACAACCCCTGTCCTTACGCTTCGGCCGGACGACACGGCCGTTCGGTATCCGTATCAGAACGTACTTGTTCCAACTGACGGGAGCGACTGTGCAACTGCAGCGCTCGAACACGCAATCGACCTCGTCACTGCAACACAGGCAACGCTCCATCTTCTTTCTGTGGTTGACGTAACGAGTCCCGGTGCCGACGTCTACTCCGAACACCAAGTCGACGCGATCGAAGAACGAGCGAAGCAGATAGTGGCCGAATCTGCTGGGCTCGCTGAGGCGGAGTCCGTCGAATCCGTTGTTGAGGCACTCGAGTTTGATTCGGCCATCTCTCGCGGTATTTTGTCGTATATCGACGACCACGAGATCGATCTCGTGGTCGTGGGAACACACGGACGAACTGGCGTTGAGCGATATCTGCTCGGAAGCGTCACCGAAAAGCTCATCCGCACGGCGCCAGTTCCGGTGCTGACGATTCCGGAGTCGATGCCTGAGACGGAGAATCGAAGCCCACATCGTTCAGACGGGTGATTGGCTTGTCGGCACGACTTTTCCTACACCTGCAGTCGGTCGAACTCTTCCGATCGGGGCCATTCCACAGGCGGGACTCTCTCGCTGTTGAAGGAAGGGAGCGAAACACCGGTCAGACGACGGTGTGAAGTCGAGTTGACCCAAACGAGCAGGTCCCTACTCCTGCTCAGTCGATCGCTGGATCGTCGATCTCTCTTTCGTGGACCCACTGGCGAAATTCGGTTCCCCTCGACTCCTTACCTCGACGACCATCCGTCTTTAGCTAACCGAACAACCGCAGGACAGCAGTCGTTTATCGAGGCTACTTTTCGAGAGGAGTGAGGCCATCCGCTGTGCACACAGAAGCCTCCTCACGTGAAGTGAAACGCCGTCTCACTAACTTCCTCTCGTGTCCAAACGGTTATACGTCGGCCTCTCGTCTCCTCTCGCGTGACAAACCCCGTCGAAGAGAATTTCGTTACGCGGTTCGCCCTCGGTTTCGCCGTCATCTTCGCTATGGGAATCGGTGGGAGAGCGGTCGCCGAGGTATTCACCGCGCTCGACGTTCCGTACGGAGCGTGGCTGGGAGTAGCGGTCGGCGCGGTCGTCGTGTTCGCCGTCTGCACCGCGCTGTACCGGCGGTACGACGCATCGTATTCCGCCGAGCGGTGAAACTGTAAAAGTCCGGTGCGAAACGTTACCCGTCTGGACGTTCTGGGGAAAGAGACCCGCCGGGGCCTCGTCCGGACCGCGTCTCCGACGAACGGGCGCGGGGCGAGTAGCGTCCCCTCGCTCTCGGCCGAAATCCGTCCAATCGTGACGTTCAAGCAACATATTTACCCTCGATTCTGGTAGCCACTCCTCCACCCTCGGAGGTGAGAGACGATGGAGATCTGGAGACCGTTCGAAGCGGAGGAACCGATTCCGGAGGAGAGACGGATGGGCGAACTCACGCTCTACAGCGAGGAGCCCAGTTTGAGCGAAGTTTCCGCTGCGCTCGACGAAGTCGGGGTCGACGACCCCGACGTCGCCGACCTGCAGACGCTGTTGAGCACCGAAGACGGAGTGAACGGCCAACGGAACGTCAGAAGCACGACCGTTCGGCCGGTCGACGACAGGCGGTCCTACGAGTTCAGCGGGCCCGTTGGCCGGTTCACTCCGATGCCGGTCGAAGTGATCCCGCAGGGAGTGATCACGGTCGGCGAACCGATGATCGGGCAACTTCCCAATCGCCTGTACCCGCAAAAAGACTACTACGGGGTGTTGTTCCCGTTTACGGTCGAGAAACCGCTGCGGTACAACCGGTACCGATCGCTCGATGTGGACTTCACCATCTGGACGCAAAACGCCGTCGTCCGTGACATGTACCCCCGAGAAGTCGAGGAAGAACGGACGATCGAAACCGAGGTGACGATCTCCCCGACGCTCAAATTCACGTCGGTCGAACTGGCGGGGTTCGAGGTGTCGTTTATGATCCCGTTCGAGTACGTCAGTCCCGTCATCACCCCCTCAGGCCACGGGACGAACAATCCCCGGTGGACGTTTCGGAAGGGCGCCGCGACGACCGGCAACAAGTGGGTGAGTTTCGTCCTCGAAGTCCCGAGCGGGATGGCGACCGTTCACGGCGCGCTACGAAACCGGGCGACGGTAGGGGGAATACTCACGGACACGATAAAGACCGATCCGTTCTGGTTCGAATTTGACCTCGAAGAGGCGCCAACGCTGCCGATCGAACCAGCCTCGGTGGAGGCCAGCGGCAACTGACGGCCCGCGGAAGTGCGTTCGGATCGGTGACACGACGGCCGGAGGCTCTTCCGCGAACTTCGCTTCGGTCGTTCCGGTTCCAGGTCGCGGGACCGCCCCGCGGACGGTAACGGAACCGACCGATACGTCCGTCGCTCCGGCGACCCGCGCCGCCGCGGCCGTCCGGAGTCAGTGATACACTAACGTCTCGCGGCACGTGGCGCCACGCACGGCTCGAACCCGAACGGCCCGATCGACGCGATCGGGGACGAAACTGACGCTCTCGACGGGTCAGACGGTCGAACTGCCGCTGGGCGACCTCGGCGTCGGCGGTCGGGCGATGGCGAGGGTGTCGGTCGACGGCGAGGCCACCGTCTACCCGGGCGAGCGACTCGTCGCGGAGTGGCGGCGAACTTCGAAATCGAAGGCCAGACGCCCGCGAGACCGGCGCGAGCGGACGGAGAAGGACAGCTTTATTCCACCCGCCTCGGAACCCACCTACAACGATGAAAAACGGGGGGGACGGAGCCGACGCGACGTACCTCGGGACGCCGAGCTACGCGGTCGTGGAGGCGGTGGCGGACGCCGAAGGCGTGCCGCCGAAGGAACTGTGTCCGCCCGAGTATCAGGCCCTCCACGAGGTCGTCGACCCGCAAGCGCTTGACGCGCTGTTCGCGGACCGCCACGACGGCACGCCGCGGGCGAACGGCCGGGTGACGTTCACCTTCTGTGGCTACCGCGTGACGGTCACCGACGGCGGGGCCGTCGAACTCGAAGCCGAGTGAGCCCGGGGTCGGAAAGAGCAAGAGACATACGGCGGTGTTCCTAACCGGGGGACGATGGCTACCGCGAACGCGAGGCGACGGCTTCGGGAGAACCCGCTCGGGGTGACCGTGTTCCTGACGGTCGTCGGCTACGCCCTCGTCGTCGGGACGTTCGTCCTCGACGTGCCGATCTATCCGGACCTGACGAACGCGCAAGTGAACGCGCTGACCCACGCGACCGCGGTCATCAACGCCCTGACCACGGTCTTGCTCGTCGCGGGCTGGTACTGGATCCGACAGGGCGAGGTGGCGAAACACCGCGCGGCGATGATCGGCGCGTTCACGCTGATCCTGCTGTTTCTCGTCGTCTACCTCGTGCGCGTCGGCGGCGGCGGCGAGAAGGAGATCGTCGGCGTCTCGACGGCGGTCTGGTACGCCTACATCTCGATGCTCGCGATCCACATCCTGCTGTCGATCCTCGCGGTCCCCGTGGTGCTGTACGCGCTCATCCTCGGGCTGACCCACACCCCGGCGGAACTGCGCCGGACCAGCCACGCCCGGGTCGGCCGGATCGCCGCCGGCGCGTGGATCCTGAGCCTCGTGCTCGGGACCGTCACCTACCTGCTGCTCAACCACGTCTACGAGTACGAGTTCATGTCGACGATCCTGCCCGCACTGTGGCCGTAGCGCGGGTGGTGTCGACTCACTCCCGGTCCCGTTCGCGAATCTCCACGACGAGCCGTTCGCACCACTGGGACTCCTCCTGTGGACGGTCGCTCCAGACCCACTTGCAGTAGCGGAGGTGGTCGAGCACCTCCTCGTGGGTCAGCCGTCGCTTGCACCCGGGGCACGTGGGCATGCGGTGACCGACGACGCCGTGACGCGAGTAGCTTCCGGTAGGGCTCACCATCGACCGGTTACGAACAAAGACGGTCGTCGGTGATCGACCGTTTCGCGGACTGACGGGCCGGGAAGGGCTTTTCTCGCCGGATACCCGAGTAGGCGTATGGATTTCCGCGCGGCGGCGATCGGTCTCGGCGGGCTCGGACAGCTCGAACTGGAGGTGCTGGCGAGCCTCGATGGCGTCGAGGTCGTCGCCGGCACCGACGTCTCGCCCGACGCCCGCCGCGTGTTCGAACGACAGTTCGACGCGCCGGCCTACGAGGACCACGAGTCGATGCTGGAGGACCACGGCGCGGACGTCGACGTCGCCCTGATCGTCACGCCCCACGCGTTCCACTACGAGCAGGCGCGGGCGTGTCTCGAAGCCGGCGTCCACGTCTACCTCGAGAAGCCGATGGTGACCGAGGTCGATCAGGCGGTGGAACTGGTCGAACTGGCCCGCGATCGGGAGCTGACCCTGGAGGTCGGCTACCAGCGCCACTTCCACCCGGGGTTCACCGAGGTAAAGCGCCTCGTCGACAGCGGACGCCTCGGGCGGATCCACGCCGCGAACGCCTACCTCGGACAGAACTGGGTCGGCCTCCACGAGGGGACCTGGCGGGTCGACCCCGCGCTGTCGGGCGGCGGACAGCTGTACGACACCGGCTCGCACCTCCTCGACGCGCTGCTGTGGATCACCGGGACGGAGCCGCTGTCGGTCTCCGCCCGAATGCAGTACGACGAGCCCGGGATCGACGTCAACAGCGCGCTCTCGGTGGAACTCGACCGGGAGGGCGACCCGGTGATCGCGGGGGTGACGGTGAGCGGCGACGGCGTCGACCTCGTCCCCTCGGAGGGGTACGCCATCTGGGGGACCAACGGCCGGGTCACCTTCGACGGCGAGACGATCCGCCTCGCGGAACGCGGCGCCGCGGTCTACGAGAGCGTGGTCGACGCCCGGACGGACTTCACGACGCTGACGACGGCGAAACTCGAGAACTTCCTCAGTTCGGTCGCCGGCGGCACCGAGCCGGCCGTCCCCGCCGACGTCGGCCTGCAGGTGACGGCGCTGACCGAGGCCGCCTACGCCGCCGACCGGGAGGGCAGGCGCGTCGACGTGCGCGAACTGATCGACGAGGCGGCCTGACGGTCCGCAGGGGACACCGATTTTTGTCCCGACGGCACGTTGGGACGCCCATGCGCGTACGCGGCGGTCTCGCCCGCGAGGAGGTCGAGGCGTTCCTCGAAGCGACCGCGGTCCCCGTCAGGGTCGCCTGCCGGACGCCGTCGGGCCACCTCTGGATGCTCTCGCTGTGGTTCCTGTACCGCGACGGCCGACTGCACTGTGCGACGTCGGCGAGCGCCGACGTGGTCGAGTACGTCGAGTCGGACCCCGGCGTCGCGTTCGAGGTGTCGACGAACGAGCCGCCCTACCGCGGCGTCAGGGGCCGCGGCACCGCGGCGGTCGCGCCGGACGAGGGGAAGGAACTGCTGCGGGCGTTGCTCGAACGCTACCTCGGCGGGACGGACTCGCCGCTGGCCGACCGACTGCTCGCCGAGGGCAGGGAGGAGGTGCGGATCGCGATCGATCCCGACGCGGTGTACGGCTGGGACTACTCCGGGCGGATGCGAGCGTCCGAGTAGCGGCCGGTCGCCGGCGACCCGTCGGCGTCGTCCCGCCGTCGGGGGCAGGCGTCGGTCCGTCCGCGGTGGCGAGTCGTCGGTAGCGGAGGGACCGCGGGGTCTCAGTACCCTTCGAGGGTGAGGACGTAGAAGCCGGTGGTGGCGTCGGACACGTAGACGCGGCCGCTGTCTCCCGCGAGTTGGCTCTCCGCGCCCCACGTGAACGGGACGTGGTCCACCAGACCCAGCCGTGCGGGGTCCTCGCGGCGAACCTCGCCGATCCCCTCGGTCGGCAGGTACTGGTCGATCCGTACGGGGTCGTCGGGGTCCGAGAGGTCGAACACCTGGACACCGGCCTTGTAATCGCCGCTGAACAGCACGTCCTCCTGATCGCCGACACCCCAGTCCGAGAAGTGTCCGGTCCACCAGAAGCCCTGTTTGCCGGTCGGCATGGTGGCGTGCTGTGGGAACTGGAACGAGGATCGGAGGTTCGTCTCGCCGGTGTCGAGGTCGAAGTCGATAACGTGCTTGTACCCCGGTTCGCCCGTACCGATCTCCTCGCCGACCAGAACGATGTCTTCTGAAGGATGCGGGACCGAATGATGGGCCCATCGGAGGGGGGCGTCCTGGCCTTCCTCCTCCTCGAAGTCGAACGATGCAGCGACCGCGGGGCTCTCGGGGTCGCTCATGTCGAGGATGTACAGTCCATTGCCCGAGGCGGCGAGGTACACGTAGTCACCGCGGACGTGCGCGGCGTGGACGTGGACCTCCTCGAAGCTCGACACTTCCACGGGGTCCCCGGGATCGGAGATGTCGTAGACGACGATCCCGCGCCCGTGGCCCGCCGTGATGAGGTAGTCTTCGCCGAAGGTCTGGACGTTGTGGGCGCCACTTTCGGAGTCTTCGACCGTATACGGGCCGAAGCGAGTGGGATCCGTACGATCGCTCGCATCGACGATGGCCCAACCGGCATCTTCTCCGCCTTCGTTGGCGGTGAACACCCACGGTTTCGTGGGATGGATGTCCGAGTTACGGATGTCGCTGGAGTGGCCTTCGGGGTCCGTGCCGATCGTCGAAACCATCTCCGGGTCGGAGGGGTCAGAGATGTCGATGATGCGCAATTCGTTGTTACCGAAGACGAACGATCCGACCGCGGCGAGATCGAGGTCCTCGTTTACGGCGCCGTGGGTGTTCGCGCCGTCGCACGCGCCGAGCGTGGTGTGGCCGACCAGTTCCAGCCGCGGGCTCCGGTCGCCACCTCCCCGATTCGCGCTCGCCGTGGAACCCACGGCACCGAGGCCGACCGCGGTCGCGCCGAGTCCTTTCAGCACCGTTCGACGGGTCGTACAGTCACGGGTTCGGAACATTTCGGAGAGCGTATACTTCGTCGGCACACGTGAATTCGTCCCCGAAACGCGATGGATGCAACTATTCACTGGTTATATTAACCGGTACGTGGTAGACTACGCATCTAACGGCGGCGTTACGCGAGCGTGGCGCCCGGCCACCCGACTCCCGACCGATCGCCGCCGGCTCAGTCCGTCCGGGGGATCGACCGCGCGCCCAGCGCGAACGCGATGACGGCGAGGGCCGACAGGACGGCGAGGTTGGCGAGAACCGGGTCGACGCCGGCCACGGCGGGCGTTCCGGCCGCGGGGTACGTCGCCGCCCGAACCCCGCGGGCGAAGTAGGTCAGCGGCGAGAGGTTCACGACGGGCCCGAACCAGCCCGGGAGCTGCGAGAGCGGGACGAACGTCTCCGAGAGGAACAGCAACGGCAGCCCGAGGGCGTTGCTGGCGGCGACGGCGCCGTCGCGGGAGTCGGTGTAACTGCCCAGCAACGCGCCGACGCCACAGAAGCAGACGACGCCGACCAGCACGTACGGAACGAGCAGCGCCGAGAACGCGATCTCGGCGCCGGTCAGCGCGACGACCAGCGCGAGGATGAGCAGGCTCGCGATGCCGATGATGGCCGCGTTGACGGCCGTCTGGGCGAGCAGCCACTCCCCCCGGGAGAGCGGCGTCGTCGCCAGCTTCTCGAAGCGGTTGTCCTCGCGGTGGCGGGCGACCTCGCTGCCCAGCCGCGACAGCGGCGTGAAGAGGACGACGGTGGCGAGATAGCCCGGCACGTAGTACGCCGGCGGCTCGGCGAAGAGGCCGCCGCCGGTGGGGTCCGTGCGCACGAGCGCCCCGAAGATGACGATCAGGATGACGGGGAAGAAGAACGTGAAGAAGACGGCCGTCCGCCGGCGGACGAACGACCGCCACTCGGCGCCCGCCGCCGCACGGACGCGCCCGGTCCGGGTCATCGCCGCTCACCTCCGGCCGCGGCGTCCGCCGGCGCCGCCGCCGACGGCGCCGTCGCCCGGGCGGTCCGCAGGCGCTCCGTCTCGCCCGCCAGCGCGAGGTAGACGTCCTCAAGATCCGGCTCGGTCCACGAGAGACCGGTGTACTCGATCCCGCGGTCGTCGAGCGCGTCGACGACGCGGCCGATCTCGGCCGGTTCGACCTCGCGGACGACGAGCCCGTCGTTTCGCGGCTCGACGGGGTGGCCGAGCGCGGCGAGTTCGTCGGGATCGGCCGCGGTCTCGACGACGAGCCGGCTCGCGCCGCCGTGTTCGGCGACGAGGGCCGCCGGCGCGCCGACCGCGACGAGGTCGCCGTCGGCGAGCAGGCCGACGCGGTCGGCCAGCCGTTCGGCCTCGGCCATGTCGTGGGTGGTGAGAAAGACGGTCGTCCCGGCGTCGGCGAGGTCCTCGATCAGCCGCCAGACGGTGCGCCGCCCGGCGGGGTCGATGCCGGTGGTCGGCTCGTCGAGGAAGAGCACGTCGGGGTCGTTGACGAGCGCGGTGCCGACGCAGACGCGCCGGCGCTGGCCGCCCGAGAGCTTCTCGTACCAGGTGTCGTCGGCGTCGGCGAGGCCGACGTCCGCGAGGACGTCGTCGGGGTCGCGGGCGTCCTCGTAGAGCCCGGCGTAGTAGGCGAGCAGTTCGCGGGCAGTGAGTCGCTCGGGTGGCGCGAACGACTGCGGCAGGACGCCCAGTCGGTCGCGGTCGACGGCCGCCGGCGACTCGCCCAGAATCCGCGCGGCGCCCGCGTCCGGCGTCGTCGTCCCCGTCAGCGCGCGCACGAGCGTCGTCTTGCCGGCGCCGTTGGGGCCGATGAGGCCGAACACCTCGCCGCGTCCGACCGACAGCGACACCCCCGCCAGCGCGACCGTCTCGCCGTACGTCTTTCGTAGCTCCTCGGCGGCGACCACGGCTTCCATGCGAGCGGCTATCGGCCGGTTCGGGGTAAGCCGTTCGGTTTACTCGGGGACGGCGGGTTCGAGCGTCGCCGTCCGCGCCTCGTAGTCCTCGACGAACGCGCCCTCGCCGCCGACGCTCACCCGCTCGCCGTCGTCGGTCTCGACGATCAGGGCGTTCTCGACGGCGAAGACGTCCCGCGTCGGCTCGATCAGCCCCTGTCGGACGCCGACGAGCGTCCCCTCGACGGCGCCGTACTCGTCGTCGGTGCCGACCGGCCGCGCCTCGGCGCTCACGCGGACCTCGTCGCCGACCTCCAGGTGCAGCGTCGCCTGCAGGACGGCGTGTCTGAAGCCGGTGAACGTCCGGGGGAGGTCCACGGGGTCGGTGACGTACGCCTGGGTCGCCATCGGCCAGTAGTTGCCGAAGAACGAGCCGACGATGATCGGGACGAGTTGCGCCTGTGCGATGGCGATCCCCTGCTTGCCGGCGTTCGTCCGGACGAGCATCTCGTTCGGCGCGAACAGCCCGAACTGCCGGTCGGCCGTGACGATCACGGGGGCGTTCTCCTCCCAGACGCGGACGACGCTGGCGACGCCGTCGAACCGCTCGGGCCCGAGGGTGCCGTCGCCGTCGCCGGTGACCAGCAGGATCACCAGCACGCCCCGGTCGACCGTCTCGCGCAGCCGATCCTCGACCTCCCCGAGCAGCGGCGCGGGAATCGACACCGTCACCTCGTCTTCGGCCCGCGCGAGCAGTTCCTTGATCCGTTTGAGGATCGTCGTCCGGGTCTTGATCACCTCGAACTCCCGTTCCTGCTCGGGGGCGTCGCCGTAGCGGTCGACCAGCGCCGGTTCGAGCGCCTGCAGGTCGCTCGTCAGGTCGGCGACGACCTCCTCGGGCGGGTTCGCCCGGATCGTCGTCGGCACGGCGTGGTCGAGCACCTCGACGAACCCGCGGTCGTCGAGTTTCTCGCTTACGCTGTAGACGTAGCGTTTCGAGACGCCGGCGTCGTCGGCGACGGTGCTCGCTTTCGCCTCCCCGTGTTCGAGGATCGTCAGGTAGGTGGCGATCTCCTTCTCCGACAACCCAAGCTGTCGGAGCCGGTCCGAAAGCGTCGTGTCGTCCATGCCACTCGTTGGCCCGCCGGCCGGTAAGAAGGCTTCCCTCCGTTCAGCGGCCGTCGTCGACCCGCGCGACGACGACGTCGGCGACCGACAGGACGGTCGCGTCCCCGTCGCGCTCGGCGTCGAGCGGGTCGCCCGAGACGAGGTCGGTCGCCGCGAGCGGGCGGTCGACGCGCACGCGCGCCGGTTCCGCCCCGAAGTTCAGCGCGACGACGACCGCCTCGCCGTCGGCCTCGCGGGCGAAGGCGACGGCCCCCTCGGCGTCGGACTCGTGGGCCACGGGGACGAGATCACCCCGCGAGAGCGCCCGCGAGTCGCGGCGGGCGGCGACCAGCCGGCGGTGGAACGCCGTCGACGCGGCGTCGCCCTCCCACGGCATCGTCCCGCGGTACTCGGTCGCGCCCCGCTCCTGACCGTAGTAGATCATCGGGACGCCCGGCAGCGTCAACACGGCGGCGACGGCCGCCCGCTGGGCGTCGGCGCCACACTCGTCGAGGTAGCGCGACTCGTCGTGGTTCTCGACGTAGCGCATGTGCAGCGACCAGTCGGGGAACCCCTCGCGCTCGGGGGCGGTCGCGGCCTCGAGCAGGTCGGCGGCGGGGCGCTCGCCGTTGCCGACGTCCCGGAGCGCGCCGTAGAGGGTGGTGTCGTAGTGGACGTCGAACTCCGACTCGGCGTAGTCGGGGTCGCGGGGGATGGTCTCGTCGAGCAGCAGGAACTCCGGGTCGCGGGACGTGACGCGGTCGGAGACCTCCTTCCAGAAGCCGTGAGGGACTCCCCACGCGACGTCACAGCGGAAGCCGTCGACGACGTCGGCCCACTCGTCGATCACCGAGAGGAAGAACTCGCGGACGGCCAGCGAGTCGTAGTCGACGTTCGGGATGCCCCGCCAGTTGAAGTAGTGCTGTGCCACCTCGACCCGGCCGTCCTCGCGGGTCCGCGCCGGCGGGCCGCCGTCCTCGCGGCCGTCCGCGAGGGCCGCGGGGTCGACGCCGGACTCCGAGAGGGGCTCCCAGACGTACCAGTCCTCGTAGCCGTCGACGAGCGCCGCGCTCATGTCGAAGGCGGCGTGCTCGCGGCCGGTGTGGTTGATCACGAGGTCGAAGACGACCCGGACGCCCGCCTCGTGGCAGCGCTCGACGAACGACTCGAACTCCGCACGCGTTCCGAGGTCGGCGGCCGTCTCGAAGTAGTCGGTCGTGTGGTAGCCGTGGTCGGTCGGACTCTCGAGGATCGGCGTCAGCCAGACGCAGTCGACGCCCAGCGATTCGAGGTACGGCACCCGGCGTTCGAGCGCCTCGAAGGTGCCGGCGTCGGTGAACGAGCGAACGAAAATCTCGTAGACGACGGCGTCGCGGGCCCACTCAGGCGGGTCGTTGACGCGGTCGACGCTCCCGTCGGGGGCGACCGCGAGGCGGTCGGCCACGCCGTGGCGCTCGCCGACGGCGACCGCGTGGACGCGAACCGAGTCGTCGAGGGCCGCGAGCGGAACGCGGGCCTCGTGTCCCTCGACGACGAGGTCGTCGTCGGCGAGCGGGTCGCGGTCGTCGACGAGGAACTCCACCGCGAGGTCGTCGGCGTCGGACTCGCTGTCGGTCCCCGGGACCGCGTCGGCGGTCACGACGACCTCGTCGCCGTCGCGCTCGCCGTCGAGGCGGACCCGCGGCCGTCCGGGACCGGGCACCTCCAGTTCGTCCCAGACGGCGTTCTCGAAGTCCTCGCCGACGATGAACGCGTGACGGTGACGCCCCGGCGGCAGGTCGACCTCGTAGACGTAAGTGCCGTCCTCGAGGGTCGGCCGGTCGCGGCCCGCGAGGTGTTCGTTGAACGGGCCGAGCACGGAGACTTCCTCGGGGTCGTGCTCGGGGAGGGCGTCGCGGTCGCGTTCGAACGCCACGGACTCGCGCGGGTCGGGGAACGCGCGGACGCGCTGTTCGAACCGGTCCTCGGGCGTCCGGAGTTCGAGCCGGTAGGTGCCCGGGACGTCCGGTTCGAGGTGCCAGACGGGTGCCTCCGGCGCCGAGACGTCGCTCCCGTCGGGGCGGTCGCGTACCGTCCACTCGTAGGTCGCCTCGGTATCTGGCGCTCGCGGCGCGAGTTCGACCGTCTCGCCGACGGCGCAGAACCGCGGCGGGCCTGGATGGTCCATACGCGGCAGGTGGGGCGGCACCGCTTTATCGCTTTGGGATGTGAACTACAATTACAACATACTTTTGTACCCGCCGCCCGTCGGTAGCCGCATGACCTTGCGCGCGACGCTGGACGATTTCAAGCGCAACAGGGGAGCGCGAACCGCGTTCCCGGGCGAGCGGCGGACGACGGCGGGACTCTTCGCGGGCAGCGACCGCCGGCTCGTTCACGTGGGCCGTGACGGTGCGCTGCGGGACTTCTCGTACCCGCTGTCGGGGCTGTACGGCATCGACCGCTCCCGGCTCGGCGTGTGCGTCGACGGCGAGACCGTCTGGCTCGACGCCCTCGAACCGACCGACCAGCGGTACGTCGACGACACGACGCTCGTGCGGACGACCTACGAGACCGACGCGTTCGCCCTCGACCGGCTCGACCTCGCCGTCGACGGCGAGCACGTCACCCACGTCGCGGTCGAGTCGGGGCCGGTCGAGGCGCTCGTGGCGTTCCTCGCTTTCGCCCCCGACGGCCGCGAGGACCGGGTCGGCCAGCTCGTCCACGACGAGGACGTCGTCGAGGTCTACCACCGGACCGAGCGCGACTACGTCGCGAGCGCGACCGGCTTCGAGGCGGTCGCCGGCCAGCTCCCCGAGGGCCTCGCCGACGTGCTCGCCGAGGAGCCGACGGACCACCCGACCGGCGAGGAGGCGAGCCAGTACGAGGACGGCCGCCTCGGCGGGTACGTGGTCACGCGGCTCCCGGTCGAGGACGGGAGCGCGGCGCTTCTCACGTCCGTCCGCGAGTCGCCCGGCGCCGCGGCCGTCGCGGACGTGGCCGAGACCGCCGCCGGCTTCGCCGACGCCGACGCGCTCGTCGAGGCCGCGTCCGGGCGCCCGGCCGCCGACCGCGAGAGCGTCGTCGCCGACCTCCGCGTCGTCGACCTGCTCTCCGCGCCGTCGGGGAGCCGGATCGCCGGCCCCGACTTCGACCCCCACTACCTCTACTCGGGGGGGTACGGCTACACGTGGTTCCGTGACGACGCCGAGATCGCCCGGTTCCTGCTGGAGAGCGAGGCGACCCTCGACCTCGACCTCGGGGCGACCCACGACGCCAGCGCGGCGGTCTACGAGGCGACGCAACTCGACGACGGCACCTGGCCCCACCGCGTCTGGCCGGTCGACGGCTCGCTGGCCCCCGGCTGGGCGAACGACCGCGTCCGCGGCGAGGGCGTCGACTATCAGGCCGACCAGACCGCGAGCGTCCTCTCGTTTCTCGCGGCGTACGCCGAGACGGCCGACGAGCGCCGCGACGCCGTCGAACCGGTCGTCGAGCGCGGCCTCGACGGCCTCGACGCGACGCTCGCCGACGACGGCCTCCCGGAGCCCTGCCAGAACGCCTGGGAGAACATGGCCGGCCGGTTCACCCACACCGCGGCGACGTACCTCCACGCCTACGCCGCGGTCGCCGCGGCTCCCTTCGACGCCGACCGCCGCGACCGGGCGGCCGAGCGCGCCCGCGAGGTCTACCGGGCGCTCGACGACCTGTGGGTCGACGACCGCGGCGTCTACGCCCTCCGCGCACGCGACGGCGACCTCGACGACCGCCTCGATTCGAGCACGTTCGCGCTCGTCGACGCCCACCGCGCCTACGGGGCGATCGGCGAGGTCGACGACGAGCGCCTCGACCGCCTGCGCTCGCACGTCGACGCCACGCTGGCGGGGCTGTGGCGCGAGACCGACGCCGTCCGCGGCCTGGTCCGCTTCGAGGGCGACGACTGGCGGACCCGCACGCAGGACGACGAGAAGGTCTGGACGGTCTCGACCGCGTGGGGGGCCAACGCGGCCGCCGCGTTCGCCGCGCTCGCGGACGACGACGGCTACTACCGGCGCTCGCGCGAGTTGCTCGCCGAGTTGCTCCCCGGCGGGAGCCTCTGTCTGGCGTCGGGGTACCTCCCCGAGCAGGTGTTCGACGACGGCACGCCCGACAGCGCGACGCCGCTGGGGTGGCCCCACGCGCTCCGGCTGGCGACCGTCGCCGAACTCGACGCGGCGGACGAACTGACGCCGGTCGCCGAGCGCGTGGACGCGGGCGCCGTCGGGAACTGACGCCGGTCGCGAACGACGGGGGCGGGACTCAGGCCTCGGGCGTCGGGACGGCCTCGCTCGAATGCAGCAGCGACTCGCCGGTCTCGCCGTCGAACAGACGAATCTTGTCGTCGTCGAAGGCGATCGGGAGGACCTCGCCGACCGCCGGTTCGACGTCGGCGTCGACGCGCGCGATGAAGTCGTCCGCGGCGCCGACGTCGAGGTAGAGGTAGTTGTCGCTGCCGATCGGTTCGACGACCTCGACGGTGGCGTCGATCCCGTCCTCGCCGGGCCCCGCGGGGCGGACGTCCTCGGGCCGGATCCCGAAGGTCACCGAGTCGCCGTCCGCGACGTCGAGGTCGGCGGCCAGCGACGCCGACGGCGCGTACCGGAACGCCTCGCTGGCGAGGACGAGGTCGCCGCCGGCCGTCCGAACGGTGACGTCGACGAAGTTCATCGACGGCGAGCCGATGAAGCCGCCGACGAACCGGTTTGCCGGCCGCTCGTAGACGTCCTTCGGCGCGCCGGTCTGCTGGAGTTCGCCGTCTTTGAGGATGACGATCTCGTCGCCCATCGTCATCGCCTCCTCCTGATCGTGGGTGACGTACACCGACGTGATGCCGAGTTCGTCCTGCAGGCGCTGGATCTCCGCGCGCATCGTCGTCCGGAGTTTGGCGTCGAGGTTCGAGAGCGGTTCGTCGAACAGGAACAGTTTGGGCTCGCGGACGATCGCACGCCCGAGCGCCACCCGCTGTTTCTGCCCGCCGGAGAGTTCGTCGGGCGTCTTCTCGAGGAGTTCGCCGATGTCGAGCATCTCGGCGGCCCACTCGACTTTCTCGCGGCGTTCGTCCGTCGAGAGGTCGGTGCTCATCCGCAGGCCGAAGGCCATGTTCTGGAAGACGGTCTTGTGCGGGTACAGCGCGTAGTTCTGGAACACCATCGCGATGTCCCGCGTCCGCGCGCTCCGGTCGGTGACCTCCTCGCCGTCGAGGTAGATCGACCCCGCGGTGGGCTTTTCGAGCCCCGCGATCATCCGCAGGGTCGTCGTCTTGCCACACCCCGAGGGGCCGACGACGGTGACGAACTGGCCGTCGTCGACCTCCAGGTCGAGGTCGTCGACCGCGACGATCGACCCCCTGTCGTACTCCTTACGGAGGTTCTCGACTCGCAGACTTGCCATTTGTGTCACGTGGGGGGATAACACATATAACTCTTTTCGTGATCTGCGAATCTATGATGCACTATTTCGTACAACTTCTACCAGCCGTGTCGAACCGATCCTTCATCATCGTACCCAAACTAATAAATAGATGAAGTCATAATTCATCAGGTATTCACCATGGCACTCGATAGACGGACGCTGGTGAAGTACGTGGCGGGGGCATCCGCGGCCGGCGCCTTCGCGGGCTGTATCAGCACCGAGGATCCGGGATCGGGCGACGAAGACGGCGGCGACGGCGGCGACGGGGGCGCCGACGAGTACGACAGGGACGACGAGTACGAGGCGCTCGAACCTGAAGAAGGCGTCGACGGGGAGGCGACCCTCTGGCACGACCTCACCGAGAGCGCGACGGCGCTGTTCGACGGGAACGTCGACTCGTTCAACAGCGAGTACGCGCCGACGATCCGCGCGGACGCCGTCGCCGAGTTCGTCGACGCGACGACGACGTCGATCCCCGCGGGCGAGGGGCCGGAGCTGTTCCTCTGGGCGCACGACCTCGTGGGCGACTACCAGCAGAACGGCTTCCTCAGCGACCAGAGCGACGAGGTCCGCGTCGACCTCGACCTCTTCGGCGAGGCCGCCGACGCCGCGCAGTTCGACGGCGGCCTGTACGGTCTCCCCTACGCCGCCGAGACCGTCGCGTTGATCTACAACGAGGACTACGTCGACGAACCGCCGGAGACGTTCGAGGAGATGCGCGAGATCATGGAGGAGTACCACGACCCCGAAAACGGGGTCTACGGGCTCTCGCACAACTTCGACGCGTACTTCTACAGCGCGTGGGCCCACTGCTTCGGCGGCTACTACTTCGACGACGAGACCGGGGAACTCGGCATCACGAACGACGAGACCATCGAGGGCCTCGAGTTCGTCCGCGACGAACTCTACCCCTACATGCCCCAGGACTGGGAGTACGAGACGCAGGCGGCCATCTTCGTCGACGGGAACGCCCCGTTCGCGATCAACGGGCCGTGGTTCCTCGGCGACGTCGAGGACTTCGAGGCGAGCGTCGCGCCGTTCCCGACCGTCGACGGTAACGAACCCAGCCCGTACACCGGGATCCAGTTGCTCTACTTCGCCGCCGCGATGGACGACGACGAGGATCGCGCCGCCGCGGCGCGCTCGTTCGCCGAGTGGTACGCGACGAACACCTCGATCGCCGCCCAGATGGCCGCCGAGCAGGGCTACATCCCGGTCCACGAGGCGTTCGTCGAGGACGACGAGGAGGCCGACGAACTCCCCGAGTCGGTCCAGGGCTTCACTCGGGCGGTCGAGCAGGGCATCCCGATGCCGACCGACCCGCGGATGCAGGACGTCTGGGAGCCGATCGAGACGGAGTTCGAGGAGGTGCTGCAGGACAACAAGACCGTCGAGGAGGCGATGGGCGACGCGGAGAGCCAGATCCTCGACGCCTGGGACTGACGGGTACAGATGAGCCTTTCTTCAGTTGGACGACAGACCCGCCAGCGGTACGAAGAGGCCGTTCCATACGGCGTGCGCCGCTGGATCGACGAGAACGGGTCGTTGCTGCTCGTGTTGCCGGGGCTGTTCGCGTTCGCGGCGTTCATGTTCTTCCCGCTTCTCTACACGGCCTACCTCTCGCTGACCGACGCCGAACCCGCGACCGTCTTCGCGGACGGCCCCGGCGGGCTCACCGGCTTCTTCGGCCTCCGCGGCGACGAGACGTTCGTCGGCCTCGAGAACTACGCCGACCTGCTGTCCGTCTCCGCGTCGGTCACCTCCGAGTTCCCCTTCGTCGGCGTCGAGGCCGCGAGCCCGCTGTTCTGGAACTCGATCGGCATCACGATGCTGTTCGTCGCCACGAGCGTGGCGCTGAAGGTCGCGTTCGGGGTCTTCATCGCGATGGTGCTCACGAGCGACCGCGTCCGCGGCAAGCGCTACATGCGCGCGGTCATCATCGTCCCGATGGGGCTGCCGACCATCTTCACGATCACGGTCTGGCGCGGCGTGTTCAGTTCCGCCCGTTTCGGGCTCGCAAACCAGTTTTTCATGTCGCTCGGGTTCGGCCAGCAGGCGTGGCTCCAGGACCGGTGGATCGCGTTTCTCACCTACAACGTCACCGAGATGTGGCTCGCGTACCCGTTTATGGTGCTCATCACGGTGAGCGCGCTACAGGCCGTCCCCGACGAACTCGTCGACGCCGCTAAGGTCGACGGCGCCGGCTACCTCCACCGGTTCTGGCACGTGACCGTCCCATCGATCAAACGGCCGGTCCTGTTCGCGTCGATCCTCACGGCCGCCGCGTCGTTCCAGCAGTTCCTCATCCCGTACGTGTTCAACCGGGGCGGTCCGTCCAGACAGAACGAACTCCTCATCCTGTACGGGTACCGCGAAGCGTTCGCGTTCGACAAGTACGGCGCCGGCGCGGCGATCATGCTCACCGCCGTCGCCTTCGTCGCGATGTTCATGATCGTAGCCGTCAAGAAAGGGCGACTCGCCGAGGGGGTGGACGGAGAATGACGCTCCTCGGCTGGATCGCCCGCAAGATTCGGACCGACGTCGAGAGCGCGCTGAACAAGCCCGCGGACCTCCGCGACGAGGTCGCGTACACGGTCGAGGGGATCCGCGAGGGAACCGTCGACCCGCTCGACGTGGCCAAGACCGCCCTCTCGACGGTCGCGACGCTGGCGTTCGTCGTGGCGTTGCTGTTCCCGGTCGTGTGGATCCTCGGCCTCGCCCTCCAGGGCGAGGGCGGGACCCTGTACTCGACCGAGAGCGCCGGCCTGTTGCCGGGAGAGATCAGCCCGGAGGCGTTCCTCTGGGTGATCGGCGACATCGCCATCCCGTCGGTGACGGTCGCCATCTCGATCCCGCTGACGGACGTCACGTTCTACGTCACGACCCCGCGGGTCGTCTTCCTCGAAGCGAGCGCCTACGGCGTCGAGGAGACCTCGGACTTCTGGCGCTACCTCAAAAACAGCCTCGCGATCGCGATCCCGACCGTGCTCATCGCGCTGGCGCTGATCGTTCCGGGGGCGTACGCCTTCTCCCGGCGGCAGTTCGTCGGCCGGATGAAGATCCTCTACGGCTACGTCCTGTTCACGCAGATCGGCGGCGGCCTCGGCATCGCCGCGCTCATCGCGCTCTATACGATCTTCGTCGGCGTCGGCGCGGCGAACAGCCGCCTCGCGATGTCGATCTACTACGCCGCGCTGGCGGTGCCGTTCAACACCTGGCTGCTCAAGACCTACATGGACTCGATCCCCGTCTCCTACGAGGAGGCGGCGATCATGGACGGCGCCTCGCCGTTCCGGGTCGCCTGGGAGGTCGTCCTCCCGCTGGCGAAACCCGGCCTGGCGACGATCTTCATCTTCATCTTTCTCACCCCGTGGATGGAGTTCATCGTCGCCCAGACCGTCCTGCAGCCGGAAAACTACACGCTCCCGGTCGGGCTGTTCATGCTCATCGACACCTACTCGGTGCCGTGGGGGCGGTTCTCGGCGTTCGCGCTGCTGTACGCCTCGCCGATCGTCTTCATCTACCTCTTCGCCCAGCGGTACATCGAGAGCGGCCTCTCGTTCGGCGGGATGGAAGGCTGACCCGCCCGCCTTCTTGCCCTCGCAGGCTCAACCGTTAGGCGCCCGTTCGTGGTAGCGGGCCGCCCATGACGAGTCTCGGTTACACTCTTTCGAGCGAGGAACACGGCCCGGATCGCCTCGTCGACGTCGCCGTCCGGGCCGAGGCGGCCGGCTTCGACTTCGTCTCGATCTCGGATCACTTCCACCCGTGGATTTCGGCACAGGGGAACGCGCCGTTCGTCTGGTCGACGCTCGGCGCGATCGCCCGCGCGACCGACGAGATCGAGATCGGCGTCGGCGTCACCTGTCCGACGATCCGCATCCACCCCGTCAACGTCGCCCACGCCGTCGCGACGGTCCAGGTGATGGCCGACGGCCGATTCACGTTCGGCGTCGGCACCGGCGAGAACCTGAACGAGCACGTGACGGGTGCGCGCTGGCCCGAACACGAGGTCCGCCTCGAGATGCTAGAGGAGGCGATGGACGTCATGCGGAAACTCTGGACCGGGCGGAACACGAGCCACCGTGGCGAGCACTACACCGTCGAGAACGCCAGACTCTACACGACACCCGACGAGATCCCCGAAATCGTCGTCTCGGCGTTCGGTCCGAAGGCCGCCCGGATGGCCGCCGAGGCGGGCGACGGCCTCTGGACGGTCGGCCCGCAGGAGGCGGTCCGCGAGGCCTACGCCGACGCCGGCGGCGAGGGGCCGACGTACACACAACTCGACGTCTGCTACGCCGAGACCGAGGAGGAAGCCGTCGAGACGGTGTACGAGCGGTGGCCGAACACGGCGCTCTCCGGCGAGTTGAGCCAGGAACTGCCGACGCCGGCACACTTCGAGCAGGCGGCCGCGATGGTCGAACCCGAGGACGTCGCCGAGGGATCGACGGTCACGAGTCCCGATCCGGACGCGCACGTCGAGTCGATCCGGCAGGCGATCGACGCCGGCTTCGACCACGTCTACGTCCACCAGATCGGCGACGACCAGGAGGCGGCGATCGAGTTCTACGAGGAGGAGGTGCTGCCGGCGGTCCGCTGAGCGGGCCGGCGGGTCAGCCGTCGACGAGACTGCGGACGTCCGCCCTGATACGATCCATCACCGCCGCTTCGCACCCGTCGGGCACGTCGAGGTGGCGGAAGTCGTTCATGATGCGGGCCGCCGCCAGCGCTCCGTAGAGCGGGACCGGGGTCGAGACCGCCTCGGCGCGGTCCGGCGCGGCCGTCCGGTAGCCCGACAGCATCGCCTCGCGGACCAGCGGACGCCGGTCCGGGACGTCGGGGAGACCCGCCAGAAAGGCCCCGCCGTAGATGTAGACCGCGAACTCGAAATCGAAGGCCGCGGGCGCGGCGAGCGTGTACCCCCAGTCGAGCACCGCGGTGATCTCGCCGGTTTCGGGGTCGACAAGGAGGTTGTGCAGTCCGTGGTCGTTGCGCCCCAGAACCGGCTCGAACGGTCCGTGGAGGGCGTCGAGTCGCTTCTCGACCCACCGGTTCAGGTCGGACGCCAGGTCCGAAAACCGGGAGTCAGCGAGCCGGTCGAGTTCGCGGGCGGCGTACTCGCGCAGGTAGGACGGCCACTCCTCCCGGGACCCCGCGACGGTCAGGGGCCTCGGATCGCCGCTCGGCCGTTCGCCGGTCAGTTCGGGGCCGTCGTGGCGAACCAGGCCGAACCGATCGACCGCCGGAACCGAGTGCAACTCGGCGAGGTACCGCCCCGTCTCCCGGGCGAGTCGCCGGAGCGCGTCGTCGTCGAGCCGACAGACGCGCTCGTAGGCGACCGCCTCGCCGGGGAGGGCGGTCATGAGGTAGTACGGGGTCGGGAGGGCGTCGCCGTCGTCGACGACGCCGAGCACCTCGGGGACGGGAATCGACGTGCGGGCGTCGAGGACCGCCTGAAGCCGGGCCTCGGTCGGGATCGACCGGGGGTCCCCGTCGGGCGACGCCTTCAGGTACAGCGTACGGCTCGCGCCGCCGTCGTCGACGACGACGCGGGAGACGGAACAGAAGCCGCGTTCGACCGGGACCGCCTCCCGGAGGTCCCACGTCGGTTCGACCGTCCGGACCATCTCCGCGAGGGTCGCGTCCGAAATCTCCCGCGGTTCGGGGACGTCCATACGCCGACTACCGCGGTGTGGCTTAGAATCCTTTCGGTGGTGTGACATGCGGTCGCCCGATCGCCGCTTCCCCATCGGTTTTCACACTCGCACGTGAACCCGCTGCCATGGAGTACGTCACGCTCGGTAACACGGGTACGACCGTCTCGCGACTGTGTTTCGGAACCTGGCGGTTCGCCAAGGAGTCCGACGGCGTGGTCGAGACGGACCGCGAGGAGGCCCACGAGTTGCTCGACGCGGCGTGGGAACGCGGCATCAACTTCGTCGACACCGCCAACGTCTACGGGACGCCACACGGGACCAGCGAGGAGTACATCGGCGAGTGGCTCGAAGACCACGACCGGGAGGACTTCGTGCTCGCCTCGAAGGTCTACTTCCCGTTCGACGGCTGGGGCGACCCCGGCCCGAACGATTCGGGACTCGGGCGCAAACACGTCCGGGCGCAGATCGAGGGGACGCTCGACCGCCTCGGCACCGACTACCTCGACCTCTACTACATCCACCGCTGGGACGAAAACACGCCGATCCGCGAGACGCTCCGGACGCTCACCGAACTCGTCCGCGAGGGGAAAGTCCACTATCTCGGCGCCTCGACGATGGCCGCCTGGCAACTCACGAAGGCCCTCTGGACCGCCGACGTCGACGGCCTCGAACGGTTCGAGGTGACCCAGCCGATGGTCAACGCCGCCCACTACGACGAGGTCGGCGACTACCTCGACGTCTGTGCCGACCGGGACCTCGCGGTCTGCCCGTACTCGCCGCTGGCCGGCGGCTTCCTCACCGGCAAGTACGAGCGCGCCGCGGACGGCTCGGTCGAGGCGCCCGACGGCTCCCGGGGCAGCCTCACCGAGCGCTTCGGCGAGTACTACGCCACCGACACCGCGTGGGACGTACTGGAGGCGGTCGAGTCGGTCGCCGACGAGGTCGACGCGACGCCCTCGCAGGTCTCGCTGCGCTGGCTGATGGATCAGGATCGGTTCACCTGCGTCCCCATCGTCGGCGCGCGCACCGTCGACCAGCTAGACGAGAACGTCGGCGCCGTCGACCTCTCGCTCAGCGACGAACAGTTCGAGCGGATCGACGCCGCCCGGAACGGCGCCGGGGGCGACTGAGCCTCCTTCTCGGCCGGTCACCTGACGCCTTCGGCGGGTTCGGCGGCCCGCTCCGCGCGCCTCTCGCCGGAGGCGTACGCGACGTACGCCGAAAGCAGCGCGATCGCCGCCCCGGAGACGACGGTGCTCCAGAAGATCCCCTGGTCTATCATCTCGATCGCGAACGGGGCGACCGCCGACCACAGCCCCAGCAGGGCGACCAGCGCCATCGCGGCCGTACTCGACGCGCGCAGCGTCCCGATCCGGTAGAAGTTGTAGCCGGCGACGAGGAAGATCGCCGCGCCCACGACCGCGTTGTTCCAGAGGCCGGCCTGCGTCGTCTCGTAGACGGTCGGCGAGAGCGCGATCCACAGGCCGATCACGGAGACGAAGCCGCTGAGCAGCCGCTTGCCCCGGAGGTCGCCGTCGTCCCGGCCTCGACGGCCGGCACTCGCGCGCTCGTCCTCGGCGGTCGTCGCGTCCGCGTCCGTCGTGGGGTCGTCGGATGGCTGGCTCATGCGGCCGTCGCTGGCACGAGTAGCGGCAAAAAGGAGCGCGATCGTTTTGGCCGCGCGCCGTGGATCGGACGACGGCGACCCGCTTGCCCCGCCGTCGTCGCGAAGCTAACGCTCGGTTGGAGCGGTAAACGGAAATTACCCGATCGGCGCCGTCAGAACGCCGGCAGCGCGACGAGTGCGTCGACGAGGATCGCCACCAGCACGGCGCCGAGGAAGGCGTTCGAGGCGTGGAACGCGCGGAACGCCGCCGAGTCGGTCTGCTCGAAGTGCAGCGAGACGGCGTACCGGAGGAAGACCCCGCCGAAGACGACGACCGTGACGGCGTAGACGGCCCCGAGGTCGGTAAGCCAGGCGAGCGCGACCGTGGCGACGAACGTCGCTGCGATGTAGTAGAGGATGTGCTTTCGGGTCTCGGTCTCGCCGCGGACGACCGGCATCATCGGGAAGCCACCGCGGGCGTAGTCGTCGCGGTAGGCGAGCGCGAGGTTGTAGAAGTGCGCGGGCGTCCAGAGGAAGATGACGCCGGCGAGCGCGAGCGCGGGGACGCCGATCTCGTTCGTGACCGCCGCCCAGCCGATCAGCGCGGGCAACGCCCCCGCGACGCCGCCGATGACGGTATTCTGGACGGTGTTGGGCTTGAGAACCAGCGTGTAGACGACGCTGTAAAAGAGGATCGCGGCGAGGCCAAGCCCCGCGGCCAGCGCGTTGATCGAGAGGAAGACGGTCGTCGACGCGGCCGCGAGGAACAGCCCGAACAGCACCGCGTTCCGCGCGGGGATCAGGTCGGTCGCGAGCGGCCGGTCGGCGGTCCGCGACATCCGGCGGTCGACGTCGCGTTCGAGGACGTGGTTGAAAGTGCCGCTCGCGCCGATCGCGAGGACGCCGCCGCCGAGGGTCGCGACGATGGTGTGGGCGTCGAGGTCGGGGCCGGCCGCCAGCGCCATCCCGGCCGCGGCGACGAGACAGAGCAGCCACATCAGCCGCGGTTTCATCATCCTGACGTAGGCGACCGCGGTCAGTCGGGCGCGGGCGAGGCCGCCCTCGGGGAGTCGCCGCGGGGTCGCCTCCTCGTCCGCGAGGGGGTCCGGGGCCGGCTCGGGTGCGGGGTCGGTCGCCTCGTCGTCGGTCCCGGTGGCGGCTTCGAGGTCCCACGCGAGCGCGACGACGACCGCCGAGAGGATGACGACGCCGAGCGCGAGGTGCAGGCCGGGAGCGATCGCGCCGGGGCCGTCGACAGCCGTCAGCGCGCCGACGCCCACCTGAACGACGTAGAGGACGAACGCGGCGACCAGCGCGGCACGGACGCGCCGCGGGGCGTCGCCGAGGACGCCGACCGCCGTCGAGGCGACGACGAGCAGGCCGACGACGGCGGCGGCGAGGCGGTGGCCCCACGCGATCGCGAGTTCGGTCTGGCTCAGCGGGTCGGTCGGCGCGTGGCAGGTCGGCCACGTCGTACACGCCGCGGCGGCGTCGGTGAGCGACGTCGTCGCGCCGACGACCAGCAGGAGGTAGACGCCGAGCGCAGTGGCTGCGAGCAGCGCCGAGAAACGGGGTCGCGTCCCGATCGGTCGGGGGAAGGCCTCGGTATCCACGGCTACGTACGGAACCGTACGACTCCGCGTATATAGGAACCTCGCTTTTGCGGGCGCGGCCTCCGACGGGACCCTCGCGCGACGCGACGCGGGCCAAGAGCCATCACCGTGGGGCGCGTCGTCGGACCCGTGAGCCGGCCGGAGCCTCGCGCCGCCGACCGCGACGACCCCGAGACCGCCGTCCCGGCGGACGCGGCCGCCGTCGCCTGCCCCTACTGCGACCGGCCGTTCCCCGAGGAGCGCCTGCGGACGCTCCACCTCGGGCACTCCCACCCCGACCGGATCGACGCGAGCGAGCGCGCGGCGTTCGAGGCGGCATACGACGCCGAGGGCGCCGAGTTGCGCCGGTTCCGGTTGCTCGCGCTCGCCGCGGTGGTCGCGACGTACTTCGGCCTGCTGTTCGTCTACGCGGTCGTGACCTGACTCACATGCCCATGTCCGCGGCCGCCGCCGGCACCGGCAGGTCCTGTGGCGGGACGCCCAGCAACTCCGCGGCGTGGTCGAGGGCCATCTCGAAGCCGTAGTACCGTTCGAGTTCGTCGCCGTCGGCCGCCCGCCTGACCGCGAGCATGGCGTACCCGTCGCGGTTCTGGGCGACCGCCGCGGTCCGGCCGTCGCGGTCGAACACGAGGAGCCGTTCGGTCTCCGTCTCGCGGTAGGTCGCGGTCACGCCGGCGGCCTCGGCCGTTCGCTCGTCTGCCATGGCGGGTGGTCGGGACGGGACGGACGGAAACGTGTCGGTTCGACCCGACGCTACGCCGCCTCGAACGCCGCCGCGAGGGCCGACTCGATCGCCTCGACCTTGCTCCGGTCGTACAGCGCCGCCGCCGGGTGAAACGACGGGACGACGAGCCGTCCCTCGCGCTCGACCTCGCGGCCGTGGAGGTCGGTGATCGTCCCGTCGACGTCGAGGATCGCGTCCGTCGCGAAGCTCCCGAGCGGGACGAGGACGGCCGGGTCGACGCGCTCGATCTCGGCGTCGAGTACCGGCCGCCAGGCCGCGATTTCGGCGACGTGGGGGTCGCGGTTCTCCGGCGGGCGCACCTTCACGAGGTTGGTGACGTAGAGGTCCCCGCGGTCGCGGCCGATCGCCGCGAGCGCTCGATCGAGTTGCTCGCCGGCCCGTCCGACGAACGGCTCGCCCTGCGCGACCTCCTGACCGCCCGGGGCCTCGCCGACGAGCATCACGGCCGCCGAGAGCGGCCCGACGCCGGGGACGAACCGCTCGGGGTCGCGGTGCTCCTCCGGGACGCTCGCGAGCGCGTCCGCGAAGACGTCGTCGAACGCCCGGTCGGCGGGGATCCGGTCTGCCATGGCGTGCGGTACGGCCGACCCGGGAAACACGCTTGGCCCTACGTATTCAGCCCGCGGGGGCGGAACCGACATCGCTTTGGGCGTCCCCTCGGGAGTCGGTGGCGTGAGCCGCGAGACCGACGTCGAAGGCGAGACGCTGCTCGCGGAGTTCCGGCCGGCCCGCGCCGTCGCGGCGCGCTGGGTCGTCGTCTCCACGACCGGCTTCTTCGCGTTCGCGTACCTCTTCGGGGCCGTCGTCGCCGCCGTCGAGGGCCGCCCGCTCGAACCGATCGTCGTCTCGGCCTCCTCGCGGCCGGACCTCCTCCCGCTGGTCGCGACGCTGCTGGCGCTGGTCGCGCTGGTCGTCGTCCCGCACGAACTGCTCCACGGGCTGTTCATGGCCCGCTACGGGGGCCGCCCCGAGTACGGCGTCGGCGTCTCGGGGTTCCTGCTGCCGTACGCCTACGCGCGGACCGAGGGGACGACCTACGCGCGCGACGAGATGCTCGCCGTCCTGCTCGCACCGTTCGTGGTCATCACGCTCGCCGGCCTCGCGCTGTTGCCGGTCCTGCCCGTCCAGCCGATCGCCCTCGCGCTCGCGGCCAACGCCGCGGGGTCGATCGGCGACCTCTGGATGGCTGCCGTCCTGCTGCGGTACCCCTCGTCGGTCCGCGTCGGCGAACGCCCCGACGGCGCGGACGGGATGGGGATCTACGGCCCGGCCGACGCGGCCGGGAGCGCGTTCGATTCGCCCCGGCTGGCCGCCTTCTCTCTCGGCGCCGTCTACGCGCTCGCCGCGGTCGTCGCGGGGCTGTTCGCGCTGGTGTTCGCCTCGCTCGCGTTCGCCACCGGCGACGTCGTCCTCGGCGACCCCGACGGCCGCTGGTTCCTCTTCCGGCACGAACTCCACCGCGGGAACCGCGAGGCCGTCGTCGAGGTCGGCGTCCCGGCGGTCCTCGCGCTGTCGGCCGCCGGCGGACTGGCGCGGGTCGCGTTCTCGGCGGTCCGCGACCGTCTCGGCGGCGAACCGTAACCCTCGAACGCCTCCCCCGCGAACCTCCCGCGCATGGCGAAGTGGCTCCGGAGCGGCCGACGGCGGGACCTCTGTCTCCTGCTCGCGGCCGGCGGCGAGATGCGCGGCCAGCAGCTGAAATCCGCCCTCGAATCCCACTACGACGAGCGCGTCGAACCGACGGCGTTCTACGGGTCGCTGTCGGCGCTCGTCGACGCGGGGTTCGTCGAGAAGCGCACCGAGGGACTGCACGACGTCTACTCGCTGACCGAGGCGGGCGAACGCCGGACGCGCGAACACGGCGAGTGGGTCCGGAAGTGTCTCGCGGGCGAGTGACCGTCCGGCGCACCATCACCGCGCCGGCGTCGGTTCGCCCGTCGGTCGCGACGGACGGCCGAGCAGGAATCCGACCGCCGCGCCGGGGAGCGTGAACGGCAGCGTCACGGCGACGAACGCGAGCAGCGAGACGAACTTCGCCGGGTCGACGTCCGGGGGCAGCCACCGGCCGCGACGGACGCCGACGCCGACGACGATCCCGACCGCCGGCAGCAGGAGCGGGAGGACGACCCCGAGGAGCGCGCCGGCGAGCGGCGGCAGGCGGATCCCGAACGGCGCCAGTTCGGTCACGGTGGTGAGCGCCACGCCCGTCGGGTCGCCGTCGTAGGCGACCGTCGCGAGGAGGACGCCGGCCCAGACGCCGACGACGACCGACGACTCCCGGGTCGTCGGCCGCGCTCGCCCGCGGGTCGCCGTCAGCGCGCCGAGCGCGAGCGAGAGCGCGCCGGCGAAGCCGACCGGGACGCGGAACGATTCGGGGAGGACGGGCGGGGAGCGATCGACCGACTCGATCGTGACGCGGTACTCGACGCCGTCCACCGTGACGACGCCGAGGCCCGTCTCGTACAGACCGTCCACAGGAACCGCCTCGCGGCTCTCGTAGCGCGGCCAGTCGTCCTCCGAGGGGTCGTCGGATACCTCGACCGCCGCCTCGACGGCCGCCGCCGTCTCGGGCGGGAGGTCCACGATCGGCGTCGACTCCGCGCCGGAGACGAGCCGGACCTCGCTCGCACGGAGTTCGTGCGCGTCCTCGGCGTGGTACGGCCAGCAGTAGAACGGGTTGACGAGCAGACCGACGCCGAGGGCGAGCAGGAGGGCGGCGCGGGCGCGGGGCGACATCGCCCGGAGGTCGCGTTTCGTGTGATATATGTGTACTGACTCGCCGGTTGACGAACGCGAACCGAGACTACGGACGTCCGGACGGCTACTCGCCCTCGAACAGGTCACCGACGCGCGAGACCTCGACCGTCGCGTCGGCGCCCTCGACGACGTCGGCGGCGGCTAACTCCTCGACTATCTCCCGGAACGTCTCCTCGACCGCCTCGCGGTCGTCCACCCGGGGTGCGACGAGCAGTCCCTCCGGCGTGGCGTAGAGCGTCGGCCGATCGGAGTCGAAGCCGTACACCGGGAACGGATAGCGTTCGGGTTCGTAGCGGAAGTGCTGGAGTCCGATGCAGATAACGACCGCGTTGAGAGAGAGCGCTTCGTGGAGATCGGCCACGCCCACCTCGTGGTGGGCGGTCAGGTGCGCGAACGGCCGGAGTTCGTCCGCGTCCCACTCGACGGCGTCGTCCTCGACGTCGACTCCCAGTTCTTCCAGCGTTCCTGTCGCCACGACGAACGATAACGGGACGTCCCGGTCGGCGAGGCGCGCCGCGAGGCGGCCGTACACGCTACCGGTCCGACCGTCGGCGTCCGCCGTGGCACCCGGGCCGGTGGACGTAGACCCCGTAGGCCACCCGACGCGGAACGCCCCGTCGAGCGCTCGTCGGGCGGCCGTCTCGACGCGGCCGTCGTGGACGCGGGCGATCCACTCCAGGAACGCCCGGTCGCCGGCCGGGTCGGGGTCGTCCTCGACCGGGACGAACCGGCCGAGCGCCCGCACGACCTCCGCTCGTCGCTCGTCGACGACCGGTTTGCGCTGCAGCGCCGGGCGGAGTCGCTCCCGGAGCCAGTCCCGGTCGACCCCGGCCCCGGCGGCCAGTGCCGGCGAGTGGGCGAACGCCACCGCGGCCGCGGTGCGGTGGCGCATCTCGCGTCGCGGGGCGACCGCCTCCGTGTGGGCCCAGTCGAGTAGTATCCCGCGGTACTCGTCGACCGCGTTGGCGTCGGCGCTCGCGACTCGACCGAGCGTCGCGGCCGCGAGGAACGCCGAGTCGGACCCTCCGTCGGCCCCGTCGAGCAGGGGAGCGAACGCGTCGACCGAGCCACGGAAGGCGGTCGGATCGGCGCGGGCCACCTGAAGCGCGATCCGGAACACCGAACTCGAACTCGAACCGGCGCGTCCCCTGGTGACGACAACGTCCGCCAGCGAGGACACGCCGCTCTCGACGGCGAGGATGGTCTCGGGGTCGTTCTCGACGACCGCCGCGAGGGCCCGGGTGGCACGGTACGTGGGGTCGGGGTCGGTGACGGCGTCGATCAGTCGTCTCGCGACCGAACGGTCGACGGGAGCGACGGCCTCCAGGACCGTCCTCGCTCCGACGGCCCGCCCGTCCCACTCGCTGTCGACGACGACCGACAGACACGCGTCGACGGCCGCGGACGCGTCGCTGATCCGCTCGGGGTCGAGTCTGGCGAGGACGCCCAGGGTTCGCACGGCGTCGCCGTCGGTCGGGTCGTCGGCGACGGCCGCGGCGACGCTCGCCGGGTCGACCGCGGAGAGAATCGCGTCGGTGACCGTGTCGGCGGCCTCGACGCCGAACGACGCGAGCGCCTCCTGGTCCCGCTGGCGGATCGAGAGCCCCTCCCCGGTCTCGGCGGTTTCGCGCTCGTGGCGTCGTTCGATCGCCTCTCGGTGGTGTTCCTCACAGAGGTCGTACTCGGTGGCGGTGGCGTGGGTCAACTCGTGGGTCACGACGCGGCAGTCGGCACACGACTCGGCCCACGCCTCGACGGTCGTCCGGATGTCGGCGTCGTCGAACTGCATCGGTCAGTAGCTGGTGGTCACGGTCGCGCCGGCGGCGGCGTACGCCTCGAACAGCGTCACCCAGAACTCGAACTCGTCCCGGTCGTCGATCATGGGGTACTCCTCGGCCATCCGGGGTTCGTACTCGAGTTTGCCCAGCGCAGCGGCTATCTCCCGGAGCCCCTCGTTCGAGACCTCCGGCGGCGGAAACCCGTGGCCGGACTCTCCGGCGACGAACCGCAGTTTGGCCCAGTGCGTTTCGCCGGTGAGGAGCGTCGTCTCCTCGTCGTCCCACGTCCGGTCCGCGGCCCGTGCGTTGGGTTCGTCCATTTCGACCGTCACGAACCGCGAGGGCGGGAGGTGGAACCTGATACTCGGAAGTCCCATCGTACCGCCCTCACTTTAGCAACCGATCGCCGATCGTGTTCCGCAGGATCTCGCTCGTCCCCTCGTAGATCTCGTTGAGTTTGGCGTCGCGGTAGAACCGTTCGGCGGCGAAGTCCTTCGTGTAGCCGTAGCCGCCGTGGATCTGGATGCCCTCGTTTGCCACCTCGCGGGAGACCTCGCTCGCGTAGAGTTTCGCCTGGGCGGCCTCCTTGATGTAGTCCTCGCCGCGGATCTTGTTGTCGGCGGCCTTGTGCATCAGCAGTTTGGCGGCCTGGATCTTCGTGTCCATGTCCGCCAGTTTGTGCTTGATCGACTGGAACTCGCCGATGGGCTGGCCGAACTGCTCGCGCTCTTTCGCGTACCGGCGGGCCTCGTCGAACGCGGCGCGGGCGATGCCGACCCCGCGGGCGGCGATGGTGATCCGGCCGCCGTTCAGCGTCTTGAGCGCCTGCACGAAGCCGTCGCCCTCCTCGCCGATGAGGCGGTCTTCGGGGACCCGGAGGTCGTCGAAGCGGAGTTCGGCGGTCGGACAGCCCTTGTCGCCGAGTTTCTCCTCGGTGCCCTCGACGTGGAAGCCGTCGTCCTCGTCGGGGCGGACGACGAACGAGGAGATGCCGCGGTTGCCCGCCTCGGGGTCGGTCTTCGCGAAGACGGTGATCGTGTCGGCGACCGAACCGTTCGAGATCCAGAGTTTGCCGCCGTTCAGGACGTACTCGTCGCCGTCGCGTTCGGCGGTCGTCTCCATCGACGGGACGTCGCTGCCCGCGCCGGCCTCCGAGAGCGCGAACGCCCCGATGTCCCGGCCCTCGGCGAGGGGGGTCAGGTACTCCTCCTTCTGGGCCTCGTCGCCGAACTCGTAGATCATGTTGCCCGCCAGCGAGATGTGGGCGGCGACGATCGTCCCGAGGCCGCCCGACCCGCGCGAGATCTCCTCGATGCCGATCGCGTAGGAGTGGTAATCGAGACCGGCGCCGCCGTACTCCTCGGGGAAGGGCATTCCCATGAGGCCGAGGTCGGCCATCTCGCTCACCAACTCGCGGGGGAACTCGTCGTCGTGGTCGATCTCGTCGGCGACGGGGACGACCTCCTCGTCGACGAATTCGGCGACCATCTCCCTGATCTGTCGTTGCTCCGGCGTGAGCGCGAAGTCCATGGGCGATCAATGGGGGGGTCGATCCTTTACTGTTTTTGTACCGGGTTCGGCGGCCGGCGAGACGAGTTCCGCGACCGGGGTGTTTTTGCGGGATGCGGTCGAAACGGCAACGAGTAGATGACTACGGGCCAGCACGACGTCACGATCGAAGCCGACCTCGAGTGGTGCTACGAGGCGGTCCATGGCGTCTCGCGGACGTTTTCGATCACAGTCGACCGACTCGAAGAGCCGATGGCGAGGCACATCTGTCTGGGGTATCTCCTCTGTAGGGTCGCCGACACGATCGAGGACGCGGGACACATCCCGCCGGCGACGCAGACGGAACTGCTCACCAACTACAACCGACTACTGGATCCGACCGACGGCTACGACGTCGACCGGTTCATGGCGGACGTCGAGCCGTGGCTGCCGGCTCCCGAGGACCGCGACGACGACTGGACGGTCGTCGCGGAGACGCCCCGCGTGCTGCGGACCTTCGAGGCCCTCGCGGACGAACCCCGCGAGATCATGCGCGACCCGGTGCGCGAACTCGTCGGCGGGATGGCGATGTTCACCGACCGCTACGCCGACGAGGGCGGCCTCCGACTGCAGACCCTCGAGGAACTCGAGGAGTACTGCTGGTACGCCGCCGGCACCGTCGGGACGCTCATCACCGGCCTCGTCGCGCGCGGGGCCTCCGGCGAGCGCGCCGCGGAACTGCGCGACAACGCCCGCGCGTTCGCCCTGCTGCTCCAGTTGGTCAACATCGCCAAGGACGTCCAGCGTGACTACCACGAGGAGAACAACGTCTACCTCCCCGCCGAGTGGCTCGCCGAGGAGGACGTCGACGTCGAGCGCGTCACCGACGCCGACAACCACGGCGGCGTGACGAACGTGATCCGCCGGGTGATCGGCCGCGCCGAGGGCTACCTCGACGACGCCCAGCGCTACCTCGAAGTCGTCCCCGAACACCGCGGCAACACCCTCTCGGCGTGGGCGATTCCGTACCTGCTCGCGGTCGGCACCCTGCGGGAACTGCGCGAGCGCCCCGAGGACGTCGTCCGCGAGGGCAACGTCAAGGTCTCCCGCGCGGAGGTGTACGCGCTGCTCCAGCAGTTCGAGCACGGCGTCTCCCGGTCGAACCTCGAGGAGTTGCGCCGCGAGATGGCCGAGAAGCCGCTGCACCAGTGAGGGGGCGTCGGACGAACGCGAGGCCGTGCTGGCCTCAGTACTCGTAGAAGCCCCGCCCCGTCTTCTTCCCGAGGTCGCCCGCCTCGACCTTGCGCTTGAGCAGGTACGCCGGCTTGTAGCGGTCGCCGAGTTCCTCGTAGAGCGTCTCGGAGGCGTGCAGGCAGACGTCTAGCCCGATATGGTCGGCGAGCGTCAGCGGCCCCATCGGGACGTTCGTCCCGAGGGTCATCCCGCGGTCGATGTCCTCCTTCGAGGCGACGTCCTCGTCGTAGGCGCGGATGCCCTCGTTGATCCAGGGCATCAGGATGCGGTTCGTGACGAAGCCGGGCTTGTCGTCGGACTCCCAGGTGGTCTTCCCGAGGTCCGCGGCGAGGTCGTGGGCGAGGGCCGTCACCTCGTCGCTCGTCTTCTCGCCGACGACGACCTCGACACCCTCCATGATCGGGACGGGGTTCATGAAGTGCAGGCCGATCACGCGCTCGGGGTTCGAGAGCGGCGAGGCGATGGACGTGATCGAGAGCGTGCTCGTGTTCGTCGCCAGCAGCACGTCCTCGTCGCAGACTGCCTCGAGGTCCCGGAAAATCTCCTTCTTGACGTCCATGTCCTCGACGGCGGCCTCGACGACCACGTCGCAGTCGGCCAGGTCCGCGAGCGTCGTCGTCCCCTCGACGCGCCCGAGGACCGTCTCCGGGTCCGCTTCGAGGGCGTCCTTGGCGTCGAGTCGGCCCAGACTGTCCTCGATGGAGTCGAACCCGTTCTCGACGAACTCCGCCTCGACGTCGCGCATCACGACGTCGTAGCCGTTCGTCGCGGCGACCTGCGCGATGCCGCTGCCCATCGTGCCCGCGCCGACGACGCCGACGCGGTCGATCGTCTCGCGTACCATGCGGGGCACTTCTTGGGACCGGGTCGTAAGCCTGCCGGTGAGGTGCGGGGCGAATCGGCCGCGGGCGTCGCCACCGCGGGCGCGTCAGACGTCGCGGCGTCCGGCGATTTCCGAGGGCAACTTTCAAGGGCAGCGGGTTTGAGTTACAGACGATCCGGTGAGTCGCGTGAGCAAGAACAACGTGGTCGAAGATTCGGGGGACATCGTCGCGGCGCTCGAGCCGGACGAGCGCGCGGCGCTCGAGGCGGCGGGCGTCGAGCCCGCGGTCGTTTCGAGCAAGGACTGTTCGTACCGGACGCTGCTGGACGCGGGCGTCGACGAGGCGGTCGCCGACTCGCTGCGCCGGCGCTTCTCGCTGCCGTGGTCGTTCGAGACCGACGGCGACCTCGACCGCCGGTCGGAGGAGGTCCGCGGCCTCGGCGAGGCCGAGCGCGAGTGGGTCGAGCGCAGCGCCGACGAGGACTGGCAGGCGTTCGAGCCGCCCCGGACGTCGGACCGCGACGACGACGCGAGCGAGGAGCGGCCGTGGCCCCGGCCGACCCCGGTGACGGCCGTCACGGGCGTCGGCCCCGAGAACGCCGAGCGGCTGGCGGAGGCCGGGATCAACTCGGCCGAGCGGCTGGCGACCGCCCCCGCCGCGGAGGTGGCCGATGCGCTCGACCTGAACGTCCTGCACGTGCGCACGTGGCGGCACAACGCCCGCGAACTCGTCGATTGAACCGGACATCGAGGCCTCGAACGCCGTTCGTTTCTCGCCGCGGTCGGTCGAACGAACTATCTTTCGCCCCCGAGCGACCGGTAACCGGAGGGATTTACTACTCTAAGAAGTATTTTTCATGGGCCCGGAGCGCCAAAAATATATAGCGCGCCGTTGGACCTACGACCAGATGATCCCGATCGACGATTCCCCGATCGTCCGCGACGGCAACGTGTTGATCCTGGCGATGGACCACGGGCTCGAACACGGGCCCGTCGACTTCGAAGCGGTCCCGGAGAAGCTCGATCCGGCGACCGTCTTCGAGACGGCGACCCACGACGCGGTGACCGCGATGGCGGTCCAGAAGGGCGTCGCCGAGGGCTACTATCCGAGCTACGAGGACGACGTCAACCTCCTCGTCAAGCTCAACGGCACCTCGAACATGTGGATGGGCGAGCCGGACTCGGCGATCAACTGCTCGGTCGACTACGCGGTCGAACTCGGCGCCGACGCCGTCGGCTTCACCGTCTACAGCGGCTCGAACCACGAGGTCGAGATGTTCGAGGAGTTCCGCGAGATCCACGAGGCCGCCCGCGAGTACGACCTGCCGGTCGTCATGTGGTCGTACCCGCGCGGACAGGGGCTGAAAAACGACACGAAGCCCTCGACGATCTCCTATGCGGCCCGGATCGCCCTCGAACTCGGCGCCGACGTCGCGAAGGTGAAGTACCCCGGCAGCCGCGAGGCGATGGCCCACGCCTGCGAGGCCGCCGGCGACACGAAGGTCGTCATGAGCGGCGGATCGAAGACGTCGGACTACGAGTTCCTCTCGACCGTCGAGTCCGCCGTCGACGCCGGCTGCGAGGGGCTCGCCGTCGGGCGCAACGTCTGGCAGCGCGAGGACCCGACGCGGATCCTCGACGGCCTCGAGAAGGTGATATACGGGGGCGAAACCGCCGACACGGCCCTCGAGGGGTGACCGTGTCCGACACCGCAACCGCGACCGCAGCGGCCGACTCCACCGTCGACGCCGTCGTCTCGACGGTCGCCCGCTCGGCCACCGAGATCAGGCGCGGCCTCGTCGGCCGTCGCGGCGACGTCGACGAGGAGAACCCGAGCGGCGAGACCCAGGCCGAGGCCGACCTCTGGGCCGACGACCTGCTCGCCGAGCGACTCACGGCGATCGACGGCGTCGCCGAGTACGCAAGCGAGGAGCGACCCGAGGTCGTCGACGCCGGCAACGGTCGCTTCGGCGTCGCCGTCGACCCGCTCGACGGCTCGTCGAACCTCAAGTCGAACAACACGATGGGGACGATCTTCGGCGTCTACGACGCGCCGCTGCCCGCGAGCGGGCGCGACCTCGTCGCCGGCGGCTACGTCCTCTACGGGCCGATCACGACGATGGCCGTCGCCGACGACGACGGCGTTCGCAAGTACGAACTCACCGACGAGGGGGCGTCGCTCGTCGAGGCGGACGTCACCCTCCCCGACGACCCGCTCGTGTACGGCTTCGGCGGGCGCGTCCCGGACTGGCCCGAGGACTTCCGCCGGTACGCCCGCGAGGTCGAGTCCGACCCCGAGATGAAACTCCGCTACGGCGGCGCGATGATCGCCGACGTCAACCAGGTGCTCACCTACGGCGGCACGTTCGCCTACCCCGGCCTCGAATCGGCACCGAACGGAAAGCTCCGCCTGCAGTTCGAGGGCAACCCCATCGGGTACGTGATCGAGCAGGCGGGCGGGCGCTCCTCGAACGGCGAGCGGTCGCTGCTCGACGTCGAACCGACGGAACTCCACCAGCGGACGCCGCTGCACGTCGGCAACGAGTCCCTGATCGACCTGCTCGAGGGGACCCTCGGGTAGCTCACGCGCCGCGTCCGCTCCACGGCGCCGTCACCAGCACGTAGGCCGCGATTCCGAGGACCAGCAGCGCGTAGAACCCCCAGCGGGGCCAGCCGGTCGCGAGGAACAGCAACGCGAGGAGGACCACCCACAGCGCGAGGACGAGCGCGTCGGTGAGGACGCGACCGACGGCGACCGCGGCGGCGCGCAGCGAGCGGAGCGTGGATTCCCGGGACATGGTCAGAAGTGGTAGCCGTACGTCTCGGCCAGCCGGTAGGCGGCGGTCCCCCAGATGTAGCTCTGCCCGGGCCACCACGTCCGGGCGTTGTTGAAACTGGCGACGAGGACGCCGCCGTCCGGCGCCTCGGGATCGGGGTAGTAGCTGACGGAGCCGCTGTCGCCGTCGGTCAGGTCGGACTCCTCGCCCCAGCGGAGTTGGCCGCGCCGGCAGACCTCGTCGGTGAAACACGTCACCGCGTCGATGCCGCTGATCCGACCAGTGGTGTGGCCGGTCCGCGCGGCGACCTTCTCGAGGTGGTCGCCGCGGGCGGCGACGTCGGCCAGCCCCCACCGGGTGAGTTGGCCGCGGACGCGAACCGGGCGGCCGGCCCGAATCGCCGCGGCCGCCCGGTAGGGGCCGGTCGCCTCGGCGGCGACGAAGTCCTCGACGGGGTGGTCGAACCGGACCTCGCCGGCGTCGAGGGTGTCGCCGTCGGCCAGCGGCACCGTGATCGGGTCGCCGCGGACGTCCGAGCCGTCGCCGAACGCGTGGCGGGCGGTGACGAAGAACGGCTTCCCGTGGTCCGGGTGGAAGAGCGCGGGCGCGAGCGTCGCCATGCTGGTCCTCGTCTCGCAACTGACCCCGCCGGGGACCCGCCCGTCGTCGGCGGCGTCGAGATAGCGGGGCTCGGAGAGTTTCGGGTCGTTCTCCATGTCCTCGACGTCTCCGACGTCGTCGATCGCCTCCACGTCGAGCGCGACGCCGCCGACGATCTCTTCGAGGGCCTCCCTGACGTCGTTGACGTCCGCGGAGACTTCGACGGTGAGTCGGGCGCCGCCCCGGTCGTAGTCGCCCGGGACGACCGCGCTACCGAGGTAGCCGGCGAGCCCCCGGTCGGCCAGCGCCTCGTTCACCTCGAAGGCCTTCGAAACGGCCGCGTACCACCTCGCAGGGACGCTCTTCGTCCGCCGCGTCACCGACCACGGGTCGTCCTCGTCGTGGACGAGCGCCGTCACGACCTCCACCTCGCCGTCGGCGCGCAGGACGTCCTCGACGCCGAGCAGTCGCGCCACCCCGAGCGCGTAGCCCGTGCCTGCCGCCGCCCGGAGGAACTCCCGGCGGTCGGGGCCCTCCGCGAGGCGGTCGCGAACCGTCGCTACACCCCGGTCGTCGGTCCGGGGCGGGTCGCTGTCACGGGACATGGATCGGGTGGCGTCTCGGCGGGCGTCGAACGAGTACTGTAAGCCATCGTTCCGTCGACACCTGAATTGCGGGCTGGCAGTCGACGGGTCGACGCCGTCCGGGCGGCGATCGTGATGGACTCCTTACGAACTGTAACCCGAGCCTTCTCCGGGTCGCGGCCGCGGCGAAAAGGGAAAACGGTTTTTGATCCGGTCTCGCAGAATTTGCCATGAAGGTTCGTATCGCGTCGGGCGCCTCCGACGACGAGGCGTCGGCGATCGCGGCGGCGCTGGCCGAACACGTCGGCGCCGAGGTCGAGGTGTACGTCGGCGACGGCGACGAACCGGTCGCCATCCGCGCCCACGAGGGCGAGTCGGGCGCGAGCGCCCCGGCCGGCGCGGGTGCCGGCGCCGGGAGCGAGGCCGACGGGGACCGCGGGCCGACCGACCGCGAGCGGCGCCTGTGGGAGGAGATCGAGGAGATCCTCGAGGGCGGCCCCGAGAAGTACAAAGAGCAACTCCCCGAGGAGGGCAAACTGTTCGTCCGGGACCGACTGGACCTCTGGTTCGACGGCGAGGACGGCGCGCTCCGGTTCGAGGACGGCAAGTTCGCCGAGTTCGACGCCGACGACCGCCTCCCCGCCGACGGCCTCATCACGGGCGCCGCCACCTTCGAGGGGCGGGACCTGCACTTCATGGCCAACGACTACACCGTCAAGCGGGGGAGCATGGCCGCGAAGGGCGTCGAGAAGTTCCTCCGGATGCAACAGCGGGCGCTGAAGTCGGGAAAGCCCGTCCTCTACCTGATGGACTCCTCCGGCGGGCGGATCGACCAGCAGACGGGCTTTTTCGCCAACCGCGAGGGGATCGGCAAGTACTACTACAACCACTCGATGCTCTCCGGCCGGGTCCCCCAGATCTGCGTCCTCTACGGGCCCTGTATCGCAGGCGCGGCTTACACGCCCGTATTCGCCGATTTCACCATCATGGTCGAGGGGATGTCCGCGATGGCCATCGCCTCCCCGCGGATGGTCGAGATGGTCACCGGCGAGGAGATTAGCATGCAGGACCTCGGCGGCGCACACGTCCACGCCAGCGAGTCCGGATCGGCCGACCTCGTCGCCGAGGACGAAGAGCACGCCCGCGAACTCGTCGCGGACCTGATCGGCTTCCTGCCGGACAGCGCCGACGAGAAACCGCCCCGCGCCGAGCCGACCCCGCCCGCGAAGTCGCCCGAGGGCATCGACGCGGTGATCCCACAGCACCCGAACCGCGGCTACGACATGGTCGACGTGATCCGCCGGGTCGTCGACGAGGGTTCGTACTTCGAACTCAAACCCGACTACGGCGAGGAGATCGTCACGGCCTACGCGCGCATCGACGGCCGACCGGTGGGCATCGTCGCCAACCAGCCGGCCCACCGCGCGGGCGCGATCTTCCCCGACGCCGCCGAGAAGGCCGCCGAGTTCATCTGGAAGTCCGACGCGTTCAACGTCCCGCTGCTGTACCTCTGTGACACCCCCGGCTTCATGGCCGGTTCGCAGGTCGAGCAGGACGCCATTCTGGAGAAGGGCAAGAAGTTCATCTACGCGACGTCGTCGGCGACGGTGCCCAAACAGACGGTGATCGTCCGGAAGGCCTACGGCGCGGGCATCTACGCGATGGGCGGGCCCGCCTACGACCCCGAGAGCGTGATCGGGCTCCCCTCCGGCGAGATCGGTATCATGGGCCCCGAGGCGGCGATCAACGCCGTCTACGCCCGCAAGCTCTCGGAGATCGACGACGAGGACGAACGCGCGGCGATGGAACAGCAGTTACGCGAGGAGTACCGCGAGGACATCGACGTCCACCGGATGGCCAGCGAGGTCGTCATCGACGAGATCGTCCCGCCGAGTACCCTCCGCGAGGAACTGACGAACCGGTTTGCCTTCTACGAGGACGTCGAGAAGGACCTCCCGCGGAAGAAACACGGGACGGTCCTCTGAACCGGTCGGCGGGCCGTAACCACGCTGTAACTCCCCTCTTCTCGCGGTAAGCGCCGCCTCCGTCGGAGTACGACCGTCTTACCGCCCGCGCCGACCGCCCCCGGAGCCGCTACCCGTGGCATAACAATACCCACTTCGCGTGAAGCGCCGAGCGCGGCCTGTCACACGCTCTCTCGGGCGCGGCGTCGCGGGTCGGCGCCGCGAACCGGTTCGACTCCGGTGGGGCGGCTATGGGTACGGGTTCCGACGGTACGCGCTCGCAGGCCCGGCTCCGGCCTCGGTTCGGGAGCGGCCGGATGGACGCCCGCGAGCGTGGCCTGTGGCTGCTCGTCGCCGTCGCGCTCGCCGGCGACGTCGTGACGACGTTTCTCGGGCTTCGGCTCGGACTGGCCGAGTCGAACCCGATCGCCAGAGGCGCGATCGACGGCTGGGGGATGGCCGGGATGTTCGCACTGAAGGGACTCGCGGTGGCCGTCGCGGTCGCCTGCCGGCCGATCCTCGACCGGGAGTACCGGCCGATCGTCCCCGCCGCGCTCGCGCTCCCATGGCTGTTCGCCGCCCTCGTCAACGTCTACTCGATCTCGGCGGCCCTCTGACTCCGCGAACGGGACGTCCGGCGGACGCCCACGGCACAGACGCCGTTCGAGCCAGTCGGTCCGTCGGTCGGGAACGAGGTCGGTCAGCGGTCGTGGAAGGTGACCTCGACGTCCTCGTCGGTCGCGCTCTCGCGCCACTCCTCGTGTGAGACGCTGTAGCGGTAGACGTCGACCGGGTCGCCGTCCTGAAGCCGCCAGTTGCGCAGCAGGCCGTCGCGGCCGCCGCCGTGGGCTTCGGTGTACGTCTCGATCGCCCGGTTGGACTTCTCGTTGTCGACGTGTGCGGTGATCGCGACCAGTTCGAGGTCGAGACGCCCGAAGGCGAGTCCCATGAACGCCGCCGCGCGCTCGCCGGAGTAGCCCCGCCCCCAGAAGCGCTTGCGGAGCCAGACGCCGAGGGTCATCGTCCGCGTCTCCCAGTCGACGCCGAAGCCGGCGATGCCGGCGATCTCGCCCGCGCCCGGGTCGCCCTCGCGGGGCCGGATCAGGTACGACCCGCCCTCGTGGGACTCGCGCTGCTCGGCGACGCCCTCGACGAATTCGAGGGTGTCCCGCGGCGTCTCGTGGGGGTCCCACGCCAGGTACCGCGTGATCTCGTCGATGGCGGGATCGGACGAGCAGACCTCGTACAGTTCGAAGACGTCGACGGTCCCGGGACGGAGGGCTTCGAGGCGCAACCGGTCGGTCTCGATCGTCTCGGGGAAGAGATCCGCCATGATCCCGTCGACGAAGGGAGGGAGGAAAACTGTGCCGGTGCCGTGTGGGGCCCCGACAGGGCCGACTCAGCGGCCCCGTTCGAGGGCGCGCCGCCAGCCCCGGACGTGCTCGAGGACGGCGAGCCACTGGTCCCGGCTCCCGGGCACCGTCGCCGACGAACCGCGGTCGCGCTGGGCGTCGAGTCTCGCCCGCACGCGCGCCGGATCGTCGACGTTCCAGAAGGTCAGCGCCGCCCCGCCCGCGGGGTCGATCTCGACGGTTCCGTAGTCGAACAGCCGGCCGGTCGCGTCCTGCTCGAACGTGGTGTTCTGGATCCGATCGATCCCGAGGACTCGAACCGAGAGACCGAGGACGCCGGTTTTGACGGCGATTCGCCGGTCCGTGATCAGGAACGTCGTTCGCGACACCCGGGCGTACCGCCACCCCGCCGGGAGCCAGAGGACGGGAAGCCAGATCACGCCCCACGAGGGGAGGCCGCCCGCCGCGACGGCACCGAGGACCGCGACCGTCCCCAGGAGCGCGACGGCGACCCAGGGGTAGACGGTCTGGATCCGCGGCCCGCCGCGCCAGCGGATCTCCTCGTCCGCTTCGAGCGCGAGCCACCCGAGGTCCCGGCCGGTCGTCGGGTCCCGCGGGTCGATCCGGCCGTCGTCTCTCATCGGTTCGGCCGGCGATCGCTCTCCTCGCCGGCGGGCCGCCCGCCGTTCGCGGCACGCGCCGGCCCGGTCTCCGACTCCTCGACCGCCTCGCGGATGGCGCGGAGTTCGGTGAGGATCTCCGCGAGGACGTCGTCGGTCGGCCGCTCGTCGCCGCGCCCGCCCCGCGGCCGATCGACGAGGTCGCTGATCTGCCGCTGGACCGCCCGCGGGTCGGGAACGGCGTCGAACGACAACTCGACGCCGGCCCCGCCGGCGGTGCTGACGTCGACGGTCCCGTAGCCAAAGCGGGTTCCGAGCGCGCTCTGGGAGTAGGAGATGTCCTGTATCTTCCCGTGCTCGATCCGTTTGACGCCGCGGGAGAAGACGCCGGTCTTCCTGTACAGCGCGTGGGTCGTGACGACGTAGTGGGTGTTCGTCACGCGGAGGTACTCCCCGAGGACGATGAAGATGCCGATCAGGACGATCGAGAGCGGGATGCCGATCAGGAACGCGGGAACGAGCGTTCGGCGGTCGGGACCGCTCGCCCAGACGATCTCCTCGTCGTCTTCGAGGGAGAGCCACTCCAGGTTCGCGGAATCGATCTCGGACGCCGTCATTCCTCGGCGTCCTCCGGCGTCGCGTACTCGCGTTTCAGCGAGAGCACCGTCCGGTCGAACTCGCAGACGAGGTCGTCGTCCTGGTTGAAGACCTCGACGTGCATCGTGACGACCCCGCGCTCGCCGTCGCTGGTCTCGCGCTTGTCGGTCACCGTCGACTGGACGCGGATGGTGTCGCCGTGGAACACCGGCGACGGGTGCTCGACGTCGTCGTACGAGAGGTTGGCGACGATGGTCCCGTCGGTCGTCTCGGGGATCGAGATGCCGACGGCCAGCGACATCGTGTAGAGGCCGTTGACGAGGCGCTCGCCGAACTGGGTGTCGGCGGCGAACTCGCCGTCTATGTGCAGCGGCTGCTGGTTCATCGTCATGTCACAGAAGCGCTGGTTGTCGCTCTCGGAGATCGTCCGCCGACGCTCGTGTTCGATGGTCTCGCCGACCTCGAACTCCTCGTAGTAGCGTCCGGTCATGTGTCGGACCTCGATCCCATCGGGAATAATCCCGGCGGTTCGGGTCGGGGTCGCCCGCGGAACGTTGCGAGCCGCGCGGGCACCGCGCCACCGGCGTCGTCCCCCGTCCCGAGTCCGAGGGCGGCAACGACGTCCCGACCGCGACGACGCGTTCGGCCGCCTCGACGAGGCCGAGGCGCTGCACCCGTCGGGATCGAGGGCGGGGAGACGCCGCCGGAGACGTACCCGTGGGAGTGTCGTCCGTCGGCCTCACTCCACCAGCCCGTCGTCCGCGCCGACGCCGCGCTGGACCCAGATGGTCTTCGCGTTGACGAACTCGCGGATGCCGTGGCGGGCGAGTTCGCGGCCGTACCCCGAGTCCTTGACGCCGCCGAACGGGAGCCGCGGGTCGGACTTGACGAGTTCGTTGACGAAGCAACAGCCCGCCTCGAACTCGCGGGCGAAGTCCTCGCCGCGTTCGAGGTCCCCGGTCCAGACGCTCGCGCCGAGGCCGAACCGGGTGTCGTTGGCCGTCTCGAGGGCGTCTTCCTCGTCGTCGACGCGGAAGACGGTCGCGACGGGGCCGAACAGTTCCTCGGTGTCGGCGGGCGACCCCTCGGGAATCCCGGTCAGCACCGTCGGCGGGTAGAACGCCCCCTCGCGGTCCAGCGGCTCGCCGCCGAGTTCGACCGTCGCCCCCTGCTCGACGGTCTCCTCGACCTGCTCGGCGAGGGACGCCAGCAGGCCCTCCCGGGCCTGCGGCCCGACGTCGGTGTCCTCGTCGGTCGGGTCGCCGACGCGCTGGGCGTCCATCGCGGCGACGAACCGCTCTTTGAACTCGTCGTAGACGTCGTCGACGACGACGAACCGCTTGGCGGCGATGCAGGACTGCCCCGAGTTGAGCAGGCGCGCCCGTACGGCCTTCTCGACGGTCCGCTCCAGCGGCGCGTCGGCGAGGACGACGAACGGGTCGCTCCCGCCGAGTTCGAGGACGGTCTTTTTCAACTCGCGCCCGGCGGTCTCGGCGACCGATCGGCCGGCACCGCTGCTGCCCGTGAGGGTGACGCCCGCGACGCGGTCGTCCGCGATCACGTCGTCGACCTCGTCGGAGGAGACCAGCAGCGAGGTGAACGTCCCCTCGGGGAAGCCGGCCGCCGCGAACACCTCCTCGATGGCCCGCGCACAGCCGGGGACGTTCGAGGCGTGTTTCAGGAGGCCGACGTTGCCCGCCGCGAGGTTGGGCGCGGCAAACCGGAACACCTGCCAGAACGGGAAGTTCCACGGCATGATCGCCAGCACCGGCCCGAGGGGCTGGTAGGTCACCAGCGTCCGCGCGTCGGGTTCGCCGGCGACCACCTCGTCGGCGAGGAACGCGGGGGCGTACTCGGCGTAGTACTCGCAGACCCACGCGCACTTCTCGACCTCCGATCGGCTCTGGTCGATCGGTTTCCCCATCTCGCGGGTCATCAGGTCGGCGTACTCGGCGGCGTTCTCCCGGAGGACGTCGGCGGCCCGCCGGAGCGGGCGCACTCGCTCGGCGACCGGCACCGCCTTCCACTCGGCGAACGCCTCGCTCGCCCGGTCGAGGCTCTCGTCGAGTTCGGCCGTCGACTCGCGCTCGTACGTCTCGATGACCTCGCCCGTCGCCGGATTCACGCTCTCGATGGTCACGCGGGAACGGACCACGAACGACCGCTTAAACCCGGGGTCGCCCTCGCCGGCCGTGCAAGTATTGCACGAACCGCCGCCGAGTAGCAAGGGTTATGAACTGTTGTGAACAACTCCGATCGAATGCGCCGACGGCACCCCGAATTTCGCGGGCCGAGCCGTCGGCCGGGTTTCGCCGCCGACCGTGTCACTCGTTCGCACGGGCGACGCTCACCACTCTACTATGGCAACCGCTGAACCCACGTCCGAACCCACGGAAGAGACAGCCGTCGAGACCGCCCGCCGCCAGCTCGAACGCGCCGCCGCGCACCTCGACGTCGACGAGGGGGTCCTCGAACGGCTCCGCCACCCGGACTCCGTCTACCGAGTCGCCATCCCGCTCGAACGCGACGACGGGTCGACGGAGGTCCTCACGGGCTACCGCGCCCACCACGACGACGTCCGCGGCCCGTACAAGGGCGGCCTGCGCTACCACCCCGACGTCACGGAAGACGAGTGCGTGGGCCTCTCGATGTGGATGACCTGGAAGTGTGCCGTGATGGACATCCCGTTCGGCGGGGGCAAAGGCGGCGTCGTCGTCGACCCCAAGGACCTCAGCGCCGCCGAGAAGGAGCGGCTCACCCGCCGGTTCGCCGAGGAGCTCCGGCCGGTGATCGGCCCGATGACGGACATCCCGGCGCCGGACATGGGCACGGACCCGGAGACGATGGCGTGGTTCATGGACGCCTACTCGATGCAGGAAGGCGAGACCGAACCCGGCGTCGTCACCGGCAAGCCGCCGGTCGTCGGCGGGAGCGCGGGCCGCGAGGAGGCCCCCGGCCGGTCGGTCGGCATCATCGCCGAGAAGGCGATCGAGTACTACGACTGGGACGTAGCGGAGACGACCGTCGCGGTCCAGGGGTTCGGCAGCGTCGGCGCCAACGCCGCGCGCTACCTCGACGAGGCCGGCGCGTCGGTCGTCGCGGTCTCGGACGTCGACGGGGCCATCTACGACCCCGACGGCCTCGACACGAACGACGTCGAGGACCACGACGAGACGCCGGGGATGGTCTCGGGGTACGACGCCCCCGAGACGCTCACCAACGAGGAGTTGCTCACCCTCGACGTCGACGTGCTCGTCCCGAGCGCGGTCGGCAACGTGCTCACCGCCGAGAACGCCCGCGACGTGCGCGCGGCGATGGTCGTCGAGGGGGCAAACGGCCCCACGACCTCGACGGCCGACAGCATCTTCGAGGAGCGTGGCGTCCCCGTCATCCCGGACTTCCTCGCGAACGCCGGCGGCGTCACCGTCTCCTACTTCGAGTGGCTCCAGGACATCAACCGCCGGTCGTGGTCGCTCGAACGCGTCAACGAGGAACTCGAGGCGGAGATGCTCCGCGCGTGGGACGCCGTCCGCGAGGAGTACGAGGCCCGCGACGTCACCTGGCGCGACGCCGCCTACATCGTCGCGCTCTCGCGGATCGCCGAGGCCCACGAGACCCGCGGCCTCTGGCCCTGACCGCGGCGGCGTAGTCGACTCCGTTCCCGTCTTCGGGCCATCACCGCCCGTCGCGGACGTCCACCGCTGCGCGCCCTCACACCGGGAGGGAGGCGCTCGACCACGCGAACGCGGCGGCCTGTCCGCCGATCACGAGCGCGACGCTCGCGGCGCCGAGCCACCGGACTCGACGGCGGAGGTGCCGTTCCGCTCGGTCGACGGTCCCGGGGACGACCACCGGCGCCGGCGCCCCCGCGCCGTCGGTCGCCGCCTCCGCGCCCGGAGCGGCCCGCGAGGGCGCCCCCGCGGGCGGCCCGCCGTCGATCACGACCGTCCCGTCCGCCGCGCGCCGCGGCGTCCCGACGACGGTGACGGGGCGGTCGGCCGGGAGTCGTTCCTCGATCACGCGCAGCCGTTCGTCCCGGGCGTTCGGGTCGGGGAGGTCGGCCCGCCGGTCGAGCAGCGTCTCGAACGCGGGCGGCAACGGCTCGTCGGGGTCCGCGCTCGCCGCGGCCGTCTCGGTCTCGAAGCTCCGTTCCGGGCGTGGTTCGATCCGGAGGTCGACGGCGTCGGTCTCGAACGCGAACGGGACGGCCTCGGCGCCGGCCGCGACGGTGTCCCACACGGTTCGGTGAGCGAGCCGACCCCGCTTCTGGAGCGTCCACTCGACGGAGACGGCCGCCTCGCCGGAGGCCGGCCCGGTCGGCGGCGCCTCGACGGGGACCGGCACCCCGGAGAGAGCGACCGGCGACGCGTCCGGGTCGGCCGACGGGCGCACCGCGTCCGGCGTCGTCTTCGTCGCCGCCCGGAAGCGCGCGTACTCGTCGCGGGTCGAGACGGAGACGAGGAGGAAGAACGCCCCGACGGAGTACAGCGCCAGGCCGATCCCGGAGGCCGTGTCCTCGACCGACGCCCCGAACGCGAACGGGACCGCGAGCCCGACCACCCAGAGGCCGTAGGCCACCCGCCCGAGCGGCGCCGGGAGGTCGACCTCGCTCGTAACCCGTTCGATCCTGTCCGGGTCCATCCGTGCGACCGCGACGGTGAGTCCGACGACGAGCGCGATCACCCCCAGCGCCGACCACAGTCCCATGGACCCGACGCTCGTACGGCCAACACTTAACTGTTCTGTACTGTACACGATCGTGATACGTCGGCCGGCCGTCCGGGAGCCCGTATCTTCAACTCGCCGGTCCGCACACACCCCCGTATGGTTCGCAGAAGCGTGTTGTTCACGCCCGGCGACCGCCCCGAGATGATGCGCAAGGCGCCACGTGCGGGCGCCGACGTCGTGGTCTTCGACCTCGAAGACGCCGTCGCGCCGCGGCGCAAGGCCGAGGCCCGCGAGGCCGTCCGCGACGTGCTCGCCGACCCCGAATTCGACCCCGACGCCGAGGTCTGCGTGCGCGTCACCGCCGCCGACGCCGCCGCGGAGGACCTCGCGGTCGTCCTCGGCGACGACGACGACGTCCGTCTCGACGCCGTCATGCTGCCGAAAGCCGAGGCCGCGGGCGACGTCGAGCGACTGGCCGCGGCCCTGCGCGAGCGCGGCGCGGCGGTCCCCGTCCTCGCGCTGATCGAGAGCGCCCGCGGGGTGCTCGCGGCCGACGCGATCGCCGCCGTCCCCGCGACGGACGCCCTGATCTTCGGCGCGGAGGACCTCGCGGCGGACGTCGGCGCGACCCGAACGCGGGAGGGGACGGAGGTGCTCTACGCCCGCGAGCGCGTCGTGGTCGCCGCGGCGGCCCACGGCCGTGACGCGATCGACACCGTCTACACCGACTTCGACGACGTCGACGGCCTCCGCGCCGAGACCGCCTTCGCCGTCCAGTTGGGCTACGACGGCAAACTGGCGATCCACCCCGCGCAGGTCGACCCCATCAACGAGGCGTTCACCCCCGACCCCGACGACGTCGAGTGGGCCGAGGCCGTCCTCGAAGCGAAACGCGAGGCCGACGCGGCGGGCCGGGGCGTCTTCGAAGTCGACGGCGAGATGATCGACGCGCCGCTGATCGCCCAGGCCGAGCGGATCGTCGCCCGGGCGAAGGCGGCCGGCGAGCGCGACTGATCGATACCACATTAACCACATTGAAGGATTATAATACGAATTAATAGTTGACTCATGGACGTTATTCGCCACGCTTATCTCCCCGACTCCGAAACACGCGCGTAATGTCCGAGGAAGTAAATCCGTTCGAAAGTCTGCAGTCGCAGATCGACGGGGCGGCTGCGCACATGGACGTCGGCGAGGACGTCCTCGAACGCCTGAAACACCCCGAGCGCGTCCTTGAGACGAACCTCACCGTGGAGATGGACGACGGCTCGCTGGACCGATTCCGGGCGTTCCGCTCGCAGTTCAACGGCGACCGCGGGCCGTACAAGGGTGGTATCCGGTACCACCCCGACGTCACCCGCGACGAGGTGAAGGCGCTGTCGGGCTGGATGGTCTACAAGTGCGCGACCGTCGGCATCCCCTACGGCGGCGGGAAAGGCGGCATCGTCATCGACCCCGACGACTACTCCGAGGCGGAACTGGAGCGGATCACGCGCGCGTTCGCGAAGGAACTCCGGCCGCTCATCGGCGAGGACCGCGACATCCCCGCGCCCGACGTGAACACGGGCCAGCGGGAGATGAACTGGATCAAGGACACCTACGAGACCCTCGAGAACACGACCGCGCCGGGCGTCGTCACCGGCAAGGCGCCCGACTCCGGCGGGAGCGCGGGCCGGGTCGAGGCGACCGGCCGCTCGACCGTCATCGCCGCCCGCGAGGCGTTCGACTACCTCGACACGGACCTGGAGGGCGCGACCGTCGCCGTCCAGGGGTACGGCAACGCCGGCTGGATCGCCGCGAAACTGATCGACGAGATGGGGGCGACCGTCGTCGCCGCCAGCGACTCCTCGGGCGGCATCTACAGCGACGACGGCTTCGACCCCGTCGCGGCCAAGGACCACAAGAACGAGACGGGCAGCGTCGTCGGCTTCGAGGGCGCAGACGAGGAGATCACGAACGAGGAGTTGCTCACTCTCGACGTCGACCTCCTGATCCCCGCCGCGCTGGAGAACGCCATCGACGAGGGAATCGCCGGCGACGTGCGCGCGGACGTGATCTCCGAGGCCGCCAACGGTCCGATCACGCCCGCCGCCGACGAGGTCCTCGCCGGGAAGGACGTCCTCGTGATCCCGGACATCCTCGCGAACGCCGGCGGCGTCACCGTCTCCTACTTCGAGTGGGTGCAGAACCGCCAGCGCTTTTACTGGACCGAAGAGCGCGTCAACGAGGAACTCGAGGCCATCGTCGTCGACGCCTTCGACGCGCTGATCGACACCTACGAGGAACACGGCCTCGACACCCTCCGGACGGCCGCGTACGTCGTCGCGATCCGGCGCGTCGTCGACGCCTTCGAACAGGGCGGAAGCTGGCCCTGACCGGTCGCGCTCGGCCGGCGTTCGCGGCCGACGTCACCAGTGTCGATACGTTTTTGATAGTGCCGGCGGATTTCCGTACTGACGAGGGTTCGATGCTCCGCCAGCGCGTGTCCCGCTACCGCCGCCAGTTCCGCCGCGAACTGACGGCCGCGTTCGAGGCCGAAGAGGCCGCCCGGAGGGTCGCCGCCAGTTTCGCCATCGGGGTCTTCATCACGACCCTGCCCAGCGGCGGCGCCGGCGTCGGCCTGTTCGTCGTGCTGGCCTACTGGTGGTCGTGGGTGAACAAGACGGCGATGTTCGCCTCGCTGCTGGTGTTGAACCCGTTCGTGAAGCCCGCGGTCTACGTCGCGAGCTACCGGGTCGGCGCGGGGCTGCTCGGCACCGACCCGCTGATACAATTCGACTGGCCGTTGCTCGACGCCCTGCTCGCCGTCGTCCAGCGGGTCGTGATCGGGAACGTCCTGCTCGCGCTCGCGCTCGCGGCCGTCGGCTACACCGCCGTCCTCTACCTCGCTCGCTCGTACCGGCGGTCGGACGGCACCGCGACGGCGCGCCTGCCCGGCCCGCTCGCCGAGGGCGAGGACGACGACCGGGTGGGCGACTGACCGGCCGAACTCCGACCCCGAACGTTCACCCGTCTCGCGCCCGACTCAGAGCCCGAGTTCGCGCCCGATGACGAGGTGCTGAATCTCGCTCGTTCCCTCGCCGATCTCCATCAGCTTCGCGTCGCGGTAGAACCGCTGGGGCGCGAAGTCGGTGGTGTAGCCGTAGCCGCCGAGCACCTGGACGGCGTCCTCCGCGACCTCGCGGGCGGCCTCGCTGGCGTCGAGTTTCGCCAGCGCCGACTCCTTCGTGACGGGCTGGCCCTCGTCGTACCGGCGGGCCGCCCGGTAGGTCAGCAGCCGCGCGCGCTCGGTCTTGCGGTACATGTCGACGACCGTGTCGCGGACGGCGTCGAACTCCGAGATCCGTTTGCCGAACTGCTCGCGCTCCGTGCTGTAGCGTCTGGCGTGCTCGTAGGCACCCTGGGCGAGCCCCGTCGAGAGCGCGGCGATCGAGATCCGGCCGCCGTCCAGAGTCTTCATCGTCTGGGTCCAGCCCTCGCCCTCCTCGCCGAGCAGGCGGTCCTCGGGGAGGCGCACGTCGTCCAGCGTGATCTCGCAGGTCGGCGAGGCGTTCAGCCCCATCTTGTCCCAGATCGTCGTCACCTCGAAGCCGTCGTCCTCGCGGGGGTCGACGATGAACGTCGAGATGCCGTCGTAACCCGCGTCGGGGTCCGTGACCGCCTTCACGAGTACCGAACCCGCCTCCGAGGCGTTGGTGATGAACTGCTTCGTCCCGTCGAGCACCCACTCGTCGCCGTCCTTGACGGCGGTCGTGTCCATGTTCGAGGCGTCGGAGCCGCTACCGGGTTCGGTCAGCGCCCAGCCGCCGACGTACTCGCCCTCGGCGAGCGGGCGCAGCCAGCGTTCCTTCTGTTCCGGCGTGCCGAACAGTTCGATGGGCTTCGTCGCCAGCGAGACGTGGGCGGCGTAGGAGAGGCCGACCGAGCCCGACACCCGACCGATCTCCTCGGTGACCAGCGCGTACATGAGCTGGTCGCCGCCGAGGCCGCCGTACTCCTCGGTGATCGGCACGCCCATCATGTCCAGCTCCGCCAGCTGATCGAAAATCTCGTCCGGGAAGCGGTGTTCCTCCTCGATCTCCTGGGCGATGGGCTCGATCTCCGCCTCGCAGAACTCCCGTACGGTGTCCCGGATCATCCGGTGCTCGTCGGGCAGGTCGAAGTCCATACGCGATAGTCGCCGACGGTCGAAATAAACGCACCGAACGATGATGACGGTTTCCCGGACGCGGGCGCGTGGCTACCAGTGCCAGTCGTCCTCGTCGTCCGTCGACGAGCGGTCGTCCCGGTCGCGGGAGTCGTCCCGGCCCGCCGGTTCGTCGCCCGCCCCCGGCGTGTCGCCGCCGTCTTCGGGACCGGCGTCCCAGCCGCGGTCGCCGTCGTCTTCACCGCCGTCGCCGCGGATGGCCGCCCGCTGCTCGGGGACGAGGTCGAGGTCGGGGTTCGTGTCGCCGAGGAGCAACAGCGCGTAGTACCGGAAGTAGGTCTCGATGGGGACGGAGACGAGCAAGACGAGCACGAGGACCACCAGCAGGCCGAGGAGTCCGACCGGCACCGCGAGGAGGAAGCCGACGTCCCCGAGGCCGAAGACGAGCGCGGCCCCGACCACCAGAAACGGGATGGCCGCGACGACGGCGACGAACGCCGCGACGAGGCCGACGCCGATGCCGACGGCGATCCGGAGGACCCAGACCAGCAGCAGGTAGACGACGTACTCCGTCCAGTTCCCCCGGAACGTGGGCCAGAACCGCCGCCACGCCGAGAGGACGCCCCGCTCTTCGAGCAGCATGATCGGCGCGACGAACACCGTCGTGAACCGGCCGACGACCGCGGAGACGAGCGCGACGAGGATGACGACCGGGATCAGCAGGAAGAGCGCGGCGACGAACGTCCCGTCGCCGAACCCGCCGAGCAGGAAGAGCGCGGCGAACGGGCCGAGGACGAGCGCGGCCGTCAGCAGGCCGACGACGACCCGGAAACCGAACAGTCTGAGGCCCTTACCGACGTTCCGGTTCGAGTACCGGCGGAGGTGGACCTCGCCGTTGCGCAGCGACTCGAAGAAGACGAACTCCATGATCGAACCGATCAGCGCGAACACGAGCGCGATGGCGACGACGATGCCGACTATCACGAGAATCGTGGCGAGTATCTCCCCGTCGGTCAGCGTCGGCTCCGGCCCGGGCGCCGGGCCGGGGTCGGTCGGTCCGGTGTCCGGCGACGTTCCGGTCCCGCCGGGAACCGACGGAAAGCCGCCGCTGGCACCGCCGACGAAGAAGACGACGAGCGCGAGCCTGAGCCACATCCCGGCGCGAACCGGAGTCAGGAACTCCCGCGTCGCGTCGATCGCGTCCCCCAGATCGTCTACGGCGTACATGGTTGCCGATAATCTAGACGCAGTGATGAAAAGGGTACCGCTCTCCCGGCCGGTTCGCCGGCTGACCGACCGGCACGACCGACACGTCAGTCGCCGGATCTGTCGGGGCGGTCCGGGACGCATTTATTCCGGGGAATCCTTGTTCGGGTATGGACATCCGCCAGTTCGCTCGGGGGACCGTCGAGTGGCCCCGGATCGAGCGTGTCGTCCGGACGCTGGCGGATCGGTACGGCCGCGAGGAGGTGCGCGTCGAGTTCCTCGAGGCGGACAACTGGCTGTCGACGCCCTGCGTCGTCGACGAGGAGTGGTTCGTCAAGATCGTCTCCCGGCAGAACGCCCTCGTCCACGCCCTGCTGACGACCGGGCGCAACGTCGGCGCCTTCTCCTCGGGAACCGAGGGCTTCTTCGACCGGTTCGCGACGCCCCGCGAGATGGTCGAACACGAGTACGAGGCCACGCGGCGGATGCGCGAAATCGGCGTGAACGCCCCGCGACCGATCGAGGCGTTCGAGGTCAACGGGCTGGGCGTGCTCGTCCTCGAGTACCTCCCGGCGTTCCGGACGTTCGACGACCTCGCCGACCGGGAGGTGCGAGCGCGCGCCCCCGATCTGTTCGAGATGCTCGCGACGATGCACGCCCACGGCCTCGCCCACGGCGACCTGCGCGCGGAGAACATCCTCGTCTGCGACGGCGAACTGTACGTCATCGACGCCACCAGCGTCCACGAGGACCGCGTCGACGAGACGACCGCCTACGACCTCGCGTGCGCGCTGGCCGTCCTCGAACCGCGGATCGGCGCCCGGGAGGCCGTCGGCGCCGCCGCGGCGGTCTACGACCCCGAGACGCTGCTGTCCGCGCGGACGTTCCTCGACTTCGTCAGGCTCCGCCCGGACCACGAGTTCGACTCGACGCAACTGCGAAGCGAGGTCGAGAAGGCCGCCGACCTGAGCGGCGGCTGAGGCGGGGAGCGGCGTCCGTAACCGAGTAGCAGGGTTTTTTACACCGGTCGGTGAAAGTATTGCCGACTATGAGCCACCAAGCCACGGAACAGGTGTACGGCCACTACGTCGGCGGGGAGTGGATCGACGGTGACGGCAGCGACACGTTCGAAAGCGTAAACCCCGCGACCGGCGAGGAACTCGCACGCTTCCGACGTGCCACCGAGGCCGACGTCGACGCCGCTCTCGAAGCGGCCGCGGAGGCGTTCGACGAGTGGCGCTCGCTCTCGTACATCGATCGGGCGGAGTACCTCTGGGACATCTACCACGAACTGCGCGAGCGACACGAGGAACTGGGCGAGATCGTCACCAAGGAGTGTGGCAAGGAGATCAGCGAGGGGAAAGCCGACGTCACCGAGGCCTGGCACATGGTCGAGTGGGCCGCGGGCAACGCCCGCCACCCCCACGGCGACGTGGTCCCCTCCGAGATCCCGAACAAGGACGCCTACATGCGGCGCAAACCGCGGGGCGTCGTCGGCTGTATCACGCCGTGGAACTTCCCGGTCGCCATCCCGTTCTGGCACATGGCCATCGCCCTCGTCGAGGGCAACGTCGTCGTCTGGAAGCCGGCCGAGCAGACGCCGTGGTGCGGCCAGATCATCGCCGAGATGATGGACGACGCCGGCGTCCCCGAGGGCGTGTTCAACATGGTTCAGGGCTTTGGCGACGCCGGCGCCGCCATCGTCGACGACTCCCGCGTCGACACCGTGTTGTTCACCGGCTCCGCCGAGGTCGGCCACGAGATTTCGGGCAAGGTCGGCGGCGAACCCGGCAAACTCGCCGCCTGCGAGATGGGCGGCAAGAACGGCATCGTCGTCACCGAGGAGGCGGACCTCGACATCGCCGTCCACTCGGCGGTCATGTCCTCGTTCAAGACGACCGGCCAGCGCTGTGTCTCCAGCGAGCGGCTGATCGTCCACGAGGACGTCTACGACGAGTTCAAGGAACGGTTCGTCGAGGTCGCCGAAAGCGTCGCCGTCGGCGACCCGCTCGACGAGGACACGTTCATGGGGCCGGCCATCGAGGCCGACCACGTCGAGAAGATCCGCCGGCACAACGAACTCGCCGAGAAGGAAGGCGCCGAGGTGCTGGTCGACCGCTTCGAACTCGACGACGACGAGGTCCCCGAGGGCCACGAGGACGGCCACTGGGTCGGCCCGTTCGTCTACGAGATCGACTACGACCCCGAACTGCGCTGCCTGAAAGAGGAGTGTTTCGGCCCCCACGTCGCGCTGGTGAAGTACTCCGGTGACGTCGAGGAGGCCGTCGAGATCCACAACGACACGCCTTACGGGCTCGCTGGCGCGGTCATCTCCGAGGACTACCGCCAGATCAACTACTACCGCGACCGCGCCGACGTCGGCCTCGCGTACGCGAACCTGCCGTGTATCGGCGCGGAGGTCCAGTTGCCCTTCGGCGGCGTCAAGAAGTCCGGCAACGGCTACCCCTCGGCCCGCGAGGCCATCGAGGCCGTCACCGAGCGCACCGCGTGGACGATGAACAACTCGAAGGAGATCGAGATGGCCCAGGGGCTGTCCGCGGACATCAAGACTCAGGACGACTGATCCCCGGCCGGACTTTCCTTCTCGACTCGTCGCTCGCCGTTCGAGGACGAAAGCGGAGCCGGAAGTGACGAAAGGCGAGACGAGGCGTGCGGCGGGTGCTCGTCCCCGGGAACGAGCGGCGACGGGCCGGAGCGACGCGCAGTGCCGGTCTCGACGTGAAAAGCGCCATCGACCGGCAACGGACCATTAGTCGGCTCGGGTAAAAAGGCCCCGGTCGGCGTCCGACGGCCGTCCGACGGATGTCCGGTCCAGCGTTACAGCCGACGGTCGCGCAACGCGGGAAACTCCTCGCGGACGTCGGCGACGGTCCCGGGATCGACCTCGGCCGTGACGAGCGCCGGGTCGTCGCCGCTCGCGGCCAGCGTCACGCCCCACGGGTCGTGGACGGTCGAGCGCCCCAGCAGCGTCGCGTCCTCGAACTCGCCGGAGCCGTTTACCGTCGCGACGTAACACTGGTTCTCGATGGCCCGCGCCCGCGAGAGCGTCTCCCAGTGTTCGAGGCGGGGGTAGGGCCACGCACTCGGCACGAGGATCAACTCGGCGCCGGCGTCGATCAGTCGCCGGTAGAGCGCGGGGAATCGGAGGTCGTAACAGGTCGTCACGCCGACGGTGAGCCCGCAGACGTCGGCGGTCTCGACGCGCTCGCCCGGGACGAGCAGGTCGTTCTCGGCGGAGTCGTAGCCGAAGAGGTGGTGTTTGCGGTAGACCAGCCGCAGGTCGCCGTTCGCGTCGAACAGCGTCGCCGCGTTGGCGTACCCCTCCTCGGCCGGCGTCTCGACGGACTCGGTGGCCGCGAGGTCCTCGACGACGCTGCCCGCGAGGACGGCGACCCCGTGTTCGGCGGCGGCCTCGCGCAGGCGCGTGGTCGACTTCCCTTCGAGCGGTTCCGCGAGCCGCTCGTACAGGTCGAACGCGAAGTAGCCGACGTTGAACAGTTCGGGCAACGCGACGAGGTCGGCCCCGCGGTCGGCGGCGGCCGCGACGGCGTCGACGGCGCGGTCGACGTTGTCGTCGACGTCGCCGGCCTCGACGTGGATCTGCGCGAGCGCGACGGTCGCGGTCACGACAGATCCCTCACGAGCGCCCGGCGCAGGTTCTCCAGTTCCTCGTCGAGGTTGTGCCGGAAGAACGTCTCGACGCCCGGGACCTTCCCGTCGACGACGAACCGGTTCTTCAGGCGACAGCCGTCCGCGGTCTCGACGATCTCGTGTTCGCCCCGTACGGTCATCACCCGCGAGCGGCCGACGAACTCGACGTACTCCGGCGGGCGCCGCTCGACGTCCTCGGTCTCGACGGTGACCGTCCGCCTGACGAACGGGATCGGCAACTCGACGTGCCACGTCGCCGCCCGGCCGTCCGGATCGTCGGCGGTGTAGTCGGCGACGACGCTGATCGATCGTGCGCGCTTCTCGGGATCGGAGATGAACGCCCAGACCCGATCCGGCGGGGCCGCCAGTTCGAACGAACGCTCGACCCGCACGGTCATGCCCCTACCTCGGTGGCTCTCGCGTAAAAAGACGGTGAAAGGCCCGCCGCTCAACTGATCGTGACTCTCCACGTCGTCGAGCGCGCCCGGCCCCACTTCTCGATGTCCACGTCGTCCGATTTCTCCGCGAGGTGTGGGAGGCGCGCGCCGACCTGCTTCGAAGAGAGACCGATCGCCTCGGCGATGTTCTTCGCCCGGAAGTACTGCTCACCCCGGGCTGCGCTCTCGCGGAGGTACGAGAGAATCCGCTGCTCTTCGTCGGAGTAGTCGGTCATCGTTCCGTACAGAACGTACGGTCGCCGTCGCCTTAACTGTTAACGGCCGGTTGGGCCGCGAAATCAGTCCCAGTAGGCGTGGGCGGCGACGACCGCGAGCGAACCGAACACGACCGCGGCCGCGAACCCCCAGGCCGCGAGCACCGTCGGGGCGCCGGCGAACATCGCGAGCGCGCCGAGGGCGGCCAGCACGGCGAACGCGAGCGTCAGCCCCGGTCCCTTGTCCGTCGTCGTCTCCGTGATTCCTGCCATGTCGCGGCGTTGGGAGGCCGGTCCCTTAACTGCACCCATTCCGGGGAACGGTCGGGAGGCTCAAGGCGGCCCCTCGCGACCGTCACCGGACGACGATGACCGACGACAGACGGGGGTCGTCCGGCGCGCTCCGGATCGCCGGCGTCCTCCTGCTCGCGACGCTCGTCGTGACGCTCGTCGCCCTCGCGGTCGCGTACGCCGCCGGGGTCGTCGGCGTCCCGTCGATCGAGGCCGTCGACGCCGAGTTCGGCGACGTAAACGAGACCCACACCGAGGTCCACACCGCCGTCGCGGTGGAGAACCCGAATCCGGTCGGCGCGGACGTCTCCGTGCGCTACGCCGTCGCGATGAACGACGTCGAGGTGGCAGCCGGCGAGGACGACGTCGCCCTCCCGGCCGGCCGGTCGACCGAGCACGTCACGGTTCCGCTGCGCAACGACCGCATTCCGGAGTGGTGGGCGACCCACGTCGAGAACGGCGAGGAGACCGAGGTGACGATCGACGCGACGATCGAGAGCGACGCGCTCGGCCTGTCGACGAGTCACACCGAGGCGCGAACCGTCGAGACGGACGTCCTCGCGACGCTCGAATCGACGGAGACGCGGCCGGTGAACGCGGACCAGCCCGGCATCGACGACCCCGTCCTCTACGTGAACCGCACGGAGGCCGAGTGGGGCGACGTCGACGCCGAGGGGACGGAACTCGAACTGCGGGCCGACGTCTACAACCCGCAGCCGTTCGACGTGCCGGTGACGGAACTGGGGTACGAGGCGGACCTGAACGGCGTCGTCGTCGGCGAGGGGACGACCGGCGACGAGTACCGGCTCCGTGCCGGCGAGGTCACGACCGTCGAGGCGACGACCCGGATCGAGAACGAGCGCCTCGACGAGTGGTGGGTCACCCACGTCGAGAACGACGAGGTCTCGACGCTCCGGGTCAGTTTCGAGGCCCGGGTTCCACTCGGCGGAGTGACGATCACCGTGCCGCTGGACGCGCTCGCACAGGAGGGGACCGTCGAGACGGACGTCTTCGGCGAGGGGGTCGGGAACGACAGCACTTTTGACCCCCGACTCCGTACGACCGTCCATGCAACGGAGCGAACCGTCTCCTGATCGCGTTCTTCTCGAGCAGTGACGACCGGGCCGACGGCCCCACGGTCGAGACCGATCCCGACGGCACCATCCGACTGACGATCGACGGCGCCGAACGCGAACTGTCCCGCGGCGACGCCGTCGCCCTCCAGGACGCCATCGACGCCGCCCTGACCGACCGCCGCGAGTTCCTGCACACCGCCGGCACCCACCGCGAGGACGGCTCCTACGTCGTCTCCCGGCGCGGCGCCGACTCGGCGGGCAACGCCAAGGTGTTCGAGTCGTTCGCGGCCGCCCGACGGCTGTTCGACCGCCTCCCCGACCGCTTCGGCGCGGAGGAAGTCTGCCGGACCGGCATCACCGGGTCGCGGCGCCACCTGATCGTCCGCCACTTCGCCGAACACCCGGCGTTCGACTGTCGGCTGGCGAGTCGCAGTCCGCTGACCGTCGAGAAAGGCGAGGAGTAGCCGGGGCGGCGATCACTTGATCGTCGTGTGCTCGGACTCCTCGTTGAGCGCGAGGTTGGCGGCGATCTCGGCGTTTCGCATGGCAAACTGGGCGGTCTGCTGGAGGCTGACGAGCACCTCGCGCACCTGCAGCAGGTCCTCGTTTTGCATCTCCGGGAGGTCGGCGAGGATCTCGCGCTCGCGGTCGGAGACCTCGTGGAACCGCTTGCGGACCTCGATCGTCTTGTCGTAGTCGCGTTCGACCGCCGACTCGACGGCCAGCGACGTGATCTCGTCGACCTGCTCGGTGAACTCGCGGATCTCGCGGGTGACGCTGCTGTCGACGTTGAGGGTGTGGCCGTCGGCCTCCATCACGATGTCCGCGACGTCCTCGGCGTTGTCGGCCGTCAGTTCGAGGTTCTTCGCGATCGAGCGGTAGCCGATCAGCGGGAAGCCCGAGTCGAGGCCGACCGCCCGCGCGAGGTTGGGGTTCTGGTAGGCGGTGAAGATCAGCCGCAACAGGAGGACGAATATCTTGTTCGCCTGACGCTCGCGGTTGAGCGCCCGCTGGGCGAGGTCGGGGTTGCCGTGGGCGAGCGCCTTGACGGCCTCGCCGCGCATCGTCCGGCCCGTCCGCTCCAGCCGTTCGAGGAGGTTGTCGAGCGTGAAGTCCTCGGGGTCGACCGAACAGCGAATGGAGATGCTCTCGGGGGTCTCCTCGATGACGCCCAGACCCATCAACTGGGTCTCGGCACGGTAGACGGCGTTGATGTGCGCCGAGTCGAGGGCGCCGTCGTCGCACTCGACGCGGATGACGCGCCGGCCGAGGACGTACTGGGCGACGATGGCGCGCTCGACGGCGTCGGCGTCGAGGTCGTCCGCGCGGATGATCGCCTCGGTCTCCTCCGAACTCGCCGACTCGGGCATCACCGTCAGCGTTCCCTTCCCCCCCATCCGGAGGGTAACCTCGTCGCCCTTCTCGACGCCGTGTTCCGACGCCCACTCCGCGGGGAGGGTCATCGCCAGCGTCGACGGCCCCAGTCGCTGCACTTTCCGCGTCTCCATGGACCGCCGTACGTCGCTCTCGACCTTAATCCTGACTATATGCTCATTATACACGCGGCGCGTCGTAATATGTCTAGAGACGCATCAGACGACCTTCACGAGCCGCGTCGTGAACCGTCCCGTCCGCACGTGCATCCAGCCGCGCAATCGCTCGTCGAGGTCCGCGTCGTCCGTGTCGACGCGCAACGCGCCGATCCCGTCGAGTTTCTGCCCCGAGGCGACGACCTCGACGTCCGCGGCCCGCCGGATCACGTCCGGGGAGATCTGGTGGTTGCCCCGGCCGAAGACGAACCCCTGGCCGCCGATGGGCGAGACGACGATCACCGCAGGGTCTCTCACGACCGATAGAATCTCCTCCTCGGAGGCGTCGCGGGCGAGCACCTCGCCGTCGCGCCAGACGTCGACGCCCAGCGGCGAGGGGTCGATCCCCAACTCCGCCTCGATCGCGCCGACGGTGCTCCCCGGGCCGAAGACGTACGTCGTCTCCGGGTCGACGTCGCGGGCGAACCCTTCGGCGAGCGTGTCGACGCTGCCGCTGGACAGCTGTTTGCCCGACTGGACGTCGCTCGCGACCGGGACGGGGACGACGGCCCGCAGTTCGGCGCGGACCTCGCCCTCGCGGTAGGCCTCCTCGTCGATGTCGTTGACCTCGCGGGACTCGACGCGGTCGAACTCGGCGGCGATCCGGCCGGCGTCGGCGGGGGTGACCCCGAAGACCGACGAGTAGATCTTGACTCCCGCCGGAACGCCGAGCATCGGCGTCTCGCCCTCGCTCTCCTCGAGGACCTCGGCGACGTCGACGGCCGTCCCGTCGCCGCCGACGAACAACACGAGGTCGACGCCGCGGTCGAGGAACTCGCGGACGGCCGCCCTCGTGTCCGCCGCGGTCGTCTCGCCGACGGCCGCGTCGCCGGGGTCGGAGACGACCGTCGGCTCGTAGCCCGCCTCGCGGGCCGCGGCCGCGCCCATCTCGCCGGCAGCCGTGTAGACCGCCACCTCCGGCGCCCGGCGGTGCAACGCGCCGAGCGCCTCCCGCGCGCGGTCGGGTGCCCGCGGTTCGGCCCCGCGGCGGCGCGCCTCCTCGAACACCCCGTCGGTCCCCTTCAGGCCAACCCGGCCCCCCATCCCGGCGATCGGGTTGACGACGACGCCGATCGACTCCATGTCCGCCCGTTGGGGCGGCGGTGCAAAAGCCGTGTGGCTTCGGCCGGAGTTCGCCACGACTTCTGAAACGTTAAGAGGGGCGGGTACGGAGCCTCGAACATGAGCGAACTCGCGTACGTCGTGCTCGCGTCGGAGCCGGCGCTCCCGACCGGTACTGGCTGGGTGGTCCTGATCGTGAGCCTGCTGATCACCGTCGCCTGGCTGCTGTACCTCTACCGCTGAGCCGGCGCGTCGACCCGTTCCCTGAGCCACGCGGCGGCCGCCTCGGTCGTCGCCTCGTCGTCGCTCTCGATCGAGACGCGGACGAACTCCCCGGGGTAGCTGCCGACGCGCACGTCGAAGCGCTCGCGCAGTTCCGCGATCCGCGCGAGCAGCGCGCTCTCCGGTTCGTCGGCGACGACCTCCTCGCGGTAGGTCCGCGTCCCCGCGAACTCGTCGGCGATCGACTCGAACATCGCCCGCATCTCCGTCGGGACGCCCGGGAGGACGTAGACGCCGTCGAGGGCGGCGCCCGGTGCCACCCCGACCTCGTTGTGCAGCGCCCGCGCGCCCCGCGGGAGGTCCGCGGTCCCCTCGGTCAGGTCCTCGCGGGCGTAGCCGCCTTCCTCTTCGAGCCACTCCAGAGCCCCCTCGTGGCGTTCGAGCGAGCGACCGAGCGCGGCCGCGACGCCGTCCATGGTGACGTCGTCGTGGGTCGGGCCGACGCCCCCGGTGACGACCACCGCGTCGTACTCCGCGCGGTACTCGTTGACGACGCGGGCGATGTCGGCGACCCGGTCGGGCACCGTCGTCACGCGCTCGACGCCCACGCCGCGCTCGGCCAGTCGCTCGCAGAGCCACGTGGCGTTCGTGTTCGTCGTCCGCCCGGCGAGCAGTTCGTCCCCGACTGTCACGACCGCTACGTCCATACCCCCCGTTCGGACCGACGCCCCAAATGCGTCTCGTCGTCGCTGCCCGACAGGTCGTGCAGGCTGACACTCGGGGTAACCGGAAGATTCAATTTTGATAATTGGAAACACCGTATCGATGTCACGTGGTGGTTGGAAGCACGAACCCGATTCGAGTGCGGTCCTCTCGGCGCTCGGGAGCAAGTACAGCGCCGAGATCCTCTGTGCCGCCGGAACGCCGAAGTCCGCGCAGGCGTTGAGCGAGGACATCGAGATCCCGATCGCGACCTGCTATCGGCGGATCGAGGAACTCGTCGACGCCGGCCTGCTCGAGTGTGAGGGGCGACGGCTCTCGGAGGAAGGACGCCGCACCAACATCTACCGGCGAACGGTCGACGAGATCGAGGTCGACTTCTCCGCGGAGACGCCCGAGTTCTCCCGCAAGCCGCGCACCGAGGCGAAAAACCGCCTCGAGGACAAACTCGAGAGCTGAGCGCGCGGCGGGCCGGGGGCGTTAAGTATTCTCCCAGTAATACCCGAGTATGGTTCAGCGAACAACCGGCGGCGACGCGTTCGTCGGGGCCCGACGCGTCCTCCACGTCGGCCGCGACCGTCCGATCCGGATCAGCGCCGGCCACCGTATCCGACACCACGACGGCAAGTGCGCCCGTCCCCACGGCCACAACTACGAGATCAGCGTCGCCGTCGAGGGCACCCTCTCCGAGAAGGGGTGGGTCGTCGACAAGGGAGATATTACCGACGTGATCGCCGAGTGGGACCACCGGTTCCTGCTCGAGGCCGGCGACCCGCTGATCGACGCCTTCGAGGCCAGCGGCGACGACGACGCCGTGGTCGTCCTCGACGCCCCGCCGACGGCGGAGGTGATGAGCGCCGTCCTCGAACGAAAGCTCGCCGACGCCCTCGGCGAGAACGTCGCCGCGGTCGCCGTGCAGGTACGCGAGACGAGCGAACTCTGCGGGGGCGGCCGGCTCTGAGATGCCGGCCTCCGAGACCCCCGGCGTGGCGGGCACGGATAGCCCCGAGGGCGACGCCCTGCCGATCAACGAACTGTTCGCCTCGCTGCAAGGCGAGGGGAAACTCGCGGGCGTCCCCTCGACGTTCGTCCGCACGAGCGGCTGTAACCTCCGGTGTTGGTTCTGCGACTCCGCTCACACCTCGTGGGAACCGACCCACGCGTGGCTCGCCGTCGACGACGTCGTCGACGAGGTCCGCTCGCGCGACCCCGACCACGTCGTCCTCACGGGCGGCGAGCCGCTGGTCCACGAGGCCAGCGTCGCCCTCCTCGAACGCCTCGACGCCCGCGGCTACCACGTCACCGTCGAGACCAACGGCACGATCCACCGCGAGGCGCCGATCGACCTCGCCTCGATCAGCCCGAAGCTCGCGAGTTCGACGCCGACGCCCGAGCGCGTCCCCGGCGGCGAGCACGAGGACGCGGCGCGGCGGTGGCAGCGGCGCCACGAGGCGGCGCGGATCGACCTCGACGCCCTCGCCGCGCTAATCGAGGACTACCCGTTCCAGCTGAAGTTCGTCGTGACCGACGCCGACGATGTGCCGGAGATCCGCGACCTGCTCGCGCGCCTCCGGGAGGCCGCCACGGCCCCGATCCGCGACGAGGACGTCCTCCTGATGCCCGAGGGGGCGACCCGCGAGCGACTGGCCGAAACGCGCGGCCGGGTCGCAGACCTCGCCCTGGAGCACGGCTTCCGGTACACGCCCCGCCTGCACGTCGACCTCTGGAACGACGCACCCGAAACCTGACGAGCGATCATGACCGACGCAAACTTCGCATCCGACGTACCGACCGACGACCGCAGCGCCGTCGTCCTCCTCTCCGGCGGCATGGACAGCGCGACGACCGCCTACGAGGCCCGCGAGCGGGGCTACGAGATCCACGCCCTGCACACCTCCTACGGCCAGCGCACCGAGGACCGCGAACGCGAGTGTGCCCGCCTGCTCGCCGACGACCTCGACGCCGCCGACTTCCTCCGCATCGAGACCGGCCACCTCGCCGCCGTCGGCGGTTCCAGCCTCACCGACGAGGGGACGCCGGTCGCCGACGCCGACCCCGACGGCGAGGGGATTCCAGACACGTACGTCCCGTTCAGGAACGCGAACCTGCTGTCGATGGCGGTCTCCTACGCCGAGGCCAGCGGCTGTTCGGCCGTCTTCGTCGGCGCCCACAGCGAGGACTTCGCGGGCTACCCCGACTGCCGCCCGGCGTTCTTCGAGGCCTTCGAGCGCGTCGTCGAGGTGGGGACGCGCCCCGAGACCGGGATTTCGATCGAGGCGCCGTTCGTCGAGGCCTCGAAGACCGACATCGCCGCCCGCGGCGTCGACCTCGGCGTGCCGTTCGAGCACACCTGGTCGTGCTACCGCGCCGAGGAACCCGCCTGCGGCACCTGCGACTCCTGTGCGTTCCGGCTGGAGGCGTTCCAGAATATCGGCGTCCGGGACCCGATCGCGTACGCCGAGCGGCCGTCGTACGGGGGACGCGAGTAGCGGCTCAGGCGTCCTCCGGCGGGTCCGCCTCGACCTCGACGTCCGGCTGCCGGCGCTCGCGCTCGACCGTCGTCACGTAGATGCCCGCGAGGACGACGACCCCGCCGACGACCGTGATCGCGTCCGGGACCTCCGCCAGCAGGACGAGCGCGAGCAGCGTCGCGCCGACGGGTTCGCCCAGCCACGCGACGCTCACGACCACCGATTCGAGGTACTTCAGCGTCCAGTTGACGACGGTGTGACCGAAGACGCCGGGGCCGACGGCCATCGCGAGGAAGAGCACCCACTCCCGCGGCGGGTAGGCGAGGTAGGCGTGGTCCCCCGCGCCGACGAGGACGAACAGCGCGAGCGCACAGGCCGAGTAGACGACGGTCACGTACGGGAACAGCGAGACCCGCTGGCGGATCGACCGCCCCGCGAGGACGTAGCCCGCGACGGTGATCGCGCCCAAAAGCGCGAGCGAGTTGCCGTACGGCGTCGCGTCCGAGAGCGGCGCCTCGCCGGCGTCGCCGAGCGACATCGCGGCGGCGCCCGCGATGGCGACGACCAGTCCGACGACGGTCTCGCGGCTCACGCGCTCGCCGAGCACGAGCGCCGCCCCCAGCGCGACGAAGATGGGCTGGGTCTGGACGATGGTCACGCTCGCGGCGACGCTCGTGTGGTTGAGGCTCTCGAACCACGCGGCGAAGTGGACCGCGAGCGCGACGCCCGCGACGACGGCGACGCCGAGGTCGCGGCGTTCGAGGCGGGCGAACTCGCCGGGGTGGCGGACGAACGCGACCGGCGCGACGATGGCCGTCGTGAACAGCACCCGGTAGAAGGCGGCGACGGAACTCGGCGCCTCGCTCCAGCGGACGAGGACGGCGCTCGTGCTCGCGGCGAAGACGGCGAACGCGAGCGCCACCGCGGGCGTCACTTCGAGGTCCGAGTCCGATCGCGAGCGCGCGTGCACGTCGGTCACCACGTTCCAGCCGCCCTAAAGGGGTGACGGAACCGGCAGCCGTGACCCGCGGCTCACTCCGCGGCGTCGGGCGTATCGAAGTCGTGGAACCGCTCGCCTTTCTCCTTGCTCAGCACGTCGAGGGCGGCCGCGGCGCCGTCGCCCGCGGAGATGACCGCCTGCCACTTCTGGGCGCGGGCGACCGCTCCCACGGCGTAGACGCCGTCGACGCTCGTCTCCATGTCGATGTCGACGGCGATCGTTCCCTCCGCGGTCGTATCGCAGCCGAGCCCTTCGAGGAGGTCCCGGTCCGTCCCCGTCGCGACGACGACGTAGTCGGCCTCGTACTCGCCGTCGTCGGTTTCGAGGAGGAAACCGTCCCTGGCCCGCTCGATGTCCGTCACCGCCTCGCCCTGTCGCCGCTCGGCGCCGAACGCCTCGACCTGCTCGCGGGCGTCCGCCACGAACGCCGTCCCGTCCTCGCTCTCGATGCCGAGGTAGTTGTACAGGTGCGCCCTGTGCATCCAGGTGTCGTCGGTGTCGAAGACGGTCGCCTCGAGGCCGTTCTTCGCGGCGAACAGCGCCGCGCTCAGGCCGGCGGGGCCGCCGCCGACGATTGCCACGTGCGTCATGTCGACGGCTCCAACGGCCCGACTGATAAATTGACATCCTCCCACCCCTAAAGGGGTGGGATTCCTCCGGTGGGGATGTTGGCTATGCCGTACCCACGGAGGCAAGTTTCCCGTCGCCGGTACTCTGGTTTGTGCGCTCCTCGTTGGGACTTGCCCTCTCGGGAGAGTGTGGTATCTCCGACCAGTTGTGGTCGTCCCACTTGAGGCGCACGGGCCGTGCCATCGACCCGACTTCGGATTCGCCAGCCTGTCGTTCGAGGAACGTCCGCGAAGCATCGAGGTCGGCGTGTCCCTCGTAGCCACACGAACACCGGAACAAGTCGCCGTCCCGCTCTGTATCGTCGCGCTCGCCACACACGGCACTCCGCCGTCGTGTATGCTTCTGACTCAACTTCGACCGTGATGCCGTACTCCTCGGCGGTCGTGGCGAGACGGTCGATGAACGAGCGATACGCCCAGAACTGGTGCGTTTTCTCGTTCACTCGCGGTGACCAATGTTCCGACAGCACATCGGCGAGGTCGCTCACATACACGGTGGCAACGCCCTCGTCGTACAGTCGTTCCATCAAGTCCCGGACGTGCGTCCTGTGCGTGGTCGCGCCGTCGCGTCCGTTTGCGGTACAACCGTCGAATCCGGCGACTGCTGTACCGGCCCTCGCGGAGTTTCGACTGCAAGCGGGCGATCTCCTCGGTGGTTTCGCGGAAGCGGGCGAACAGGTCGCGACCCTCGTAGAGGTACTGCTGGCCGGTCGTCGTTGTACAGGCGACGAGGTTGTTCGCGCCCACGTCCAAGGCAGCCGATTCATCGGCTAATGGAGAATCCCGTCGAGAATCAGGCACGGTGACGGGTTGAATGGCCCTGAACGTGTCGTCCACCTCGTCGTAGTACAGTTCCAACCGGCCCTGTTTGCCCTCCCACTTCGGGTCGCCAGCGACTTTGAGACGCAGTCGGTCGTGGTAGCCAAGGCCGTACTCGTCTTTGAGGTCTTGGCCGACGGGGATTTCGAGTCGGCTCCGTTCGCCGGTTTCGAGGGTGTACTGGTCGTTGCGGATGTACGTCTGCAATTCCCGCCCCTCGTCCTCGTTGCCCCAGTAGCCCGGCGGGGCGGTGTCCTCGCCGTCCTCTCGGACAGCGAAGAACGACCGCCACGCCTCGCTGTTCTTGCGGACGACCTGTTGGGCGGTGGCGGAGCCGAGGACTCCGACGTACTGCTTGCGGTAGTCGGCGGTATCCCACACCGACTCGCCGTCGAAGAGGTTCTGGCGACGTTCGTAGGTGAGTTCGTTCCACAGGCTGGCGGAGGCGTCCAACAGGTCGCGGAGCAGTTGCTCGTCCTGCTCGGAGAGCGGGCGCACCGCGAACGTGTTGGTTCGCCTCACGACAACAGACATTTGTAGTTTTACGTCTGAATGTCTTTTGGACACAGGCGATGCGACCGAACATCAACATCTCGCACACGTTGAACGGGCGCGTGAAAGACTACGCCGAACAGCAGGACGTGACCCTCGAAGAAGCCTATCGGGAGATTATCGAAGCAGGGTTGGAAGCGGTGGAACAACCAGACGAGTCGTAGCGCGCGGATTGCCCGAGCCATGCTGTCACTTACACCCACCCCTTCAGGGGTGGGTTTCCGCTCGCTACGTGTCACCCCCGCGGCGGGAGGCGGCGGCCGCGGTAGATCGCGGCCACCTCGTAGTCGACGTCCGTGAGGTCGACGACGTCGTCCTCGTCGAGGTCCTCGTGCTCGTAGCCCTCGGCGTACTCGCGAGCGGTCTCGGGGTCGGCGAACGGGCGCGGGTTGATCCGCATCGGGTCGTCGAGGACGCCCCCGTCGCGCACGAGGACGAACGACGCCTCGGCGCCGTCGACGAAGTCGCCCGTCTCGAAGTCGGTGACCCAGAGGCGGTCGATCGGCGCGTCGGGGCCGTCGTAGTACGCCGGGGCGACGTAGTAGGCGAAGGCGCAGCCGGTGGTGTCACAGAAGACGCCGGTGCCGTCCCCGTGGACGAGTTGCGCGTTCCAGTCGGGGTAGTCCGCCGCCGTCATGCTACAGACCGGACAGTTGTAGCTGTCTCCGACCTCGACCGGGCCGTCGCCCGGGTACTCGAAGAAGACGGATTCGAGTCGCTTGGCGTCGGAGTCGTCGGAGCCGTCGAGGCCGTCCGAATCCGTCCCCCCGGAGCCGCCGAAACACCCGGCGAGCGCGCCCGCGACGGTCGCGCCGACCGCCGCCGCGAACCGCCGCCTGTCCGTGCCGGTCATGGGGGACGATAGCGGCCCGGGGGGTAAAACGCGATTGGTCCCCGCCGGTCAGGCGTCGGGGCCTTCGAGAGCCTCCCTCGTGGCCCGGTGGCGGTGGCGAAACATCGGCTCGAACCCCAGCGTGGCGAGCGGGCCGACCGCCTCGCCGAGGCCGCCGAGGGGCAGTTCGTACTCGACGCGGTCGCGGACGACCGTCCGGTCGCCGTCGGCGTAGAAGGCGTGGGTGTGCTCCCAGCGATCGAAGGGGCCGTAGACCATCTCGTCGCGGAAGTACGCCGCGCCGTCGGCGCGCTCGCGCTCGGTGATGACCGAGGTCCACCCCTGTCGCGGGCCGATCCCGAACGGCCGGACCGAGAGGTCGACCTCCGATCCGGCCGCGAGCACGTCGGGGTCGCGCTCGCCGTCGGGGCCGACCGCCGCCTCGACGCGCAGCCGCATCCACGCGGGCGTCAGCGCCTCCAGCCCCGAGAGTCGCGAGTGAAACTCCCAGACGGATTCGAGCGGGGCGCTGACGGTCGTCACGCGCTCGTAGGTCGGCATACTCGAACTACGTGCCGGCGGACCAAAGCTCCGGGGGCCGACGCCGGTCGCGAGCCGGTCACTTGAGCCGCTCCTGGAGGAACGAGGGGTGGGCGGCGGTGACGCCTTCGATCTCGAGGATCCGGTTCGAGATGATCTCGCCGAGTTCGTCGCCGTCGGCGGCACGTACCTCGGCCATCAGCATGTGGTCGCCACTGGAGCTGTACAGCGCCTCGATCTCGGGGAGTTCCTTGAGTTCCTTCGTCGCCTCGACGTAGCGCTCGCTGGCGACGTCGATCCCCACGAGCGCGATGGTCTGGCTGGAGAGCTTCTTCGGATCGACGTCGGCGGAGTAGCCGACGATGACCCCCTCGTCTTCGAGTTTGTTGATGTACTTGCGGACCGTGGGTTTCGAGACGTCGGCCCGACTCGCGATCTCGGCGTAGGAGGCTTGCGCATCCTCTTCGAGCACCTCGAGGATGCGATCCTGCGTGGAACGGCTGCTCATGTCGTACTGTTTTGCTCCGGCGGAAAAATATCTTTTGTATCCGAAAACGACGGAACCGTCGCGGAAACTGTCGTTGCGGCACCGCGCTAGCGGACGGCGAACCGACCGTCGCACTTATGCACGCGTCGGGCCGACACCCGTCGATGGCCGGACTCGAACTCGTCAGCGGCGCCGTCTGGCTGGCCTGCGGGCTCGCGATCTGGTACCTCGGTTACCTCATCGCCGTCCGCGGCCGGGTCGACCTCCACGCGAACTACGACGAGTCGGTCGAGCCCGCGTACGCCGCCCGCTGGGCCGGCGGCACGGCCCTGCTGATGGGCACGCTCGTCGTCGCCTACGCCGTCCGCGAGGCGCTGTTCGGCTGGAACGCGACCGCGCTGACCGGGTTGCTCGTCGCGTTGCTCGTCGGCAGCTACCTCTCGACGCTGTTCGCCCGGGGCTGGCCCGCGGGCCGGGGCCGCCGTTCCGGATCGGAGCGTGACCGCTCGTGAGTTCGCGACCCAAAAAGTAAAGCGGCGACGGTTACTTGTGGCGGTCGAGCAGGTCGTAGCTACGCTCCCACTCGGCGTCGTCGTCGAAGTAGCGCTCGGCCAGGGGCTGCTCGGGCAGTTCGCCCAGTCCCAGCTTCTCCTCCTCGTAGGAGGGGCTCTCCTCGTCGACGTAGTAACGACCCGTGAGAACCTCGCCCTCGTAGAGGGCGTTCTCGGTCTCGAACATCATCTCCTGGGCCTCCCGGCGGTCGGTGACGTCGAAGTCGTAGTCGTCGGACTCCTGGACGTCGATGTACGGGACGTACTGGCGGGCGTCCTTGTTCCACGTCGGACACTGGGTGAGGAAGTCGATGTGGGCGAAGCCGTCGTGCTCGATGGCCTCCTTGATGATCTCTTTGGCCTGATTCGGGTTGACCGCGGCCGTGCGTGCGACGTAGGTCGCGCCGGCGTTCAGCGACAGCGACAGCGGGCGAATCGGCGACTTCGCGCTGCCCTGTGGCTGGGTCTTCGACTTGTGGCCCTTCGGACTCGTCGGCGAGGTCTGGCCTTTCGTCAGGCCGAAGACCTCGTTGTTGAACACGATGTAGGTGACGTCGTGGTTCTCCCGGGCCGTGTGGATGAAGTGGTTGCCGCCGATGCCGTAGCCGTCGCCGTCGCCGCCGGCGGCGACGACCTCGAGTTCGGGGTTTGCCAGCTTCGCGGCGCGGGCGACCGGCAGCGGGCGGCCGTGGATGGTGTGGAAGCCGTACGTGTCGAGGTAGCTGTTCAGCTTGCCCGAACAGCCGATGCCCGTCACCGTCAGCACTTCCTCCGGCGACTTTCCGACTTCCGGGAGGGCCTGCTTCAGCGCCTTGAGGACGCCGAAGTCGCCACAGCCCGGACACCAGGTCGGCTGGGGCTCGACACCGGGCGTGAACTCGTCACGGTCGATGTCGCGTTCTTCTCCGATTGCACTGAATGCACTCATGGTTAGTCTCCTGCGGCGGGTTCGATCCGCACCTGTGCGGTCGGCTCCTCGTCCGAACCCTCGACGTTGAGCTCGTACCCTTCGACGATCTCGGCGGGTTCGAACGGGTTCCCGTTGTACTTCAGCAGGCTGGTCAGCTTCTCGCCGAAGCGGCCGAGTTCCTTCTGGATCAGCCCGCGGAACTGCGCGGTGGCGTTCATCTCGACGACCATCGCCTGGTCGACGCTCTCGAGGAACTCGACCATCTCGGTCTCGGGGAACGGCATCATGTCGGAGACGCCGACGCCTTTTACGGCGTGTCCCTGCGCGTTCAAGCGCTCGACGGCCTCCTCGACGGCGCCCTGTGAGGTCCCCCACGTGACGATGCCGAAGTCGGCGCCCTCGTCGCCGAAGTACGTCTGGTTCGACTCGCGCTCGTCGAGGTCCTCGCGGATGTGTTCGAGCTTCTCGAGACGGCGTTCCATCTGGTAGACCCGGTTGTCCGGGTCCTCGCTGATGTGGCCGACGGGGCTGTGCTCGTTACCCGTCGCGAGGTAGCGCCCGCCCTTCTGGCCGGGCAGCGAGCGCGGTGCGACGCCGTCCTCGGCGTCGGCGTAGTTGAAGCGCTTGAACTTGCCGGAGGCGTCGTGGGCGGCCTCCTTGAGTTCCGCCTCGGAGAGCGTCGAGCCGAGGTCCGGGGCGGGCTCGCGGTCGAAGAAGCTGACCGGGACGTTCGTGTTCTCGCCCGACAGCTTCTGGTCGTAGATGACGATCGACGGGATCTGGTAGTCGTAGGCGATCTCGAAGGCGGTGCGGGTCTGCTCGTAGGCCTCGGCGACGGTGCCGGGCGCGAAGACGACCCGCGAGGAGTCGCCCTGACTCGTGTAGAGGACGTGTTCGAGGTCGCCCTGCTCGGGTTTGGTCGGCATCCCCGTCGAGGGGCCGGCCCGCATCGCCTCGACGAGCACGATCGGCGTCTCGGTCATCTCCGCGAGGCCGAGCGGTTCGCTCATCAGCGCGAACCCGCCGCCCGAGGAGCCGGACATGGCCTTCGCGCCGGCGTGGCTCGCGCCCACGGCGAGCGCGGCCGCGGCGATCTCGTCCTCGACCTGTTCGGCGACGCCGCCCATGTCGGGGAAGTTCTGGCTGAGGATGGTGAACACGTCCGTCCACGGCGTCATCGGGTAGCCGGAGATGAACCGACAGCCGGCGTCGATCGCGCCGTAGGCGATGGCGTTCGACCCCGACAGCAGCGCCTGCTCCTCGTCGTGTTCGCCCCCGGGGATCCGGAGTTCGTGGTCGGTGTCGAACTCCTCCTCGACGAGGTCGTAGGCGTCGTGGAGGATCTCGAGGTTCGGTTCGAGGATCTTCTCCGGCATCGCGTCCTCCATCAGGTTCTCGATGTGCTCGAGGTCCATCTCGAGCAGCGCCGCCGTGACCCCCACGCCCGCGGTGTTGCGCATGACCTCGCGGCCGTGCTCTTTCGCCAGCGAGCGGAGGTCGACGGGGAAGACGTGCCAGCCGTTCTCCTCGGCGCGCGCCTCGAGGTCGAGGTCGGCGACCTCCTCCTCGTCGAGGAGCCCGGAGTCGTAGACGATGACCCCGCCTTCGCGGAGTTCGTCGAGGTTCTCCGAGAGCGGCTTGATCTCCTCGTTGCCGTAGTAGGCCTCCTCCTGTGGGTTGCGGGCGAACGAGTCGCCCAGCGCCAGCAGGAAGTTGTAGCCGTCGCCCCGTGACTGTACCTCGTGGCCCGCCGCGCGGATCTCGACGTACGTGTGGCCACCGCGAATCCGCGACGGATAGTGCCGGTGGGTGAAGACGTCCAGACCCGAACGCATCAGGGCCTTCGCGAAGTTCTGGCTCGTCGAGTCGATTCCGTCGCCGGAACCGCCTGCGATTCGCCAGATGAGTTCATCGTCGCTCATAGGTGGGTAGGCGGCCTCGTTGGCCGGCGGTACCCGAAATTTTGCGCTAGCGGACCTAAAGCCTTTGCTATACATTACCAAGAATCTTTCGTGAAGAATGAACGACCTCGCCAGCTCGAACGTCGCGAGCGCCGCAATTGTACGAAAAACCAGTTGAGAATTGTACGGAACGTGTCGGGCAAAACGACAGTTCGATGGCAGCGTCGGCTACTCGTCCCGGGGGTTGCTCGGGTGGTAATCGGTGTCGTACTCGCCGGGCCGGCCGTCGACGCGGTCGGGGTTGATCCGTCCGGACAGCAACATGAAGTCGACGAGCGTCAGCGCGAGCATCGCCTCGACGACGGGTACCCCCCGCGGCGGCAGGACCGGGTCGTGGCGGCCGATCACCTGTGCGTCCTCGATCACTTCGCCGGTCTCCCAGTCGACCGTCCGCTGTTCTCTGGGGATCGACGTCGGCGCGTGCAGGGTCACCTCGCCGTAGATCGGTTCGCCCGAGGAGATCCCGCCCTGAATGCCGCCGTGGTCGTTCTCGGCGGGTCTGGGGTCGCCGTCGGGGCCGAACTCCCAGTCGTCGTTGCGCTCGGACCCCGCGTACTCGCGGGCCTCGCGTCCGAGGCCGAACTCGAAGGCCGTCGCCGCGGGGACCGCCATCATCGCCTGCCCGAGTCGGGCGGACAGCGAGTCGAACCGCGGCGCCCCGAGGCCGACGGGGACGCCGCGGGCCTCGAAGTAGATCGACCCGCCGATGGAGTCGCCCTCCCGCTGGTACTCCTCGACGAGTTCCTGCATCCGTTCTGCGGTCTCGGGGTGGGCACAGCGAACGTCGTTCTCCTCGCTGCGGGATTTGAGCGCCTCGAAGGACACGTCGGGGGCCTCGACGTCGCCGATCCCGTTGACGTGGGCCTTGAGTTCGACCCCCTCCAGCGCCAGTAGCTTCTTCGCGATGGCGCCCGCGGCCACCCAGTTGACCGTCTCGCGCGCGGAGGAGCGCCCGCCGCCGCCCCAGTTTCGGGTGCCGAACTTCGCCGAGTACGTGAAGTCGCCGTGCGAGGGGCGAGGGGCGGTGACGAACGGCTCGTACTTGCCCGAGCGGGCGTCCTTGTTCTCGATCACCATTCCGATCGGCGTCCCCGTCGTGTAGCCGTCCTGAATCCCCGACTCGATCGAGACCGCGTCGGGTTCCCCCCGGCTGGTCGTGATCTGCGACTGGCCCGGCTTCCTGCGATCGAGGTCCGCCTGAATCTCCTCCTCGGAGAGTTCGAGACCCGCCGGACACCCCGAGACGGTACACCCCATCGCCTCCCCGTGGCTCTCGCCGAACGTGGTCACCTGAAAGAGGCGACCGAAGCGGTTGCCGTTCATTACCCCGCCCTCGGGGACGGGAGCACTTATGGGTGCAGGATAGCGCAAGATCCGGCGCGAGTCGTCGAAATCGGCGGCGACGCGACGGCGCCGCCGTAGCTAAAACGCGGCTTTCAGCTTGGGGTACAGCTTACCCGACGCCCTCGGTGTATCGAACCATGCGATCGAATCGACGACGGTTCCTGGGGCTCTGTGCGGCCGGTGCCGGCGCGTCCCTCGCCGGGTGCGCCGCGCCGGCCGGGCGGACGACCGGCCTCGCGCGCGGCGAGAAGGTCGACGACTGGCAGTTCGACCCCGACGCCCTCGAGCGCGGCGGGTGGAACGTCTCGCTGAGCGGGGGAGGCGGCCCGGAGACCGCCGCGGACGGCGTCGCGGTCGACGCCGAGTTCAGCGCGTCCGGCCACGAGGCCGTCGGCCTCGCGGCCGGCGGCGCCGCCGACGTCTCGACGTTCCGGCGCAACGTCCGTGAGGGCTACCTGCCGACCCCCGAGAGCGTCAGCTACGAGGGACTGTTCCACGAGTACTACTTCGACACCGGCGGCGACGGCGCCTGCTCGTCGCTGTTCTGTCCCGCGTACACGCCCGCCGTGTCGCCCGACCCCCTCTCCGGGGAGCCCGAACGCTACCTCTCGGTCGGCCTCGACTCGGGGCTCTCGCAGTCGGCGTTCGAGCGGCCACCCCTCAACCTCGTGATCGTCCTCGACGTCTCCGGGTCGATGAGCGCCAGTTTCAGCGAGTACTACTACGACGAGCACGGGAACGAGGTGGAGGTCGACGAGGACGATCCGCGGCCGAAGATCGACGTCGCGACGGACGCGCTGGCCGCCCTGACCGAACACCTGCGCCCCGACGACCGCCTCGGCGTCGTCCTGTTCAACCGGGAGGCCCACCTCGCGAAGCCGCTCCGGACGGTCGGGAAGACGGACATGGACGCCATCCGGGACCACATCCGGGAGGACGTCGTCGCCGCCGGCGGCACGAACGTCTCCGCCGGCCTGAAAGAAGCGGAGGCCCTGATGGCCGAGTACGAGCACGAGGCCGGCGAGGAGTACGAGAACCGCTCGATCCTGCTGACCGACGCCCAGATCAACGCCGGCGAGACGGACGCCGACGAACTCGGGCGAGGGCTCACGGAGAACGCAGAGCGGGGCCACCACACCACGGTCGTCGGGATCGGCGTCGACTTCAACGCCGACCTGATCGACCGGCTGACGTCGATCCGCGGCGCGAACTACTACAGCGTCTACACGGAGGCCGACTTCCGGCGGCGCCTCGACGACGAGTTCGAGTACCTGATGACGCCGCTCGTCTACGACCTCTCGCTGGAACTCGACGCCGACGGCTGGGAGATTTCGCAGGTGTACGGCACCACCGCCGCCGACGAGACGACCGGGGAACTCATGCGCGTCCACACGCTGTTCCCCTCGCCCCGAACCGACGGCGAGGCGAAAGGCGGCGTCGTGCTGGTGGGGGTCGAGCCGACCGGCGACCCGACCGACGAGACGCTCGAACTGGAGGCGAGTTGGGAGACCCGCGCCGGCGAGCGGGGCTCGACCGTCGAGACCGTCGCGTTCCCCGACGGCGAGGAGACGTACGGCAACGATGCCGTCCGAAAGGCGATCCTGCTGGCCCGGTACGCCGACCTGCTGAAGGAGTGGGCCGTCCACGAGCGCGAGGGCGAGGGCGACGCCGAGGACGGTATCGAACCGCCCGAACCCGACGGACTGGGGCGGTGGGAACAGCGGTCCGACCCGTTGACCGTCTCCGAGCGCTACGAGACGCGGTTCGACCGTTTCCGGGCCCACTTCGACGAGGAGGCGTCGGCCGTCGGCGACGAGACGCTCGAACGGGAACTCGAACTGCTCGACGCGATCCTCGAATCGGCGTAGCCGCGACCGTCCGAGGGTTTATCCCCGATACCGCGGCCAACCACGGCGTGCCCCGACGGTCGCCCCGGCGCGGCCCGCCCAGCGCGACGCACCGCGTCGGACCGCCGCTCGCGTCGCCTCCGCCCTACCGCAGCGCGTCCAGCCGCGCCGCCGCGAACGGCACCAGCATCTCCTCGCGCGTGAGCCCGCCGTGCATCCCGACCGACGCCATCTCCCGCCACCAGACGCCGCGGTTCCGGTGGACGGCGATCAGGTCGCCACACCGACGGTCGAACGGCGGCGAGGGCGTCCCCGGCCCGAACAGCCCGCGGTCGAGCGCCTCCTCGCGGGTGAACGTACGCGCGTCGAGGTTCGCCTCGACGATCCCGCGGGCCTCCGCCAGCCGGTCGGGCCGCACGTGGAAGTGGACGTTCCGCGGGCTCCCGGTCGGCAGCCGCGGCTCGCCGGCCGCGTCGCGTCGGAACGTCCCCCGGAGGGCCGGCCAGTCGTCCAGCCCCGTCAGGTCGACGTTCTCCGCGGGCACGGTGTCGACGATGCCGTGGTCGGCCGTCACCAGCAGCAGCGTCCGCTCGGCCACCGCCGGATCGAGGCGGTCGACCAGTTCGCGGCGAAGCCGGTCGAGGATCGCCCCGAGGTTCGCCCGGTACCGCTCGCCGCCCGTCCCCTCTGCGTGCGAGATCGCGTCGATCGTCGGCTCGTAGGCGTAGACGTACGTCTTTCCCGACGCGTCTTCGAGCGTCCGCCGGATCGACAGCGCGAGGTCGGCGACGGTGTCGTAGCCGATCCGCTCCGCGCCGGCGGTCGTCGCCCGCGTGTAACCCGAGTCGACGAATTTCGCGGGCTGGATCGCGTACGAGTCGATCCCCGCGTCGTTCGCCCGGCCGTACAGCGGCGTCCCCCCGAACAGCTCCGTCGCCTCGGACGCCGGCGACGCCGCCGCGAGCGGATCGCCGTCGAGGGTCGCGAACGGGAGCGTCTGGACGATCCGTCCCGCCGACTCGAGGTACTGGAACCAGCCGAGCAGTCCGTGTTCGACGGGCGACAGGCCGGTGTGGACCGTCGTGATCGCGGCGGCCGTCTCGGAGGGGTAGATCGACGTCAGCGGCGTCACCGTCCCGCGGTCGGCGAGCGACGAGAGGAGAGCGTGCTCGTCCCGGTGGCGCGTCCAGCGCTCGTAGCCGAAGCCGTCGAGCAGGAACAGGACGACGTGGTCGACGCCGAGGTCGACGCCGTCGAAGACGTCCGCGGGGAGGCGTCGCTCGAAGGCGTCGTCGAGGACCGACAGCGCCGTCTCGGGGACGTTCGAGAAGCAGTAGTCCTCGTAGGCGGGAAACCAGTAGTCGCCGTCGGCGCGCTCGGCGAGCGACCGCTCGACGCGATCACGCGACATGGATCGTCGTACGCGCTCGCGGCGGAAAAGTCGACGGCCGGGTCGTCCGCGATCCACTCACTCGTCGCGCTCGACGCTCGCGCCGAGGTCGTACAGCACGTCGAAGAAGCCCGGGAAGGAGACGTCGACGTGCTCGGCCCCGTGGATCGTCGTCGCGCCGTCGGCCGCCAGCGCGGCGACCGCGAGCGACATGACGATCCGGTGGTCGCCGCGGCCGTCGACGGTCGCCCCCGAGAGCGACGACTCGCTCCCGTGGACCGTCAGCGAGTCGCGCTCCTCGGTCGTCTCGACGCCCATCTTCCCGAGTTCCGCGGCCATCGCGCTCACGCGGTCGGTCTCCTTGAAGCGGACGTGTTCGGCGTTCGTAATGCGGGTGTCGCCGTCGGCGACGGCGCCGAGGGTCGCCACCGTCGGCAGCAGGTCCGGCGTGTCCTCGACCGAGACCTCGATCCCGTCGAGGGCGCTCCGGGCGACGTCGACGACGCCCTCGTCGCGGCGCCAGTCGACGTGGGCGCCCATCCGTTCGAGGATTTCGAGGATGGCGCTGTCGCCCTGCGCGCTCGGGCGGGCGCCCTCGACGCGGACCGCGTCGTCGCCCGCGACGGCGCCCGCGGCCGCGAGGTAGGAGATCGACGAGAAGTCGCCGGGGACGCGGTACTCGCCGCCGGTCGGCGCGTACGACTGGCCGCCGTCGACCGCGAACCCGGCGTCGGTGTGGCTGGCGTCGACGCCGAACGCCCCGAGCACCTCGATCGTCACGTCGACGTACGGCGCGGACTTGAGGGGCGTTTCGAGGTCGATCTCGATTCCCTCGTCGGTGACGGCGCCGGCCATCAGCAGCGCCGAGACGTACTGCGAGGAGACGTCGCCGGGGATCGAGGTCGCGCCGCCGGAGACGGGGCCGGTGACCACGAGGGGGGCCTGCCCGTTCCCGCGGGTGCTGAACGCCTCGCCGCCGAGGTCCGCGACGGCTTCGAGCAGCGGCCCCTGCGGCCGCGAGCGCAGCGACTCGTCGCCGGTGAGGACCGACGTGCCGTCGGCCAGCGCCGCCGTCGCGGTGACCAGTCGCATCGTCGTCCCGCTGTTGTCGCAGTCGATCACGTCCGCCGGGACGCCGGGGCGGCCGCCGAAGCCGTCGACGGCGAGGGTGCCGTTCTCGGCCCGGGTCACGTCGCCGCCGAACAGGTCGACGGCGCGGGCGGTCGCGCGCGTGTCGGCGCTCCAGAGGGGGTCGCGGACGGTCGCGCCGTCGGCGTAGCCCGCCGCGAGGATCGCGCGGTGGGTGTAGCTCTTCGACGGCGGCGCCCGCGCCGTCCCGCGAACGTGCGAGGGCTCGATGGTGACGTCCATGGTCGATGCCTCGCAGGGGCCACGTAATACGGTACCGGTGGGGGTAGAATTCCGTCCGATCCGCCGGAATCCGCGCAGTTATCAGTTGTTGGCAATGTGATCTACTTTATTCAGTCTGACCGACTGGGACACTGCGGAATCCTTGCCGGTCATTGTTCGTTTGTCAGTGCTCCGACTTCCGGTTTTCTATCCGTTTCTTGACGTTAGTTTCATCTGGAGTGACTGGCTTCACTCGAAGCTCTCCGAAGCCGTACTTCGAGTGATTCCCGACGCGGGTGAGTCCGGACATCGCGGTCTCCACCGGACGGTCGCCATCGTAGCCGACGACCACGCCGTGATCGACCGTCTCCAACTCGTATACGTCGCCGCCCTCGATGACCTTCTCCAGGCGGTGGCGCAGCTGCGCTTCGTCGTCTACGCTCCACCACCAGGGAACGTCCACGTTGTTCGCCTTCGGGTACTCCGACTGGAGGACGAACGGCGTCACAAGTTCGAGGATGAACGCCTCGCCGTCTTCGAGACGCGAGTAGTCCAGTACCTCCAGGTCAACGACCTGCGTGTCTTTCAGCGTGGTCGTCCCGTAGCCGTAGTTCCGTTTGCCTCCGAACTGGAGGCCGTCAAGCACGTCCTCGCCGAGGGGTAGAACGTCCAGGTCATCGGCGTGCAGGTAGGCGTTCACGTACCAGCGCGTGGTCTGCTGCTGTTTCCGAGCGTCGTCGGGCCGGCCCATGATCGTCTCGTGAGCCAGCGCGGGCATCCCGCTCTGGAACCGGATGTCGTGGGCGTTCAGCCCGTCGCGGGGCCGAGTATCGAGCAGCCACGGGTGGTCGGGATGCCGGAAGAGGAACAGGTCGTCGTAGCTCTCCACGTCGGGGAGCGACGACCCCATGTACGGTCGAATCCCGCTCTGCGAGTACTCTTTCGGGAACGTCCCGAACTGGCCGGGCACGAACATCCCGTGGCTGGCGTTGATATGCTGGTGGACGTCGTGCTCCAGCAACATCCCGAGCGCGTGGTAGATCGCGTTCCCCGAGACGTAGTAGGGATGCCCGAGGTAGTCCATGTCGAGTTCCCAATGAACTCGTTGAATGCGGGCCATTAGCTCTCCCTCCGGGTTTCGAGATCCTCGATGTACTGGAGTGCAGTGCTCCAACTCCAGATCCGCCGGAGGTTCGCATCGAGAACCATGTCGTGCTTGTCGTGATTGACGTCGAGCGGGTGCGCGGTGAGGCGCTTCCACGCCGACGCCCACGACCGCCACGGGCGGCTTCCAAGGCGCGCCCACGGCTGGCCGTCGGCGTCCTCGTCGATTCGGAGCGCGAAGCGGTCGCCCGCGTAGACCGTCCGGTGGGCCACGATCTCCTCGGCATCGTCCACGACCAGAAGAAGATCGGCGAACTCGTGACCGGCGCGGTAGTTGTCCAAGAGTGCCGCCACGAGCAGCGTGTGGTACTTCAAGCTCGTGTACGGGTAGTAGATGCTCTCGTTGAAGCCGCTCGCTACGTCCGACGTGAGCCACGCCCGATGCATCGCCTCGGGGTCGGTGCCCGTCAGCAGATCGCTGATGGCCTCAGAGAGATGGGGGCGTGAGAACTCCTCCGAGTCGTAGTGAGAGTCGCCCGTCAGCAGCGAGAGCCGGTAGTGCGTCTCGTGGTTGTCCACAGTCTGTTCGGGCTTCCCGTTGGGACGCGAGAGCGCCGACGCGTCGCCGTCCGCGCCGTGTGGGACGGTCTGGTTCACCGGGACGCCGTGGAAGGTGTCCGGCGCGTAGTCGTGCGTCTCGCCGTTGAGCTTGTGAGCGTCGTGGCGGTAGGCCGCGACCATCACGTTCTGACCGCCGTCGCCCTGGAAGTCGCTGAGGGTAGCACTCTCGCCCATCTACGACCCCTCTTCGATACGCTCTTCCAGCGCCTCCACGAACGCTGGGCGGTACTCTTCAGCCCACTGGTCGTCTTTCTCGTTCATCTTGTTCGTGTTGCCCTTCCCGCGGTCGAAGACGCGCTTCAGTTCGCGTTCCTCGTACAGCGGATTGATGAGGTGGCAATCGACGATCCCTGCGCCGAAGTTGCGCGCGCCACCGAGCTGGTGCATGAAGTTCGTCTTGTGCTCATCGAGGAAGTCGATCCCCTCCGCGAGCAGACCGATGAACTCGGGCTTCGTCTCCCGGAACGAGAGATGCCAGCAGCCGTCCAGATTGGCGACGGCGTCTACTGCGGCGTTCCGTAGCGGTTCTCGGTTGTCCTCCCGGTTGCGGGAGACGACGTTCCGGTTCAGCCGGCGGTAGTGGCCTTCGGCCTGCCCACGTGTGTAGTCCACGCTGGAGCGGACGGGGTTAAACTTGATCGGGCGACGCATCACCTTTCCCGGCTGGTTGCCGAAGCCGCCGAAGAGGTCGAAGACCACGCAGCCGTTGTCTTCTTTGGGGTCATCGACGCACGCGCCTTTCTCGTGGTAGCCGTCGGCGAGATCGCGGTCGTAGACCTCTTCTTTCATGAAGTTCGCGTTGGCCTCTCCAGGATGGCAGGCGGTGCCGTCGTACTCGTGAACGACGCGCTCCATCCCATGGCGAAGCCAGCCCGAGAGCGGAAAGGCGGGGATGATACCGCCAATCTGGTTCTGCGGGTCGTCGTCCTCGTAGTTGCCGTTCGAGGCGTGGTGTCTGTCGGTCATGATGCTGTCACCGACCACCAGCAGGTCTGTCCGGATTCGCACGAACACGTCCCGGTCGATGTCTTCAATCATGGTAACCCGGTTTCGAGACCTTATCACATTTAAGGGTCAGCGAGTACCGAGTGCGTTCTTCAGCGCGTCGAGAGAGCCGTATGCGCCGCCACCCATGTGCTGCTGGCGGATCAGGTCGTTCGTTCCCACCACCGTCCCGGTATTCACCAGTGATCTTCTCGCAGGGGTGTTCCACCTCCTCCGGTTTTGTCTTCGCGTTGGCTCCAAGCAGTTCCCGATAGAGCGGTTCACTGTCGTCGGACAGCAGCAGGATATCCATCTGCGCTATCTCGTCTAACAGCTTCAGCCCGATGCCTTCATCTGGTTTTGGAGTCGAGTTCTTCATGCTTCGTGTGCTCCACGAAGCGCGGGGTCGGTGCCTTCAACACCGGCCTCGTTTTCAACCATCCCGCGCTTCTCAGCCACATCTCTATTGGCCATCAACTTAGAACTTAGCATTATAGCAAACTATTTGCTATGATGCAAAGTCAGGTTGCTATGGTGCTAACGTAGAAGTAGATGGTCTCTGAATCACGGTACGTGAGCAAATACCGAGCCATTATGACAACGACTGACCGTGAGAGAATTACCGGTGAGGTTACTGTATCTGATGAAAAACGATACCAGGCAATCCATCGTGTGCGTAGCAGAATCGAAGAGTTGGAGACAGATGTCGATGTTCTCGCGGAACATCACCCAGAACTCCTCGAAGAGCTACGGAACGTTGTCTGTGACGAGGGGTGACTGATTACGAAGTAACGACTTGGGCGAAACATCAGCTTACAGTATTAACCGTAGACTCTTATTCGAGGAAGAAGGCGGTCGTTTCTATTTCCAGTCAGAATACGCCGTGATGGATACAAGACGCGTATGCAGCAGACGATATAGCTGGCTCGTTCGAACCAGCTACGTCAACAACTGTTGAATTAATCGCAAGCCGGGTACGGTCTTGTTCGCACTTCCTCGTATAGCACATTCGCTGGCGGCTCTCGAAACCACCCAACTTCTTCGATTTCGCCTTCACGAGGCCGTGGGTCTCCAGACACGTACTCCCCGTGGAAGATCACGATTGGTGCGTGGATAGGGGGCACGTCTGTGTTGTCAGGTCGGTGCGTTATGATATGTACCTCGCAAAGGCCCGTCAGTCGGCACTGGACACCTGTTTCTTCCCGGACTTCTCGTTTTGCGCCCTCTTCGAAGGATTCACCACCCTCTACTTTCCCCCCAGGGTCAGACCAGCCTTCATCCCCTTCGTTACGTACCAGTAAAACCGCCCCTGGTTCATTCGTGATCCATACACCTGCACCCCCAAAGCCCCCTTGCTCAAACCGTTCAACGATGCCTCGGTACGTTGATAATGAGACGTTCCACGTCTTCTCAATTCGCTCAAAATCACCATACTCTGCACTGAGAGCCTGAAGGTGAGACTCTACTTTGTGTATACTTCGCTCGGAGATATCCATCTGTGCTACTCGATAATTGTGCAACGTAATTGAATGGTCCCACTTCTAGATGAAGGTTCAAGATGGCAATTCAGAGGCATCACTCAAGCGGAGATGCTGGAAGAAGACAAGGAGTGGGATGACTTCCGATGGGGTGTCGGCGACGTCAAGGACGGACGCGACTACATGTTTGTGCTACCGGAAGAGAAGAAGTCACGCCTCCAGAAAGAGGACTTCGACGACCCGACCGACGCGCTGACGCAGTTCTACACCAACCGCGACCCGCGAGAATTCGCCACCAAGGAGCGAAACGGCGCGGAGGTACTGGCTGAGAAATTCCGTGGCAGATGGGGGTAGAGACCTCATATCGAGTGATCAAGAATCGGTTTCTGCCACAGTCCGGATCGAGTCAGATCGAACACCGAATGTTCCTGTTCGGCTACGCGGTGCTGCTGTACAACATGTGGACGGTGGCGAACGCGATTGGTGCCGACCGAGACGACGATCACGACCTCAGTGAGGACGGGGAATACTGGAAGGCCATCGTATTCCTGAGTAACATGATTGACGACTCGGGTTTACTCGAAATCGGGGAAGTTCCTGAGGGAGAATTATCAGAATTCAGTGAGATAATTTGGAAGGATTTTACCTGAAGTTCAGCGTCTGAAAGAGGTCGTCCCGGCGGCACCCTCAAACTGAATAACATCACCCACATTGCCAACAACTGTTATGTGCCGCCCGGCCACACTGCCGGCCATGGACGTCGACCTCTCGCCCCTGCGCGAGTTCCTCGACGCGGAGGGACTGGACGGCTATCTCATCGACGACGACGCCTCGGACGCCGACCAGCGGTACGTCTCGGGCTTCTCGGCGCCCGACCCCTACCAGACGCTGGTGACCGACGACGGCGTCCACCTGCTGGTGTCGGGCCTCGAGTACGGCCGGGCGACGAAGGAGGCCGACGCCGACACCGTGACCCGGACGTCGGCGTACGACTTCCAGGAACTGCGCGAGGAGTACGGCCCCTACGAGGCGAAGGCACGCGGCCTCGCGGCCTTCCTCGACGACCACGGCGTCGACTCGGTCGCGGTGCCGCGGACGTTCCCGACGGGGACCGCGGACGGCCTCCGCGAGCAGGGGGTCGCCGTGACCGTCGAACCGGAGGGAATCGTCGCCGACGTGCGCGCGGTCAAGACCGACGAGGAGGTCGCGTGGATCCGCGAGACGCAGGCGGCCAACGAGGCCGCGATGGCCGTCGCCGAGGGGCTGATCGCGGGCGCGGACGTCGAGGACGGCGTCCTCGTCCGCGACGGCGAACCGCTGACGAGCGAGCGGGTGAAAACGGAGATAGAGATCGAACTCCTCCGGCACGGCTGTGCGCTCGACGAGACCATCGTCGCCTGCGGGGCCGACGCCGCCGACCCCCACGACCGCGGTAGCGGACCGCTCGAACCGAACTCGCCGATCGTGATCGACATCTTCCCGCGGGACAAGGAGACGAAGTACTTCGGCGACATGACCCGGACGTTCGTCCGCGGGGAGCCAGGCGAGGAGGTGAAACGGCGCTACGAGGTCACGCGGGAGGCGTTCGAGGCCGCCCTCGAAGCCGTCGAGGCGGGGGTCACCGGCGCGGCCGTCCACGACGCCGCCTGCGACGTGATCGAGGACGCCGGCTACGACACCCTGCGCAGCGACCCCGACGCGGAGACGGGGTTCATCCACAGCACGGGCCACGGCGTCGGCCTCGAAGTCCACGAGCCTCCGAGCGTGTCGCCGGTCGGGGAGGAACTCGAACCCGGCCACGCGATCACGATCGAGCCCGGACTCTACGACCCCGACGTCGGCGGGGTACGGATCGAGGACCTCGTCGTCGTCACCGAGGACGGCTACGAGAACCTCACCGACTACCCCGTCTCGATCGAGCCAGTCGAGCGGTGAGGACGCGACGAACGTTCAGCAACGCTTACGTGATCGGGGCCGTTCACGTCGGCCGATGGCGACCGACTCCAGCCCGCCGATCGCCGACGACGGTTCGACCGTCGCGGCCATCGTGCTGTCCGTCGCGGTCTCGGCCCTGCTCCTGATCGTGTTCCCGGAGACCGGGTTCGGAATGCTGCTCGTCCCGCTCGTCGCGGTGCTCGCGCTCTACCTGCTGTGGCGGCTCGTCGAGGCGGTCGAGCGGCTGAACGAGACGACCGCCCGGATCGAACGCCGGCTGGACGAACTCGACGAGTAACGACGGCGACCTCACCGCTCGCGTGCGATCCGGTCGCCGACGTCGAGCCCGTTCCGGAGCGCGGCGTGGACCCGCCCTTCGCCGGCGACCCAGTCGCCCGCGACGTACAGCCCCGCCGACGCCGCGCGGTCGATCGGCCCGTCGTCGACGCCGGCCTCCGGGAGCGCGTAGCGCCACCCCTGGTGGTCCGTCCAGTCGGGGTCGCGGAGGCGGTCGTCGCCGAGGAGGGCGGCCGCGTGGCCGGCGAGTTCCGCGAGGTTCTCCGCGGGTGGCTCGTCGTAGCGCGCGACGGACCACTCGTGGCTCGCCTGAACGACGAGCAGCGACTCGCCGTCCGGGACGTGGCCGGGCTTGCACTCCTCGCGGGCGATCCAGCCGACCTCGTGGGTCCTGTCGACGTCGACGAGCGCGTAGTAGGGGCGGTCGAGTTCGAACGGGTAGTGGAGGACGCCGGTCCAGACCGTCCGGTACGGGACGAGGGCGGCCGCGTCGGCGAGTTCCGCGCGGCGGTCGTCGGCCCACTCCGCGTCGCCCAGGAGGGTCGCCGTCTGGGGTGCCGGCGGGGTCAGCAGGACGGCGTCGAACGGCCCCCGCTCGCGCCCGTCGGCGTCGACGAGGGTCCACGCGTCGTCCTCGTCGCTTCCCCCTCGCCGGACCGTCTCGACGCGCGTCTCCCGACGGATCGTCGCGTCGGTCCGGGCGAACAGTCGCTTCGCGACCTGCGTCAGCCCCTCCCGGCAGGTCCACTTGTGCGCGTCGTCGTCCCGGCCCTCGGCGACGGTCCCGTCCCGGTCGAACGTCCAGACCGGTTCGGCGACGTCGACGAGGCCGTCGGTCCCGAGGGCGTCCGTGAGCAGGTCGACGACCCGCGGATCGTCCGACTTCACGTAGTTCGCGCCGTAGTCGTAGACGACGCCGTCGCGGCGCCGGGTCGCGGCCCGGCCGCCGACGCCGCCGGACTTCTCGAGGACCGTCACCTCGGCGTCGGGGCGTTCCGTCGAGAGGGCGACCGTCGCGGCCGCCGCGGCCGCGCCGGCGCCGACGATGCCGACTCTCATGTGTCGTCGTTAGGGCCGCGGCGGTAAGTAGTCGGCCGGGGGTCGGGCGCTCCCTCGCCGACCGCGAAACCCGCCGGATCGAACGGCTTTTGCGACGCCGGCGGGTACGGTGGCCCGATGGACGTACTGATCGTCGGCGCGGGGTCGATGGGGACGTGGTTCGGGCGCGCGGTCGACGCCTCGGTCACGTTCGCCGACGTCGACCCCGACGCCGCGGCGGCCGCCGCCGAGGCCGTCGGCGGGGCCGTCGGCGGGGACGTCGACTCGCTCGCGGGCGACGGCGAGGGCCGCTACGACGCCGTCTGCCTCGCGGTGCCGATGGGGGCCGTCGAGCGAGCGATCGAGGCACACGCCGACCGGGCCGAGCGCGCGCTCGTCGACGTCTCGGGGGCTATGGCACCGCCGCTGTCGGCGATGGCCGAGCGCGCGCCCGACCGCGAGCGGGTCAGCCTCCACCCCCTGTTCGCGCCCGAGCGCGCCCCGGGGTCGATCGCGGTCGTCCGCGACCGCGCGGGACCGGTGACCGACGCCCTCCTCGCCGACCTCGAAGCGCGGGGCAACGACCTCGTCGAGACGACCGCGGCCGAACACGACGAGGCGATGGAGTCGGTGCAGGCGGCGGCCCACGCGGCCGTCCTCGCGTTCGCGCTCGCGGCCGACCCCGTCCCGGAGGGGTTCGAGACGCCGGTCTACGAGGAGCTCCGAGAACTGGTCGAGGTCGTGACCGACGGCACCCCGCGCGTGTACGCGGACGTACAGCGGACGTTCGAGGGGGCCGCGGACGTCGCCGAGGCCGCGGCCGCGCTCGCGGCGGCCGACGACGACGAGTTCGCGCGCCGCTACCGGGAGGCGGCCGAGAAGTGGCGGGACGACGCGGCAGACGGCGACCGCGGCGCCGACGACGCGGGCGACGCGAACGGGGGTGACGGCGCGTGACCGACCGCGAGGCCGTCCGCTCGAACGCGAAGTACCTGCGGAACGTCCGGCCGATCGACCCCGAGGAGATCCACGAGTACGTCACGGGGGAGCCCCACCCCGCTGTCGTCCGCCAGATCCTCCGGGAGGAGGCCGTCGACCTCGGGCTGGTCGAGCGCGAGGACGGCACGTTCGTCCCCGTCGACGACGACCCCGTCCCGCCGCGGCGCGGCCCCGTCGAGCGGTTCCCGGCGGGCGTAGCCCGCCGGGTCGAGGACCTGCTCGCCGACCGGTACGGACCGAACTGGCACGAAGGCGTCTCGGGCGACCTCCTGCGGTCGACGATCCGCCGGTTCAAGGCCAGCTACCTCGACCGCCGGCCCGTCGAGTACGACGAGGACGTCGCCGCGGGCTACGCGCTCTACCACCTGCCGGCGTACTACGCGGCCGTCCAGTACGCCCTCGACGACCTCGCGGAGCGGGGGCTGCTCGGCCGGCGGCTCCGGGTGCTCGACGTCGGCGCCGGCGTCGGCGGCCCCGCGCTCGGCCTGTTCGACTACCTGCCCGAGGACGCGCTCGTCGACTACCACGCCGTCGAGCCCAGTGCCGCCGCCGACGTCCTCGACGCGCTGCTCGCGGCGGCCGACCGGAACGTCCACGCGACGGTCCACCGGACGACCGCGGAGGCGTTCGAGCCGACGTCGGTCGACGGCGGCGAGGAGTTCGACCTCGTCCTCCTCGCGAACGTCCTCAGCGAACTCGGCGATCCCGAGAGCGTCCTCCGGTCGTACCTCGGGGCGCTCGCGCCCGACGGCGCGCTGCTGGCGATGGCGCCCGCGGACAAGCACACGAGCATCCAGCTACGCGAACTGGAGCGGGCAGTCGAGGGCGAGTGGCTGTGGGAGCGCGGAGGCGAGGACGGGGGTGGAGACGGCGGCGAGGACGACGGAAGCGGCCGGGTCACCGTCTACTCCCCCGCGGTCCGGCTGTGGCCCGGCGAGACGCCCTCGGATCGCGGCTGGTCGTTCGACGTCCGGCCGGACCTCGAGACGCCGGCGTTCCAGCGCCGCCTCGACGAGGCCGCAAGCGACGAGGAACACGACCCCGGCGAGTTCGTCAACGCCGACGTCCAGTTTACCTACTCGATCCTCAGGCGCGACGGCCGCCGGCGGGTCGACCTCCGACTCGACGGGAGCCGGTGGGCGAAGATGGCCGAGATGGAACGGCACGTCACCGAGCGGATCGACCTCGTCGCGGCGAAGTTCAGCCGGTCGCTCAGCGGGGGTGACGGCGACGGCCGCTCGGGCGGGGCGAACCCCCTGTTCAAGATCACCGACGGCAGCGAGTCGATCGACCACTACGCCGTCGTCACGACGGAGACGGCGCTCAACCGGCCGCTGCTCGAAGCCGACTACGGCGACGTGCTCGCGTTCGAGCGGGTGCTCGCGCTCTGGAACGACGACGAGGGGGCGTACAACCTCGTCGTCGACGAGGAGACGATCGTCGACCCGGTCGCCTAGGGCGGACGTGGCCGCGCGCCGCGACGCGGGTCGCCGGAAGTGCCGAAAGCGGTGGGCTTTTCGCGCGCGCGGTCAACGGAACGAACATGAGCGACTCCCTCGAGATCCTGCTGACGAACGACGACGGGATCGACAGCCCCGGGATCCGGGCGCTGCACGACGCCCTCTCGTCGGTGGGCAACGTCACCGTCGTCGCGCCGGCGACCGACCAGAGCGCGGTGGGGCGGGCGCTCTCGCACGAGGTGGACGTCTACGAGCACGAACTCGGTTACGCCGTCGAGGGGACGCCCGCGGACTGCGTCGTCGCCGGACTGGCCGAACTCGGGCCGTTCCCGGACCTCGTCGTCTCGGGCTGTAACAAGGGCGCGAACCTCGGCGAGTACGTCCTCGGGCGCTCGGGGACGATCAGCGCCGCCGTCGAGGCCGCGTTCTTCGACGTGCCCGCCATCGCGACCTCGCTGTACGTCCCCGTCGACGACCGCTCCTTCGAGGAGGTGGCGACCGCGCCCGAGGACTACGCCGAGGCCGTCCGCGCGACGTCCTTCCTCGTCGAGCACGCCCTCGACGCCGGCGTCTTCGACCCCGGCACCTACCTGAACGTCAACGCCCCGCTGCCCGACGGCGACCCCGCACCGATCGAGATCACCCGCCCCTCCAAGCGGTACGAGATGGACGCCTCCCGGCACGGCGACGCGGTCCTGCTCCACGACCGCGTCTGGGAGGAGATGGACCCCGAGTCGCTCCCCGACCCCGAGGGAACGGACCGGCGGGCGGTCGCCGAAGGGCGGATCAGCGTCTCCGCGCTCGCGGCCCCGCACACGACCAACAACCACGAGGCGCTCGACGCGCTCGCGGAGGCCTACCTCGACGCGGCGCCCGCGGACCGGGCGTGACAGCGTCTGCGACAGTGTCGCGGACGGCCAGATCGGCCGGCCGGCGCGTCGCGGCCGGCGAGCGGCCGGCACATTCCGCCCTGTGTCGACGACCTTGCGGGGTGCAAGGTCGGTACTATTGACCACCGCGACCGTCAGCCCGAACGAACGTAGTCGTCGATTGGCAGTACAGCCTTATACTAGGGCGTGCAGACGTACAGTAGCGCGAGCATAAGAGCAAGGTACGAGTACGTTCAATCGACGACAACTCCGAGGACGGTGATCACAAGATGGGATTCGATACACTCTGGGCGCGCGTGTCGTCGCTCTGGCGGTCCGACTCGGCCGAACGGGACCGGGGGCCGGGCGACGTCGAGTCGGCCGAGACGGACGAGACCGGCTCCGACGACGAGACGCTGAGCTACGCCGAGCAGGTGGAGTACGGCGTCGACGAACGGGAACTGCGCGACGAGGACAGGATCCTCCGCCTCCTCGTCAAGCGCGGCGGGCGCGTCGACGAGTCGACCATCGCCGACGAGACCGGCTGGTCCGAGGAGCGCCTCCGGGAGGTGATCTCCGGGATGGAAGACGACGACCAGGTCAGCGCGATCACGGTCGGGCGCAAGCGCGTCGTCTGTCGACGGGGGTTCGAGCCGAAGGGCTACCGGTCGCACCTGAACGAGTGAGCGGACGAGGGCGGGCGGTCGCGTCGACTCCTTCGAACGTTCCGGGAACGCGACCGCGACCGACGGCCGCCGCGTGACGTCCCCGCGATTCAGACCGGCGCCGAGAACAGGGCGTCGAACACCTTCCGCTCGGCCTTCCGCAGGTGCTGGTGGAACGTCGTCCCGGCGACGCCGATGGATTCGGCGACCTCCTCGCCGGAGGCCTCGCGGGGCCACTCGAAGAAGCCCGCGTGGTAGGCGGCGTCGAGGGCGGTGCGCTGCCGGGGGGTGAGATCCGACAGGAGGCGCCGCCGGATGCGCTGGGGGTCGTCGTGGGGCCGGGTGATCTGCCGGCGGCGGAGCATCTCGGCCTGCGGGTAGGCCGACTCGACGGCGTCGACGACGCGACGAACGTCGGCGCCCGGCGCGAGGTGGATCGTCATTCGGTAGTCGCCGTCCTCGATGACGGCCCGCTCGACGAGGCCGCCGCGGGCGGCGACGACCGAGAGCACCGGCGGGTCGGTCAGCCGGAGTTCGAAGCCGACGGGGCTCCCCGCCGAACGCGCGCGGAAGTCGACCGCCTCCCAGTGGGGGAGCGTCTCGACGATCCCGCGAACGGTGTCGACGGCGTCGCGCGTCGCGGTGCCGTAGACGAGGAACTCGTCGTCGGCGACCTGCACCGCGCGGTCGAGCGTGATCGTCCCGTCGGTCTCGACGGGGGTGTCGAGGGCCGCGAAGACGTCCTGCATCTGGAACTCGAGTTCGACGAGGTCGTCGCTCATCAGCGCCTGCTTTCGCTCGGCGGCCCCGATGGCGTGGCCGATGATCTCGCCGATCTGGGCGATTAGCTCGCCCTCCCTGCCCTCGAACGCGTTCGGGCGCTCGGCGTAGACGTTCAACACGCCGTAGACGGCGTCCTCGTGGACGATCGGGATCGCCGCGGACGACCGGAAGCCGTAGCGTTCGACGTGGTCCCGCCAGGGGTCGTGGCGGGGGTCGACCTCGATGTCCTGGGTCGTCTGGATCTCGCCCGTCCGGAAGGCCCTGCCGGTGGGCCCCTCGCTTCGGTCGTCGTCGGGGTCGACCGAAATCGTGATCCCGTCGAGGTAGCCCTCGACGCCGGCCTCGGTCCGTACCGACACCGTCCGGGTGGCGGGGTCGACGTCGCCGATCCAGGCGAACAGGTAGGAGTCGGAGGCGGCGAGGCGCTCGCAGACCGTCTCCTCGATCTCCTCGCGGGTGGACTGGGTGATGACGGCGTCCGTGATCTCCCTGACGACGCGGTTGAGGCTGTTCAGCGCCGCGAGTTGCTCGCGCCGGCGCTCGAGTTCCCGCTCGCGCTCCGTGCGCTCGGTGATCTCCTGGGACGTCGCCATGGCGGCGAAGACCGCGCCGTCGTCGTCGCGGACGGGAACGAAGTGGAACCGGTAGACCTCGTCGTCGACCGTCTCCTCGAACGTGGACGTCTCGCCGTCGAGCGCGGCCTCGTAGCGCGGGACGACCACGTCCGCGAGTTCCTGGGGCAGCACGTCGCGGACGGCGCGGCCCTCCAGTTCCTCCCGCGTCAGGTCCGCGTCGCCCTCCACCGTGCCGCCGAAGGTGACGTAGCGGAGGTCCGCGTCGACGAGGGCGACGGCGCCGTTGGGGAAGTGCTCGACGAGGGTCCGGTAGCGACGTCTGAACTCCTCGAGGGCGCGCTCGCGCTCGACGCGGTCGGTGACGTCGCGGGCGTAGACCGAGAGACCGCTCTCGGAGGGGTAAGCCGCCACCTCCAGCCAGGCGTCGGCCGCGTCGGCGTACTCCTCGAAGACGACCGGCTCCTGGGTCTCCATCGCGCGCTCGTAGCGCTCCTCGAACGCGCGGCCGAGGACGTCGGGGACGGTCTCGCGGGCCGACGAGCCGACGAGTTCCTCCTCGGACCGCCCGAGCAGTCGCTCGGCGCGGTCGTTGAGGTAGGTAAACCGCAGGTCCTCGTCGAGGCCGTGGACGGCGTCGTCGATCCGGTCGAACACCCCGCCGAGTTCGGCCTGCAACTCGTCGCGCTGGCGTTCGAGTTGCCGCTGGGTGCGCTTGAGGTCGGTCACGTCCTTGCCGGCGGCCACGATCCGCTCGATGGCGCCGTCGTCGTCGAACAGCGGCGCGGCCGTGATCGACACCCACCGGTGGCCCCCGTCCGGCCCGTCGTGGCGGACGAGTCGGTCGGAGACGGACTCTCCCGTCTCGATCGCGCGCGAGACGGGATGGTCCGCCGGCGGGATCGGGTCCCCGTCGGCGTCGTGGAGGTCCAGATCCTCGACGCCGAACTCCGGGACCGCCGACTCGTCGATCCCGAGCAGTCGTCTCGCCCGGGAGTTGATCCGCTCGATCGAGCCGTCGGGCCGGAAGATCGAGAGCCGTACCGGCGCGGTCTCCAGGAGCCGCTCGGTGAGGTCGCGCTCGCGCCGGAGTTGCCGTTCCCGCTCGCGGCGCTCGGTCATGTCGCGGGTGACCTTCGCGTAGCCCGCCAGCGTCCCGTCCTCGTCGCGGATGGCCGTGATGGTGACGCTCGCCCAGAAGCGCGACCCGTCCGCGCGGACGCGCCACCCTTCGTCCCGCACCGAACCGCGTTCGGCCGCGTCCCGGAGGTTCCGCTCGGGGACGCCGGCCTCGCGGTCCGCGTCGGTGTAGAACGTCGAGAAGTGCTCGCCGAGGATCTCGTCGGCCCCGTAGCCTTTGATCCGCTCGACGCCGGGGTTCCAGGTCCGCACGTAGCCGTCGGCGTCGAGGGTGAAGATGGCGTACTCCTCGACCGCCTCGACCAGCGACTCGAAGCGCTCGCGGTGGTCGTGCTCGGAGCGCTTCCGGTCGGTGACGTCGTCGTAGCGTTCGACGCGGCCGCCGGCGTACGCGCCGGTCCGGACGGGGTCGCTCCGGCGTTCGAGCCAGCGTTCCTCGCGGCCCTCGCCCGGCGTCACGCGACACTCGAAGCGGTCGTCGTCGGCGTCGTCCGTCCCGAGGACCGCCTCCGTGAACGCCGCGGCGTCCTCGACGGCCGGCGCGAGGTGCTCGTCGACGAGCGCGCGCTCGTCGCGGCCGACGACACGCTCGCGGTCCACGCCGAAGTACCGCTCCGCGGCGGCGTTGACCCGGACGACGCGGTCGTCCCCGTCGAGGACGAGGACGGCCACGTCGACGGCGTCGAGGACCCCGTCGACGAGCGACTGTGGGGCGGCCGGCCAGTCGGCGTCCGTCGCGTCGCCGCGGTCGCGCGGGCGCCACCACACGCGGGCGTTCGCCCCGACCTTCTTGGTTTCGAGCCGATCCCGTTCGACGAGACGCTCCAGTCGGGCGTAGGTGCTCCGGCGGCCGAGGTCGAGGCGCGCTGCCACCTCGGGCGTCGTCCGGGGCTCCCCGACGCCGTCGAAGACGGCGAGCGTCTCCCGGAGGCTCTCGGTCAGCGCTCTCGATTCCATTGCCCCGGGTACCGCGGGTTCGCCCATTAATGTTCCGTCGACGGAGTCCGACTCCGGGCGCGTCAGTTCGGCGCGGGCGGCGGGGCCGTGGGCGAGCGGGTCGCTGACGCGCTCCGTCCGGACGACACCCCCTCCCGGCAATCCGATCCGGTTCTAGCCTAATCACTTCTAGACCGCGCTTACGGGCATGGGGGTACAGGTACGCTGACAGACGCTGTCACACCGGAGTCACCATGCCACAGCCCTCGAACGACACGACGGGAGCGGACCCGGACAGGATCGACCTGACCGCGAGCACCCGCTACCACCTGCTCGCGGCGGAGCGGCGCCGTCTGACGCTCGACGTCCTCGAAGGGAACACCGCTCCGGTCGATCTCGACGAACTGGCCGCCGGAATCGCCGCGCGGGAGGACGGTATCGACGCCGACGAGTCGGCCGTCGAGCGCGTGGCGATCGACCTCCACCACGTCCACCTGCCCAAGATGGACGACCTCGGCATCGTCGACTACGACCCCGCGTCCGGACGGGTCGATCCGACCGGCGTCACCCTCGATTCGCTCGGTCCGGTCGACGACCGCCGGTAGCCGGTCCCCGCGGGCGGCGCCGTCGGGTCCGGCCGTCCCGCCGTGACGGGTGGGTTCCTAAACAGTTTGACCGTAGTTATATGTCCGTCGCGGAGACTCCTGTGAGATGCCACGCGACGTGGCGACAGGGAACGGGACACGGCACGGACGCGTGCGCACGGCGCCGCGTCCGCGGTCCGGTACCGCACCCCCCACCGGCCGGGCCAAAATACCTTGGCACAACGGTGAACCCCGGCCGACCCGTCCACTCGACCCCATGAGCCAGTCCGATGCGGTCTCGAAGGGCGTCGCGGTCTGTGACGCCTGCGGATCGATGTTCGCCGTCGAAGTCTCCCCCGACGGCTCGGTTCGGCCGATCGGCGTCGCGGACTGCCCCTGCGGCGAGGGAGAGCTCCGCCAGCTCGGGTGAGCCGTCAGCCCTCGGTGCGACCCGTGAGCCAGATTTTCGTCGAGACGTACAGCCCGACCGTGCCGACCGTGAGGAAGTAGCCGTAGATCAGCGTCTCGACGTAGGCGGGGACCGACTCCAGCATTCGGCCGCCGGTACGGATCGCGCCCGGTTATGCGGGCGGGTGCACGTGTACAGCGCCTAAATCGGGGTCGGTCCGGCGGGTCGAACGGGCTTCGAACGACGTGGACGATCACCAAAACCAAATACGAGCAGCTATTCGCTCACAGTACCCATGACGACGCGGACGACGGAGGGTCGCAGTCGACCGAGCGCTCCGGACGGATCGATCGATTTCGAAGTATGAGCCAACCGCAGGACCCCCGGGAACGGATTCACGCGAGCGACGACCCCCTCGTGGAGCCGTTCGGCCACCCCGTGACGATCAACGAACTCCACGCGCTGGTCCTCGGCGTCTCCGGCCTCGTCGTCGGCTACGCCCTCCCCCTGCTGGGCCCCCTGCTCCCGCTGTACGCGATCTTCGGGCGGCCCCCGCTCCGATCGCTCCCGCACGACAAACAGACGACGATCGGCCGGAAGACGATCAAACACGAACCGTGGTACTTCACGGTCAGCTACACCGGCGCGTTCCTGCTCGGGACGGTGATCTGACGGAGATCATCGAGGGTCGGCCGGGACTCGGCGGCAGGGAGGACGGATACGCCTCGTGCGTTCGACGTGGCGACTCGCGCCGTGACGGTCGTGGGCGGCCGCCGTTCGTCTATCGTCGAATCGCCGTGATTCCGCGAGGGCGAGAGCTATCTACCCGCCCAGAACACGTACCACGGTGCGACACCGATCGCCCGACGATGCGCCGAGAAACGCATCGGTCGGGCGTACCACGATCGGACCCTGCTCGCGATCGGTGTCGTGACCGTCGTCGCGATGGCCTGCGGACCGAGGGACGTCGGCTACTACTCCCACGACGGCTGGCCCGCGATCCGGACAGAAATCGCGGCACGTCACGCCGGGCCCCGGGGACGCCCTCGACCGGTCACCCCTCCAGAAGCGCGAGTCCGGCGAGGGGTTCGACGGCCACAGCCGCGTGATGAAAAAGAGCCCCCTCGCGCTCCGTTACCCTCTTCCTGAACGGCTATCAGGAGGACGCGGTGATCGCGGCCGAACAACTGGCGAGCGAGAACGTCGACGTCGATATGGCGTGGGCGCCGGGTACCAACCTCGCCGACTCGTTCGGGGAACAGGCCGGGGAGAACGGCGACTACTGGTACGGCCCGTCGCCGTGGGCGACCACCGTCGACTCCGAGGACGGAGGTTTCGGCTCCGCGAGCGAGTTCATCTCGACCGTCGAGGACACGTACGGGTACGAACAAGTCTTCAGCGGGATTTCCTCGATAGGAAGTAACTGGTTTTAGCCCGTCCCTTGGTGTTCCATCTCGAACACCAACACCTGTCGACCACCTTTTTGCTCGAACCGATAGCCGAGGACATCTACTAATCCCTGATACTCCCACTCACCATCGCCTGAATCTTGATAGAAGAAGTGGACCGGTGTTCCCGCCGAAATGGCGTCAATCAGGACAGAGTTCCCCGGAGAAGATTCACTTTGGTCTCCCGAGAGCCCCTCTCCGTCGTACTCGAACCTCCCTCTCGTTACAGAGTCGTCATACGGCCCATCTTCGTTGGCGAACAGCAGTACATAGCGTCTATCTTGGCTGTCTCGACGTGGGTTGATTCCAGAAATCTGGTAGCCAAAACCGGTATCGAAGGCTTCCTCGATGTCATCTTGTGTGTAACGTTCACCGATGTTGATACCCGGGGGAGGTGAGCGCATGTCATCCCCACCACACCCCAGTCGTATCAATTTGTGTGTCTATCCGATGAGGCCGGGGGTGGAGAGAACTGTTAATGTCATCGAACGCAACTCCCTGCGTGAAACCGACGCATGGCTCGGGGGAGACTGCGAAGAAGGGTTCAAATCACCCCGGACGCGATTGCCGGTTTTGCGATGGAACTCACCCGAAACCCGGCTCGGCGGCTTAAGAAGACTCGCCACTGTCTGTCCAATTGGGTGAACGCACAGAAGGCAGTGGACTCGCCGGGATTTGAACCCGGGGCCTGCGCTCACGCTCGCTACGCTCACTCCGCGCGGGGAGTGATGCCATCTGAGCGGTGATCGCGTGCTGATCTCCATACCCGCCCGCTCCGTGATGGATGACAATGGCACTCGAACCATACGCGCCGCAGGAAGCCGTCACGGACTTCCTCGAAGACCAGCAGGATGGACAGGCAAAGAACACCGTGCAGAATTACAAGTACGCGCTCAATCCCTTCGTGGACTGGTGTCACGAGAACAACGTCGAAAATCTCAACGACCTAACCGGACGTCGTCTCAAGGAGTTCAAGCGGTGGCGGGGCCAGCAGGTGCAAACCACGACGCTCCGCAACCAGATGTGGACGCTGAAGAAGTTCATGCGCTACTGCGAGACAATCGAGGCCGTTCCCTACGGACTGCCCATGAAGGTCGAGAGTCTGATTCCCGCCAAAAACGGGGACGACTCGCGGGACGAGTTCATTGAGGCGGAGCGGGCCGAAGCCCTGCTTGACTACCTACGGAAGTACGAGTACGCCTCTCTCCGTCACGTCACGTTCCTTCTACTGTGGCGAACGGCCATGCGTCAGTCGAGCCTCCACGCGCTCGATGTTGACGATCTCGTTGAAGACCCGCCGATGCTGAAAATCCGGCATCGCCCCGACGAGGGAACCCCACTCAAGAACAAGAAGCGCGGGGAGCGGAACGTCCCTCTCTCGAAGGAGGACGTCGAAGTCGTCAAGGACTACATCGAGATGAACCATCCCGGCGAGACGGACGACGAGGGCCGCACTCCCCTATTGATGGGCCGGAACACTCGGTGTCAGAAGACCACGATTCAGCGGAACGTGTACACGCTCACGCGCCCCTGCCACTACGGGCAAGAGTGTCCCCACGACCGCGACCCGGACGAGTGCGAAGCCAATTCGTACAACACGGCCAGCAAATGTCCATCGAGTATCAGCCCCCACTCCATCCGCAAAGGGCGTATCATGTACCTGCTCGATAACGACGTGTCCATTGAGGACGTGTCCGATCTCGTGAACTCCGGCTACGACACGATCAAGCACTACTACGACAAACGCTCGAAGACCGAGAAGTCCGAGAAGCTTCGCCAAACGATGCCCGATTGCTAACGGAGATGCTTTAGGCTCACTTCGGGCCTGTCACTCCGGGGGTTCGACCGTCGAACACTACCTTTTAGATTTTGAATCTCCCGTGGAGTAATCCGGCGCCGTCCCTCGAAATTCGGTAGTTATTTCTGGTTGAATGCCGTCTATTAGAGTGAGGACTTCTCCCGCAACTATACCTGCGAGTTACTTTCGTCTCTCGCACACCTCGATTTTCGAGAGCAAAGCTTCCGGCATTTGCGGGAATGATTCATTATGTCAGTAGAAATATCTATATCATCCGGTTCACCCAACAACCTCACGCTCGATGAAGTGCATCGTCGCCGCGACTACCTGATTCAGCGCGGCTTTGAACTATCCGAGACTGCGCTTATCGAGGCGCTACCCGTCTCCGGAAAGAGCTACGGCGTGGTCAAGTGGGCAAGACAGACCGGGGAACACCTGACTGTATTCGCACAACGTCACGACCTCCTCGACGAGTACGAGAGCCGCTGTAATAGATGGGGGCTTTCGTTCCAGCGATTGCCCTCTTTCTTCCGGGACTGTGACAGCTTCGATGAGAAAGGAAACCCGGTAGATCACGCCGCTAAAGAACTGAAGCGAGACTATCAGAGTGGAAGGAGCGGCGTCGAACTCCACAGGGAACACTCCGGACTCCTCTGCCAAACGGAAGGTGAGTGTCCCTTCGTTGCGAATCGGAATTTCGCCCCTGACGAGTACGACGTTCTCCTCGGGACGTACAGGCACGCGTACCGACTAACGTGGATGGAGGGGCGTTACGTCGCGTTCGATGAGTTCCCTGGCGATGCGTATCTGAGGGAGTTCGAGGACGGGATTGCTCCCGTTATCTCGGCCTATCTCGAAGACAAAGACGAGCTTCCGTTTAGAGACTATCACGATCTGCTCAGGCGGAAGGACAAATCGGACGTACAGGATGCCATCGCAGAGTGGAAGGATAGCATCCGCTCGTGGTCTTACGATTACAGTCACGCGCGACATAGTCCGAGTTCGGCGGCGCACGCTTTGGCCCCCATAGCGACACTCGCTGAGTTTGAGATGCAGACACTCGACAACGGATGGGGCTACGCTGACCTCCAACGGGGTCGCATCGCCGTCCGAAACCCGAGATCGGACAAGTGGACGTTTCTTCTCCCTCCTGACCTGAGTAGCGCCGAGAGCACCGTTGCGCTTGACGGAACCCCTAACCCAACCCTTTGGGGATTCACTCTCAACGAGGAACTTCGAACGTTCCCTCTCCTCAATGAAGACGAACGCAAGGTGTACCTGCGGGACGTTCTCGGCTACCGCTTCATCCAGACGACCCCACGCTGGAAGGCAATCCAGAGCGGTGATGGTGCATCCCCACCGAAGGACTTGGCTCTCCTTGAAGGGATAGCGAGGAGAGAGGGGAATACACCCGCCCTCATCAGTTCGCAGAAGGCGATTCAGCAGTATGAAGCGCGGGGGCTGAGAGAGATCACGGACACCGTTGAACACTACAGCAACCTCAAGGGGATGAACAGATTCGGGACTGAGCGATTGGGCGTCGTATTGGGGAATCCACATCCCGGTGACGACGAGATCGAGAAGTGGGCCGCACTTGCTGGCGAATCGGCGGAACGCAGGGAAGACGCTAACGGGGAGAAACTCACAGGGAACGACACCGACTACGGGCCGTTCGGAAACGAGGTGATGCATACGCTGGTTCACGACGAGGTGTTGCAGGCGGCGATGCGCTTCGGACGTGAGCGGGAAGATGAAATTCGAGGAGCCACGGTATACCTCCACACCTCGGCACTCCCCGGCTGGTTGCCTGTCGAGAAACAGATCGCAGGTATCCACTCGTGGTTGACCGAGAAGAACGGCATGAGAGACACAATTGAAGCCATTCGCTCGCTTGAGGGGTGGGAGGATGGGATTTGGAAGGCAACCGACCTCTACGACCGAACATCGATCTCAGACCGTCGAGTGAGGGATTGTCTCGAAGACCTCACTGAGGAGGGTTACATCGAGTTCGAGGGTAAATGGGGTCGGGGGACGCCGAAGCACTACTCGAATATCTGCCTCGAAGATGCAGGACAATTCGGACACGTTGAGTTCTCCGCGTAGTTTTTCGGAACAGTCGCTAATGAGTAGTATAGCGGCAGTTCCGAAAAAGCGTTTGAACGCATTGAGCGTGGTGTCTCGACTGAACCTTGGCGGGGAGCGAAGCGACCCGCCGTGTTCAACCGACCGTGATTAGCACCATCGAGCGAGGGATGCAATTACGAGGCCTCCATACTCCCCGTTTCACGATACTCAACACGACCAATTTCGTCGCTTTGAGCTACCCTATTTCCTGACCTCAGAGGTGAAAATTCTCGGGGCGACTTACCAAATACTGCGCAGGCGCACTCGGTCAATGTTCTAACCCCCTCCCCTCCTGTGGCTACTCTGTGTTCTACTGCATCGAGTCGTTTGTTCTAACAGATGTTTACCCGGCTATCTTCTACTCATTGAGTCGAATATACACTACAGCTCGCGCCCCGACCTTCTTTTTCTGGAGTTCTTTCTGTTCGACCAGTTTCTCCAGCTTGTTGTAGGCCGCCGGGCGGGAACAGTCGAGATCGTCAGCTACCTCACTCGCAGTCAGTACGGGTACGTCGGCTCCCTCAAAGATGTGGAGTACCGCATCGAGGGTCACTTGTTCGACGTATTGCCCGGAATTGTCGCGTTCCCGTTCCATATCTCGGACTTCGAGGCGCTGGTGCATCAATCCTATGACCACGAAGTAATAGGGGGACGTTTAATACCAGTTACTACGTGGTTATTGGTAGAAGGTGGCCGTCCCCGGGGCGTTCGTCTCGTCAGAATGCCCGAGTGCTGGAACACTCGGACGGTGGCCTTCGGTGGATACCAGAAAGCCATGTCGAACAACGACTCTGCGGCAGATAAGCGCAACGCTATTGACTACCTGAACTTCGGAGCGAAAACGTCGAAGCGCGTTTCGTGGGAATCGTGGGAGTTCACCGTCAAATCCCCGCATCTCGTCCGTGTCACCAACGCTCCTACGGCTCCGAGAAAGCCGATCACTCCTACCTCGTCGGCGTCGAAGACCGCGACGCCGTCCTCGTTCCGGCGGAGTGTGAGTGCCCGGCAGACAAGTACAACGAGGAGTACGACTGCAAGCACAAGGTCGCACTCGCCACGGTCGGCGGCCCGGTTGTCCTCGAAGCGTCCGTGAACTTCCCGACGCCGAGGGGGAACCCGGGGCAATCGAACGCATCGACACTTTCGGAGAAGTTTCGGGCAGACGGTGGGATAGCGACCGAGGAGATCGGTGGTGGGTCTGAACCCCTCGATGCGGTGGAACCCGAGGAATGTGACTGTGCGGAACTCTCTGACGACTTCCCCTGCTGGCCGTGCGTAAGAGACGGGAAACGGGAACTACCAGAATAGTCTCCCCCCTCGGGGGACGGCTTCACAAATCGTCGTCCGAGAAGATCAACCGCGCACTATTCTCTTGTAACCACTCGGCGTGTGATTCGTATTTCGGGTCGTACTCTGCAACCAGCGACCAAAACTCAGGGTCGTGGTTCGCCTCTCTGAGGTGGGCGAGTTCGTGGATGATGATGTAGTCGATGATTTCGGGCGGAGCCATCATCAACCGCCAGTTCAATCCGAGCGTTCCATTCGTCGAACAGCTTCCCCATCGCGTCCGTTGGTTCCGAATTTCGATGCAGTCGTACTCGACGTCCATCTCATCCGCAAAGTGATTGGCTCGCCGTTCGAATCGTTGCCGTGCATTTCGTCGGTAGAGCGTCTCCAAGACCCGCTTTATCGACGTTTCTGTAACGTGGTATTGCGCAAGCCGGAGTTTGCCATCAATGACACTCGATGATGGCCGTTGTTCCACGACGACCTCGTGTGGCTGTCCGAGGTACGGGAAGCATTCTCCTTCCTCGAAAGTGCGTTCCGGGGCCTGTTCACGATACTTGTCGTACTTCCGCGTCTTCTCGACAACCCATGCCGCGTTCTCCCTGAGGAGTTCCGTCGGCTCTGTCCACTCAGGTTCAGGCAGGACGACCGTGACGCCGTGAATGTCTACGTCGATTCGAGGTTTCGTGGCGTCTGTGCTGTGGCGTACCTCATACTCAATGGTGTCGCCCAATAGGTCGATCTCGCGGAGTTGGGCCTTAGCCATTGTTCTGAATCAGGTAGCTTCGGATGGCGTCAACGAATCCGTCGTCGTCTCGAATCAGATTGCCGAGGTCGTATTCGACGACAAGCACGTCCAACAGGATACGCTCGATTTCAGCGATAGTTTGCTGGTTCGTCTTCCAGCCCGCGTATCCTCGGTCAACTCGGTCACGGAACTGTGTGACGATTTCCTCGGCTACTTCTTCCGCTTGTTCCTCCGACTCAATCGCGTCCAACGTCTCCTCCGTGAGGTGGGTATAGATGGCGAACTCGGCGTCATCCATCCCCTGCTCCTCAGCTTCCTCCTCGACTTCCAGAACCTCCTCCTCAACGGACTTGAGGGCTTCAACTGCCTCGGGGTCGCTAATCTCGTCCCCTTGCCAGCGTTCGACTATGTCCGTCACCCGCTCGCTCAGTCGCTTGTACCGAGGATTCTGGTTCTCTCTCGGGTGGAGGTGTTCTCGGGTCGCGTGGGCGATCTGCGATGCCTTTACGCCGGGGTTGTCGAGTCCCTCTACGTCTTCGAGGTATTCCTCCCCGAGCTTGTAGGTCGGGAAGTCACGCTTGATTTCCGTGATTTCGACGTTGTTGCTGATAATGTCCCGCGTCTTCTCCCGCATGTCCTCTTCGGGGTCGTCCTTCCCTGAGGTCGTGCGCTTGAACGCGACGTGAATCCGACTCAGCCACTTGTACTTTTGCTCGATGCCCTCGCTCACGAGACGGCCATCCGGTGCGACGGCCTCGTAGAGATTCTGGAGGCGACGGAAGCCTTGCTTGAACTCGCGTCTTTCGGGATGGGTACTGACTCGATTGACGGCCTCGTAGGTCGCTTCTTGGCTGTCAGTCTTCGGAATCCCGTCGAAAATCCCCATCACGGACTCTAACTGCTCTTCGAGGTCGTCGAACAGCTCGTCTTTGTCGCGGGCGGCGTAGGCTTTCGTCTCGGCGTCATAGTCCAGCGCCTCGTCGATGTTCTCGAACACGCCCTGGAAGTCCACGATCTCCCCATTCTCCTTACCCGGTGCGGGCCGGTTCGTTCGGGCGATGGCCTGCATGAGGTTGTGGTTCTTCAGGTTCCGGTCGAGATACATCGTCTTCAGTACGGGCGCGTCAAAGCCCGTCAACAGCATATTGTGAACCACAAGGAGTTTCGGGTCGTCTTCTCGTTTGAAGTCTTGGACGATCTGATCGCGCTCCTCATTGTCCGTGTGGAACTGCTGAATCAGTTCGGGGTCGTTCTTAGTCGAAGTGTAGAGAACTTCTACCTCGTCCTCGTCACGCCGCTCAATGAGGCGTTCCCCGTACATCGCCGCCGACCGACGACTCGGCGTAACGACCATTCCCTTCCAGCCGTTCGGCGCAACGTGTTCGTCGTAGTGGTGGTCAATCTCATCGACGGCGCGGTCAACCCGTGGTTCGATCTCCGCGAGTGTTGTCGCGTTCACGTTGTCACGGATAAACTCCAGCTTCTCGTCCGTCGTCATGCCGCGGAACTCCGCCTCAAACTCCTCGTCCAACCCTGCCTCGTCAATCTCCCACTCCATTTCGTGGCGGAGCGTGAAGTACACGGGCAGAATCAGGCCGTCCTCGATGCCTTGCTTCACGGAGTAGCGGTGCAGGTAGTCCTCGCCCTCGGGGGAGAACTCGCGGAACGTGTTCCGGTCTTCGTGGCGTTCCCCCTCTCGAACGGGCGTCCCGGTGAACCCGAAATGGTAGCAGTCGGGTAAGGCCGCATCGAGGCGGCTTCCGAGGTCGGCTTCCATGAAGCGGTGGGCCTCGTCGGACATGACGATGACCTCGTCGTTGCCCTGTACGTCGGGGTCAACACTCTCGAATTTCTGGATTGTCGTCAGCACAAGCTCGCTCTGCCCCCGCTCGATGAGTTCTTGCAGGTGGTTGATGCTCTCGGCTTCCGTCCATTGTTCCAGCGAGAGGTTCGCCAGTTGGTCGCGCATCTGGCTGTTGAGCTTGTCCGTATCGACGATGATGAACACCTGCGGGTTCCGGGCCACGTCGCGCTTCAACAGGTTCTCGGCGGCGTACAGCATCGTGAAGGACTTCCCCGACCCTTGGGTGTGCCAGATGAGGCCGCGCTTGTGTTCGCCGCGACGGACGCGGTCAAGAATTTGGTTTACCGCGTAGTACTGCATGTAGCGCGGGACGATCTTCGCATCTCCGCCAGCTCGTCGTTCGTAGAAGACGAAATTCTTCACCAGATCGAGGAGGGTGCTGGGGTTGCACAGCGCCTTCACCGCCTGCCGCATCTCGTTGTCGTCCTCGTACTTCGCGGGGGCGTCGTTCCACGGTTCGTAGAACTCACGGGGAGCGCCGACTGCACCATAGCGGAGTTCCATCGTGTCGGCGGCGACGTTGAACAAGCCGGGGACGAACAGCCGGGGGACGTCGTCCTGATAGGCCAACAGGTCGCTGACTGCGTCGTGCCAGTCGTTGTCCTGCGCCTGGCTCTTGAGTTCCATCGTCACCAGCGGAATCCCATTGACGAACAGGGAAACGTCCGGGCGGATGGTCGTCTCACGGGAGACGGAGAACTGATTGACGGCGTGGAAGCGGTTGTTCTCGGGATTCCCGTAGTCGACCAGGTCAACGTAAATCGTCTCGGTCGTTCCGTCCTCACGCTGGATGGAGAAGGTCTTGCCTTTGGTGAGCAGTTGGTGGAACGCCCGGTTGCCGTCCATGAGGTTCTCCGCATCGAGGTCGCGCTTCAGCGAGGAGATGAACTTCTCGACGTTGTCCTGGGTGACAGCGTCGTTGAGTGCGACTACCTGCTCAGCAAGGAGGTTCCAGTAGATGACTTCGTGGCTGTCGCGCTCGAAAGCGTCATCGAGGACGTTCGCGCCACGGTTACCATCTTGTCCGTGGGTTTCCCATCCGACGCCGTCGAGCCATGAGAGAAGCGAGCGTTCGACGCCGTATTCGGATGGGGTACTAACCATGTTGTGTGATTTCCTCGGGAACCTCTATGTTAGTGTCGGTCGTTCTGACTGTTCCCGAGAGGAGGTCTTGCATGAGGCCTTGCTTGAGTCGCTTTAGCTTGTCGCGGTAACGCCGGTTCGACTCAATGGTCTGTTCTGCGTCCTCTATCCGGGCAACGATTTCGTCTTGCTCAGAAAGTGAAGGCACTGGAATCTGGAATTTCTCCATCGCTCCAACACTTAGATTGTAATTCCCAGCAGAGCTACGAATCCATCCGGCCATTTCCGAACGGCCACGTTTCGAATTTAGGAATTCTCGAACGTACTTGGGACGTACGCGAGATTCATCGACGCGAATACGAATGAGGTAGGAGGCGAAAACAAAAGGCTCGTCCTGTTCTGAGAACGTTACGCATTGACCAACATAATCCGGATTTCCGTTAGTTCGAATGACCAGAATGTCTCCCTCAGATAGCTTCAGTCGCTCCAACTCGTCGTCGCCAAGTTCGGTGTGCTTCAAATCATCGAAGGTAAGACGCTTATCTACAACATTAGGGATGCGAAGCGTAGGGTATCCGCGTCCATCCGTGTTTGACTTCGTGTCTGTTCCATAGCGTGTATCCTCGATTATCTCCTCAAACCGAACAGTATCCCATGATTCGGGGATTTGACCTGATTTGGTTTCGGAGAATGAATCGTGTTCCGCAACGCCCTCAGAGAGAAGGTTTCGAGTCACGCCACGCCTGACTGTAGCCGATTTCTCGATTACCTTCTCTGCGTGCCTTATCGCTCGGTCAACATGGTGGAGGACAGCGGCGATTTTTCGCTGTTCCTCTAGCGGTGGAAGCGGAACCGGAAGCAAATCAAGTCTCGTTTTGGAGAGTTCGATCTGCCCCGTGGAACCATTTACACACATCGAATAGAGTAATGCTTGACCGAGCCGGCTCTCCAAAAAGTAGCGGTGGAAGTACGGATTCAGCTCCTCGTTAGTGCGTAGGAGAGTCACGTGCGAATCGATTGCTCTCCGTATGTCCCCCGGATAGACCTGTGCGCGGCCGAGAGTCCCTTGCCCCGTTGAGTTCAGTATCACATCACCACCTTCGGGGAAATACTTCTCCTTCCACTCGCTCGCGACTTCCTCGTCTAGATAACGAAGGTTCTCAAAGTGCCAACCGTCCCAGTAGATACATTCCTGATTGATTACTGGTATGCCGTCGTCGGCGTATGTAGGCTGTTTCCCCCGTGTTATCAGCTCTTTAATATCTCTAAGGCGCTTTGCTGTCCAATCACCAGGGGTGGATAGAGTGAACGGGCCGAACTGTTCTTGCTCCAATTCCTCAGATGCCCCATCTTGTTCGGAGTTCTCCCTGAACTCATCAAGTGTTGCCTCCTCACTCATAGTTCAGTGCCTCCATATGCTCGTCCATTGTTGCCTCAATCTCGTTGCGCTCGGCCTGCAATTCCCGTAATTCCGCCAATTCCTTCTCTACATCAATCTCCTCCTCTGGCTCAGTAGTATCAACGTAGAGTGCGATGTTGAGGTTGTAGTCGTTCTCTCGAATCTCGTCAAGCGACACCGTCCGACTGACGCGCTCCTCGGTCGCCCACTCGCGGAAGTTCTTGACGATGTGATCGAGGCCGTTCTCTGTGAGTTCGTTCTGGTTCGACAGCTCCTCGTAGAACGCTTCGTCAGCGGCGTGGATGAACTGCACCTCGTCTTCGCGCTCCTCAGGCTTGTCAGTATTCAACACGAGGACGGCGGAGGGAATTGAGTTGTTCTGGAACAGGTTCTCGGGGAGGCCGACTATAGCTTCGACCATGTCGTTCTCCAGCATCGGCTTCCGGTAGCGTTGCTCGTGCTTCCGGAACAGCACGCCGTGAGGAATGACGATGGCGGCCTTCCCGCCCGTCCCGTCTTTATCGGGGCGTTTCAACTGCTTCGCCATGTGCATGATGAAGGCGTAGTCGCCCCGGTCAGCACGCGGCAGTTTCTCGTGCCAGTCGAAGCGCCCATACGGGTCGTCCTGGAGGTCGTCTTTCGCCCAGTCAGCGGAGAATGGGAAGTTTGCGAGGACACGGTCGAAGCGCGTGAGTTCGTTCTCCGCGTCGTTCGTGAACGCAGGCTTCGAGAGGGAGTCTTCGCGACGAATCTCCCCATCAAGGCCGTGGATGGAGAGGTTCATCTTCGCAATCGCCGCGATGTCGGGGTTGATCTCTTGGCCGGTGAACGTCAGCTTCGAGGGGTCGCCGCCCTGTTCCTTGCGGTAGTACCGCGCCGCCTCGATGAGCATACCCCCGGAACCAACAGTCGGGTCGTGGAACGTCTCGCTGTCCTCGAAGTTATCGACGAGTCGAACGCAGAGGTTGACGATGTGGGGCGGCGTGAAGAACTGCCCGCCGGACTTGCCTTCTTCCTCTGCGAAGTGACGCACCAAGTCCATATACGCCTCTCCGAGCATGTCCGGGGGAACGCTGTCGCGGTCAAGGTCGTACTGTGAGAGGTGTTCGACCAGCCGCCCAAGCCGATCATCATCGAGGGCGTCGGCTTCGATGTAGTCGGCGCGAAAGACGCCCTGAAGCTCGGGGTTCTCCTCAACGAGTGCGTCAAAGGCTTCGTTCAGAGTTTGGTCAACGTTGTCGCTGACAGCGCGGAGGTCGTCCCACAGGTAGCCCTCGGGAACGATGGGAATGTCGTAGAGGTTCTCCCGGCGGGCGAAGTCCTCGCCGTATTCTTCGAGGTTCTGTTCGTACTGCACCTCGAACTCGTCGGAGATCGACTTGTAGTAAACGAGTGGGAGAATGTATTCCTTGTAGTCAGTCGGGTCAACGGCGTCCCGGATTATGTCGGCGCATTTGAAGAGGTGAGATTCGAGTTTGTTCAATGAAATGGGCATAAGAGGAGTGTGCCATCCGAACATTATATCTCCTGTGGTGAGGCGCGGTGGAATCACATTCCTATCTATGGAGAAGACTTTTTGTTTTCAGTCGTATTATTTACAGTATGCCGAGCCACCTCCTCGAAACATACCCGGCTCACATCCTGAGGTCGGTCACATCGAGCGGCTTGTGGAACCGTCTAATTCTCTCAGCCGCCCCTCTGGACGATTTCAAGGACGCACGAAGGGAGATCGTCAGCCTGTACGGAGAGGTCTATTCAGAGGTTGACGAGGTTCGAGAGTCCTTCGCTGAAAAGAGCAATCCACAGCTACGAGAGTGGGCGGTCAAACCGCACGCTCGGATTCCAGAGTACGACCCACACGAGACGGTCACGAGGTTGCTGTCGTTCCCGGCGAAGCTAATGGGCTGGTTCAAGAAACTGTCAACCGTTATTGCCGTGGTTGGGTCATTGTTGTCGGCAAATTGGTTGCGCACTCTCGGGACAGGCGGCCTTGATGTGATCGAAGGCATCGAGGGCTTGCTTCCTCTGTCGTTCATCGCTGTTAGTATCGTCTATATCTGGTTCTTGCACGCAGACACGCGTGCGCATCAGACATTAGGTGAGGAGCTTCGTGCTGGCCCGGCGAGAGTGCAAACGCGTCGGCGGTCACAGATAGTTGGCTATGGGGTGTGGAACCGTTCGCTTCTCGGCCAGTCGGGATTGCTTCTCGTCGCGATCTTCTTCCTGCTCGATTCTCTCTCGAAGCTCCCCGTGATTGAGAGGTGGTTCGACGACCCGGTGGGTTACGTTGTGAATCTGATCACGGAGAACATCGAAGTGCTGTATGAGGCCGACGGGACGATTGAAGCGGGTCGTCGTCTTTTCCGTCGTCTCCGGTAGTGTTGAACTCTCATACCCGTTCTACCCACGACGCCTCGATGCGTTCAATCGCTTCTTTCGGAACACTCTCAATACACACCTTTAGCGTCACTTCCGAAAAATAGCCTATTGTGGAAAATTCCGTGGCAGTGAAGGGTAGGAGAGGTGACGGTGGTAGGCTACAAGGGACATCTCAGGGGCCTAAAACCGGCAAATTTTCCCTCTAAGCAGTAGGTATCTTTATGAAGAAGCCGCGCCGTACGTCGATTGTTCACGGAGCGGTCAGCGATGGACTCGCCGGGATTTGAACCCGGGGCCTCTCCCATGCCAAGGGAGTGATCTACCGCTGATCTACGAGCCCGCGTTCGCACTCACTGCTTTCACACACGCGAGTATAAACCCCTCGATATCCGGCGACGGCGGCGGGAACGGCTGTCGTGGGGATCGGTCACGTGCCACAGGACGATCGCACACGCAGTCCGTCATCGGCACACAGGCCGTCGAGCGGATCGGCAAACGCACCGGTTTCGGCCGAGGGACGCCGGCGCAGGGTCCGGCCGTGCCGGTTTAGCTGACAGAAATGATATGTGAACGGGAAAGAATTAGGGCGAGATTGTCGTCGGCTGTGACTGTGTGGCAACCATGAAACGGGAGATGCTCACGACGGACTTCCTCGACCGGGCGGTCGACCTGTACGACGACGTCACGGGGGTCGTCGCGCACGACGGCACCGAATACACGTACGCGGAGGTGAACGATCGGGTCAATCGGCTGGCCCACGCGCTGGCAGAGAGCGGGGTCGAGCAGGGCGATCGGGTCGCGTTGCTCGCGCCGAACACGCACTACTTCATCGAGACGCTGTACGCGACGAACAAACTCGGGGCCGTGTTCGTGCCGCTGAACTACCGGCTGGCCACCGGCGAGTACGAGTACATCCTGAACGACTGCGAGGCGGGGACGCTGATCGCGGACTACGACTACGCCGGGAAGGTCGAACCGATCCGGGACGAGATTCCGGCGGAGACGTTCGTGGGGTATCGGGCGGACGAGATCGAGGGGGAGTGGATCGACTACGAGGCGTTCCTCGACGGGCAGCCGGCCGAAGAGCCCGATCGGCCGGCGATCGGCGAGGACGACGACGCCAGCATCAACTACACCTCCGGGACGACGGGCGACCCGAAGGGCGTGGTCCGGACCCACCGCACCGAACACTGGCACGCGCTGGTGCTCGACCAGCACATGGAGATCCGGGACGACGACACGTACCTCTGGACGCTGCCGATGTTTCACTGCAACGGCTGGGGGCACACCTACGCCATCACGGGGACCGGCGGCACCCACGTCTGCCAGCGCACCTTCGACGCCGAAGGGGTCTTCGGGCGCGTCCGTGAGTACGATGTCTCGTTCCTGTGTGGCGCGCCGACGGTACTCAACAACCTCGTCGCCCACTACGAGAGCCACGACGACGTCGCGACGACGGGCGATCGCGACGTCCGGATCGCGACCGCGGGGAGCGCGCCCGCGACGGCCACCATCGAGACCGTCGAAGACGAGTTCGGCTGGCGGATCATCCACATCTACGGCCTCACCGAGACCGCGCCGATCGTCACGACGAGCAACTCGCCCCGGCGACTCGCCCAGCGGGGCCGCGACCTCAAGGTCAAGCAGGGCGCCGAGACGCTGTGTACCGACGTCAGGGTCGTCGACGAGGACGGCAACGACGTGCCCCGCGACGGGGAGACGATCGGCGAGATCGTCGTCCGGGGCAATCAGGTGATGGACCGCTACCTGAACAAGCCGGCGATCACCGAGGAGGCGTTCAACGAGCGCGTCGAGGGCTACTTCCACACCGGCGATCTCGCGACGATCGACGCGGACGGGATGGTCGCGATCCAGGACCGGAAGAAAGACATCATCATCTCCGGCGGGGAGAACATCTCGAGCATCGAGGTCGAGGACGTCCTCTACGACCATCCGGCCGTCCTGAAGGCCGCCGTTATCCCCGTCCCCAGCGAGGAGTGGGGCGAGACGCCCAAGGCGCTGGTCGTCCCGAGATCGGACGCCGATCCGACGGAAGACGGGATCGTCGACTTCGTCGGCGAACGGCTGGCCGGCTACAAGAAACCGACGAGCGTCGACTTCGTCGACGACCTGCCCGAGACGGCCACCGGCAAGGTCCAGAAGTACGAACTGCGCGAGAGGTACTGGGAGGAAGAGGAGACGCGGGTCGGCCAGCAGTAGTCGGCACGACGGGACGACCGGTCCGGCCGATGGACGTCGATCGCGTCATCGCCGCGGGGTCGGCGTAGAGTCCGATCGGCGCGGAGCCAGCATAGCGTCCGATCGCCGCGGGGTCGGCGTAGAGTCCGATCGGCGCGGAGCCAGCATAGCGTCCGATCGCCGCGGGGTCGGCGTAGAGTCCGATCGGCGCGGAGCCAGCACAGCGTCCGATCGCCGCGGGGGCGGTCTAGAAACCCTTTAGTCCGTTCGACCGGAAGGCTCCAGCGGGAAGCGCACGGCCGCAAATCTGACTCTGCTACCCGCTATTCGGGGTAGCTTGGGATTGCGGAAGTGCACCGACAGCCGAGTGACTCGGCCGTCGCGTACGGAGGCGGTCAGTGCGGTTCCTATCCTCACCAATGGCACGAATGCACACCCGCCGCCGTGGCACGTCCGGTTCGGACAAGCCGGCGGCAGACGAGACTCCGGCGTGGAGCGACGTCGACCCCGACCGCGTCGAGGAACGGGTCGTCGAACTGGCCGAACAGGGGCACGATCCGAGTCAGATCGGCCTCAAACTGCGCGACGAGGGCGTCACCGGGACCCCCGTGCCGGACGTCAAGCTGGCGACCGGCAAGAAGATCACCGAGATCCTGGAGGAGAACGACGCGAAGCCGGACCTCCCCGAGGACCTGCGGAACCTGATGGAGCGTGCCGTGGGCCTGCGCGAGCACGTCCGGGACAACCCGCAGGACTACCAGAACAAGCGCGCCCTGCAGAACACCGAGTCGAAGGTGCGCCGGCTGGCCAACTACTACCGCGGGGACGAACTCGACCCCGAGTTCCGGTACTCCTACGACGTCGCGAAGGACCTCCTCGAGGACTAGATGTCGACCGAGGGTCGTTCCGCCGAGGCCGCGACCGCCCCGCTCGAGCGCGCCGCGTTCGTCCGCGTCGTCACGCGGGCCGACGGCGACGCGCTCGCCGCGAGCGGCATCCTCGCGCGGGCGCTCTCGGAGCGCGCCACGCCGTTCCAGGTGACCGTCGCCGAGACGGTCGCCGAGCGGACCGCGCGGGCGACCGACGGCGACGACCGCGACGACGACGCGACGACGCTCGCCGTCGGCGCCTGCGACGCCGACGTCGCCCGCCTCGAAGCCGGGGACCGCCCCGCGACGCTCGAGGCCTGCGACCTCGCGGGCGACCTCGGCGCGACGCCCGACCCCGTCCTCGCGCTCGCGGGGGCGGCCGCCGCGGGCGTCGACCCCGGCGCCGGCGAGACGGAGCGGCTCCTCGAGGGTGCGGTCGAACGCGGCCTCGTCGAGCGCCGCCCCGGCGTCGCCGTCCCGACGGCCGACCCGGTCGACGGGCTGGCCCACTCGACGCGGTGTTACGCGCCGTGGTCCGGCGAACTCGCCGCCACGCGCGAGGCGCTCGACGGGGTCGACCTCGCGGGCGACCTCGACGCGGACGCCCGCAAGCGGGTCGCCTCGCTGGTCGCCCTCGACGTCGTCGGCGACGGGGACGCGACCGACCGCGCGGCGGAGTCGATCGGTCGGCTCCTGCGCCCGCACGCGACGCCGCAGGCCCCGTTCGAGACGGTCGGCGGCTACGCCGACGTCTTGGAGGCGACCGCCCGGACCGAACCCGGGACGGGCGTCGCGCTCGCGATGGGACGCGGCGCCCGCGAGGCGGCCCTCGACGCGTGGCGGACCCACGGGAAGCGCGCGCACGCGGCGCTCGACGGCGCCTCGACGGGCCGGTACGACGGCCTGTTCGTCGTCGGGATCGACGACGGCCCGGTCGAGACGGTCGCCCGCCTCGCCGCGGCCTACCGCTCGCCCGAACCGCGGGTCCTGGCGGTCGGGGACGGGCAGGCCGCGATCGCGGCGCTCGAACCGGCCGCGCTCGGCCCCCTCGCCGAGGCCGTCGCGCGGGACCTCGGGGCCGACTACGACGCGGGCCGGCGGCGCGCCAGCCTCAGGTACGACCCCCGGACGGAGGACGCGACGGTCATCGAAGCGGTGAGGGGGGCGCTATGACGCGGCGCGCGACGATCCGGACGAGCCACGACGACCCGGCGCGGATCGCCGCGGCCATCGCCCCCGACAACACCGACGAGATGGAGACCCGAGTCGAGGACGGCGCCGTCGTCACGCGGATCGAACGCAGGACGACCGGCGGACTGCACTCGACGGTCGACGACTACGTGGTCAACCTCGACGTCGCCACCGACGTAGCACAGCACGCGAACGAACCGATGGACGCAAACGCGTCCGACCCGATAGACGAATCCAAGAACGACGATGAGTGAACGATCAGTTTCACGCGCACGACAGGAGAAGCGGTGGTACACCGTGCTCGCGCCGGAGCAGTTCGACCGGCAGGAGCTCGGCGAGACCCCCGCCGACGAACCCGAACAGGTCTACGACCGAACCATCGAGACGACGCTCGGCGATCTGACGAACAACGCCAGCGAGAACAACACGAAGCTCACCTTCCAGGTGACCGACGTCGGCAGCGACGCCGCCTACACGGAGTTCAAGGCGCACTCGCTGACACGGGACTACCTGCGCTCGCTGGTCCGCCGCGGCGCCTCGAAAGTCGAGGCGTACGTGACGGTACTGACGACCGACGACTACCGCGTACAGGTCCAGCCCGTCGCGTTCACGACGAAGAAGGCCGACGCGAGCCAGGAGCAGGCCATCCGCGAGACGATGGTCCGCATGGTCGAGGACGCCGCCGCCGAACGCGACTTCGAGGACCTCATCGACAGCATCGTCCAGGGACGGCTCTCCTCGGCGATCTACGGCGAGGCGAAGACGATCTACCCGCTGCGCCGCGTCGAGATCCAGAAGGCGACCCTCGAGGCCCACCCCGAGGAAGTCGCCGAGGAGGAGGCGACCTCCGTCACCGTCGACGAGGAAGACGTCGCGGTCGACGACTGAGGCCGACGGCCGACGCGATTTTTGCGGTAGAAGCTCCGCCTACTCGCTGACGACGATCTGGCCGGTCATCCCGCCGATCTCGTGGGGGATGCAGGCGTAGTTGTAGGTGCCGGGGATCTCGAACGTGTGCTCGAACGTCTCGCGGGTCCCGAGGCGGCCGCCCCGTTCGCCGTGCCAGGCCTCGCGGGCGGACTGCTCGTCCTCGAAGCCGCCGGTGGCGAAGTACGCGGCGCCGTCCGGGATGGCGTCCTCGTAGGCCGTGATCGTGTGGTCGGCCTCGCTCGTGTTCTTCCAGACGACCGTCTCGCCGACGCGCACCTCGTACCGGTCGGGGAGAAACGAGTTGCGGTTCATGCCGACGTCACAGTCGTGACCGTCGCAGGGGCCGTTCCCGCCCCCGATGTCGCCGAGCGCGGAACAGCCCGCGAGGCCGGCGGTCGCGGCGCTTCCGAGGGCGGCGAGGTAGACGCGCCGGTTCATAGTCGAGCGTTGGGAGAGGTGTGATATAACGCCCGCGGTTGCCCGCCGACGTGGCCGTCTCGCGGGCGCGCGGCCGCGCGAGGCGCGAACGAAAACACGTAAGGTGGCGGCCCGTCGAATCCGCGAGTATGCTCCCCCGGTTCGTCGGTCGCCTCGGGGTCGCGGACGCGATGACGATCGCCAACGCCGCGCTGGGCTTCGTCGCGGTCGTCGCCGCGTTCGCCGACATCGAACTCGCCGCCCGCCTCGTCCTGCTGGCGGCGATCGCCGACGGACTGGACGGGATCCTCGCGCGGCGGTACGGCGGCACCGACGTCGGGCCGTACCTCGACTCGCTGGCCGACGTCGCCTCCTTCGCCATCGCCCCGGCGATCCTCGCGTTCGTCGTCGTCGCCGACGGCCTCGGCGTCGGCTTCGGGGCCGTCACGGCCGAGTTGCTGCTGGTCACGGCCGTCTGCTCGCTGTACGTCGCGATGGCCGTCGCCCGCCTCGGGATGTACACCGCCTACGACACCGGTGGCGCCCACACCGAGGGGATCCAGACGACGCTCGCGGCGACCATCCTCGGCGCGGCGATCCTCGCGAACGCCGCCGGGCCGGTGCTCGTCCTCGGGGTCACCGCCGCGTTCTGTTACCTGATGGTCTCGCGGATCCGCTACCCCGACCTCCTCGCGCGCGACGCGCTCATCATGGGCGTCGTCCACGCGCTGGCGATCCTCGTCCCGGAATTTGCCGGCCGGACGTTCCCGTACGCCCTGCTCACGCTGGGCATCGCCTACATGACGCTCTCCCCGTGGTTCTACTGGCGCGAGGACCCCGCCGCCCCGAGCGAGGCGCCCGCCGGCGAGGGGGCGCGAGGTGCGGGGTCCGGCGAGAGCGGTGGTCACTGACCGCTCCGACCGTCCGGAGATGGAAACGCTTAGGAGCGTCCTGACACGAGAAAACCGTATGCACACGGCCACGAGTCACGCGTCGGCGACGGTCCGCCGGGTGGTTCGATGAGCGACGAGGAGACCGACGAGAGCGGCTCGGAGGCGGTCGACGTCGAGGCCACGAGCGAGCGCCTCGGGGGGCTCGAGGCGGGCCTGAAGCCGGTCCGCGAACGGCTCGGGCCGATCCGCGAGGACCTCGCGGCCGTCGAGGACCGACTCGACGCCGCCGAGACCGAGGACGACCTCGACGAGGTCGAGGCGGCCCTCGAACCGGTGCGCGAGGACGTCGAGGACGTCCGCGAGGCGTTCGACGAGCGCCGGGCGGAACTCGACGAGATCGAACTCCCGGAGCCGCCGGCGGCCGACGAGGAGGACGAGGAACCGGAGGACCCGTTCGCCGACATCAGGGCCGAGCGCGAGGCCGTCGAGGAGTCGTTCGACGAGGTCGACTCCGGGATCGGCGACCTCGAGGACGGCGTCGACGACGTCGAGTCGGGCGTCGAGGACCAGCGCGGCCCCTACGCCGAGGATGTCGTCTCGGAGGTCGAGAGCGCCAGCAGTACGATCACGACCACGCGCTGGACCGTCGAGGGCGACGACGAACTGATCGCGGCCGTCGATTCGTTCCTCGCGGACGTCAACGACCTGCTCGGCAGCGACGTGTCGACCCCCGGCGACCTCCAGCCCGCAAGCGGCGCGGAACTCGGCGAGAACGCGGACGACGAGGGCGACGTCCCCGACCGGCTCGCGGCGACCCTCGAAGAGGTTACCGCGGCGGTCGAGGCGGCCGACCTCGACCCCGACGAGGACGCCGAGACGATCGCCGCCCTGCTGGAGGCGACCGACGACCTCCAGTCGGACGTCGACGACGCCACCGCGTGGACCGACCTCTCCGTGCGCGAACAGCTCCGCCGGGAGGGGTTCTACGACGTCCTCGACCACGTCAAGGACTACCCGCCGGAGTGGCACGCGCTCAAGATCCACGAGAAGCGCGGCGACGTCGACATGATCCTGCTGGCCTACGAGAAACTCGACTCCGGGTTCATGGAGGAACACTGCCTCGAAGCCCTCGAACGGATGGGGCCCGAGGAGGCCATCGAGCCGATGCTCCAGCAGGCCAACCGTCGCGACAAGACGGCCATCTCGATCCTCGGGAAGATCGGCGTCGCCGACGAGAACGTCGTCGAGACGCTGGTCGACTACGTCGACGCGACGAACGACCCCCTGCTCCAGCAGACCACGTTCCGCGCGCTCGGCGAGATCGGCGCCGAGGAGGCCGTCGAACCGATCGCCCAGCAACTCGTCGCCGAGAACGCCGACGTCCGCAGCAGCGCCGCCCGCGCGCTCGGCCTGCTCGGCGACACGCGCGCCATCGCGCCCCTGACGGACGTCCTCGCGGACGACGGGGAAGACACCGTCCGTGCGAGCGCCGCGTGGGCGCTCAACCAGATCGGCACCGAGGAGGCGCTCGAACCCCTCGCCGACTACGTCGACGACGCCGCCTACCTCGTCCAGGCGGAAGCCGAGAGGGCGGACCTCGAACCCGCGGCCTGAGTTTAAGTACGATCGGGCGGCCAGACCGCCCGTGCACGCCGCCCCGGTCGTACTCGTCGCGCTCTGTTGTCTCGTAGCGGCCGCGTCGGTCGCGACCGCCGCTCCGGCGGCGACATCTCCCGGCCCCGGTAACGCGACGCCCGCCGGGGCGACGGCAACCGACCTCGAAGGCGACCCGCTCGACGCCCGGTCGTGTCCCGCCCGCGCGGCGACCCCGAACCGCGAGGCGGCCGTCGACGAACCTCGCCTCGTCGAACTCTACCCCAACCCGACGACCCACGGGAACGCCGGCGAGTACCTCGTCCTCGCGGTTCCGTCGGGGACCGCCCTCGGAAACCTGACGGTGACCGACGGGTACGCGACGGCGTCGCTCCCGAACGAGACCGCCGCCGGTCGCGTCGCGGCGAGCCCCGACCCCGAAATCGCCGCGGCGGTCACCGACCACCCGGTCGTCGAACTCGACGGGAACCTCCGACTCGCCGCCGACGGCGACGCCCTCGAAATTCGCGCCGGGAACCGGACGGTCGACGCGGCGTCGTACGACCGGGCCCCCGAGGCCGAGGTCTGGTACCGCGACGATTCCCCGGGGAAGAACGCGCGCGGCGAGTGGTGGCCCCGGGAGGCGAGTTGCCGGCCCGCCACCGCGTACGACCCCGGCGAGGCGACGGCGTTCGTCCTGCCGGACTCGCCCGAGGTCCCGCTCGAAACCCTCCGTGACGCCGACGACAGGCTCCTGCTGGCTGGCTACACGTTCACCTCCGAGGCGGTCACGGCCGAACTGGCGGCCGCCGCCGACCGCGGCGTCGACGTCCGGGTGCTCGTCGAGGCCGGTCCCGCCGGCGGCACGCCCGCCGCGTCGGACCCGCTGCTCGCCGGCCTCGAAGCGCGGGGCGTCGACGTCCGCGCCCTCGGCGGCGAGGGGTCGCGCTACCGGTATCACCACCCCAAGTACGCGGTCGTCGACGACGCCGTCGTCGTTACCAGCGAGAACTGGAAGCCCGCGGGCGTCGGCGGCGCGTCGAGTCGCGGCTGGGGCGTCCGCGTCGAGGACGGCGCGCTCGCGGACGACCTCGCGGCGGTGTTCGCCGCGGACGCGGGCGGCCCGGACGTCGAACCGTGGAGCGTCCACCGCGAGCGCGCGACGTTCGTCGACGAGGGGTCGCGCTCGGGCGAGTACCCGACCGAACACGGGCCGGCGACCGTCTCCGTCGACGCGGTCGAACTGGTGGTCGCGCCCGACAACGCCGAGGCCCGACTGCTCGACCTCGTCGCGGGCGCGGAGGAGTCGCTGCTGATCGAACAGCCGAGCGTCGCCCCGGACGCCTCGCTGCTCGCGGCGGCGGTGGCGGCGGCCGAGCGCGGCGTCGAGGTCCGGATCCTGCTCGATTCCTCGTGGTACGTCGCCGACGAGAACGAGGCCCTCGCCGCGTCGCTCGAAGCGGCCGCCGCGGACGAGGACCTCCCGCTCGACGTCGCGCTCGTCGAACCGGGCGACCGCTTCGAGAAGATCCACGCCAAGGGGGTCGTGATCGACGACGAGGTCGCCGTCGTCGGCAGCGCGAACTGGAACGACGGCGCCGTCGAGACCAACCGCGAGGTGCTGCTCGTGCTCCGCGGGGCGGAGGCGGCGTCGTTCTACGCGGCCGTCTTCGAGGCCGACTGGAACGGGCGGACGTGGACCCTGCCCGTCGAACTCGCGCTCGTCGTCCTCGCGGCGCTTGCGCTCGCCGCGCTCGTCGGTCGGGAGAAGGCGGGCGTCGCGGTCAGTCGTCGAGCGGGGTCGCGCTCGAGAGGGCCTCGTCGATGTCGGCGTCGGCCATCTTCTCGACGAGGGCGTCGATGACTGCCTCGCGTTTGCCCTTGACGAACTTGATCGAACCGACGACGAGGTGGCCGCCGCCGGAGACGCCGCCGCCGGGAATCTCCGCTTCGAGTTCCGAGACCATCGTGGGGATGTCCAGACGGACGCCGTCGCTGCGCAGGACCGCGAAGTCCGGCCCGTAGCCGACGGTGATGACGGGGTCGCCGGTCTCCTCGATCTTGCGGTCGTGGATCTCGCCGGTGGTCTTGCCCGGCGCGGGGTAGGTAAAGCGGTGGGCGTAGTTCTCGACGTCGATCCGGTAGAGGTGTGCGCCGTTGTCGAGGGGTTCGTGTTCGAGGTGGGACATCGCGGCGTCGAGTTGCTCGTCGACCTCCTCGCGGGCGCGCCGGGCGAAGAAGGAGACGAGGGCGCGGTGGCGCTCCTCGTCGGCGTCGCCGAGTTCGAGCAGGTCCCGGATCAGCCGGTCGCCGGAGTTGTACCGCAGCCAGAACGCGGCGTAGTCGAGCGCCTCGCTGACGTCCCGCAGGCGGTCCTCGTCGTAGCCCTGCTCGGCGGCGAGGTCGAGGTAGTCGTCCATCGCGTCGGCCTTCGAGCGGTCGGCGAGGCCGGCGACCGCCGGCACGTGCCGCAGGTCCTCGCCGAGGTCGGGGTCGATCATCCGCGCGAGTTCGACACAGAGCATCCCGGTCGTGATGCGGTAGTCCTCGCCGTGGAGGTACGGGTTGACGTGGGCGTCGAGCAGGCCGTCGACGGCCTCGGGGTCGGGGTGGTGGTGGTCGACGGCGACGATGGGGATGTCGTAGTGGGCCAGCGTCTCGTAGGCCGGGACGTCCTCGGCCGTCGAGCCGTTGTCGAGCATCAGGAGGAGCGGCAGTTGCTGGCCGTGTTTCGCCCGGTCTTCGAGCGCGAAGTTGAGGTCGCGGGTGGCGTCTTCCATCTCGTAGAACGGCGCCTTCGCGGGCAGGCGCTTGACGAGGTGCCGCGGCGCGTCGGGGTCCTCGTGGACGTCGGCGATGAACCGTTCGAGCGCCAGTTGGACGGGGACGGCGGCGCACATCCCGTCGCCGTCGGCGTGGTGGCGCACGCGGATCGGCCGCCCTTCGAGGACGGTCCGGCGCAGCAGTCGCGCGACCTCGCGCAGGTCGGGCCGCAGCGTCTCGAAGGCGGGCCAGTCGATCAGCGGTTCGACGTCGTGGGGCTCGGCGCGGGCTTCGAGGGCGGTCTCGAGGCGCTCGCGGGCGTCGGCCTCGGCCTCGCCGTCGAGCGCGGAGAGGCCGTCGACCTCGACCTGAATCGTCCCTTCGCGGTGCTCGGGGGTGCCGGTCACGCGCACGAGATCGCCGACTTCGATCGAGGGGTACGCGCGGACGCCGGCGTCCTCGAAGGCGGCACAGGGGACGACCCCGTGCTCGTCGGCGACGTGGAAGACCGTCGGGCCGCCGGTCTGTTTGACCTGAACGACCTCGCCTTCGAGGTGGATCTGGTCTGCGACGTTCGCTTCGAGGCGGTCGGTGCCGGTCAGGGTGTAGTCGTGGGAGACGGGTTCGACCGCGTACTCCTCGCCGACGTCGACGGGTTCGAACGCCATGTCGCCGTTGTCGCGGACGTTTTCGAGTTCGACGACCAGTTCCTGGCCGACGCGGTAGGTCCCTTCGAGGACGGACTCGTGGACGAGCCCCGAGACCGAGTCGGAGAGGTCGACGAACACCCCGTAGTCGACGATACCGTTGATTTCCGCGAGGTACGGCCGACCGGCGTCGACGTCCTCTACGGTACAGTCGGCGTCGAGATCGTAGACGACGGAAACACCTCCGTCTTCGCCGGATCCTCCGGCGGACTCATCTGTCATCGTTGGGCCGACGTTTGAGGTGGGCGCGTATAACCCTTGCCAAGAACTGCCGCGAGGGCGGGGTGACGGCCTCGTCCCGCTCAGTGCTGGCGCTCACGGACGCGGCGACCGATCGCGTCGGCCGTCTCGATCGCGTCCGCGACCATCGACGGCGAGACCGCGAACGGCTCGTTGTGGATGGTTTCAGCCTCCGCGCAGGCGGCCTCGGCGACCGTCCGTAGCTGGTCGTCGGTCGGGTCCGCGAGCCCGATCTCCTCGAGAGTCACCGGGAGGCCGACCTCGATCGAGAACTCGACGACGTCCTCGACGAACGCGTCTTCGCGCCCTTCGAGGACGAGCTGGCTGATCGTCCCGACGTTGACCTTCTCGCCGTGGGTGGCGTCGTGGGTCTCCTCTAACTGGGTCAGCCCGTTGTGGATCGAGTGGGCCGCCGCGAGGCCGCCGCTCTCGAAGCCCAGGCCGCTCAGCAGCGTGTTCGCCTCGACGACCGACTCGACGTTCTCGGTGACCGCGCCCGCCTCGACCGCCGTGACGGCCGAGACCGCCCGCGCCCGGAGCGTCTCGTAGGCGAGGTTCGCGAGCGCGAGGGCGGCGTCGGTCGGCCCCCCGCCGACGACGTTTTCCGACCCGGAGGTGGCGACGGCGTCGGCCTCGAACCACGTCGCGAGCGCGTCGGCGACGCCCGACCGGAACAGCCGCGTGGGACCGGCCGCGACGACCGCCGTGTCGACGAGCACGAGGTCGGGGTGGTCGTCGTAGAAGCGGTACTCCTCGAACTCCCCGGCCTCCGTGTAGACGACCGAGAGCGCGCTGGTGGGCGCGTCGGTCGAGGCGACCGTCGGCAGCGAGACCGCCGCGCCGCCGACGGCCTCGCGGACGGCCTTCCCGGTGTCGAGGGCCTTCCCGCCGCCGGCGCCGATCACGACGTCCGCCCCCTCGTCGCGGGCGACGTCGGCGATGCGGTCGATCTCGACGGCCGAAGCCTCGCCGCGGAACTCCTCGACGGCGACGTCGACGCCGGCCGCTTCGAGGCTCTCGACCGCGCGGTCCTCGATGATCCCGAGGACGACCTCGTCGGCGAGCAACAGTGCCGTGTCCCCCAACGGTGCGACGTGGTCTCCGAGTTCGTCGAGGACGCCGCGTCCCTGTACGTACGTTGGCGGCGAGACGAATTGTCTGAAAGTTGCCATGGTAGTAACTGGAGGAGTGGTCCCCCGGAAGAAGCTACGACGGCAGGGGTCATATAGAGTGGTCCTGTGGCAAGAAACCGCCCGGCGGCGGCGGAATCGATATCCGACGCGCCTTCCGGAACGTTTAGCAACCACAAGCCCGGAGACGGTGATATGGGGCTGCTCGACGCGCTGTTTCGCTCGAGCGAGATCCTCGGCATCGCCGAGGAGACGCTCGAGTTCGCGCTTGAGTCCGCCGAGGCGAGCCACCCGGACGAGTACATGGGCTTCCTCCGGGGGACCGACGCGCGGGACTTGGGGCTCGACCGGGACGGACTGGTGATCACGGACGTGCTCGTCGTCCCCGGGACCGAGACCAACAGCGTGAGCGCGACGGTCAGGTCGAGCGCGATTCCGAACGACGTGAACGCGCTCGGGAGCATCCACTCGCACCCGAACGGCGTGCTCCGGCCGAGCGACGCGGATCTCGGGACGTTCGGCCGCGGGAGCGTCCACGTCATCGTCGGCGCGCCCTACCGGCGAGGCGACTGGAAGGCGTTCGACTCGCAGGGACGGCCGACGAACCTGACCGTCCTCGACGTCGACCTGCCCGACACGGAGGAGTTCTTCGACTTCACGCAGGCTGACATCGACGAGGAGTTACGCGGATGAAAGGGCCAACCGTTCTCGGACGTCCGGAGGGGGTCGCGTGACCCGCACGGTGATCGCGCAGGGGACCTTCGACATCCTCCACCCCGGTCACGTCCACTACCTGGAGGAGGCGAAGGCGATGGGCGACGAACTCGTCGTCATCGTTGCCCGGCGCTCGAACGTCGACCACAAGGAAGCGCCCGTCTGTCCGGCGCGACAGCGCCGGGACGTCGTGGACGCGCTCGAAGTCGTCGACGAGGCGATCCTCGGCCACGAGGAGGACATCTTCGTTCCGATCGAGGAGCGCGACCCCGACGTCATCGCGCTGGGTCACGACCAGCACCACGACGACGCGGCGATCGAGGCGGAACTCGACCGCCGCGGGATCGACTGCGAGGTCCGCCGCGCCAGCGGCCGCGAACCGCGCTACGACGGCGAGTTGCTGTCGACGCGGCTGATCGTCGACGAGATCGTAGAGCGGCGGGGCTGACGGCGGTTTCTGCGAAAGGGGACGGACCTCAGAGGTAGCCTTCCGCGGCCAGTCGCTCGATGCCGTCTTTCAGGCGCTCCTCGCTCGCCGCGTAGGAGATGCGCGCGTAGCCGGGCGTGCCGAACGCGCTGCCCGGCACCGTCGCGACGTGGGCGTCCTCGATGGCGCCCTCGCACCACGCTTGATCGTCCCCGTCGACGGGGAGCATCATGTAGAACGCCCCGTCAGGGACGGCGACGTCGACGCCGCGGTCGTCGAGCAGGTCGACGACGAGGTCGCGGCGCTCCGCGAACGCGGCGACCATCTCCTCGACCGCCTCGTCGGTGTTCTCGAGCGCCTCGATGCCGGCGTGCTGGACGAAGTTCACCGCCGAGGAGACCGAGTGGCTGTGGAGTTTGCCGGCCTGCGAGACCAGTTCCTCGGGGCCGGCGAAGTAGCCCAGCCGCCAGCCGGTCATCGAGTAGGCCTTCGAGAAGCCGTTGACGGTGACGGTGCGGGCTGCCATCCCGTCGAACGTGCCCAGACTCGTGGGCTCGACGCCGTAGGTGATCTCCTTGTAGATCTCGTCGGAGACGACGGTGACGTCGTGGGAGACGGCGAGTTCGGCGACGCCGTCGAGGGCGGCGTCGGAGTAGACGGCGCCCGTGGGGTTCGACGGCGAGTTGACGATCAGCAGGTCGGTCTCGTCGGAGACGGCGTCGGCGAGGTCGTCGAGGGCGGGTTCGAGCCGGAAGTCGTACGGCGAGAGGTCCACCCGCGACAGGGAGCCGCCGGCCATCGTCACCATCGCCTCGTAGGAGACCCACGCGGGGTCGAGCAGGACGACCTCGTCGCCGTCCTCGATCAGCGCGCTGACGACCTCGTACAGCGCCTGCTTCGCGCCGGGGGTGACGACGACCTCGTCGCTGGTGTGTTCGAGGCCGTCGGCGGCGAGTTTGTCGGCGATGGCCTCGCGGAGTTCGAGGATCCCCTTCGAGGTGGTGTAGCCGGTGTGGCCGGCGTCCATCGCGTCCTTCGCGGCCTGAACGACGTTCCCGGGCGTCGGGAAGTCGGGTTCGCCGACCGAGAGGTCGACGACGTCGGCGCCGTCGGCCTCGAGTTCGGTGGCGAGCGCGGAGATGGCGAGCGTTGCTGACGGTTCGACGCTGGTGACGCGGTCCGTGAATTCCATGGTCATGGTCGGAAGTGGGTAGGTGGTCACGCGGGATGTCTTCAGGGGTCCGGCAACTCGTCGACGAGGTCGATCGCGCCGTCGACGGCCTTCGCGGCGTTCTCGACCCGCTCGCGGGCCTCGGCGGCCGACATCCCCGGCCCCGTGACGCCGAGGGTGACCGGCGTGTCGCGCTCGAGGCTGACGTCGGAGAGCCGTCCGGCGGTCGACTCGGCGATCACCTGATCGTGGTCGGTGTCGCCGGTGATGATCGCGCCGATCACGGCGACGGCGTCGACGTCCTCGCGGCGCGCGAGGCGGTCGGCCGCCAGCGGCGCGTCGTACGCCCCCGGCACGCGGACCGTCTCGCGGACCTCGGCGCCGGCGTCGGCGGCGGCCTCGCGGGCGGCCTCCTCCATCTGCTCGGTGATCGGGCGATTGAACTGCGCGATCACCAGTCCGAGCGCGGTCATACGCGAGCGGTAGTGAGGGGGAGTAAAAGAGGTACCGTTCCGTGCGAGTGTAGCGAGGCCGAAACGCGCGAGCGCGTCGTCGGTCCGGGCGAACGGTGCCGAGACCTCTCGGTCCGCCGGGTCGCGAAAACCGGCCCCTGCGAGCGGCCGCCGCGAGTCGAGCGACCGCAGGTTGGGCACGAACGTGCGTATCGACGGCGCCGTCCGGGGACGAAATCGGCAGGATTGAGAATATTTAAGCGCGGGCGCGGACAACGACCGTCCGATGACGACGCTACGGACGCCGGGACCGACCCTCGGCGTGGTCGGCGGCGGACAGCTCGGACGGATGCTGGCCGAGGCGGCCGCGCCGCTGGGGGTCGAGCTACTCGTCCTCGACCCGACGCCGGACTGTCCGGCCGCGCCGGTCGCGCGCGATCAGATCGTCGCGGAGTTCGACGACGAGGCGGGCATCCGGGAACTCGCCGCGCGCGCGGACGTCCTCACCTTCGAGATCGAACTCGCCGATCAGGACGTGCTGGACCGCGTCGGCGAGGAGACGGGGACGCCGGTCCACCCGAAGCCGGCGACGCTGCGGACGATCCACGACAAACTCGTCCAGAAGCGCCGGCTCCGCGACGCCGGGATTCCGGTGTCGCCGTTCCGGGCGGTCGAGGACGTCGACGACGTGCGCGAGGCGATCGACGAGTACGGCGCGCCGGTGATGCTCAAAGCGCGCACCGGCGGCTACGACGGCCGGGGGAACGTCCCCGTCGAGGCAAAGGACGAGGCCGCGGACGCGCTCGACGCGGTCGCCGGTCCCGCGATGGTCGAGGCGTTCGTCGACTTCGAGCGCGAGGTGTCGGTGATCGCGGCGAAAGGCGACGGCGAGATCGCCGCGTTCCCCGTCGGGGAGAACGTCCACCGCGAGGAGATCCTGCGGGAGACGGTCGTCCCCGCCCGGTCGGACGACGCGGTCGCCGAGCGCGCCCGCGAGGTCGCCGCGGACGTCCTCGACGTGATGGACGGCCGCGGGGTCTACGGGATCGAACTGTTCGAGACGAGCGAGGCGCGTGGCGCCTCGGACGGGTCGAGCGGGCGTCGCCCGCGAAACGGCGAGGGGGAGATCCTGCTCAACGAGATCGCCCCGCGACCGCACAACTCGGGCCACTGGACCATCGAGGGGGCGACGACCTCGCAGTTCGAACAGCACGTCCGGGCGGTGCTCGGCTGGCCGCTCGGGTCGACCGATCTGCGCTGCGAGACGGTGTCGACGAACCTGCTGGGCGACGTCGAGGCGCCGCGGGAGGCGGCGCTGTCGGGCGTCGCGGAGATCCTCGACACCCCCGGCGCGCACCTCCACTGGTACGGCAAGCGCGAGGCCCGCCCCCTGCGGAAGATGGGCCACGTGACCGTGACCGCGCGGGACGGCGAGGGCGTCGCGGAACTGCTCGACCGGGCGACCGCGCTCCGCGACGCCGTCACCTTCGCGTAGCGACCGTCGACCGGGCCGGAATCGAACGTGTTCGACCGAAACGGCCGTCTCGTGGCCCCCACCGTGGAAAACGTTTTACCCGTGGCACGTGGACGTGGAGAGACATGATCGATACCGGTCAGGTATTCGAACGGCTCTCCGACGGTCGCGGCTCGGGGATCGACATCGGCCCCGAACCGACGAAAGCGGAGCTCCGAGACGTCGTGCGGCGGCTCAAGGCGGAGGGGCTGTGCAGCCGGCGGGTCGGCGAACACCGACTCGTCCCGTACTTCGTCGCGACCGAGGGCTACGGCCAGCGCGAGATCGACCTCCTCGAGGAGGTGCTGGCCGAGGAGTACGAGGGAACCGATCGCTGTCTCCGCACGCGCCGATCCGAGTGCAGCCGACTGCGCGGCGGCTGCAAGGGCTCGCGCTGACGCGGCGTGAACCACCGCCTTTCATTGCCTCCGGGGCGGAAGCCGCGGGTATGACCGCACCGGCAGTCGACGACCTGATCGACCGACTCCGCGAGGAGGCCGCCCGGGACCGCCCGGCCGCGGAGACCCCCGACGTGGGCATCGTGATGGGCAGCGACTCGGACCTCGAGACGATGCTGACCGGCGGTCGCCGCCCCGGCGCGTACGACGCGCTCGTCGAGGAACTCGGGTTCGAAGAGCAGACCGACTACGACGACCCGCCGGCGGCGCGCTTTACCTTCGAGACGTACGTCACCTCGGCCCACCGGACGCCGGACCTGATGACCGCGTACGCGGAGACGGCCGAAGACCGCGGGATCGAGGTGATCATCGCGGGCGCGGGCGGGAAGTCCGCGGACCTGCCGAACATGACGGCGTCGATCGCTTACCCCTTGCCCGTCATCGGCGTCCCGGTCCAGGAGAAGTCAGTCGACAGCGTGATCGGGATGCCCGCGGGCGCGCCGATCCTCGCGGTCGACGCCGGCAAGTCGTTCAACGCCGCGCTCTCGGCGGCCCAGATCCTCGCCCGCGAGCACGAGAAACTGCGCGACCGACTCGTCGACTACCACGACCGGCTTCGCGAGGACGTCGGGACCGTCTCGCGCGACCTCCACGACGGCGGCGTCCGCGCGTACCGCGGCGAGTGAACGCGGGCGCTCGCGTCGCCCGCGACGGCGGCCGGTAACAGTGCATTTACGGCCGTCGAACGGTCTCGGCGGCGATTCTTGCCAGTAGCGGCGTCGGGCCCCGAGTCGGTGGTGTCGGATTAGCGCCGTAAAGACTGCGATACGCCGGATTTCGGCGGTAAGCGAAGAATCAACCCTTATATGGGTGCGTTTACAACGTGCGAACGTTACGGAGATGAATGAATGGATAGCCATCGGGGCGCTCGCCGTCGTGGGATTACTGATACCCCTCGGGATGATGGCGGTGTCGTACCTCCTGCGGCCGAGTGTACCCGAAACGAGTAAACGCGCCACCTACGAGAGCGGCGAGGTGCCGACCGGTGGGACGCACATCCGGTTCAACATCCAGTACTACATGGTCGCACTTCTTTTCGTCGTCTTCGACATCGAGACCGTCCTGCTGTTTCCGTGGGCGGTCGTCTACGGCGACGCCGTCGCGTCGCCGGAGTACGGGATGGTCGAGGCGCTCGGACCGATGTTGCTGTTCGTCGGGATCCTCCTCGTCGGACTCGCGTGGGCGTGGCGCAACGACGCGGTCGAGTGGGCCAAAAGCCCCAGTCAGGTCGAGCCGGAGGCAGACCGACCATGAGTAACGACGAACCACACCCGTCGATCTACGAGAGCACTGCACCCGGGACGGACACGCGCGAGGCGCGCATGGGCGCCGGCCCCGACGCCCGCTTCAACTCGAAGCTCCGCGAGGCGTTCGGCTCGACGCCGTTCATCCTCACGAAGTTCGACAAGTTCATGAACTGGGTCCGGGGCTCCTCGATGTTCATGCTGCAGTTCGGGATCGCCTGCTGCAGCATCGAGATGATCCACACGTACGCGATCAAACACGACCTCGACCGGTTCGGGGCCGGGGTCCCGCGGGCGTCGCCGCGGCAGGCCGACGTGATGATCGTCCCGGGGACGATCGTCTCGAAGTTCGGCCCGCGGATGAAACGCGTCTACGACCAGATGCCCGAACCGAAGTTCGTCGTCGGGATGGGGTCGTGTACGATCTCCGGCGGGCCGTTCCAGGAGGGGTACAACGTCGTCAAGGGCGCCGAGGAGATCATCCCGATCGACATCCACGTCCCCGGCTGTCCGCCCCGGCCGGAGGCGCTGATCTACGGCGTCGCCAAACTGCAAGAGCGCATCGCCAACGGCGAGTCCTCGCCCGTGGTGGTCAAGCCGTACGAACTCGAGCAGTTCGGCGACCTGCCCCGCGACGAAGTCGTCGAAAAGCTCGCCGACCAGATCGACGAGGACGACCTCGTCATGCGCTACAACTGGGCTGATTCGCCATGAGCAAGGGAGTCGAACTGCCGGTCGCGGAGGAGGTCACCGAGGACGAACTCGAGGCGCTGCTCGGCGACGTCGCCCGCGCGCGCGACGACCACCTGAACGCGCCGGGGTTCGTGATCCGACCCGACGACGTCCAGACGGTGCTGACGCGCCTGCGCGACGAGGCGGGCTTCGATCACCTCGCCTGTGCCACCGCCCAGCAGTACGCCGACCGCTACGAGACGATCTACCACCTCAGGAAGTACGACGACCCGACACAGGAGGTGAGCGTCGTCGTCCCGACCACGCTCGACGACCCGGTCAGCCAGACCGCCGAACCGGTGTTCCGGTCGGCCGACTGGGCCGAACGCGAGAACTTCGACCTCGTAGGCATCGACTACGAGGGCCACCCGGACCCCCGGCGGATACTCCTGCCCGAGACGTGGCAGGGCCACCCGCTCTCGGACGACTACGACGGCAACAAGCCCCAGATCGTCACCCTGAGCGAGTACGCGAACCCGCTGGCACCCGACCGCCACGACGCCGAGTCGGACACGATGTTCCTCAACATCGGCCCGCACCACCCGGCGACCCACGGCGTGCTCCACGTGAAGACGGTGCTCGACGGCGAGACGGTCGTCGACGTCGACCCGGACATCGGCTACCTCCACCGCTGCGAGGAGCAGATGTGCCAGCAGGGCACCTACCGCCACCAGATCATGCCCTACCCCGACCGCTGGGACTACGTCTCGGCCGGCCTGCTCAACGAGTGGGCCTACGCCCGGGCGGCGGAGGATCTGGCCGACATCGAGGTGCCCGAGTACGCGCAGGTGCTGCGGACGATGGGCGCCGAACTCTGCCGGATCGCCTCGCACATGATCGCGCTGGGGACGTTCGGGCTGGACGTCTTCGGCGACTTCACCGCCGTCTTCCAGTACGCCTTCCGCGACCGCGAGGTCGTCCAGGACATCCTCGAAGACCTCACCGGCCAGCGGCTGATGTACAACTACTTCCGGCTGGGCGGGGTCGCCTGGGACCTGCCGGAGCCCCGCGAGGAGTTCATCGAGAAGGCCCGCGACTTCGTCGACGAACTGCCCGCGAAGGTCGACGAGTACCACGACCTCATCACCCACAACGAGATCTTCCAGCTACGCTGCGTCGACACCGGCGTGCTGGAACCCGAGGTCGCAAAGCAGTACGGCTGTACGGGGCCGGTCGCCCGCGCGTCGGGCGTCGACTACGACCTGCGGCGTGACGACCCCTACGGCTACTACCCGAACCTCGACTGGAACGTCGTCACCGAGGACGGCTGTGACAACTACTCGCGCGTGCTCGTGCGGATGCGCGAGGTCGAGGAGTCGGCGAAGATCATCGAGCAGTGTCTGGACCTGCTCGAAGACTGGCCCGAGGACGAACGCGAGGTACAGAGCAACGTGCCCCGCACCCTGAAGCCGGACGCCGACGCCGAGATCTACCGGGCCGTCGAGGCCGCGAAGGGCGAACTCGGCATCTACGTCCGCTCCGACGGCACGGACAAACCCGCACGCTTCAAGATCCGTAGCCCGTCGTTCCACAACCTCTCGTCGCTGCCGGAGATGGTCGAGGGCGGCTACGTCCCGGACCTCGTCGCGTCGCTGGGGAGCCTCGACATCGTCCTCGGGGAGGTGGACCGATGACGGCGAGCGCGCCGGTCTTGCAGGCCGACGACACGGTCTTGCTGCCCGAGCGGATCGCCGACCTCACCGGCCTCGGCGAGTTCGGCGTCCTCGGCGAGGCGGTCGCGGCGTTCGTCGCGGCGCTCATCGTCGGGAGCCTGATGCTCGCGATGACCGGCGTCGCCGGCCCGTGGGCGAAGCGGAAGATCACCGCGGCGTTCACCGACCGGATCGCGGTCAACCGCGTCGGCCCGTGGGGACTTCTCATCATCGTCGCTGACTCGGTGCGCCTGCTCTCGAAGGAACTGATCGTGCCGGAGAACGCCGACCGCCCGGCGTTCGACCTCGCGCCGATCGTCGTCGCCGGGTCGGCGATCCTCGGCTTCGCCGTCATCCCGATGGGAAGCGGCATCCACCTCGCCGACCCCGAGGTCGGCCTCGCCTACGTCTTCGCCGTCGCCGGCATCGTGAGCATCGGGCTGGTGATGGCCGGCTACTCGTCGGCGAACAAGTACTCGCTGCTCGGCGGCCTGCGTGCGGTCGCCCAGAACATCGCCTACGAGATCCCGCTCGTCGTGACGGGGATGTCGGTGGTGATCTTCGCCGGGTCGTTGCGGATGAGCGAGATCGTCGCCGTCCAGAACGAGACGGCGCTGTTCACGATCCCGGGCCTCGAGTGGACGATCCCGGCGTGGTTCGCGATCGTCAACCCGTTCGCGTTCGCGCTGTTCCTCGCGGCCAACCTCGCGGAGGTCGGGCGCAACCCGTTCGACATCCCGGAGGCGCCGACCGAGATCGTCGCCGGCTACCAGACCGAGTACTCCTCGGTCTACTTCGTGCTGGTCTACCTCGGGGAGTTCCTGCACATCTTCCTCGGGGGCGCGATCATCGCGACGATCTTCCTCGGCGGGCCCGCCGGCCCCGGCCCGGCCGAACTGGGCATCGTCTGGTTCACCGTGAAGATCTGGGCGGTGTTCCTGCTGACCCAGTGGATGCGCTCGGCGATACCGCGCGTCCGGATCGACCAACTGATCGAGATCGGCTGGAAGGGGATGCTCGTGCTGTCGTTCGCGAACCTCGTGCTCACCGCGGTCATCGTGGGGGTGATCAGCGCATGATCGGACTGCTCAAATCGATGGCGACGACGATGAAACACGCGCTGGACGGCAACACGTTCACCGTCGAGTACCCGGACGATGCGCCGGACGTCTCCCCGCGGTTCCGGGGGGTCCACAAGTTCAGCCAGGAGCGGTGTATCTGGTGTCGCCAGTGCGAGAACGTCTGTCCGAACGACACGATCCAGATCGTCACGGACGACAAGCGAAACGGCGAGCAGTACAACCTCCACATCGGTCAGTGTGTCTACTGCCGGCTGTGCGAGGAGGTCTGTCCGGTCGACGCCATCCTGCTCACCCAGAACTTCGAGTTCACCGCCGACACGAAACACGACTTCGTCTACAACAAAGAGCAGTTGAAGGCAGTGCCGTGGTACAAGGACATCGACCCGCTGGAGTCGCGCGAACCCGACCGGGGCGCGTGGATCGGCGAGGGCGAAGGAGACGTAGACTACCAGTAACCGAGCGGACGGCCCGTCCGTCCCGAAATCTACAAAGGGCACACCAAACCACATCGAACCAATGACATACGAGCTGATCGCGTTCGCGCTGTTCGCGTTCGTCACGCTCGCCAGCGCGATCGGCGTCGTGCTCGTGCAGGACCCGTGGCACTCCGCGCTCCTGCTCGGCGTGACGCTGTTGAGCGTCGCGGTCTACTACGTGATGCTGGCGGCGGAGTTCGTCGCCGTGATGCAGGTCCTCGTCTACGTGGGCGGGGTCCTGGTACTCATCACGTTCGCCGTGATGCTGACGCGGGCCGAACGAGACGAGGTGGTACAGACATGACGACGAGACCGAAACTCAGGCTCGGCAGCGCCCTCGCGCCGGGTCTCCTCGCGGTCGGCCTGTTCGCCGTGATGGCGCTGGTCGTCCTCAACACGCCGTTCGGCAGCCCGCAGGGCTTCCCGGGGGACCTCGTGATCACCGCCGAGATCGGCTACGCCCTGCTGGACCTGTCGGCGCTGCAAAGCGAGGCGGTCGCCGGCACCGAGCCGTTCCTCGCCGCGCTGTTGCTGGTCGCGATCCTGCTCGACGCCGCGCTCGACGCCGCGCTCGTGCTGGCGAAACGCGAGGAGGCGGGCGAGCCCGTGACCGCGCTTTCGAGCACGCCGTCGGACTCCGCCGCGGAGGGTGCCCCCGCCGGGGCGGCCGCGGCCGACGGCGGCGCCCGGACGGACGGAGGTGAGGACGCGTGAGCGCCGTCCCGATCGAGTACTACGTCCTCCTGTCGATGGCCCTGTTCTGCGTGGGGCTGTTCGGCATCCTGACGCGTCGCAACGCGCTGTTGTTCCTGATGTCCGTCGAGATCATGCTGAACGCGGCCAACGTCAACCTGATCGCGTTCGCGTTCTACCACGGCAACCTCACCGGCCAGGTGTTCGCGCTGTTTACGATGGCGCTGGCCGCCGCCGAGGTCGCCGTCGGACTCGGGATCATCATGGTGCTGTACCGCAACTTCCGGGACGTCGACGTCACCGTCCCGTCGGCGATGAGGTGGTAACATGGCAGGCGCATTCGACTTCGCTCCGGCGATCGCGCTGTTCCCCCTCGCGGCGTTTGTCATCGCGCTCGTCTTCGGCGCCCGGATGCCGAAGCGGGGCGCGCTCGCGGGCATCCTCGCGACGGCGGCCTCGCTGCTGCTGTCGCTGTGGGCGCTGGCGACCGTCGCGGGCGGCGAGACCTACCACGAGACGCTCTACGAGTGGGCGGTCGGCGACGTCGTCGCCGAGACCGGCGCCGGCACGATCGAGTTCACGTTCGGCATCCTGCTCGATCCGCTGTCGACGCTGATGCTCGTGATCGTCTCGCTGATCGCGTTCCTCGTACACGTCTTCAGCCTCGGGTACATGAACGCCGAGGGCGAGACCGGCCTGCCGCGGTACTACGCCGAACTCGGCCTCTTTACCTTCAGCATGCTCGCGTTCGTCTTCGCGGACAACCTGCTGATGGCGTTCATGTTCTTCGAACTGGTGGGGCTGTGCTCGTACCTGCTGATCGGCTTCTGGTTCCGCACCCGTAGCGCCCCCTCGGCCGCGAAGAAGGCGTTCCTCGTCACCCGCTTTGGCGACTACTTCTTCCTGGTCGGCGTCGTCGCCATCGCGGCGACGTTCGGCACGGTCGGGTTCGCCGGCGACGGCTCGTTCGTCGTCGCCGCCGAGGAGGCCATCGACGCCGGCGACACCCTGTTCGGCTTCGGCGCCGAAAGCTGGGTGACGCTGACCGGCCTGCTCGTGCTCGGCGGCGTGGTCGGCAAGTCCGCGCAGTTCCCGCTGCACACGTGGCTGCCGGACGCGATGGAGGGTCCGACCACCGTCTCCGCGCTCATCCACGCGGCGACGATGGTCGCCGCCGGCGTCTACCTCGTCGCGCGGATGTTCGGCTACTACGCGCTCAGCCCGACCGCGCTCGCGATCATCGCGTTCGTCGGCGGCTTCACGGCGCTCTTTGCCGCGACGATGGGCGTCGTCAAAGACGACGTCAAGCAGGTGCTGGCGTACTCGACGATCAGCCAGTACGGCTACATGATGCTGGGCCTCGGCGTCGGCGGCTACGTCGCCGGGGTCTTCCACCTCATGAACCACGCGTTCTTCAAGGCGCTGCTGTTCCTCGGCGCCGGGTCCGTCATCGTCCTCATGCACCACGAACAGGACATGTGGAAGATGGGCGGGCTGAAGGACAAGGCGCCGGTCACCTACTGGACGTTCCTCGCGGGCGCGCTCGCGCTCGCGGGTATCGTCCCGTTCTCGGGCTTCTGGTCGAAAGACGAGGTGCTGTTCGACGCGCTGATCGTCGGCCTCGAACAGCCGGTCATCCTCGCGGCGTTCGCGATGGGACTCGTGGCCGTGTTCTTCACCGGCTTCTACACGTTCCGGATGGTCTTCCTGACCTTCCACGGCGAACCCCGCACCGAGGCCGCCGAGGACCCCCATCCCGTCGGCTGGTCGATCAAGGCCCCGCTGGTGGTGCTGGGCGTCCTCGCGCTCGTCGCCGGGTTCGCCAACCTCGCGCCGGTGTACAAGCTGGCCGGCGTCGACCTGACGTTCCTCGAATCGTGGCTCGACGGCGAGTACGGCGCCGTCGAGGGGCTGACCTACCACGCCTACCACGAGACGGTGCCGTTCGCGGAGGGCTACGTCGGCTCCGAGGCTACGACCGTCCTGCTCAGCGCGGGGCTGTCGCTCGGCCTCGCGGTCGGCGGCGCGGCGCTCGCACACGTCCTCTACAACGTGCCCGAACCCGAACGCCACACCGCGCGCCTCGGCGCGGTCTACGACGTCCTGTACAGCAACTACTATCAGGACGAGTACCAGGTGTGGCTCGCACGGGGCGTCACGCTCCCGCTGGCGCGGGCGGCCGACCGCTTCGACGGCAGCGTCGTCGACGGCGTCGTCAACGGCGTTTCGAGCGTCAGCCTGTTCGGCAGTAGCTGGGTGAAACGCGTCCAGACGGGTATCGTGACCAACTACGCGGCGCTGTTGACCGCCGGGTTCATCGCGTTACTGCTACTGCTCGGCGTCCTCGGAGGGTGGTTCGTATGATGATCGAAGCGTTGATCGCGGTCGCACTGACCGGCGCACTGGTGACGTTCCTCGCGCCGAACCGAGTCGCGGGCAAACTCGCCTTCGCCGTCAGCCTCGTGCCCGCGGCGCTCTCGCTGTGGATGTTCACGGCGTTCGACGGCAGCGGCAACGCCTTGCTCGGGGGCGACCTCGCCTTCGAGTCCCGCGCGGAGTGGATCTCGCTGGGCGAGTACGCGATCACCTGGTTCGTCGGCCTCGACGGCATCTCGATGCCGCTCGTGGTGCTGACGACGGTGCTCGTCACGCTGGCCATCGTCAGTTCGTGGACGCCGATCGACGAGCGCGAGTCGCAGTTTTACGGCCTGTTGCTGTTCATCGAGGCGAACCTGATCGGCGTCTTCGCGGCGCTTGACTTCTTCCTCTGGTTCGTCTTCTGGGAGGCCGTGCTCATCCCGATGTACCTCATGATCGGGGTCTGGGGCGGCCCGCGCCGGAAGTACGCCGCGATCAAGTTCTTCGTCTACACGAACGTGGCGTCGCTGGTGATGTTCGGTGCCGTCATCGCGCTCGTGTTCGGGCTCGGCGACCCGGTCACCAGCTTCGGGCTGCCCGAAATCGCCGACGCGATGGTCAACGGCGACGGCGTCCAGCGGACGGTGCTTGGCATCGCGCCGGGGACGCTGGCGTCGCTCGCGTTCGTCGCGATGTTCCTCGGCTTCGCCGTGAAGGTGCCGGTGGTCCCCTTCCACACGTGGCTGCCGGACGCTCACGTCGAGGCGCCCACCCCGGCGTCGGTGCTGCTGGCGGGCGTCCTGCTGAAGATGGGCACGTACGCCATGCTCCGGTTCAACTTCACGATGTTCCCCGAGCAGGTCGAGGCGTACGCGATCCCGATCGCCGCGGTGGCCGTGATCAGCGTCATCTACGGCGCGATGCTGGCGCTGGCCCAGACCGACCTGAAGCGGATCGTCGCCTACTCGTCGGTGTCGTCGATGGGCTACGTCATCCTCGGGCTGGTCGCGTACACCACGTTCGGCGTCGGCGGCGCGACGTTCCAGATGGTCAGCCACGGGCTCATCTCGGGGCTGATGTTCATGGCCGTCGGCGTCGTCTACAACGCGACCCACACCCGGATGGTCACGGATATGTCCGGGCTGGCCGACCGGATGCCGGTCGCGATCGGCATCCTCGTCGCGGGCTCGTTCGCGTACATGGGCCTGCCGCTGATGAGCGGGTTCTACGGCGAGTTCACGATCTTCTTCGGCGCCTTCCAGTCCGAACTGCTGGCGTACGCGCCCGCGTTCACGGCACTTGCGATGTTCGGCATCGTCATCGTCGCGGGCTACCTGCTGTTCGCGCTCCAGCGGACCGCCTTCGGCCCGTACCGGCTCGAAACCGACTACGAGATCGGCCGCGCCCCGCTGCACGACGTCGCGCCGATGATCGTCCTGCTGGCGCTGATCGTCGCGCTCGGCGTGGCCCCCGACGACCTGCTGTTCGAGATGATCACGGACGCGGTCGACCCGATCCTGAACGGAGGTGAGTTCTGATGGAACCGATCCAGTTGCCCGAGTGGACGGCGCTCGCGCCCGCGTTGCTGTTCGCGCTGACCGCGCTGGCGCTGTTCGTCTACGACAGCATCGAACCGCGCTCGACGAACCGGACCGTCCTCGCGGGCACCGCGACGGTCGGCTCGCTCGCCTCGCTGACGGTCGCCGTCTGGTTCGTCCTCGCCGGCGTGGGGACGCCGGGTGTCGACGGCGGCAACGGCGTCGTCGATCTCTTCGGCGGCCAGTTCGTCGTCGATCAGCTGACGCTGTTCTTCAGCATCGTCGTCGCGGTCGTCGCCACGCTGGTCTCGATCGCCAGCTACGACTACATGGAGGGCCACGCCTACCAGGCCGAGTACTACTCGCTTGTCATGCTCGCCGCGACGGGGATGACGACGATGGCGGCGGCCAACAGCCTCGTGACGGTGTTCATCGCCCTCGAACTGAGCAGCCTGCCGTCGTACGCGCTCGTCTCGATCCTCAAGACCAACCGCGGGAGCGTCGAAGCCGGCCTGAAGTACTTCCTGATCGGCGCGCTCTCCTCGGCGGTGTTCGTCTACGGCGTCAGCCTCGTCTACGGCGCCACCGGCCACCTCCAGCTCGAGGCCATCGCCAACAACCTCGGCGGCGCCGCGGAGTTCGGCGGCCTGCTCGGGCTGGGCATCGTGATGCTGCTGGGTGGCTTCGCGTTCAAGACCGCCAGCGTCCCGTTTCACTTCTGGGCGCCCGAGGCGTACGAGGGCGCGCCCGCACCCATCTCGGCGTTTCTCTCGTCGGCCTCGAAGGCCGCCGGCTTCGTGATCACGATCCGCGTGTTCACGACGGCGTTCCCGCTCGAAGAGGCGACGGCGGTCATCGGCATCGACTGGACGCTCGCGTTCGTCGTCCTCGCGCTGGTGACGATGACGCTCGGCAACTTCGCGGCCGCGACCCAGGAGAACGTCAAGCGGATGCTGGCGTACTCCTCGGTCGGCCACGCCGGCTACGCGCTGATCGGTCTGGCCGGCCTCGGCGCGGGGGCGAACGACCTCGTCCTCGGGGCGGCGATGATGCACCTGCTCGTCTACGGCTTCATGAACACGGGCGCGTTCCTGTTCGTGGGTCTGGCCGAGCACTGGGGCGTCGGCCGCACCTTCGCCGACTACAACGGCCTCTCGAAGCAGGCGCCGATCGCCTGCGCCGCGATGGCCGTCTTCCTGTTCAGTCTCGCCGGCGTGCCGCCGCTGGGTGGCTTCTGGAGCAAGTACTTCCTGTACGTCGGCGCCATCGAGGCCGGCCTGCTCGTCGTCGCCGCCGCGCTCGTCGTCAACAGCGCGCTGTCGCTGTACTACTACTCGCGGCTGGTGAAGGCGCTGTGGATCGAAGACCCCGTCGCCGGACGCGACTCGCTCTCGCAGCCGACCGGGCTGTACGCGGCGATCGTCGTCGCCGCCGTCGTGACCGTCGCGCTGCTGCCGGGCTTCGGGCCCGTCGCCGAGTTCGCGATCGACGCCGCGGCGGCGGTCGTCCCCTGAGCCGGTAGCTTTTACCGTCCGGGGTGGCAACGCGCGGTATGGTTTTTCGGCTCGTGCTCGGGTGCGGGACCGTCGGTCGACGCGTCATCGACCGATCCCCCGAGCACGACGGCCGCCTGCTGGTCGTCACCGAGGACCCGGACCTCGCCGAGACCCTCCGCGAGGGCAACGTCCCCGCCGAGTGTGCGGACCCGACTGACCCGTCGGTCCTCGCCGCCATCGAAACGCCGGATATCGTCTTCGTCGCGAGCGACCGTCCCGCGACGAACCGGGCCGCGCTCGAACGCGCCCGCGAGGCGTTCCCGGCGGCCACGTTCGTCGCCGACGTCGGCGCCGACCCGACCGACGACGACCGTGACGCGATCACCGCCCTCGCCGACAGGGTGGTCGACCGGGAGGCGACGGTCGCCGAGGCGGTGCTCGACCGGACGACGACCCCCGACGCCGAGAAAGCCGCCGCGTTGCGCCGACACCTCTCGCGGCTCGACGGCCCGCTGGCGGTCGTCGCCCACGACAACCCCGACCCCGACGCCATCGCGAGCGCGGTCGCGCTCCGGAACATCGCGGCGGCCGTCGGCGTCGAAGCGGAGGCCTGCTACTACGGCGAGATCTCCCACCAGGAGAACCGGGCGATGGTCAACCTGCTCGACCTCGAGTTGCGCAACCTCGCCCCCGAGGACTCGCTCGCGGAGTTCGCGTCGTTCGCGCTGGTCGACCACTCCCGACCGGGGGTCAACGACGGCCTGCCCGAGGACCTCGAGGCCGACGTCGTCATCGACCACCACCCGCCCCGCGGGCCGGTCCCGGGGGCGTTCGTCGACCTCCGCGAGGACGTCGGCGCGACGAGCACGATGCTCGTCGACTACCTCGACCGGTTCGGCCTCGACGTCGACCGGCGGACGGCGACGGCGTTGCTGTACGGCATCCAGATCGACACCGACGACTTCACCCGCGAGGTGGCGGCCAGCGACTTCGAGGCCGCGGCGACGCTGCGTCCGCTGGTCGACGAGCGCCTGCTGGAACGGATCGAACAGCCCACCGTCGAGGGCGAGACGTTCGACACGATCGCACGGGCGATCAAGAACCGGACCCAGCGGGGGTCGGTCGTCGCGGCCAGCGCCGGCCGAATCGCCAGCCGCGACGCGATCCCACAGGCGGCCGACCAGTTGCTGTCGATGACGGGCATCGACACGACGCTCGTCTTCGGCTTCCGCGACGAGGAGGTGTACGTCTCCGCGCGCTCGCGGGCGAACGACGTCGACCTCGGGGAGACGCTGCGGGACGCGTTCGGCCAGATCGGCAGCGCCGGCGGCCACGCCGACATGGCCGGCGCGCAACTCGAAATCGGCATCCTCGCCGGGACCGACGACGAGGACGAGGTGGAGTCGATCGTCAGCATCGTCGAGGAGGTGATCGTCGACCGGTTCTTCGAGGCGATCCGGACGCGGCCGGGGACGCCGGCGGGGGCGTACAGTCAGACCAGCGAGTGGCTGTTCGCGCCCGACGAGGAGGCGGAGGGAGACCGTGAGGACGTCGAGTCGGCGTGAGGACCGAAGGGAGGACTTTTCCGCGATCGAACCGTTGGCTTCGCCCATGGACCTCGCGCCGGACGGGAGCAAACCGCGGGTCGACGAGTACATGACCCGGGACGTCGCGACGGTCTCGCCGGACGCCACGGTCCGCGACGTCGCGGTCCGCATCGCCGAGAGCGACGAGCACAGCGGCTTCCCGGTCTGCGAGCGCCGCCGCGTCGAGGGGTTCGTCAGCGCGCGCGACCTGTTGCTGGCCGACGACGAGGAGCCGATCTTCAAGGTGATGGCGACGGACCTCATCGTCGCCCACCCGAAGATGAAGGTGACCGACGCCGCCCGCGTCATCCTCCGGTCGGGCATCCAGAAGCTACCGGTCGTCGACGACGCGGGCAACCTCGTCGGCATCATCTCGAACTCCGACGTCGTCCGCAGCCAGATCGAGCGTGCCACCCCCGAGAAGGTGGGGAAGCTGATGCGCACGCTGGAGAACATCCACGCGGTCGAGTTGCGCGAGGAGCGCCGGACCGTCCCGCTGGCGGAACTCACCCCGACGCAGGGACGGGTCTACGCCGACGAACTCGAAGGCCGGCGGTACGAACTCGAACACGGCCTCGCGGAGCCGCTGGTCGTCATCGACAACGAGGGGACGTTGCTGCTCGCCGACGGCCACCACCGCGTGCTCGCGGCCAACCGCCTCGGCATCGACGAGATGGACGCCTACGTCATCGTCGTCGACCACCGGATCGACCTCGGGATGGAACGGACCGCCGAGCGCGAGGGCCTGTCCGACCTCGAGGACATCGAGGTGGTCGACTACGCGGCCCACCCGCTGGTCGAGACGACCGAGCGCCTCCAGTCCGACCGACGGTGAGGGGCCAACTCGTGTCCGCCCCGGTGGCAGTCACGCGGTCCGACCGCTGGTGAGCGTTATGACCGTCGGCGGGCTAGACGCGGTATGGCTTCGACGGGCGAACGCGTGCTGATCGCGGGAGCGAGCGGCGACACCGGCCGGGAACTGCTCTCGGTCCTCCGACCGACCGACCTCACCGTGCGGGCGACCACCCGCTCGTACGCGACGGCGGACGCCCTGAAACGGCTGGGCGCCGACGAGGTGGTGGTCGCCGACTTCTTCGAGTCCGCCGACGCCGTCCGGGCAGTCGAGGGCTGTGACGTCGTCTACTGCGCGCTCGGGACGTCGCCGGGGCCGCGCCACGTCCTCGGGGGCCGACTCGTCGACCGGACGGGCGCGATCAACCTCGCGACCGCCGCCGTCGGCGAGAGCGTCGACCACTTCGTGTTGCTGAGCGCGATCGGCGTCGGCACCTCGAAGGCGGGAATGTCCCTCGCCGGCAGGCTGTTGCTCCGTGCGACCCTGCGGGCGAAACGCGACGCCGAGACGGCGCTGCGGCGGTCGGGGCTCGGCTACACGATCTTCCGACCGGGGAGACTGACGAACGCGACGCCGACCGGCGAGGTCGTCGTCGGCGAGGGCGGCGACTCGGTGTCCGGGTCGATCCCGCGGGCGGACGTCGCGCGGGTGATGGCCGCCGCGCCGTTCACGCCCGAGGCCCGCAACCGGACGTTCGAGATCGTCAGCCGCGACGGACTGGCCGGGACGCCGACGAACGTCGTCGAGGTACCCTGGGAGTTCGAGCGCGTCGGCGTCGAACACGAGCGGGAAGTGCGACGCTGACGGCCGTCGACACCCGGAATCCTTAACCGACCGTCCGGCAAAAATTACGATCATGTACGACGATGAGGATCTCGCGGCGATCCGCGAGGCCGAATCGGAGTGGGAAGCCGAGACGCTCGATCCCACCCTCGAGCGCTTCGGCGAACGCCAGGACCGGTTCGCCACCGTCTCGAACCTCGGGGTCGACCGGCTCTACACCCCCGACGACGTCGCGGACCTCGACTACCTCGAAGACCTCGGCTTCCCCGGCCGGCCGCCGTACACGCGCGGCCCGTACCCGACGATGTACCGCGGGCGGACGTGGACGATGCGCCAGTTCGCCGGCTTCGGCACCGCCGAGGAGACCAACGACCGCTTTCACTACCTGATCGAGCAGGGCCAGACGGGGCTGTCGACGGCGTTCGACATGCCGACGCTGATGGGCATCGACTCCGACGACTCGATGGCAGACGGCGAAGTGGGCAAGGAGGGCGTCGCGGTCGACACCCTCCGTGACGTGGAGATCCTCTTCGACGGGATCGACCTCGGGGAGGTCTCGACCTCCTTTACGATCAACCCCTCCGCGCCGGTCATCTACGCGATGTACGTCGCGCTGGCCGACCAGCAGGGCGTCCCGCGCGAGCAGATCCGCGGCACCCTCCAGAACGACATGTTCAAGGAGTTCATCGCCCAGAAGGAGTGGGTCATCCCGCCGGAGCCCTCGCTGGACCTCGTCACCGACGTCGTCGAGTTCAGCGCCGCCGAGACGCCGAAGTTCCACCCCATCTCGGTGTCGGGCTACCACATCCGCGAGGCCGGTTCGACCGCCGTCCAGGAACTCGCCTTCACCCTCGCGGACGGCTTCGGCTACGTCGAAGACGGGATAGAGCGCGGGCTGGACGTCGACGACTTCGCGCCCCGACTGTCTTTCTTCTTCAACTGCCACAACTCCTTCTTCGAGGAGGTCGCGAAGTTCCGCGCCGCCCGGCGCATCTACGCGCGGGTGATGGACGACTGGTACGACGCCGAAACGCCCGAATCGAAACGACTCAAGTTCCACACCCAGACGGCGGGCCAGTCGCTGACCGCCCAGCAGCCGCTGAACAACGTCGTCCGGGTGACGATCCAGGCGCTCGCGGGCGTCCTCGGCGGCACCCAGAGCCTGCACACCAACAGCTTCGACGAGGCGCTCGCCCTGCCAGGCGAGAAGGCGGTGCGCGTCGCCTTGCGGACCCAGCAGATCATCGCCGAGGAGTCGGGCGTCGCCGACATCGTCGACCCGCTCGGCGGCTCGTTCGCCGTCGAGGCGCTCACCGACGAGATCGAACAGCGGGCGATGCGCTACATCGAGGAGATCCGCGAGATGGGCGAGGGGTCGGTCCGCGACGGCATCCTGCAGGGGATCGACGACGGCTACTTCCTCCGGGAGATCCAGGAGGCCTCCTACGAGTACCAGGAGCGCGTCGAGGCCGGCGAGGAGGTCGTCGTCGGCGTCAACGAGTACACCATCGAGGAGGACACCAGCCCCGACATCCTCCAGGTCGACGAGACCGCCCAGGAGACACAGCTCGCCCGGCTGGAGGAGGTCAAAGCCGAGCGCGACGACGCGGCCGTCGAGGCGTCCCTCGAAGCGCTCTCGGAGGCGATCGAGGCGGGCGAGAACACGATGCCGTACATCGTCGACGCCGTCAAGACGTACGCGACGATGGGCGAGATCATGGGCGTCTTCGAGGACCACCACGGCGCGTTCAGCGAGCAGATCGGGCTGGCCTGATCGGCCGCGGTTCGCAGGTCGCGGCGACGACCCGCGACCTTATTACCGTCGTAGGAAGATTCTCGGAACGATGGACGGGGACGACGAGCCGCGAGTCACGATCAGGTGTACCGACTGCGAGACCACCTCGCGCGTGCCGCTGTCGACGGTGGCCGACGCGATCGAGCGCCACAACGACCGGCTCCACGACGGGGAGCAGATCGCCGAGGTCGACCCCGAAGTCGCGGACCACCTCGCCGATCTGGTCGGCCGGGAACTGGGGCTGCTCGACGGGTGAGCGCGAGACCGGCGGTTACGCGGCCCCGTCGTCGAACCGCGAGGCGACCTCGACGGCGAGGAGGCCGAGTCCGACGAGCGCGCCGACGGCCGCGGCGCCGTAGAGGGCGAGCGTCGCCGGCGAAATCGCGACCGTGACCGCGAGCACCGTGACCTCCTCGACGCCGGTCTGGGCGGGGACGAACCGGCCGAGGACGCCGCCGAAGGCGGCCCCCGCGGTCACCAGCCCGCACGCGAGCGCGAGGACGGCGCGCCGGCCCGTCGCGGTCGGCGGGGCGTCGCTCACGGCCGACCCCACGGCGCGGCGCGAGTAGCCTTTTGCGCCTCGCCGTCGAACCCGCGACCATGTCCGAGAAGGAACTGTTCCTCCTGTTGCTCGTCGGGGTCGCGCTCGCGATGGCGCTGACGGGCGTCGTCCTCGTGACGAACTGACCTCACCGCCAGTCGGTCTCCGGTTCGTCCCGGCGCGCGTCGCCCTCGATGGCACGGGCCCCGACGTACGTGATCAGCATGAGGAGGGTGGCCGTCACGACCACGATGGCGAACTGCAGCCCCGAGCGCAGGAGGTCGAACCCCCACGGGTTGAACGCGGCGAACAGCGCGACGAAGAAACAGAGGATCGCGAACGGGATGAAGTTGACCGCGAGGTCGAGCCTGACCTCCGCGTCGAACGCGCTCCGACTCATACCGATCGTACGGCCGCCGGGCGTAAGTCGGTTCGGGTGGGCTCAGTCGCGCAGCCGGCCGCCGACGCCGACGACGACCGCGACGGCGCCGGCGACGGCCACCGCGAGGCCGCGACTCGACAGGCCGACCAGCCCCTCGGCCGGCCCCGCGGGGACCGCGCCGGCGTCGACGCCCACCATCGCGGCCCCGGCGAGGACGAACAGGCCGCCGAAGCCCGCCACGAGCGCCCGCGGGCTGGCGACGTGGCCCGACTCGGCGAGGATGCCCGCGACGCTCCAGGCGAACAGCACGAGTCCCCCGACGGCGACCGGGAAGAGGTCGACGACGATGCCGACCTCCGAGAGGACGAGGCCGAGCGCGACGAGGAGCGGCCACGGGCTCGCGGCCCGTGCGGAGCGATCGCTCATACCCGTGTGGTTCGACGCGCGGGACAATAGTTCCCGGCGGCGCGACGCGCGTCGCGCCGGCTCAGATGTCGCGCTCGACGACGAACTCGGTGAACTCCAGCAGTTCCTCGGTCGGGCCGGGTTCGAGGTCGAGGTCCTCGACCTCGGCGCGTGCCTCGGCGGCGAGGTCGAGCGCGCGCTCGCGGGCGTACTCGATGCTGCCGGCCCCCTCGATGATCGACAGCGCCTCGAGGATCTCCTCGTCCGTGTTCTCGTCGGCGGCGAGGATCTCCTGGAGGCGGTGGGCGGCGGCGGGATCGGCCTCCTCGATGGCGTGGATGACCAGCAGGGTCTTCTTGCCCTCGCGGACGTCGTTGCCGAACTCCTTGCCGAACTCGCCGGCCCGCCCGAGGGAGTTCTCGACGTCGAGGATGTCGTCGCCGATCTGGAAGGCGACGGCGGTGTGCTCGGCGTAGCGGGCGACTGCGTCCTCGACCTCGGGGGGCTGGTCGGTGATGATCGCCGCGAGGCGGGCGACGATCCGGGCGAGACAGCCGGTCTTGCACGCGCACATCTCGAGGTACTGTTCGCGGGAGACGCGGACGTCGCGCTCGTTGTGCCAGCAGATGTCCATCCCCTGTCCGAGGTGGGTGCGGTTCAGTTCGTCCATCAGCATCTCGTAGGCGGCCAGCCGTCGCTCCGCCGGGAGGTCGGCGGGGTCGTGGGTGAGCACCTTCAGCGGCAGGAAGTACATCGCGTTGCCGGCGTTGAGCGCGACGTCCCGACCGTAGAGGTGGTGTAACGCCGGTTCGCCCCGTCGCATCGTCGCCTCGTCCTCGACGTCGTCGACGATGATCGTCCCGTTGTGGAGGATCTCCGGGATGCAGGCGTACGGGAGGTAGTCGGCGGGGTCCTCGCCGAACGCCTCGACGAAGACCAGAAAGAGCACCGCGCGCCAGCGCTTCCCGCCGCGGTCGAGGAGGTCCCAGATCGGGTCCGAGAGCGCGCGCTGGATGCCGTCGGGATCGTACTCGTAGGTGGGCTCGCCGAAGAACGACTCGAGGTACTCGGCGTCGACGTCACGTGGGAGGAGGTCGGCGATGGCCTCGTCTATCACCGGCCGCCACTCGGCAAGCGTCTCCCGCATACTCGTTCGGTCACAGAGCGGAAGCAAAAGCTTTCAGTTCGACTGTCGAAACCCACAACGAATTTATCGTTGTTCCAGAACGTTTAACCGGGCGGCACCACCAGAGGGAGGTATGGCAGACGAAGCCGAACTCAGAGAGCAGTTCGTCGACGCCTTCGGTGGCGCCGACTTCCCCGTGTCGAACCAGATGGAACTCGTGCCGGCGCTGCCGAACGGCCCGTCGACGACGTTCGAGTCCGGCGACCTCAGCCTCACCGCGATGGAACTCGGCACGAAGCTTTCGAGCTATCAGGAGTTCCCCTACGACAACGCCGAGGACCTCGCCGACGACGTCATCGAGGGCCTGAAAGAGGAAGGCGAACTGTAAGTACGCGCTCGCGGTTACCCACCTCGTTTTTCCCACCCCCGGGCGCCGCGGCCGGCGGGGCCGGCCGGACTCGGGGTTCGTTCACCCGTCGAGCGACCGCGGCGCCTCGGGCAGGCGCTCGCGCTGGCGTTCGTAGCGCGGGTGGCCGTCCGAGTGGACGTGGTCGAACAGCGTCGCCGGGTCGGGATCGGCCTCGGCCTCCGCCGCCTCGACGGCCTCCTCGACGGCGGTCCGGGCCCGCTCGCGCAGCGCCTCGTCGTCCGCGTCCGTCCAGCCGACGGTCCGTTCGAGGTACGTCCGCGTCCGTTCGATCGGGTCCGGCCACTCCTCGGGTTCGTCCTCGTCGCGGTACCGGGAGGGGTCGTCGGTCGTCGTGTGTGGCCCCTTCCGGTAGGTGACGGCCTCGATCAACGTCGGCCCGCCGCCGTCGCGGGCGCGTTCGATCGCCTCGCGGACGACGTCGTAGACCGCGACGGGGTCGTTGCCGTCGACGCGGACGCCCTCGATGCCGTAGGCCTCGGCCTTCCCGGCGATGGTCGCGCTCGCGGTCTGGCGCTCCCGGGGCACCGAGATGGCCCAGCCGTTGTTCTGACAGAAGAACACCGCGGGCGCCTCGAAGACGCCCGCGACGTTCAACGCCTCGTGGAAGTCGCCCTCCGAGGTGGCGCCGTCGCCGAGGCTGGCGAGGGCCACGCAGTCGTCGCCGGCGTAGTCGGCGGCCATCCCGACGCCGACGGCGTGGGGGAGCTGGGTCGCGATCGGAATCGTGATCGGGAACGTACGCTCCGCGACGTCCGCCTCCCACCGGTCGACGTAGTTGCCCCGCCCCAGCAGGTGGCGGACGACAGCGGCCGGTGGAAGCCCCCGCGCGAGGTACATCGCGTGGTCGCGGTAGGTGGGAAAGAGGTAGTCGGTCTCGCACAGCGCGAGCGCCGCGCCCACCTGTGCGCCCTCCTGGCCCCGCATCGGCGCGTACGTGCCGATCCGGCCCTGCCGGTGGAGGCTGATCGCCTTCTCGTCGAACGTCCGCGCGAGGACCTGCGTCTCGTAACACCGGAGCAGGTCCGCCTCCGGAACGTCGGTCGACCGCGCGTCCGGATCGCCGTCGGACGGTACCACCCGCACGATATCGTCTGCCGGGCTCGACATCTGTGTCACCGAGGGTCCATCGGTCAAACGTCGTTATCGATAATAAAGAATAGGCATGAGGGAGTTTCGCCGTCCGATCGTTGCCGCATTTAAGTATCCGATAGTAGAATCGTCGGCACGGAACGCGAGGACGGGCGGCGAAGTGACGATCCGTCGAGACGACCGGTTCCCGAACAGTTAGGGCGCCCCCGGTCCCATGCCGGCGTATGGTTACGTGGATCGGCGAGACCTTCACCAGCGACGTCGGATGGGACCACCTCGAACGACTCGTCGACGTCGGCGATCGGATGGCAGGAAACGAGGGCGAACGCGAGGCCGCGGAACTGACCCGCGACGCCCTGCACGAGGTCGGCGCGCGGGACGCACGCCTCGAGACGTTCCCGATACAGGGGTGGGCACGCGGCGACAGCGCCGTCGTCGCCGACGGCCTCGACCTCGACTGCATCGCGCTGCCGCGAAGCCCCGCGGGGGCCGTCGAAGGCGAGTTGGTCGACCTCGGCTACGGGCTGCCGGAGACGTTCGCGGAGACCGACGTCGAGGGGAAGGTCGTCGTCGTCCGCAGCGACATCCCGTCGTACTACGACCGCTACGTCCACCGCCGGGAGAAGTACTACCACGCCGTCGAGGGCGGCGCGGCCGCGTTCGTCTACCGCAACCACGTCGAGGGCTGTCTCCCGCCGACGGGTAGCGTCGGCACCGACGAGGACCCCATCGGCGAGATCCCCGCTGTCGGCGTCTCCGCGGAGGTCGGCGCGCGCCTCGTCCGGCGGTTCGAGGGCGAGGCGGTCGAGGTCTCCGTCGACGCCGAGATTCACGGGGCGGAGAGTCAGAACGTCCACGCGGAACTCGGCCCCGACACCGACGAGCGCGTGCTCGTGACGAGCCACGTCGACGCCCACGACATCGCCGAGGGGGCGCTGGACAACGGCGCCGGCACCGCGATGGTCGTCGAGATCGCGAACGCGCTCGCGACCCGGGAGGACGAACTCGACACCCGCGTCGAGTTCGTCGCCTACGGCGCCGAGGAGGTCGGCCTCGTCGGCTCCGGCTACCACGCCGAGACGACCGACCACGATACGATTGAAGCGATCCTCAACAGCGACGGCGTCGTCCGCGGGCGGACGCTCTCGCTGACGACCCACGGCTTCGACGCCCTCGAAGAGGCCGCGAACGACGTCGCCGAGCGCCACGGCCACCCGATCGAGACGATCCCCCGGATGGGACCTCACAGCGACCACTGGCCGTTCGTCCAGTGGGGCGTCCCCGGCTACCACGCGACGAGCACCTCCGACGAGGTCGGCCGTGGCTGGGGCCACACCGCCGCCGACACGCTCGACAAACTCGAGAAACGCGACCTCCGCGAGCAGGCGATCCTGCTGACCGACCTCGCGGTCCTGCTCGCAGGCGACGAGGTGCGTCCCGAGCACCGCGACCCCGAGGAGATCGCCGCGGCCCTCGAGGACGAGGACCTCGCCGAGGGGATGAAGATCACCGGCGACTGGCCCTACGACGGGTGAGGCGGAGGGACATCCGCACGTTTTTGGTCACCCCGGCGGAAGGACGCGACATGGAGCGCGCCGCGTGGACGGCGGGCGACGCGCCGCTGGTCGGCGTCGTCGATCCCGCACGGTCGGCCGACGAACCCGCCCACGGCGAGGCGGGCCTCGCGAACGTCGAGTCGGTAGTCGCCGACCGCGGCGGCGAGAGCGTCGTCGGCGGCGTCCCCGAGGTGCTCGCGGCCGACCCGACGGCGATCGTCGCCGTCGGCGAGTCGGCACTCTCTGCGCTCGCGGACGCGGATCCCGACGCGCCCGTCCTCCCGGTCGACGCGGGGGCGGGCCTCGGATCGGTACCCCCCGAGCGCGCGGCCACGGCGGTCGACGCCGCCCTCGCGGGCGAGGCGGTCGAACGCCGGCGGCCGGTGCTCGGGGTCGAGGCGAGCGACGGTCGCGACGCCGGTGGGCGCGCACTGTTCGACGTCTCGCTTTTCACCGACGAGCCCGCGCGCATCTCCGAGTACGCCGTCTACAGCCGCGGCGAGCGCGTCGCGCAGTTTCGCGCCGACGGCGTCGTCGTGGCGACGCCGGCCGGCACCCACGGCTACGCGGGCGCCGCCAACGCGCCGCAGGTCGCCCCGACGGTCGAGGCCGTCGCCGTCGTCCCCGTCGCGCCGTTCGTCACCCGGACGCGCCGGTGGGTCCTCCCCGACGACGACCTCGCGCTGTCGGTCGAACGCGACGAGGGCGACGTCGCGCTCGCGGCCGACGGCCGCGTACTGGAGACCCTCGCGCCGAAGACGCGGGTCTCGATCGCCGCGTCCGGATCGCTGTCGACGCTCGCGTTGCTCGACCGCGAGTAAGCCGATCCTACCGCCGGCCGCCGGGGAAAGCACTAATGAGCGCGCGGGCGTGGGACGGACATGGTCGAGCCAGCGCTGTTCGGCCCGGTCGACGTCCTCGGCACCGAACTCGTGGGGGACGTGGTGCTCATCGAGGTGATTCTGCTGGTTCTCGTGGTCGCCAACCTCCTCGTCCGGGCGGTCGCCTACCGCGGCTACGTCGCCACGGCCCGCGAGGAGGGCGCCGACGCCGTCAGCCGGAGCCTCCCGCTCGAAGCGACGACGTTCCTGATCGTCCTCGGGGGCTTTTACTACATCACGGTCCACCTCCACGGCGGCGTCGTCTTCACGACGCTGGCGCTGGGGGTGTTCGTCGCGGACTTCTTCGAGTTCGAGGCCCGTCTCGTCGAGGCACGCACCGACAAGCCCTTCGAGCGCCCGAAGGGGGCGATTACCCTCTCGATGCTCGCTTTCCTCTATATCGCCTACCAGTCGCTGTTCTTCCTCGTCCGGCCGCTCTGGGAGACCGTCGTCTAGCGGTCCGCGTAGTAGCCGCGGGCGCGGCGGCCGGCGGGGATGATCACCCAGAACGTCAGCGCCCCCAGAATCGCGAAGTAGAGCGCGACGTCCCGCACCACGAGCGCGAGTTGCGTGTACGTGTCGGGGTTCTCCGGGTCGGGGCCGATGAGTTGCTCGCCGTAGAAGTCCGGCGTGTTGAACCAGCTTGCGAACATCAGCCAGATCAGCAGGCCGCCGGTGAGGATGGCAAAGCCCTTGACGAACTCGTCAGCCACCGCGATCACCTCCGTCCGCGCCCTCGGGTGCCATCCCGTCGGTCCTGAACCGCGTCGAGAAGGCGTAAGTCGCCGCGCCGAGGGCGATGGCGGCGACGCCGAGCAGCGCCAGCGCGACGTTCACGTCCGAGGGTGCGGCGCCGGCGCTCTCGGTCGCGCGGTCGAGGACGACGAACCCGCTCAGGACGGCCCCGACGGCGACGAGCGTCGAGAAGACGGTGACGGTCTTGTACAGCCGCAGGGGGACGACGACCTCGCGGCGGCCGGCCGCTCCGGACCGCGGGCCGTCGGTCGCGTCGTCCGCGTTCGCGTTCGCGTTCGCGTTCGGGCGGTCGGGCGCCGAGGCGTCGGCGTTCGCGTCCGTGGACGTGAAGCGTGTCGATCTCGACATGGCTATCGTGGCGGTCTGAGCCGGTAGTACCGGCGGTTGAGTTCGTACATGTACCCCTCTCGCATGGTCTTCAGGACGGCGTAGGCGATGGCCCCGGCCACGACCGGGACGATGAACGTCAGGTCGAACGCGACCGCGACGGGGAACGGCATCGTGTCCTGTAGCGGGAGCAGGCTGATCGTGAACGCGAAGACGACGCCGAAGACGCCGACGGCCCCCCAGAACGGCTGTTCGACCGGCCGTCGCGCGTTCCCCTTGTTGAGGAAGGGGACGAGCGCGATCGTCCCGAGGACGACGACGTGCGCGAGGATGCCGTAGAACTCGTCGGAGAGCAACTTCTCGCCGCCCAGGATCGACAGTTCGGGGTTGATCGGGTTGAGGTGCAACAGCCCGAACGACCAGTAGAGGTACCAGTCCGGCAGGATGACCTCCGGCGTCTCCGCCGGGTTCGCCGGGTCGCCGAGGTGCGGCGGCAGCGTCGCCGCCAGAAAGACGAGCATCCCGGTGAAGAAACTCGCGATGGCGAGGTTGCGGATCGTCTCGTGGGGCCACGCCGGGAAGGCGAGCACGTCCCGCTCGATGTACGTCGACTCGTTGCGCAGGTTCTGGTCCTCGCGGCGGGCGCGCTCGAAGTACTCGTAGGTGAGCCGCGAGAGCGCCGTCGTACGCTCCTTGCGCTCGCGCCACGTCGGCACCTCGTCGTCCGGGGGGACGATGCCCGGGCCGCGGCCGTCGGCCTGTGCGCCGTCGCTCTCGGAGTCGGTGTCGGTGCCGCCGTCGGATCGGGGGTCGTGGTTCGTGTCGGTCATGTCGATCAGTGCGGTTCCGCGATGCCCTGCATCCAGACGAGGCCGACATGGATGGCGATCAGCGCCGTCACCACGAACGGCAGGACGAACACGTGCAGGATGTACATCCGCTGGAGGGTGGGCTGTCCGAGGCTGAAGCCGCCGAACAGTAGCTGGGCGGACCACTCGCCGACGATCGGGACCGACAGCGCCATCTCGACGCCGATCTGGCCGGCCCAGAACGCAAGCTGGTTCCACGGCAGCAGGTAGCCGGTGTAGCCAAACAGCACCGTCAGCCCGAGCAGGGCGACGCCGATCAGCCAGTTGAGTTCGCGGGGCTCCTTGTAGCCGCCGACGAAGTAGACCCGCAGCATGTGCAGGAACACCGCCGCGGTCATCACCTGCGCCGACCAGCGGTGGATGCTCCGGAGCATGAACCCGAAGTTGAGGTCCATCATGATCGCGGTCAGCGTCTCGTAGGCCACCGGCGTCTCGCCGGCCGTCGACGGCGCGTAGTAAAAGCCCAGCAGCGCGCCGGTCACCGACGCCACGACGTAGGCGAGTATCGAGAAGAACCCGAGCGCGTACAGGGGGTACCAGTACCAGAACTTGTTGTCGAGGTTGTACTGCTCGGTGTGGCTCTTGGGCATCTGGAGGTTGACCTTGTAGTAGGCGTCCTCCAGCAGTTCGAGGTAGTCGACCAGCCGGAGCCGACGGTCGAGCCAGATCAGCGTCGCGAGGTACGTCCGCTCGACCGGCGTGAGGTCCTTCTCCTCGATCCAGCCCCGGTGGTCGTACTCGTCTCGCGGTTTCAGGCTCATCTCACTCGCCCTCCGGTCGCGGTAAGGAGACGAACGTGTCCGGTTCGTTGTTGAACGGGTCGTAGACCGACTGGTGGCAGTTGCAGTAGATCTTGTTCTCGGCGTTGTACTCCGCGGCCTCGTCGAGGCGCTTGTAGCCCGGCACGCAACAGAAGTGCGTACACTTGTTGAGGTAGGCGATGAAACCCTGTGGACAGGTCTCGGCGAGCCACTCGTCCTCCTGGGCGGCCTCCTCGACCTGCGTGCTCCGGATGATGATGACCGGCACCGTCTCCTCCGGCGGGACGTCCTGCGAGCGCCAGGTCGCCACGGCGGGCTTGCCGACCCCGGTGTCGCCGACCTCGTTGCCCCACTGCTCGTAGTCGGCGAACTGCTCGACGTTGATCTGCTCGCGACCCTCGACCTCCTCCATCCACGGGTACTCGCTGGTCGGCAGCGCCTCGGGGTACCGGAAGTACGCGTCCTGACCGTCGGCGTCGGGGGCGATCCCCTCGAAGGTCTGGACGCCACAGTACTGGTACCACTCGGTCGTGTACTCCGTGCCCGCGATCTCGGTCTCGGAGACCACGACCTCCTGACCGCCCGCGGTCACCGTCTCCGGTTCGGGCCAGAGCCCCTGGAGGTAGCCGTCGTCGTCGATCTCGATCGGGATCTGCGGGAGCCCCCGGGGCGCGGGGCCGAGGTCCCTGACGGCGCTGCGGTACTCCATGATCCCGCCGCCGGCCTCCGTCGGGTCGGTCGCGGAGCTCACGGCCGCCGCGCCGACGGTGAGCACCCCCGAGAGGGCTGCGCCGCCGACGACGCCCTTGACGAACCGGCGTCGATCCGAGTCGGTCGGGTACTTGTCGTCTGCCATTATCGCTTGTAGTAGGGGTAGATCGCGCGCTTGAGGACGTCCAACGCGCCGGCGCCGGCCTCGTCGGCGAGACGTCGGCCCTCGACGTCCTCCTCGCGGACGTAGATGTCCTCCCACTTGCGCCGACGCTTCTTGACGATCATCACGTCCGGGAGGAACTCCTTGCGGTACAGCAACAGGATGAACCCGAGGTTGAGGAAGATCGCCGCGAGCAGGAACCCGAGGAACATGTTGCCCGTACCGCCGTCGACGCTGGACAGCGCCCAGTTCGACGCCAGCCCGTAGACGAACAGCGCGACGAAGACGATCTGGACGAGCGTCAGCAGGACGATCGCGATCGCTGCGGCCGTGCTCTCCCGCGGCGGTTCGTACCGGTGGACGTCGCCGTAGGTGCTTCCTGACGATGACATGTTACTTCCTCCCGGGGCTGCTCGTGTGGGCCGATTCGCCGTACTTCAGCAGGTAGAACGTGAAGACCAGCGAGACGAAGATGGCGAGGAACGTCGCCAGACCGACGAAGTGCTTCTGGATCGGCACGCCGACGTCGTGGATGTCGACCTCGCCGCCGGCGGCCGCCGCCTCCTGGGTGCCGACCTCGACGGTGCCGACCATGCCGACGCTGACGTGGGGGTCACACTGGTACTCGTAGGTACCTTCGGTCTCGAAGGTGTGCTCGTACTCGAACCCCTCGTTCTCGATGTCGAGGTGGCCCTCCCACTCGGCGCCGTCGGGCACCGACGTCGGGTGGACGTTGTGGTTGTCCGAGTCCCACCTGAAGACGACGGTGGTCCCGGGTTCGATCGTCAGCGTCTCGGGTTCGAAGACGTTCTCGCCGCCGGGGCCGACGATCACCTCCTCGGTGGCGCCGCCACCGCCGTCGCCGCCTTGCTGGCCGCCGGCGGTCTCGTCTCCGCCGTCCTGACTCTCGTTGCCCGCTCCGCCGTCGCCGTCCTGTCCGCCGCCGTTCTCGCCGTCGCCGCCTCCCTCGTCCTGTCCCGCGACGGGACCCGCGACCGCGGCGGCCGCGGCGCTCGCCGTCAGACCGCCAGCCGCCACGACGAACGCCCGTCGCTCCATGGGTGGGCGAACCACGGGAGCGCGTTCCTTAAATCCCGCGCCGATAAGCGGCTCGTTCCGCCATTAATAGCTGTTTACGAGCTTCTCTGTCGGGATTTCGTCTCGCGGTGACGGTCGTCGATCACGACTCGAAGCGTCGCCGGTCGTCGCCGGTCGCCTCGCGGTCGGCGCGCTCGAACGCCTCGTCGTCGAACGGCAGGAACGACGGGCGCTCGTCGGCCCCGCGGCCGATCGATCGCAGGCGCCGGCGGTACTGTTCGGCGCGGAACCGGCCGGCCAGACGGGCGTTCGCGACCAGCGCGAACAGGAAGACGCCGACGACGACCAGCGCGAGGCCGGTGACCCCGAGTACGAGTTGCGAGCGGACGCCGCCGGTCAGCCAGGCCGCGAGCGCGACGAGTCCGAGCAGGATCTGGGCGGCGGCGAGTAGCTGTAACATCCAGTTACCGAGTTCGCTCCCCGACGTCGAGACCTCGCCCGGTCCCGGTAGCGCCCAGCGCTCGGGCGGGTCGTCGACCTCGTAGTCGGTCATCGAACAGAGCGCGACCGTCGACTCGACGTCGCGGACCACGGTCCCGCGGCCCTCGACGCTCCCGTCGGGGTAGACGACGGCGTAGTCGGCGTCCGAGTACGCGACCAGACGCCGCTCGCCGTCGACGGCGGCGTATTCGAGGGTCGCGAACACGTCCCGGTCGGCGATGCGGGCTTTGAGTTCTCGCTCGACGCGCTTGAGGAGTTCGTCGCCGGTGATCCAGACGTCGGGGTCGAAGGCCGCCTCCCACTCCTCGCCGGTCATCTCGGCCATCTGCGCCGGGCCGAACTCCTCGAAGTCGTACTTCTCCTCGACGCGCCGGCGGAGTTCCTCGAGGTCCCGATCCACCGCGGCGTCGGCGTCCGCAGGGGAGTCGTCCGGCCGGTCGCCGGGGGCGTCGCTCATCCCGTCCGGGTACGGCGGCGACGGCCGTTAGCGTGACGGTGTGTCACACGCCGTGACCGTCGGTTCCGGTGATCGGTTCCACACGAGCGGCCGTCTCGCAGGCGGTACGAACCACCGGTCCGCTTATTCCCCGCCCGACCGACCCTCGCGTATGCCCTCGGAACTGGCGCTCGCGACGGCCGTACTCGCCCTCGTGACCGTCAGCTTCCCGTTCTACGTGTACGGCGCGTGGATCGTGCTCGACGCCGAGGTGGTCACGTGGGCCGTGTTGCGCCGCCACCTCGCGGTCGTCTTCACCGGGCTGGCGCTTACCACCGGCCCGGTCGTCGTCTGGATGCTCCCGCGGGCGGCCGACCAGATCGGCGGCCTGCTCGCGGTCCACGCCTTCTTCGGCCTGCAGGCGTACGCGATGCTGCTCGTGGGACTCACGGGTATCGTCCGCATCCTGCAGGTGAAACGCGCCCACGACCGCTACGCCGACCCCGACCCGGACGTGCCGCTCGACGACCTCCACGAGCACGCGAGCGCGTGGCGCCGCCGGCTCCGGCTCGGCGTCTTCGGCTACGTCGTCTTCTGGATCGTCGCCTACCTGCTGGGGGTCGTCCGCTACGTCCTCCGGTACCGGGTCGGCTAGCCGTTGTACGGCTCCTCGTCGCGGTGGTGGTCCGGGTTCGCGTTGTCGAGCGCGTCGTTCTCGCGCTCGTCGGACCGGTGTTCGACGTCCTGTCGGCGCTGTTCCTCCTCCTGACGGCGCCGGGCCTCCCGTTGCTCCTCGGTGAGTTCCTCGTCCTCGTCGTCTGCCTCGGAGTTCTCCCGGGCCAGTTCGACGTCGCGGCCGTGTTCGTCGTCCTCGGGCATGGGCGGGGGTACCGCCGTCGCGCGAAAAGGGGTTGGGCTTGCGAGGGTCGGCGTCCGCTCACCAGGGCTCGCCGGAGGCGAGGTCGACCTCGCCGTCGCCCTTCTCGGAGGGACAGACGTCCGCGAGGACGCAGTCGGAACAGTCGGGGTTGCGCGCCGTGCAGACCGCCCGGCCGTGGTCGATACAGAGGTGGGTGAACTGCTGCCAGTAGTCCTCGGGGACGACCTCCACGAGGTCCGCCTCGATTCGCTCGGGGTACTCCTCCTCGGTCAGCCCGAGTCGGCGGGAGAGCCGACGGACGTGCGTGTCGACGACGATCCCCTCGACGACGTCGTGGCCGTGCTGGAGCACCACGTTCGCGGTCTTGCGGCCGACCCCCGGGAGGTCGGTCAACTCGTCCATGGTGTCGGGGACCTCGCCGTCGTGTTCCTCGACGATCATCCGGCAGGACTCGCGGATATACTCGGCCTTGCTGTTGTAGTAGGTGATCGAGTTCAGGTCCTCGGCGAGTTCCTCCTGGGGCGCGTTCGCGTAGTCTTCGGGTCCGTCGTACGTCTCGAAGAGGTGCTCAGTTTCCGCGTTGACCCGTTCGTCCGTACACTGCGCCGAGAGGATCACCGCGATCAGCAGTTCGAGCCGGTTCGAGTACCGCAGCGAGATGGTCGAGTCGGGGTACTCGCGTTCGAGGCGGTCGACGACCTCGGCGGCCTGCTCCGCGCGGCTCTCGCGGGGGGTTCCCATGCACTCGCCTTGCGAGAGCGACCATTTCAGGCGTTCGGTTCCCGGCGGCGGCCGTCGAGCGGACGTCACGACAATTTGATGCGTCCGTTCGAGAGATACAATTATTATCGAAGAGGTGTATGATACGGGAAAGGCCGGGGCGGCTCGACCGGCCGAACCCCCCATCGAGACCATGACGACACGCAACGACGCACTGACGCCATCGGATGGAGCGGGACGGCGGGACGACCTCATCGACGGCCTGCTCACCGAACTCAAAGACGACCAGGGCGGCGCGAGAAAGACTGCGCTCCGGCGCGCGCTCGACGTCGACAACGCCGCCGGCTCGAACGCCAGCGCCGACGTCGAGGCCCGCCTCGACTCGATCGAGGATCGACTCGACGACCTCGAAACGGACGTGGACGCGCGCCTCGACTCGCTCGAAGGTCGCGTCCTCGACCTCGAAGAGGACGCCGAGGCGGCCGCGGAGTGGCGCGAGTCGCTCCAGCGGGCGCTCCAGTAGCCCCGGCACGTCCGCACCGGTCGGATGCCGTGACCTTTAAGCGGGCGTCCTGCCCGTGTCAGGGTATGAAGGCGACGGCCACGGCCCACCCGATCCAGGGGCTGGTCAAGTACCACGGGATGCGCGACGACGTCGAGCGACTGCCGTACCACGACAGCATCAGCGTCTGCACGGCACCGAGTCACACCCGCACCACCGTCGAGTTCTCGATGGACTACGAGGAGGACACCTACGTCGTCGACGGCGAGGAACTCGACGGGCGCGCGTTCGACCGCCTCGAAGCCGTCGTCGAGAAGGCCCGGTCGATGTCCGACGCCGCCCACACCGTCTACCCCGTCCGCATCGAGAGCGAGAACAGTTTCCCCTCGAACGTCGGACTCGGCTCGTCCTCGTCCGGCTTCGCCGCGGCCGCCCGCGCGCTCGCGGAGGCCGCCGAACTCGACGCCTCGCTCCAGGAGATCTCGACGATCGCCCGCGTCGGCTCCGCCTCGGCCGCCCGGGCGGTGACCGGCGCGTTCTCTCAGCTGTACACCGGCCTCAACGACGAGGACTGCCGCTCCCGGCGGATCCCCACGAACCTCCACGAGGAGCTGAAGGTCGTCGTCGCGCTCGTCCCCTACCACAAGGAGACCGAGGACGCCCACGACGAGGCCGTCGACAGCCACATGTTCGACGCGCGGATGGCCCACGTCCACGGCCAGATCGCCGAGATGCGCGACGCGCTCCGCGAGGACGACTTCGACCGCGCGTTCGAACTGGCCGAGCACGACTCGCTCTCGCTCGCGGCGACGACGATGACCGGGCCGAAGGGGTGGGTCTACTGGCAGCCGGCCACCCTCGCCGTCTTCAACCGCGTGCGGGAACTCCGCGAGGAGGAAGACGTCCCCGCTTACTTCTCGACCGACACCGGGGCCAGCGTCTACGTCAACACCACCGAGGACCACGCCGAGTACGTCGAGGAACAGATCGCCGACACCGGCGTCTCGACGACCACGTGGGGCGTCGGCGGCCCGGCGCAGCTACAGGACGACCACCTGTTCTAACGTCGCGACCGGACCCGCTCGACGCGTCCGTCGGCGTTCCGACTCGGCACCGAGTTTATCCGCTCGCGCCGTCACTAGTAGGCGATGACCGACCGGGCGGGGGCCACCGAAACGTTCTGGGACTCGGCGAGCGACGACGCGGCGCTCCGACGGTACGAAACGCTCGTGAACGCGGTCGACGACGGTATCTACCAGCTCGACGCCGCCGGCCGGTTCGAGGCCGTCGACGACGCGTTCGTCGAGATGACGGGCCACGACAGGGAGGACCTGCTCGGCGAGCACGTCTCGCTCGTCTTCCCGGCGGACGCCGCCCGGATCGACCGCGCCGTCCGCCGGCAGTTCGCGAGCGGGGAGGGCCCGAACGACACGCTCGAACTCGCGGCGCACACCGCCGACGGCCGGACGCTCCCCCTCGAACTCCGCCTGCGCCCGCTCGTCGAGGACGGCGACTTCCGCGGCACCATCGGCGTCGCACGGGACGTCAGCGAGCGCGAGCGCGCCGAGCGGGAACTCCGGCGCGAGCGCGACCTGCTCGAGCGCGTCCTCGAGACCAGTCCCGTCGGCGTCGTGGTCCTCGAGGCCGACGGCGAGGTTACGCGGGTAAACGAGCGCGCCAGGGAACTGCTCGACGTCTCCGCGCGCGAACGCACGGCGTTCTCGAGCGTCCGGCCGACCTACGACGAGGCGGGCCGGGAACTATCGATCGACGAACACCCCTTCGCGACGGCCCTGGAGACCGGCGAGGCGGTCTCCGACCGGCTCCTCGAAGTCGAACGCCCCGGGGGCGAATCGCGCTGGCTCTCGGTCAGCGCCGTCCCGCTGTTCGACGAGGACGGCGCGGTCGACCGCGTCGTCACCACCGGCGAGGACGTCACCGCCCTCAAAGAGCGCACGCGCGAACTCGAACGCCGGAGCGACAGGCTCTCGACCGAACTCGCGGAGGTCTTCGAGCGCGTCTCCGACGCCGTCTACGCGGTCGACGAGGAGTGGCGGTTCACCCACGTCAACGAGCGCGCCGAGGACCTGCTCGGTCGGCCGGCCGAAGAGCTACTCGGCGAGGTCGTCTGGGACGTCTTCCCGGACGCGCGGGGCACCCGCGGCTACGAGGCGTTCCACCGCGCCCTCGAAACCCAGGAGCCGACGTCCTACGAGGAGCGGCTTCCCTCCCTCGGGAAGTGGTTCGACGTCCGGGCCTACCCCTCCGAGACGGGGCTTTCGGTCTACTTCCGTGACATCACCGGCCGGAAAGAACGCGAGCGCGCCCTCGCCGAGAGCGAGCGACGCTACCAGACGCTCGTCGACAACTTCCCGAACGGGGCCGTGGGCATGTTCGACGAGGACCTCAGGTACCGGTTCCTTGGCGGCGAGATCTTCGACGGACTCGCGAGTTCGGTCGACGAGTTCGAAGGCAGGACGGTCCGCGAGATGCTCCCGGACGCGATGGCCGACGAAATCGAGCCGCGGTACCGGGCGGTCTTCGACGGCGAACGCAGCGAATTCGAGGTGGAGTTCGGCGGGGAGGTTCGCCACTTCCGGGTCGTCCCCGTGTACGACGAGGACGGCACCGTAGTGGCAGGGCTGGGAATGTCCCAGGACGTCACCGACCGGGTCGAGTACGAGCGCCAACTCGAAGAGTACCGGCGCTGGAGCGAGACGTTCGTCGAACACTACCCCAGCGGCGCCGTCGCCCTCGTCGACGAGGACCTCCGTTACGTCACCTTCGGCGGCACGGTCGAGGCCGACGCGAACCTGAACCGGGAGGACCTCGAAGGCGAACTCGTTCGCGACGCGCTCCCGTCGCATGTCGCGGACGTCGTCGTCCCCGCCTACGAGGCGGCCCTCGACGGCGAGGCCACGGAGTTCGAGGACGTGATGGAGGGCAGGACCTACCAGTTCCACTTCCTCCCGGTGCGCGACGCCGCCGGCGAGGTCTTCGCCGTCACGGCGATGTCACAGGACGTCACCGAACGGAAGGAGCGCATGCGCCAACTCGAGGAGTCCAGACAACGGTACCGGACGCTCGTCGACAACTTCCCGAACGGCATCGTCACGCTGTTCGACGAGGAGCTCCGGTATCTGGTCGCGGGCGGGGAACTGTACGAGACGTTCGACATGACCCCGGAGGAGACGATGGGGAAGACGCTCTACGAGCGCAGCAACGACGAGGAGATCGAACTCCTCGAACCGCACTACCGGGCCGCGTTGGCCGGGGAGTCACACACCTTCGAGGTCGAGTACGCCGGTCTGAGCCTCCGGTTCTGGACGGTCCCCGTGACCGACGAGAGCGGGGCGGTGTTCGCCGGGATGGCGATGTCACAGGACGTCACCGAGCGCAAGGAGTACGAACGCTACCTCGAGGAGGCCAAGGCGCAACTGGAGGCGGCGACGGAGGCCGGCGCGGTCGGCACGTGGGAGTACCGGATCCCCGAGGATCGGTTCGCCGCGGGCGGTTCGTTCGCCCGGACGTTCGGCGTCGACCCCGCAGCCGCCCGCGAGGGCGTCTCGCTCGACCGGTTCGTCTCCGCCATCCACGAGGCCGACCGCGAGCGCGTCGAGCGGGAGATCGAAGCGGCCGTCGAGGCCTGTGGCGAGTACGAGTCGGAGTACCGCGTCCGCGACGCCGACGGCGACCTCCGCTGGGTGGTCGCCCGCGGCCACGTCGAGTGCGACGCGGACGGCGAACCCGTGACGTTCCCCGGCGCCCTCACCGACATCACCGAGCGCAAGGAGTACCAGCGGAAACTCGAGGAGTCGAACGAGCGCCTCGAACAGTTCGCCTACAGCGCCTCCCACGACCTGCAAGAGCCCCTGCGGATGGTGTCGAGCTACCTCCAGCTTATCGACCGACGGTACGGGGACGAACTGGACGCCGACGGCCGGGAGTTTCTCGGGTACGCCGTCGACGGCGCCGACCGCATGCGCGAGATGATCGACGGCCTGCTCGCGTACTCCCGGGTCGAGACGCGGGGCGATCCGTTCGAAGCGGTCGACCTGACCGACGTCGTCGAGGACGTCCGCGAGGACCTCCGGATCCGGATCGAGGAGAGCGGGGCCGAAATCGCGGTCGGCGACCTCCCGCGCGTCGACGGCGACGCCAGCCAGCTTCGCGAGGTGTTCCAGAACCTGCTGAGCAACGCCATCGCGTACAGCGGCGACGAACCGCCGCGAGTCGAGATCGACGCCGAGCGCGCCGGAGGGCGCTGGCGGATCGCGGTGCGCGACGAGGGGGTCGGTATCGCCCCCGACGAGCAAGAGCGCATCTTCGAGGTCTTCCAGCGTCTCCACGGCCGCGACGAGCACCCGGGCACCGGGATCGGGCTGGCGCTCTGTCGGCGGATCGTCGAGCGCCACGGCGGCGAGATCCGCGTCGACTCCGACCCCGGCGAGGGGTCGGTGTTCACCGTCACGCTGCCGGCGGCCGATCGGTGAGCGTCCGGCCCCGGGCACACCTTTAGTCTTCGACCCCCTAGGTCGACCATGCACGTCGTCGTGCTCGGCGCGGGCTACGCCGGCCTGACGCTCACCCGCCTGCTCGAACGAAAACTCCCCGCGGACGTCGACCTCACGCTGGTCGACGAGTCGCCCGACCACCTCGTCCAGCACGAACTCCACCGGGTGATCCGCCGGCCGTCGCTCGCCGCCGAGATTTCGATCCCGCTGCCCGACGTCGTCGACCGCGCGACGGTCCGCGTCGCCCGCGTCGAGGACGTCGACCGCGAGGCCCGGACCGTCACCTGCACCGACGGCACGCTCTCCTACGACGTCTGTGCGGTCTGTCTGGGCGCCGAGACCGCCCACTACGGCCTCGAAGGGGTCCGCGAGCGCGCGACGCCGCTGAAGCGGCTCCACCACGCCCGGGCGATCCGTCGGGACGTCCTCGACGCGCTGGAGGGCGACGACCCCCGCCTCGTCGTCGGCGGCGCCGGCCTCTCGGGCGTCCAGGTCGCCGGCGAACTCGCGGCGCTCGTCGACGAGGACGGTCGCGAGGCGACGATCACGCTACTCGAACGCCTCGACGAGGTGGCGCCGGCCTTCCCGTCGAACTTCCGACGGGCGGTCCGCGACGCGCTCGAAGCACAGGGCGTCGACGTGCGGACGGGGACGGCGGTCGCACGCGCCGACGAGGCGACGATCCACACCGACGACGGGCCGGTGCCGTACGACGTCTTCGTCTGGACCGGCGGCATCGCCGGGCCGGGCGCGCTCGACGGCGAGCGGTCGACCGTCCGCGGCGACCTCCGACTCGACCGGCGGACGTTCGCCCTCGGGGACGTCGCCCGCGTCGTCGACGCCGACGGCGAGGCGGTGCCCGCGAGCGCCCAGTCGGCGGTGCGCGAGGCGCGGACGGTCGCCGAGAACGTCGCCCGGATCGTCGACCACGAGCGACGCGGCGGGCTCTTCGAGCCGCGTCTCGAACAGTTCTCGTTCGAGTCCCCCGGCTGGCTGGTCAGCGTCGGCGACGACGCCGTCGCGCAGGTCGGGCCGGCGGTCGTGACGGGTCGGGCCGCGACGGCGCTGAAGGCGACCGTCGGCGCCGGCTACCTCTCGTCGGTCGGCGCGGTCCGCAACGCGGTCGACCTCGTCCAGTCCGAACTCGACCCCGGGACGCGCCGGCGCGGCCGGTGACGGCCGTCAGGGGAGCAGTCCGCCGTCGTACGAGCGCAGGCGGGCGACGGCACACTCCGAGAACGACAGCGAGAGGCGTCGCTCGCCGCCGCGGTCCGCCGGGTACGTCCGGCCGCAGGCGCTCCGGTCGGCGTCGAACCGGTCGTGGCCGGCGCGCTCGTCGAGCCACGCGTACGCGCTGATCATCGGCGAGGCGACGGTCGCCTCCGCATCGCCGACGATCGACCCGTGGTCGTGGTCGAGGCCGAGGGCGTGGCCGACCTCGTGGAGCAGCAACTGGACGACGCGCCAGCGCGTCGTGTACGGGACCACGTCGTCGACGGCCTCGCGGGCCGGGACCGACCCGAGGTGGCGGGCCCCGCCGGCGGAGGCCACGTGGGGCACCGCCGCGCCGGCGGGCGTGCGGTCGACCGGCCCGTCGGTCACGAGCAGGTTGACGTCGTCGACCGGGTCGAGGCCGCGGGCGGCGGCGAGTTCCGTCCCGACGAGGCGGGGCCACTCCCCGGAGCGGGTCACCCGGAAGCCGTGCTCGGTGTCGACGCCGACGACGCCGCCCGCGGAGACGGTCACGTCGTCGAAGGCCTCGCCGAGCGCGTCGCCGACGTACGACTCGATCCGGCGGCCGACGCCGTCGTGGCGGGCGGCGCGCTCGCTGAGCCAGAATCGGACGTCGATCGACCGCCGGGGGGAGCGGCCGGCGTACCAGAGCGCGGGGAGGGCACATCCCCCGCCGACAGCCGCGAGCACCCGTCGTCGGTTCACCGGGAGGCGATACGGCCCGCCGATCCATATAGGGCGTTCCCGGCGCGCGTCACCGTTCGGCGACGTGACCGGTCAGGCCCAGACCTCGCGGTAGTCGCGGGCGAACGTCTCGACGTCGAGAGGATCGCGCCCCAGCACCCGCCGGACGTCGTCGGTCACCCGGCCCGCGAGGCCGAGGCGGGCCGTGGTGTAGATGCCGGCCATCACGGCGACCCGCGCCGGGTCGCGGTCCGTCCGCAACCGGCGGACGAGAAAGCGCGCCAGCGACGGGTTCGCGTACTCGACCTCCCGGCCGAGGACCGCCGAGAGGCGCCGGCAGACCGTCCCGTAGTCGAGGGCCTCCGGCCCGGTGAGGTCGAGGGCGCCGGTCGGGCCGCCGTCGAGGCACTCGACGCCGACGGCGGCGACGTCGCGGACGTCGACGAAACTCGTCTCGCCGTCCCCGGCGGGGACGAACAGTTCGCCGCGGCGGATCTCCTCGCGGTGGACCGTCGCGAGGTTCTGCAGGAAGAAGGAAGCGCGCAGGAACGTCGTCTCCAGTGGCGCCTCCGCGAGCCACGACTCGATCCGGGTGTGGGGGACGACGGGGTTGCGCTCCGCGCCGAGCACCGAGAGGAAGACGACGCGCTCGACGCCCGCGCCGACGGCGGCCGACAGCGCGGGGACGAGGTCCCGGCGGACCCGGGAGATGGCCGGCGGCCGGACGAGGAAGACCGCGTCGACGTCGGCGAACGCGGCGCGGTAGGTCGCGGGGTCGGTGAAGTCGAAGCGGACGCGCTCGACGCCCGCGCCGACGGCCGCCGGGTCGCGGCTGGCCGCCCGGACGGCCACCCCCTCGCGGTCGCGGAGGCCGTCGACGACGTGGCCGCCCACCGTGCTGGTCGCGCCGGTGACGAGGACCCGCCTCATCGCCACATCCCCGCTGTGGTTCGCATGTCACCCGAAAGGAGCGCCGCGGACTTAAGCGCCCGACTTCGGAGGATCGAAGTAGTGGGCGCCTCGACGGCGCTCGCTCGACGGTTCGAAAAGCGAAGCACGCGTCCCCGGAGGTCGTCGCGTCTCGCATGGACGACGGGACCGGCGCGACGACGGAATCGAACCGTGCGCTTCTCGGAAGTCGAGGCCCCGGCGAACGCCCTCTCGGTGCGGTTGCGCGAACTGACGGCCGCGGGGCTGCTCTCCCGGAAGTCGTACGACGAGGTCCCCCCGCGGGTGGAGTTCGAGCCGACCGAGAAGGTTCGCGGGCCGTTCCTGGCGTTCGCGCACCTGCACGCGCAGGCGATGGGGTACGACCTCGGACCGGCCGAGGGGTGAGCGAGGGGTATTTCCTCCCGGCGGGCCTTACCGCTCGTGTGACGGAGTACGCGATCGAAGCCCGCGACGTCGAGGTGACCTACGCCGACGGCACCGAGGCCGTCCGCGGGGTGGACCTGCTGGTCGAACGCGGCGAGTTCTTCGGGTTCCTGGGGCCGAACGGCGCGGGGAAGACGACGACGATCAAGACGCTGGTGACGCTGCTGCGCCCGACCGCGGGGACCGTCCGGATCGAGGGGGTCGACGCGCTCGCCGACCCCCGGCGGGTGCGCTCGTCGATCGGCTACATGGCCCAGGAGACGAGCGTCGACCCCGAACTCACGGCCCGCGAGAACCTCCGGTACGCCTGCGCCGCCTACGGCGTCCCCCGGGGCGAGCGGGCCGACCGCATCGACGAGTTGCTCGAACTGGTCGAGCTGGCGGCCGTCGCGGACAAGGTGGCCGACGACTTCTCCGGCGGGATGAAAAAGCGCCTCGACGCCGCGACGGCGCTCGTCCACCGGCCGCCGCTGGTCTTCCTCGACGAACCGACGACCGGGCTCGACCCCGCCGCGCGCAACCGCCTGTGGGAGTACTTCCGGCGGATCAACGACGCGGGGACGACCGTCTTCCTGACGACCCAGTACCTCGAAGAGGCAGACCAGTTGTGCGAGCGGCTCTCGGTGATCCAGCGCGGGAGCGTCGTCGCCGAGGGGTCACCCGCCGAACTGAAGCGGCGCGTCGGCGGCGAGATCCTCGACGTCGAACTCGCCGACCCCGCCGACCGCGAGCGGGCCGCCGCCGTCGCCCGCGAGGGCGAGGTCTTCGCCGCCGGCGCGACCGTCGAGTCGACCGAGTCGGGTCTGTCGGTGACCGCCCGGGACGCCCGCTCGAAGGGGCCCGACCTGCTGGTCGCCCTCCGGGACGCCGGAATCGGCGTGACGGGCTTCGACGTCCGCGCGCCGACGCTGGACGACGTCTTCCTCGCGGTCACCGGCGACGGGAGCGAGTCGACGGCCCGGCCCGCCGCGGACGCGACGGCGGGCGCGGTCGGCGACGGCGGGGTGGACGGGGACGGGAGTGAGGACGGGAACGGAACGCCGGCCGGCGATTCGGCCGACGGGGGTGACCGCCAGTGAGCGTGCCCGCCCCCGCGGGCGGCCACGGCGGCGGCTTCGCCAGCGACGTCCGGATCACGTTCGTCCGGTGGACGCGCAAGTCGATCCGCAACCCGTTCGTGCTCGTCGTCTCGCTCGTCCAGCCGATCATCTTCCTCGTCCTCTTCACGCAGGTGTTCGGCGGCGTCGCGACCGCCGCCCTCGAGGGGATCAGCTACGAGACGTACCTCGTGCCCGCCATCGTCGTTCAGGTCGCGCTGGTGGCCGCGGCGAGTTCGGGCATCGGGCTGGTCAACGACATCGAGAACGGGATGTTCGAGAAGACGCTCGTCAGCCCGATGAACCGCACCGCGGTGTTCGTCGGGAAGACCCTCGCCGAACTCGTCCGCATCGTCGCACAGGTCGTGATCGTACTCGGCCTCGGCGTCGCCCTCGGCGCGGAGGTCGCCACCGGCTTCCTCGGCGCCGTCGGCATCGCCGCCATCGCCGTCGTCTTCTCGCTGTGGTTCACCGCGCTCTCGAACGTTCTCGCCGTGCTCACCCGCGACGAGGAGTCGACGATCATCGGCGCGAACCTCGTCCAGCTACCGTTGCTGTTCGTCTCCAGCGCCTTCCTCCCGCTGTCGGCGCTCCCGGGGTGGATCCGGACGGTCGCGGCGTTCAATCCCGTAACCTACGGCGCCGACGCCGCCCGCGCGGCCATGCTCGGCGAGGACACGATGACCGTGATCGAGGTGACTCGCTTCGGCGGGATGTGGGACACGCTCGTCCCCGCGCTCGCGGTGCTGGTCGGCCTCGCGGTCGCGTTCGGGAGCGTCGCGGTGTACGCGATCGGGCGGGCGGCGAGCGCGGACGTGCGGTAGTCCGCCGGTCAGGTCCAGCGGTCCAGCCCCGTCTGCGCGACGCTCTCCTCGATGCGCTCGAAGCCGCGTTCGACCTCGCCCGCGTCGACGCCCCACTCGTCGACGACGTACTCGCGGGCCGCCGACAGGTCGGGATCGAGGTCGGTGTCGAACGCGTAGTCGTCGGTCACGTTCGGGTCGCGGAAGAGTTGCCGGACGCGGTCGGCGTACTCGACGTGCTCGCCGCGCGCTTCGAGGACGCCCCAGATGTCGCCGTGTTCCTCGATCGCCGAGAGGGCCGTCTTCGGGCCGATGCCGTTCACGCCGGGGTTGAAATCCGTCCCGATCAGGATCGCCGCGTCGATCAACTGTTCGAGCGTCAGGTCGTGTTTCGCGAGCGTCGCGTCGAGGTCCATCAGTTCGGGGTCGCCCTTGCTCGTCAACTGGCGCAGCGTCAGCGGCGCGCCGAACAGCAGCGCGTCGTAGTCCTCGGAGCCGACGTAGTCGGCGTCGCCGCGCCGGACCATGTGTGCCGCCTGCGCCTCGCCCTCCGCCGGGGCCTCGACGACCGGCACGTCGAGCAACCGCAGGAGTTCGCGGCTGGTCTCCTGGATCGTCGGCGTCAGCCGCTGGGTGCGCGACTCCAGTCGAGCGACGGCGACCTCGTCGCCCTCCTCGCGGGCGACCTCCAGTTGCTCCTCGTAGCTCCGGCGCTGTTCGCGGCGGGACTCGATCTCCTCTTCCTTGAGTTCGGAGGGGCCGCCGTCGAAGACCATCACCGGAACGACGTCGTTCTCGAAGAACTTCGGCAGCCCCTGAACGATGCCGATCAGGTTCGCCACCTCGGTCCCGTCGGGGGTCGTGTACGTCTCGCTCGCGGTCCACTTGACGGTCGTCGTCAGGTACCGGTAGAGCCAGTTGTGGGCGTCGACGGCGACGACGCCCTCGACCGCCGAGAAGGGAATCTCCTCGATGACCGCGATGTCCCGGAGTGCTGCGTTTCCCATTACCCACTCGTTGGCACGAGAGGGATTTGATAGTTGGCTTCCCGCCCGCTCGGCTCTACTCGTCCGCCGTCGGCGCCGGCGGCCGCTCGCCCCGGGAGTCGAGAAACTCCCGCTCGGCCGCCGAGAGGTCCCGCTCGCGGAACCGGTCGAGGCCGTCGCGGTAGGCGGCCGCCCGCGCGTCGGGGTCGTCGGCGGGACCGGGATACGCGAGCGCCAGTTCGGCGATGCCGGTCGTCTCGCCGGTGAAGGAGAAGCCGACGCGATAGAGCGCCTCGTAGGCGAAGGGGTTGTTGACCGCGATGCGCAGGCGGTCGTAGCCGCGGTCGAGCGCGCGGTCGCGTACGAGCGCGAGCAGGCGCGGGCCGATCCCCTCGCCGCGGCGGTCGGCGGCGACGGTGACGTACCGCAGCCACAGCGTCGCGTCGTCGGTCCGGTCCTCGTTGAACGCGACCGCCGCGACGATCCCGCCGTCCTCGCGGGCGACCGCCTTGCCGGTGTTGGTCATCACGAACTTCCCGGCGTAGGCGAACCGCTCGTGGTCGAGGGGGAGTTTCGGCCCGTCGGGCGGCCAGCCCAGTATCTCGAACTCCACGCCCGCGGTTCGACGCCCTGCGTCGTAACCCTGACGGACGCCGCGGTGTGCCGCGCGAACCCTTTTGCCCCCCATCGTGGTACGATCCCCGCCATGAGCGCCGAGTCCGACACCGACGCTGCGACCGAGTTCGGCAGCAGCAGCGGCCTCGGGTGGCCGATCGGGGGCGCGCTCGGCGGTGCGGTCGGTGCGCTCGCGTTCGGGGTCCTCGTGTGGCTGTTCGATCCCGAGGTCGTCGAGGCGACGATCCCGGCGATCTACGGCCTCGAACCGGGCACGCTCACCGGGTGGGCCGTCCACGTCGCCCACGGGATCGTCCTCGGGGTCGTCTTCGGCTTCCTCGTCACGCGGCCGGCGATCCTCGGGGTACTCCGGTCGGACGTCGAGACGGACGCCCTCTCGGAGACCGGTGTCTCGCTGCGGATCGTCGCCGCCGGCTTCGCCTTCGGGCTGGCAGTCTGGGCGATCCTCCCCGTGATCGTCCTGCCCGTGTGGTCCCAGACGATCGGGGCGTCGCCCGGGGGCGAGTTCCCGATCGCCGCCGCCGAGAGCCTCCTCGGACACGTCGTCTTCGGGATCGTCCTCGGGGTCGTCTTCGCCGCGACCGTCGACCTCCACGACCGCTCGGACTAACGCGCCGGCCTCGACCCGCCGGTTGCGTGTGCAAGGCAAAGGACCACTCTCCGCTTTAGCATACCTTCACGGAGGCTGATGCCCGACGACCGACGACGACGCCGCACGAACGCGGGCCCCGGTGAAGACGGAAACGGGGACGAGAGCGAGGACGAGGACGGCCTCGACGACGACGTGTTCCGCGTCCTCCGCAACCGGGACCGGCGGTACGCCCTCTACTTCCTCCTCGAACACGGGACGGTGGCGCTCGACGAACTGGCCGACGTCGTCGTCGGGTGGACGAACGCGACGACCTACGGCACCGCGAGCAAGCGCCTCCGGGACGGCGTCTACGTCGACCTGACCCACAGACACCTGCCCGCGATGGCCGACGTGGGCGTAGTCCGGTACGACCACGAGTCGGGCGAGGTGTCGCTGTCGTGTTCCGGGACGGTCCGGGAGTTCGTCCGCCTGGCCTGCGAGGCCGAGACCGGGCCGGAGGGACGGCCGTGAGCTTCCGCGAGTTCCTCGACCGCGTCGAGCGCCGGCGCCTCGACCTCACCGTCTACGCTCCCGAACACGACTACGACGTCGTCGAACAGTTCGACTCGCGGAACGTCTCGGTCGACCACCGCTCGCTGCCGGCGTACAGCTCACAGGGGTTTCTCGTGCTCCGTCGCGACGGGGAGTTCGTCGCCTCGGTCGGCCTCGCCGAGGTCCGCGAGTTCCTCGAACCGCCCGTCTACCGTCCCTGGACCGACGAACTCGTCGACGCCGAGTACCGGACGATCCTCGGCGTCCTCGACAACACGCTCTGGCGCTCGCTGGACCGGCAGCAACTGCTGGCGACGACCCGCGAGATCGAGAACCGGGCGTGGCGGGTCGGCTGGGGCCGCCTGCGGGCCGGCTTCCAGCGGCTGTCGACCTTCCGGACCCAGCTTCCCGTCTACGAGCGACTGGGCGCGGAGACCGACCTCGAGATCCACGTCTACGGCCGGCCCGACCGGGAGCCGTCCGACGCGGAGCACGTGACCCTCCACCCGGTGACCGACGGCGAGATCGGCGACTACTGGTTTCTCACCTTCGACGGCGGCGACGACGAACTGCAGGCCTGCGCCCTGCTCGCCGAGGAGCGCGAGCCCGGCCAGTTCGTGGGCTTCTGGACGTACGACGTCGACACGGTCGCGGAACTCGCGGCGTACGTGCGGGAGACCTACGGCTGACCGTCGGCGGCCGACCGGAACCGCCTTCCGACCGGCGTCCGATCGCCTCCTATGAGACGTGCTCTGCTCGTCGTCCTCGTCGCCCTGTTCGTCGTCCTCGCCGGCTGTGCGGGCGACACCGGGACGGGCGACGACCCGGCAGCCGCCGACGAACCCGAGGGCGACCTCGAAATCCACCACCTCGACGTCGGACAGGCCGACGCGACGCTGCTGATCGAGCCCTCCGGCGAGACGATGCTGATCGACTCCGGCGGCTGGCAGGCCGACGGCGCGGCGGTGATCGACGCCCTCGACGCCCACGACGTCGACCGAATCGACCACCTCGTCGCGACCCACGCCCACGCCGACCACATCGGGGGCCACGCCGCGGTGATCGAACACGTCGAGACCGAGGGGGACGGCGTCGGCACCGCCTACGACTCCGGCGTGGTCCACACCTCCGCGACCTACGACCGCTACCTCGACGCGGTCGAGGACCACGACGTGACGCTGTACGAGGTCCGGGCGGGCGACGCCGCCGGGTTCGGGAACGCGACCGTCGAGTTCTACAACCCGCCGGAGGGGGACGTAGGCGAGGGGTTCCACGAGAACAGCGTCGCCCTCGTCGTCGAGTTCGGCGAGGTGCGGTACCTGACGACCGGCGACGCGGAGGCCGACGTCGAGCGGCGGCTGGTCGAGGCCCACGGCGAGGCGCTCGACGCCGACGTCTACCAGGCCGGCCACCACGGCTCGTCGACCAGTTCGAGCGAGCCGTTCCTCGACGCCGTCGACCCCGCGGTGGCGGTCGTCTCGAGCGCCGAGGACAGCCAGTACGGCCACCCACACGACGAGGTGCTGGCGACGTTCGCCGACCGCGGCGTCGAGACCTACTGGACGGCCGTCCACGGCGACGTCGTCGTCCGGACCGACGGCGAGTCGGTCGCGGTCGAGACCGAACGCGAGGGCCCGACCGACCCCGGGGCGTTGCTCGACGAGAAGCCGGACGACGGCGAGGCGGCCGTCGGCCCCTCCATTGACGGTCACGGAGCGCCTACGGCGACCCCATGAGCGAGTTCGATCCCGACGCCGACGGCCCCGTCACCGCCGTCCTCGACCGCATCGTCGACGGCGAGACGGCCGTCCTGCTGCTCGAAGCGGAGGGGCGGGTCGTCGACGAACGGACCCTCCCCGCCGCGGACCTCCCGGCCGACGGGCGCCGCGAGGGCGCGGTGTTCGAGGTGGTCGTCGAGGACGGCGAGGTGGTCGAGGCGACGTACCTGCCCGAGACGACCCGCGAGCGCCGCGAGTCCGCCCGGGACCGGTTCGACCGGCTCTCGGAGCGGCTGGGCGAGGAGTGAGGGTTCGAGGACGATATTCCACGCTCGCGGGGTTGCTCGCGTGAAAACATGCGCGGACCGGGATTTGAACCCGGGCCATGAGCTTGGAAGGCTTCTCTCACAATCCGTGTGATTTCACCCATCAAACAGGGGTCAAATCGACGTTGAACGACACAGACCCAACGACCGTGTCGACAGTCACCCCATCTCCGTATTGCATTTTCCCTCGTCAGCGTTCCTGGTTTCCTCGACTCGTAATACTATCTAGGATATTATAAAGGCCGGTGTCGTGAGCTTCGGGGCTTACATCGATAACACGTACCATCCGATCTACCGCTGTTTTCAGTCGGTCACGAACTCTCGCCGCTTCTGTTCTACGGACTGCCTCGAACTGTTCGAAAGCGGCCCCAAGAAGTACGTCGAAACCCCACACCCGCACCTTGTCGAGGCGAGTGGAGCCGTTCTCCCACGACTACCATATGGCCGTGCAAAAGGCGAGTTCGACATCGACATCGAAGATCCCGCGTCACTCCAGGAGGGCGACCGCGTTAGCTTCTCGAAAGTTATCACCGACGACGACGTCCGGAAATTCGCCGAAGCGACCAGCGACACGAATGCCCTCCACCTCAACGACGCGTTCGCCGAGAAGACCCGGTTCGACCACCGGATCGTCCACGGGACGCTTGTCTCGGGACTGATTAGCGCTGCCCTCGCGTGTTTCCCTGGCCTCACGATCTACATCTCGCAAAATCTGGACTTCCGGCGGCCGGTCGACATCGGCGAGTCGCTGACGACCCAGTGCAAGATCGTCGACGAACTCGAAGACGACCGGTATCGACTCACGACGCGCATCGAAAACGACGCTGACGAGATCGTCCTCGACGGGACGGCAACGGTGCTGATCGATCCGCTTCCGGAGTGACTCGTCTGTACAGCCTAGTCAAGACCATGAATCCGTTCACGGCCCCACTGAAGATTCAACGCAGAATACAAACCCAGGGAACGGAAGCCGCTGAGACTATGCGCCTTCTTCCAGAGCGACTCGGTGACATCGCTTCCGTCGAGGTAGGACAGACCCCGAGTGAGGCTATCTACTCCGAGAACAAACTCGATCTCCTCCACTATGAACCACTCACAGACGACCCGCACGACACACCGCTCCTCGTCGTCTATGCGCTGATCAATCGGCCCTACATTCTCGATCTGCAGCCCGACAAGAGTGTAGTTCGCCGATTCCTCGAGGACGGCTTCGACGTCTATCTCATCGACTGGGGTGAACCGTCCCGGCTCGACGCGTCGCTGACGCTCGGCGACTACGTGAATCGATACATCGACAACTGCGCCGACGTTGTCCTTGAGCGAACTGGAACTGACGCCATCAACATCCTCGGCTACTGCATGGGCGGGACGCTGAGTACAATGTATGCGGCGCTCCATCCGGAGAAGGTCAACAATCTCGGGCTCATGGCGACGGGCCTCTGTTTCGACGACACCGGTGGCATCCTCGAACAATGGGGGAGCGAGGAGTACTTCGATCCGGGAGCGATCACCGGGACGTACGGGAACGTTCCAGCGGAGTTTCTCGCTGCGGGGTTCGCCCAGATGAACCCCGTCGATACGTATCTCGGCAAATACACAATCCTCCTCGACAACCTCGACGACAGGACCGCCGTGGAGAACTTCGGCCGGATGGAACGCTGGGTCCGCGATGGGGTTGACGTCGCGGGGGAAGCCTACCGCCAGTTCATCGAGGACATTTACCAAGAGAACGCACTCTACCAGAACGAACTGGTACTAGACGGCGGCCCTGTCGACATCGAGAATCTCACGATGCCTATGTTACAGATCATCGGCTCGTTCGACCATCTCATCCCTCCGGAGGCGAGCAAGCCCTTTACTGACGTTATTCCGAGTGCGGACACCGACATCTACGAGTTTCCGACCGGTCACGTCGGGATGGCCGTCTCGGGAAAGGCTCATGCGGAGTTGTGGCCCCGCGTTGCGACGTGGTTCCGTGAGCGGTCGGCAACACAATCTGAGGAGTCGGCCACAGTCGATCAGGGTGAAGCTGAAGCAGAGACTGACCAGGATCGATCGTTACAGACGCTTGACGGAATCGGTCCGACGTACGAGGCGCGTCTCCACGACGTCGGGATCACGACGGTGACGAAACTCGCAGCCGCAGAACCAGTCTCGCTCGCTGACCGACTCGGTCTCAGTGAATCACGAGTGACGTCCTGGATCGAGCAAGCGAGGCAGTTCACGGGCTCGTCAGACGATAGTACTGGAAGCAGTTGACCGTCGGTTCGTGGTAAGCGACGAATGCTTACGTGACGATGATGCCGCCGTCGATCTCCATGTAGGGATGGCCGTAGCCGCAGTAGGTCAGGCAGCTCAGCGTGTAATCGCCACGTCGCGTCGCACTGAGTTGACGAACGGCAGGTCTGGTGGCACTCTGAGGGAGCGCGACTGGGTGCATCATACCACCAGCCATGTGAACCTGTCCAGATGGCATGATCGCGATGCTGTGGTCGGGATACTGCTCGTTTGCTTCTTCCAGCAGTTCGTGGAAGTCGCCGTCAGCAGGGGGCGGGATGCGCTCTTCGTTTCGCTCTTCGAGCGCTTCGTGGTCGGGGATGGCCTCGCGGATCGATGATGGAAGAGATTGAATGGCTTGACTCGAGAGCGTGTTGAACGAAACGACTCGAAGAACATCGTTACGTTGCAGGCTGACACGCTCCAGTTCCTCGCCAGATTCGTCAAAGATGACGAAGCCCCAGTGGTAGGCTCCGATGTAGATCGTTCTGTCGACACCGCCACCACTGCCTGGAAGGTTCCTGACACAGCCCGCGAGACTTGTGATGCCAGCTCCGAGCGCCGTCAGGAATTTCCGCCGCTGTACTGTCGGGGACATGATGGTGGATTACTGCGACTCCTCGCGGCGGAGCTTCGCACGACGTTCCTCGAACTCCTCGTCGGAGAGATCACCGCGAGCGTACGCCACTCGGAGTTCCTCGAGGGCGCGGTCTGAGCTCATCGACGGTCCAACGCGGCCGACGAGGCCGCGATAGAGGAGGTACCCGATACCGACGAGGACGACGAGCCAGACGAGCATCATCCCGATGCCCCACAGAGGTGAGAGGCCGCCAGCCATCCCGCCGCCCCACCACCACCCCATCATCCCCATCATCGGCACCGCGAATACCATCATTAGCAGTGGGAACAGGACGATCACTGCGAGGACGATCAGGACGATGCGGAGCAGGCCGTCGGAGGTGCGCTCGGTGGACATGGTGAACCACTACGGACTTCGTCGACTGCGTCCATAAAGTTAGACGACCAGTACTGCTCCAGCGATGGCTCCTCACTTGGGGATAGCCGATACGTTGCTCTGTGTTCTGACTGAGGTGAGTCCACTCAGCAGCAGTCGGAGTCGTCAGGCGCCCACTCACACGCGTCGCCACTCGTCAAGTTGGTTTCGTCCACGTAGGTCGAGAGACACGCGTAGTTGCAGAAGTACGTCGGCGACCCACAGTCGTCGGTACAGTCGCGCACACAGATCGGGTCGTGGTCGAAGATACGCGATCTGCAGTAGGCGCACGTCTCATCGACATCGGGGAGTTCGACGGTCGTAGACATACCCGTGCTACGGGGAAGAGTCAAGAAAGTATTTCGCCAGCTAAACATCCATACTTCGACCCCGGGCTGTCACCGGCGGTAGTGTGGCTGAACTACTAAAATTCGATTGCCCCGATCATTGGCTCTCCCACACACTTCGGGCAGTCATCGGTGTCGTATTCTTCCATACAGTGCCGGTGACAGCAGCACCCGCAGTGCTCGCAGATGAACACCTCGTCATCGCTGGCGCACCGTGAATCACAGATGTAGCATCGAGCCATTGGTTCCTCGAACGTACAGTAGCTATCGGCATAAATCGCTGTGCTCCCAATTCTCCGCTGGTGATACCTGGTTTCGGTACGGATCGTCCGGCATCAAGATCGACTACTGGCTCGTGATCAGCGAGCGTGAGGCCCTCCACACGCACAGCATTCGAGGGGCTCCAGTTCTCTGGGCTCTGTTGAAACCCTCCAGCCATGATCGGTTCCCGGTGGCCGTGTTACGTATAGGCGAACGATATACTGCATCCAGCAACAGAGACAAGGACCAGCGGCTATCACAGGTTCGTATGGGTGATTCTGATGAGTTGCCGGGTTCTGACTCAGATATAGTCGTAAATCGTGGTGAAACGTACAACCACGCCGAACACGACCAAGTTGAAGTCACGGGGATTTGGAAAGGTGTTGAGAAAATTGATAAAGCCCGTCATACCGATGAGAAGGATGTGGTCATCGTCCGGTACTCGGCTGAAATCAACGGAGAGGAGGTTGGTGAGCTCACGGATACGTTGGACGAATTTCTCCAGTCGATCGAATAATTGAGTTCTCTTTCCCGCCTGTTCTTCTCCTCGGTCAGTTCGCATATCTCCGTAACAGTTGTTTCAGCCAAAAGCACATCTGAAGAATGAGTGTTTCAACAGAGTCGTTCTCTTGATTCTTCACCAATCGCTCACGGCGTCGCTGGAACTCCGCTTCGTTGATCCCGCCTCGTGTGTAACGGCGTTGGAGGAGTTCCATCGCAGAATCGTCACTTTCTGGAGGTGCAGCACCTCGACCCAGTGCCCAGTAGAGGAGTCCGCCGACCAGCCCCAGCATTCCGAGTGCCCCGCCGACGAACGGCAGCCCGCCACTTCCGATGTTGGATCCATACGCTATCGCGCCCTGTTCGACGATCGCGTCGCTCTCGGGCACGTCACCGTTGGAATTGGATTTGCTTCGGCTGGACCGCCAGGGCTGCCGACGACGATGCGACCGGCCATCCCGACCGACTTGTGCAGGATGCAGTAGTAGTCGTACGTGCCTGGTTCTTCGAACGTGTACTCGAACCCTCCCGACGAGATGATCCCACGATCGAATCCGCTGGCGGCGGATGGAATCCGGTTCTCGTAGGCCGTTGCCGAGTGTGCACCGGCTGCTATCTCGAAGCGGACGGTCGTGCCGGGTTCGACGTGGAGCCCGATCGGGTCGAAATAGTTGTTGCCCATCTTCACGATGAGCGTCTCCTGTGCGCTCGCTGGCTGAGAGAGGGCTGCGCTGGCGACTGCGCCTGCACCGAACACTCTCAGGAACTGACGTCGACTATCGTCGACTATAGTTCGTCATATGAGTTCAATCGGTCGCTGGTTCGTTATCCGCGCACGACATCGACGAGGCGCTGGGCGAATCCAGATGACTGCTGGGTCGCGCTCTCGATAGCTGACTCCAGATCTTCCCGGTCGACGATGCCGATGAATTCGGCGGTCTGTTCACCGTTCGCGTAGACGAGTGTCGTCGGCGTCTTCCGGACGCCGTATTTCTCGGCCGTTTCCAGATCTTTCTGGATGTCGACCTCTCGAAACTCGACGTCGGGGTATTCGTCCTCGATGCCCTCGTTTTTCTCTCGCTGTGTTGCGCATGCTCCGCACGTCTCTTGGGTGAAGAGGATGACTTCGGTCACATAGTATACTACGGTATTGGGACTTAACCACATTGCTATTCAGAATCGTAAGCTGAGAGAATTCCATCTCTTCGATTCGAAGGCGCGCTCACACAGTGGTGATCGGGAGTAGCATCACGAATGCATTCGATCACACAAGCGTGGGAAATACCCACCTTAGTGCGTACTCGTTGGTTTACTCCGACCGTTCGAGCCTGTCGCGGCGGGCTTCGAACTCTTCGTCAGTGAGGTCGCCGCGAGCGTATGCCGCGCGGAGTTCCTCCATTGCGGGATTTCGAGATGTCTGCGTTTCGCTCATGCGCCGGAAGACGAGGTAGCCACCGCCGAGGAGGATGAGGAGCGGGACGAGCATCCCGATGAACGGCCACCATCCACCAGTTCCGCCATACTGACCCATCATCCCACCGTACCCCATCATCCCGCCGAATCCCATCCCCATTGTGAGCAACGGGAGCAGGATGATCGCTCCGAGTGTCAGGAGAACGATGGTCGTGGTGTCGAGTTGGTTCGATGAAGACATCGAAGATCAGGCCTCCGACGTGGAGCCTAGTTTGTCGGGGACGGCCGAGAGAACACGCTCGAAACGCTCGTTGACCTCGGTCGCGATGGAGTCGAGCGCATCGTTGTCTGCGATGCCGACCAATTGCTGCGGATCGACGGCACTCACAACGATATCGCCGTCATCGGTTTCGTAGACGATGACGTTACACGGGAGGAGTGCGCCGAGTTCGATTTCTTCGGTCAGTCCCTCGTATGCCAGAGGGGGATTGCATGCACCGAGAATGCGGTACTGGCGGAACTCTTCGCCGAGTTTCTCCTTGAGTGTCGCCTGAATGTCAATGTCACAGAGGACGCCGAATCCTTCGTCTTCGAGCGCTGCGATCGTGATGTCGACGACGTCGTCGAACTTGCCGGTGACTGAAGTCTGTATTGTGTATTCCATGAAATGTCATACCCCGTCCACGGGGTTAACGGTTGGGTGCCGCAACGGCGGGCGTTGGGGGTGTGGTGCACCGGTTGGAACAGCAACTGTTCCAGTCATCCGGTGCGTTCGAGCTGTTTTCGCCGCCGATCGAATTCGTCATCCGAGAGTTCCCCGCGGGCGTAGCGCTCGCGGAGAACCGATAGCGACTGCTCATCGTTCCCGCCGGAACCTCGGTTGAGGAGCGCATAGACGATGTAGAGCGGGACGGCGATGAGGAGCCCCATCCAAAGGAGTCCCCAGAGCCCCATCGCTCCGCCGAAGAGGCCCCAGCCGCTCCCGCCCATCATACCGCCGCCGTAGTTCCCGCTACCGTGGGCAGCAGCCGTTCCAGTCGTCGCGACCAGCAGTGGGACGGCGAATATCGCGAGTCGACGAGCAGTGCGTCCGATGTGAGTGGTGAATTGCGTCATTCTCTTGAGTTGGTGAGTCGCGGTGTTCGGTTGAAGCGATCGAAACGGTCAGGGGCGTCAGCAGTGGCCCTGCCCGTCCATCCCGCCGTTGTAGTCGTCGTCAGCCATGTCCTGGGCCATCTCGTCGACGGTCACACCCATGTGCGACTCCATCCACTCGACGCTACCAGGGCCCATGTGCTCGGTCATCTGCGCCTCCATCCAGGCTGCCCAGTCGGCGGCCCCATCGGACGGGGGCGCGTCGTCAGCGGTCGTTTCGTTGCCGTGTGCGCTGACCACGGGGGCGGCGAACGCGAGTCCGACGATCGCGAGTGCCACGAGCAGCCAGCGGCCGAGTTTGAAGTTGGTCATTGTCTTTCTCCTCGGTTACTCGTAGGACTGCTCGCGAGTTATCGACGTGGGTGTAAATCCGCACAGGAGAACGTTCGAGAGCGTGTATAGGGCTATTTAACCGTTTTTCAGGGATGTGATCGTTCATCCGGCTCGAATTCGCCGGGTTGGCACCCAACCCTTCCTCTCCTGAGTGCAGCACCCACGACCACGGTTCCATACTGTTCTGGCTCTGCAGTAGCGATCGCTAATGCGCCTGATTCTGCTGCAAATCGTCACTCGGATAGATACGATACGTTCGCCCCTGGCGCTCGCGGTACAACAGTCCGCGCTTCTCGAGGGCACTAACTGTCTGGCTCACCTTGCTTTTCGAGAAGTCAGAACGGTCCCGTAATTCGATCTGCGTAATGCCGGGCGAGGAGATGACTGGTTCGAGGATACGGCGTTCATCTTCTGGCAGGAGGTCTAATACGCGAGCCTGTGGCTGAGACTCTGGATTGATGGCTCCATTCGATTGGATAGTTCCCTCTGGTGATTCGGTGCTCTCACGGTCGGTCGGATCCGCCATCTCATTCTGTGAACGGTCGTTTACGTCTGTGCTGGTGGCCTCGTCCCGAACCGTGAGATATCCCCCACCGATGACAGCCGAGACGAGGAAGGTCCCGAGGACGTACCAGAGTGGATTCGTTCCGTGAACCGTCCCCATTGACGTACCCATCATCGATCCCATTTGCTCGAAGGCCTGCTGTTGTTGGTACGCTTCCCAGCTAAGGGCACCGCCGACTATGATGACAGCAGCGACCAAGCTACCGACTACTGTGTCGGCTCGCTGTCGATTCATTTCATCCACCTCGATCCGCCGGTGTACCTGCTCATGTATGAGTGTTTGTGAGGCATCGGTGTACCAGTTTTGATTGGTCAAAGCAATACACGGGACTGCTTGGCCGCGAAACTCGATATCGCGATGCGGCGTTCAGTGATGGTCATGGCTCTGGGAATCTCCTGTCCCTGAGACCTGCGGATGTTGATGTGCGAACTCGGATGGGTGCTTCTCGAACGAGCGCTTACACCGATTCGAACAGAAGTGGTACGTCTCGCCGTTGTGGGTGAGACTCGGCCCGCTGTCGTCGGTCCGCATCCCACAGACGGGGTCGCGGTACTGCCCGGGCGCACCTAATCCCCGGCGGTAGACGTAGAGAAGAAACCCGGAGAGTGCGAACGCGATGATGTTGAGGTAGAACGTGTAGTTGAGCTCAAAGTACGTCTGTTCGGACGCCGTCTGCCCGCCAGCGAGGTTCGGGATTATGTCGAGCGCCGCGAACAGTTGCTCCATGAGAAAGCCCGTGAACGCCATCGTCACGAAGAAGACGCCGAGGATGTACAGCATCACCTTCCAGCCGTAGTACTTCCGGTAGACGTTCAACACGGGAATCGTGATGAGGTCGGCGTAGACGAACGCGATGACCCCGGCGAAGCTGACACCGCCACCCCAGAGCGCGACGGCGAACGGGACGTTGCCGATGCTCCCGACGAAGCTGATGACGGCGATCGCCACACCCATGATAGCGTTCTCGGCGCTGACGAGCAGCCCGTCGCCTTGGAGGAAAAGCGTGTTCCACACCCGCTGGGGGACGAACACGATAACGAATCCCGAGATGAGAAAGCCCGCGATGACGTCTTTCCAGATCATCGACCACTCTTTACGATACTGATTCCCGACTTTGTACCAGCCACCCCACGAAAGGAGTTCGTCGCGCCACCCGCCGTTGCTAGCGGTCTCCTGCTGGTAGGTTTCCATGCACCCTTCCGAACAGAACTTCAGCGTCTCGCCGCCGTCGGTCACCAGTGAGTACTCGTCTTTGCCTTCCATCCCGCAGGTCGGGTCCTCGGTGGTTCCCTGCTCGTCGTCGCGTTGATTCAGTTCCTTCCGGACTTGCTCGAACAGGTTCTCGGGGAGCGTCAGATGGACGAGGATCGCCATCACGGCAATGAGAATGACGCCGCCAAGGAGTTCTGCAACCAGAAACTCCCACCCGAGGAGGATGAGTATCATCAGCCCGAGCTCGACGATGAGGTTCGTCGAGGCGAACATGAACGCGAAGAAGTTCACCGTGTGCGCTCCCTTTTTGAACAGCCCCTTCCCAATGGCGACCGCGCCGAAGCTACAACCACTACTCGCGGCGCCGAACACTGTTGCTTTCGTGAGGCCACTCAGATTCCCCTCTCCGAGTACTTTGGCCATCCGCTCTTTCGAGACGTAAACCTGAACGAGACTCGTGATGACGAGCCCCATGATGATCGCCCACGCAGCGGTCCAGAGGAAGCCGACACCTATTCGTAAGGACTCGAGGATTCCGTCAACGAGGGCGGCTTGCATATCTAGACTATCGCAGTCATCTGTTTTGGTATTTGTTCTTAAGAAACTGGGGCTGTGGGCGGAGTAAATCTTGTATTCAAAGGTGATGCTTGCTATCAGCTGTGGTCAACCGTTCGAGCACATCAGTTTCTGCGTGTCACCGATTCCGGTCGGTAGTTGCTGCTTGATCTTCCGACGGACCGGTCACACAGATATGGGGGTTGTACCGCTGTTTCCCCCACGATATTCTTGCGCCGTGTTACCAGGGAGACTCTTCCTTTCGAATTGTAAGAGCAACCCGAATGAAGGAGTAGAGCGTATCTCTAGTCATGAGTACTACTACCACAAACCAAGACGCGTACGAAATGGACTCCACGACCAACGTAATGCATCTCGATTCGTTGGCACTGGCGGGCGCAGCAGCAGTTGTCTCTGCCGTCGCGATGCTCCTGCTCGGTGTGTTCGGAGCAATCGGCGTCTACGAGGGCGCAGTCGAAGCGATGGAGCAGTGGCACCTGTTCTTCGAACCGACCGTCGTCGGGACTGTGGCGGGCATGGTCGAGGCAGCGGTGATCAGCTTCGTCTTGATGTACGCCTTCGCGTGGCTGTACAACGCCTTCGCATCATAAATCGGGGAGTCAATCCATGTACGCCACCGCCAAAGCCGAAATCGTCATCGACGCATCGTCCGAGGAGATCTGGGAGTACGTGACCGACCCAGTCCATTGGACGGCGTCGAACCCCGAGGAACACTACGGGCTCGAATACGACACGCCCGACAACCGCCCGCGCGAGGGCGGGACGTTCCACCAGGCCGAAGAGGTCGCCGGGATGTACGCCGACCTGCATGGCCGATTCCAGTATATCGACCATCCCAACGTGGCGGTCTGGACGGGGACGGCGTATTATCCGCTCCTTCGCGGACTCGTCACCGTTCGGATTCCCGAAGGAGGTACCATTCGACTCGAAGAGACTGAAGACGGGACTCGGATGTCACACGCCGTCTGGATGGACTTCCCGAATAACCGACGGGGCCGAGCGCTGAAATGGGTGTTCACGACCGCTCTTGCCGGGAAGGCGAAACTCTACGACCATACGAACAAGGAACTCGTCTTCTTCAAGGACCGCATCGAATCGGCGGCACCTGAGAAACCGAAGCCGCATCGAAGACGCCCGCACGCTGATGCTGCTCGGTGAGACGGTCACGACCGATCATATCAGTCCCGCCGGGCCGTTTACTCGCGAGCAACCGGCCGGAGAGTGGCTCGTCGACCACGGCGTCGAACCCACGAATTCAACACCTACGGCGCCCGACGCGGGAACCACGAGGCAATGATGCGTGGGACGTTCGCGAACGTCCGCGTCGAGAACCAGATGCTCGACGACGTCGAAGGCGGCTACACGATCTATCACCCAACCGATGACCAGACGACGGTCTTCGAAGCCAGCCGTCGCTATCGCGAGAACGACACGCTACTGGTCGTGTTTGCGGGTGAAGAACTCGGAACAGGATCGAGTCGTGACTGGGGCGGCAAAGGGAACGGATCTGCTAGGTGTCCGTGCGACGATCGCCGAGAGCTACGAGCGCACCTTCCGCGACAACCTTGTCGGTATGGGTGTCTTGCCGCTCCAGTTCGTCGACGGTGACTCGTGGGAGTCGCTCGGCCTCGACGGCTCGGAACGGGTCGCGATTCACGGACTTGACAACCTAGACGTGAACGACGATCTCACCGTCGTCGCAGAACATGCCCATGGCCCAACCGTCGAATTCCCGGTCACGGCACAGGGTGGGACGCCTGCAGCCGTTCGATACGTCGAAAATAGTGGAATTCTTCATCTGGTGCTCCGTCGGTTACTCACTGAGGAATAGCCACCTCTCTCCAGAGAGTCGTCTTCTCCGGACACGACGAAGAACGCTACTGGTGATACTGATTTTGTGACGTGTCTGACTGCTGTCCTCTATTCAGAGATACTGAGGAGGTAAAGTACTGGCTGGGTTTATTTGTTGTCCGAGAGTCAGCACACGGTATGGCATCTCACGAAGTCCAGTTAGAAAGTACGATTGGGGGGTTCACTGCAAGCGGTCGCCTACACACGCTGAGTGTCTGGTTCATCTTCGCGCTTCGGTTGATGATGGGGCTGGCGTTCTTCCAGAGTGGCCTCGACAAGGTTCTCTCTGGAGATTTTAGTGCTGGCGGCTATCTAACGGGGGCAGTCCCAAACAACGGAAGTCCACTCGCAGATCTGTTCGTGGCGATGGGAAACACGCCGTGGTTCGTTGAGTTCGTGAACATCACCGTTCCGTGGGGCGAAGTGCTCATCGGACTTGGCCTCCTATTCGGCGCACTCACTCGCCTCGCCGCGTTCTGGGGGGCGTTCATGATGCTCTTGTTCTACTTCGGGAACTGGGACGTCGCACACGGCTATATCAACGGCGATTTCGCGTACATGCTCGTGTTCCTCTCTGTCGCCGCGTTCGGGGCAGGGCGGATACTTGGTCTCGATGCGTACATCGAACAGTACGAGATTGGTGGCGTTCCGCTGATCGAACGGTATCCTTGGGCGCGATATCTTCTCGGTTAATTTCCCGTATTTCGAGTCTCACCGGGGAGAACCAACGTATTATGCACACGAGGGGCGGGTCACATTCCCGTCTCCGAACCAGAGCGGTTCGTCATGATGACACCGCTTATCAGCATCAACACGGCAAGCGCGACCATTCCCAAGTCCCACGCCATCCCGGCAGTCATCCCCGACCCCATCCCGCCGTTCATTCCGGTCTCCATCCCGCCACCCATCCCCCAGTTCATGCTTCCAGTGGTGGCCACGAGCGCCTGATTGAGGAGCATCACCAGCGAGTATCCGATCATCAGCGGGCCACTCGCGTTTCCGAGGCGGCTGGCGTATGGCGTCAGCAGGACGACGCCGTGAATTACAACGACAAAGCCGAGAACGGTCATGAGGAGACCGCTGGTCGATCCCATCATCCCATTGCCACCCGTCGCGGAGATCAGCGAGTACAGACCGGAGGTGAGCGCGATCGCTGCACCGTACTGCCGCGTTATCATAATCGTTGCATTCATAAGTCAATCGCCTCGACCCGCCATGTCATGCTCTTCGACCGGCCTCGATTGTTCGAGTGACATGCCGACGATGTCTTCCTGTAGAAGGCTGAGGTGTTGTGCGACGAACTGGGGTGAGTCGTCAAGGTCGCTGGTGATTTCACTAGCTCGGAGATACGTGAGTTCGGCACCGACTGTCTCGACGAGATACGACCGAACCAGTTGGCGGGATGCGGTGGACATGGTGATTCTGGGTGAGTCGATTAGCGGAGTCGGCCGAGCAACTCGTAATCGTGATCCGGTGTGTACCGACGGAACAGCAGACTGTTCGACAGCACCGACACACTCGAGAAGGCCATCGCGCCGGCCGCGAGCACGGGCTGGAGTAACCCGAGTGAAGCCAACGGGATCATCGCCGTGTTGTAACCAAGCGCCCACACGAGGTTCTGCTTGATCTTCTGGAGTGTCGCGTCCGAGATGCGGATGGCCTTCACCACGTCGAGCGGGTCGTCGCGCATCAGCGTCACGTCCGCCGCCTCGATGGCGACGTCCGTCCCGCTCCCGATGGCAGTCCCGACGTAGGCGACAGCCAGCGCGGGTGCGTCGTTGACGCCGTCGCCAACCATCATCGCCTTGCGACCTTCGTCCTGAATGGCCTCGACGGCGTCGGATTTGTCCTCGGGGAGCACCTCCGCGCGGACGTTCTCGGGGTCGATGCCGACCTGCTCGCCGACGGCGCGGGCGGTCCGTTCGTTGTCACCGGTGATCATCATCACGTCGACACCGCGCTCCTGCAGTTGGCTCACGGCCTCGGTCGCACTTTCTTTGATCGTGTCAGCATCAGCGACCACACCGACGAGTTCGCCCTCGTCCGTGCCAGCGGGCACGCGGGCGACGAGCATCGCCGTCTTCCCCTCGTTCTCGAGACGCTCCATCGTCTCCTGGGCGGGTGCAGGATTGATCCCGTTGTCGCGGAGGAGCTTTCGGTTACCGACCAGCACCTCACTGTCGCCGACAGTTGCGCGGATGCCATGGCCGGGAACGTTCTCGAAGTCGTCTGGTTCAGTCACGTCGATACCGCGGGATTCAGCTCCATCGACGATGGCCCGCGCGAGCGGGTGCTCGCTTCCACTTTCGGCCGTCGCTGCGAACCGGAGAACGTCGTCCTCACTAAGACGATCGCGTGCGGTTAGTTGGCCGCCATCGGTAGCTGTGTCGCCGCCGTCTGTGAGAGGCTGTCCGTCGCCATCGAAGACGACGACGTCAGTCAGCTCCATTTCACCTTTGGTGAGCGTCCCGGTCTTGTCAAAGACGACTGTGTCGACGTCTTTCGCCCGTTCGAGGATGTCACCGCCCTTGAACAGGACGCCGTTCTGGGCACCGATCGTCGTCCCAACCATCGTTGCAGCAGGCGTTGCTAACCCCAGCGCACAGGGACAGGCGATCAACACGGACGACGCGAAGACGATGAGCGCGAATTCGAAGACTGAGACAGTGCCCCCAGCCACGGCAGGTCCGCCAGCGACCGCACCCCAGAGCGGGAGCCAGTCGACGAATCCGGCGAGTGCTTCGGGGAAGAGGAACCACACAGTGCCCCATAGTAACGCGTTCGCGATGACCGCTGGGACGAAGTACGCCGAGATGCGGTCGGCGAGGTTCTGGATGTCTGGCTGGCGGGACTGGGCCTCCTTGACCGTCTGAACGATCTGCTGGAGGGCGGTGTCCTTTCCGACCTTCGTCGCCTCGACGACGAGCATACCGTTCTCGTTGATGGTGGACCCGACGACCTCGTCGCCCTCGCCTTTCTCGACGGGGACCGACTCGCCGGTGACCATCGACTCGTCAACAGCACTCTGCCCATCGATGACGACGCCGTCGGTCGGAATCTGCTCGCCGGGACGGACCTTCATGCGATCGCCGACGGTGACATCTTCGAGTGGCACTTCCACTTCGGTACCGTCCTCGTCGACGAGGGTGGCTGTCTCGGCCTCCATTTCGAGGAGCTTCCGAAGGGCGTCACCTGCCTGCCCTTTCGAGCGGGCTTCGAGGTAGTTCCCAAGGGTGATGAACACCAGGATCAACGCGGCAGTGTCGAAGTACAAGCTCCCCGCGATCAATCCGGCAAGTACTGCAACGGAGTAGAAATACGCAGTTGACGAACCCAGTGCGATGAGAACGTCCATGTTGGCGCGTCTGTTGTTGACCAGCGCGTTGTACGAGTTCTTGTAGAACGGCCAGCCGAGCACAGCCTGAACGGGTGTCGCTAGCAGGAACTCGACCCACCCGAATTCGACGCCGAAGACCGTCTCCGGGAGAATTCCCCCGCCGAGCAGAAACTTCTCTGCGAGGAAAAACAGCATCGGGGCAGACAGCGCGGCTCCGAACAGCGTCAGTCGAAGCTGTTTTCGAATCTCACCCTGTCGTGCAGCGTCACGAGCATCTTCACCCGATTCACCGCTGTCGCTGTCTTCACGGACCGGCGAGTACCCAGCATCCTCGATAGCGTCGTAGAGCGCGTCGAGTGACGTGTCCGCAGGGTTGTACCTGACCTGCGCTTCGTCGGTGGCGAAGTTCGCCTCGGCCGCGATAACACCCGGCGTGTTCTCGAGTGCGGTCTCGTTCGTCTGCACACAGTTGGCACAGGTCATATCGGAGATTCCTATGGTCACCGTGTCAGACACCGCACCGTAGCCGGCGTCCTCGATCGTCTCGTAGATCTCTGCAAGCGATACCTCGTCAGGGTCGTACTCGACGGAGCCCTCGTCCGTGGCGAAATTGGCGTTCGCCTCGACGACGCCGTCGAGTGACTCCAGGGCGTCGCTAACTGTCCCCGAGCAGTTGGCACAGGTCATCCCCGTTATGTCAAGATGTGCTGTTCGCGTTTCCATTGTCGTATCTTAGGGGCTACTCCGTTAGGTGAGTTTCTGCTTGGATAGTGAGGGTAATCAACGGCGTTTACTTTCGGTTCCAAACCGAAGTCAGCGCTACACGCCCTCTTCGAGACGCTGGTGTCGATCTTCGAATCGACTCTGACACGATGGACAACAGAAATGATAGAGTTCTCCGCCAATACGACTCGTCTCCCCCTCAGAATCCACAGTATTACTGCACTCGGCACACGTGAGTGCGAACTCGACGCCGTCGATCGATGGCGTCCACTCGACTTCGTCGACTAACGTGACTGTGTAATCAACCGAGTCAGCACCATCGAGAAGCGTGTTCACCCACGCCCGGACGTTCTGTGCTTCTGCACGTCCATAGAACCAGAGGTCACCCTCCGACGTAATGAACACGTGTTCGACGGCGTCGTCGTTTCTGACCCGCTCACGAACCGCGTCGAACGACTCAGATGAGATATCTAACTGGACAAGTACCGGCACACCAGCTCTGAGTTGGCTACGGTCGACATCGATAGTGAAGTGGTCGATGACCCCGGTCTCTTGGAGTCGTGTGACGCGATCTGAGACGGCTGGTCCCGAGAGGCCAACTTCCTCGCCGATCGCGCTGAACGGGCGACGGGCGTTCTCGGCTAACAGCGAGAGAATCTCCATGTCGGTTTCGTCCAAGTCCCGCATACGAGGCGATAGGGACCTAGGATACAATACTATTCCCCAGCAGATACTTTTGAATACGTCGTTTCACGACCGTTCGAACCGCAGTATCGAAGCAGCAAACGACAAAGAGGAGCCGTCCGTATCTCTCACTGGAATGAGTCAAACGATCACCGTCGAGGGAATGACCTGCGGCCATTGCGAACAGACAGTCGAAGAGGCACTTCAAGACGTGTCTGGTGTGACTGACGCCACCGCTGATCGTGAGACCGAACAGGCGAGCGTCGATGGTGACGCCGACGTCACGGCCCTCGTGCAAGCCGTCGAAGACGCTGGATACACAGCCCACGCCTGAGAGCACCCAGAACGTTCGCGGACGACCGCCCCGTCGTTTTCTTCCGAGTCCGCTTGCCCTGATCGTCCCGCGCAGTATCAGGCCCCGGACAGAATAATGGGGGGCGGTACCAACACCCAACCCATGAGCAACCATCCAGACCACGAGCGTATCCGGGACGCTTCGTCGGAAACTGATTCCGAGAGACCCGTCTACTGCTGCCGTATCTGCCAGTTAGAAGCAGATGGAGGGAGGCGAGCGACGGATTCCTCATCCACCACGGAGCCTCCCCACTCCTCCGAGCACACGAACCACGACCGGACGGGCGAGATTACCACGGAACCCGGAAGCACCGACGAACACGCACACCACGATCCCGAAGCCGAGCCCGGACACAGCCACGCCCATACTGGAGAGGGCGAACACGATCACGACGCACACGACCACAGCGCGGACGTCCACGAAGATCACGCCGCTCACACGGATCACACGGGCCACGAGCAGATGTTCCGGCGGCGGTTCTGGGTGTCGCTCGTGCTCTCAGTGCCGGTCATCTTCTTCAGCGAGTTCATTCAGGCTGTCTTCGGCTACACGGCGCCGTCGTTCCCTGGAAGCGTCTGGATCACACCCGTCCTCTCAGTTGTGATCTTCGCGTATGGTGGCGTGCCGTTCCTCTCGATGGCCCGGACGGAACTCGAGAACCGTGAGCCAGGGATGATGATGCTGATCTCGCTGGCGATCACCGTCGCGTTCGTCTACTCGATCGCGAGCCTGTTTCTCGAGGGGACGACGCCGTTCTTCTGGGAACTGGTCACGCTGATCGACATCATGCTGCTGGGCCACTGGATGGAGATGCGCTCGGTTCGACAGGCCTCCGGTGCGCTCGACGAACTGGCGAAGCTCATGCCCGACACCGCCGAGCGCGTCACCGAGGGTGGGGATACCGAGGAAGTGCCAGTCTCCGAACTCTCCGAGGACGACGTCGTACTCGTTCGTCCCGGTACTTCGGTTCCCGCCGACGGCGAGGTCGCCGAGGGCGAGTCATCCGTCGACGAATCGATGATCACTGGCGAGTCCAGGTCCGTGGGCAAGGAACCCGGCTCGGAAGTGGTCGCCGGGACGGTCAACCAGGACGGGAGCCTCCGCATCAGAATCACGAAGACGGGCGAGGAGACGACGTTAGCGGGCATCATGCGGCTCGTTGATGAAGCCCAGCAGTCCAAATCCCGCACGCAGCTCCTGGCGGACCGCGCAGCAGGGTGGCTGTTCTACATCGCACTCGCCGTTGCGGGCATTACGGCCGTCGCGTGGATCGTCGCAGTCGGGTTCAACATCGGTGTTCTCGAACGCGTGGTCACGGTTCTCGTCATCGCATGTCCCCACGCACTCGGCCTAGCCGTCCCGCTCGTTGTCGCAATCAACACCTCGACCGCTGCCCAGAACGGGATGCTCATCCGCGACCGCATAGCTATGGAGGAATCCCGGAACCTCGATACGGTGATGTTCGACAAGACGGGCACGCTCACGAAGGGCGAACAGGGCGTCGTCGGCGTCGAGACGGCAGGCGACTGGAGTGAAGAGCGCGTGTTCGAAATCGCCGCTGGTGTCGAGGGCGACTCCGAACACATGATCGCTCGCGCCATCCGGGATGCTGCCGAGGAACGGGAGGTCCAGCGAGCGAGCGTCTCGAACTTCGAAAACCTCCGCGGTCTCGGTGTCAGAGCCACCGTCGACGGCGAGACAGTTCATCTGGGTGGCCCCAACCTGATCGAGAAACTCGGCATCGAACGACCCGACGATATCGCTGCCTTCGCTGAGGAAGCCGGCTCGAACGCACAGACGGTCATCTACCTGGTCCACGATGAATCCGAGATCGCCGCAGCGTTCGCGCTGGCGGACGTCATTCGGGAAGCAAGCCGGCAGGCTATCGAGGCGCTGCACGGGATGGGCATCGAAGTGGCAATGCTCACCGGCGACAGCGAGGATGTCGCGAGGGCTGTGTCCGAGGAACTCGGTATTGACCAGTACTTCGCGGAGGTGCTGCCCGAGGCGAAGGACACGAAGGTCGAACAACTCCAGTCGGAAGGGAAATTCGTCGCGATGGTCGGCGACGGTGTCAACGACGCGCCGGCGCTCACGCGAGCTGACGTCGGTATCGCCATCGGATCGGGGACCGACGTCGCCATCGAATCGGGCGATATCATCCTCGTCGACAACAACCCGGTGGACGTGGTGCGGCTCATCCGACTGTCGAAGGCGAGCTACCGGAAGATGCAAGAAAATCTTGTCTGGGCGACCGGCTACAACGTGTTTGCGCTCCCGCTTGCGGCGGGGATTCTCGCGCCCATCGGTATCCTCCTGTCGCCGGCGATCGGCGCCGTGTTTATGTCGCTGTCGACGGTCATCGTCGCGATTAACGCCCGCAGACTAGGGAATGTAGATCTCTCCCTGCCTGCGTAACCCACAATCTCACCCATGCCCGTCATCAAGACATCGCTGTTTGGCCTTGGACTCCTGTCCGGAGGGATACTGCTCGGTGGGCTTCTCGTGAGTATCCGGAGCCAGTCAGTCCGGTTCTGGCCCCACGGAACCCGCAACTGGACGTTTTGGCTCGGCTGGACAGCATGGATCGTCTACGTTGGAAGTCTGTTCGGAGTGGCGTACCTCGACTGGTGGAGCTGGTACCGTCCCTCGACGCTCCTCCAGATTGCCAGTCTACTGTTGCTCTTGGCTGGCGCGCTGGTCTCTCTCTGGGCGGTGTGGCGTCTCGGATTCCGCGAGAGTGCCGGTCTCGAAGGGCAATTACACACTGATGGACCGTATCGGTATTCTCGGAATCCGCAGTACGTCAGCTACGTCACGATGCTCATCGGTGGAGCGGTTATCGCTGGATCTTGGATGACAGTGGTTCTGGTCTTACTCGGGATCGTCTGGTTCCTGATGGCGCCGCTTGCGGAGGAACCGTGGCTCCGAGACCAGTACGGAGAGGCGTACGAGGCGTACCGCGAGTCGGTTCCTCGATTCATCGGTCGTCCGAGCCAGCGGCCCGTACAACATGAACACACCAACGCCTCACGGAGAGATGACCCATGACTGACGACACCCACCAATCGCTCGAAGTTGGGGACCAGACGGTCTCTCCGGGCGAGAAGACACAGTTCAGGTACGCCGTCGGAACGACGATCCGATCGAGATTCCGGTCACAGTCATCAACGGTGAGCAAGCGGGACCGACAATTTTTCTGACTGCTGCGGTACACGGCGACGAACTCAACGGCATCAAAATCATTCAGGAGGTCGCGGACCACTACGAACCCGAAGACATCCACGGAGCGCTCGTCTGTTTGCACGTGCTGAACGTGCCCGGTTTTCTCGCCCAGCAGCGCTACATCCCGATCTACCACGAGGACCTCAATCGCTCATTCCCCGGCACTCCACGGAGTACGACAGCGAAACGGCTCGCGAACGAGAGCTACCTGCGCCGAAAATATTCTACGATCAAATCATTCGCAGTATACGCCTTGTATCTTGCATGAGGTTACGAACACTCACACCAACTGGTAGGAACGCGGCGATCAACAAGCACGCTCAGTCTACTATAGCATTCCTCGAATCGCGGGCAAATCAAACCGCTGTGATTAGTTCTATGACACCCTCGGTGAGCGGCTATTCGGGGAGTGTCTTAGTTTCGCTGAAGTCCTGAAACAGGTGAAGTGTGATCTGCTCACTCTGGATATCGCGTTCCGCTATCCGTTGTCGTAGTCCTTTTTTGACGATCTCGGTTCGACAGACGATCCAGACAGCGATATCGTTCTCAAGGTGCGTTTCCACATGTTCCAGTTCCCGTGGCTTGTTTCCCATCGCGACTTCGACTGCCAGATCTGTGTTTCCCATGCTAACGTAGACATCCGCATCATCACCTTCGAGGTCGGCTGTCCAGCCTGCCTCTTCGAATCGCTCTTTGATTCGGTGTTGCCAGTACCGATGAACGATACCGCCTCGTCCCTCGAATCTCGGATTGAAATCGAGATTGTCCTCGACGTACTCCCGTCCGTGTTGGGTAAGTTCCAGTAACTTCCGCTGATCCCCACCTTTTACCTTTCTCTCGATGACGAGGCCGTGGTCGACGAGTTCGTTCTTCAACTTGTTTCCCTTGTACCGACTCGGGAACTGCTGGTATCGGTCGAGCAACGGCTTGAACGGGTGTTCGACCACGTCTTTGAGGAGCCGGTCAGCATCCCTCGACACCCCTTCATCACCGTGATCGTCACTGGACTCCGATCTGGTTCGATCGCCTGTCCGTCCACCACTGAGCATGTAATCTAACCGAGGTGCAATTTCACGTGGTTCGTGAGAGAGTTGCTGCCACGCTTCGCGCTGATGCTCCTCTAATTCCTGATCGGAGATCGTCTTTTGCACACTGTAATTCCGGAGGTGTACTGGCACTGGATCTTTATTCCCGACCTGAACGATCGCCTTTCCAACCTCGAGCCGTTGTGCGAACGCTTGCTGGCGGTCGGACAGCGACATCGAGTCCGCAATCGCACGAAACTGTTTCTGGTCGCCAGTCGGCAGCAACACCTTGGTATCGGTGTTGGCCTTGATCGAGTCGGTGAGTTTCGACGCTTCCTGATCCGCGACGACGAGCCCTTCACCGAATTCCCGCATCTTTGCGGTCAGTTGATCGATCTCAGGGATACCCGCGGCGTCCTGGCGTTCCTTGTAGACGGAGAACACCTGCTTTCCCTCGTCGAGGAAGAAGACGTGCTCGAGGCCAGTGTCTCGCTGGTTCTGCGCCAACCGGTACTCGTAGACGGACGCGAAGAGGATTTCCATCAAGAAATTCTGGAGGTCTCGGCTGAGGCCGTCGAACTCGAACACGATGTTCCGATCGAGCAGCGTGTTCAGGGCTGGACCGTGGCTACAGTCGAAGACAGTTCCGGCAACGAGGTTCATCGCGTCCAACCGGTTGAGGACGGTGTCGCGATAGTTCGACGTCTTCCGGACGTAATTGATGTTCTCGTCCCAGATCAGGAGTTCGAGTTCGTGGAGGCTTGGATACGGTGGCGATCGGTCGTTGAACAGGTCGTAGAGCTTGTAGAGTTTGACTACGTGCTTCAGCAGGTAGTTCTTGGAACCGGACAGTAGTGCCGTCGCGTGGCCGAAGATCTCGGCGAAGACCTGTGCCCAACGTAACAGCGGGACGTCCTCTGGTGGCTTCAACGGGTTGAACTTCAATTCCGACCACGGCAACACCAGGAGATCGTCGTACTCGTGGATAAGGTGGCGATAGTCCTGTTTCAGGTCGAAACTCCAGAACGGGACCTCGAGTTGGCTCATCAGATTGTAGAACAGTGTGGTCTTTCCTGATCCCGACTGTCCGACTGTGAGGAGGTGCTTGGTGAGGTCATTGGGACCGAGGCCAACGGGCCGGTTCCGTGGTGTTTCACCAAATTGAAGCGATCCACTGTGAGCATCGTCAGGAAATGGATAGTGTTGCTGTTCCGCCGCTTTCGCTGCGAAAAGCGTGAGCGCATCGTCTGTGAGCGATCGACTATTGGAGACCGTTGCTGCCTTGAGCAACTGGTCGATCTGGGGGTCCGTAGTCTCGAGATCGTCGGCGAGTCGTAGTAGGCGTTCTACCCGTTGATGGTCCTGTGTTCGTCGCACAAGGGGCTGTTCCGATGCCGAGACTCGGGTATCTGTGGGAAGGGGGTGGTTCGGATGAAGTAGCCCAAGTGGGCTACCCGTTTCCTCCCCACCGCTGTTGGCAGTAGCTGGCTAGGCGTCTCGCACGCTGTAACCGGCTTGTGTGGATCGGTCAGGCGTCGACCTCGTGGACGTCCAGAAGCTCACGGATGGACTCGGTTTCACCTTCCCAGTATTCCTCCGCCTGGGGATCGTCGGATTCGAGCAACTGGGTTGCACGGTTCGTGACCGCATTCTCCCCAAGGATCTCTGGGTGTGGGATGCCGTCTCCGTACTCGAGGAGGCCGGCCGCCCGTTCGTAGGCGTCGTCGAGGGCATACTCCGGAATGTCCTCCTCGATCAGATGGGTGAGTGCGTAGCTCGCGGCGTTGTACGTCTCGTACAGGGTTGGCGCATCAGTGTCTTCGACTTCCTCGTGGAGTGCGGTCAGGAGATCCGGGGTTGGGTTCTCGAGTGGCTCGTCGATCCCGAAATCGTAGAGCACGAGCAACGCCTCGTCCAGGTTCATGAGTTCGCGTTCCTGGGCATCTTCCAGGCGTTGTTCGACCGTGTCGACACCGTCTACCATCGAATCAACGGCGTGGTACGCCAGCTGTGGTTGGAACGGTTCGCCGTGGGTCTGCTCGTAGCTGTGGTCGGCGACGAATGCGGTCATTCCGTTGCTGCAGACGAGGCGTTCGGCTCCGATGTCGTACTTTACGCCGTGGTACCCCGAGTGGCCGGACCGCGCGTGGAGCTGTAACTCGATCTGATCTCCTTCCGCGGGCTCGATCGATTGCTCCAGGCCAATTTTGGCGCTCATCTTGTGCCGTGTCTCGGAAAGTGAAACGTGCCCCTCTGGATCGAGGTCGTGTTGTTCGACGCCGTGGCCGATCGCCTCGAGGATGTCGCCGTACTGAATCACGTTGTAGAACTCGTCGTTGTTGGAGACCTCACCCGCGAGTTGTGGATCGCTTTCATTAGTCCAGAGGCTATCACGCCATGGAACTGGCTCCCACTCGTCTCGCTCTCCATGGTTGGCGTAGACCTCGTGCCGTTCGACGTTAGGAAGATCTTCAGCGGTTTGATAGAGTCCGTCCAAGTCGTGGAATTGGTATGTTTCTACTTGAATTTTGTACCACCCTACCCAATCAGGGGAAGACTAGTGGGTAGTACTCAACGAGACACCTGATTTCTGATGAGTTGTCGAAACCGAGTTACCCGGGAGAAGTCCTATTTTGGTGATGCACAGGGGACATACACGGCGATATACTCATCGTTTTCGTCTGCTTTTATATTCGGCCCTTCCCACTTTCCAACGACTGGCATCTCCCACTGTTTCGAATGACCCCAGGGCTCATCGTGGCTGAACCATGTTGCTTTTTCGTGGTGGTCTGCTAAAACCCTGAAATAGCCCTCGGTAGGTAGAAGGATATCTTCTTCCTCCACATTCGTTGCAGTGTAGATTGCCTCAAGGTTGTCTTTATTGCTAGCCCTATTCCCGTCTGGGTCCCAGTAGACCGTCAGCTTCGGGCATGTGCATCGTGGTAGCTCCCCCTTCTCAAGCACTTCATGGAACACCGCTGGATTCGAAGGACGTTTCTCCTTATCAAATTCGGCAGCAACTTTTGAGAAAATATTGTGCTCACAATTAAAAGGAATAATTCGAAACTTCTGCGTGCCTTCCTTTCTTGGATAGGCTACGAGGGGTACAACCCCCTTCTGTTTCAGCTGTGGGTGAATATCGCGATCGTACAGGTCTTGCAGCCTGTAATGGTAGTCCTCGTTCCTGTAAATCCGGAACGTCTTTTCTCGCTGATTCACCTCAACAACGAGTGGGACATTCTTGTCTTCGTTGAACAGATCCTTCCAAGGAGTAATCGTCATGCGGAGTCGCTGGGAGCCATCTGTGAATATTTTATACTCACCCTCGGATTCATCGTCCGACTCTCTCCCGACGAGATACGGTACTGTCCTCGGATAGGGATCTCCACTTGCTTCGTTTTTCTCTATCTCAATGGAGTCACCCTCTTCTAAGCCGAGGTCCCCGATTTCATCCGGAAGGTATGCCCGGACATCTGGAACCTTGTTCGTACCTCGATTCTGAATGTCCTCGGGGTGATACGTGATCCCGTGCCTCTCGACCTGTTTCGAAGTCATATGGGGAAGGAGGGTTTGCACCCGTATTACTATATACTGAATAAGAAACCCCAGCTCTGAGGTTAAATTAATTGAATAACAAATATTTACCAGCTTTAGGTGCTACAAAACCGATTTCGCGAGTTCTCCATAGTTCTGTAGAGGGTGTTCAATCTGAAGTAGGCCGTCCCTTCTCGTTGGATTACCTGAAAATGAGGGTGAACCACAATATCCGATTCAAAGAATCGGTACGTACAACTTGCATTTCACGCTGGAAGAACAGCCTGTATAGAGATGGACCTGCCACTGTAGCAACCATTGGGCGAGTAGTTATCCTGGTACTCGTCGCGACATCTCTGTTCGCGGGGGAAGCCGTGGCACACGAGGCGAGCTCAGCCTGTTCCAACAGGAGTCCCTACGAAGGCGAGGATATCGTTGAACACGAAGAAGCATCTGTTGTCCGACTGACAGCGTTGATCGACCACCTCCACGCGCTCGGGGTGAGGATCGCGTTCCCGCTAGCTGGGCTGCTCTACCTTGTGGCCGGGTACTACTGGTCGTTGGGGACGATCGAGGCACAGGAACGTGCGAAGCGGATATTCATCAATACAACGATTGGACTGGCGATTATCATCCTTAGCGGCGCGCTGGTAGAGATCGTCACGACACCACTTTGTGGGGTGCCACAATGAGCCGCTGGGTAGCCCTCGCGCTGCTCACGTTGGTTGTCCCAACAAGGCTAGCAAGAGCAACCCCGGAACCTACGCCTGTCGGGAAAACGTCTAATGACACTGCAACTCCGGCCCCTGCCCCCGATGGAGGAGAAGGTGACGGGTTGGGGGAAACCATCCGGGAGGCACTGACCGACGTAATCTTGACACCGTTCGAGTGGGTGTCCGAGGGAGCAGCAGGCGTGATGGCGGCGCTCTTCGCTGACTACCCCGACGTAAGACAGCCATGGGTTCAGGAATTCCATGCAATGGTGTTCACCGTCGCCCTAGTACTCGCGGTCGCGGCCATCGTCTGGATCGGAATCACTCACATGCTCAACCAGACTGATGGCGTGCGGACGGCGGTATACGTCTTGATGGCAGTCGGTTTCGGGGCGATTGCCCCGGATCTGCTGTGGTACCCTGTGGAACTGTCGGCACAGACGACCGAGGCACTACTGCCGGCGGATCCAGAGTTCCGTACGTCTATCCAGTTCACCCTTCAAATGGCGGTAATCGCCATCCTGGATGTGGTCATCGTCCTCGGGATTCTCCTCCTGTTCCTGGCACGGAACGTATATATCCTCCTCGGAGTGGGGCTTGCCCCCCTTATCGCACTCATGGCTATCACACCGGGGCTCACCAGATATGGTCGGATGCTCGCCCAGATCTGGGTGGGATTTCTCCTCATTGGCCCACTTAACGCCGGGCTTCTCAGCCTAATTCTCCAAATGATAGAGGCCAATGGCTTCATTCCAGAGTGGTTGTGGGCACTTGCTGGGACGACGATGCTCCTGGGGCTTCCGTTGACTGTGCTCAGTGCCGGGGCAGTTCTGGTGGGGCCCGGACTCAGTCTGATGCGGAGTGCCCCGAATACGATTCGGCGACAGTATGACCGGTTCAAATCTGGTTCAAATGGCAGGCAGGGCCAGCCACCGGGTACTGGCCCTAGAAGAGGAGGTCGACCACCGAGCACTGGTCCTAGGAGAGGAGGTCCAAGCCAAGGGGGTCGACGATCAGGCGAGGACAGCCGGCCAGATAGAGATCGGTCAGACCGTGATGACAGTGATAACCGATTCGAATGGAGGGACCGGCGATGATCCGCGTCCCGTTCCCAGTCCCGATCGATACCAAGGTCAAGTTCATGGACCGGTTCACGGTGGGCGATTTCGGCCGGATCGGTATCCCGGCGCTCATCGGCTGGGGCCTGGCTGGCGATCTTGGTGCGGTGGCGGGGACGATCATCGGACTCGGCTTCGTCGCGTTCAAACAGGGAGATCGTCATCTCGACGAGCACATCGCTACCCTCATCGGCTTTGGATCGGTTGTTCAGGTATCGTCGCCGTCATTTGAACAGCTTCACAACGATGCAGTTGTCCTCGATAACGGGACGGTCCTCGGCCTCGTGAAGGTGTCGTCTTGCGACATCCAGACCCTCTCAGATCTGGAGAAAACGGCGAACTTGGCCACCGTCCATGAGCTGATGAAGACGCTCGGATATCAAGTTGAACTCCACTCCAGACAGCGGACTGTTGACCTCTCCCAGTATTCAGGTGCCGCCGACTCTGAGGTCGTCACTGACCACGTTGTTGTGGTCCGGGTTGACGAGTCAACCCACACATCGGTGCAGGAGCGATTGCAGGCGATAGATAAGCGCTGCACAGAGATTCGAAACGCGTTAACCGCGGCTGATCTGTACGCAGAGCGGATCACAGGAGACGCGTTCAAAACCCATTTGAAGCGGCTCTACTTCGGGAAGACGAAACTCGACCGGCGACGATACGAGACGGAGTACGGGGAGAAGCAGGTTCGGCAATTGCGCTACGTGACGGAGTATCCCGCCGAGCTGGAGCTGGCCTGGTTGGCTGATCTCTTGAGCGTTGAGGCGCCAGGGTTAGTCAGCGTCGTTCAGGTTGCGAAGCCGATCAGCACGTATCAGCGCACGTGGATCAGTCGGATGATCAGCCGGCTGAAAATTGAACTGCAGGAAACGCGGAGCCCGGCCCGCGAGGTGGACCTCAGACGGAGATTACGAGATGCCGAGGATCTGCTCGATATCGAAGGGCGGAGCGAAGTCCTGCTGAACTACGGCGTGTACATTACGGTCGCCGGGTCGACGCCCGAGGAGGTTGACGAGACGTGGAAAGCAGTCGAGACCGTTCTGAGCAAAAAGCAGATCCAGACGGAGGAGCCGGCCCTGAAGACGCACAAGGCGGTCAGAGCTGCTTCGGCGTACCACGCAGACGCATTGCACGAGACAGTGATCGTGCCGGGCCGGTCGGCCGCATCCGGGTTCCCCTTCGCGTCGGGGGACACGATCGAGGAAGACGGCGTCGTGGTCGGGCAGGATGCCTCGGAGGGGACATCCGTGATCCTGGATCGGTTCTCCTGGGATGCAGGCCACATGACGGTGATGGGGAAGACTGGCTCCGGAAAATCGTACTGGACCGGGCTGATGCTCCTCCGGTCGGCCCAGACCTACGATAACCTCGACATCTACATCCTTGATCCGAAGCGACGGGACTACGGAGCCGTCACCGACTCACTCGGCGGTCAGACCGTTGTCCTCGATCACGTCAACCTCACAGCCGTCGAACCTGATGGGGTGACGCGATACACAGTCGAGGATCCGTCACAAGACAACACCGAACTGCTCGTTGAGGCACTCGGCCACATCTACCGGGAAGCATCCAAGACCGATTCGAAAGTGCTCGTCGTTGTTGACGAGGCGCATCGCCCCATCACGATCGGAGACCGGATTAATCACGACGGGCTCAACACGGTGTCGCGGCTCATCAGAGAGAGTCGGGACCGGAACATCGCCGTCACGCTGATCACACAGAATGCCGACGAGTTCACCCGCTCGCGGGAAGGGAAGAACATTCTGCGAAACGTGGACTGCAACCTGTTCTTCAAGCAGGAAGACGTCGACACGGAGATCGAACCGTTCTTCAACCTGATCGGGACTGAGTCCGGAGAACTCCATCGGCTCCGGACAGGGTCGGACCTCCCGTTCAGTACGGCGCTGCTCCGTGGGCCGGTGAACACTACGCTCAGGATCAAAGCCACTGATCGTGAACACGACATCCTCGAAACCGGTCATGCAGACGAGGATAGCGGTCTCGAGGCAATCTCGGATCGTCCACGGCGGGTGGTGGAATCGGATGGTGGGCAGCCGAACGCAGACAAGCATCAGCAGGACTCAGATAACAGCCCCGACTCAAACCGAAAGATGCTCACCCTCCTCGCAAGCCTCAATCTGGCGTCCAAAGCCTCCATCAAGCGGTTCGAACTAGGACTGTTCACTGGGGTCATCGGCGGCCTCCTCCTCTCCGTATTGGGGGTGGTCGAGTCGCGGACGCTCATTCAGATCCTCGACCCAGTCGGTATCATTCCCACTGAGCCGACCAACCTGGGGGTTCTGATTACCCTGGCGGTGGCCTTCGTGGCCATCGAGGTGCTCTGGGTGCTGGTCCTCGGGATTGCCGTCCGATTGACAGGGGTGCCTCAGTCATGAGCGCGAAAGACCGACTCCTCCGCAACCACATCACAATAAATCAAGAGACAGCGGACGCCCTCTCTCAGGCGCCGGACGGGAGGTTCACGGTCAGGGTTAAGCCACCGTCAAACGACGACGTTCCAGAGACAGTCTACCGGTTCGTGAAAGGTATCACCGAGTACCAGACGACATGGTTCGGCTTGCAGAACAAGTCACCGGTCTCTGTCTACGAGATCCGTCGATCATCTCCGGAGCGGCTCCAGCTCCAGTTCTCGGTCCCTACGAAGCGATTAGAGCGGAAAGTCCGAACCCAGTTAGCGGAGACCGTCCCGGGGGTCGGATTCGAGTCGGGGGAAGCTGGCCTTCCCATCGAGAAGGGGAACTCCATTGGTGGCGGCGTCCTCACCATGGGAAAGACAGACTGGTATCCACTCCGGACTGATTTCGAGTCTCCACCGATCAATTCGGTGGTGAGTTCACTCCATCGCCATGCCATGCGGGATTCGCGACTCGTTATCCAGGTCCTGTTCCAACCGGCTGCGCGGAAGTCGATCAGGGATCGTCGATGGGCCCGGAAGGCCCAGAAAGAGGCACAGTACCTCGGAGGCGATCGGTCGGGCATCTTGCTGCCCGAGCGCAATGTGACTGCACGTGAACGAGAACAGGCTAACCTGATCGAGGCGAAAGTCGACGGATCGCGATTCAACACGGGAATTCGCATCCTGGTGATCGGGGCAGGTGATGCCACGTTGAGCCGGGTGAAAGAACTCTCGGGCGGATTCAATGTATTCGAGAACTTGACCACCGGCCAGTTTCTCGAAACACACTATCTTCGGACGCTTCGAGCCTCCCGCATACGGGGCTTTGCGGCCGCCGTAGCGGACCAAGAGTTTCGCGGCTGGATGCTTCCGTTCCAGACCTCTGCCGAGGAGCTCGCTGGGCTGGTATCGATCCCAGACAGAGAGCAAGAGAACCTCAGGACGGCACACCCCTGACCATGCTCCTATTGTATCCGACGTCAGTGTGGAATCCGGCTTGAAAACAGGTGGGCTATTCCCGGGCCAAAATAGAGTACCCCTGCGTTGTAGAACACCTGGCGATCGCGTAGGAGGTGCCCTGACGTGAATTCGAAAACAACCAGAGCAGTCATCCAAGATGCGGAGAACCGCAGCACCACGTACCTCGGGACCCGAACCTCGATCCTTGGCGTCGAAGAAGACGTCACGCTCCGCGATACCGATCGATTGACCCATGTCCTGACGACAGGCCCAACGGGGTACGGGAAGAGTCAGGAACTGGTTCACGTCGCGTTACAAGACGCCTACAAGGGCTACGGTTGCTGTATCATCAACCCGAAAGGCGATCTTATCGACGAGTTCATCGCGAAGCTTTCTGAGGAGCGGTGGGACGACATCATCTATATCAATCCAGCACATCCAACCGTTCCCTCGGTCAACGTCCTCGAGCCCTATACGAACGGGCGGATGACCCTGGCACAGCAGGAAAACCAGAAGGAGATCATCGTCTCCGACCTGATCGATCTGTTCCGGCGACAGAGCGAAAATTGGGGTGACCAGTTCGGGCGGGTCCTCGAAACCCTCCTCCACGCATACCTCGAGCTCAACATCAAAAACGGCGACTCGCACACACTGGTCGACGTCTACCGCAGCGTCATCAACCACGAGACGCTCACCGACCTGATCGACCAGATCCAGGACCCGGTCGTTCGGGAGCAACTGGTCCGGGTCAAAGAGGACATGACATCGTACGAGATGGAGCCGTTACAGCGCCGGCTCAACGACTTCATGATGAACTCGGCGATCCGACGGGTGATCGACGCCGACGGTTCAGGCATCGACTTCCAGGAGGCGATAGACAGCCAGAAACTCATCCTGGTGGATGTCCAGAAGGGAGAGGTCGGGGCCACGGTCTCGGAACTCGTCGGCTCGATCGTCATCACCAAGGTATGGGCAGCTGCACAGAGCCGTGTCACACAGCCTATAGATGAGCGGACACCGTTCTACCTGTTCGTCGACGAGTTACAGAACTACAGCGGCGAAGGAAGCAACTTTGCGAAAATCCTGTCCGAAGCCCGAGAGTACCGGTTAGGCTGCTGGCTCGCCACCCAGTACCTCCACCAGCTAGAGCGACCAATGCAGAAAGCGGTCATCAACAACACCAATACCAAGATCGCGTTCAACCCGGGCAGTTCAGAGGACCTGACCCGGATTGCGGGAATGCTCCAGGGAATCGAGAAAGGCAACCTGGCCGAGTTAGGACGGTTCAGGGCGGCCGTTCAGACACCCGGCAAAGGAAACCGAGACAACGCCAGAATCATCGACACCTACCCACCGTGGGACGGAAACAGGGACCACGTCGACGACATCAAACACCAGAGTGCTACGCCACCCACACAGGGAACTAGCCTCAGTCCATCTCTCGGTCCAGGAACAAACAGTGGCGGAGAAAAGCACCGGGCGCTCCTTACGACCGCGAAACAGCGGCTCGAGGAGCGCGGTCTCCGTGTCGATCTGCTCTATCAGGATGTGGGTGCTGAGAAACCGGACGGTCACGTCCACCTCCCGGACGACGAAATCGAGCATCTCGAAGCCGAACACTCAACGCTCTCCAAACCGGCGAAAGTCCTGAAAAACCTGCAGAGGGCTGTTAAGAGAGGCCGTGAATGCATCTTCATCGTGGAAGAAGGTAATGGTTCAAAACTGGAAACCATCGTTGCAGACCCTCTCAACACAGAATACGGTGGGGACGGCATCTATTATTCCGATCAGGGAGAGCCATTTACCGAGATAGATTCGCTGGAAGACGCAGAATACCGAATTCTGGAAATTACCGGAAACGGACTCAACCTCTACGAAGGTTCTGAGAGAGCCAGCCGTGATGCAGAGTGGGTCGAAGATCTTCGGGAGATCGACCGCGCCGTTCTCAACTGTATTAAGGAAGGAAAGGATGACACCAATCTGATCACCTCGTCCACTGGTTATACGAATCACAGGGTCAACTACAGCTTCGACAACCTCGAAAAACTGGGGTTGATCAACGTCGGTGAACCCGTGACCGTAGAGCGAGTTACAAGCAGCCAGAACCGCGTATTCGATGTGAAGCCGGTCTCTCTCACGCCAAAAGCAGACGAGTACTTCGAGGGGGTCGATTAGAACTGTGGTCTATCCGTCTCCCACTAATTTGAGGTCTCTTCTCCGGAAATGGATGTCAGGGACTTCTCCGTTTTCGACCTCCACAGGCTCTGTTGAAATCCTCACTGGTTAATACAGATGGCGTGCTGAATAGAGAGTGGGTTTAGCACGACAACGACGTTATACCGTAAGTGAACCGTCCGCTCACCACGCGTGCGTACCGACTGTACCTTAGATCGATCGTCGGGACCGCAACCGCTGAGAATCAAAGGACTTAGCTAGTGGTATTTTAGTATTCTGTTGACTCTAACCTACTATGGGCATTCGGGAAGTAACGTGTCCGATTTGCTCAGAATCCGTGCCAGTAGGGCTGCCGCAGGGGATTTCACAGGTTGAGGTTAGTTCCGAGCCAGATTCCACGAGGCCCGAAGACGGAGGTACCACGACCCGACTCGTTCGCTGCCCCAATGACCATCCCGTATATTTCCACTTCACCCGCGAAGATCAGACAGCCAGAGACTAACATTCCAGTGGCGATCGACTGTCTTCGAAACTTCCTCTACCTGTCCCGCCGATCACTTCCCTTTGCAGATCGGCCCTCAATTTATGCCACATTTGTGCTCTCTATTCAGCGTCTTTGAATCCTTCAACTGACAGGAGTCGCGTGCTGAATATAGAGGATGAGTTTAGCACGACGGCTTCGTTTGTTTCATCCTGAAGTCAATGAATCAGCTGTTCAGTGAATATGCGAACTGAACTGGGCACACTTAATCACTCAGTTAATCAAAACAACAGTGAACCGTAAAAATGATGCGTATTTAAGATTATGAGAGACCATAGTTGAGGCCGAGGGATATGGAATGGTCAATTATGATGATGTCTTTGACGCATTGGCGGACAGCCACCGACGACAGTTACTAGTCAAATTACTCTCCAGCCCCCAACGCGTCTCAAAACCGTCCGGCATTTCCCGAGAGGTTGCAGAAGCAGACGAGAACCTACTTCACAGACATCTATCCAGTTCTCGAACGATTGCAGAAGCCGATGAGTACTCGGTTAGTATGCACCACATCCATCTGCCTAAATTAGCGGAGTACGGGTTCATCGAGTGGGATCGAAATGACGATCTTGTAATGCAAGGCCCCCATTTTGACGAGATACGACCTCATCTCAAACTGTTGGCCGAAAATCAGGAGAGACACCGTACAAAAAGTCCCGTTGCAACCCTTCGTAGATGAGGGTTGGACAGAAGACAGTGTTCAACATTTCTCCTAGACTGAACGATCACTACCCTTCGCAAATCGACCCGAATCTCGTGCGACATTCGCACTCTGTATTCGGCAACTCCTGACCGAAATCCCGAGTCGCTATCACGAGCGGCGTGCTGAATATAGAGTATCCATCGGTCATTCCAGTGGATTAAGGACGACGAATCGTTTCGGGGCTATATTTTCGATGTTAGAGGCTGCAATGGGGTTGGGAAATTTCCAAAGGCATTCAACAGCGCCTGTGTCGATCTCCTCGCGGAGGACGGTATTGGAACTGTGGCGGGACGCGAGCAATCGACGCCCGTTTTGAGAGTGACTAACCTCAGTGCCTCACGAAGCGTCCACATCCAACCGTGTCTGAGGTTTGAGTTCTGCGTCGGATCTTAGCGTTGTGATTCGCGGAGGATCAGCGGCTCGATGGCAAGTGTCCGTTTTGCTATGGTGACGATGCGAAGGACGTACGAGACGAACAGCATGAATGGAACGAGCGTCACCGCAAACGCACCACCCACGACGAGGATGATGTGATCGAGACCGAGTGTGCTTCCTGGGAACGTCCCCGCATCGACGATTCCGACCATGATACCCGCAACGGCCAATGCCGGGACTGCAGCATAGAGAATCATCTGAGACAAGTCAATGAGTGCCCACTGGAAGTACAACGTCTTGATGTGTTCGCGCGCCGGACCAAACAGAGACAGTGCTGTTTTGAGGTCGTCAAGCAAGCCGCGTTCTTCCTCATTGAGGCTCTCTTCGTATTCGTTCGCGAGACGTTCAACTTGGAAGATTTTCCAGCTATAATTGAAATTTAGTGCAGCGAATAACACATCGAACGAGCCGAACTGCGCATCCTCAAGTTGATCACACACCGTGTCAGCGTTCCCAGTGACGCTTTCAGCGAATTCATCGACCTCTTCTCGGAGGTTCTCGTCATCATTCTTACCAATAGACTCTCGAAGAGCCGTCGTCCGTTGTGCCGTGATTCCGATGATCTGGCGGAGGAATTCGGATGGGTCGGCAGGACTCGGAGACCCGATTAATTCTTCAGTAAAATCCCGGAAATCCATCGAACTGGCCATACGCTCGCGTTGATCGCCGAGCGGGCCGTTCTCCTGGGAGAGGACGAGCTGACCGATCGTGACGACGAGTGTCGTCCCAGTCACGATGACCGTGATCATCGTCGAGAACATCGTGTCGATCATGTCGCCGGACTCGATTTGCCGTGAAAATGGTGGATCGAGGACAGCGACGGCGATCACGAATGCAACGAACACGGCACTGGTCAGGACACTGGAGACGAGAAGGCGGTTCGCGCGCAGCAGCAACCAGAGTTTTATCCGACTCTCGCCCGAGCGCTCACGCATCGTGTTGGCCGTACTGATGTCGGTCTCGTCAGTCATACTGGCTCACTCGATTGGCAGGTCGCTTGAAAACGAGGTACTTGGTGCCGCCTCCCTCGTAGTCGATCGTCTCTACAAACTCCCAGCCCTCTGCACCGAGTTGATTCAACTCTGCTTTCGGATCCTCTGCTTCTTTTTGGGACTCATCGCGCGGTGGGCGAAGCGTCTCGTACTCCCAGCGATTTGCTTCTGATTCGGACATCACTCCTAGTAGGTACTGTAGCCCTCTATACCCCGCTCCACCACCGAAATGGAGGGAATATTTCGGCCTTGATGAAATCCTCAATCGGTGATAGGTTTAAGGGGTCGTGCTGAATACAGAGCATGGGCCTTGTTTAGACGCGACCGAGATCGGCGCTAACGCTTCGTTCTCAAAGTATGGAACCGTACTGTGAGGTGCTTACCACCGGATTCTGTTCAGTCAAAATGACTCCTGACCCGCTCATCCGGGAGCGTCTAAACAAGGTTCAGAACATGAATTCAGCACGACGGGTTCGTTTGTTTCACTCCGAAGCCAATGAACCAGCCGTTCAGTAGACCTGCGTACTATTCGATGTTCTCCAGTACTAACACTCAGATTACGCCGTCACCATCACTGCTTATGGAGCGAGGAGGTGTCTCTCCTTTATGACCGATTCGGGTAGCGACGAGTTCGACCCAACAGCACCAGATCACCGGGAGATCGGCCGCAAAATGGTTGACGACAGTACGGGACTCGGTTCGGTGATGGCCCACGCCTATCGCGGAGAGATAGACCGAGTGGGGACGTGGCGGCAGCGCCTCGACGAGACGACGAAGTGGGGGGTGACGCTGATGGCAGCAATCTTGACGTGGGCGTTTTCGAGTACCGATAACCCACACTATATCTTGCTGATCGGGATCGTTGTCGTCACCATCTTTCTGGGCATCGAAGCACGGCGGTACCGGGACTACGATGTCTTTCGCTCTCGTGCTCGAGTCATCCAAGAGAACCTGTTCGCAAACGCCCTCGATCCGTCCCAAGGCACTGAAAGTCACGACTGGCGAGCGGAACTGAGCAGGGACTATCGCAGGCCGACGCTGAAAGTCTCGTTCCACGAAGCACTCGCAAACCGGCTCCGGCGTGTGTACCTTGCTCTGCTCAGTGTTCTATTGGTCGCGTGGGTCTCCAGGATTACAGCGTTCGCGCCGCGCCAAGACTGGCTGACAACCGCTGGAATCGCCCGTATCCCCGGGATTGCTGTGGTTGCCATTGTGGGTGTGTTCTACGTCGTACTGCTGGGCGTCACCTTCTGGCCCCACGAGCGCCATGCCAAGGGAGAATTCCGTGAAGGGGACCCGGACGACTGGAAAGAGAACCAATAAATCCGTTCTCTGTACTGAGCGATCACTGCCTTCGCAGATCGCGCCTACCGAGTGACACATTCGCGCTATCTATTCAGCAGAAGCTGAACGTTCTGTTCGAATTATGTCAGGAGATGCCTGCTGAATTCAGAGGATTAGTACAGCACGACGGCATCGTTTGTTTCACACCGAAACAGACGTACCAACCGCTCAGTACAGTCGAATCAGATAACAGGCCAGCGAAAACCCATCTGTTAAGTGCCAAAGAAACACCCACGTCTGAATCAAGGACTATATTACACACTACACTTACTTATCATAAGATGCCCTCTAGACGGACGGTCCTCGCTGCCGCAACAAGCGTTCCACTCACAGGTGCGGGTTGCCTTGATCAACTCACAGGACCCTCCTTTCAGGAAGCAACCCACCTCACGACACGAAGCCCGATCTTCACTAATGATCCGACTGACTGGAGAGGCAAACCTTTTCGGGCAGAAGTGTTTGCAACGCCGGACGAGTTAACAGCTATATTGGATGAAGAGATTCTCTCTCAACACGGGTATGATCACTACACAGAGTTCGATCCAGACCAGGAATTTGCTGCGATTTTTGCGTCGAAACTGAAGGTGATTCCAGACGGCGTGTATAAGGGGTGGTGTCCGCGAAATGAAGTCGATGGTGACCGCTTCATCTTCCACCTTCCGCTCGCCGAATGGCCGCCCGTACTCGAAGATCCAGATGAAGATTGGGTTCGGTTAAACAGGTGGCGTCGAAATGGCTCTAATCCGCCGACGCGCACAGTAATCAAGGTTGAAATGGTGGACGAAACTGACGGGAAGATCAAAACGTGTTCTGATTGAATTACTTGGCTGTGTCGTCTTGACTCCGGTCGCTCTTTTTCCACGTTTCCTGTCTTGCTATCGATACAATACTCGGGCCGTGTTTAGACGCGAAAATTCGAGGGTAACGAGGTCCACAGACCGAGAATAGACACACAGAGGTTGGAAATAGAATCGTCAACGAGAAACTGGTCTCTACAATTTCGGTTCTACAGCCGTTTTATCGAGGTTGGAGGGACACCATCATCTCGACCGTGGGGCAAAACTCTCGACGAAGTCTCGTCCAGAGGATCAGCATCAAGCCACAGCACCGCTCTCACTAGCGTCTAAACAAGGCCCAATACTCGTGTTCAGTGCGCACACTGTACTGAGCGTTCGCCCTTCCGTGTTGATCGCTCCTCAATCCGTGCCACATTCGCGCTGTGTGTTCATCACGAGAGACTGTGACACAACTTAGATGCTACTGCTTCACTGAGTCCGGTAAGAGCCCTCTTCTTTTCCACGGCCATAGGCGGAACCAGGTTAGAAGACAGGTTAGAATCGGAAGCCAATACCGGACGAATCAGGTTTGAATCCAGGTTTGAAATCGAGCGACTGTATACTGTACAGTGATTAGAGGAAAGGAGAGACCGGATCCCTTGGAGAGGAGTGAGTATTAGTCCCAGTTATTGACTGTTTCCTGACGGTCGTCTACAGGTGCTTGGTCGTACCGGACAGCCATCTCATACGACTTCTGACGTAGCTGTTGTTGGACTGCAGCAGGTCCCTGGTCCCGGCTCATCTGCGTACCCACTGAGTGTCTGATCGAGTACCAGGACATGTCTCTGTTTTTCACCGGGATTCTGGCTTCTTCACACAGCTTTCCGAGTAACCGATTGAGCGAGGAGCTACCGTACGGGTTTCCGTACTTGGTAAGCCACAGTGCTTCTGTCCCCCGGTACTTTTCGTAGTTCTCCCGCTCACTCACCCATTTCCGTAGAATATTCGATGTGCGGTCGCTGAGTGCGACGTGCCAGTTGTCCGTGTTCTTCGTCGACTCATCTTTGGGGATACGGAGCATCCCGTTCTCGAGGTCGAGCCAACTCGTTTTGGCGCGCCCAACCTCCTTGGGCCTCAGACCTGCATCCATCGATGTGTAGACGATCGAGGGATACTTCCACCCGTTCGCTCGTTCCCAGTCATTCCTGGTCACCTCGGTCTTCGGTTTTTCGAACCGTTGCGCCAGATGAGCCTTCCACTTATCTCTCTCACGCGGGTCCAAGGAGTTATAATGAGGTATCGACCCGTATTCGAGACTAGCCTGTTTGATCTTTCTCCGTTCGTCTCCTGTCAGGAAATCTCGTATCTGGTGTGTGGCGCCGCCGCTGGAGAACTTGATCTCGGGTTCCCAGTCGATACTTCGTCCTCTCTCGTGGTTCAGATACTTGAATAGCGATTTGATCGCTTTCTGGACGGCGGCCTTGTGAGTTTTCGATGTCTCCTCGTACACCAACTCCTTGCAGTACTCGTCCGCATGACCGGTCGTGACACGGAGCGTATACCCGTCTTCCTGCCTCCAGATCCACCGGTAGAACTGGTCGATTTTGTATCCTCTCTGCCGCACGGTGTCGAATGCGTAGCCCTCAGCCATCTCCGGATCCTTCCCCAAGTTGAGAAGCCATTTGAGTAACTGGCTCCGGAAGCTGTGGTAGTCCTCGAGCTGCCGCTGATTCAAGTATTTCTCCGACTGCTCCGGAACCACAACGATTCCATCGACCTTGTCACGCTCATCCTGCATAAGCCCTCACCTCCGGCTCCGCGAAAACAGGGGAACCACTGACTATACCTCTAGTAAGCTTGAAACTTCTTAAAACCCGGAGACGGCTCCGGGGTGCGGTACGCCAACCCACGTTGTAAGCTTCGAATGGCATGGTCGGGTCATTGCTGGAAACCCGGAAAACCAACGAGAGAAGTCTTGTGGAGTGCGCGGACCGGGATTTGAACCCGGGCCATGAGCTTGGAAGGCTCAGGTCCTGCCACTAGACCATCCGCGCGCACCCTCCCCTTCTCGGCCCCCGGTTAAGGGCCTTACTTTTTCGGCCGCCGGCGTCCGTGACGGCGAAACACCACGCCGGCGGCCACGTCAGTCGCCGAAACTGTCGGCCGGCGTCCGTGACGGCCCGCGTCGCTGGTAGTAGATCGCCGCCAGCAACACCGCCGCGATGAGGAAGTCGAAGGTGTGCTCGACGAGGTGGTGGACGCCCATCGGGACGACGCCGAAGACCGTCCCGAGGCCGACGACGGTCCGGACGACGAGCGTCCCGAGCGCGAGCGTGATGAGCAGGTACGTCCGCGACCGCCGTCGGCGGTAGGCAGCCAGCCCGATCAGGAAGAGTGCGGTCGTCCCGACGCCCGCGAGGAGGAGGATGACGAGCAGAAGGGGGGAAAAGCGCATCTCGGGCCAGCTCGCGAACGCGACGGCGACGTCTGGATCGAACGCGAACATCGATCGGTCCTCACGTGCCGGTAGGGCGGCTCGTCGTAAAGTACGTACCGACGACCGGTCGCCGCCGAACCTGCCGGACCGTCGAGGGCGAGGAACACGGTTCCTCCGACGGTTTTCACTCGTCGGGAATCGTCGTGCGGCGTTTGCGTACGGACCGACTTCGGGAGACCGATGAGCGCTGCCGGAGGTGAGCCGCAGTGAGCGAGGTTCGCGACCGAATCAGACACCGCGTCCGGGCCGATCCCGGGATCCACTTCAACGAACTTGTTCGGGAACTCGACCTCGCGGCCGGGCAGACCCAGTATCACGTCCACCGGCTGCAGCGGTCGGGAGAACTGGTCGCCGAGCACCTGTACGGGCGCACTCACTACTACCCCGAGGAGTACGGCGAGTGGGACCGGGGCGCGCTCGCCCTGTTGCGCCGCGAGACGAGCCGCGACGTCGTCGCCTACCTCTCCGAGTGCGGCCCGTCGTCGCCCGCGGCGGTCGCGGACGACCTCGGCGTCGCCCGGAGCACGATCGAGTGGCACGTCTCCCACCTCGAAGAGCAGAACCTCGTCGAGAAGCGCTACGACGACCGGAACCGCGTCACCCTCCACCTCGTCGACCCCCACCGGACGGGCGAGTTGCTGGCGCGGGTGACCCCGACGGTCCCCGACCGGCTGGTCGACCGCTTCGGCCGGCTGGTCGACCGCCTGCTCGAGGACGCCGAAGGGGGTCGCTGACGTCGTCGACGGTCGAAACCGGGACGGGGGAGCGGACTCGACCCCCGCCGTTCGAGAGGCGAACCAGACCGCATATAGCCGTCGTCGGGCAAGTGCGACCGTGAATCGACGCGCGCGTCGCTGGATGACGATCGCGGTCGTGGCCCTCCTCGTCACGAGCGCCGTGCCGTTCGCCGTCGACGTCGGCTCGACGTCGCCGTCGCCCGTCGCGTTCGACGACACGGTGTCGGTCGGCCTCGCCCTCGAAAACCAGGTCGGCCTCGACGACGAGGTCGCGTTGCCCCGCGCGCAGGTGTTCTACTCGCAGTACGAGTACGTCGTCGGCTACTACGGGGTCGAGACGTTCGTCGACACGTTCCAGCAGGAGGGACACCAACAGCGGTTCGGCTACCCCCTCGCGGTGTACGTCACCGACTACAGCGGTACCGACGTCGAACTGACCGACGAGGGGTACCCGGCGACCGACGTCGCGGTCGGGTGGACCGACGCCGAACGCGCGTGGTTCGTCGTCGGCAGCGAGGCGACCGCACCCGGCGGGGAGACGGTCGTCCCGTTCTCCGAACGCGCCGACGCCGAGGCGTTCGCCGAGACCCACGGCGGGGACGTCCTGCCGTGGACCGAGATCCTCGGGACGGAGTTCGACGTCGACAACGCCGCCGTCGTCCGCGAACGCGTCGAGGAGCAGGCGGCCGCGGCCGACGAGCGCTCAGCGGCGGCCGACGCTCTCCTCGACCGGCCGACGTCGGTCGTCGTCGGCGAGGACGCCGACACCGTGCAGGCGGCCGTCGACGCCGCGCCGCCGAACACGACCGTCGTCGTCCCGCCGGGGACCTACGAGGAGACGGTCGTGATCGACGAGTCGATCACGCTCGCCGGCGAGAACGCGACGATCGACGGGGGCGGGACCGGCACGGTCGTCGAGGTGCGCGCGGAGCGGGCCGCGGTGACCGGCCTCGACGTCGTCGGCGTCGGCGACACCAACATCGCCGACGAGGAAACCGACGCCGGGGACGAGGACGGCGACTGGGACGAGAGCATCGACCGGTTCTACGGCAGCGGCGACGCCGGCGTCGCGGTCGAGTCGGCGCCCGGGACGGTGATCGAGGGCGTCGCGATCGAGACGCCGGCGAACGGGGTGTTGCTCCGGGATAGCCCGGGCACCGTCGTGCGGAACGTGAGCGTCGATGGGACCGACTCGTGGCGCGACGGCTACATGGGCGTGCTGGCGATCCGGTCGCCCGGCGTGATCGAGGACTCGACGTTCGCCGGCGGGCGCGACGCCGTCTACCTCCACCGCTCACACGGCATCGTCGTCAGGGACAACGAGATGACCGACGGGCGGTTCGGCGTCCACTCGATGTTCACCTCGGACGCCCTGCTCGCCGGCAACGAGTTCCGCGAGCAGGCACAGACCGGCATCTACGTCATGACCGGCCCCGAGGGGAACGCGATCGTGGGCAACACGGTCCGGGAGACCGAAACCGGCATTCGCCCCGGCGGCACCGACTCCTACGTCGCCCGGAACGTCCTCGAAGGGAACGCGGTCGGCCTGCGGACCGACGCGAGCGGAACGATCTACGAGCACAACGTGCTCGCGGACAACGAGCAGGGGATGCAGGCCCGGTCGCTCCTGCCGACCAACCGCGTCGTCGGCAACGACTTCGTCGGCAACGACGAGCACGCGGTCGCCGGCCCCGGCCCGCTGCGCATCTGGACCCACGACGGCCACGGTAACTACTGGCAGGGGGCCGTCGGCACTCCCGACGCCGAAGGCGGCGTCCTCGACCGGCCGTACGCGCCGACCGACCCGGTCGACGCGGGCCTCCACCGCGTCGACGGCACGCCGACGCTCGCGCAGGCGCCCGCCGTCGACGCGCTCGCCGGCTTCCGGGACGCCGTTCCGGGGATGCGGGACGGCAGCATCGTCGACACGGGCCCGACCTGCGGGCCGAACAACCCCGACCTGCTCGCGACGACCGACGCGGCCGACGCGGCCGCCGACTGCACCGTCACACCGACCGATACCGAGCCATGACAGACGAGACACCGACGCTCGAAGCGACGGCCCTGAAACACTCCTACGGCGACGTCCCCGTCCTCGAAGACGTCACGCTGGCGCTGCCGGCGGGGACGGTCACCGCGCTGATCGGCCCGAACGGCTCGGGCAAGACGACGCTGATCCGCGCGCTCGCGGGCCTGCACGAACCGACCGGGGGGACGGTCCGCTACCGCGGGCCGGAGACGGCCCGCGAGATCGGCTACCTGCCCCAGCGACCCGAGTTCCGCCCGGGGTTTACCGCCCGCGAGACGCTCGCGTTCTACGCCGAGTTGCTCGGCGAGGGCGCGGCCGACGCGACGGCACGACTCGAACTCGTCGGCCTCGCGGCCGCGGCCGACCGCCCCGTCGAGGCGCTCTCCGGGGGGATGACCCGGCTGCTCGGGATCGCGCAGGCGACGGTCGGCTCCCCGCCGGTCGTGATCCTCGACGAACCCGGGAGCGGCCTCGACCCGGGGATGCGGGTCCACGTCTTCGAGATCGCGGCCGAACTGGCCGACGAGGGGGCCGCCGTCCTCCTCAGTTCGCACTCGCTCGACCTCGTCGAGCGGACCGCCGACCGGGTCGCGCTGCTCGACGAGGGGCGGATCGTCCGGTCGGGGTCGCCGGCGGCGGTCCGCGACGACCTCGGCGCCGCGACGCTGCTCGAGGCCTACGAGCGGTCCGTCGCCGGCGACGCCGGCACCGTCCGCGTGCGGGGTGAGTCGGCGTGAGCGCCGCCGAGTACGCCGAGTCGACCGCCGAGGGCGCCCGCGAGGAGACCGGCGACGGCGCCGCGCCGGGATCGGCCCGACTCGTCGGGACGGTCCTCGACCGGGAGGTCCGGACGGTCGTCCGGACGCCCGCGTTCTCGCTGCTGGCGGCGGCGCTGGCGGCGGTCCTCCTCGGAATCGCCTGGACCGGCGGGGGGATCGGCGCCGGCTACGTGCCGACGGCGGTCGACCTCCTCACGCCGCTGGAGTTGCTCGTCCCGGCGGTCGCCTTCGCGTTCGGCTACCGGGCGATCCTCGCCGCCGACCGGCGGGGCGAACTGGACGTCCTCGAGACCTACCCCGTCTCGCCCCGGGAGTTCGTCCTCGGCGTCTACCTCGGGCGGGCGGTCGGCCTCGTCGTCGCCGTCGGCCTCCCGCTTGCGGTCGTCGCGGCGGCGGTCGCGCTCTCGGGAACGGACGTCACGCCGATCTACGCGACCCACGAGGGCGTCGACTCGCCGCTGCTGTTCGCCCGGTTTGCCGCCCTGACGGTCGGGTTCGCGCTGGCGTCGCTCGCGGTCGCCGTCGCCGTCTCGGCGCTCGCGACCGCCACGCGGGGCGCGATCGCGCTCGCGGCCATCGCCCTCGTGGGCCTGCTCGTCGGCCTCGACCTCGCGCTCGTCTACGGCTTCGGCGCCGGCGTCGTCGGCGAGTCGAGTCTGGTCTACTCGCTGGCGCTGAGTCCGCTCAGCGCCTACCGCGGACTCGTCCTCGAAACCGCGGTCGTCGTCGCCTCCGGTACCGGGCCGCGGGCCGCCTCGCCGGCCGCCAGCGCGCTCGGCCTCCTGCTGTGGACCGCGGCGTCGCTCGCCGTCGCGACGCTCGCGGTGCGGCGGTCGTAAAAGGAGCCGGGTTACATCATCAGGCTGCTGATCAACTCGCGCGTGACGTCCTCGTCCTCGTAGCGGTCGCCGCCGTGCTCGTCGACGAACGCGTCGGCGTCGTCGGCGTCGGAGAAGCCGATCAGCGACGCCCCCATCGCGCCCTCGACATCGCTGTCCCCGACGAACGTCAGGTCCGTGACGGGCGCGAACGCCTCGGCGTCGAGGTGGGCGCTGATGGCGGTCTCCCCGTCGCTGGTCTCGAGGTCCCAGTCGACCGACGAGTAGTCCGTCGCGTAGGTGACGATCGACTCGTGGCCGGCGTCGGCCTGATCGAAGCCGAACGCGTACGTGCAGGTGCCGCTGCAGAACTGCGCCGGTGCCTCGGGGTCGTCGGTGACCCCGGCGTCCGCCTCGTAGAACGACTCCCCGACGGGGCCGGGGTGTTTCGCGATCATCATGCCGCAGTTGTCGCACTCGCGGCCGTCTTCGATCGAGACCGGGTCCGGGACGTCGTCCTCGCCGAGACAACCGGCGAGGGCACCGACGCCGGCGATCGCGGCGCCGGCGAGGACGGTCCGTCGGTCCACGGTCGAGGTCGCGTCGATCGGTCGTTCGTCCATGGGACACATTTCACGCTCGCGTTCATAGCCCGTCTGGTCCGATCGCCGAAATCCGGCGACGGGGCCGCGGTCGCGGTCCGACCGCCGGTCAGACGGCCGCCAGCGGCACCATAAGGAGCACGCCGACGAGCAGCCCGGAGGTCAGTTCGCGGCGGCCCTTGCCGGGCAGTTTCGACCCCGTTTCGAGGGCCTCCGGGACGAACTCCGACACCACGAGGAAGATCATCGCCCCGGCGGCGAAGCCGAAGCCGAACGGGAGGAACTCGCGGGCGATCCGGACGAAGTAGAACGCGAGGACGGCGCCGATCGGCTGGGGGAGACTCGAGAAGACCGCCCACCAGACCATCTTCCAGTTCGAGACGCCCATCGCGCGCAGCGGGATGGCGATGGCGGTCCCCTCGGGAACGTTGTGGATCGAGATGGCGACCGTCATGAACACCGCCAGCAGCGGGACGGTAAAGCCGAGGACCTGCGTCCCGCCTTCGAGGCCGAGGTCGGCGAAGGAGACGCCGACGGCGACCCCCTCGGGAAAGCTGTGGACGGTCAGGATGCCGAGGATGAGCACGAGTTTCTTGAAGTCGGCGGCCTCGTACTCGCGGGGGTTGACCTCCGCGCCCGAGATGAGGTGGTGGCTGACGACCACCAGCAAGACGCCGGCGACGGCGCCGGGGACGACGTCGCGGAGCGTCCCCTCGGCGAGCCCCTCGGACAGCAGCCCGAACACCGACGCCGAGACCATGATCCCGGAGGCGAGCCCCCAGAGGAAGACGTTCCATCGGTCGCTGATCTCCTCGAAGAAGAAAAACGGGAGCGCCCCGACGCCGGTCGCCAGGGCGGTGATAAACCCGGCGACGAACACGAACACCAGGTTCTCGAGGAGAGCCATTCGTTCGGACCTTCTCAGGGGGGCGCCCTCAATCCATCGATCCCGGCGAGGCGTTCGCGCCGTCTGCCGGTTTCGGGCCGACGACCGCGTAACAGTTCCCGCTGGAGAGTTCCCACTCGCGGCGTGTCAGCGCGCTCGCCTCGAGGTCGGCGACGAACTCCTCGGGGTCGTAGATGTGGTAGAAGCGGTCGACCGTCTCGCCGCCGGGGAGGGTCCATTCGACGGTCGTGTCGAACCCCTCCTCGGCACCGTCGAAGCGGTCGTGGGCCGTGCTCCAGGCGCTGACGAGCGCCCGGCCGCCCGGGGCGAGGACGCGCGCGAGTTCGTCGAGGCTGGCGAGGCGGCCCGCGCGGGTCGGGAGGTGGTGCAGCGTCGCGACGTAGACGGCGACGTCGACGCACCCGTCACACAGCGGGAGGCGAGCGGCGTCGCCCTGCAGGAGGTCGACGGCGAAACCCCGCTCGGCGGCGCGCTCGCGGCCGGTTTCGAGCAGGCCGCGGCTGACGTCGAGGCCGACCACGCGGTCGACGCGCCCGGCGAGGACCTCGGCGTGGCGGCAGTTGCCACAGCCGAGGTCGAGGCCGACGTCCGCGGGCGGTCGGTCGGCGACGAACGACTCGACCTCGGGCCAGGCGTACTCGCGGGTCGACGCGAAGTGGGGGGCGATCCGGTCGTACGTGTCGCGGACGTCGGCCCGGCGGTCCATGCCGGTGGCTCGCGCCGGGGCGGACAAAAGCGTTCGCAACGGCGTCGCGAACGCGTCACGGAACCGACCCGTCCGTGAGAGTGACCGTCGGTCGCCGGTTTCGTCGGCGTTACGTTCATGCCCCGCGAGTCCCAACCGAGTAGTACGTGATGAGGCGCGAGCACTTCACGCTGGACGTCAGCAACGTCGACTGGGTCGAGACCGACGGCGAACCAGAGAAACCCTCGGTATCGATCGACTTCACCGGTCCGGCGTCGATGCTCCGCGAGCGCCTCACTGGTCCCGACGGCGAGATCCTCGACGCCGCAGAGACGGACGTCGCCCTCCGACTCCAGGGTCCGCTCGGCGCCGACGCCACGGGCGTCGTGAGCGTCACGAACCGCATCACCGGCGACTTCGTGCTCGAACTCAACGAGGAGGCCGAGAACGTCCTGCGGTTCATCCGCGCGGCCCGCGGCTACGGCGAGCGCGACGCCGACGACGACGGCCGGTACGAGGTCGCGATCACCCTCGACGGCGACCCGTTCGTCGAGTACGACAAGGGTACCTTCCTCGTCTACGACGACGAGGGGAACCTGCTGCGCCAGCACAGCCTGATCCCCAGCGGCGTCGAACTCTGAGCGCCGAGCGACGCCGGGACCTCGAACCGCGAGTTCCGCCCGCCCGGGACGGACCGGCACCTATAAGTGTTTTAGGCGAGCCTAATCTGAACGAATGCGCGCAGGCACCGGACGGTCGACGGCGACGGAAAAGCGCGTTCTCGGCGTCGACGAGCCCGTACCCGCCGATTCGGCGTCGGCGGCCGCCGACGCGGCGGCGGAGGTGGTGCTCGAACTCGACGGCATCGCGAAGCGCTACGGCGACGAGGACGTCATCTCCGACCTCTCGATCTCGGTCCGCGACGGGGAGATCCTCACCCTGCTCGGGCCCTCGGGCTGTGGGAAGACCACGACGCTGCGGCTGATCGCCGGCCTCGAACGGCCCAACGCCGGCGTCGTCCGCCTCGGCGACGACGCCGTCGCGGGCGACGGGACGTTCGTCCCGCCCGAGGAGCGCGACGTCGGCGTCGTCTTCCAGGAGTTCGCGCTGTTCCCGCACCTCACCGCCCGCGAGAACGTCGCCTTCGGCCTCCGGGACGTGCCCGGGGAGGAACGCGACGCCCGCGTCGAGGACCTGCTCGACCTCGTCGGACTGGCCGACCACGGCGAGGACTACCCCGACGAACTCTCCGGCGGCCAGCAACAGCGGGTCGCCCTCGCCCGGTCGCTCGCGCCCGAGCCCCGGATCTTGCTGCTGGACGAGCCGTTCTCGAACCTCGACGTCGACCTCCGGGTCGAGATGCGCGAGGAGGTCCGCCGGATCGTCAAGGCGGCCGGCGTGACGGCCGTCTCGGTCACCCACGATCAGGAGGAGGCGCTGTCGATCTCCGACCGCGTCGCCGTGATGAACGACGGCGCCGTCGAGCAGGTCGACGCGCCCGAGCGGGTCTTCCAGCAGCCCGAGTCCCGGTTCGTCGCCGGCTTCCTCGGCCACGCGAGCTTTCTCTCCGGACGCGTCCACGGCGACCACGTCGACACCGCGCTCGGGCGGGTCCTCCGCGAGGACGTCCACGGCCTCGCCGAGGAGTACGACCGGACGGTCATCGACCTGCTCGTCCGCCCCGACGACGTGACCGCCTTCCCCGCCGGCGACGCGGAGGCCGACGGCACGGTCGTCTACCGCCGGTACCTCGGGCCGACCGTCCTCTACCGGGTCGAACTCGACGACGGCGAGACGATCGAGTGCATGCACAACCACTCCGACCGGCTCGAACTGGACGAGCGCGTCGCCGTCCGCGTCACCGCCGACCACGAACTCGCGTGGTTCCCGGCGGACCACCGCGAGGGCGACGAGGACGTCGTCGCGGACTGACCTCACACCGGCTCCGTCTCGTGCAGGAACGTCTGGAACTCGATCGTTCGCCCCTCCGGGTCCTCGGCGAAGAACTGGTAGATCCGGTAGCGCTCGTTCTCGTGTGGCTCGTCGGTCGCCCGCTCGCGCAGGCGCTCGTGGGCCGCGTCCACCGCCTCGCGGGTCTCGAAGACGAACGTGAGGACCCCGTCGGTGTCGGCCGCCTCGCGCTCGCAGAAGCCAAACAGCAGGTTGTCGTACTGCAGGATCGTACAGTCGGGCTGTTCGAGCCAGACCGACGCACCCACCTCCTCGACGTAGAAGTCGACGACCCGTTCGAGCGATTCCGTCGCGAAGAACGCGATTCCCGACATGTCCGGAGGTGGAACGGGCGGCGACAAAGGCGTTCCGCGTCCCCGGACCGGTCGTCGGCGGTCCGAATTCCTGCCCCAGTCGCCCGAGAGCGGCGATTTTGCGACGCTGGGCCACACAAACGTTAAATCGGCACCGTTCGTAGACGGCCCCATGCACAAAGACGAACTCCTCGACCTTCACGAAGAGCTCGTGATCATCATGGAGTACTTCGCCGATCGCGAGGAGGTCGACGAGGAACTCTTCGAACCGTACCGCGGGCTCGACGTCGACCCCTCGGACGTCCACAAGTCGAAGAGCGAACACAAACACGCCGTGTTCGTCCTCGGAAACGCGCTCGCGTCGGCGATGAGCGAAGACGAGTTCTCCAGCGCCGGCCGGATCGGCAAGCGCATGGAGGAGCTGGCCGACGACGCGGAGTCGAAGATCTAGGCGAAACGTATTTAGTGCGAATCCGGCTTGTTGGATTATGGACCCGCGCACGCAGGAGCGCGTCGAGCGGTGGGATTCCCGCCCGTTCGCGGGCGGCTACGACGAACTTTCGGATCTCGCCGACCGCGACTTCTCGGGCGCCGTCACCGCCGGCGGCGCGTGGCTGTTCATGCTCAACGGCCGCGTCGTCGGCGTCGTCGACGGCTCGCTCGAGAACTTTCGCGACGCGTCCGGCACCGTCTACGTCGCGCCGGATCCGTCGCTGCCGTTGCTCTGTTCGATGGAGGAACGCGGCGGCGAGACGCGAGCGAAGTACTACACGAACGACACGCCGCTGGAAGAGGCCGACCGGACGCTCCGGGAAGGGTCGTTTACCGGTTACATCGAGTTGAGCGAGAACGTCCTCAGCGGCGACTACTACGTCGTCTACTACGGTGGCCGGCGGATGGCCGCGGCGTACATCGGCAACGCCGAGCGCCTGCTCACCGGCGACGAGGCGTTCGAGCGCGCCGCCGACGAGGTCGGCATCTACCGGGTGATCGACGTCGAGATCGAGGTCACCGACATCCCCGGCCACGAGGGCGACACCGGCGCCGCCGGCCCCGGATCGACCGGTGCGAGCGGTGCGAGCGCCACGACCGACGCCGGAACGAACGACGCGACCGACGCGGGGATGGGCGGCGCCGGCGCGACCGACGCGGCGGGCGGCGCCGCCGGCGGTGCCGGCGGCGGCCCGGGCGCCGACGACCTCCGCAGCGGATCGCTGATCCCCGGCGATGACGACGGCCCGACCGCCGACGAGCCGGCCGGCGCGTCCGCGTCGACCGACGACTCGGCCGAGGAGTCGAACGACCTCGTCACCGAGGCCGAGGGCGGCGACGACCCCGACCCCGACTCCGACCGTCGAGGGATCACCGTGGACGACGGCCACGACGCCGAATCGAACGGGCCGGGGATCACGGACGACCCGGCGGCGTCGGGCGGGGCGGGCGACGCGAACGCCGCGCCGGCCGACGAGACGCCCGACTCGTCGGCCCCGCCCGCGGGCGACCGGTCGAGCCTCGACCCCGACGAACTCGAGGCCGCCGCCGAGGAACTCGCACAGGGGGGCGTCCCCTGGGAGATCGACGGGGAGGAGGCGGACGACGGCGCGGCGGTCGCCGACGCGAACGGCGCCGGAACCGGCGCCGACGGCGAGGTCGAGGACGAATCGCAACTCGAAGAGCCGTTCAAACGCGAGGAGCAGTGGCGCGAGACGCGGCGCATCCCCTCGATCGACCCGGACCGGTCGACCGACGACGACGCGGACGACGACCGGGGCCAGCGGCGGGGCCAGTCGACCGCGTCGTCGGCGTCGACGTCGAACCGCGAGCGCTCGTCGGGTCGGTCGAGCGCCGGGAGCGCCGGGCGCTCTGCCGGCTCCGGCGGCGAGAGCGGCTCGGAGGCCGACGGGGAGGCCAGACTCCAGCGCCTCCAGCGGCGCGTCGAGAAACTCGAGAAGCGCCGGTCGGCGCTCGAAGAGCGCAACGAAGAACTCGAAGGCGAGCGCGACCGCCTCCGGAAGAAAAACCGGGAGCTGTCGTCGACGATCGAGCAGTTGCGCTCGCGGATCGAGAACCTCGATTCCGGGGACGCCGCCGCGACCAGCACCCGCGGGACGGAGCTGTCGCCCCAGCGGGCGCTCTCGGAGACGAACCTCTTCGTCCGGTACGCTTCGAAGAGCGAGCCGACGCTCGCGGCCGCTCACGACGGCGAGGCGAGCCGCGAGGAGGTCGCCACGAACCTCCGCATCGAACACCACACTAGCTTCGACGCCGCGGACGCCCTCGTCGCCGGCCGGCCCTACGAGGAGTTCCTCGCCGACTCGATGGAGTACCGCTTCGTCGAGTGGCTCACCCACACCCTGCCCTACGAGATCCGCGACACCGGCAACGCCGACGCGCTGGGCGACCTCTACGACGTGATCCCGCGGATCGACCGCGCGGAGCTGGGGGCGTCGATCTCGCTGGAGGACGACGACACCGAGGACGTCCCGGACGAGGTGAGCTTCGACGTCGTCGCCTTCGACAAGATGGGGACGCCGCTGCTGGTCGCGACGCTGAACGACTCGCGCGAGCCGGCCTCACAGGAGATGCTCGAAGCCGTCGAGGAGGCGTCGTCGGCGGTCAGCGCCAACTACCCCGACATGGGGGCGTCGCTGGTCATCACGTCGAGTTTCTTCCAGCCGGGCGCACTCGAGGTGGCCGAGCAGGCGACCAGCGGGGGCTTTCTCAGCCGGGGCTCGCGGCTGAGCTACGTCAACCTCACGCGAAAACAGGGGTACCACCTCTGTCTGATGGAGTCGCGCACGGGCGGCTTCCACATGACAGTACCCGAGCTCTAGGTAGTCGTCGATCAGCCTTCGATTTCGGCGACGTCTTCGATCTTCATCCCCTCGAGCTTGTCGATGATCTCGTCGAGTTTGCCGTCGAGTTCGTCGACGAACTCCGCGGTGCGGTCGGTCTTGATCGCACCCTGGCTGGAGGGCTCGATGAGGTTCTCCTCCTCGAGAACGCGAAGCGAGTAGCGAACCTTGTGGTGGGGGTAGCCGGTCTCGTTGGACATCTTCACGATGCCGATGGGTTCGTTCTCGATGACCATCTTCAGCACTTGAAGATGTCGTTCCAGCATATCCACTTCCTTCTCAAGCCGGTCTATCATGGCATTTGTTAACTTGTCTTTGCACCCTTTAAAGATTACTCCTCGAGAGTGCAGTGAAACGGAGCTAATCCGGAGGTTTGTCGTGCCAGTAGTTAACGATTCTGGTTCTCGCGTGAAACGTCAGTCCGTCGGAGACGAACCCGGTTCGGACCGTCTCGCGACGCCCCGGAACCAGCGTTCGCCGGCGGCCGCGGGCGCCACCGGCGCGAGCCACGCCGGCGACGACCGCCGCTCGTCTGCAGTGTCGGTCGGCGGCGGACGACAGTCCCGCGGGAGTGACCATCAATGTGGGGGACGGAACCGGGGCCGCCCAGACCGTAACCGGTTTATCAACCCGGGAAGAACCCGCCGCTGTTATGACCGTCACCATCGTCGGGTCCCAACTCGGCGACGAAGGCAAGGGGCGCGTCGTCGACCTCTACGGCGACGCCGCCGATGTCGTCGTCCGCTATCAGGGCGGCGACAACGCCGGCCACACCGTCGTCCACGACGGCGAGACGTACAAGCTATCGCTCGTGCCGTCGGGGGCCGTCCGGGGCAAGGTCGGCGTACTCGGCAACGGCTGTGTCGTCAATCCCGAGACGCTGTTCGACGAGCTAGACGTCCTCCGCGAGCGCGGCCTCGACCCCGACGTCCGGGTCGCCGAGCGCGCGCACGTCATCCTCCCGTACCACCGCGTCCTCGACGGGATCGAGGAAGACGAGAAGGAGGACCTCGCCGCCGGCACCACCAAGCGCGGCATCGGCCCGACCTACGAGGACAAGGTCGGCCGGCGCGGCGTCCGCGTCGGCGACCTGCTCGACCCCGAGGCGCTGCGCGAGCGCCTCGAGTACGTCGTCCCCCAGAAGAAGGCCCTCGCGGAGGACGTCTTCGGGATCGAGACCGACGAGGCGTTCGACGTCGACCACCTCTTCGAGACCTGCCGCGAGTACGGCGAGCGCCTCGCCGACGAGAACATGACCGTCGACGCCGGCACCTACCTCCAGCGGCGCGTCGACGAGGGCGACGCCGTCATGCTCGAAGGCGCCCAGGGGACCTCCCTCGACATCGACCACGGCGTCTACCCGTACGTCACCTCCTCGAACCCGACCGCCGGCGGCGCGTCCGTCGGCTCCGGGCTGGGCCCCGGCGTGATCGGCGGCGGCGAGATCGTCGGCATCGTCAAGGCCTACCTCTCGCGGGTCGGCACCGGCCCGCTCCCGACCGAACTCGGCGGCGTCGAGGGCCAGACTCCCGACTACGACCCCGCCGACGCCGACGACGAGGAAGAGGAACTCGCGACGTACATCCGCGACGAGGGCGGGGAGTACGGCACCGTCACCGGTCGACCCCGCCGCGTCGGGTGGCTCGACGTGCCGATGCTGCGCCACGCCGCCCGCGCGAGCAGTTTCACGGGGCTCGCCGTCAACCACGTCGACGTGCTCGCCGGCCTCGACGAGGTGAAGGTCGGCCACAGCTACGAGTTCGACGGCGAAGAGATCCTGACGCCGCCGCCGACCACCGAGAAGTGGGGCCGCTGCGAGGCGACCTTCGAGACGTTCGACGGCTGGCCCGACGTCGACTGGACCGAAGTCGCCGACGAGGGGTACGAGGCGATCCCCGAGAACGCCCGCGCGTACCTCGAGTACCTCGCCGACGAACTGGACGTTCCGATCTACTGCGTCGGGGTCGGCCCCGGCCGCGAGCAGACGGTCGTCCTCGAAGACCCGTTCGAGTGACGCGGTCGGTACCGTTCCCGAAACCTTTTGCCAGATGCGGACAGCCCCAGTAGTATGAAGGAGTCGCTGCTCGAGATTCTCTGCTGTCCGCTGGACAAACACGACCTCGAACTCGAAGACCCCGAGTACGGCGACGAGGAGGTCGTCGGCGGGGTGCTCGTCTGCACCGAGTGCGGCGAGCGCTACCCCGTCGAGGACGGCATCCCGAACCTGCTCCCGCCGGACATGCGCGAGGAGACCCCGGCGTAAGGTGGTAGCGTGCCGGGAGCGTCGGTCACCGTCCACGTCAACCGCGGCGAGAGCGGGACGCTGCAAGCGGCGACCACGGCGCTCGAAACGCGCGGCTCGTTCGACCTCCTCCTGCGGGGCCACGACGGGCCGGCACACGTCCACTGCAAGCTCGCGGGCGACCTCGCGACGGTCGCCCGAATCGCCCAGCCGAACTACTACGTCGAACCGGGCGAGCAGACGGTCGTCCCCGTCGACGTCGACGACGTCGCCGGCCCGGTCGAGGGCACCCTCGAAGTGTCGACCGGCTACGGGGCGACCGTCGTCTCGATCGACGTCACCGTCGAGTCGGGTCCGCGGGTCGACGTCGACGAGACGCTCGCGGACCCGCCCGAACCCGAGCCGGAAGACGGGGCCGGAGGCCGGCTACCCGTCGCCGCCGGCGTCAAACCGGGGACGGTCGCCGTCCTCGTGCTGGCGCTGCTCGCCGTCGGCGTCGCGGCCCTGACCGCGGCGGTCGTCGGCGGAGCCGCCGCGTTCGTCGGCTTCCTGATCGTCGTCGTCGGGGTCGCCGTCGCCGTCGCGCTCCTGCTGGGCTGACGGCCCGACCGCTCGCCGCCGAGCGGTGGTTTCGCTCCGCCCCGTTCCGGAACCGTTACTTTCGCCGCATATACTCACGGGCACATGGACGGCGAGACGGTTCTGGACGGGAGCGTGATCGTCGGGACCCTCCCGTACGCGGCCTGGATGGCTCTCACCGGGCGTCCGCTGAGCACGGTCGGACTCCTCCTGTTCAGTCTCACGGCCGCATTGCGCATCGCTTCGCCGGGGGTTCGAGCGTGGACGGACGAACACCGGTGGGCGTTTCTTGCGATGGTGATTCCGATGTTGGTCCTCGCCACGCTGGGAGCGATGCCCCCGACCTGATCGACCCCGTCCGCCGACACACTGCGGCCGCCTCGCGACCCCGGGGGGCGACCGGTTCCGGGCAGGTCAGTCCGTCTCGACCGGCTCCTCGACGCCACAGAGGTTCCCGTCCTCGTCGACGCGCTTCGCCCGGAGGTACCGCGCCCGGTAGCGGTTCGCGCCGTCGTTGACGTCCGCCTCGCGGATTTCGTCGACCCGGCCCTCGGCGACGGCGTCGACGAGGGCCTCCAGTTGGTTCTTCTCGCTGCGGGTCAGTTCGAACTCCCAGGTGTGGGTCTCCTCGTGTTCGAGGACGGCCCACTTGCGCGCGGCGGCGATCACGAGCGAGCACGGCTCGCGACAGGGGAAGGCGCCGTCGCCGCCGTCGACCGGGAGGTCGTCGCCCTCCTCGTACTCCCACTCGCGCCGGCGGAGACACTGCGAGTCGACACAGCAGGCCTCTGCCATCCAGTCGACGGCCTCCCGCGGGAGGTCGTCGACGACGTCGTAGATGCCGGTCTGGCGCTCGGCGGTCTCGATCCAGTGGTCGACGTCGAGGTCGCCGCGGCGCTCGCGGTGCCAGTTCGCGACCGTCGCGGGATAGAACCGCTCGACGGTCGCGACGAGGTCGTTCCCGGAGAGACCGGCGAACGCCCACCCGGAGACCAGCGTCGGCGCGGTCTTCAGGGGCCGGTACCGCCCCCGCTCGTCGTCGGTGGCGATCTCGCGGGCCTCGCGGGGTTCCTCGTGGCGGTCGAGGTCGTCGAGCGGCGTCCCGGCGTCGTCGACGTGCCGGAGGTCGTAGACGCGCTCGCCCGCGGGGGCGTCGCCGTCCGCGAGTCGCGCCGTCACGTGCAACTGGCCCCACGTCCGCTCGATCCCGTCGCGGAGGGCCGCGTGTCGCTCGGGGACGGGGAGCGCGTCGCCCTCGTCGCCGCCCGCGGCCGCGTCCTCGGTCGGCGCGCGCTCGCACCACCGGAGGAAGGCGCGACGGGCGGTGCCCTCGCCGCCGACGCGGTCCCAGAAGCACCAGTTGGCGACGAACGCCGGCACGTCGGCGAGCGCCGCGCGCGCCTCGTCCTCCGAGAGGCCGGTCCGGTCGAGCGTCGGCGTTTCGAGGGCGTAGCCGTCCGCCGCCCGGGCGAGACGGAGGCCGTCGAAGTCGACGTCACCCTCCTCGTCGACGGCCGCGAGCAGGGCGTCGACGGCGTCCTCGCTGCCCGACACGGGTCAGTCCCCCGCCGCGGACGCGCCGTCCGTTCGGTCTCTCGTCCGGTCGAGCGCGGCGCCGACGTCGGCGCCCGCGTCGGCCGCGCGTTCGAGGACGACGTCGGCCAGCAGCGACTCGGTGCCGACGGCGCCGGCGTACCAGATGCGATGGCCGTCGACCTCGGCGGGGACCTCCCACCCCGTCCGGTAGTCGTCGGTCAGGCCCATGTCCTCGGGGATGTCCTCCTGGGTGTGGTAGCCGTCGGCGATAAAGAGCGGGACGACGACGACGTCCTCGCTCTCGAAGTAGTCGGTGACGTCGTCGACCTCCGGCTCCTCGTCCATGAACAGCGCGCGCACCTCGTCGAAGCGGTCCATCTCGCGGACGCGCCCGGCGTGGTACTCGATCGCCTTCGCGCTGTTCTCGTTGCGCCCGGTGCCGTGGCCGACGACCGCGAGGCCGACCCCCTCGCCGACGTCGGGGTCGCCGGTGACGCTCTCGGCCCGGCGGACGATCACGTCGGTCATCGCGTCGTGGGTGCCGACCGGCCCGCAGTAGTGGATCGTCTTCTCGACGTCGCCGGCTTCGAGGGTCGCCTGCGAGGCCTCCGTGCCGTCGGAGTCCCAGAGGTCGGGGTCCCAGTCGTCGAGGCGGAGTTCCCGCGGGATCACCTCCTCGGTGAAGTAACCCTCGCTGATAAACAGCGGGACGACGAACACCTCCTCGGACTCGAGGGTGCGGATCACCTCGCGGAAGTGGGGTTCTTCCTTCCAGAACGCCTCGCGGACCTCGTCGAACGTCCCCGTCTCGCGGATGGCGTCCGCGTGCGCGTGGGTGGGGGCCGACGCGTCCGGGTTCAGGTGCGACCCGTGTGCCGCGATGACCAGCGCTTGCATGACCGTCGCTTGGGACGGGCGCGGTTTATCGACTTCGCTGTCGGCGTGGGTCGCCGTCTCTCGCGCTCGGCCGGGTCGACGGCCGCGGCGCGTCGTCGAACGGGCGTCCGACGGGAAAGGCTTTTGTTCATATATGACAAGGACTGTTCGAATGAGCGATATCGGGAAACGGGCGTTCTTCGCCGCGACGGGACCGGGCGCGGTCGCCGGACTCGGAGCCGAGGAGGCGACCTTTCGGGGGCGAGTCGTCGGTCACGGGGGCGACCCGACCGCGAACCGGCAGGCGACGGCCGCCGTCGAAGACGGTGCCGCCGTCGGATACACCGAGGAGTTCCGGGTCGACGAACCGCTTGAGATCACGGCACGGCTGGGCGACGCGAACGACGACGGCGCCCGCGAGGCGCTCGGCGATCCGTTCGCCCCGACCGCAGGCGGGGTCGTCCCGTCGGCGGCCGGCATCGCCTACCAGCCGGTTCGGGGGGCCTGAGATGGCGCGCGGAAAGCCCGGACTCTGGAGCGCGGTCCTCGGCCTGCCGTTCGTTGCCGCGGGCGCGTGGCTGTACTACGGCCAGTCGCAGTACCCGCCGACCGTCGGCGTCCCGTTCGCGTTGTTCGGCGCGTTCGTCGTGGCGATCGGTGCGTACGTCCACACGATCGGGACCCCCGAGGAACTCCGCCTGCAGGAAGGCGAGCGGATGATCGCCCGCCGGCACCCGACCCAGCGGGTCGCCCTGGTCAAGGTCGCGAGCGGGCTGCCGCTGCTCGCGGCGACGGGCTACCTGCTGGTTTTCGCGCGGGCCCCGCCCCTCTATTCGGCCGCGACACTCCTCGTCGGCCTCTACCTGTACTCGGTCGGGCTGTACACCTACTGGACGAACACGCTGACGAACTACTACGTCACCAACAAGCGGGTCGTCAAGGAGTTCCGGTTCCGCTCGCTGGTCCGCCGGGAGGTCCCGCTCCAGAAGGTTCGCGGCGTACAGGAGCGAAAGTCGCTCGTCGAGGCGCTCGTCGGCCTCGGAAACGTCCGCGTCTCCGGCGGCGACGGCAGTTTCGTCATGCAGAACGTGGGCCGGTCCGGGAAGTTCGCCGACACGATCCGAAAGCTGCTGGCCTCGGGGTTCGAAGGCCGGACCTAGCGGCCCTGAGACCCCGAGATCGCTCACCCGGAGCCTGCAGGTACAACCGTTTCCCACGCCGCCCCGCTAGGCCGCGGCATGGATCGACCCGACGAGGAACCGACCGAGAAGCCGACCAACACGGCCAGAGAGGCCGAGGAGGAGACCGCCTGGCTGGCGCAAAACTGGGTCGGGATCGCGGTCGTCTCGATACTGGGACTCGTCGTACTCGTCGTCGGGATGATGCAGTGGAGCGGCCTCGTCGACGTGTTCGCGCCGGTCGCGGACACCGAAGGCGGCCAGTGGGCCGCGTTCGCCGCCCTCGCGCTCGTCGTCCTCGCGCTCGGCGTCTGGGGCTGGCGCAGCGTCGCCGCCTCCCAGTAACCGGACTCAGGACCGGGGGTTTACTATCCAGTCGGCTAACCTTCGGCTATGGGCAAACACGTCCTCGTCCCGATGGATCGCTCCGACCCCGCGCGAGCGGCCCTCGAGTTCGCCTGCGAGACGTACCCCGACGCGACGCTCACCGTCGTCTACGTCGTCGATCCGGCGGAGATGGGTACCCACACGACGGCGACCGACGTGGACGCCGACGAGTTCGAGGCCCACATCGAACGGGGCCGACAGGCCGCCGAGACGGTGTTCGAGGAGGCGCGCTCGATCGCCGCCGACCACGACCGCGAGATAGGGGCCGAGGCGCTGGCGGGCAACGTCGCGCGAGCGATCGTCGAGCGCGTCCGGGGCGGCGACGTGGACCACGTCGTGATCGGCAGCCACGGCCGCGACGGGGTACGTCGGCTACTGCTCGGGAGCGTCGCCGAGCGGGTCGCCCGCCGGTCGACGGTCCCCGTCACGATCGTCAGGTGAGCGTCGCCGCGGTTCAGTCGGCGTGGCGGACGATGTAGACGTCGTAGCTCGGGTCGTGTACGACCGGGGCGCCGACGCTCGACAGCGGCGCGGTTACCCCGCCCGCGTTCTCCGTCCCGACGAAGACGACCGCGGCGTCGACCGCGGCGGCGACCCGGCGGATCTCCCTGACGACGTTCGTCGTCGCCGTCGCCGTCGGCTCGTCCGAATCGACGATCTCGCTGCGAAACGCCGCCTCGGGGGCGATGTCGTGGACCTGCGACTCCATCGCGGCCGCGACCCGCTCCGGGTCGAACGACACGTCCTCGGGGATCCAGCCGCGCTCGACCGCGTAGTCGCGGTCGTCGGGGACGACCGTCAGCGCGAGTACGTCGTCGTCGGTCAGGTCGGCGAACTCCGCGGCGCGTTCGAGCGCGGCCCGCGAGAGGGCCGTGCCGTCGAACGGGGCGAGTAACGTCATGCCCCACTGTGTGCGGACGGCGGAGGTAAAAGTTCGGCCCGCTACGGGTCGGGCGCCCGCTCGACCGGGTCCCCGACCACCAGCACCGGTACCGGCGACAGCCGCACGAGCGCGTCGGCCGTACTCCCCAGCAGCGCCCGCCTGAACGACGACCGCCCGCTCGATCCGACCACGATCGTCGAGACGTCGTGGGCCTCGGCGTACGCGATGATCTCCTCGTGCGGGACGCCCCGCTCGACCGTCGTCTCGACGGACACGCCGGCGGCCGCGGCCGCGTCCTCGAGGGCAGCCAGCGCCTCGCGTGCCCGCTCGCGGAGGGCGGCCTCCGCCTCCTCGGGGTCGACGATGGCGTTGTCGTAGGCCGTCCGGGTCTCGACGACCGAGATGCCGTGCAGCGACGCCCCGAGTCGGTCCGCGAGGTCGATCGCGTAGCCGGCCGCCTCCCCGGCGGTGTCGCTGCCGTCGGTCGCGACGAGGATGGAGTCCATCATACGTCACGTAGGGCCCCCGACGTAAATTTCCGTTCCGGCCGTCGGGCAGTCACGGGCCGTCGTCGACCGTCCCCATCGAGACGATCACCGACCGAACGTACCGCATTCCCTTCCCGACCGCCATCACCCCGTTCATCAGCGTCTGCTGGCTCGCCCCGTCAGGGTAGACGCGGTACTCGAGCTGGATCGTCTCCGCGTGGCGCAACTCGCAGGGCGCGCCCTCCTCGTCGAGGAACGTGTAGAATCCCGGCGTCGCCGCCAGCATCGGCCCGACCGCGCGGAGCAACTCGCCGCGGCGCTCGTCGTCGCACAGCAGTTCCTTCGCCCGGTCCGAGTCGAACCCCGTCCGGCCGACGATCCGGACCGGCCCCCACGGCTCCTCCTTGACGACGTGGATCGGCAGCCGCGAGAGTTCGACCTGAAAGTTGAATTCCGCGTCCGCCTCGTCGTGGTGGGTCACGCCGCGGACGGCGGTCTCGTCGAGCCACCGCCGGACCTGTTCGGCGCTCACGTGTCTCGTCATGGGCGGGAGACGGCACGTCCGGGGATAAGGCTTCAGCGGTGACCCGCCTGCAGTACTTCCCCGCCGCGTCGGGACCCACGTGCCGTTTCACTCCTCGTCCGACCGGTGTCGCTTCGGCATCGTCGAGAAGCGCCTGACCGCGCGCATGTCCGCCCGCTTCGAGGGCGACGGCGCGACCGTCGAGTGCATGGTGGCGACGCCCGAGGACTGCCCCGACGAGTCGCCCAGCCCGCCGAGGAGGCCCTCGCCCTCCTCGGCCGTCTCGGCTTCCGCTTTCGCCGTCGGCGCTTCGTCCGCCGCCTCGGCTCCGGCCTCCACCCCGTCAGCAGATCCGTCGTCCGCGGTCGCTCCCTCCCCCTCGTCCGAGCGCATCCCCTCCAGACGCTCCCGGACGGCCGCGACCTCGTCGCCGAACCCGCCGAGGGCGTCGTCCATCGCCGACTGGAGCGTCGATTCGAGGTCGCCGCCCTCGGCGTCGCGTTCGTCCGCCGCGCGTTCGGCCTCGGCCTCGTCGCCCTCCGCGTCGGCCTCCCCCTCGTCGGGCGCCGACGGCCCGGCCCGCTCGCCGAGCGTCTCCCGGAGTTCCGACAGGCGCTGCCCGACCGCCTCGTCGTCGCGCCACTCGCCGGCCAGTTTCGAGAGGATCAGCAGCGACCGCAGGTCGGCGACCTTCCCGGGGTCGCCCGCGGCGATGGCCTCCGGGAGCGAGGACGGCTCGCTCCCGTCGGGCAGTTCCGAGAGTCCGACCGCCGCGAGTACGTCGGCCGGCTCGCTCTCCTCGACGACTTCCCGGGCGGCCGCCGCGAAGTCGCGCAGGGCGTCCTCGTCCGCGTCGTCCAGTTCGTCGCGGAGCCCCTCCGGGTCCGCCTCCGGCGGGAGGTCCGCGACGGTCGCCGCCGCGTCGTCCAGAATCTCGCTCGCGCGCTCGTCCGGTGGGTCGCTCATGTCGTGTAGGCACCTCGTGGGGGTCTCACTGCTCGCCGCCGTCCGCGACGGTCTCGACGATCCGGTCGGTCATCTCCTCGCGGCTCAGGTTCGCCCGCACGTCGAGGTCCTTCGCGATCGACTGGAGGTCGGTGTAGGACAGCATCGACAGGAAGTCCCGGAGCGTCTCCGTCCGCAACTCCTCTAGGTCCTCCACCGAGGGGCCGTCCTCGGTCTCGGCCATCTCCGCGGCTTCCGCCGGGGCCTCGTCGGCCGCCTCGGCTCCGGGTTCCGCGGCTTCCTCGGCCTCGGCCTCCGGCACCTCGTCCGCTTCCGGTTCCGGAACGAGACCGTCGATGCCGGCCGCCTCGGCGGTCTCGTCGACGAGCGAGCGAACGTCCCCGGGGCCCTCGCCCCCGAACACGGCTCGAAGCCCCTCGCGGACCGCCTCGACGAGGTGGTCGAGCAGGTCCCGGAGGCTCTCGCCCTCTTCGAGGCCGCGTTCGAGGGCCTCGTGGACGCTCGCGCCGACGGACGCGCCGATCTCGCGGCCGAGGCGCTCGCCGAGTCGCCCGAAGACGGACTCGCCGACGGTCGCGCCGTCGAACTGGTCTTGCAGGCTCTCGCCGTCGACGAGCCTCCCGACGTCGACCTGCTCGGTCACCTCCTCGACGACGACCTCCCGAAGTCCGGACTCGTCGCTCACGGCGTCTCACCCCCCGCGGGCCGCGCCGCCGGAACGGGGTCAGGAGTCACCGTCGTCCTCCCCCTCTTCGCGCTCTCCGTCCTCGGCCGCTTCGGCTTCCGCTTCCTCGTCGCTCGCTTCCGCTTCCGCGTCGTCCCCTTCTTCTTCCTCGCCTTCCGCTTGCTCGCCTTCTTCTTCCTCGGTCTCGCTCTCTTCGGCTTCTTCCTCGGCCTCTTCTTCCTCGCCCTCTTCCTCGTCCGCTTCTTCCTCGTCCTCGCGCCCGAGTATCTCCTCGATCACCGTCTCGCCGATCGTCCGCCCGAGGATCTCGCCGACCCGCCGGCCGATGATCGCGCCGATCAACCCGCCGAGGGCCGTCCCCGTCGGCTCGTCGCCGTCGAGTTCGCCCTCCCATCGGGTCCCCTCGAGCAGGTCCTCGAAGTCGACGTTCTCGGCGATGCGTTCGTAGTCGATGCGCTGGACGAGCGACTCCGACCCCGACTGGGCGCTCTCGCTCTCCCCGCTCATGCTTCGGCCTCCGCGCCGGACGGCGCTTCCGCCTCCTCCGGCGCTTCTTCCTCGGCCGTTCGCGACTCCGCGGCCTCGATCAACTGCTGGATCGCCGTCCGAACGATCGTCGCGATCACGTCTTCGAGCGGAAGCCGCCCGACGAGGCCCGCTAGCCGCCGGCGGAACCAGCCCGCGACGGCCCCCGGCAGGCCGCGGAGCCAGCCGCCGAGCCGCGAGAGGAGGCCGGGGTCGCCGTCTCCCTCGTCGCCCGCTTCGCCTTCCTCGCCGTCTTCGCCACCGACGCCCGGCAGGATGCCGAGGACGCGGTTCACCGCCCCGCCGAGCTTGTTCGTCAGCGCGCTCAGCGGCGACCCGACGCCGTCGAGAAGGCCCGTCACCGCCGACAGCAGGTTGCCGAGCAGGTTGTTCCCGCCCGGGCGGGCCGACACGTCGAGGGTCACCTCGTTGAGGTTGACCTCCAGTCCGAGCAGGTCGAGGAACAGGCCGTCGAGGTCGAGGTGGAGGACGCCCGAGGCCTCGTCGCTCTCGTAGACGTCCTCGGCGTCGCCGCCGTGTGCGCCCTCGTCGCCTTCTTCGGCCGCTTCGGCTTCGCCCTCGCCGGCTTCTTCTCCCTCCTCGGCCTCTTCGGCCTCCTCACCTTCCTCTGACTCGGCCTCTTTGCCTTCCTCACCTTCCTCTGACTCGGCCTCCTCGGCCTCTTCGGCCTCCTCGGCTTCGTCCTCCGGCTGCTCTTCCTCGGTCTCCGCTTCCGACTCCGCGTCGTCCTCGCCTTCCGCGCCCGCGGACTCGGCTTCCGCTTGCGTTTCCTCGGACCCCTCGCCCTCGTCGGCGGCCGCCTCGTCGCCCGTCACGTCGGTTACGCCCCCGTCCGTCACAACCCTCGCCCGCCGGCCGCGACCGGCACCCTCGTCGGCGCCGGCTGCGACCGGTGTGCGAGCCGGACGCTCCTCGCGCCCGTCGCCTGTCGTGTCCGTGGTCATTATCCGGAAAGAGAGACGTGAGACAGGCGTGTGGTGGTTGGCCTTGCATGTGCTATAGCGGGCCACGAGCGCGGCGAGGGCCACCGTCGGGCCGGTGACGCTTTGGTCCGGGCGTTCGTAGCCGTCGGCGTGCACTACCTCGTCGGCACCGACTCGGTCCACGCGACGGCGGCGGTCTGTGACTACCTCGCGGAGCGGGCGACGGCGGCCGACGCCGTGACGGTCGTCGGCCTCGCCCCCCCGGACGACCCCGGGCCGCGGCGGGACGCCGAGGACGCACTGAACGTCGCGAGGGGTCGCCTCGGGGGCGTCGGCGACCTCGCGACCGACGTTCGGACGGGCGATCCGGCCGCCGCGGTACTCGAAGCGGCCGCGGAGCGCGACCCCGACGAGGTCGTCGTCCCGGGCCCCGGCGGACCGGACGAAGCGGGCGCCGACGGCGCGCTCGCGGCCGCGGTCGTCGCCGAGGCCGACCGGCCGGTCGTCGTCGCGCCGGCTCCCGACCGCTGAGCGTCCCGTCGCCCGGCGACCGGGCGTCCCCGGGACGGATCGACGGCTCTTTCAACCCCCTCACCAGCTATCCGACGACGAGCGAATGACGGGGGAGGACCCAGCGGACGTAAGGTCCGCAGACGACGCGCTCGAGTACGGAATCGACGAACGACCGCCGTTGGGGGAATCGACGGTGCTCGGCATCCAGCACTACCTGACGATGGTCGGGGCGAACATCGCGGTGCCGCTGATTCTCGCCGACGTGATGGGAATGCCGGGCGAGGTGCGGGCGCAGTTCATCGGCACGTTCTTCGTGGTCTCCGGCATCGCGACGCTCGCACAGACCACGTTCGGCAACCGGTATCCGATCGTCCAGGGGGCGCCGTTCTCGATGCTCGCGCCGGCGATCGCGATCATCCTCGCGGTCACCGCGGGAGGGGCGGGCGGCGGGGACTGGCAGACGGCGCTGTTGCAGTTACAGGGGGCGATCATCGCCGCCGCGACGGTGCAGGTCGTGCTCGGCTACTTCGGCCTCGTGGGCAAACTCCGGCGGTTCCTCTCGCCGGTGGTCATCGCGCCGACGATCGCGCTGATCGGGCTGTCGCTGTTCGGCGTCGACCAGATCACCGTGCCGTCGGAAACCAGCTGGGGTCTGCTCGCGTTCACGCTCGGGCTGATCCTCCTGTTCTCGCAGTACCTCGACGTCAAGCACAAGGCGTTCCGGCTCTACCCGGTGATCCTCGCGATCGTCATCGCCTGGATCGTGGCCGCGGTGCTGTCCGTCCAGGGCGTCTACGGGGCCGACCACCCGGGCTACGTCCCCCTCGGGGAGATCGCCGACGCCTCGTTCCTGCTGCCGATCTACCCGTTCCAGTGGGGCGTCCCCGAGTTCACGACCGCGTTCGTCGTCGGTATGGTCGCGGGCGTGCTCGCCTCGATCGTCGAGAGCATCGGTGACTACTACGCCGTCGCGAACCTCACCGGCTCCGCGGCGCCGAGCGAGAAGCGCATCAACCACGGCATCGGGATGGAGGGGCTGATGAACGTCTTCGCGGGCATCATGGGTACCGGCGGGTCGACGTCGTACTCCGAGAACATCGGCGCCATCGGGCTGACCGGCGTCGCCTCCCGGTACGTCGTCAAGATCGGCGCGGTCGTGATGATCGTCGCCGGCTTCGTCGGCTACTTCGGCCAACTCATCGCCACGCTGCCCAACCCGATCGTCGGCGGGCTCTTCATCGCCATGTTCGCCCAGATCGTGGCCGTCGGGCTGCGCACGCTCCGGCACGTCGACCTCGACTCCTCGCGCAACGTCTTCATCGTCGGCTTCGCGCTGTTCGTCGGCCTCGCGATTCCGGCGTACATGGGCAACTACGGGACCGTCGGCGAGTTCCGGGCGGCCATGGAGGGCGTCGCGCTGCTCGGCCCGGTCCTGAGCGAACAGGTGTTCGCGGACACGATCTACGTCATCGGCTCGACCGGGATGGCCGTCGGCGGCCTCGCCGCGCTCGTCCTCGACAACACGATCCCCGGCACCCGCGAGGAGCGCGGTCTCGCCGAGTGGGACCGCATCACCGAGGACGACGCGGAGTTCAGGACGTTCTGGGATCGGTGGATCGGCGCCGAGCCCAGCGACTGACGCCGCGCGTTTCACGTTCCGGCTACGTGCGTTGCACGTTCCGGCTACACGCTTTTGATCGCGGGAATTACGTCCTACGTATGGCGACTCGGTCGCGGATCGAGTGTCCCATCTGCCACGACGAGGTGAGCCCCGGCCGGCGCCTCGAAGACCACCTCGTCGACGACCACACGAAGCGCAAGCTAGCGAAGTTCGTCGCCGCCGAGGTCGAGGCGTTCGAGGAGGAGGACGTCTCCTGAGACTCGCCAGCGACGGCGAGCGGCGGTCGGACGGTCACAGCAACGGGACGAGCGCCTCGGGGAGCGGCTCGCGGACCGCCAGCAGGACGACGTTGTTCGTCGCGAACAGGGCGTACAGCGACGCCGCGACGGCGACGAACTGCCCGTCGAGGGGCTCTCGCAGGAGGCCTCCGACCGCGACGACGACCGCGGCGTAGGAGGCAGCCGCGAGCACGACGCCCGGCAGTCCGAGCGCCTCGTGGAGCAGGACGGTGACGGGGTTCAACTCGTGGGCGTACGGGACGACGAACAGGAAGACCGTCGCGATCAGGTCGGCGAGCCACGCGAGTCCGAATGCGGCCCGCAGCCGCGAGGTTCCCGGTCCGTTCGGCGTCGCCCGGGGGAAGGAAGCGAGCGCCATCGTGAACGGGTGCGGTAGAAAGCTCGCGGCGGTAACGGTTGTGCCAACCATTTTGGGGACGGCCACGGGACGAAGACGGTCAGCTCTCGCGGAATCCGGCGGTCGCGGGCGCGGCACCTCGCCGCGACGACGCCGGCGGCGAGGGGTAGAGCTTTGTCGTTTCGCGACCGATCCGCGGGTGTGAGCGACGAGATAGCGTACGAGCCGATCGGCGTGATCCGGACCCCCTTCGACGACCCGGAGGGGATGCCGATCCAGCCGGCCGGCGACGAGGCGGCGGTCGGAACGGTCGAACTCGAAGAACGGTACGCCGCGGGGTTACAGGACCTCGACGGCTTCTCCCACTGCATCCTGTTGTACCACTTCCACGCGTCCGACGACGACGTCTCGTTGCGGGTCGAACCGTTCCTCGACGACGACGAGCGGGGACTGTTCGCGACGCGGGCGCCCCAGCGGCCGAACTCCATCGGCCTCTCGGTCGTCGCGGTCGACGGCGTCGACGGGCCGACGCTGACCGTCAGCGGCGTGGACGTCGTCGACGGGACCCCGCTGCTGGACGTCAAGCCGTTCGTCCCCGGCTTCGACGTGCCGGACGACGCCGAGGCGGGCTGGATCGCGGCGTCCGAGGAGTCGGTCCGGACGAAGCGGGCCGACGACCGCTTTCTCTGACGGTGCCGGCGCGGCCCTCGGCCGGCCGCCGCTTTAACCGCCTGAATTATTGACCGCCACGACTACGTTCGTTCCGGCCCACGTTCGACTCGGCAGAGGGGATATCTTCGTTCCTGGGCGTGAGATGTCCCGAGGGTGGCCTCCCCCTCTGCCGGTCTCTCCACGGCCGACGTGCGGGTGGTCACGTCGGCGGTGTCTCTCGGTTTTCGTTTCGACTTCGTCCGAACGCCCCGGTCGAAGAGCGACGGCACCGCCGACCGCTCCGGCCGTCCGGGCGGCCGCCGGCTGATCCCCACCGGCGCCACCGGCGGGTGTTTTATCCCCCGCGGCGGCGTCTGCTCCCCCGAATGTCGAACGAGGACTACGCGGTCGACCACCGGGTGAACGCAACCGACGACGCCGTCCACAGCGCGTGGGACAACGGTCTCGAACCGGTGCTGACGGTCGAACCGGGCGACGTCGTCCAGTTCGAGTGTCGGGACGCCACGGACGGCCAACTCGACCCGGACTCGACGGCCGCGGACGTGGCCGCCCTCGACGTCGACCCGGTCCACCCGCTGACCGGGCCGGTCGCGGTCGACGGCGCCCGCCCCGGCGACGTCCTCCGCGTCGACCTGCTCGATCTCGAACACGAGGGCTGGGGCTACACGCTGGTCCTCCCCGGGGAACTGGGACTGGGCCTCCTGCCCGAGGCGTTCCCGGAGCCCGAACTGTACGTCTGGGACCTCGACGGCGACGTGGGCCGCTTCGCGAACGGGATCGAGGTGGCGCTGGCCCCGTTCCCCGGCACCATCGGCGTCGCGCCCGCGGCGGACGGCGCCCACGACACGAACCCGCCGCGGTCGGTGGGCGGCAACCTCGACGTCAAACACCTGAGGGCGGGGTCGACGCTGTACCTGCCCGTCGCGGTCGAGGACGCCCTGTTCAGCGTCGGCGACTGCCACGCCGCCCAGGGGGACGGCGAGGTCTGCGTCTCGGGGGTCGAGGCCCCGATGACGGTCACGTGCCGGTTCGACCTGCAGTCGGGGAAGTCGATCGAACAGCCCCGGTTCGAGACGACGGGGCCGTTCACCCCGACCGGGCGGGACGAACCGACCTACGGGACGACGGGAATCGCCGCCGACCCGCTGGAGGCCACCCGGGCGGCGATCCGGCACATGATCGACCACCTCCACGAGGACCGCGGCCTCTCGCGGAGCGAGGCGTACGTCCTGTGCTCGGCGGCCGTCGACCTGAAGATCAGTCAGGCGGTCAACGTCCCGAACTGGACCGTCGCCGCGTACCTGCCCGAGAGCATCTTCCCGGAGACGTAGGCGTCTCGTCGTACCCGGCGGGGCCGTCGTGGGCGCGCGAACCCGGGCCGTTCGATCCGGCTCCCGCGGCGGGGCCCGGGACCGGTGACACTCGTCCTCCGGGGACGGTGTCGGTTTGATGCCGGTGTAACAGCTTTATTCGCCGGCACCGTACCGGTGCCATGGACGCGAGCGGATTCTCCGTGCCGTCGCTCGCCCGTCCCGGAGCGACCCGCCGACGGCTCCGCCGGACGGTGAGTCGATGACCGATTCCTCGATGGGCGAACTCCGCGGCGACGATTCGGCCGAGTGCCGGGCGGAAGGGGGCCGGCAGACGCCGCCCGAGGACCTCGCCCGGCGCGTGTTCGACGTGAACCCCGTCAGTACGGTCGTGGTCGACTCGACGGGCGCGTTCGTCTACGCCAACGAGCGCGCCGCGGAGACGCTCGACCTCACCGAGGAGGAGATCACCGGCCGGACGTACGACCAGCCCGACTGGAACATCTACTACGACGACGGGACGCCCGTGCCGGTCGCGGAGAACCCCGTCACGCAGGTCTTCGACACGGGCGACCCCGTCTACGGCTTCGAACACTGGATCGAACTGCCCGACGGGACCGAGCGGTGGCTGTCGAGCAACTCGGCGCCCGTGCTGGACGACGGCGACGTGGAGTACGTCGTCGTCTCGTTCGAGGACGTGACGGGGCTGAAGCGCCGCGAGGAGCGACTGACCAGCGACCACGTCCGCCGCCTCGAGTTCCGCACGGACCGGTCGGCGGTGCCCCCGTCGCTGCGGGTCACCGACGGCGAGACGCGGATCGAAGTCGACTCCGTCGTCTCGATGCCGGACGGGAGCACCGTCCAGTACATGGGGACGTCGGACCTCCCCGCGAGCGACTTCGTCACCGCCGTCGAGGAGGTGCCCCACTACCTCGACGCGCGGTTGCTGCGTTCGGTCGAGGGCCACAACCGCATCGAGGCCCACGCGGAGTCGACGACGGTCTCGCGTGTCTTCCCCTCGCTGGGCGGGCGCGCCCGCGCCATCATCATCACGCCGGAGGAGGTGCGGTTCCTCGGCGACCTCCCGGGTGACGTAGAGCCCCGGCTGGCCGCCGACGGCATCCGGGAGTTTCACCCCGAGGTCGAACTGGTCTCCGAGGAACTCGTCTACTCGCCGCACCTGCTGTACGACGTCGTCTCCGACGCGCTCACCGACCACCAGATCGCCGCCCTCGACTCGGCGTACTTCGGCGGCTACTTCGAGACGCCCCGGACCAGCACCGGCGACGAACTCGCGGACCGGTTCGGCGTCACCCGCCAGACGTTCAACCAGCACCTCCGCAAGGCCCAGCGGACCGTCTTCAAGCACCTCTTCGAGAAGTCCGGCGCGGACGCACGCTGACCAGTCAGCGTCCACCCTTACCACCGCGCCCGCCGTAGCGTGATCAATGACCGACAGTACGACCCACTCCGACGCCGCCCCTTCGGGTTCCAGCGCCGACGGTGGTGTGAGATACGACCCCGCCACGGAGACGTTCCACACCCGGTTCGACGCGAACTCCAGCACGCCGGTGGTCGCGATCGTCGAGGCCGTAGCGACCGCCACGAAGCGCGACGCCATCTCCATGTCGCCGCTGTACGCGACCGTCGACCCCGACGCGCTCACCAACCTCGTGACGTCGGCCCGCGACCCGCCCGCCGAGGTGACGTTCACCTACGAGGGCTGTCGGGTGACGGTCTCCAGTTGCGGGACCGTCGTCGCCGACCCGACCTGAGAGTGAGCCAGCGCGGGGCGACGGCCGCCGGCCGCCGGCCGTCGCTGCTTACCTGACGCGCGTCGACGCGAACCGCCGGCGGAGCGCGATCTCCCGAGTCGGGCGGGCCGGAGCGAACACGCGCCAGGCGATCCGGGGGCGCAGCAGCGAGCTGGCGGGACGTTCCATCAGCAGGACCCGGAAGAAAGCGTCCGCCAGCACGCCGTCGGCGTGTGCCGTGCGGAGCAGCCGGGAGAAGTACCGGTTCGCGAGGTCGGTTCCGCGCGGCTTCGGCCCGACCGTCCGCGGGAACCGGTGGTCGCCGCCGACGGCCATGTTCCACGCCGCGTCGACCGTCTCCGCGGCCCGCTCGAAGAAGCGACGCGCGAGCGCGTCGCGTCCGCCCGCCGCCAGCGCGTGGTGGAGTTCCAGCGCCTCGAACGCGGCGACCGACATTCCCTGACCGTAGATCGGATTGAAGCTGGCGATCGCGTCGCCGACGACGACCAGCCCCTCGGGGAACCGTTCGAGGTCCTCGTAGCGATACCGTCTGCTGGCCGGGAATCGGTAGCCGGTGATCTCCTCGGTGGCTCGCGGCTGCTCGTCGAGGAGGTGGGACAGTTCCGGCGTTGGCAGCCCCGCGGCGAACTCCCGGAACCCCGCCGGATCCCGCGGCGGGTGGTCGCCGTGCAGCCCGAACAGCGTCACCATCCACCGATCGCCCTCGACGGGGAGCGCCGCGCCGCCACGAGTGTGCGGCGGGAACGCCGTCACGAGGAACGCGCGGCGGTCGTCGGCGGGCCGCTCGACGAGCGTCGTGCCGTACGCGAGGTCGATGGACACCTCGTCGACGGCGGGCGACGGGTAGCCGCGTTTTTCGAGCCGGGCCGGCGTTCGACTCGCCCGGCCGGTGGCGTCGACGACCAGATCGGCCGCGAGGTCCTCGGTCCCGCCCTCCTCGTCGGTGACCGCCGCGCCCTCGACGGTCGTCCCCGCGTCGTCGACGCGGTAGGTCCTGAACCGACAGCCCTGTCGCAGGTGAACGCCGTCGAGGGCGGCGACGCGACGGCGAACCAGCCGCTCGTAGAGCGGCCGGGTCGCACAGTACAGCGGGATCCGTCGCGGCCCCTCGGCGAGGAAGTCCCCTTCGGAGTAGAAGCCGACGTCGCGGGCGTTGTCGATCACCAGCCCGCCGGCCGCGAGCAGTTCCTCGCCGTAGCCCGGGAACAGGTCCTCCAGCGTGGCGCGCCCGCCCTCCAGCAGGACGTGGATGTGCTCGGCCTGCGGAACGCCGCGCCGGGCGATCGGTTCGTCGGGCAGCGGATCCCGGTCGACGACCGTGACCTCGTCGAACGCGTCGGCGAGGACGCGGGCCGCGAGCAGGCCGGCCATACTCGCCCCGATCACGACCGCGCGCTCGCCTCCCTCCACCTCCCGGTCGCCGTCGTACCGCGGAACGGTTGCTAAGGTCATGTGGCACCCCCCTCCGCAGACTCCACGTCGAAGTACGTCAATGGATGCCACACCGTCCGGCGCGACGCCGGGGAACGACCGGGGTCGGCGGCGCGTCGAACCCGGTCGGAACGGCGTACCGGCTCAGGCCGTCGGTTCGACGTTCTGGTTCACCCGGAACAGGTTCGTCGGGTCGTACCTGGTCTTGAGTTCGACCAGCCGCTCGTGGTTCTCGCCGTAGGCGACGTCCTCCTCGCCCTCGCGCTCGCTGACGAAGTTCACGTAGACGCCGCCGGTCGCGTACCGGGCCATCTCGTCGTAGAACTCCCGGGACCAGGCGACACACCGGTCGTCCATCTCGGGGTCCTCCCAGCGCGTGTGGACGTTCATCACGTACGCCGCGTCGCGGTGGGGGTACGCCGTCGCGTCCGCCGGCACGCGCGCCATCGCGCCGCCGACCTGCCCGAAGAAAATTTCGGACAGCGGCGACGGCAGCCTCGCGGCGAACTCGACCGCGGTGTCGATGGCGTCGTCGGAGAGTTCGCGGAAGTTGTGGGACTTCCAGTAGTTTCGCGCGCCCTCGGTGAGCAGCGGGTCGAACGCCTGCTGGAACCCCGCGTACGGATTCGGGCCGACGGCGTCGGCGATGGGGTCGCCGAACTCCCGGATCGGGGCCAGCACGTCTTCGCCCTCCGCCACGTCGCCGGCGTAGAACGCGACCACGATGACGACGCCGACGCCGTGAACGTCCTCGGGCAGGAACGGGAGCGGCGGGGCCTTCCGGAGGATGACCCAGACCGACGCCTCGTCGGGCGCGTCCTCGTTGAAGTCCCGGACGTGCCTGAGCACGTCCGGCGCGTCCTCTCCGGGGTGGACGATCGGTCCGGCGAGGACCTCGGGGCCGACCTCGTGGAGGTCGAACTCGAAGGAGGTGACGACGCCGAAGTTGCCGCCCCCGCCGCGGACCCCCCAGAAGAGGTCCGACCGTTCCGCCTCGCTCGCGCGCCGCAGTTCGCCGTCCGCGGTGACGACGTCGACCGAGCGCAGGTTGTCCACGGTCATCCCGTACTTGCGGGTGAGCCAGCCGAACCCGCCGCCCAGCGTGAGCCCCGCGACGCCGGTCGTCGAGTTGATGCCGAACGGGGTCGCGAGTCCGAACGCCTGCGTCTCGTGGTCGACGTCGGCGAGCGTCGCGCCCGGTTCGACCCGGGCCCGCTTGCGCTCCGGGTCGACCCGGACCGACCGCATCGGCGAGAGGTCGAGCATCAGGCCGTCGTCACAGACCGCGTTCCCGGCGATGTTGTGCCCGCCGCCGCGCACCGCGAGCAGCAGGTCGTGCTCGCGGGCGACGTCCACCGCGGCGATCACGTCCGAGACGCCCCGCGCCCGGACGACGAGCGCCGGCGACCGGTCGATCATCCCGTTCCAGACCGACCGCGCCTCGTCGTAGCCCGGTTCGCCGGGCCGTATCAGTTCGCCGTGAAGCCGCGCCTCCAGGTCTCGTCCGGCGTCGTCCGCCGTTGTGGTAGTCACTGACATTAGTTCCCTAGTCAGCGTAGGTCGCCTACCGGGATATAGATATCATAATCAATAATTAAGATAGGTCCGCGTCCGGAACACCGCCGGCGTCGACGACCCACACGCCCCCACCTGCGGCCGTCGACGAATCCCGACTCCACCGCCGAGACCCAACACGTCGTGAGACGCGTATCGAGCGGTGACACGCCGGTCGCTCGCCGCTCGCCGTCTCACTTCTCGTCACCGCTCTCGTGCGCGAATTATAGGGGCCGTCCCGTCCCACGTAGAGACGATGGTGGCGAATCGAGTACGACGCGCGAGGGCGGGGCGGCGGGTCGCGGCGGCCCGCGTCCGCGGCCAGCGGCACCGCGGCGGCATCCTGTTCGTCGCCGTGGCCCTCGTGATGGGGACCGGCTACGTCGCGATCCGGATCGGCACCGAAACCGTCCCGCCGACCGTCCTCGCGGCGGTTCGCTTCGACGCGTCCGCGGCGATACTGCTGGCGTACGCGTTCGCCTCCGGCCGGTGGCGCCCGCGGACGACGGCCGACGCGGTCGCGATCCTCGTCCTCGGGGAACTCGTCCTCGCGGGAACCGTCGGCCTCCTCTTCGTCGGCCAGCAGTACACCACGCCGGCGGTCGCCGCCGTCGTGATGGGCCTCGGTCCGGTCGTCACCGTCCCGATCGCGTACCTGCTCGTCCCCGGCGAACGGCTCTCCCGGACGGACCTCGTCGGCGTCGTCCTCGGGTTCGTCGGCGTCGCCATCGTCGCCAGCCCCTCCCCGACGGCGGTCGCCGCGGGGGAGACGGTGGGAATCGCGCTCGTACTCTGTGCGGCGATCAGTTCGAGTCTCGGGGCCGTCCTGCTCGGCCGCCTCGAGACGACCCTGCCCCTGACGTCGCTGACCGGGTGGGGCGCGCTGGTCGGCGGCGTCACGCTGCACCTCGTCGGCGTCGGAACCGGCGGGTCGATCGGAACGGCCGAGTGGACGCCGGCGGCGATCGCGGCCACCGTCTACCTGGCGACGGTCGTCGGTATCGGCGGCTACGCCGCCTTCCTCGTCCTCCTCGCGGCGGTCGGCCCCACCCGGACGAGTCTCACCTCGTTCGCGAGCCCGCTCGTCGCGATCGTCGCGGGCTGGCTGGTGCTCGGCGAGGGCGTCACGGCGGTCACGCTGGCGGGGTTCCTCGTGGTCGTCGGGGGGTTCGTCGCGCTGAACTGGTCGACGCTCGGCCGCGCTCTCGCGGCGGCGGATTCGAGGGCGGCCCGCGGGCTCCGCAGGCGTCGGCCGTTCGTGTCGTCTCGGCGTACAGTCCGTCGAACGACGGACGAACGATAGGTGACGCGAGCACGTAGACGTCGCGGGACGAGGATTCACCGTTGACGCCAGTCGATCCGATGCCAGTCGAGGACCCCGTGTCGATCTTCGCGGTGGCGATGGTCGTCTTTCTCGTCGCCCCGCTGCTCCTGGAGCGCCATCGGTTGCCCGGCATCGTCGGCATCGTCCTCGTCGGCGCCGCGATCGGGCCGAACGCGGCCGGAATCCTCGATCGAAGCCCCGCGATCGTCCTCCTCGGGGACGTCGGGCTGATCTACCTGATGTTCCTCGCCGGGGTCGAGATCGACCTGCACAGGTTCTTCGACAACATCGACCAGAGCGTCGTCTTCGGCGTTCTCACGTTCCTCGTGCCGCAGGCGATCGGGACCGCCTTCGGGGGGTGGGTACTCGGGTTCTCGGCCTCGACGGCGCTGTTGTTCGCCGCGATCTTCGCCTCGCACACGCTGGTCGCCTATCCCGTCGCCCACCGGCTCGGAATCGTCGGAAACGACGCCGTCACGGCGACCGTAGGCGGGACCGTCCTGACGAATGTGCTGGCGCTGCTCGTGCTCGTCGTCGTCGTCGCGTCGACGGAGGCGGCCCTCGACTGGCTGTTCTGGGCGCGACTCGGCGCCGGACTCGTCCTCCTGTTCGTCGGCGTCTGGTACGTCGTCCCGTGGTTCGGCCGGCGGTTCTTCCGCAGCCTCGCCGAGGAGAGTTACTTCGAGTACCTGTTCGTCATGGCTGCACTCTTCGTCTCGGCGGGGTTCGCGGCGGTCGTCGGGGCGGAACCGATCATCGGCGCGCTCGTGGCCGGGCTGGCGCTCAACCGTCTCATCCCCGATCGAGGGCCGCTGATGAACCGGATCCAGTTCGTCGGCGACGCGCTGTTCGTCCCGTTCTTCCTCCTCTCGATCGGCCTGCTCGTCGACCCGGCCGCGCTCGTCGGTAGCCGCGAGTCGCTCGTGCTCGCCGGCTCGCTCGTCGGACTCACCGTCGCGACGAAGTTCGCGGCGGCCTGGACGACGGGGCGGCTGTACGCGTACGGCCGCGAACAGGTGCTCAGCGTGTTCGGGCTCTCTATCGGACAGGCCGAAGCGCTGTCGATCGTTCTCATCGCGTTCGAGGCGGGCGTCCCCGGGTTCGACGTGGACATGATCAACGGCGCGGTGGCGATGATCCTCGTCGTGAGCCTCGTCAGTCCGATCGTCGTCGAGAAGTACGGGCGGGCGCTCGCCATCGCCGAGCGTCGGCAGCGCCCGTCGACCGGCGCCCGACAGCGGATCCTCGTTCCGTTCACGCCGATTCCGGAGCACCACGAGACGCTGTTGCAGTACCACGAGTCGCTGCTCGACCTGGCGTTTCTCCTCCGCGAGGAGGACTCCGACGAGCCATTGCACACGTTGACGGTCGTCCCGCCGGGACCGGAGACCGAGCGGGAGATCGCCGCCGCCCGGTCGGCGATCGCGCACACCGAGGAGTACGCCGCCGGCGCTGAAGTGCCGGTGTCGTTTCACACGCGCGTCGACCACAACGTCGCCTCCGGCATCGTCCGCGCGGCGATAGAAACCCAGGCTACGACCATCCTCCTCGACCGAGACGGAATCCGCCTCCCCAGACAGCCGCTGTTCAGCCACGCGACGAGGCAGGTTCTCCGGTGGAGCGACCGACTCGTCCTCGTCTCCCGCATCAGAGAGCCCCTCAACACCGTGTCCCGGATCGCCGTCGTGCTCCCGCCGCAGGTGGCGCACGACCCGGGCGTTCACGAGGTCGTGCGAACGGTCGACCGGATCGCGGCGGGCACCGGGGCGCCGGTTCGGGGCATCGCCGTCGGGGACGCCGCGGAGCGCTACCGGCAGATGTTTTCGGCCCTCGAATCCGTCGCCGACGTCTCGGTCGAACGCGTCGACGACTGGGACCGCCTGTTCGCGGTCCTCGCCGAACGGGCGTCGGTCGACGACCTGGTAGTATGCGCGAGCGCCCGGCCGAACACCGTCGGGTGGCAGCCGGAACTCCGAACGCTGGACGACCGCCTCCCGACGATCGTCGAGGGGGACTTCGTCGTCGTGTACCCGGCGAGCGGCGACCTCGTCGAAGGACGCTGAGGAATCGAATCGAGCCGTCGCGAGACGCGGCCACCTTACCCGGCGACGAGTTCGCGGACGAACGGGTAGCCGCCGCCGAGGACGAACCCGAAGACGACCGCCCCCGCCGGGTCGCTCCACCCGACGGCCGGGAGCGTCCACGGCTTCCCGTAGACGACGCTCAGCCAGATCGGGACCACGAGGCCGACGACGACGGCCCACCCGCCCAGACAGATGAGGCCGGTCCAGATCGCGCCGGCGATCGGGTCGTGGAAGTCGACGTTGAGCGCGGCGCGGAGGCCGTCGTCGGCCCGCCCGAGGAAGACGAGGACCGCGGCGTACAGCCCCCCGAGGGCGAAACAGTGCGCGATCAACACCAGCCAGCCCGCGGTAGCGCCCTCGAGGCCGTACACGCTCGCCACCGCCGCGAGGCGCCCGGTCCTGTCGAGGACGATCCCGAACAGGACCGTCCCGAAGAGCAACCCGGGGATCACGTTGAGGAACAGTTCGACGCCGAGTGTCGCGCGTGGCCGCCAACGATCGACTGTCATGGCCACCTATTTCAATTAGCGGGGTAAATAAGTACACGGATATTCGTCCGTGGAAGTTTTCCGGTACACGGCTCGGCGGCGCCGTCGACGGACACGTCGCGGTCGGTGCGACGCCGGCCGCGCCGGGTATCGGATCCGAGTACGCTCCCGATCGACGTCGAACCGTCCCGGTTTCGCAACGTTTGATACCTCCGAATCGAAATAGTAGCCGTGACCCGTCGTCGTCTCTTCGCGTCTCTCTGTGGACTCGTCTTTCTCGTCAACCTCGCCAGAATCATCTTCGCGCCGCTGGTGGACGTGTTCATCGCGCGGTTCTCGGTCGGCGAGGCGACCGTCGGACTCATCGTGACACTTGCGTGGGTCGGGAGCGCGACCCCGCGGCTGCCGACCGGATTGCTGCTCACGAGGGTGCCGAGACACCACGTCGTCCTCGTCTCCGGGACGATCCTCACGGTCGCCAGCGCGTTCGCCGCGACCGCGACGACGGTCCGACATCTCATGGTCGGGGCGTTCCTCATGGGCATCGCCTCCGGCGTCTACTTCGTCTCGGCGAACCCGTTTTTGAGCGAACTGTACCCGGATCGCGTCGGCCGCGTCATGGGCATCCACGGGGCCGCGAGTCAGGTCGCCGCGGTCGTCGCGGCGCCGTTCGTCGTGCTCACGCTGCTGGTCGACTGGCGGCTCTCGCTGTGGGCGATCGCCGCCGGGGCGGCGCTGGTGACGATCCACACGTGGATCGCCGCGAGGCGGACCGACCTGCCAAACGCCGGCCGGGAGGACCGGAACTTCGTCGCCGGCGCGCTCTCGGAGTGGCGGCTCATCGTGACGGCGCTGGCGATCGTCGGCGCGACGTCGTTCGTCTGGCAGGGCGTCTTCAACTTCTACGAACTGTACATGCAGTCGAAGGGGCTCTCGAAGGGGGCCTCGGGGATGATGCTCACGGTCGTCTTCGCCGCCGGCATTCCCGCGTTCTACTTCGGCGGGGATCTGGCCGACAGGCTGCGGCCCGTCCCGTACCTGCTCGGCGTCGTCGGCGCGTTCGCCGCGAGCCTGCTCGCGCTGACGGCGATCGAGGGGCTGGTCGCGCTGATCGCGATGTCCGCGGTCGTCGGGTTCGTCATCCACGCCCTGTTCCCGGCGACGGACACGTACCTCCTCGACACGCTGCCGGACTCGACGCGGGGCAGCGCCTACGCCGTGTTCAGTTCCTCGTGGATGCTCGCGCAGGCGCTCGGCTCGTACGTCCTCGGCGTGTTCATCGAGGGCGGCTACGCCTACGACCAGGTGTTCGGGACCGCCGCGCTCTTCCTCGGCGCCTCGGTCGTCGTCCTCGCCCTCCTCGATCGGACGGGGCGGCTACCGGGCTGAGCTACGACGTTCGATACTAGCGAGCGGAGGTGCCGTAGCGTCGGATATCCGACAAAGACGATCGGTTCCAGCCGAGTGACGCGGACCCGACGCCCCACCAGTTATCCACGACGACCGCGATCGACGACGTCGAAGGCCTGTTCCGGCGCCTCCTCCACCACGAAAATCCCCTCGCGCCTGTCGAACCACCGCCCGGGTCGGTCGGTCGTGAGGAGGTGAACGAACGCGTCGTAGAGGCGCTGCATGAGTCGGGCCGGTTCGAGCGTCTCCCGGGACCGGACCAGCAAGCGGAGGTCGCCGACCGCGAGGCGATCCGCGTGATCGTACTGTCGGGCCTGCTTCTGCCGATCGATCACGGTCTCGCCGCCGTCCGGACGCAGGTCCAGGTGCTGGTAGCGCCAGTCGTCGATCCCGCCGTCTGCGACGTGGAACGTGAACAGTACCGCGTCGCCCGGTTCGAACGCGTCGCGTCGGTCGGACACGACGTCGTGGAACTCCTCGGCGAATTCCTCGAACGAGAGTTCCTCCAGGTGCTCCGCGGCCGATTGCAGGTCGTCGCGGTACGGTTCGTCGAGGAGGTTGAATCCGCTCGCCGTTCCGGCCCCTCGCGACCGGGGTCCGCCGGCGGGCGCTTCCGGGCCTTCGGTCGACGATCCGAGTGCGTCGATCGGCGTGTTCTCTGGTGCACGACGCGCCATATCCCCTTGGGGGGAGAGCACCGGCTAATAAGTGTTGGCCCGCTCGATAGGCGGTCGAAATCGTCGACGACACCGCCCGGATCGATCCGTCAGGTCGACGGGCGTCGGGTACACCGCGTGACACTCGGGCACCGGGAGGTGCGTTCTGCTAGCCGAACCGTTATGTGCCGGAGTCCCCGAACGCGGACGTGGACCTCTCTATCGTCGATCTCTCCCCGGTCCCCGACGACGGCACCGCGACCGACGCGTACGCCAACACGGTCGAATCCGCACGACAGGCCGAAACGCTGGGCTACGAGCGGTTCTGGGTCGCCGAACACCACGGCACGGCCGACACCCTCGCGGGGACGACCCCCGAAGTGTTGCTCGGCCACCTCGCCGCCGAGACCGACTCGATTCGCCTCGGGTCGGGGGCGGTGCTGCTCAACCACTACAGCCCGTTCAAGGTCGCGGAGGTGTTCGGCGCGCTGGACGCCCTCGCGCCGGGTCGTATCGACGCGGGACTGGGGCGCGCGAACGGCTCGCCGGCCGTCGACGACGCCCTCGGCACGGAGCGACACGTCCGGAATCCGGACGAGGACCACGCCGAGAAGATCGAGGCCGTCGTCAGCCACCTCTCCGACGACTACCCCGACGAACACGCGTACGGTGACCTGAAGATCCCGCGCTCGGGTGCCGCGGCGCCCGTGCCGTGGGTGCTCGGATCGAGCCCGTCGAGCGCGGCCGTCGCGGGGGAACTCGGGTTGCCCTACTGTTTCGCGGCGTTCATCCGACCGGGATTCGCCGAACCCGCCTTCGAGACGTACCGCGAGCGGTTCCAGCCGTCGCGGCTGGCCGGCGGAATCGACGCGCCTCGGGGGATGGTCGCGGTAAACGCCGTGTGTGCCGGGACCGACGAGGAGGCGGCACGACTCCGAGCCGTCGCCGAGGCGTCCTACGAGCGGATGCAGCGGGGAATCGTCGGCACGGTCCCGTCCGTCGACGAGGCGATCGACGAACTGGGTGCGGTCCCCGAGCCGACGCCCGCCACGCTCGACGCCGGCGAGTGGCCGAGAGCGATCTCCGGGAGTCCCGAGACCCTCGACGGCCTGCTCTCCCAGCTCGCGGGCCGCGTCGGCGTCGAGGAGGTGATGATCCAGCACGTCGTGGCCGATCACGGGGACGCGCTCCGCTCGCACGAACTGCTGGCGGACGGCGTCGGCCTCACGCCTCGCTGACGGCCTCACGGGCCGTTCGCCGGGAACCGTCGCGGGCGTCCGCGAGGCGGGAGCCGGACGGCCGCTCAGTCCCTGCCGATCACCGCCTCGACGTCGTAGTAGTGGCCGGGGCCGCCGCCGTCCTCGCCGCGGGCCGTTTTCCCGGAGACGTCGAACGTGTACACGCCGGTGTCGCTGTCGGTGACGAACGCGAAGTCACGTTCGTCGTCGTGGAACGCGGCCCACGTAAACGGCGCGACGCCCTCGACGCCGTCCGTCGTCGCGGTACCGCTGGCGAGTGCCACAGCGCCGACGCTCGCGATGCCCGCCTGCTTCAGGAACGTCCGTCTGCGTTGGTCAGTCATGGTCTCTCACCAGTGTGACGCACTGACAGTTGACCGACCAACACTCTCGCTAGTGACATCCTCCCCGCCCTAAAGGGCGGGGCTTCCCGAACCGCACAAGTGGCGGTTCCCGTCAATTCGGAAGGTTGGGAATCTAAGGTTTGCGACCGACGGCGCTGGCTCTGCCACGAAGCCGGTACTCGTACCCCGTGTGGGGCTTCGAGGTATCCTGTTTTGTGTCGGTCGGCGCGGTCGGCTCACTTGTTTGACACCGGCTCTCGCCGTGGCAAACACCGAGTCAACTGCCAGTTTTCCGCGCACAGTCCACAATACGCCGTGTTGGACTGTAAAACTGCCGATTCAGACGGAAGGCAGACGATGGCGGCGCTGTATCCCGTCCTGAAGGACGGGGTTTTAGCGCCTGCAATTCAGATAAATAACTGTAGGATGTCTCACGTTTTGAATCCTGCCGGTCGCGTCCCGTAATCACTAATGCCTAAAATGTTTGGGTATAGTGGTATTACCGCACCCGCCGTAACGCGAGACAGCGGAGGGACGACTCCCGACCCGGACATGAGAGGCCCCACCCCCCAGTCAGCCAGTTCCCTCCGCTCGATACTCCCCCACTTCCGGGCGACGCGTTCCGAGTCCGCGAGCGGCGGGCCGTCCCCACCGGCCTCGTCGGAACTCTCGAACGGTGACAGGGTTCAGGAACCGTGCTGAACGGGGAGCGCGAACGTGTCACGCGATTCACCTCGGTTCGCGACGGTAGTGTAAGCACAGGCAAAATACCCATGATGTAATAGGTGGGGATTTGACGGATGCATACGCGGTGGAACTCGTTCGTCCGGAATACCACCCTCGCTACGGTACTCCTCGCAGGGGTGTACTGGGTGTACTGATCTGCTGGGACCGTCGTGGTGGTATAGCGCGTCTATTCGGCGGGCCGGTCCTGTCGGTCGCCGAGAGATTCGACGACGCCTCCCGCACCGGAATCAGACGTCGACGTCCGTCTCCGCCGCCGGCAGGGTAAACGAGAACGTCGACCCCTCGCCGGGGTCGGAGTCGACGCGGATCTCGCCGCCGTGGCGCTCGACGATCCGCCGACAGAGCGCCAGCCCGATCCCGGTGCCCGGGTGCTCGTCGCGGCCGTGGAGACGCTGGAAGACCTCGAAGATGCGCTCTTGCTCGTCGGGGGCGATACCGACCCCCTCGTCGCGCACCGAGACGACCCACTCGGCGCCGGCCCGCTCGCTCCCGACGTGGACCCGCGGCGTCCCGTCGCTGTACTCGATGGCGTTGTCGACGAGGTTCTGGAACAGCCGTCGCAACTGGTCGGCGTCGCCCTCGACGGTGGGGAGGTCGTCGGCGGTAATCTCGGCGCCGCTCTCGGCGATTCGGACTTCGAGGTTCGACAGCGCCTCGTCGAGGACGACGTCGAGGTCGACCGGTTCGAACGGATCGCTCCGCGTCTTGACCCGGGAGTACTCCAGCAGACCGTCGATCATCTCGCGCATGCGGTCGGCGCCGTCGACGGCGTACCCGAGAAACTCCCGGCCGTCGGCGTCCAGTTCGTCCCCGTACCGTCGGTCGAGCAACTGCAGGTAACTCGACACCATCCGCAGGGGTTCCTGCAGGTCGTGGCTGGCGGCGTAGGCGAACTGTTCGAGGCGTCTGGTCTCCGCCCGCAGTTCGTCGATGTACTCGCGACGCTCCATGTAGAATCGTAGCAGCGTCGCGAGCGTCTCGATCAGTTCCCGCTCCTCGTCGAGGAAGGGGTCGGTCCCCTCGTCGGGCGGCCCTTCGAGGACGACGTCGATCGTAATCGGCGTCCCCGTGGCCGTCCGCGTGCGAGCGCTGGCGGCCCGGTCGAGCGGCTCGTACCCGTCGGTCGTCGCCTCGTAGTCGCCGACCGAGACGCGCGCGGCGGTCCGCTCCGGGTGTCTGAACGACCGGGGGAGGTTGATCACGAACTCCCGTACCAGCTCGTCGACCGGTTTGTCGCTCGGTTCGAGCAGGGCCGTCGCCAGTTTGACGGCGGCGAGTTCGTGCTTGCGCCGTTCCGCCAGCTCCTTCAGGTCGGTGACGTCCGTCGCCGTCGCGACGACTCGCTCCGGCCGCCCATCCTCGTCGGCGATCGGCGCGACGTTCATCGACAGCCACCGCTGTCGTCCCCCCGGAAGCTCCACCAGAACCTCCCGCTCGTACAGGTGCTCGCCGGTCGCGAACGCGCGCGCCGCGGGCCGTTCGTCGACCGGGAGGAACTCGCCGTCCGCGTCGTACATGTCCCGCCGTCCCAGGGTGTACTGTCCCATATCGTCCGCCGACAGCGCGAGCAGGTCGGCCATCCGATCGTTGGCCCGGCTGGTCGATCCATCCGGGTTCACGACCGCGATGCCGACCGGACTGGTCTCCAGAATCTGGTTGGTCAGGTCGCGTTCTCGCTGGAGCTGTTGCTCCCGTTCCCGCCGGTCGGTCATGTCGCGGGTGACCTTCGCGTACCCGCGCAACTCGCCGTCGTCCCGGATGGCCGTGATCGTCACGTTCGCCCAGAACCGCGAGCCGTCCGCCCGGACCCGCCAGCCCTCGTCCTCGACGCTCCCGGTCTCCCGCGCTTCCGCGAGGTTGCGTTCGGGAACGCCGTCGCGTCTGTCGGCGTCGGTGTAAAAACGCGAGAAGTGCTCGCCGATGATGTCCGCCCGCCGATAGCCCTTGATCTGCCGTGCGCCCGCGTTCCAGCTGACGACGCGGCCCCGCGGATCGAGCATGAAGATCGCGTACTCGTCGACCGCGTCGACCAGCGACTGGAACCGTCGCTCGCTCTCCTCGTGGGCCTGCTCCGAGGTCTTCCGGTCGGTGACGTCGTAGTACAGTTCGACGCGGCCGCCGGCGTACCGGCCGGACTCGATCGGCTTGCTCTGGTGGCCGAGCCAGCGTCCCTCGCGGTCGGGACCGGGGGTGACCCGACACTCGAACCGTTCGACGTAGGAGTTCTCCGCGTACGTCTCGAGGACGGTCTCGGCGAACGCGTCGGGATCGGCGAGTCGGTCCCGGAGCGTGTCTTCGACGACCTCGCGCTTGCTGCGACCGACGACGTCGGCCCGATCCACGCCGAAGTACTCCTCGATGGTCTCGTCGATCCACGCGACGTCGAGGTGTTCGTCGAGGACGAAGACGCCGACGTCGGCTTCGTCGATGACCGAGGTGATCGACTCGTAGGTCTCCCAGCGGGAGGCGGGGTCGGCGGGCCGCCGATCGCGGGCGTCGGCGTCGCGGACGACGCCGGCGGTCCCCTCGAACTCGCCGTCGCTCGCGAGGACGCTGAACCGCAACTCGCAGGGAACGCGCTCGCCGTCGGCGGTTTCGATCGCGAGGTCGAACGTCGCCTCCGGGTCCGCGTCGGTCTCGATCCGGGTGCGGATCTCGCGTTCGAGTCGCTCGGCGTCGCCCTCTTCGAGGACCGTCGAGACGTGCTCGCCGAGGAGGTCCTCCCGCGCAACGCCCGTCTTCCGGACGATCGCGTCGTTGACCGCGACGAACCGCCCGTCAGCGTCCAGCCGGTAGACGCCGTCGTCGACCGAATTCACGAGCCGTCGGTAGGACCGGGATGCCTCGGCGCCGGCGTCGTCGCGGGCCGTCTCCCGCGGGTCGTCTCGGTCGGTCATAGCCCTGAAGTGGACGGTGATTCGGATAAGTTCTCCGCAGCGGCGGGCGGTCCGGACCGTCGCGGCTTACAGCTGTCGGTTCCACTCGTCGGTGGCGAACGTCTCGACGGCGCGTCGACGCGCCTCGTCGAGGACGTCGTCGGGGAGCCGGCCGGGTTCGGCCTCGAAGCGGTCGGCGAACGTCTCCGTCAGCGCGTCGATAACCTCCTCGCGGCTCGCGTCGACGTAGTCGCTCATGACCGCGACGCGCTTCTCGGCGGACTCGATGGCCTTGTCGGAGACCTTCTCCTCGCCGATGCGGAGCACCCGGAGCATCTCGCTGGTGTCGAGGTCGTAGCTCATCGTCGTGTGGTGGAGGACGGCGTCGCCCTTCCGAAGCTGTGCCGCGCCGCCGATCTTCCCGTCGGGGTGGGAGATGTCGTTCAGCGGCTCGTGGGAGACGTCGAGGCCGACCTCGCGGAGGGCGTCGATGGCCCACCGGTCGAGTTCGGCGTAGCTGGCCTCGATGTCGTCGGCGACGGCCTCGCGGGGGAGGTACAGCGAGTAGGTGATCACCGCGCCCGGTTCGACGTACATCGCGCCGCCGCCGGTGAGCCGCCGGACGACGTCGATGTCGTGCTCCTCGACGTAGTCGACCGCGACCTCGTCGGCGTACGCCTGGAAGCGCCCGAGCGCGACGGCGGGCGACTCGCGGTACCAAAAGCGCAGCGTGGGTTCGAGGTCGCCAGCGTCGAGACGCTCGATCAGGACGCCTTCGAGCGCCTGCTGGACGGGTTCGCTGTAGACCCCCTCGTCGATAACGCGGTAGGTCATCGGATCGCCTCCAGCGTCGCGTCCGCGAGGTGGCCCGCGTCGAAGCCGATGAGCCGCGCGTCGACCGCCTCGACCGCCTCGACGAGCGTCTCCCGGGAGACGTCGGTCGGGTGGCCTTCGAGCGCGGCTTCGAGCGCCGCGTGGCTCTCGGGCGGTTCGAGGAAGAAGTCGCCGGTGACGCGGACGTCCGTCAGCCGGTCGTCGTAGGTGACTGCGACCTCGACGAGTTTTCCGTCGGGAACCTTGACCGTCGCGCTGTCGTGCATCGGTACGAGGAAGGGGCCGGAGACGGTAATACTGTGCGAAACGTGCCCGCGCGTTCGGCTCCGCGTCCGTCCGTCCGCTCCCGGCGCCCGCGCCGTGGAACACGGGCGAAAGTTGTTAATAACTCCAATCCCGTAGTTATTAACGAGCGATAGTGATCGGGGAATCCACCACTTCGCGGACGGAGACGGAACGGGACCGGGGGAGTTCACACGAGCGAGCGGTCGGCGTCGGGGTGTTGCTCGCGCTCGTCGTGCTCTCCGTGGCCGCCCTCGCCGCGGACGTCACCTGGAAACTGCTGGCGATCTCCTGGGTCGCGTTCGGCGCGATGGCGATCGGCGCGCCGCTGGGCAGGCGCGCGGCGACCGCCGACCACCCGCTCGAGTCGGTGTGGGGGTACGGGCTCGCGAGCGGTGCGATGGTGACCAGCGCCGCGCTCTTTCTGGTCCCGCAGGCGATCGGCCAGCACGGTCAGTTCGGTAGCCTCGGCATCGCCGTCGGCTTCCTCGCGGGGTACGTCGGCCACACCCTCGGCCACCGGCTCACGCACCTCGACCTGCCGGTCGATCACACGGCGGCGGAACTGACGGTCCACGCCCTCGCGGCCGGGGCGATCATCGGCGCGATCTACACCGCGATGCCGTCGCTGACGTCGGTCCTCGGGGTCGCGCTCGTCTCGCACAAAGCGCCCGCCGGCTACGCCGCGGCGCGTCGACTCGCGGGTCAGGGACGGTCCGTCCTCGCCCTCGCGCTCCCGGCGGCCGCCGTCGGGCTGATCGCGCTTCCCGTCGGCATCGTCGGCTTCGATCCATCGAGCGTCGTTCGCGGGCTGCTGTTCGGCGTCGCTGCCGGCGTGTTCCTCCACGTCGCCGTCGACCTCCTGCCGGAGTGTACCGCCGGAAGCGAGACGTGTCCCGCGGACGCCGCGGTCGACGGCCACCGGTTCCGGGATCGGCTGCGAACGCACGCCGCAGTCAGCGCCGTCGTCGGGGGCGCCGCGGTCGTCCTCGCGTGGCTGCTGGTCGTCTGACGCGGCGAGCGCGTTTCGGTACGCCCGTAGTTCCGTGTCCGGCACGGAAGACCGGAAGCGGCCGTCGGACGGCGACGGTTCCAGAAGAAGACGCCGGGCCGAAGCGTGCTGCGACCGTCCTAGTCGTCGAACGCGTCGGTCTCGACGGTGACGTCGGCGGTCAGGTCCTCGCGGAGCGCCGCGTGGACGTGACACATGTCCTCGCCGAGGGCGACCAGTTCCGCGGGGTCGTCGACGTCGGCTTCGACCTTCAGCGTGAACGCGATCGCTTCGAGGTCGTCCTCGTCGTCCATCTCGGCCGTCGCCTCGATCTCCATCCGGCCGAGGTCGTCGTAGCCGGCCTTCTGCGCGCCGAGGCGGACGGCGGGCAGGAAACACGACGCGTAGTCGGCGACCAGGACCGCGTTCGGGTTCGGACCCGTCTCGTCCATCGGGTCGATGGCGAGCGCGAAGTCGCCGATGACGCTCTGCGTGTCGAAGCCGTCTTCGTTAGTCGTCGTCAGGGAGATGTCGGCCATGTCTGTATTGTGTAGTTTTGGCCATATTGTGAAGTACCCTTCGAATCCTCCGTCAACAAAAAAGCCGTTTATTCGCGGGTCGGCGCCGGTCCGCGGGCGACCTCAGCGCGTGTGGATGGCCTCGCCGCGGGCGGCCGCGGCGGCCTCCATCACCGCCTCCGACAGCGTCGGGTGCGTGTGGACGGTGCCGGCGAGCGTCTCGAGGTCGGCGCCGACCTCCAGCGCGAGGGCGACCTCGCCGATCAGTTCGGAGGCGTTCGGGGCGACGATCCCCGCGCCGAGGACGCGCTCGGTGGCCGCGTCCGCGACGATCCGGACGAAGCCGTCGGTCGATCCGAGGGTCAGCGCCCGGCCGTTCGCCTGCAGGGGCATCCGGCCGACGACCGGATCGTAGCCCGCCTCGGCGGCCTCCTCGCGGGTCAGCCCGACCGTCGCGACCTCGGGGTCGGTGAAGACGGCCGCGGGCATCGCCTCGTGGTCGAGCGCGGCCGGTTCGCCGGCGATCGCGGCCGCGGCGACTTCACCCTCGTGGCTGGCCTTGTGCGCCAGCATCGGCTCGCCGGCGACGTCGCCGACGGCGAAGACGTGGTCGCGGGCCGTCCGCCCCTGCGCGTCCGTCGGCACGAACCCGCGGTCGTCGGGTTCGATCCCGAGCGCTTCGAAGCCGACCGTCTCCGAGACCGGTTCGCGGCCGGCGACGACCAACGCGGCGTCGGCGGCGAGGTCGGTCGTCGCGCCGTCCTCGTCTTCCACCGTGACGACGACGCCGTCGTCGGTCGGCTCCCAGTCGGCGGCGCGCTCGCCGAACCGGAACTCGACGCCGAACTCGACGGCCCGCTCGCGTACGACACGCGAGATCTCGTCGTCGTACATCGGCAGGACGTCGTCCAACATCTCGACGACGGTGACGTCCGTCCCGAGTTTCGCGAAGACCGTCGACAGTTCCATCCCGATGTAGCCCGCGCCGACGACGACCAGCCGGTCGGGGGCCGACGACAGGTCGAGCGCGTCGGTCGAGTCGAGGATCCGCTCGCCGTCGGGTTCGAAGCCCGGAATCTCGACGGGGCGGCTGCCCGTGGCGACGATCGCGTACTCGAACGTCAGGGTCGCGTCACCCTCGTCGGTCGAGATCCGGGCGCGGTGGTCGTCGACGAACGTCGCGCGGCCGTCCACGAGCGTGACGCCGGCGGCGCGACACAGCCCCTCGACGCCGCCGGTCAGCCGATCGACCACGTCGTCTTTCCACGCCGTCAGGCGGCCGACGTCGACGTCGACCTCGGCGGTGACGCCCAGGTGCTCGGCGTGGGTCGCCTCGTGGGCGACGTCGGCGCCGTGGACGAGCGCCTTCGACGGGATGCAGCCCTCGTTGAGGCAGGTGCCGCCGTAGGCGTCCTTTTCGACGAGGGTGACGTCGAGGCCGAGCTGGGCGGCGCGGATCGCCGCGACGTAGCCGCCGGGGCCGGCCCCGACGACGAGTACCTCGGTCGACTCGGGGACGCCGTCGACGGCGCCCGCGGGGGCGTCGGTCGTCGCCGCGTCGTCTATTCGGGTGACCGCCGGCGTCGGGCCGTCGTCCGGTTCGTCCGCGTCGGCGTCCGGTTCGTCGCCGTCGTCCGACCCGACCCGCGTTACGGCCGGCGTCGGACCGTCGTCCGGTTCGTCCGCGTCGGCGGCGTCGTCAGCGGCTCCGTCCTCGACCTCGAAGCGGGCGACGACGTCGCCGACGGCGACGGTGTCGCCGACGTCCGCGGCGAGGTCGAGGACGGTGCCGTCGACCGGCGCCGGCACCTCGACGACGGACTTGTCCGTCTCGACCTCGACGACGGGGTCCCCCTCGCTGACGGCGTCTCCCGGCTCGACGTGGCTCGCCACGAGAGTCCCGTCGGTCGCATCGTCTCCAAGCTCCGGCAACTCGAACTCGTATGTCATCGACTGTGGCTCAGTAGTCTTGCTTAATATTGCCTTTGATCTGCAAGACTGACGGCGCAGTGGCACGTCTGCGAGTCGGGCGGGGCCGGCGAGTTCGGACGGCGTGGCACCTGTTGCCACGATTCTCACTCGACAGTAACCGTTGTGGTCGTTAAAGGAACGTCGAGCCAAGGGGAGACGGGAGCCCAGATGGCAGAACAGACTCTCGAGGGGGGAGTCGGCGACCGGCGGTCGGATGACGAACTAACCGTGCTCCTCGTGGCGCGCTCGTCGGCCGCAGAAGCCCTCGAAGCGGGGCTTCGGCGCGAGGTCGGACGCGTCGTCTCCGTCTCTTCGACCGACGACGCCGTCGTCGCGCTCGAGGAGTCGAGCGTCGACTGCGTCGTGAGCGAGTCGGACCTCGACGACGGTGACGGCCGCGCGTTCCTCGAACGGATCCGCGACCGGTACCCGTCGTTGCCGGTCGTCCCGTGGACCGCGGACGGCGACGGGGCGGCCGCGAGCGACGTCCGCGTCGTGGACGCGCCCGATTACGTCACCCGCGACGAGAGGCCACCGACCGAGTTCGAGTCGCTCGCGAACCGCATCCGCCGCGCCGTCGACTCCGGGACGGCCGAGCGGGACCCGAACCGTCGGAACCTCAACACCGTCTCGGATCTGAACCAGCGGCTCGCACGCGCCGACACGATCGAGGAAGGGCTACACGTCGTCCTGACGGACGTGTGTGAGCTGACGGCGTGGGAGTACAGCGAGATATGGGTCCCGAACTCGAGGCGGGACGAACTCGAACACGCGAAGTCGTACGCCCTGAACGACTCGTTTCGCGAGTTCGTCGAAGTGACGAGAACGACCGGGTTTCGGAAGGGCGAGGGGTTGCCCGGCAGGGTCTGGGCGACCGAGGACACCGAGTGGATCCGCGACGTGTCCTCGCTCTCGCCGGACAAGTACATCAGAACGGAGATCGCGGCGTCGTCGAACCTCAAAGCGGCCTTCGGGATCCCGGTGAAATCGGCGGGTCGCGTCGAGGCGGTGCTCGCGTACTACCTGACGCGCCCCCGGGCGTTCGACGACGACATCGCCGCCGTCGTCGAAACGCTCGCGGCGACCTTCGGGAGCCTGATCGCCACCGAACTGGTCCGCCGGCCGACGAACGAACGGCTGACGGAGCGATACGAAGCGCCGGTGCGCAGACTGAAGGCGGCGAGGACGGGGATACGGACCGCCAGCACGGCCAGCGACGTCGCCCGACCGGTCGTCGATCTGGCGGCGGAGACGCTGAACGCCGCCCACTGCGTGGCGTACCTGTACGACGACCGCGGCGCGGAACTCGTTCCGGCGGCCGTTCCCGAGGCGCTCGACGTTCGCCTCGAGGAGTTCCCGCGCGTCTCGCCGGGGGAGAACGCCGTCTGGCGGAGTTTCGTCGACGGGACGGCGACACGGCTGGAGGGGGACGACGTCGCCGACGAACTCGCGGCCTCCGGGGCGACCGTCCGCCGACAACTGATCGTGCCGCTCGACGACCGCGGCGCGCTCGTCGTCGGCGATCCCGACCCCGAGGTGGGAGACGGGTTCCGCGTCGAGACCGTGAAAGCGGCGTGTGACCTCGCCGGGGCAGCGCTCGCCCGCCACCTGAGCGAGGCCGAACTCGGCCGACGGAGCCGCGAACTCGAAACGCTCGAAGACCGACTCGAACGCTCCCGGCGGGTCGTCGAGGGCGTCCAGAACGCGGTGGCGGCCGTCTGCGAGGCCGACTCGCGGCCGGCGATCTCGCGGGCGATCTGTACGTCCCTCCTCTCGCTCCGGCCGGTGGACGGCGCCTGGATAGGGGTCCCCGACCCGGAGCGAAACGAACTGCGGGTCGCCCACCACGTCGGGACGCCCGAGGCGTATCTGGAGGGCGTTCCGCTCGCGCTCTCGGAGGACAACACGCTCCCGGCAGCCCGGGCCGCGGCCGAACGCGAAGCCGTCGTCGAAGCCGACACCGCCGGCCGGCCGGGGGAGGCGGGGTGGCGACGGACGGCCCTCCTGTACGAGTTCAGGTCGCTGGCCAGCGTCCCGATCTACCACGGGGGCGTCCTCTACGGGGTCCTCACCGCGATCAGCACCGAACCCGAGGGGTTCGACGCCACCGTGCGTGACTCCCTCGTCGAACTCGGGTCGCTCGTCGGGCACGCGTTCGCCGCGGCGGACCGGCAGGACGCGCTCCTCGCCGACGAGACCACGACGCTGACGGTCGAGGTCACCGGCGCGCGGGATCCGTTCGCGCGCCTCGCGTCCCGGTTCGACGCGGAGGTCGTCATCGAAAACGTCACCCGTCGATCCGACGGCGGCTATCTGGTTCACTTCGTCGTCGACGACGGCGACGCCGACGAGGTCGCGACCACCCTCGGGGAGGAAGCGAGCGTCCGCCACAGCCGCGTGGTGTGTGACAGTTCCTCGCCCCGACTCGAAGCCGTCGTCGGGGACTGCATCGTGACCAGCGTCGCCGGTCTGGGTGCAGCCGTCTGCGAGGTGACGGTCTCGACGCGGGGGATCAGGATCGACCTCTCGATCCCTCGCCAGTGGAACAAACAGGAGTTTACGAGTCGGCTGCGGGAGCTGTATCCGGACGTCCGGCTGCGGGCGTACGCCACGCCGCCGCGTTCCGGATCGTCGTCGGCCCCGCCGTCCGACGAGCGGTTGACCGACCGACAACACGAGATCCTCGAGGCGGCGTACCGCGGCGGCTACTTCGACCAGCCGCGCAAGAGCACGGGCGAGGAGATCGCCGAGTCGCTCGGCATCTCCCAGCCCGCGTTCTCGACGCAGCTCCGGGCGATACAGCGGAAACTCGTCGAATCGATACACCGCGACGAGCGACGCTAGAACAGGTCCGTGATGAGCTTCGACTGTGCCGTCCGGAGACGCTCCGAGAGCGCCGACTGGCTGATCCCGAGGTCGTCGGCGATCTCAGCGAGTCTCACGTCCGACTCGGTCGAGTAGTATCCACGTTCGACGGCCGCTTCGACCGCCTCGCGTTGCTTTTCGGTGAGCGTCGCCCGATCGAACAGGACGGGGTCGTGGTGCCCGTCCGGTTCGGCGACGACGAGGCGGTCGACGACCACCCTGTCGGCGAGCGCCCGCAGGTCCGCCACCAGCGGCCTGATCTGTTCGTGGCTCTTGACGTGGGTGGTCGCGTGTAACCAGCCGTCCTCGATCCGACCGTACTTGGGGACACAGCGACGCCGCTGGAAGGCGTCACAGAGGCAGGGCGACCGCCTCGACGGGCCGCTCTTCGAGACGACCTCCCCGTCGGCCAGGACGAAATCGATGAGACACTCCTCGGTCCCTCTGGTGAACTCGATGCCGTCGACCGGTTCGTCGGCGAGGACGGGACCCGGTTCCGCGCCGCAGTGACACGAAGTGAGGGGGAGCGTGAGCGGACACGAGTAGTCGTCTCCCGGACGGATCCGGACCTCCAGCCGCGCGCACGTCCGCCGGTGGTCGACCGGTTCGCTCTCACTGGCCCGCGGATTCTTCGTGCTCATCCGATACTGAAACCGTCGAACCGTACCCGCATAAGATAGCCAGCTATTCTAATCACCGCGCGAGCGAAGGAGGGATAATAATTTGCGGATTTCGCGCGGGCCGGTTATCAATATACGATCGCGGGCCGCCCGGCGCCCGCGGGGACTCCGGCGCGGCGATCGGCCCCGCCTCATAAAAGCCCGGACCGGTCCGGAGTGGCGTATTCCGGGACGTCGTTCGTCGGTACGCCTGTCGACGATGACTATCAGGAACACGTCCGGAGCCAGTGAACCGCGACACGACGGGTCGGATGCCGGCCGGCCGGACCCCCGGGGTGACCCACCGTGAAGCGCCGATCGACGATCGTCGGACTCGTCCTCGCGGCGGCGATCGTTCCGATGTGGATCACCGCCCTGTCCAGTGGCCACCCGACGGAACCGCTGGTGGTCGACTACGCGATCGCGGACATCAGGCCCCTCGAAGGCTTCGTGAGCGTACCCGGGAAGCTCACCCCGAGCCAGATCGGGGTCATCACCTGGATCGCGTTGCTCGGGCTGGTGGGGCTGCTCGCCGGGCTCCACCGGTTCATGGAGACCGCCGTCCGACCGCCGGAGGGGGCGACCGACGGCGGCCGCGTCGTCGTCCCTGACTGGTTCGTGACCGAAAACCGCTGGGTCGTCGAGTACCGATCCGCGAGCGAATCGACAGAGGGGTTGCTCGTCGTCGGGGCACTCTCGGTGTTCGCGATCGTCTGTGCGACGCTGTTCGCCGCCGAGTTCGCGACGCTCGTCCGGGTGCAGTACATCGGCGTGTACGCCACCGGGATGTTCGTCTCGCTCGCGGCGATGACGGCGGCGTTCTACGCGTGGTTCATGCCCCACGTGGAGGTCGCGGAGTTACGCGGCCACGGGGCCGGAGGTGATCACCCGTGACCGCCGATCCGGACGAGGGGCGCCACGAACACGCCGACGGCGACCGCCCGAGTATCTTCCGGGACGACCGGGCGGCGGTGCGGCGCCGAAGCCTCGCGAAGGGGGTCGTCACGGCCGGCGGCGTCGCGTCCGCGCTGAGCCTCGCCGCCCCGCTGTCGGCGCTTCGCGACGTCGACGTCCTCGATCCGAGTTACGACGGTCCGGTCTACGAGGAGGAGATCTACCTCGTCGACGCGGACGGCGAGCGGATAGCGGAAGACCGCCTCGATCACGGCGAGGTGCTGACGGTCTTTCCGGAGCCGCGTCCGGACATCGCGGACGCGCCGACGCTGCTGGTCCGTCACTCGGAGGACGCGTACGCGGACGAAACGGCGCTCGAACACACCGTCAGCGGCTACGCCGCGTTCTCCAAGGTCTGTACACACATGGGATGTATGGTGAGCGAGGTAAACGGCGCGAGACTCGTCTGCCCGTGCCACATCGGGGAGTTCGACCCCCGGGACGGGGCGGCAGTCGTCGGGGGACCGCCACCCCGGCCGTTGCCACAGTTGCCGATCACGCTCAGTTCGGACGGCTACCTCATCGCGACGGGCGACTTCCTCGGCACGGTGGGGGTGAAGTGAGATGAGCCGGACCGAACGCTACTACGAGCGGGGGTACGCGTGGCTCGACGAGCGACTGGGCCTCGGGTCCGAACGGGGGGTACTCGGCAAGGCCTTCCCGGCGGAGGACTCGTTCCTCCTCGGGGAGGTGACGCTTTTCAGCTTCCTCGTGCTGGGGCTGACCGGGATCTTCCTCGGGTTCTTCTACCAGCCGAACACCGCCGCGGTCGAGTACCAGGGAAGCATCGCACAGTACCACGGCGAAGAGGTGCCACAGGCGTTCGCGAGCGTGCTCGCGTTCACGTACGACATCTCCTACGGGATGTTCATCCGCCGACTGCACCACTGGGCGGCACACCTGTTTATCGCCTCGGCCGCCCTGCACATGCTCCGGGTGTTCTTCCAGGGTGCCTACCGGAACCCGCGAGAGCCAAACTGGGTGATCGGCGTCCTGCTGGTCGTCCTCGGGATGGGTGCCGGTTTCACCGGGTACGTTCTCCCGTACGACAACTTCGCGGCGGAGGCGGCGAACATCGGCTACGTCGTCGCCAGTTCGACGCCGGTGATCGGCGACACCATCGCGTGGGTCCTCTTCGGCGGGGAGTACCCGACCGCGCTGTCGATCCCCCGGATGTACTTCCTGCACGTGCTCGTGATTCCGCTGCTCATCGGCGTGTTACTGGGCGTCCACATGATCGTCCTCTACCGGCAAAAGCACACCGAGGGACCCCGCGACGAGTCGTTCTCGGGGACGCCGGTTTCGCCGGTCGAAACGCCGGCCGGCGAGCCGGAAGGACGGGCCGACCCGCCGGCGTCGGACGTTCCCGCGTCGGCCGACGGCGGGACGGCCGCGGCCACAGCGAGCGCTCCCGACGTCGACCGTGACGACGACAGCGTCGTCGTCGGGCTACCGCTTTTCCCCCAGCAGGCGGCGCTCAGCGCGGTCGTGTTCTTCCTCACTCTGGGGACGCTGTCGCTTCTGGCCGGGTTCTTCTCGGTCCACAACGTCGCCGCGTACGGCCCGTACGATCCGACGACGACGCCGAAGTTCGTCCTGCCCGACTGGTACCTGATGTGGATGTTCGGGATCCTGAAGCTACTGCCGGACTGGGTCGGGGTCGGCCCGCTGTCGGTCGAGTTCGTCGGCGGCGTGCTGATCACGGGGCTCGTCATCCTCGTGGTCATCGCGTGGCCGTTCATCGACCGCCGCGAGCAGCCGGGTCACTTCGTCGAGAGCCCGTTCGAACGCGACTGGCAGACGGCGACCGGGATCGCGGCCATCGTCTTCGTGTCGATGCTCTCGCTGGGCGGGATGAACACGGTGGTGTCGGACCTGACGGGCGTTCCGACGAGCACCCTCAATCCGATCCTGCTGGCGCTGGTGCTCACGTTCCCCGTCGCCGCCTGGCTGATCGTGTACGCCACGCTCGGCGGGTTCGACGACGAGGCTACCGCGGATAGCGGGGGTGGCGGGCATGCGTAGCCGCCGTCCGGTCCTCGACCGGCGGACCTACCGCTGGACCGACCGGATCACGAAACTGATCGCGGTCGTAGCGGTCGCGGTCGCCCTCGAAGCCGGGATCGCTTCCGGCGTCGGGATCGCGCTCGTGCTCGCGGGCGTCGTTCTGGCGCTGTGTACCGTTCCGATAGACGCGCGGGAGCCGACGACCGACGGCACTCCCGCGGCACGCGAAGGTGAGACCACATGAGCGACTCAGAACCACACGAGACGACGGGCGACGGTACCGAAGAGCGAACGCGTTCCGAACGACCCGGCGACGTCGACCGCCGGAGCTTCCTGCAGGGGGCGGGTCTGGCCGCCGTCGCGGGCGGGAGCGGCCTCGGAGTGACCTCGCAACTGCTTGACTTCTCGGGGCTCCGGACGGTCGACGATCCGATCGGCAACTACCCCTACCGCGAGTGGGAGGACCTCTACCGGGAGGAGTGGGACTGGGACAGCGTCGCACGGTCCACCCACGGCGTCAACTGCACGGGTAGCTGCTCGTGGAACGTCTACGTCAAGAACGGACAGGTGTGGCGCGAGGAGCAAGCCGCCGACTACCCGGACATCAACGACGACCTCCCCTCGAGCAACCCGCGGGGGTGTCAAAACGGCGCGTGTTTCACCGACTACGTCAACGCCGACCACCGCGTGAAGTACCCCCTCCGCCGGGTCGGCGAACGCGGCGAGGGGAAGTGGGAACGGATCTCCTGGGACGAGGCGCTCGACGAGATAGCCGAACACGTCGTCGAGAAGGTACGGGACGGCGAGTACGACGGGATCGACAGCTACACCCCGATCCCGGCGATGAGCCCGGTCTCCTTTGCCTCCGGGTCGCGGCTGGTGAACCTGCTCGGGGGCGTCAGCCACTCGTTTTACGACTGGTACTGCGACCTGCCGCCGGGACAGCCCCTGACGTTCGGCCACCAGACCGACAACGCCGAGAGCGCCGACTGGTACAACGCCGACTACATCGTCGCCTGGGGGTCGAACGTCAACATGACCCGCATCCCCGACGCCAAGTACTTCCTCGAAGCGAAGTACGACGGCGCGAAGACGGTCGGGGTGTTCTCGGACTACTCTGCCACCGCGATCCACAGCGACGAGTGGCTCAGCCCGGAGTACGGCACCGACGCCGCCCTCGCGCTCGGGATGGCCCGGACCATCGTCGACGAGGGGCTGTACGACGAGGCGCACCTCAAAGAGCAGACCGACATGCCGATTTTGATCCGGGAGGACACCGGGAAGTTCCTCCGGGCCGCCGACGTCGGCCTCGACGCCGACGACCCCGAGTACGCGCCGGTGATGGTCGACGAGGACGGCGACCTGCGGGTCGCGCCGGGCTCTCTCGGCACCAGAGACGGGAAGCTCGATCTCGACGCCTCGATCGAACTCGACTTCGAACCGCGACTCGACGTCGAGACCACCGTCGCCACCGACGACGGCTCCGTCCGGGTCCACACGGTCTGGAACTCCCTGCGCGAACGGCTCGCGGCGTACACGCCCGACCGGGTCTACGAGGAGACCGGCGTCGGCCGCGAGACCCACCAGCGCATCGCCCGGGAGTTCGCCGCCGCCGACCGGGCGAAGATCATCCACGGCAAGGGCGTCAACGCCTGGTACCACAACGATCTGGGCAACCGGGCGCTGCTGTTGCTGGTGACGCTGACCGGCAACATCGGTCGCAACGGCACCGGCTTCGACCACTACGTCGGGCAGGAGAAGATCTGGGTGTTCAACGGGTGGAAACAGCTGTCGTTCCCGACCGGCGCCGTCCGCGGCGTCCCGTCGACGCTGTGGACCTACTACCACGCCGGCATCCTCGACCTGCTGGAATCCGACCAGAGCTGGGTCGAAGACGAGTACGACACCGCGGCCAAGATCCGCGAGGCGATCGACAAGGGCTGGATGCCGATGTACCCCGAAGAACGCGACGACGGCACCCGCCCGCATCCGAACACGATGTTCATCTGGCGGGCGAACTACTTCGGGCAGGCGAAAGGCGGCGAGTTCGTCGAGCAGAACCTCTGGCCGGATATCGACCTGGTGGTCGACGTCAACTTCCGGATGGACGCGACCGCGCTGTACAGCGACATCGTGTTGCCGGCCGCGACCTGGTACGAGAAGTACGACCTGAGCGTGACGGACATGCACACGTACGTCCACCCGTTCACGCCGGCGGTCGAGCCGCTGGGCGAGTCCAAGCCCGACTGGGAGATCTTCCGCCTGCTCGCGGAGCGGATCCAGGAGGTCGCAACCGACCGCGACGTCGATCCGGTACCGGACCGGAAGTTCGACCGCGAGATCGACCTCCAGTCGGTCCACGACGACTACGTCCGCGACTGGATCGCCGACGAGGAGGGGGCGCTCGCCGACGGCCTCTCGGCCGCGGAGTTCATCCTGGAACACTCCGAGGAGACGAATCCCGACTACGTCGACGACCGGATCACCTTCGACGACATCGTCGAGCAGCCCCGTCGGTTCCTCGGGGTCGACTCCCACTGGACCTCGTCCGGCGAACTCGATCAGGATCGGGCGTACGTCCCGTGGGAGGACCACGTGAAAGAGAAGGTGCCGTGGCGGACGCTCACCGGACGCCAGCAGTACTACATCGATCACGACTGGTTCCTCGAGTTCGGCGAGGAACTCCCGACGTACAGGGAACCGCTCGTAGAGCAGGACACGAGCGAGTATCCCCTCGAGTACATCCAGCCCCACGGACGGCACGCGAAGCACTCGACGTGGCGTGACAACCCCCGGTCGATGCGGCTGGAGCGCGGGGAGCCGACGGTGTGGCTCAACCCCGAGGACGCGCGGGAGCGCGGCATCGAAGACGGCGACACCGTCGTGATGTACAACGAACTGGCGGAGATCGAGGGGGTAGCCAAGTACTACCCCAGCCTGCCGGAGGGGACCGCGATGCAGTACTTCGCGTGGGAGAAGTTCCAGTATCCGAACCGGAAGAACTTCAACCACCTGCTGCCGATGCGGCTGAAACCCACGCAACTGGTCCAGTACCCGGAGGAGACGGGCGAACACCTGCACTTCTTCCCGAACTTCTGGGGCCCGACGGGCGTGAACAACGACACGTTCGTCGAGGTGCGGCCGAAGGACGGTGATTCCCAATGAGCAACACGGAAACCGCGGAGGGGATCGACAGCCAGATCGCGATGGTGCTCGATCTGAACAAGTGTATCGGCTGCCAGACGTGTACGATCGCGTGCAAGACCAACTGGACGGACGAACCCGGCCGGGAGTACATGTACTGGAACAACGTCGAGACCAAGCCCGGGGAGGGATATCCCCGCGGCTGGGAGGACGGCGGCGACGGCTGGACCTCCGAGGACCGAACCGAGGTCGATCACGGCGAGATTCCCGAACTGGACGACTACGGCCGGTCGTGGGAGTTCAACCACGGGGAGGTGTTCTACGAGGGGAGCGACGACCACGTGGCGCCGGCGAGCGATCCCGAGTGGGGGCCCAACTGGGACGAGGACGAGGGGGACGGTCAGTACCCCAACTCCTACTACTTCTACCTGCCCCGGATCTGCAACCACTGTACGCATCCCGCCTGCGTCGAGGCCTGCCCGCGGAAGGCGGTCTACAAGCGATCCGAAGACGGCATCGTGCTGGTCGACCAGGAGCGCTGTCGCGGCTACCGCTACTGCGTCGAGGGCTGTCCCTACGACAAGATCTACTTCAACATGCTCGAGAAGACGGCCGAGAAGTGCATCTTCTGTTACCCCCGCATCGAGGGGAACGGGCCCGACGGCGAGCAACACGCCACGGCGTGTGCCGACGCGTGTGTCACACAGCTCCGGTACATCGGTCGACTCGACGACCCCGACGGGCCGATCTACAAGCTCGTCGAGGAGTGGGAGGTCGCGCTCCCGCTTCACCCCGAGTACCACACCGATCCCAACGTGTTCTACATCCCGCCGTCGTCGCCGGGACGGCACACGCCGGAGGGCGAGAGCACTGACGCGGATCGGATTCCGCCCGCGTACCTCGAGGAGCTGTTCGGCGAGGACGTACACGACGCGCTCGCGACGCTCGAACGCGAGCGGGAACGCGTCAGGTCGGGGCAGGAGAGCGAGCTGATGGAGTTGCTCACGACGACCGACGAACACGCCCAGTACAAAATCGGGGGGTTCGCCGATGACTAATCGGAACGTCCTGCTGGCGGGGGCCCTGCTGGTGGTCGGCGTCCTCGCGGTGGTGCTCGCGGCGCCGTCCGGCCCCGGACTGGGCCAGGCCACCGGGGTCAACCAGCTCCCGGTCACCGAGATGACGGCCGACGACGGCCTCCAGGATCCCGGCGCCGAGGCGTGGGCCGACGTCGAGGGCGAGACCGTCGTGCTGTCGAGCGCCGAAAGCGGCCTCCCCGGCGCACAGGACACGTCGGTCTCGAGGGCCGACGTCGAGACCGCCTACACCGACGAGCGGCTGTACGTCCGCCTGTCGTGGGACGACCCGGCCGCGAACCAGGAGATCGACGATCCGACGGCGTTCGTCGACGGCGTCGCCGTCCAGATCCCGTTCGAGCAGGCCGACGAACCGCCGATCGAGATGGGAAGCGAGAAGCAGCCGGTCAACGTCTGGTTCTGGACCGCCGACGGCGAGACCGAAGAGCTACACGCCGGCGGGCTGGGATCGACCACGCAGCTGAACGACACCGCGGTTACCACCGAAGCGGAATACGCCGACGGCGAGTGGCACGTGGTCTTCAGCCGCGAGCTGTCGACGGACGATCGGTACCGGACCGACATCGACACCGACCAGCGCCTGAACGTCGCGTTCGCCGTCTTCGACGGCGAAAGCGACGAACGCGGGGGCGTGAAGGCGGCCAGCGAGTGGCACCACTACCCGCTCGACCCGGATCCGGGTCCGACCGCCTTCGAACTGGTGTTGTGGACCGTCGGCGGACTGGCGATCGTTGGCGTGCTCGTGGTGACCGTGTACGGAATCAAGAACGTGGAACGATGACGGGGAACGCACGACCGACCCGGTCGGACGCGCCGACGGAGGGGTCGCTCGCGGTCGACGACGCCGATCCGGCGCTCGCGGCGCGGGCTACGGTGTACGGCGTGCTGGTCCGACTGTTCGACGAACCGGACGAGACGGTCCACGCGGCGATCGAAGACGGGAGCCTCGCCGACGAACTCGCCGCGCTGTGCGAGCGGTCCGGCCTCGACGTCGACCCCCCGCGGCTGGAAACGGGGGACGATCCGCGGACGCTCCGGGCCAGGTTCAACGACCTCTTCGAGGTCGGCGTCCCGAAGCCGCCGGTCCCGCTGTACGAATCGTCCCACCGGGACGACGCCTCGTGGCAGGAGATCAACCTCGACCTGGCACGCGCGTACGACTACTTCGGGCTGGCCGTCGACGAGTCGAACCGCGAGGACCACGATCACCTCCGGCTCCAGCTGGAGTTCGCGAGCTACCTCGCGCGACGCGAGGCCCTCGGCGACCGGGACGCACGCGACGCCCGCGGCGACTTCCTCGACCGACACCTCAGCGTGTTCGCCGACCGCCTGTCGGACTCGATCGAGGCGGAGGCCAACACCGACGTGTACGGGGACCTCGCGGCGTTTCTCGACGCGTTCGTCCGGGCGGACCACCGAACGGTGGGACACCACTCGACATGATCGAACCCACGCACGAACCCGGCGCCGGCGGAGGAGGGACGCTCCAGCCGTCTCGGGATCGGCTGCGACGCTACAGGACCCTCGCGCTGGTCGCCGCCGCCGCCGTCGCGGCCCTGCACGCCGCCGTCGGAGCGATCGGACAGAGCCAGTTCGCCGAGTCCCTGCCGGGGATAGCCACCGCGGTCGACTGGCGGGTCGGCACCCCCGTCGCCCTCGGGGCCGTCGCGTTGCTCGTGGCACGAACCGTCGACGACGACACGGCGACCGTCGGTCTCGTCGGTCTCGGGACGTTCGCCCTCCTCGGGGCGGTCGTCGGGGACGCGCTCCTCCCCGCGCTCTGTGCGGTTCTCCTCGGCGGCGCGGTCGCGACGGCGCGGTCGCTCCCCCGCGGTCGGCCCCTCGAAACGGGGATCGCGTGGGGCGTCGCGATCGCGCTCCTGAGTGCGACGGCGGCGTCGCTCGCGGGCGCGCTGGGCGTCGAGCCCGCGACCCTCCGTCCGTTCGGCGCGACGCTGCTGTTCCTGGGCCTTCTCGCCCTGCCGCTCTGGACCGGGGCCGGACCGGTCGACGCCGCCGTCGGGGCGTTCGTCGCCGCGCTGGTTGCCGGCGTGGGCGCGCAGGCACCCGTCATCACCGGCGCCGTGCTGTTGAGCGGGCTCTCGGTCGTCGGCACCCCGTTGCTGCTGGTCGCGGTCGGGAGCGGCGGCGCCGCGGCCGCGATCTCACACGCGATCCGCCGGCGCGAATCCGTCGTCGCGCTCGGGGTCGCGCTCGTCCTCGCGGCGGGCGTCCCGACATCGCTTCCCGCCGCGGCGGCGGCCATGCTCGGCGTGTCGACGCTCGCGCTCCGGGGAGGTGAGACCGCGTGAGCGACGACCCGGAGGGGCCGCCCGACGCGGAACTCGCACCCACGCGGAGCCCGGGGTTCGGAGCCGACGCCGTCGACCTCTCGGAGATCGAGGTGAGCCGCGAGGTGACCCTCGGGACCGCCGACCCGGCGGCGTTCACGGCGACCGACACGGAACCGGTCGCGGGAGCGACCGTCGCGGAACTCCGTGCCGCGCTTCGCTCTGCCGACCGGATCGAACGTCGTCGCGCGGCCGTGGCGCTCTCGAAGCATCCGCCGACCGACGAGGCGGTCGAACCGATCGCGACGGCGGCGCTTGAGGATCCGGACGCCGAGGTCAGGCAGTTCGCGGTCGAGGCGCTCGCGACCCACGCAGACGAGACGGCCCTGACGGCCGTCGAAGCGGCCGCCTCGGACGAGGACCCCTGGGTCCGGGCGGAGGCGGTCGTCACGCTCGACGCGATCGATCGGGACGGCGCCCGCGACGTCATCGAGGCGAAACTGGACGACGACCACCCGGCGGTACGGCGAAACGCGATGATCTCGGTGTACAGGGCCCGGCCGGAAGACGCGATCGACACGCTGCTTTCGGGGCTCGACGATCCGGCCGAGCGCGTCCGCGAGTACGCGGCCGAACTGCTCGGCGGCCTCGACGACGACCGGGCACGGCGGGCGCTCGCGACGGTCGCTGCCGAAGACGAGAGCGCGCTGGTCCGGGCGACGGCCGACCGGGCGCTGGGCGGCGCGGGAACGCCCGCTCCCGGGGGCCACGGCGGGCGGTCGCCCGGCACGAACCGCGACCGAACGTCCGTCCCGCCCGGCGACGACGTCGACGGCGACGACCTGAACCGGTCACCGGACCTGTAGCGCCGGTACTCACACTTCCGACCGCGAGCGCCGAAAGTAGTTCCCCACGGCGCCCCCCGGAGCCGGGTTGTCGGCTTTTAGTCGTATCGATAGAGCACGGAGATCGAACGAACGTTCATACGGCGAGGCGGCGTATACGGTCCGGGAGAAGTATGGCCGACAGTCACCCGGAAGAGCGGACCGAAAGAGGAAGTGAACGGGTGGTCGACGAGGAACTCGGTGACGCGTCGGCAACGAGGATAGCTGGCGCGAGTCTGGTCCTCGCGGGGGCGACCGCGTTTATGGGGATCATCACCGCCGAAGTGCTCTATCCCGGCTATTCGACGCGACAGGACATCAGCGACCTCGGTTCGACGATGCCACCGAATCCGATCATCCACGAACCGTCGGCTACCATCTTCAACAGCACGATGTTGCTGACGGGCGCGCTCGTGTTGGTCGCGACGTATCTGGTTCATCGCGGACTGGGCCGTCGCGTTCTCACGATCCCGCTGGCAGTCTTCGGAGTGGGGATTTTCGGCGTCGGCGTCTTCCCGGGCAACGTCACGCCGTGGCACGGGCTCTTCGCGATGGTGACGTTCATCAGCGGCGGTGTCACCGTCGTCCTCTCCTCGAAGGTCGTCGCCCGACCGTTCTCGTATCTCTGTGTCCTGTTCGGCGGGACCTCGCTGCTGGTCCTGACGAGCGTGCTGGTCTTCGGACTCGCTGGATCGGTACACCCGTTACAGTTCCTCGGTTCGGGCGGCATCGAACGGTGGGTGGTGTATCCGCTCCTCGTCTGGATCCTCGCCTTCGGCGGCTATCTCTTGGGCGACGCGGCCGGTGATCGGGCGGTCGAGTGACCGGCAGCACCGACACCGGAGAACCCCGATCGAGATGGACGGCACGTACGCCCTCAACGAGGACGACGACGTCTTCGATGGCTACCACGAACCCCTCGAACACACGGCGGTCGAGCGCGAGGGCGGTCGCGTCTACATGTACGGTCGGTACGTCTCCTACTGGGCGGTCGACGCCCTGCGGGACGTCTACCCGAATCAAACGCCTGCGACGGGCGCGTCCTGCTCGTCCACGCGAACGTCGACGACGCGAACGCGTTCACCGGCTGGCTGTACGAGTGGACGGGTGCCGGCTACGCCGCGGTGGACTCCGAGAGGAGCCAAGACGGCCACGACCCGCTCGTCGAGTACTTCCGCGAGGAACACGGCCTGTTCCCCCGCTCGTACGCACACGGCTCGCTCGACCCGCTCCCCGACGACGATAGGCCACGGGCGGTCCGGCGGTCACGTCCGGGTGACGGGCCCGTTCCTGCCCTGCCGGATGCTCTCGTCCTCCGGGATCTGCTGGATGTTGGACGTCACGCAGAATGATGGGCGCTGCAGGCTCACAGGGCCTCAGACGCCCTCAGGATTCCTCTCGTTCAGTCTGACGAACGGAGGGAAATCCCGGAGTTCAGATCGACCCGTTATCGGTTCGCGACTCACGACTATGAGTCTCGAGCCAATCGATCCGGAGACAGCACTCGAGCTGTACCTCACGGACAAGGAAGCCGAACTCGCCGAGAGTTCGATTCAGTCGCACAGGTACCGCCTCAAGCACTTCCTGCGCTGGTGTGAGATGGAGGACATCGACAACCTCAACGACCTCACCGGGCGCAAAATCCAACAGTACCGCCTCTGGCGGCGCGACGACGGTGACCTCTCCGTCGCCAGCGAGAAGACCCAAATGGACACGCTGCGCGTGTTCATCCGCTGGGCCGAGTCGATCGACGCCGTCGAACAGGACCTCTCGACGAAGGTCCGTTCGCCGTCGATGACGCCAGAGCAAAACACCCGCGACGAGATGCTGGAGACCGAGGAAGCCGAAGCGGTTCTCTCGTACCTCGCCAAGTACGACTACGCATCCCGTGAACACGTCACCGTCGCGCTGATGTGGCACACGATGATGCGTGTCAGCAGCGTCAACGCTCTCGACGTCGACGACTACAATCCCGGCGAGCAGTACATCGAGGTTCACCACCGCCCGGATACTGACACGCCAATCAAGAACAAGAAAGACGGCGAGCGCCTGGTCGCGCTGTCGGATGACATCTGCATGCTGCTCGACGACTGGATCGAAGAGAAGCGACCGAACGTGACTGACGATTTCGGCCGTGAACCGCTCGTCGCGACGAGGGAGGGCCGCGCGAATAAGACTACGCTTCGGAAGTACGTCTACCAGGCGACCCGGCCGTGTTTCCGTGGAGCAGAGTGTCCTGAAGATCGGGATCCAGAAGAGTGTGAGGCAGCTGTCAACGACCAAGAGGCGTTCAGGTGTCCTGCGAACGTCAATCCCCACGCCATCCGGCGGGGGAGTATCACACACTCGCTCAACAGCGATCTCCCAGACAACGTGGTGAGTGATCGAGCGAACGTGAGCCCTGCGGTCATTGAGCAGCACTACGACCGGCGTACTGAGAAAGAAAAGATGGAACAGCGGCGCGACTATCTGGATCGACTCTGAACCTAGTCTGACTCACGACTTCTATTTTCTATAATATAGCTGATGAGCGCTGAACTATCCTCAGTGAGGTACGGATTGCCTCCACCTGTGGCGGGGTCAATGTTGAACCCAATGGGGCCTGTACCCGGAACGATCCTTTCCAGCTGTCACCGTTGAGTTCGGTCAACCATCCGTCCTCTAACCCTTCCCGGATGATAGCCGGTGTGTCTCCTCGACGCTTGACGGACGGATCTATTAGGAGTCGGCCTGGTTGCAGCCCCGTGAAGGCCGTGCCTTTTCTGCCATCACCGGTGTAAAACGTAAACCCTTGGCCCGACGGGTTGACGTAAACCGGTTCGCCCCAATCTCGACAGTATTCGAGGATTTCGCCACCGGTCTTGTAAAGTGGGGCAGCAGCTGTCTGGCTGGGACTGGGGAACGTTGCACGGTCGCCGTGGATTGGCTCAGTTGACATCACGGGTATCTTCGATTTTGTCTGCATAGAATCATAAGCTATTTTATATTCTTAACAATACTAGGGGCTGCTAGCTGTCTATCGTCCTAGCGCTAGACCTCCTCTATTTCGAACGATACTAACACTCTCATTGGTGTGCGAGAAACGCACATGTAGTTGACAGCAGCTGAATATTATACGGAATAGATTTCAATGTGATTAGCAACGAAATGGGTCGGGCTGCGAACCGAACAATCTTGATAGATGCTTTGGAGTCATACACTATGTTCGGTATCTCTGATCAGAACATCCTTGAATCAGCTGACGAACCGGTGGTTCGCAGTGACGATGTGGACGTTATTGCTACTCTGAGCTACAACCAGACACATGCGCGTCTGATTCGCGATGGTGTTGACGGTATCAGAATAATCGACGAATCAGATGAAGGCAAGGAACAGTATCGAGTAGACTATAGTGGCTATCTGTTGGGATCTCTATTGGTTACCCGGGACGGTCTTAGGGAACTCGGAAACTCCCTACTTGATTCCGACGTTGAAGTCCCCTACTGGATACTCTCACTCGGTGAGGGCTATGACGAGGTGCCATGGTGGGTACCCGAAGACTACGAGTTGAATCAAACGATTGAGTGTACCCAGTGCGGGAGTGTTATCGGTGTCAACGAGGTTGTCACAACTGGGGACCGAGAAGAAGTCAATGAATATTTCTGTCGAGATTGTTGGGAGCAGGAATATCGATAATTCAGCAATACAAGACGCCCTCCTTTGCGAGTCGGTTCTTTTGGAGGAAGACAGCAGCACGTGGCTATTATAAAGTGTGAAATGTAACAGGGAGTTATCATGGATCGCAGGTTCCGGATTGGCGAAAGATACCGAGACACCGGTAGCTATCGGAACAGTGATGATGAGTTCTTGCGATGGATTCGTGGCTCGCTTGATAGTGGTATTAAGAACACTGGCGGCATTCGTGACCTCAGCGCAAATCGCTCTGATACGCCGGCGGCTCTCATTCTTGTATCGAATGATAGTGGGGTCTCTCAGCATGACGATCCATGGGAAGATACGCTCGCAGTCAACGCCGGGTACATCAGTTACTGGGGCGACGCAAAAGCTACTAATCCGTACGATGAGTCTCCGAAGAACCAGAAGATCAAGACAGCGTTCGACCGAACAGCGTCTGGTCGACGGGAGGATGTCCCACCCGTTCTCGTCTTTCGGAAACCAGAGTCTGGTGTTGTCGAGTTCTGTGGGCTATGTATCCCCGAATATTTCGAGGTTCGATCCTACCAGGACGATACTGGCACACAGATCCCGAACTACCTCTTCCACTTCTCGATCCTCAACACACAGTCTGTTCCCGTTTCATGGTTGCACGACCGCGCCCGAATGAACGATGACGGCTATGCCCCGGATGTCTGGACGCAATGGATTGAGACCGGTGAAGTCGCCCAGTGGCCGACTGGCGAGACTCTCGATCAGAGCGGACGAGTTCGACGCTACGAAACGTCCGAAACCGTCGTTAGCGGCGCTTTCCGTGATGAAATGTTCGATCGGTATGGCAATGCATGCACGATAACCGGCATTCGAGAGAAGGATCTTTTGGACCTCGCGCATATCCTCCCGCGAAGTCAACATCCTGACCTCGCTGAACATCCTGAGAACGTCCTCGTGCTGAACTCGCTGCACCACCGCGCATTCGACGCTGCACTGTTTACCATCGACAGCGACTATCGCATCCAAACAAGCCCTTCGTTCGATCCTGCCCACCCTTTTCTTCGCGAGACTATCCTTGATCGGCAAGGAGAACAGATTACGTTCCCATCCAACGTGCAAATACGGTCGTCGTTCCTCGAAGAACTCAATACTGGCCTATCATGGTTGTAATATTCCCCCCGTCCTTCAGGATGGAGAGCATCTCACATACCCTATTTGAGGGCACGATTTCCGTTAGATCGGAGGCTCTACTGCGATAGATCCTGTTTGGTTGGTCGGTCCACACATTTGACAGTCTCTAAGTCTCGGGTGCTGTCGAGCATTCGGTGGACTTCCCCATCGCTTTCCCAGACTGTTCCCCGTGCCTCAGAGAGCACGTACCAGCATCCCGGCTCCCAGTCGACCGTGATTCCGTGTTTAGCCCAGACCTTGAGTTCGAACTCTGTGCCGGTTATGTCTCGAACTAAGTAGCGACCATCAACGCGGTCGGACCGCGCGGTACGCTTTTCTACAATCTGAATCGGAATCGGTCCCGGAAGTCGACTGTTCCCGGGAATGTCTTCCCAGATCAGAACATCTTCATCATTCTCACTCAGTGTGTCTTCTTCTGAGGTTTTATCTCCATCTCCAGAACCCGGTGGTGTAGTGTCTTCAATGAGTGAGGTCGCTTCAGTCCAAGAACCGAAGAAATTCGAATACATGGACGCTGAAACTCGGCCGTGACTATCCATATCTGTGGTTTTCGGGATTCGTTCTACTTTATCACGCACACGTCGAAGCTCCTCAAGCAGTCGTTCCCGCTTATCGATACCGGCAGCGTTGAGTGCATCATCCCACGAACCGAATTCGCGCTGACAGTCGTACGCAGTGAACCCCCCTCGAGAATCCATTTCAGAAGCGTATGGTAGCAACTTCTCTGTCGATCGGTCTAGGCGCTGAATCTCTGCGATTAATGCATCACGTGACGGTTCAGCGTCTTGATCTCCGGTTGCCTCGTTTTCATCTTGTTCCGTTTTGCTTTGGCTTTTATCCTTGCTCGACGGCTCTTCCTCAAGAAATTCGAAGTTAGCGACATCCCGGGCTTCAGTGAAGGTCCCGAACTCGTTCGAGTACATACCGGAACTGTATCGACCGTGCTCATCGATTTGCGTCGTCGAGGGGATTTCACCGAGTTCTTTCGCTACTCGTTCTAGTTCGTCGATGAGAGCCGTTTTCTTGTCTAGTCCAGCTGCATCGAGCGCGTCATCCCACGAACCAAATGTCTGATAATACTCATGGGTCGAGTACGTTCCCTGTTCGTCCATTTCGGGCGCCTTCGGTACCGCACCAAGTTCCTCTGTAAGCGCCTGAAGTTCGTCGAGCAACCGTTGTCGCTTCGATTTGCGTTCACTACTCTTAGACGAGCCCTCTGGCGGTTCTGACGTCTCGTCCTCTGCCGTATCGGTGTTCGAATCCTCATCACTCGAGAGTGCCACCTCGAGACTATTCTGCAAGCGCGTTGCTTCTGTCTGAAGGTGCTGGCTCCCCCGAACACTGCCCGAAAGCAGTTCGTCGAGTTTCGTCTGCGCGGTTGTACACAGTTCCTCGAGGCGATCATCGTTGTCGAGGGGCGTCAGGCGAGCATCGACCAGTATTCGTTGAACCTCACCCCATAACCGGAGGACGTCACGCTTAACGTCGAACTGCCCGACACAAGTATCTACCAACTCGAGTGCTCGGCGTGAGCTCTCTGTGTCAAGGTCGTGTGAATTCCCCCAGTGAATCGCGTACTGCAACTGCTCTCGAGCCATCTCCAGCACCGAACCGAGCCGATCGACTTCACCAGTCGCGAGGACCGAGTTACATGCATCCAAGAGTCGGAGCCCAGCAGCGTGCTTCTGTTGATAGGCCGCTGCGCGAATGTACTCTGCGACCGCCTTGAGATCAGTTCCGGTCTCGTCCGGGATGGTGAGCCGCTGATCATCTGTCCGAAGCACGAGAGAGGACTTCTTCCAGAACAGCTGGCCACTCTGCTCGATCTCGACTTTCGTGAGGTTCTCATAGCGGAGCTGTACAGGGACATTCTCTGGTTCACTCCCAACGACACAGAGCGCACGTGTTGGTGTAATCGCCGTGATGGCCTGATACCCGTCTAAATTAGGTAACGATCGTTCGAGATCGGTCGAGATATAGAGGGCAGGTGAACGATCCTCAGATGCGAGCAAATACTGTGGTTGTTCATCCTCATGCAGATAGGTCGCAAGCGAGCGCTGGTAGAGGTATCCGGAAGAGAACAGTCCTCCACTTCCGGTCCTAGAAAGCAGTTCATCGTCAACTGGCTGTTGAGCATTCTGAGTGATTCGGGTCCCGTCTAACTCAACGGCCGATTTTTGCACATCGAACTCTTCGAAGATGTCCACACTATGGGGGGCCGGTACCTGGATCTCAGCAGTATTCGTGGCCGGCGTCGGCTTCTCCTCAGACGATTTTGATCCTTCTGCTGTTGTGGATTCTCCCGATACCTGCGGTTGGTCTTCGTCCTCAAAACTGCCCGACTGACTGTCTCTTCTAGTAGCGGGCGTCTCTGGGGGACCACTATCAGCACTAGTCGACTCCTTTTCTGAGTTGTCAGAGTCTCTTCCTTTACTAGTCGTGGGAACGTCTTCTTCTGAAAGAGCCTCAAGTGATGCGGTTAACAGCTTCTCCAATTCCTCCGGACGTTCCCGGTAAAGCGGGAAGAGCCACCAGACGCGCTGGAGACCTTCCACAGTGAGTGCTTCGTCGTCCCGAAGCCGGTCCATCGCAGTCTCCCAGTCGTCCTGTGCAACACGCTCTCCACCAAGCCAGAGTTCGTCGAGGAGGATTTCGATTGCCTCGGCGGTCAGCTCTTCGAGCAGCTGGTCAAGATGAACGTTCCCCTGGACTGTTTCGATTTCAAGGTCGTCAAGAAGGTCACGAGCCCACAGTTCGTGTCCCCGCTGCTTTGCGCGCTCGAGGAGGTCGGCGTCCACTCCTGCTTCCTCGATAACAGGCTGGATCCCGATCGTTTCGCCGAGTTCACGAACCCAGTTAAGCTCCTGAACATACTCTTTGGAGTCGAGTCCTGCGATGTAGTTCTCGTCAGGGACCGCGATGAAGTGGTGGAAATGGGGTCGCTGGTCGCCGTGCTTCCGCAGAACCCGTCCCATCCGCTGGACGAGTTGGAGTTTCGTCTTGGTACCAGCGACGTTGATCCCGACCTCAGCGTCGGGAACGTCAATACCTTCGTCGAGCATCTTCGGTGACACCAACACACCGTTGTCGCAGTTTGCGAACGCGTCGATGTTTTGCTGAACTCGCTCGTTGTTCTTCCGGGAGGAGCTCTCAAGCTGGCTGTGTGCCCGGTAGACGTTATCTGTGACGTCACTCAGAGTGTCGGCGATTCGGTCAGCCGTGTCGATGTCCATCGCGAAGATGACGACCTTGACAGGCTGGTCTGGATCCGAGAGATACTCCTCTGCCAGTTCGATGGCTCCCTCGATCTTCGGCTGTGAGCGATGGCGAATCCACGTACGCGAGTGAATCGTTGCCTGGAGGTTCGACCAGTCGTCCGGAATCTGGTCGTCGTCGAGAGCCATCGAGGCGGCTTCGTGGGCACGAATGAAGTCGCCTAAGTCTTCGAGTTCGGTGAATGGAACAGGTATTCGCTTTAGGATTCGCTCGGTTTCCGGGGACCGACGAATGTGTTTGAATTGATCAGAGATCGACTCAGTGGTCTCTTCCCACTCCTCACGCTCGTACGGGTCGAGTGGTGTTGGATGGACAGTCCAGTCGAAGTCGGGAATGATGCCATCACGGCGGGCGTCTTCGACCCCGTAGGTGTACACGACGTCCCCTAAGAGTTCGGTAAGCTGTTCCCGCTTCAGTCCCCCCTCGTCGCCGATGGTGGCAGAAAGACCCATCGCGGATTCGTAGTTCGGTCTGTCGATTGCGGCTCCGTAACCGTCGATATTCGAGTAGTGGTGGACTTCGTCGTAAATGACGAGATCGTATTTATTTTCGAGATCGCGGTCGTACCTCGGTAGGAGCGACTGAGCGGTGTAAAACTCGACTTCTCCACCATTGAACGAGAGTCGGTCGGCTTTGTCACCCGTCTTTCCTGCGGGCATCGGAAGACCGAGCTTCTCCTGAATCTCTCGCTCCCACTGCTTCAGAATGGCGTTTGAGTGCGCCACTACCATGATATTCGCATCTGTTGTTCGTGGAGAGTGGTTAGGGTCGTCAGGAAGAACTCCACAGCACTCGGCGATAGCTGCAATTCCAGCGACAGTCTTCCCGGTTGCTGTCGCCATCTCGAGAATGCCGTGACGTCCGTTTGTGAGCCAGTTGTCTAGCCCTGCCTGCTGATTATCCCAGAGAGAAACCATCAGGACAGGGTTGTGAAGGCGGGCCATCGCTTCCTCCCGTCCCAAGCTACCCAACGACGAGGCCTCCTCCAATAATGCGGTGAGTAACTCTGTATCCGAGAGTGCCTGCTGCTGAGCAGCTGTCACGAAGAGTTCCAAGAGATAGAGGCCACCACCACGGCCGATATGAGTGATGTCGAGTGCGCTTGGGTCAAATCCCAGCTGTCGTAATCGCTTGAGCAAGACGGTTTCTGCGGGCTTTGAGATGACACTCGTTTGTGCTGTCCGTTGAGCAGGTAGATTCTTATTCAGTGAGGCGACATGGCGGCGAAACGTGTGAAACCGATCCCGGTTCGTCTCGATAGGCTCAGTGTCAACTACCCCTTGGATACGTTCCGTAATGAAATCCGCAAAGAGGCTGCTGTAGTATTGTTCGAGGTCATTCCATTCGATCGGATCAACTGGCCCTTCGTATCGGGCCATCGTGACCTTGTTCGCAACCTCGTCATCAAGGCGAATTAGCTGTTCGATAGCTGGTAGATCGGAGAGAACTTTGGACTGATAATCTTCGAAGAAGTCGTAATCGTACTCGACCAGTCCTGCCATCTGTTACCTAATTTCTTCTCGATGGCAAAAAACTATCGCTGGATGATATATAGACTACACTGAGGTAAATAACAACGGTACTGCAGAGTACCGATAACCGTTCGATCTGATCTGCGTCCCTGCTATGGCTAGGAGTGGACTGTGGTAGTTATCTCTGATAGCATACTTGCCCCGACTAAGTTGAGATGGCTATGACAGTTTCCCAGTCCTCTGCATTCAGAACCCGATACTGTCCCTTATTCAATTAGCAGAATAGCGTTCTTGCGGATCGATCATATCGATTGGGTCTGATATTGGTAGGAGAAGAAGGCAAGCTTTTATTGTGTTGCGCTTGTAATACACACCTATGTCACAGGCAGATCGGACAGTAAACGTGCGGATGGCTGAGGAACTGGTCCAACAAATTGATGCCTGCTATGAGGACCGGGGATTCAGCAACCGCTCTGAATTCATCCGGTCTGCTGTTCGGGATGCCATCCAAGCAGAAGACCCCTTTACAGAAGAGGCCCGACAGGGGATTGAGGAGGCTCGCCAGCAGTACAAAGAAGAGGATGCAGATGACCTCGACCCAGTCTTAGAACAGCTTGGATTGGACCCACTACCAGATGTCGAGGAGGAAGCACAACAAGAGGCATCTCTAACGCCGGAACTCTATGAAGAAGGCCAAGATACTTGGACTGATGAAACAGATGTGACTATTGTTGGACTTGGAGGTGCCGGAGCGCGTATTGTTACTCGGCTTCATTCTGAAGATTTAACCGCAGCAGATACCGTTGTCATCGATAGTGACGAAGACACCTTAGATGAGACGATGGCAAATACACGTCTGTATTTAGAATTGCCTACCGACTCTGACACTCATACCTCGGAAACTGAACAAATCGAGCACATCCTAGAAAACTCCCAAGAAATGCTTGCTGATCAAATCTTCAGTTCCACAGACCTCGTTTTCATAGTTAGTGGCATTGGCGGGTATGCAGGAACAGCAATGACACCAATTATTAGTCGCGCTGCCCGTAATGCAGGGGCCGTCGTAACAACTATCTCAACCTTGCCACATACGTTGGAACAAGAGCGTCGGCAGCGTGCCCGCAGTGACATTCAGAAATTCCAAGCCAATTCCGATACCTTCGTCTTGATTGACGCCGCTAGGTTTGCGAGTTTTACACCAGAGCTATCACCAGGCCAAGTGTTCGAAACTATTAATGAATATCTTGAGGAGGCACTTCAACAGATGGTGCAGCATCGAAAGTACATTGGTGAGATAGCGGATGGGGACGAACAGACTGGGTTGGCATCGTTCTTCAGAGGAGGTGGGTATGCGACTTTCTCGACACTGTCGACAAGCGAGGTTGGGGAGTTTACGGAAGCTCGGGATCAACTCTTCCAACGGTCGCTTGTAGACCAAGCATCAGATACAACGGGAAACCTATTGCATCTTGTCCGTGTGAACATGAATAAGATCGCGGAAGCAGATACCGCTGCACTCATACAGACACTGTCAGGTGAACCTAAGGATCTTACACCAAATAAGGTGAGTATCAATATCGTACAGGACAATGAGATGGATGCCGCATTGCGGCTGACAAGTATTGTCACTGGCCTGGATCTTTCGCTTGATGACATTATTAGTGAGTCAGAAGAAACTCCGGCAACCAAGGAGGAGGGCGGGCTTGTCGTGAAACGAGACAATACAGCGGAAGAAGCCCAACGAAGAGATGCGACGCCGCAGACTCAGTCAATGGGTTCAGCTTCTCCTGCCTGATTCCCAAACCTAAACTTGATAGGTTCAAGAGAGAAACACCTGTGTAGGTAATCGAATAATGGCGTTTGAGATAGATATTAGAGAAGAACTACATTTTCCACAACTCGAACGCTGTCCTGATGCCGTCCAGCGTGATTTTCGAGATGCTTTCAAAGACTTGCAAGCTGCCTCCGTATCAGACGTCAAAAACACCAATCTTGATTTCTTGGAGAGGATCCCTGGGCGTCCTGAGTACAATATCGTGTCAACAACAGCCACCGAAGAATACGTAGTTGTATTTGAAATTGAAGAAAATCCCGACGGCAAAGACACATTGCGGGTATTGCGAATTGGGAAGAAAAGCAATCTACTTGAGTGACTACAGTAGACTACGGCCAGTCTATGCCATCACCTCCAGACTCTACCGTGTCCCCTCACAATCTTCATCACTACTGACTCCCTGCTCAGCTTGAGTATCATGACCGTTCCCTTCTGTTTGTTGTTCTAAATAATCTACTACATCATAGTCTGGTGAATCTATATCTGAGTAAATACGGTTGTCCTCATCCACAGATGATTTTGCACACAGAATGTGTCCCTCAAGCGTTTTTAGTACGGAATTCTTCTGGTTATTGAGCTGGATCAAGTCTCGTTGTAGCACTTTTAGCTCATGAGTTGGTGGATCTGACTGGGATGACAGTGTCGAGATGCGTTTTCTGACGTTTTCTGTTAATCCATAAAACTGCGTCAGTTCCTGGACTTCCTCTTCAGAGAGCAGCCCTAACAAAGAGGCATTATTCTCAAATACCGTACGTAGTATCGGATCGGGCGGTACGATAATCGCGTCCGGTTCCTTTCCTGCGATAGTTTCTGCATATCGATAGAGGTCCTCTGACATAGTTCTGATTTCTTCCCGTAACGCTTTCCGTAGACGTCGCTTCCGAAGCTGATGCCTCACAGCGAGAACTAAGAATGAACCAACAACCCCGATAAGTGCTCCAATGATGGCACTGTCAATACTGATGCCAAGGAACTCACCACTCTTCGCAGTCTCGTTCATTGCAGTCCCATTCATAAATATGGATGCTTATTATAAATCGTCTTAGGGGATCTAATGAGTGTTTCGAGAAAGACGCGTGGAGTGGCAAAAATGTTGTACTAGCCGTAGGTGGACATGGATTCTCACTATGCTGTCTACTAGATCACTAATTGATGAGCGATTGAGACCACAGGAAATCCCTGAGGCAGCTGTTTGCCTGGTCTTAATAGAACTACACTACAATCAGTAACTTAATTATTTTAACATAGATTCTTTTCTGTTTTGCCAACCATGCCATGTCAAGAAAATACCATCTGGCAAGAGTTTAAGCTGAGAATGATAATAGTTCCAGTAGTCTAATCTAATTTCTTGGAAACATCAAACATCACTCGGGTGAAGCAGTCACAACAAAACTCATCAGCAGTCGCGATTGACCTCTCTAATGTCATTTCGATGTAGCGGCCTGTCGGTTCAGCGTAGTCTGGGTCGTGGATCATTGAATGCCCTGATTCAATATCTTCGCCTATGATTTCAACAAATACTGTCATTTTTGGGTCTAAATCCTGAAGAGGAATATCTGCCCGTGGGCCGCTATTTTCACCCATAGCGTTTAGATTAGTCGTTTAAGAGGTTCTCTTGTCTCAGCCAGAACTGTTCGTACGCGTTGAAGACGTTCCTCGAGTGAATCGCTTTCCGCGTCGTCCATTGTATCCATGTTCTATACGAGATGTTAAAGAAAGGGAGGGTACAGTTTCTCCAAGTTGGATCCACAATTACTGCCACACCCCTTTGGTTCCGGTGTTAGTAGCACAGACACATATGAACGACGGCACCATCGGTTCCGATTGGGGCTATAGTCTATCAAAGTAGCTCCAGTCTTGCGATTTACGATGGAACTGAAGGGGTGTCCCGGGGTGATCAAGAACACCGGAACCAAAGGGGTGTCCCTGGGTGAACTAGATGCGACATCTGACTGGAATCTGTGTTCACTTGTCTACGGTGGACAATTGAATTACAGTAATACCGATTAGCTGGAGTCGGTCCGAAGTTCGGAGTTAGCTATCTATGCTCATGTTCATATAGCCACCCTTGACGACCTCCTCAAACGGATCACCTCGAACCACTGATTCAGCATCTTCGACATCTTCCAGCACTATCTCAGAAACGAACTGGGTTTCTGATGCCCAGTTTGGTGTACCGGGATCTGGGACGTAAACGAGGCGAATCACATACGAGCGGCCACCACGGAGGAATGCTTTACAGCGGCGATATTCATTCGTCGTGAGACGGAAGTGGAATGGGGGCGACCGGCCGTCGACAGCCTTCACCTCAACGGGCACGAACTGGTCGAGATCAAAGTCTCCCCGACGGCTAGATAGTGGACCAAATGGGTCGATGATGTCGAATCCAGGACCCTGTTCGAGGGTGACGTTACAGAGCTGGACCAACGGGTGATCGCTGAGTTCGTGTCCGTCTTCAAGATATTCGCGCCAGTCGACGATCGATTCCCGCGTTAATTCGCCACTCGAAAGGAGTGGCAGAAGATTCTGTTCCCAGACTCGATTAAGGTGCCAGTCGTAGTCTTCGCGTTGCTGGTCATCAGACAGACGTCGGAACGTCGATCGAATAGATCGCATCGTTCCAATGGGTTGATCCTCGAGCCAAGACGCAGCATCGTCCAGAATTGCTACAAGTGTCGCGGCTTCACCCTGCTGACCCCGACCACGGTACTGAGTGCTGCCACCACCGCGTCCACTCCCAGTTACGCGTGTTGAGGCACTTTGTACGCCAAAATCTTCGTCCAGTAGGTTTTCGGTCGAGAATTCCTGCCCTCTTTCCGCAGCAGATTGCAGCTCTGCTAGCGCGTTGTCTTGATGATCTGCGGCGGAGACAGCTGTTTCGTCCATAGGGAATTCCCCTTCGAGAACGTACTGTCGAAGTACGGTCTTCAGATCAAGGGCGTCCTCAGCCACGGTCTCGCAGATTTCCTCAAGGAACGGTTCGATCACCGCTGACTGGAGTTTCTCTATAGGAGTATAGAAGAACAAGCGGTCACCCCTTGTATCGTCCGCACGTAGACGATCAGAAAGTTGGTTCGTCCATTCAACACTTCTGTTCGTCGAGAGCTCTTGAATTCGAGATCGCCACTCGTCAGGGTCTTGGAGCTCTTCAGTTTCCGTTTGGTCCCAGACGTCCCTCACGGCGAGGAGTCGAACGTAAGCCGACGGAACAGATTGCGGAAAACACGATGTTGCGTCAGTCGCAGTCGCGTTTTCCGCCAACCAGGTGATTACAATCTGCTCCTTCTCCTCGGCGATGTTAGACTCTGCAATCGCCTCAGACCACGATCTGCGATCCTCACCAAACAGGCACCCGAGAACGAATTGGACGTCTGAGGGAAGATTATCTCGTATATCACTAATGAAGGCTGACTGAATCGATGCCTTGTCGAGCTCTACATCTATTTCTTCGTTACCAATTAACGCCTGCTCAAAATCCTCCACAGTGCTATCGTCGTCACGTTCGACTGTCTCGACTATTTCATCAACCGCAGGTCTGACTTCACCGTCGAATCTTTCGACTAAGGAGACAAGTGCGTCGAGTCGCTGGCGAAGATTTCGGCGACGTTTTGCTCCGAGAATTCGAGTGACTTCGTCAACAGGGAATGTTCGTCGTCGCCAGCGCTTGGTGAGTTCTACCGTCGATAACTCATTATCAAGCGCCTCTCGGAACGTTGCAATTGTCGTCGGCCGTTCAGCGAGTAGTGAAACCGCGTTTGCCAAACCATCAAGGGAAAGTTCCTCATCGTAAGCTGACGCGTTAAAAACGAAGGCTTCCTCACCCTCTCGAGGAGCATAAAGCCCAGATTTGGGGTTTTCGAGACCACTCTCGACGTTTTCCGGGAAGCGTTCAGCAACGCGTAGTTCCGAAATTGCGGCTTCAAGATCGTCAGCGAATTCGCGAATCCGATCTTCACTTGTTTGTTCCAGTGATGCAACCAGAAGGACCGTCCGCTCACGGAGTTCCGAACGGAATTCGGAAAGAGAGGTATCCGTGAATGTCAGATCATCGGCATCGAAAACAGGTTTCGATGCGTCAACCCGTTCGACTCCAAGAGCAGCTGCAAGCCGTGTAAACGGGCCCGACGCAGTTCGGGCGAGTAGCCAGTGATCTCCCTCCTCAACAGCCCGACGTTCCCAGGGCTTTGGGGATTGGTCCTCATAGTATCGGCCCGTCTCAGCATTCTCTGCCATCCAATCCAGAGATGCGACTTGCCACTTTCCATCGCGCTGAATCGGAAGATGAGACAAGAACGGCAGATCGATGTCAGCCACATCTGCGTCCTCTGCTGGTATGTGTCGCAGGATAGGGTCCAAGAGCGCCGTATATGCCGCGTTCCAGTCGTTGTCTCGTTCATCCGGAACGTTGAGGGGAACCGGTTCCTCGCCAAGCGAATCTACCGCGAGCACTTTGAGAAGTCGCTGGAGATGGTGAGCAGCTTCGACCGCATCGAAAGACTCGACCGGTTTAACCCCGAGCGTTCGGAGTAACTCTTCGGAGAGGTCGAGATCGTCCACCTCGACGTTCGGGAATAGCCGTGAAGCCTGAGCCCCACGTGAGCCGGTTTTCACGACCGTGTAGGCAAGCCGGTTAGCGTCGTCCCCCCAGCGCTCCTGGAGATCAGGATCGACCGATACGGTCGAATCCCAAACTGATAGATGACGAAGTTGCCAGTTCAGAAGTGTCGGGACTGTCTTCGACCACTCGTACCCATCTCGCTGGTGGCCGTGTGAACAAGTCCATCCTGTCTCGAGGATTGACTCGCTGAACTTGTTCTCGTACCGGCCGAGCAGTTCGAGGAGATCATCCTCGCCGAGCTGGCTCAGCGCGTCGAGGTCCTCCATCCAGACCCACGTCGCCAGGAAGACATCCTCGAGGATACCATCGGTCTTGACGTTACATTTGCTCGAGTGTTCGGCAGTCGTCTGTGGGTGTCTCCCCGGAGCGGTAATCCATCGCTGATAGGTACCATCGAGTTCGGCGAGCGTCTGTTGAAGTGCGACGGCACTGTCAGGGAGGCTCTTGCCAACAGCGAAATCATCGGAGGACCACTTGGAGGGGTCCCATGATGCATCACCCCGTGTTCGAGGATGCCCGGAACCGTACATCCAGACGGTCTGGATCCCTGGAAGGACAGAAGCGCCGAACAGTGAGAGTGTCTGCGCTATTCGCTCGTACGCGGCGTCATCCTGTAAAGCGCCAACAATAGGTTCCCACGTTTCCTCGTCCGGTTCGGGCCATCTTGAACTCGCACTTCCATCAAACGCGTCCCAGTCATCAACCGTGTCGTTTTCATGAGCCCGTGCACGGACACGCTGCCATTCGTCGCCGAGTATCGTTTCGCCAACTTCGTGTAACCCTCCTTCTCTCGGAAGAGCGATGAAGTTGTTCCGGAGGTTGAGGCGGCGACGAAGGTTCTGCCGTTGATCACCATCAGATCGGGCCACGGCGGTCTTTACGTAGTTTATTGGGATGAATGAGCCCTCGTCTGTCTGGAGATCGGGCGATTCACTCCCCAGTTTGTCTATTTGCTTCGCTAGGAAATAGAAGTCCAATGCTTCTACCCGCGTCGGTTGATCAGTCGCGAACGTGTCGAGAAGCTCGCGGAAATAGCTCGGCGTACCGTCGTAGACGCGGACTCCCCACGGTCGCCCAGCTAGTTCGAGAACCCGACGAGCACGTTCGTTCTGCTCTATTGTTCGGTCGAGGAAGTAGACCCGAAAACTCGATTTCTCACGTGGGACCTCTGGCGGCTCAATGTCGCGCTCGGGTGAGTTAACGTCCCAGAGAACAGACCGCGAGCGAGAAGTTCCGCGTTCGTTCGGTGTAGGTCCCGACCGTGATTCGATAGGAACCAAGAGTAGCTTCTCTGGTTGACCCTCGCTATTAGCGGTCTCTCCCCCGTCTTCACCTACTGTCTCTTCGCTATTGGTCCGTCGGCAGGGAAGGAGATAGACTCCCTCGAGATGCGACGAAACTGCGTCCAGTGTCGACGATAGCTCGTCGTCTTCCGTGCCCGAACGAAGTATTGTTTCGATCGTTCCGATAAACAGCGACTGGGCGGTTTCAGCATTACAGACGAGATGTGTATCCTCTTCGTCGAACACCTGTTGGTTGAGGTGATCACCAAGTATCGCTGCCCACGACTGGGCCACTTGGGCGGAGAACGTGTCCGTATTGTCGACGGAAAGCAGTGATTCGATTCGGGTTTCCCACGTGTCCGAGAAAGAGCGGCACCCTTGGAGCGTCTCTCGAGTCGGAAAGTTGCGATCGATCGCAGTGTCAGTAACGGTTGTGTCTATCGAATCGAGTACATCATAGAGTGCGAGAAATCCATCACGGACCGTTGCATTCCAGTGAATGAGGGCCTCTTCCGGGAGGACTGCTATCCTCTCACTGTCAGCATCTCCGACGGTAGGCAAGCATGCTCGTTCACGAAGTTCCTCGTATATTGCAGCACGGAACCAAGTAAGTAGACTTGCCTGTGAACTAGGCTCGTCCGGGTGATGTTCCGGCGATGGAGGAAGGAGAATCCAAGGATACCGTTCACCGAAGTCACTCTCCGCCGCCACGGCGGCGACTCGGCCAATGAGTTCGACGCCGCGTTCGAGCACTTTTCGGTTCTCTTCGAGGCTGTTAAGGCTCAGGTCTTTTCGATTCGTTTCGACTGTGAAGTGGCCGTGAAGACAGAAAGGGAGCGAGACGTCTCGTGTATTCTCGATGGGGTAGTAGAGATAGAGTGGATACTTCTGCTGTCCGCCACGTTGCCCCGTCGTCCTCGGAACAAGCAATTGGGTGTGAGTATCTGGATCGTCGTACTCGAACTGGTCGAACCGCTTGTCTGGAAGCGCCTCCTTTGTCCCTTGTATAGTTACTGTTACTCTCTCGTGTTGCACCCTCTCGCTGTCAAGTGATCCGGAACTACGGTTGACATCCCAGCGCTCCCGGTCTGTATCACCTGTCTTCTCTACTCGTTCGAGGAGCAGCGTGTCAATTCCACCGAACTGGACGAGCGTTTCGGGAGTAAGTCCCTCCTCGTCAGCATTTTTGGAGAGGTATGACCAGAGCCGATCCGCCCGTTCCTCAGCGTCACGGTCATTTGATTCCGGTGATGGGAGGTCAAAGCTATCGAGGAGGCTTCGCCAATCGTCGTCCTCGTACTCAATAAATACCGCAGTACGGAACGGGTCTCCATACCACTCATCACCCTCCCCAGCGAGGAGCGACGAGGCTCGATTTGCCACGGGGTCGCTCTGATCAGTCGTCGTTGTGAGTGGAACTGGGAAATCGAATAGCGGAAGCTTGCCAATGTCCTCTCGAGCGTCCAGATCCAGTGTCTCAGTCCGTTGCTCGAGGTTTGATTGCGATGTCAGTGACTGAATCGTTTCATTCGGTACTGTGCCCTGAAGACCGAACGAGGAGGTATCGTACCCAAGCGACGAGAGGAGGGCCGCAGTGACATACGCTCGACTCAATCGGACACGAAGAGTACCGTCTGTCGCAGCGTTGTGTCTCGTCCAAATCTCGAACGCGTCTCCAGTCGCGAGCACTGATTTTAGGCCAACCCCTTTGTGTCCGATTTCCTGATCGGAGTTGCCCTTCGAAGATTCCCCGATCATCGTGACTGCGTCTTCGACATCGGGGTCAAACAGATCGAATGGATCGCCCGTATTCGCTACTAGAACTCCCTCATCATACACTCCTACGTAGACACGTCCACCATCAGTTTGGTTGGGGATGGCGTCCCGAGCATTTTGGAGGAGTTCGAGAATCTCTCTTCCTTCGTGACCGCCAGCAATTGCTCGCTCGGCATTCCCGCTCTTTACTTTGTCACGAAGCAGTTCTGAGACTGTTTCTGAGGACGTCGATGCAGAGAAATCATCGAGAAAGTGGCTCCATCGGTTGCTCCACCGTTTGAAGAGTTGTTCTTCAGAAAGCCGGCTAACGACTGTAGACTGTCTTGTCATGACTACCTAAAAGAATAATGTATTCATAAATTTCGGGGAAGGGGCTAAGGCTAACGGAAGATGGGATCTGAGAGCATTACGATAGGTTTTTCTATCCTGTATCAACATTTCGGAAGGTGTCAATAACCCGGGCAACACCTCTCGATGACTTATATGAGCGAGTCGCTGACCACGACCTTGTGCTCGCACCCGATGCACCGCTTGCCAGTGCCCTAAATCGACGCCTCGACAGACCGCATCTCGGGACGTTCGCGACTACCCCACGACGTCTCGCCGCCGGGAGACGTGAGGAAGCCGAGGACCGGACCGCGTTCTTAGAACTCATCGAGCGTACTGATCTCGACTGGAAACTATGTGCCTATGCGATCGGTAACATCCTTCAGTGCTGGGAACACCAAGGTCGCATTGACTCTGTCCTCGAATATAATGCGTATGCTGACGAGGCAACTGAAGCAGCGGTAAAATACCTGAACGAGCTCGAAACGACGTCCAGTCAATTAACTGAATACAGCGTCTCAAACGACACTAATGTAGCTGTCGTTGGAGAAGATCAGCTGACGACGCTCGAGCGATCGATACTTCCGGATGACTATGATACGTTCAGCCCGTTCAGCGACGAGAGTTTCGACCTTCCACTGTTCCACATCTTCGACTCAACTGCCGCCATTGTCGATACACTGATAGACAGCATCTCGGCTGAGAACGCAGAGGACGTCGCTATCATCCTCGACAGCGCGAGCGAGTATTCTACACTAGTGGAATCAGCCTTCGAATCGGCCGATATTCCGTTCTATGGCGGTCCAGGGTTCATTGACGATCCGGATCACCGAGCGTTCTGCCAATTACTTCGTATCGCGCATCGCGGAACAGATACTCGCGTTCGCGACGTTAAATCTATCCTGAGTAGACTCGGTGTCACAGTTGATGTTGAACACCTCGAAAAGCGCCTGCATGATTTCGATACGCCTGACGTCGAGTGGCTTCGCAAGTTCTGCGGCTCCATCGAAGAGCGAACGTTCGAACAGTCGCTATCAGCGTTCGAGCGACGCACTGAGTGCTCGATGGATGATTTCCGTGACGAGCTAGACGCACTCAGGATCGATAATATCCCGGTCACGGAGGCAGCAGTAAATCAGCTTGAGTTCTATCTCCAGTCATACGAGGTGCCAGTCGACCGTGAGAACGAGGGTGTACTGCTCGCTGATGCTAAGTCGGCCGCGTACGTCGACCGACCAGTTGTATTCTGTCTAGGCCTTGACGAGGGATGGACTCACTCTTCACCGCGTCGCCCATGGGTCGACCAGGAGGATCAATACGTCAAGAACATTCAGCAGTTCCAGCTCCTCCTTCAGAGCGGTGTCGAACAGTATTACCTCGTACAGGACACGAACGGCGGCGCGCCCGTCACACCCTGTTTGTACTTCGAGGAACTACTCGACGAAGAGTTCGAACGATTCAGCGATCTCGAGTCAGTAACGCATGCAAAGGCGACCCGACCACAAGGTACTGGGTTCGAGAAGGAGCCTATCGACGCTCTACCAACTGAAGTCGAAACGGTCAGTCAATCCAGTCTCAGCACGTACATTAACTGTCCGCGCGACCACTTCTTCAGTCGTCTCGTCGATAGTCCCGACAAGGATTACTTCAAGGAGGGAAACCTATTCCACGACTTCGCCGAGTTCTACGTCGCACATCCTGATGCCGTCGATGGAGACGTAATCGAGGAGGCCGTTGAGATCATTCTCGACAAGACCAGGCCATTCGTTCGCTCCGTCGACCAGAAGACGCGCCGCACGAAGTACAGGGTCGGGCTCCAGACTATCACATCGTTCCTCTCAGAGAACGCGCCCCAAGATGGAACCTTCCTTACGCCGGACGGAGGGCGAGGAGAAAACGTATTCGCTGACCACTTCAACCGACCAATCGAGTCGTCAATCACCGAACGCTGGTTCGAGAACGAGACGTTAGGGCTCAAGGGGAAGATCGATCTCGTGCACGAGCCGACACGGCTCGTTGACCACAAGAGCGGTAGCCGAAAGCGTGCTTCGCAGGTAGTGAAGAACTCGGCCATCGACCCACCGAACGACTCGCCGAACTTCCAGGCGCTTCTCTACCTCACACATTGGCGGACCCAGCAACCGGACGACCAACTCGAGTTCACGTTCTTCCACTTCCTCGAAACCCTCGACGATGTCGTCACTGGTGACGCCGACCTCGACGATACGCTTACGACGATCACATACTACCCTACCTCGTTCGAGCGTCACGCCCGGTCGCGAGAAATGTTCGAAGAACTCCGGGAGGACGGGTCCGGGAAATGCCGGAAAACGCTCGGAAAGATCGAATACGACGACTACCGGGCAGTATTCGAGGAAGCATCGATACCGGACACGCGCGACAGTGAGGAACTCATTGAGTCGACGTTCGGTGACGCACTGACGTCGCGGATGAAAGAGTGCGTCGGCGACTACAAGTACGTCTCGACGGGCTGCAAGCAATTGATGCGGCAGTTGATGCGAGTTCGAAGTCGCAATTACTTCCGCGAGGATCTCGATGCGTTCGAGCAGTTCGTCGACGACCGCCTCGAAGAACTGAATCGGCGGCGACGGGGCGACGAGCGATTCCCTGTCGAGGGACTCGCTGGCGAGCCGAACTACCGCTACGTGGACAACCGCGACCTGATTCTCGAAACCGATGACTGAACCTAACGATCAGCAACGAGAACTCATTGACAGCACTGAGGGCATCTATCTCGTCGACGCCGGGGCAGGGACCGGCAAGACGTTCGCGATCACTCGACGCTACGCTACCATCGTCGAGCAACCCGACGTCGAACCGGACGACGTCCTGCTCGTGACGTTTACCAACAACGCGGCGACTGAGATGAAAGAACGCATCGTCGGGCGAAGCGACTACGGTATGCGTGAACTCGCCGATGCCCCCATTCAGACGTTCCACTCACTATGTCACGACATCCTCCAGGAGCACGGCCACGCTGCGCCCACGTACCTGGGGATCGACGATACGATCACAAACTCCACTCGAATCGTCGAGGACGAACTCGTCGAAAGCGCGCTATTCCAAGAGTTTATCGACCGATTCAGCGACGATCACCCCGAGTACGACGATCTCTTTCGAGCCATTTCCGATCCCAGTGGGCTGCTCGACCTTGTCGAACAGTTGGCGGCGAAAGGCGTGTTCCCGACCGAGAACGGCTGGTACCGCGACGGAGGACAGCATCTGGATGGCGACTTCGAAGCGTTCGAGCAATTGTTTGACGAGGTGAACAAGCCGCGGAACGGCGGTAGTAAGCAATCCCGACTCCGATCGAAGCTCAGCCGCTATGGGAAGAATAAATGCTATCTCCCTGATGCACCCGACAAGGCCGAGATTCGGGGGAGCGGTAAGCAGGTACCTCCATCTTTGGCTACCAGGGTATTCAACGAGGATCGAACTGAGCTGAAGCAGTTCGTTCACGACGTCTACTATGAGTATCTCGCGTTCGCGCTTCGACGCAACTACTTGAATTTCGGATTTCTCCAGCTGTTCGCATTCGTTCTGCTCTGTGAGAACCACGAACTTCGGGACAAGGTCGCTTTCGAGTACGTGATGGTTGACGAGTTCCAGGACTCGAGCGAAATCCAATTCAAACTCGCTTTGCTCCTCGCCGAGACGGACAACTTCTGCGCGGTGGGTGACTGGAAGCAAAGCATCTACGGGTTCCAATATGCCGACGTCGACAACATCATTGAGTTCGGGGACCGAATCGATCAGTTCGCCACTCAACTGAACGAAGACGCTGAACGCGTCTCGTTCGAGACCGACGACGTAAACACCATCGAGTTCGTCGAGAACTATCGGTCAACCCAAGAGATTCTGGACTTCTCGGAATATGGGCTGCTGGTCCCGGCAGCGAGCAGTGACGAGGTCGACGTCGAAGAAACCCGAGACCGAATCACACAGCTCCAGTCGAACACCGATCACGAGAACACGACTATCGAAGCGGTACAGAGCGAACAAGAGCACGAGCTGATCGTCGAAAAGGCACAGGAGATCGTCGGAAACGACACCTATCAGGTAGAGGATGAAGACGGAAACCTTCGTCCAGCAGAATACCGCGACATCGCAGTGCTGACTCGAACGAGAGATTTCGGCCGTGAACTGCTTCAGACTGCCGAGGAATACGGGTTGCCAATGGCCTACGAAGGCGGTATCGAACTATTCCGGACCGATCAAGCAAAGCTCCTCTTGGCGTGGCTCAGAATCCTCGAAGACGATCTCGACCGCGGCTGGGCTGCCGTCCTCGAAGAAGCAGAGTATACTATTGACGAGGTGGGTCGCATCCTCGAGCAGGAACGCTATCCACAGAACATGGTCGAGTTCCGGGAGAAATTGGCCGCGATGGAGACGCTCGGCGGAGTCGCACGCCGTGTATTCGAACAGTATGGATACGACGGCGCGACGGCCGATGTGGTCCTCCACACGATTCAGTCAGTACGTAACGAGACGACCATGACTCGGGGGGACCTCATCCGGTTCATCGAACGCGGGATCGAAGCTGGAAGTACCCACGAGGTCAGCGCGAGTGCTGGGGCGAATTCGGTGACGGTCCAAACGATTCACTCCGCGAAAGGGCTGGAGTATCCCATCGTCATCCTCGCAAACATGAATAGCGGTCGGTTCCCACCGTCTGGCGGTAGCAGTGACACGATCAGCTTCGAGGAACCGGTCGGTCTCCGACAGCAGAAGGAGTATGCTGAGGATGCACACGGTATGCCACACGTCTACGACAACTGGCGATCCGACGTGATTCAGAAATGTCTTCCGCGCGATTACGACGAAGAACGTCGTCTGCTATACGTCGCAATCACGCGGGCTGAGAGCCACGTCGTTTTCACGGCAGGAGAGGACCCGAACACCTTCCTCGAAGAACTCCCTGTAGACGCCAGGTCAGCGGTTCCTGATCCAGACGAGGTTACTATAGACGCAACAGAACAAGCCCAATTCCAAGTCGACATCCCCGCTCCCGAGGGACCGAAAGGACATACACCACACACGCTGATGCGCGATGACGTATTCGAGGATGTCGAAGAAGGCATGGGAAGTGAGTTCGGTACGAGAGTTCACGACTTCGCAGAAGCGTACGCCCTCGGTACTGACGCCACTCCGGCGAACGAGGATGAGCGGCACGTTCAGCAGTTGATCGATGATCTCGAGGGCGAATTACTGGTGGAAGAGGACGTCTATCTCCCACTCACGGTAGATGGTGATGAAGTCACTATCTCTGGTATCGTCGATCTCGTCCATATCACTCCTAGCCGGGTCGAGATAGTGGATTATAAGACCGATCGCAGCCGTCATGCAGAGTCTGAGTATCGAAAACAGCTTAGCGTCTACTTCCACGTAGCTACGTCTCAATATCCCGATCGAGAGGTTACAGCGTCTATCTTCTATACTGATGACGGGACACAGCAAAGAATCGATCCCCTTCCCCGTGAGGAACTTCAAAACTTGATTCGGGAGATCGATTCGACTCATCAACCCTCTTCAGCAATCACTAATTCCAACCCCTGATCGAGAGTCAGTGGTAAAAAGCCATCAGATTTCAAGAGGTGTATTCAGAACGGCGGAACGACGGAACCGATGAGGAGTGGTCGCCGATAGGAGACGATCACTTGGAGTAAACAAGTCAGGATAAAACATAAGAATATAGAGTTGTAGAGAATTATGCTGATTCCTGATTGAGCCCAATCGGCGTTTGAGGTGATGTCCCAGTGGCTAATAGAACGACCACTGCGCCTGAATGGCGTGTACCCCCATGTACTTACGGACTGAGATCGACGGTACACGCCTGTGGTATTCGTGGTATCTCTTCTCTTCCCCTGTGGAATCTGTGGTAACTCCTCGGAGAAAGCGTGAGAGAATTCTGCCTAAAACCCCAATATCTCTCTCACGCTTTTTGTGACTTCTTTAGGCCCCAAATGCCAACACAAACAGATATTTCACCATTAGTTTACTGGCAATAATTCCATGCCAGAATTATATCCTCTCGGGATGATGATTATGTGGGCAAGATGCACACAACTCATCAAGAATCCACAGACGCAAGCCGGATAGCGAACTCAGATTAGTGATATTCTGTATGAGTGAATGTTTATATATGTATCCTCATGGGTATTCTTTTCATACTCATAAACAAAGTTGTAGTTGTGTGGGCAATCTGCCCACACCGGTTCCGAGATCGAAAGAAGGCGAAGCACTCTCGACATCAGAAAAAGGATATTCTGGAATATGAAATTTGATATGTTGGTTCTGTACATAGATCGCGATGCCATTCAGTAGGATATTATCAGAATGAATATTTAAATGTGGGCAAACTGCATACATACTCTAGGAAACCCCGTGCAGTCATCCCGATGCAATGGTAAAATATCTGTGGCTATCTGATCTCTCCAAATTATATAAACACAGTTTCAATTCACGACCGATAAATGTCTGGAATCTGTTTCATAAACGGTCTTCAGGCTAACTTGGTGGTGGATATGCTTAGGAACCGTAAACTACTGCTCAACTTCTAAAGCCGTGAGTAGTTCCCTTCCAGGATCCCCAAAGATGTCATCAAATTTGTCTCGGTTCGTAGTTGCGAAGTCTCTAAGCCCTTCTATAGTTGTGATCTCATAGTCGAGTGCGAGGTAATCCCTTGTGGCAGGACCGATCTGGGGTAATGCGGCTAGATCATCTGAGTAGACCAGCTCGTGATCAGCTAACCACTCATGAGCACGATCTAGAGCCACTTCAGGCGTCAATATAGAATCGGGGTCGGGTTCGACTGACCAACCTTTTCGGTACCAAGGGTGGCGCTCATCGTTCGGCGCATTACCGGTAACAGTTACACTATCATCGGGTGTCGGCGTAATCGTAAGACGAAAGCCACCGCTGGTAACCCATCTTATACGATTATCCGTATTTGTAGTGAGGTTCCATCCTCGAAAGTCATCTGATGGGGAGAGGCTTTCTAGGGGTCCACCATCACCAAATGATCCCGCGGAAGAGAAGCCACCAACGTGATTTGTAGCTATTTCACTTACAATACTGCGCTCTACGCCAGTTTCTTTTGAGATGTCGATCGGGTCAGCAGTACCGAGGAAATCCTGGGTAGTAGTATAGTCGTTATCAGCAAGTGCCACCAATCGTGAGCGGTTCATGAGACGTTCTTGGTGAAGTTGCTCCTCGATCCCTGTCTCTTTTAGGTGTACGAGATACGCTGATGCGTCCTCCTCGGTAAATCTAACGTGCTCTTCTTTGATGTGTCCGTTTTCGAGTGCATCCACCAGTGAACGAGGCGAATAGTCGGTTGACCGAAGAGAGAACCATTCCTCTTCGTCCTGATCGTAAAGCTCGAGGTCGATACCGGCGTCAAAATACGGTGTATAATTCTCGAGTGTGAAGGAGAGGAGTTCTACCGTAGACATGGTTCAAATATATTATCTCACAATAATAAATGCGTGTGGTATATTCAAAATCGATCAACTCAATACGAGAGTTGTAGACTAAAACTCGTCAAGCCGGGTGGCACGACTAAACCCACCATCGTCCTCGGGCGGTTCTGAAGAGGGACGCACTGCCTCCCAGTCATTGTCGTCTTGGTGGTACTCATCAGATACTTCTGCCGTTTCGACAAACTCCCGTATTCCTTGTGCAGTGGATGGACCAATGCCAGAAATATTCCCTTTGAGAACGTCTTCGAACTGGTTCGAATCGCCGACTCTTTCGAAGAGCGCTTGGAGTAAACCCCAGAGACTATCGCCCTCCAATTCGCCGGCGCCAATCACATTGCTGCCTTCGACATAGCGTCGCAGTTGTCGAACTCGATACCGCCCCAAGCCACGGATGTTCTCAACGAAGGGAACTTCCTCACTTCGGACACCACGCTCTACTTTGAATACAAGGGTATCAAACCAGTCGGGCTTCCGTGCATCCGGCGAAGCATCCATGAGGTACTTTGTAGCATCAATAGTGTCCGACAGCTTTCTGGTAGTGCTCGGCAGATAGGTTGGATCAATACCTGCCCGGTTTTCTATTTGTGTATTATCGAAGTTCGACATCCAATACCAGTAGATAACCCCAGCAGTGATCGCTGCATCATCAATTGGCAGATCGTGTTCTTGCAAAAGCCCCTGTAATTCAGGGTTGACATCTGACTCAGACGCGTTGATTGTTCTATCGAATTGACGAGCCACTCTATCAATCAGATGAAGAGGAGTCACATCTTCGTGGGGCGTCTCTTCGAGCCAGTCATAGAACGTCCGAAGGCTACTGAGAGGGGCACTAACGAATGAATTGAAAGAGAATTCTACCGAACCCTGTCCGAGGGCTGTGGGTTCGAACTGTCTGGCGGTATCTTTCTCAATTACGAAGTCGTACTCCTCCAGCCAGTTCGCAGTTTCTCGCAGTCTATCATTCAGTCTCTGGTCCCGATTATCTCGTTGGCGTCCCCACGCGCCAATCTGTTCCATTTGCTCCCAGTAGAGCATCTCTTTGACGAAGGCCTCGATCTCGTGTGGCGTGTCCCATCCAGTTGCGATCAGCTCTAACAAAAGCCATTGGAAGGCAACGTCGTTCTCGATGTGCGTCGTTACGTCTTCGAGAACGCGATGCGGCTCAAAGAAACGTTCCTTGGTTTCTTCCGGGGTGTCTGTGAGAGTGAAAGCGTATCCTTCATCGTAACCGTATCCAGGACGTGCCGCTCTACCGATCCATTGAACGTACTCGTAAACACCGACGTAGTGAGGCCCTCTTGTGATGTCCGCAACGACGACCGATTGAACTGGTGCATCAAATCCATACGCGATCGTGGTGGTGGCAAAGAGACAGCCCAGTTCACCGTCAGCATAGAGATCCTCGATCCAGTGTTTGACATCGTTTGGAAGATCAGCGTGGTGGAAAGCAACCCCGCGTGACATCATTCTCGCAAGGTCACGCAGTGTCTCGGTCATCTCACCGTCGATTTTGTTCCGCAATTCGTTGTGAAAATCCCTATCTGAAAGGTCAGCGAACAGCCTCGTGTCTGCGACGGCTTCGGCTCGCGATTGGGTCCACGGCTTTGCGTAATTGAATACAAGGAAGGGGCCCTTGTCCTGCTCCCGCCGAAGTAGGTCGACGATTGCTTCGCCCTTGTCTTGACGCTGAACAGGTTCAATTTGCTCACGGATTGGTATCTGCCGGCCTTCAGGGCTTACCGTTAGATCAGCATCCATCCATTCAGCGAGGTTCTCTGGGTTGCCAAGGGTGGCACTGAGGGCGAAAATTTCGATCCCCTCGTACATCGATGCGGCAATCGCTTTCTCAATTTCAGGCCCTCGGAAGCCACCGTATATCTCGTGGAAGTCGTCGAGGATGGCTAGATCCAGACTTCTGGCATTCCCTCGATTCTGGAGAATAGCCCTGTAGAACGAATCGAAGGTTGCAACGACAACGTCTGCCGACTGGTATGCCCGTGGGCCAGACCATACCTTATACTCATCTTCTGCCCACTCTTGGATCGATTCCTTCTTCGCCCGAACGAGCTGACGAGAAGGAACTAGATACGCAACCCGTTTTCCGTTTTCCAGTCGCTTTTTCGCTACCGCTTCTGCACATAGCGTTTTTCCGTTTCCCGTTTCAGCGACGAGGAGGTGATTTCCTGGTTCTGTGATCCCATCTTCGAATGCCAACCGTTGAGTCTCCTTTAGCGATTCGTAGCCATGGGACTCCATAATCGACTCGACGAGCTCTGCGTCTTCAGGCTGAAGGTCATCGATTCCACTCATTGGATGATCTCCTCTAAGGGGTAGTGATAGTCATTCTGTAGTGAATCACCACCAAGAACGTCATATAGCTCGAAGAGGTCGGCTACGTCGCTTTCCGCATAATCAGAGAGGAGCTGTTCTAACTCTTGGTGGGTACTCGTTTCTTCGAGTCCGTTAACGACACCGTCCACGTATCGCTCACCGAGTACCTGTCCTACGTGTTTTCCCTTTACGTGTTTACTATCGATTCCTAAGCCATCGAAGTACGCATCGTTGAATTCGTAGTCAGAGTACCACGTACTCTCATTGTCTATTCCAGCCAACTGATAAGCCTTCCAGTCAGGGAGTATGTGCTGATCGTCCCAGAGCTCATCAGAATACTGGTCGGCTGCCGCTTTGGCCAGATCGATGTGTTGGTTGAACAAGCTACAGAGGTCTGAATATCCTCCTTCTCGAATGCCGTTCTCCTCCAACTGTTTTGCCCACGTTCCGATGAGTTTGAGATCAAACCAAGTACCGTTGTAGGTCAACACTTGATCGATCTCTTTTCCGTCACACCAAGCAAATAACTGATCAAGCATTTCAGCCGTGTATTCGCCATCCCAGCCGCCCTTTCGGAACAGAATATCTGTTTCCGGGTCTGATGACCTGTCTGACTGATAAGCAACAGAGGTGATGACCCATTCGAAGTATCGAGGATCGTTTTCTCCCGGAGAGGGTTCCTCAAACGGGCTAGCGGTTTCAATGTCAATCGCTAGTAGACCCATTATCGTTCAATGGAAGTAGCATCCATATAAAAGATTGTCCTACCGATACGAAGATTCCAATTTCCCTTAGTCGTCTATAGTTAGGTCTGCATCCAGGGTACTACTTCCCTCTAAATCAACCGAGATACTATCTTTGATAGCGGCTCGCACATCTTCTTTCCAAACCTCCAGTTGCTGCTGGTACCACTCTTCCACGTTCTTTTCTGTGAGGGATACGTTCGGTTCTTCCTGAAGGAGTTCCCGCTCCTTCTGATGAGTGGGGAATTCGATCAGGTTCGTTCCGGTCTCTTCAAGAAAAGCAGACGGCTGAATGTGGATCGGCTTCGGAGACATCTCTAGCGGGTACGAGTTGCCAGATTCCGCTGTAAACGGCTTTCCCTCAACCTCAGTGTCAAAAGGAGGGGAGATCCGAATCACTCTTGAAGACGATGCATGCTGACGCTCATGGTTGATCTGATGAGCATCAACGATTGCTTCTGGATCGATTCGAACCGTCTCGATGTTTTCAGCAGGGTATGTAACCGAGCCTGCTGTTCGTCCATTGCGCTGCACAAACTAGCCTCTATGATGTGCCAGACATAAACCCTCGCCCAAACCGATCGGTCACGTCTCGTTTAGCGATTGAATCTGGATTCCCGGATGACGAACAGTAAAGTAGGTCGACAGGCATCCTCGACGTATGACGATCCTTTCGGACGGCGGGGGCACGCGATTACCCTCACTTTCCCGCCAGCTCTCGAGTTCGGACGTGAACATGGATCTAACCATGTGTGGTCTTCTCGTTGAGCGAGCAGAGGAACTTTCGAGCCTGTACGAAGAGCACGGTAACTGGAACACAGTCAAGGAAGTCTGGTTTGATGAACGCCGTGCAAACCGTAGCACGAGAGGCAGTGCTCAAAAAATATACCGTGTACTCACATCCCGGTTCAAGAACGCCCCCGCAGACCTTCCGAATCCGCGCGATCTTCCCGCCGTGCTAGATGCTTGCGCGACATCGAGAGATAAAGCGCAAGTGCTCTATCCATATCTCATCGCTGACGACGCACTTGTTCGCTACGTCGTCCACGAATATATTCAGCGACTTTCATCGGATCATCCTGATGCCCTCGATTTCTCCAATGAGACGCTCATGACTATCCTCAACGAGTTCGAGTACGCTGACGGGACATCGTTCGACTACGCTGAATCTACTACGAAACGGTGGTGCGAAGGGTTCCGCTCGGTCATGCGTGAAATCGGCGTGCTGGAAAATCAGCAAGACGTGGTTGGGAACCCACCATCGCTGGGAGACATCCCACTCCTCGTCGCGATGGGATATTCGTACGAGGTGGGTGCGGATGACTGGTTTGAGTCACCGACTGGTCTCCTCTACCTGTTCCAACCGAGTGATCGCTGGGAAGAACTCTACGACAGGGCAGCTGAGACAGATGAGTGGGAGTTCGTTGAACTACATGGAAGCCTCCAACTTCGGCCAGTTACCGAACCGTACTCATGGGTCAGTCAGGAGGGTGCTGAATAATGGCCGACGCGAACTGGTTTGAAGACCTCCCTGAGGACTTCGAGGAATCGGTACGTATCGATCGAGAAGAGCAGACTGAGGACGAAAACCAGCACCGAGAACAAGCCATCGAATCGTACCATGTGACGGCCGACTCTCAACGCTTCCTCGAAGACTTCGTCAACCGGCTGCTCGGTGAAGCCGAGGACATGCGCACGGGATCGAACTACTGGCTCTATGGCTACTACGGGAGTGGCAAGAGCCATCTGCTCACCGTTCTCGATGGGCTGATGGATACCGACTGGCTCGAGGATCAGTACGACGATGTCTGGACAGACCTCGTGCCCGAAGCCACTTCCGAAAGTGACTTCGACGAACTGCGGAACCGATGGAAACGAATTCATTCTGAATACCACGTTATCCCTGTCTCGGTGAACTTGCTGAAGTACCAGGGGCAGAAGCAACGCAGTTTCAGCGAGATCGTTCTTCGGCACGCTCATCAGAATCCGACCCTCACTGGCGTCAATGACGACATCTCTACCGGGCTATCTTCTCAGCTTGACGTCGCATACTTCGAAGACTGGTACCAAACGACCGAAGCATGGCCTGAACGGCAAGAACGAGCCGAATCCGTCGTTGAGGAGGTGACGCCGACCTCGCCGCAATACGATTGGGAGACAGATCGACTCTGGACCGATATTCAACAGTACAGCGCTCTGTCCGACGTTACACTCCCAGAGCTGTTTGAGGAAGTTACGGGCACGCGCGACGGCTACACTGACCTCCAGCCGTCGGATATTGACCCCGAAGAAGTCGTCAGTCGGCTGGAATCTCTTCGAGAAGCCCGCGAAGAGGAGCTCGGCGAACCGGTCAAGCTCGTCCTCTTGCTGGACGAAGTGAGCCTCTTTATCGGCACGGACTTTGAACGCCTCACTGAGCTTCAGACCCTCGCTGAGAACGTTAACGACATTGGTGATGGTGACATCCAACTTGTCGCGACCGCACAGGCGAAAATCGAAGACGTACAGCCGAAATTTGCCGCACACGGCGCTGATTTCAGTATCGTCAAAGACCGATTCCCCCACCGGTATCAGCTTCCGAGCAAGCACGTCGGAGACATCGCCAAGCGCCGACTCTTTCAGAAATCCGACTCAGGTGAAGATGCGGTCCGCCGAATCCTTGATAACGCCGACGTGAAGCCGTCAGAGTCGCTGGTCTACAACGAGATCAAACAGAACACGAAACCGCCACTCGACGCTATCGACGAGGAGGAACTCGTTGAATTCTATCCGTTTCTCCCGTATCACGCGCCACTATTCCTCGAGATCCTGTTCAACCTTCGTCGGGAGGCGAACGATCCCGCGAAGTCTATCTTCTCGGGGACTGCACGGGCCATTCTCGCGCTCATGCACGGGCTGCTCGACGAGTGGGTCGACGAAAGCGAGGAGGATCAGATCATCTCGGTAGTCGACTTCTTCGAGCTAATCGAGCCGGAACTGCGTGAAATCCTCCCTAAGGATATGCGCGTTATCAATGGTGCCGAAGAGACGGTGGGCATCGCGAACAGGGGAGACGACGATGACAGTGAAATCCAAGAGTTCGCCGGCATCGCGGACGAGGTAGACGACGAAGAGAGTGAAATCCAAGAGTTCGACCTGGATGTCGCAAAGGCGGTGCTACTGCTTCAGCAAGTCCACGAAATCGTTCCAATGAACGAGGGGAACATCGCGGTGGCCGTCATGTCTGATCTGAATGGCCAGTCGTGGATCAGCACGACCAATCGCGTCGAGGAATCACTGGATCGACTTCAGAAATTCATCCGGCCAACGCAGGAAGAGAGTGGGCCCCGTTATCGGTTTGCGACGCAAGAGGAACGCCTCATCTACGACAAGACCGAGAAGAACGAAACAGATCCTGACTGGGACGACGTCATCGAAACTCTGGATGAGCATCTCTGGGAGCGCATCACCCAAGACCTCTCTCTCCCGGAGTCAGTACCGTACGGTGAGTCCGGCGACGAGTACCCGGTCTCGTACCACTTCGAACTCGACGGGACGACGTTCGATACCGGTATCGTGTCCGAGAGTGGTCTGGATATTGACGTCGCGATCCAAGGCGTTCGTCCGGACGCAAATTCTGATCAAACCGAGGAAGACACGCTCTACTGGGAGATCGACACGGATGGTCTCCAAGACCTACGCAAACGACTGGTCGAGTGGTGGGCGCTTCGTGACGCTATCGCAACTCGTGATGTACCACCAGCAGTAGAACGCGACCTGGAGCAGCGTGCGAGCGCCGTCCGCAGCAAGCTGACCAGCGCGATGGCGAGCGGCTCGTACACCGTGAAAGACCGGACAGACATCAGTGGCCTCTCGAAAGCAGTACAAGTTGCAGTCGATGTCGCATATCCTGACGACTTCCATCCGATGATGCTCCAGATCGACGAGAGTCGACTGCGCGAGCTACGTGAACTCGACAGCGACGCGCCGCTACCCGCATGGGCGCGAACGATTCAGGTTCCCTCGTCAAACCAGAATGAGAGTCAAGGCAAACAGACCATCCAGCGAAACGTCCTCTCACTCACCGGCCGGCAGCTGAAAGACCGTGATGAGGGGCTGAACATGAATACGGTCCTCGATGGTATCGTTGAACAGAAGCCGTTCTACGACGAGGCTCGATCTGCCCTACGTGCCATCATCTGGGGATTCTGTCGAGAAGGGCGTCTGGTGCCTATCGACGAAGATGGTACTACGCTGCCAGACGAAACCGTACTCGACCTCGACAGTCGTTCGACGACACGACTGAAACTGCTTCCGCGGAAGCCATTAGGGAAGCTTCTGGAAGATGGTGGCTTCAAAGAGACGACTGAGACTGTCGCAGATGGACTCATCAACCTTCAGGATGCCAATCGGAAGATTCGCTCGAAGCTCACCGGCCTTCGAGAAGACGTTACCTTAGTCGTCGATACTGACGTTCGAACTGACGAAGTTACGAGCTTGCTCGAGGCGTTCGTCGACGAACTATCCGAACGAATCGAAGCCGCGACAGAACGCCTCTCAACCGTCAAATCGCAAGACGACGGTATCGAAGATGTGATCGGGGAGACAAACGAGGCACAGGAGTGGATCGAGGAGGTCGCCGACGTCTGGAACCGACGACTCTCCACCCTTCAGCGTCTCGACGCGGTATTGACGATCGGAGATGGTCAGTTCGAGTGGATCGATGAAGAGGCCCACAATTCGATTGAAGCTCGTTCGTCCGCAGTGTCTTCCTTCGACAGCGAATGGTGGACGACCGACGGTTGGAGTACCTTCTCTGGGGAACTGGTTCCCGAACTCGCTCCCGTACTCGAGCAATCGTGGGAATCATTCGTCGACGAACGGGGCCTACGTGAACTGGTCGACCGTATCGAGGAGCATCCGTGGGTTCTCCCAGCAACTGACCTTCCGGCTGGCGTCCACATTGCCTTCGAGGGCGAGTATATCACGCCGATGCGCCAGCTCCAGCAGTGGTACGAAACGATCGAGAACGCTATCACGACGCTATCGGATGATGCAGACACAGACGAGATCGTCGACGTGACAGACGACGTGGCTCAATTAGAGCCACTCGCCGACGCAGTCGAGTGCGACCCGGTTGAGTTAGATGCTCGGCTCGACGAACTATCATCGATTGTCGGCGACCGAACGCCCGACGACATTGACCAGATCGGCATCGTTCCTGACGACCGGCAGAAGCTCAATCGACGTTTGGAGCGACTCGTTGAACAGCAAGACCTTGAGATCGAGGAGACAGACGAAGGGGTGATTATTCGATGAGCCAAGGAAGTTCGTCGCCGTACCGTGAATTCAAAGAGAAGTTGCGTACGTTCGCACAAGGCCAACACGGGATTCGCAACCCGTTCGTCATCGCTGCCGTCGATCCAGCGGTCGAGCACCGGACGGCTGACCGCCTCGAAACCTGGGCGAGTGGTCGAATGGAACCACCAGAAATCCCCGACGACGTTACTGTTCAGCCGATCTGGCTCGACGAGTTACTCCCGCAGACTGACGTGTATAAACTCCTTGTCGATCTGGGTGAACCACTGGCCAATCTCGAGGGTGACGCTTCGCCGGGTGAGCGTATCGAAGAGACGATGCAGGACCAGCTTGCCGAAGAACTCGTCCAACAGATGATCGAGCGCGAGCTCAGCGAAGAACAGCTGGAGACCCAAAGCCACGTCGTCCTCTTGCTCAACCTCGGCAGTCTGTATCCGTTCACACGCGCGTCAGAACTGCTCGACGAACTCGACCGACGCAACGTGAAGTCTACAATCGGAATTCCCTTCCCCGGAGAACTTGTGGGAGGGAAATTGAGCTTCTACGGCGGCGAGTCACGACACTACTACCCGGCACATCAGATTGACGGCAAAATTCAGGAGGTGCATCTGCAATGACTATCGGCGACCTCTTTCATAGCGATCCAACGCGACAGCTCGAAGAAGTACAGAAGGTCAATGCCCGCGAACAGGCCGAGAGCGATGTCAGGGAGTTTCACGAAACGGACAGTGCTGAACGGGTACTTGAAGAACTCGGCGACACCATTCAGACGCATCCCAGTGAAGCTGCGCGGTTCCTCTACATCCACGCGACGTTCGGATCAGGGAAGACCCACCTCCTGAAACTCGTCGGTCTCATCACTGACGACGAGTCCGAGTTCGCTTACCTGGGCGATCGGCTAGCCGAGAAATGGCCTGGCTTCGACGAACTCCAGCGTTCCATCACTGGCTCTCACGTCGACCGCCTCAAACCGGTCTTCCTCAATCTGCTCGATCGCGACGCGTCGAAAGAGCCGCCGTTGCCGTTCCTCATCTTCGAGGCGATCGGTCGAGAACTCGGGTATCCGACCGACCCGAACTGGCTGCTTGAATGGGCCTGGACGCTCGACATGGAGTACGACGGCGTCTGGGAGGCGCTCCAGGAGTTCGAACACGACGGGAAAACATTCGACGACGTACTCGACGAACGCGCCTCCCTCCGCAGTTGGCTCTACGACGCGTTACCGGCGATGGCAGAGACGTCGGGGACCGATCTCGACAGTCGTTCGGAAGTGAAAGCATCTATCGAGGCCGCAGAAGAGGAGGTCGAACCTGAAGCGTTTGATCCGGAAGAGCTCGTTTCGCGTGTCGAGACAGTGACCGGAGACCTGAACGATGGGAGCAAGCGAACCGAGTTGCTACTGGGGCTGGACGAGGTCGCGCTCTTCGTCGGTGATAGCAGTCATCGTTATCGTGAGTTTGAGGAAACGATGGAGGCGCTCCAACGTGGCCCGAATCCGGTCGTCGTTACTACCGGGCAGTATTCGCTCCCGGATACCCGTGAGAACCTCATCGGTGAACCACCAGAGGACCATTGGACGCATCAACAGGTTCCGCTCGAAGGAGCCGACACCGAGATCATCGTCCGAAAGCGCTGGCTCCAGAAGTCTGAGCCTGAGGGGGCTGAGCGTGTCGAATCACTGGTGGCGTCGATGCCGGACCTCTCGCTCGAGACGTACTCGTCGGTAACGAGCGCGGACCCTGATCCGATCGAGTCCTATCCGTTCCGCGAGTACGACCTCTCGCTTCTGCGAGCCGTGATGCAGGAACTCATCACGCAGGGACGGTCGACTGACCGAGACTACATCCAAGGTCGGGCGCTGCTCGTCTTGGTCAGGTCGCTATTCACCAAGTTCGGCTGGGCGTCGAAAGAGGAGGGCTCACTCGTCACGTGGGACGTCCTGTTCGACCTGCTGGTCGAGGAGACGACGTATCTTCCGCTGTGGGTTCAGGAGATGATCGATAACACCCTGGTTCCTACCTTCAACGGCGACGAGGACGCCTGGGAGGTGCGCCTCGCGAAGGGACTCTATCTGCTGAATCAGACACCGGCCGTTCCCTCCACACCGGAGAACCTCGGCCGGTTGATGATCGACGATGTCACAGCATCCGTCGACGACGTCATCGAGAAAACCGAGTCGGGCCTGGAGACGCTCGTCGACAAGCAGAAAGTCCTCACCGAAACGAACGACGAAGGCGACGAGGTCTACACGCTCGTCTCTGAGGAGCAGGAGAGCATCCTCAGTCGCGCCCAGGACAAGGCCGCGAAGATTTCCCCGCACCAGCTGTCGGCGTGGTTAGAAACGCGGCTGCGCGAGAACGACGACTTCTTCCGGAGCGACGGCAGCCGGCACGAGGTCGACATCAGCGACGAGCGGCTCGTCCCGCTTCGATACGACTACTCCATCCTTGAGCCCGTCGACCGGGCGCCGTCCCCCGAGTACGACGCGCTTCGGGTTCGTGTGTTGGCCGACGATCCCGACACGGTCTCTGAGCAGGTCGAGACGTGGCAAGAGGTGAATGACGGTCGCGATGGCGGTGAACACGTCCTGATCACCATTGACGTCCCCGAGCCAATGCTCGAGCGGATTCGGAACGTCATCGGCATGGGACAAGTCTTGGATGAAGAGACCGAGTCCCACGAGGAACTCGAGCGTGAACACCGCGCCGACAAACGACGCCTCGAAACGTCAGTGACCGAGATCCTCGAGGACGCGTCGGTGTACACAGCCCACGAACATCGGGGCTCGCGTTCCAGCGCGCTTGCCGATGTCGTCGATGACCAGGTGGACACCGTGTTCGGTTCATCTCGAAAGACGCTCTCGCGTCCGCTCGTCGAAGTCGATGACGCGAAATCGATGGCGAAGTTCTTCCGCGGCAGCGGGGAGTGGCCGCTGTCGGACGCGGACGCCGCGATGCTCGGCGTCAACACCACCAGCGCCGAGATCGCCGACACGGGATGGTGTCGGGAGTTCATTGACACGTACGAGTCACAGAAGTCGGTCGACGTCGAGACGCTCCTCCAGCAGACCCAGACTGCGAACGGCGACTATCGCGGGACCCCGCAGGAGTCGATCGCGGCGCTTCTCATCACGCTCGCTACCTCCAACGAATCAGTCGCGCTCAAGCAGGATACCGACTACGTGACCGACCCTGCTGCCATCGGACGGCAGGTGCGAACCAAGGGCGGATTGACGTCACTTCAGGTTCGCTTCGGCGTCGAGATCATCGACCCGAAGACGGTAAAAGAACTCGTCGAGACTGTACTGGGTGAGGACCCAGAGGGCGATGGGCCGGACGAGTGGCTGAGTGAACTCGGCCAGTGGGTCGACGAGAACAGCGCGACCGTCAAGCGCACGCTGAAGAGCGCTGACAGAGAGTTCGACGTGACACTCGAGACCTTCGAGTCGACGATCAAACCAGCTCTCAGCGGTGAGGAACTCTCCACGTCTGATCTAGGAAGTGAGGACGACCTCGTACTCGAGGAGGCCCAAACCTTCGCAGACGCTCGTGAACTCTTCGGCGTCGAAGAGGACGGTACGACGCTTTGGGAACGCTTCAGCGACGAGTTGGATACGATGGCGTCGCTCTACCCGAACGCGTCGATCACCGCCAGCATGCGAGCGACAGCGGAGAGTGAGATGGTTCCCAGTGTCACGACTGTTGAATCTCGGCTTCAGGACGCTGAGAGCCACCGCATTGATGCACTCTCGGCACAGTATCGTCGGGTGACGGGAGATACCACCACTGCATCTGACCCTGACGGGATCTGTACTGATCTCACTACTTGGATACGCTCGAACCAAGACTCCGTTCAGAGAGTCCTCGACGAAGCCACAACGGAATTCGACGAGATCGATCTCAATGATCTCGAGGAGACGTTCGAGCCGATCTGGGATGGGGACGACGTAACTGAACGAGAGATAGTCGATTCGACCGTCGTTCAGCAGGCCGAAACCTACGAACGCGTTCGTGAGTTGTTCGACGACAGTAGCGGTTCGAGCCTCTGGTCTCAGCTACAGGATGCCGGCGAACAGTTGCGCGAAGAACATCCTGAGTCGCCAACGACTGAGGCAGTCGAGACGGTGCTTTCCGCGTCGCGACCGCCCACGAAACGACGCGTACGCCAGTTGATTCAGGAAGCCGAAGATCCGAAGCGTCCCGGTACTGGCGGTGAGACGTGGTCTGAACTCCAGCGTGTCACCGAGCGCTTACGTCAGGAACTCCCGAACGCGAACATCACGGATGAAGTGACTACTGAGGTAGAGAACGAAGAACGGCCAACCGAAGAGAGAGCAAATAACTTGCTTTCCGAGGCAAACACCGTTTTGGACCGCCTCGATAAGGTGAATGAAAAACTGGACCAGATCGATGACGGACAAATCGTGCTTATAGAATCAGACCGTAATTAAGTAGTCCTACTTTCTCTTTCGTTATAAACAATATACATGACTGCCGACCAAATTGCCAGAGTTATTAAAACATTTTGTGAGGAGATGGCGAATCGAGTTCCAGATCAAGTGAAACCCTTTCTAGTAGGGCGCAAGGACAAAATCAAGCAACGCGACTTGAGGCAGTCTCCAGAACGTTTTGTGTCAGAGAATCTAGTATGGCCACTCCTCGATGCACTCGAGTATGACTATATCACAGAAGCCTATCTACAAGGGCATAACGGACAGGCCGATTTCTTACTTCAGAATACGTCGGAACCAGTTCTTGGTGAATGTAAGTCGTTCAACCATTATAAGAAGGCAGTCAGTGATCTACGTGAATACCTTAATCACCGGGCTACGCGGTCCGTATTTGGAATCGCTACGGATGGAGTGAACTGGCTATTTATTCGAGAACCAGGTGATCTACGACGGAACGTAGAGATAGTAAGCTATCACACATTCCGGCCTGCTATGTTCGAATACTGGAAAAGACAGGGCACGGTACCACCGGAATTGGAGGGTCATTACGTACTGTGGAACTCGACAGTAGGGAGCTATCAGGAGAATGGAGAGCTACGATCTGTCGATCTACAGAAATCTGCAAGTGTCTTCGAGTCCTCTTTTCAGCCTAGCAACCTCAACGAGCGACTACATTCGAGTGATTTCGACCTCACGTTAAGCGAGTTTTCTGATGGTGACCGAGAAAATACAGAGAACCATACTTTAGATGATTTTTGAGTGGATGTTAAAGTGATGTTCAAGGGTTGAGGCTAGTGGCGACGTTCTTCAATCAACGAGGATGCGTTTCGACCCAGAGTTCACCCATAGTTCCGAGCTCTGTCTTAGTTCGATTACCAACTCGTGTTCGATTGACTAGCCCCTTCTCTTCGAGCTTTTGAACATTGTACTGAACTTTGCTTTTGAAGGAGTCACCGTCGACCTCTTCGTCCAAGTGGTCTGCTAGTTCCCGAGCTAATTCCGAAGTAGACTCCACTTCACCGGCATCATATAGGAAGTGTAATATCGTTTTTTCGAAATCGTGTAGATCGGCAGAAGGTACGGTCGGGAATTCAACATGGAGCCCCCCGTTCATTTGTTTCGCCCCTTTGGTGACACCGCTTTGATCAATGTCTTCGACTAAATCACTGATACGCTCATAACGCTCTTCCGCCTGTGGATCTTCGCTTTTGAGGTCTTCGAGGAAATCACGCTCCTTTCGTAATTCCTCGATCATCTGGGTAACGAGATATTCTTCGGGCGAAACATAGTACGTGTGAACTCTATCACGGAGTTCTGGTTTCTCGACGACGAGGGAATTGGCAGCGCTAGCGAAGGCAAAAGCGACCGTACGCGGCATCGAAGAGATATTTACCCAGACGTCATTTCCTTCGTCGATATGTGACTGAATCATTTCATACGCCATCGGATATGCATCTTTGAATTCGAAAATATCTCCAATCGAGTGTCGTTCGACCTCCTTGCCGAGTAGAGTCCCAAAGGTTTCCTCTAGACGGTCAACCATTCGTTCCGCGAGTTGCTGAGCCTCTTCAGCACTTGCTTCTCGTGATGAATGAAGCAAGTGGACTTCATCCGCCTCGAGCGTTCCTCGCGCGATCGGCTGAACGAGCCGCTGAAAGTCGAATCCCACTGGAATTAGATGGACTGTTTTCCCCATACGCTGTTGTGCCTCTTGGTATTCAGTTAGGTGGGGTTCTTCTAAAGCGATTGGATCCATCCCGGATGTCTTAGAACATATTTTGTTCGATCCTCGGGTTAACCAGCGAAGCGTTTATAGACATGTATCCTGTATGAACTAGCGTCATCTGCTTTCAGGTGCAAGCACGAAATGATCCCCAACGAAAACCACCAGGGATTCCGAGACAGCACAGACTGGCCTCGAGGCCTTATTCGCCGTATCCAGGCTCAGCAGGCTCACGAAGAGTTCATGACAGCCTTTCCGAGCGAAGATACTGTGATGATGAAGATCACAGACGTAGAGGCGCTTCTACGCCATCGTGGGGAAGTCCGAACTACGTACTTTCCCGCAGAATTCTCCGTCATCACCAGTGGTGTAATTCACGATGACGACCTCGAGGAACTCCGCTGGAGTCGCGAACGAAACGCCGTACAGGCCTTCGGTCCCGACTTCCACATTCCCACCGACTATCCGGTCTACGGAGATATGGAGAAGTCCGACCGCGTAGCGAACATCAAGAAGATGATGGACGGGACTCGATGGATGCACGATAAGCTTCGACCCACACCGATACAGATTCTTCCGCTCGTGAAGGGATTCACGCCCGAAGAGAGAGCGATTTGTTACGACACACTTCGCGATCTCGACCTCCCGTACTGCGCATACTATGGAGCCCAATACTTCGGCGGCAAAATGGGCAATGGCATCAACAAACTCAACGAGGACGTTCGAGAGGTCGTTAACGAGCTCGGCGTTGATGGGCTATTGCTCATCGGGCTTCAGGCGAAAGACGGTCTGGCCCGGATGCCACCGGAAGTTGTCGCGGCGGCAGGTCAACGATGGATCAGGAAAGCAGAATTACGAGACGTTCCGATCCATACCGCGCAAAAACAGTATATCCAGTGGCGAGAGGAGACTGAACCTGTACTCGGTGCCGGTCAATCGACATTAGGATCTTTCGCGGCATCTCCCGGCGAGGTGATGGCCCATGGGTAACACTCGAACTGTCGGCGAGTATCAGGGTGGCTCTGGTGGAGGTAGTCGATCACCTCCTAGTGATGATCAGGCGTCCTCCGACGGAGAAGATTCTCGACGGGAGGCCGAGCAGAAGATCGAGGAGTCCCATCAGGACTACGCCGAAGACGCTCAGATAACCGATAGGCAGGCCAAAGATATGCAGGAACGGCGTGAAAACGTCGTTGACAATCTGAAAGACGAAGGTCTGGCGATCGAGGAGGATCACATCTACGGCTCGGTGATGCAGGGTACGATGACCGGTCCGCTAGAGGAGGACTCCGACGTCGATGTCTTGGTCGTCCTCGACGCCGATGAGCACGGTCGATGGGCTACTAGCCAGAACGGGCCCCAGAATGCTCTACGAGCTGTGAAGCGGCGACTGGAGAAGAAGTATCCCAACCAGGACGTCCATATCGATCGAAACGTGGTAGCGGTGAAGTTCAGTGATTTCACTGTCGAAGTCGCCCCTGCGTTCCGGTATAGCGACGTTCACAACGCGGAGAACCCCACAGATCCCGTTACCATCGGGGGCATGGAGATCCCGATTCAACCGATGGGTGCAGATGATCCCAACAACGGTTACGCTATTCCCGATACGTACGGAGGAAGCTCGTGGGTCGGAACGAACCCCCGTAAGTTCCAATCGATGTACGACGCAGTCGACGAGAATAACGGCGGCAACCTCCAGCGTGTTGCAGTCTCCGCGAAGAAGTGGAACGAGGAGAACGGTAAGCTGGTGAGTTCCTACCACATGGTGATGATGGCCTACAAATACTTCCAAAACGATGCTCCTGCTAGTGCTTCTACTCACGAGCACATGAGCAACTTCTTCCGGAACCTCCCACGGTACGTCAACGACGAGACTCGAGAACCAGTCTATCGCGAGCAGATTGATAAGGGAATGAGTACGGAAGAAAAGAAGAAAGCCGCCAAAAAGGCGTATCAGGCTAGCGAGAAGATCGAGGAAGCGGAATGGCTCAAAAAGGAAGGCAAAACCCAGGAAGCCAAAGAGAAATATCGCGAAGTCTACGGCGACGGCTTCAAGTAGGCGGTTATCTCTCTATGACAGACGACGATTTCGACTACGAGGCACACGAACGGCTGCGCGAACGCGTAGCTAACGAAGCAGATAGCGTCTTGTGGACGTTCAAAGCCTACTACGTTGGCGCAGATTGGTATGCGAAGTTAGACCGCCGTCTCGATTGGTTCGTTTTCGGCGTCGCAGGGTTGCTAACGGTCGCTCTCATCTGGGATTCGACGCCCCAGATTATTCTAGTTAGTCTGGCGATCACCACGGCTATCATCTCCGGTTATCGGAGGATGGCAGATCCTGGTGACACAGCCGAGAACTATTACCGTGCAGCAAACGCGTATCATCGGCTTTTCGACGATTATCGCGACTTCATCAAGTTGGAATTGGCCAGGAAAGAGGTCGGTCTCGAACAAATGCGGTCGCGCTATCGGGAACTGGCCAAGCGGCGACGGAACCTCAATGAGGATATGCCCGAGGTAACCAGCAAGTGGTACGAAAAGCTGGATGAATCCATCTACGAGGAGATAGAGACCACCGAGGAGGCCAAAGAACGTCTCACTGGTGAGGCTAGGCTGGCTCCTGCTGACCCTGATCACAGTCTTTCTGAGGAAGAGGTCGCAGATCGGTTGGCAGACGATGCCGAATTGGAGGACCATTCCGAGAAGTCGACTTAGTTTTAGCGGGCTGAGCTCATTACCACTCGACAACATTAAAGAGGGTAGTGTGATTCGGACATGGTATACACAATTACCTCCCATGGCAAGCGATTCTCTCTCCCAACGGAAGGCCCAACTGGACAAAGAAGAACGCGAACATCTCGAGGATGTCGTCGAGGACCTACGTGAGCGCGTCGAGGATAACGTCGAATTTCAACTCACGCAGAAAGGACTCGATGACGAACCAGAGGACTTTGACGATCTCGATGAGGACACTCAGAAACTCGCTGAAGCTATTGACCTCGAAGGAGTCGATGGTCACACCTGGGACGAGGCGTTCGAACAGTACGTAACTGGCGTCGGCTACACGATCGTCAATCGTCTTGCTGCGCTTCGCTGCATGGAGGTACGGGACTTCATCGATGAGGAGGTCACCGTCTTCAAAGACAACGGTCTGACACCCGCTGCTGAGACTCTCGTTCACGAGGAGTTCCTGCTTGAGGACGAAGCAATTATCCAAGCATATCACGACGCTTGTGACCGATTGGCTGAGGAGATAGAGATTCTCTTCAACCGGGACTCGGCCTACAGCCAGATTGACCCGGACGACGATACCTTCGAGGAACTTTGCGGAATGCTCGACGAGATTCCCGACGAGGTCTGGCGGGCCGACGATGTCCTCGGCTGGGTCTACGAATATTACAACCGTCCAGTCGTCGAGGCGTTGGATGCCAAGAACAAACTTGAACCGGAGGACGTCGGTCCGGCGAACCAGTTCTACACGCCTCACTGGGTCGTTCGCATGCTCGCAGATAACTCACTTGGGAAACTCTACCTTGAAGCAACCGACCAAGAGGATACTATCCCGGAACCTGAAGCCCTCTCTCCTGAGGAGCGAAAAGAACGCCTGGCCACGCCGGCGGACGCTCCCAGCGTTCCGGAACTCTGCACGTACCTCATCCCAGACGAGGAATCCGGCGACGCCCCGGAATTCGACCATCCACGAGAACTGCGTGTCATTGATCCCGCGTGTGGCAGCGGACACTTCCTACTATACGCCTTCGACATTTTGGAGCGTATCTGGTGGGCCGAAACTGATCTTGATCGAGCAGAGATTCCCTCGAAGGTTCTGGAGCACAACCTTTACGGTATCGACATCGACCTGCGCTCCTGCCAGCTCTCGGCATTCAATCTCTATCTCAAAGCTCGAACTCGTACTGAAGCAGAAGACGGGCAGTTCGAGATGCCGAACGTCGGGATCGTCTGTGCAGACGCTCGCGTTGCCGAGGTTGAGGAAGCTACCGACGTGCTGGACGAGATCACCGGTGAGGGGAGCGATCTTCGGGAGGCGTTGGACGACGTGATCGAGACGTTCCAGCACACCGAGGCGCTCGGGAGCCTGCTAGATGTAAATGGGACGCTGGAAGAAGCGTTCGATTCCAGTAAGACGCAAGCGGAACTCAGCGACTACAACGGGGGGGCCCACCAGTCGCTGCATTCCTTCCTGAAAGCGCTTCGGCGGGCAGTAGAGGATCAGACGAGCGATTCGTTTGGTGAGCAGAACCTCCGGAGTTTCCTGCATCTATTAGTGGTGCTGACACAGGAGTACGATACGGCCCTGATGAACCCGCCTTATGGGTCGCGGGGTCGAATGCCGAAAGCTGTTCGAGACTATGTAGAGGATCATTATTTGTATAAACCACAATACTACATCAATTTCTTTGAAGCCTGTGAACGGTTGGCTAAAGACGCAGGACGTGTAGGTATGTTGGTCCCCCGTTCGTTCCTTTTCAGTCAGACATTCGAGCCGTTCCGTGCTGATTTCATCGGGGACCGAGGGGGATTCGATTTCCTTGCGGAATATGGGTACGAGATATTGGACAATGCAACCGTCGCAACAGCAGGAACGGTTGTCCGTAAGAATGCCCAACAGGATGATACTGGGACCTTCATCCGCCTTCATGATGTTGATAAGTCAGAGAAAGAGCTCACGTATCTTCGATCCAGTTTCGGCAGTGATGACACTGATATAAAGAGATACTTCTCGATAGAAATGAGCGAATTCGAATCGGTTCCGGGTTCATCGATCTGCTACTCGTTGCCCTCGAAAATCAGAAGCCTCCATGACACAGAGCTGAAAATAGACCCGTCAGTCCCGGATATTGAGGGCCAGGGAATCGGTGATGTAAAGGTCGGAATGCAGACTGGAAACAACGCACGATTCCTCCGCAAGCACTGGGAAGTCAACGAGCCACACTTTAGACCGTTCACCAACGCGGGTGGAGATGTTTGGGTCCGGCCACAGATTGATGAAGTCATTAACTGGGAAGACGAGGGAAGTCATGTCGCTCGGTCATCCAGCTCAGTCCTTCGAAATATGAGCTATCAGACCCGAGAAGGGCTAACTTGGGCATATATCAAGCGCACCGGGCGACGCTTTGGTCATTATCCCAGCGGCGGGTACTTCGGTCACGCGAGTAATATGCTGTTCCCGAATGAGGACCTTTCTACTTGGTTGTTATTAGGGGCATTGAATACCGACCTCTTCCACAGCCTTGCTCTGTGTCTCACTCCCGGACGGAAGTGGGAGTCTGGGTATATCGGTATGCTCCCGTGGTTCCGAGAGTTAGAGGAAAACAAACAGATAGCGGAGAAAGCCAAGCAACAGCATGCTCTATTCTTGGAAAGACGAACGCATGAAATGCAGAGTCCCTACTACGTTGGCCCAAAACTCCTCCCGGAATCTGCCGTGTCTGGATTCTTCTATCCGAACCATCAGCACACGCGGGATACATCGAAGAGTGCGGAAAGCCTGTTTGAGACCGGTAATAAGGAAGATACCCTGATCGAAGTCTGCCGGAAATCCGAAAAGACCGACCTCATTCGTAGACAGCGTATCCAAGCACTTGCAGACGAAATCGACCAAAGAGTGTGTGAGACGTTGGGAATTGATGATGAAACTCGGGATCAAATCCAACAAGAAATTTGGCTCCGAACTGTCGAGAAACCTAGCGACCGCGAAGTACCGAATCCAGAAGCAGTACCGGATAGACCCGATGGGTTCCCTGAACAAGTGAAGAATCTTGTACTGCATTTCACCCTTCGTGCAGTCCAGGAATCTGACGACGGCATTATCCCCCTCTCCGCCGTCGAGGGCAAGGACGATCTCCTGACCCTCATCGAGGCAGAGTTTGAGCGTATCTGGGGCGAGTACGCCGACGACCGCATTGCCGAGGTCGACGACGTACTTGGGAACGAGAGCGCTACTGAGGAAGCCTATCCCAACCTTAGAAAGTGGCTGGAGGAGGATCTCTTTGACTACCACGTTCAGAAGTTCGACCGCACACCCATCCTTTGGCGGTTCACGACCGAGCGACTCGTCTCAGACCCAGAAGGCGAAGGGTTCGGCTGTCTCGTGGACTACCACCAACTGGATGAAAGCGTATTCGACCGCTTACAGAACCGCTATCTCGAACCGCGGAAGAATCTCCTGCGCGAGCGTCGAAGCGCCGCGAATCGTCGCCGGAGCGATGATTCACTCTCCGCGAGCGAGCAGGCTGAGGCTGCCGAGGAGTACGCCCGGTGTGAGAGTGGGCTCGAACAGATCGCGGTGTTCGAAGAACGACTCGCCGAGTTGGCACAGCCCGAGCCCCGTCAGTGGTCGGCCGACGAGCAACAGGCCACTGACGCAGCTGCCGAGCGTGTTTCCGAGTTCCGCCGTCGAACCGAAGAACGTCTCGAGATTGTCGATGAACTCGCTGCGATGGAGGATGTGGATATGGGTGAACTGTTCACCGGGAATTTCTACGAGAAGGTCGAGAACAAGCGTGAGGAATGGTTCGACGCGCTGGAAGACCTCGAGGCTGCATTCGAAGCGTACGCGGCAGACTCAGATCAGCCCGTGGAAGCACACCTGTACGATTTGTTTGACTACTACACTGACGACCTCCTCGGGAGTTCGCACTTCGCGAGTAATGGCATCCTCTACATGACATACTACTTCGACAACTTCGAAAAGGCCGATCAGGCCCGGCTCGATGATGCCGGCATCTCACGGCGACAGCGGCTGATCTCCCAGCTTGCGAGTGACTTAGATGAGTATATCGAACTCGGTGAGTCCATTTCTGAGGACTGTGAGGAGGTCTCGTCAGAAATCCCGTCCGACTGGGCCGACCGCGCGCTATCGGAAATCACCACTGCTGGCTACCAGCCGAATCACAAGTACGGCGTCGAAATCAACATCACGCCGCTTGCCGATGCCGAAATCGTTCCGAAGACTGTTGACGACGACGTCCTGTAACCATGCCCGCGACGAAGACCCTCCCACAGTGCGCTGAAGACGCTATCCAGACCGCTATCAACGAGGCGCCCGACGAGGACCCAGTCATCCTCTGGTGGGACGACGGTGGCTACCTGCGCGACATCGTCGAGAGCGTGAGCCAATCGCTGGGGTGTGCGTTCCACGCGGCCGAACAGACGCCACTCGAGCTACGCGCCGACGCACCCCGTGATCGAACCGTCTGGTACGTACCGCAGGCGCGCAGCGACGATGTAGACTGGTTCAAGGACGTCGAGAACACTGGTGGAGTTGTCGAACAACATATCGGAAAACTCGCGGCACGCTGCTTCGAGAAGGATCGTTTGCAGGCAGCCTCGATCCGTACGGCCTACGAGGAAGCTGACGGCGAAGACCGGGAACAAGTCGCGAAGACGCTCTTCCAAGAACTCAACGGCGACGGTGGCCTTCCAACGCTTCAGGGACTTAAGACGAAAATTGTCCTCGACGGCCACGACGATCCCGTCCAGTTCGTCCTCGAACACGGCGCCGAGAATCTCCCGAATCCCGATGACGACGAGGAACGGGACGACTTTCTGGAGATTCGTGACCTGCTGGTCGATGAGGGCATCACCGCCGTCGAAGGCGTGACCGATGAGAACGTACTCGTAACGCGCACCCGCCGCTGGGCAGTTGCAGAGTGGCTCGTGGAAGAAGGCCTCGAGAAGTCACACCTCGACGCTGAGTACCAGCCCGAACCAAGCTCAGGACTCGGTATTTCCCGGCCTGAACTCCAGTCGCTGCTGAGCAAGGTCGATTCCGAGCGTGCCGAAGAGCTGGCACACGTCTATCTCGACCCTGATGCCCGCTTCTGGCACGACATTCTGCGTACCTACGACGACCCGTGGGAACTCGCCGACTGTCCCGTTGACGCCTCGCTCGAACACGAGCTCTGGGACGAGTGGGCGCAGTCGTTCCACGCCGGCGAGTACGAGACGTGCGCGGGTCGTGCATCCAAGCGCCACCAGCGTCTCGAAATGACCTATGGCGACGTTCCGTGGACGCACGTCTGGGAGCAGGCCGTTGAAGTTGCTAATCTCGCCCAGGAACTTGAGACGTGGGAGGAACGCGGTGATACGACCGACGTCGTCGATCTCTATGGCGACGTCGAGGACGGAACCTGGCAGATCGACAACGCCGTCTTCAACCTCATTATCTCTGGCGAACCAGAACGTGACCTCCCCGAAGAGCATCCCGCAACGGCGACACTCGACGACCTGCGCATATCGCTAACAGAGTCACGCTACCTCGAGTACCTCAGTGACCTCGGCGATCTCGTCATCGATCAGATCGAAGCGGGATCGCCGTTCGTCGGTGAAAGCTACGCCCACCAGTTCTTCGATCAGGAGAAGGAACACCTCCAGAGCGGTCAGAGCGTCGCGCTCTTCATCGTCGACGCGTTGCGCTTCGACCTCGCACACGAACTGGCAGAAGCTGTTCGGCACGAGCTTCCGGGCCTCGAAGTTGACGAGAACGCCTGGGTCGGGACGCTTCCCTCTGACACCGAGTTCGGAAAGGCGGCACTCACGCCGGGCAGCAAGTTCAGCTTCAACATCGAACTGGACGACGGCGAACTCGTGCCCGAGCGAAACGGCCGCACGATCAGCAACTACCAGCGCGAGAAGTTGCTGAAGGACGACGGCTGGAGCTACATCATGCAGAGCGAGGACGACGAATCAGGCTGGTCCAACACCCGCGTCGCCTACTACTGGAACGACCTCGACAAGGCCGGTGAGGAGGAACTGACTGACTTCGAGGCGCTGTTCAGCGATCGTATCGAGACAATCTCAGACATCATCTGCGAGAAGCTCGAGCAGGGCGAGTGGGACCGCGCGTACATCCTCGCTGACCATGGCTTCGTCTCGCTCCCGAAGACCGTCGACATCGACGACATCCACCCGCCGGACGAGGCTGAGAAAGTCACACGGCGCTGGGTCGCCGGCGAGAACATCGACGAAGACGCACCTGGCGTCCTACTCGACGAGAATGCTCACCTGGGCTATCTCGATGAAGATACGAAGATCAGTGCACTCGCCGACCCGATTCAGCGCTTCCGCAATCAGGGACTGCCCGACGCTCGCTTCTACCATGGTGGAGTCCTTCCGCAGGAGTTCGTCCTGAACTTCGTCACTATCACACAGGAATAACCTGAATCCGACCGGACTTCCAAATGCTCTTCAGAAGGTGATCTTCCCAACCAATACATAATTGGGAATGTGGGCGCGAACTGGATTATGAGTCGGAATGAAGGCCACCTCGATGGCGAATTAGCCGAATTCGCCGTTGCGACGGACTTGATTCGTAACGGGTGTCGAGTCTCATATACGCACGGCCAGTATAAGTACGACCTCGTTGCAGACAAGGACGACGAGCTGCTCCGAGTCCAAGTCAAGAAAGCGAATCAGAACAACCGCAAACCATGGAAATATCGAATCTTCACAGATCGGTATGAGGCAGGTCAAGTCGACCTGTTTGCTGGATACATTGTTGACAAAGACGAGGTGTTCTATGCAACTTTCGAAGAAGTCGGCGCAAAAGAATTCCGAATCAATACTAAAAGCCGTAAGCAGATGATCGAGTCGAATGCGGAACGAGCGAAATTACTCGAAGATCACACGTTCGAACGGGCGGTTGCGAAATTAGATGAGAATTGCAATTGAGCTACCACTAGCGAAATGATCACTAACCAAGCAATAATATGGCAACCATGATGTCTCTCGAAGCCGGCGACGCGATTCTCCTAAACGGCACCCCTGCCGAGGTCATTAAGACCTACTCGGTTGGTGATCTCGAATACCTCCGAGCGTACGTCGAAGACGAAGGCGTGAAAACCGTCTGTATCGACGACGTCGAAATCGAGCCAAAACACGAGCAGATGGGTGAGTTAGAACCAGCGTCAGCCGATCAACTCCATCCCGACCACGAGGCAGTCTCAGCCGATTGGTTCGATCTACGCTCCCAGGCTCTCCAACTTCAGATTGCCCATGAACAAGGCCAGTTACTGAGTATTTCGAACTCGCTGGTTCGCCTCGAACCATACCAGCTCGCCGCAGTCAACTGGGTAATGCAGAAACTGCGCCAGCGTGCGCTCATCGCCGACGACGTTGGCCTTGGGAAGACTATCGAAGCCGGCCTCATCCTCAAGGAACTCACCGCTCGAAATCGTGCTGACCGTGTTCTGTTCGTCGTTCCTGCGCATCTCCAGAAGAAGTGGATTCGGGACATGGACCGCTTCTTCGACATCGATCTCACGCCGGCAGACCGACAGTGGGTCGAGGGAGAACGTCGCCGACTTGGCGAGGAGGCGAACATCTGGGATCAGGACCACCAGCAGATGGTAACGAGCCAGGCATTCCTCAGACAGGACGAGTTCCAACCCGCCCTCGAGGAAGCCTTCTGGGACGTCGTTGTGGTCGACGAGGCACACAAGGCCGCCAAACGGGGGGAGTCGCCGAGCAAGACGTCGAAGATGGTCGAACGGGTCGCCGGCAATTCCGACGCTCTCCTGCTACTCAGCGCGACACCGCACGACGGCAAGGGCGAGGCATTTCGTTCACTTGTCGAGTACATCGACCCCTTCCTCGTCGCCGAGGATCAAGAGCTCTCCAAGGAGGCCGTCGACCGCGTGATGATCCGTCGAGGGAAACAGACAATCTACGACGAGAACGGCGAGCGTATCTTCCCCGATCGCGACGTCAATACGGTTCCCGTCGAGATGACCCACGAGGAGCGGCAGTTCTACCGCGCCGTCACCGACTACGTCAAGAACGTTTACAACCGCTCTGAGAAGCTGAACGAGCCGGCAGTCGGATTCGCGATGGCACTCATGCAGAAACGCCTCGTCAGCAGCATCGGGGCCATTCAGTCGACGTTGAGTCGACGACTGCGAGACCTCGTCGACGAGCAGTCGACTACCACCAGTCTCTCGGACGAAGCCGCCGCGTATCTGGACGGAGAGGACCTCGACGAAGACGACAAGCAAGAGGCCGAAGAGGAACTCGCCGCCCTAACTGTCACCGAGAGCGACGCGCAGCTCGAGGAAGAGATTGAGACGCTCCGCGACCTCGTCTCGCTCGCTGAGGGCATTCCTGTCGACTCCAAGGCCCAGAAGGTACGGCGCTACATCCAGCAATTGCTCGAGGAGCAACCCGACGAGAAACTGCTGCTGTTCACCGAATACCGCGACACGCTGGACTACCTGCTCGACCTGGTAAAGGACGAACCTTGGGCTGACGAGATTCTCGTCATCCACGGTGACGTCGACAAGGAGGAACGCGCCCGCATAGAGGACGAATTCAACCACGGACAGTCCCGCCTGCTCTTCGCGACTGACGCAGCGAGTGAGGGGATCGACCTCCAGCACAGCTGCCACATCATGGTGAACTACGAACTGCCGTGGAACCCGAATCGCCTCGAGCAGCGCATCGGTCGCATCCATCGCTACGGCCAAGACAAGGAGGTCAAGGTCTGGAACTTCTCGTTCGAGGATACTCGTGAGGGCGAGATTTTCGAGATGCTCCAGAACAAGGTCGAGAATATCCGGGGCAAACTTGGGAACACCGCTGACGTACTGGGAATGCTCGACGACATCGACGTCGACTCGCTCATCATGGATTCCATCCAGAACGAGGAGCCCCCGAGCGCGACCAAAGAGGAACTCGAAGAGCTCATCGACGAGCGCCAGCGCACGCTCGAGGAGTGGTACGAGCGCAGCCTGATCGACACGAGTACGTTCGACCAGGAAAGCCGTGAGAAGATTCAGGAAGTCATGGACGAGTCGGAGGACGTCTACGGAACCGAGGCGGACATTCACGAGTTCGTCGAGCGTGGGGTCGAGGCGCTCGGCGGGGATGTAGAAAAGGCCGGAAACAATCTCTACAGGGCCGAACTACCCGACTCTCTCCGGCAAGGAACCGATGAGGAGTACGGCCCGTTCACGTTTAGCCGTGACTTCGCGATGGACCACGACGGTATCGACTACGTGTCTCCCGACGACGAGTTGGTCCAGCGACTCATGCAACACGTACTGAATAGTGAGCAGGGCGATGTCGGTCTGAAGCTTCTCCCGTTCATCGACGAGCCAGGGATCGGCTACAACTACCGTGTGAAGTTCGAGGACGGGACAGGTGAGGTCATTCGCGAAGATATGATTCCAGTGTACGTCGATGCTCACCATCAGGATCCTCGAGAGCGACTGGGCCAACGTGTCGTTCAGGGGGACAGCGTCAAAGGATCGCCCGATGCAGACCGCGTGCGCTCTCTGATTCAGAGCCAGGATCAACTGCGAGCAGCAGCTGATCGCTACATCAGTCAGCGGGTCGCATCGCTGCGAGAAGAGCTCCATCAACGCCGGCGAGAGGAGACTCAGCAAGAACTGGATGATCTGGAGGAATACGCAGAAGCTGAGCGCCAACGAATTGAGGAGTTCATCGAGGACTATGAACGCAAGGCTGAGGCCGGATCAAACATGGACATTGCCATTCGCGGTCAACGGGAGCGGCTCAACAAGCTCGAGCAGCGTATCGAAGATCGGCGCAAGGAATTGGAACGAAAAGCGCAGGTGATCTCGCTTGCTCCGGATGTTGAGAATCTCTGCCTTGCTCTTCCAGTTTAGCAATTCTGTCCTTCCGAACTAGGCTAACTGCCGTCCTCCACTACCTCTGGACTAGATCGTCCATTCGGGTCGATCTTTGACGAGAGCTAGGAACTTGTCAAGTGTGTCCTCGCTGGTTGATTCCGCCGTATCATCTCGAAGGTCTTCTAAGCGCTCGTGGACGTCACCGACTGCCGAGTTGACTGCGAGACCTTGGTGATAGCTGAGCTGAGTTTGTCCTGTCGCGACTGCGACAGAGCTGTAGTTGAGGCCTGCTGCGATCGCAGCTGCATAGAGGACCGGTATAGAGAGCCCCTCGTTCGTCCCGAGATAGTATGGCCACGATGCGAGACCGATGTAGTATTTTGCTTCGACAAAGAGGGTCCCTGAAGGTTTGTACGTGACTCTGATCGTTGTGGCCGGCTCCGATGGATCGGGATACGCTGCTCTTAGATACAGCGGTTCATTCGCCTGAGGATCATATTCGTGGTTCGCAGCTGAGAGCCCCGAGAAATTCTCTCTAACTATCTCTGAAACTGTGAACCAAGTCTCTCCTACAGGTGTTTCCGTTTCGCGCACGTCAGTTGGTGATTCAGTCGTAGTGATTTCCGTCGGTTCTGGAACGTCTTGAGGTAACTCGACCAGGGTCGAGTCAAGCGCCTCCAGTCCTGAATAGAACTCGTCGACCGGTGGAAGATCCGGTGCAGAGTTCTCGACATCTGCTTCCTGTGTCATCAAACGACGATATGGCCTATCAGTAGTTGGCTATTAGTTGGCTTAGATCAGGAGGTTTAGAAATGGGATAGAAGACCGTCTGCTCCTGTATTGAGTTTCGGACTAAGGAACCGACTTAGATTGTCTAAGACCTCTGATCGATACACCCTCAGATCAACGTTGTTGGTTGATTATCGGTTTGTGCATCCGAGCTTGCGCCTAATGTTCTTCAGTCCAAGGTGAGAATGGCAGAATATGACAGGAAAAGAGCGGGGACCAACCGATAGAGAGATTTGGGCGGCATTTGATCGCGTTGATGGATGCGTTCCAAAGACTGCGGAAGCAAAGACAGAAGCAGTAGTTCGTCAAATACTGGCCTTGTGTATCGAGCGAACGAGCCCCGCTGATCCTCGGAAAATTACGACGGCTCAGGAGATCATGTGCAACTGTTCAGGAGTCTCCAATCCCGACACCGGACGGAAGTACATGCATCGGCTCACCGGACGAGTCGACGGCTGGGAGTGCATCCCAGGGTTCAATCTACGCAGGAATCAGAAAGCGTACAACTGGCCCCACGGACGACTCGAACTCCTGTTCAACCGTGAAGCGTACTGTGAGGGACGTACGTTTCCTGGTGGCTATACGATTCGATACAAACACCTCAAGGACGTGTAGACCTAGCATCAACTAATTAAACTCACTTGCCATCAAAGAGAGAATTCTCGCTCTTGCAGTTCTGAGACTGGAGTTTAGCTACTGAATGTTGGAACCAGGTAACAAGATCGCGAAAGCGTAGAACGTCCGTAGATTTGCTCCTGGATAGACGACATTGCGGTCGTGGTCGAATCGGACAACATCTTGTCGGTGGAGAGGGTCAAGATGGCTTTGGATGAGCGAGACGTAGACTCGATGCTTCTCTACCCCGGTGACCTGGCGCGGTTCTTTGCTGACCTCGATTGCTGCAACTCCCTCGGCCAGATCACCGACATCTACTGGTGGTTCGGGAGATTCCTCGAGCAGATAGCGGGCGACATTGACGCGTCGTTGACTACTGAGGATCATACCGAACGGCAGCTCGTAGTCGGTGCTCCCAGCGTCAGTCATCGCTTCCTCCTTCAGGTAGCCTGCTTGGAAGACTGTGCATCTGGAACCGAGCGAGACGTTTTTGTCTGATAGCTCGTAATTGCATACGCGGTTGCTCCAACACCGCACCTGGCCCGCGCCACTACGCGGGCCGTTACTCATACCGGTACGGTGTATGAGATGTTGCGGACCGGACTAGGATAAGTAGTTGCATCTTGCCGTACTGGGATTTGCTTATCGTTGGTCTGACTTGACGATCGGAGTCTAACGAGTCATATGTACTCATCCTGGTTGCTATTACATCTATAGACACGATCCCTCTCTAGATTGGATCTCACGACTGGTCTAGGGATGCATCGGATACACTATCGGCTGACGACAGCGTTACTATACATGACATTCAATCATCGACGAGATGAGTTTTCGACGACAGCAGGGAGACTATCAATCAGACGGACGGTGAGTTCCCGCTCGAAGAGATCCACTACAAGATGCGAAGAAGAGAGAAAATTGTTGGATTCAACGAAGATGTTCTAGATACGTTTCTCGGAGAGACAACGTCCCGGTTACAGAAGTCAATCCTACTACTGTTGCTTCTCCACTTTGGTGAGACTGTTCGTCCCAGGTCGAAAGACCTAGGTCTGGCTCAAGCTTCGACACACACACCCCGTGTTTCATCTGCAAGTCCTCTTGAGAGGGGGGGACCCCCTCCGAATCAGCGGTCTTGAAATCATCAACTTAGTGGATCGATGTTGCTTTCGATTCACTGAACTCGCTGAGAAGGTGATGCGCTTGGAGACACACACCGTACTTCATCTGCAAGTCCACGTGAGAAGGGAGGCCCCCTTCGAAATCAGTGACTTTGGAATCATCCAATTAGCGTAGGACAGAGAATCATCTACCCTGATTCTATCGCAAGTTCCCAAGAGCAGGATTACCTCGAGATATGATCTTTTACTCACCTCTTGCTGAGAGACTCCTTATTAACTATAATAAAACTCTTTTGGTATAGGTTATTATTACTGCTATCAGAGAATCTACTCAGCAGATCGTATATCCACCTCTATCCATGAGAAACGAGCAATATAGGCGCTCTACAGGCAGTTCTCTTTTTCAGGGACCGGCGAAAAGCTACCCGACGGGCCTTCTCAGATACATTTGCAGATGAAACACGGGGTGTGTGTCTGGAATCTCAGTCTAAGTCTTCGAGAGTTGTGTGTAAACTCTCCACTCGGCCATCTTGTTAGTTCCCCCACATCTACTCACAGAAGCACCCATCCTATCGATTATTCCGAAGGCAAAGTCTCACTGTAGAGTACGCCCAATACTGTGACCGGGCACTATTTCTGGGGCCCTCCCTCTCTCAGAGGCATTTGCAGATGAAGCACGGTGTGTGTGTCCAACTCTGTATATTGACATCTTTCCGCTTCTTAGTAGAGTTCACGTCAAAACAGTATCCTCAGACCACTGCGATCACCCCATTTTTGGTTCGAAAGTTGGCTGGAAGTTTGTCAGGGAGTGCAGTCGACGACGATCGTCTTGACTGCTTTCCGAATCCCATTGTACATTCAAGGGGGCAATCTGCTCGTTAGCTGCTGGCTCTGTTAATTATAGACCGATTTTGAGTTCCTCAGTTCTTTGTTGCAACAACGGCTTTCCGTGCTACATAACCCTTCTATCGGGTCATCTTCCCATATTACTCCTTCAAAGTCGAGTATCTGGAGGGTCCTCAGGCTTATAATGAACCATCCTTGACTGCGTCACGGAACGAATGAGCAACCAAGAGCAGTTAGACAAGGAGGCGCTGACCGAGCTTCGAGACATCGCTAAAAAGGTAGCAATGGGCAATGCTCCACCAAGCGACCTTCTTTCGCCAGCTTTCCACTACCTTGCACGGGCACCCATTCCGTCGGGTCACCTAGCCGTGAAATCGTTAGGCCGAATTTCGTTTGGTCGAGACAACGCCCACAGACCGGGGATCATCCTGTTCGTTTCAGAACAGGACTTGAACAATAGCGACCGGCTGCGCAAAGTCAATCAACAGGCTGGGTTAGGGGTCCCGACTCAGAAGGATTATCGCAGTATGAGCGACGGGTCGTGGGATTCGCCTGACGCTGCTGCTACGTTCATCTCGAATAGTGTCTCTCTCGAGTTCGATGCCGCAGAGCAGGCTGATGTCGAGTACGAGGGGACGATCTATAACCAGCTACTCCCAGCGGTGATCTGTGCGCTCGAGTCTCTAGACGATGCATATGTTCGATGGCGTGGCCCTGGATCGGAAGGTCGAGTGCAGATCGACGAAGCCCTCGAAGGCCAAAGTGGATTCGCAGTCTGGGTCCACCCGGACTGTCTGGGCCCAGACCTTCAACCAGAGGACATTGCGAAATTCTGCGACGCAGATGAGGGTCAACCATCCATAATGGAGGGAATCGATCTGTGAGTGCTGATCAACACGACTTGCTTGAGTGGTTCCCGACCGCTGACAAGGCCCGAACGAGTGTCAGCAATGTCGTAGGTGCGACTCCATTAGGGATGAGCGTCAGGAGGGAAGTCTGCTTCCGTGACTGGGAAGATCCTGTTCTGGTCCGCTGTGAACTCGAAATTCGTCCTACCCACGCTGGAGGACGTATCGGGGTCGTCGAGTGGACGGTTATAGTCCTCGATGAGGTCTCAACCGTTGCTCTCGAGAGAACTGAGCGTCTCTACGAAGAGATCGACTACGATCCCACTGTTGATGATCTACGAGACCTCACGGCTGAGTTGATCTTGAAGCAAGCCTACCCGCTTGCGAGGGAAGGCTGGAATGAGGTCCGGAGCTAATCTACATTTGGTTTCGGTCAGAATCTACTCTTTCAGATATGGTCTGTGAAGTCGAGTGTCCTACTACCCTGTAACGAAATCTGGATTTAGCAGTCGCTAACAGGCGATCAGTTTAGAGACGCCAGTCGGCTACTGTGTCGGAATCAGCGGAGGAAGGAAGAGGTATCCCAATCCCAGGTGGACCAATTCATCCCTAGTAGTTAACCTCTTCTTCGTCCTGCATGATGCGCTCTATGAGCTCTTTACGAGCTTGCATCTTTTCTTCGTCGTCGTTCTTGTTGTAATACTTTTTTACCGTCCCCGGTTCGGCGTCGACGCGATCACTCAGGACTCGCGGTGGGACCCCCTCACTACTGACGTGAGTGATGTACCCACGTCGGATGTCGTGTGGCGAGCGAGTCGATGGACAATCCGATGGCTTGTCCCGATTCTCCGCTGTTTCACAGGTGCTGGGCTGCTTACCGTGAGGGCACGTTTCCCCGAGTTCACAGGGCCGTGTCCATTTGTAGACCATCCCGCGGATGGTGGAAGGATTCGCTCGACCATGGGACGTCCCTATGAGCGGCATGCGACCATAGTCGTCGGTGACCTTGGGATGATTGTACTGGAGATACTGTTCGATGGCTTCAGCGGTTTCTTCTGTAATGAAGACGCGCCGTTCGGAGTCGTCGCGATTTTTCAAGTTTGTTCCTTCTTCAGGTCGGTTTCGAAGCTCGATGTGAGGAACTTCTGCATCGAGATGAACGTCAGGTACGTCGATCGAGTGAACGCTGCCGAGTCTCAGACCGCTATCCACGAACAGTCGCCACACGACTTCCTCTGCTTTTCCACTTTCGGCTTTCGCGATGTGGCTCAGGATCTCCTCTGCACGGTCATACTCGAGGATCTCATCACTCGTCTCGTCTTCGTCTTCGATGTCCGGGACATACACGCGATCGGCCATTCCTGGCGTTACGTACTCCATCGACTCCATCGCGCGGAAGAAGACACGAATCGTCTTCATATGCTCTTGGAGCGTCTTAGGAGCCAACACATCGACCTTTTCAGTAGCCTCAGTCCGTCGCCACTCGCGATACTGTTCGATGTCTTTCCCGCGAAGATCGCAGACGTATTCGATTCCCTCGAGTTCGCAGTATTCCACGAGGTGGTTCAGGCGCTTTCGATGTGTCTCGACGGTTCCTTGCGTCGTTTTACTCTCGGTTTTGCGCCGACTGAGATACGCTTCGACGGCCTCATCGACGGTGATCTGGATTGGCTCTCGAGGACTTGATGGCTGTCGCTTGTCCGACTTACTCATCTTTCACCTCCACGTAGGCGACAAACCTGTCGACCGTTTTCATGTGCTCGATGATAGTCGATTCAGCAAGCTCCTCGACTTTCAGAGGCGCTTCAGATCGACGCCAAGTACGATACTTGTCGAGGTCGTGGGATAGCAGCTCGCGCGGCGTCTCGATACCCTGCTGTTCGCAATAATCGACAAGGTACCCGAGTCGTCGCTTCTCGACTTCCACCGTGCTTTCCATGAGCTCGGACTCGTTCTTCCGGTGATCGAGGTAGCTATCTACAGCTTCTTCAATCGTTGAGTGGTCGCGGTTACCTTGTTCAAAGGCGTCGAGTCGCTCTTGTTCACTCATCGAAACTCACCTCTTCGTCTTGCCAAGTCGTCGAGGCTTGACGATCAGTAGCGGTGTTCAACCCGCTGTACGATCCCGAGCTGTGGTTGGGCTCGGTCCGACTGTGGCGCTGGCCGATCAGCGCTATCTTTGGTTCCCGGGGATACCGGGCATAGATAGCGCGTATTGAGGCCGTTCCTTTCTGATCTCGCATTGCACCTGAACCTCGTTAGTCACATTGACTTAAGGGTCAGCCTCAGATATATGATAGGATATACCCGAGATGGCTACATAAGATGGCTCTCACCTGTCTCTACTCCCCGGATTTTGCTCGAATGATAAAACGCGCCAATATTTGTTTGAGAAGTGTCAGTTCTCACGCACAGTGAGCGTGACTCACTGAGCGTTAGACGAACACGGGGTTTGTCGCACGCACAGTGAGAACGGCGCACGCTGCGTGCGACAGCAAGCAAGTTAGAGTTGGTGCGCGCTCCACCACTAACTCGCGCGCAGAACTGAGTCGATTCGCGAACATTTAACACGGTTCTACACGTTTGGTATCCTGCGAACCGCATGACGGCGTCGACCCGCATCACGGAACATGATGGAATCTACCTCGGTCGACGGGGGGGTTCTTTATAAGCAACCCTCCGCCGTCTGTGGAATCCTAACCATCATGAAAACGGATGGGCGCTGCAGGATTTGAACCCGCGACAACTTGGTCCGAAGCCAAGCACTCTGTCCAGACTGAGCTAAGCGCCCTCACCTGATTGGTTTCCGTCGACCCCGTATAAGTCACTCGATTTTTTCGCGGCCGGCCCGTCACGTCGTTCCCATGGAGTGAAAATCAGCGGAGAAGGTCATACCCGAACGACGCCAAGTGTCAGGCGAGCCATGACCGTGAACGAGGCCCCCGTCGGCGACGCCGACGGCCGTCGGCAGGATGGTACCCTCGAGTTGCTCACCGACGACGAGGTGAACTGGACCGCCGTCCCGGCCGAGGCCACCGGCGACGAGCGGATGACCCGCTGGATCACGGTCGAGTGCCACCTCCTCTGTGACCTCGAGGAGTGGCGCTGATCCGACGATCCGATCGTCCTTCTCACCGCGCCGGCGCATCGCACGGCTTATACCCCGCGACTGAACAGTCCCGAGTGATGACCCTCGGGGAGACGGCGCGCGGGTTGCTGGAGTTGACGCGGCCGGGGAACGCGGTCGCGGCGGCGGTGTTGACGTTCACCGGCGCGTTCGTCGCCGGCGGCCTCGGCGAGCACGGCCTCGCGGTCGCCGCGGCGGTCGCCGCGACCGGCCTCGCGGTCGGGGCGGGCAACGCGATCAACGACTACTTCGACCGCGAGATCGACCGGATCAACCGGCCCGACCGGCCCATCCCCCGGGGTGCCGTGAGTCCCCGCGGCGCGCTCGCGTTCAGCGGCGCCCTCTTCGCCGCGGCGGTCGCGCTCGCGCTCGTCCTCCCGGCGCTGGCGCTCGCCATCGCGGCGGTCAACCTGCTCGCGCTCGTCGCCTACACCGAGTTCTTCAAGGGCCTGCCGGGGCTTGGCAACGCGCTGGTCGCCTACCTCGTCGGGAGCACGTTCCTCTTCGGCGGGGCGGCCGTCGGGGACGTCCGGCCGACGCTCGTCCTGTTCGTGCTCGCGGGGGTGTCGACGCTCACCCGCGAGATCGTCAAGGACGTCGAGGACGTCGAGGGCGACCGCGAGGAGGGCCTGCACACGCTGCCGATCGCGATCGGCGAGCGCCGCTCGCTGCAGGTCGCGGCCGTCCTGCTCGCGCTGGCCGTGCTCGCGAGTCCGCTGCCGTACCTGCTCGGGTACTTCGAGGAGGCGTACCTGCTCGTGGTCGTCCCGGCGGACGCGGTCATGCTCTCCGCGGCCTACGAGAGCTTCGAGAACCCGACGGCCGGCCAGACGCGACTGAAGTACGGAATGTTCCTCGCCGCGCTCGCGTTCGTCGTCGGCCGGGCGGCGGCCGAACTGGGGGTCCCGTGAGCAGTCGCCGACGGCGGCCGCTACCGGTACTTTCCGTCGGCGCCGTCCCACGGTGATCGGACATGGGTGTTCAAAAATAATTCAAGCTAGCTGGTGTATTTTGGTACCGTACACGGCGTGGTCGGCGCGTCTCGTCGCATCCGGCAGGGCTGGTACGGAAGTGAGCAATGGACGACCTCGCACACGTGCTCCCGGACGCCGAACTCGAACCGGGAACGAACGTCCTCGTCTCGGGGCCGCCGCCGTCGGGAAAGCGCCGGATCGCGTCGACGCTGCTCGTGTACGCCGACCGCCAGCCCGTCTTCCGGTTCCACGTCTTCACCGGCCGCGTGAAAAGCGCCGACGCCTCGGACTCCACGCTCGCGTCCGCCGACGGGCCGGCGGGCCGACGGTGCGTCGAGGTCGTCGGCCGCTGGAGGTTTACCGCTGGCTCCCGTTCGTCCGGGTATGCCAGTCGAGAGCGACGACGAACTGCGCGAGATCCTCGACGCGGAGACGATCGCCGTGGTCGGCTGTTCGAGCACGCCCGGCAAGCCCGCCCACGGCGTTCCGGCGTACCTCCGCGAGCAGGGTTACGAGGTGATCCCGGTCAACCCCTACGCCGACGAGATTTTCGATCGGCCGGCGTACGACTCCCTCGCCGAGGTCGACGAGGAGGTCGACGTCGTCGACGTCTTCCGGCCGAGCGAGGAGGTAAGCGGGATCGTCGACGAGGCGATCGAGCGCGAGGACGCGGGCGCCGTCTGGACGCAACTCGGGATCGAAGACGACGAGGCCGCCGAACGCGCCGAGGAGGCGGGCAAACGGGTCGTCCAGGATCGGTGCATGAAAGTCGAACACCGGCGGCTGCTTGGCTGATCGGCGACGGTCCAGCAGGGTGGCGCGTCGGAATGGAGTCGCGCCGGCCCGTCAGTCCTCCGCCGGCGCCCCCGACGTCGTCGGCGCCTCGCCGACCCACGAGCCGCGGTCGAAGTCGACGGCGTCGTTCCAGTTCGCGACGAGCGTCGTCACCGCGAGGTCGCCGCTGACGTTGGTCAGGGTCCGGAGCCGGTCGAGGAGGGGATCGACGCCCGCGACGAACGCGACGATCGTGAGGGGCAGGCCGAGCTGTTCCAGCACGAGCGTGAGCATGATCAGCCCCGCGCTGGGGACGCCCGCGGTGCCGATGCTCGCGAAGACGGCGACGAGGACGACGACGAGTTGCTCGCCGAAGCTCAGCGAGACGCCCGCGAGGTTGGCCGCGAAGACGGCCGCGACGCCCTGATAGAGTGCCGTCCCGTCCATGTTGATCGTCGCGCCCAGCGGCAGCGAGAAGCCGTAGATGCCCTCGTCGACGTGGAGGTTGTCGTCGGCGTTGGCCATGCTGACCGGCAGCGTCCCGGCGCTCGAGGCGGTGCCGAGCGCGGTGACGAGCGCCTCCCGGATGCCCGTGAGGAAGGCGGTCGGCGACTGGCCCAGCAGGAGGACGACGATGCCGCCGAGTTGCACGACCGCGACGTGCAACAGGACGGCGACGAGGAGGGTGGCGACGAGGAGCCCGAACGTCCGGACGGCGCCGAGCCCCGCCTCGCCGAAGGCGACGGCCATCAGCGCGAAGACGCCGACGACGCCGTACTCCATCACGCCCCAGACGATCTTGAACATCGCCTCGGCGCCGGCCTCGACGATGTCGAAGATGGTCTGGACGCCGTTGCGGACGTTCTCGTTTCGGGCCGACTCCTGGACCAGCGCCAGCGCCAGCCCGAAGGCGATCGTGAAGAAGATCGTCGGCAGCACCTCGCCCGCAGCCATCGCCGCGATCGGGTTGTCCGGAACGATACCGAGTACCACGTCGGCGAGCGCCGGCGGCTCCTCGACGTCCGGCTGTTCGACGCCGCTCAGCGAGAGGCGGGCCCCCGGCTGGAGGAGGTTCGCCACGAGGAGGCCGAACAGCACGGCGATCCCGGAGGTCACGAGGTAGACGAGGACCACCTGTCCGCCCACGCGCCCGAGGCGACCCGGGCTCAGCCGGCGCATCCCCATCACGAGCGTGAACACCACGATGGGGATCACGATCATGCTCAGCAGGTCGACGAACAGGTCGCCGAGGGGTTCGAGCGCCGTCGCCGGCTGGCCGACCGCGAGGCCGACGATCGAGCCGAGGACGAACGCCGCCCCGAGCCGGTAGACGATCGGAATCGACCGATAAGAGCGCCACACGCTGTGAATCCGACTCCCACTCACGTCACGTCACCTTTCGACATCTCTCGATGCGGGTTGTGCGCTGAGACATATAAACCCGCGCACCGGATCGGCCGCGAGCGGGCTCGTTCCGGTCGATTTACCGACAGGACGGGCCCGGACGGCGGGGGAGTCGGTCGGCGTCGAAGTCGGCGGTTCCGACCGGTCGTACAGTCCGGCGCTACGACGTCCACTCCTCGAACGAGCGGTAGATCCCCTTCGAGAGGTAGCGCTCGCTGGAGTCGGGGAAGACGGTGACGACCGCGTCGTAGGGGGCGTCGATCTCGCCGTCGGCGATCCCCCGGGCGACGTGCTTGGCGGCGACGCTCGCGGCGCCCGCGCTCGACCCGACGAGGTGGCCCTCGTCGCGGGCCAGCCGGGCGAGTTCCTCGTGGGCGGCCTCGTCGGGGACGGCGTACACCTCGTCGACGAGGTCGGGTTCGAACAGTTCGTTCGTCTCGACGTCGTGGGTGCCGATGCCCTCGATCTTGTACTCGTCTTCCTCGCGATCCTCGCCGACGAGGTCGCCGAACAGCGACCCCTCGGGTTCGACGGCGGCGACGTACGTGTCAGGGTTCTGCTCGCGGGCGTAACGGGCGATGCCCATGAGCGTCCCGGCGGTGCCACAGCCGGCGACGACGGCGCCGACCTCGCCCGAGAGCGCCTCGTAGATCTCCGGGCCGGTGGTCTCGTAGTGGGCCTCGGTGTTGAGCGGGTTCGCGAACTGCTGGGGGACGACGGCGTCGTCGAGTTCGTCGGCGAGTTCGTGGGCGCGCTCGATCGCTCCGCCCATCCCGTCGTCGGTGGGCGTGTTGACGATCTCGGCGCCGAGGGCGGCCATCAGCTGCTGTTTCTCGACGCTGAACCGCTCGGGGACGACGAAGATCGCGTCGAGGCCGAGCTGGCGGGCGGCGATGGCCAGCCCGATCCCCGTGTTGCCCGCGGTCGGCTCGATCACCGTCCCGCCCGCGGGGAGTTCGCCGCGTTCGAGCATCCGTTCGAGCATGAACTTCCCGATGCGGTCTTTCACGCTCGCGCCGGGGTTGAACGACTCGAGTTTCGCGTAGACGGGCACCCCCGTCGGCGCGTCGTGCACGCGGACCAGCGGCGTCTCGCCGACGGCCTCGAGCACGGAGTCCAACGGTCGCTCGTGGGTCGTCATCGTACGGGCAAATGTTGCCCCCGTTGTTAGCTCTTGCCATCACGAGCGTCCGCGAAAATCACCCGTGAGAGGTACCGAGCGGGAGAAATAGATCCGCGACTACTCGCTCGCGTCGGCCGCCGCCGACTCCTCCGGCGGCGTCTCCTCGTCGCTCGTCGCCGCCTCGTCGCCGTCGTCGGCTTCGGCCTCGTCGATGGCGGCCTCCGCGAGGATCGCCTCTCCGTCGAGGCCCTGCTCCTCGGCCAGCGCGACCAGCAGCGCGCGCTGTTCGGTCAGCCGGTGGTCCATCGTCGTCACCGTCTCGTGGGTGTCGTCGACCGCCTCCTCGAGGCGGACGATTCGCTCGGTGAGGTCCTGGACCTGCTTGTACATCTGTTCGGCCCGCTCGGAGACCATCTGGAGCTTTTTCGCGGTGCTGCCGAGTCCCATACCCCTCGATGGGGCGTCCAGACAATTGGGCCTTTTCCTCCGTCGCGGGCACACGCCGGCCGCTCGCCCCGGTGGTCGGCCCGTCGACGCGAGCGAGCGGCCGCCGCGCTTATGCGAGCGGCCGGCGACGCCCCGGGTATGCGCGCTCGAACGCGCCCGCCGACCGCCGGCGTCGTCGCCGCGGTCGCGTACCTGCTCGCCGTCCTCGCCCCGTACGTCCTCCTCTCGGACGCCGACGCCCGGACGGTCGCCCTCTACTACGACGCCGGCGTCGCCGGCCCGCAGTTCCTCTCGCTGCTGGCGGTCGTCGCCGTCGTCCTCTTCGCCGCGGGCCGGCAGGGCCGCAGCGACCCCGACTTCGTCGCCGGCCTCACGCTCGTCCTCGGGGTCGTCCTCGCCGCGCTCGTCCTGCTCTGGGCGGTCTCGGTCCCCGAGAGCGTGATCCTGAGCATCGGCGAGGAGGAGTGGTTCGCCTACCACCGCTGGCTCGTCGCCCTCGCCGCGGTCGCCCTCGCGGGGGCGGCGGCGTGGTACGTCCGGGCGCTGGGACTCGTCTGACGGCGCCGCACGCCGCCCATCGCCCGGTTCGACCCTGAAAATGCAAGCGAAAAATACAATACGAACCGCCGACATAGTTTATCGTGGACGCGAGGTGAACAGCCATGGCGCTCCCCACGAGTTCACCCAGTGGCTGGATGCAGGGGCTCGACCTGCCCTCCCAGCTGTTCGGCGACATCGGTGGTAACGACTACGAACTGTACGAGGAGGACGGCGAGTTCGTCCTCACCGTCGACGTGCCCGGGTTCGAGCGCGACGAGATCGAGGTCGCCTGGGACGACGGCGTGCTGAACGTCGCCGCCGAGCAGGTCGACGAGGACCGCGGGCGCAAGAAGACCTACCACCGTCGGTTCCGCTTCCCCCGGGACGTCGACGACGAGGGGATCACCGCGGCGTACACGAACGGCGTTCTGGAGGTCCGACTCCCGGCCGAGGGGACGACCGTCCGCGGCAAGACGATCCCCATCGAGGGCTGACCGCCCCGCCGCGTACGGGCTCCCGGGCGCCGCCGAACCCGAACCGCCCAGCGTCACCTGCGGGGACGTCGGCGGCGTCGGCTCCGCCCTCGAACGCGCCGAGGGCGAGAGCTGATCAGCGTCCCTCCGGCTCCCCGTCGGACTCCGGGGCGTCCGGCGACTCCGCCATTCGCGGCCCGTCCGGCGACTCGGCCGCGGACGTCTCCGCTTCGGCCGGCGCTTCCGCGTTCGGCGCCTCCCGGGCGTACAGTTCGAGCAGCGTCTTGAGCGTCCCGAGGACGATCGGGCCGAAGAACAGCCCCATCACGCCGGCGACGGCGACGCCGCCGAAGATGCCGAGGATGACGACCGCGACGCTGAGGCTGGCGCCGCGGCCGACGGTGATCGGCCGGAGGACGTTGTCCGAGAGGCTCACGATGACCGCGCCGTAGGCGAACAGCAACGCGCCGGCGACCGGCCGGCCGACGAGCAGCAGGTACAGCGACGTCGGCGCCCAGACGAGCGAGGCCCCGACCAGCGGTAGCAGCGAGACGACGAACGTGAGGATGCCGAAGAAGGCCAGCCCGGAGACGCCGACGAGCGCCAGCCCGATCACCGTCAGCAGCGCCTGTACGCCCGCGACGAGGACGTTGGCGACGATCGCGACGTACATGAGTCGGTCGACCCGGCGGAACAGATCCGCGCGAACCGCGGGCCGCAGCGGCAGCACCGAGCCGAGCCAGTCGACGAACCGGTCGCCGTCGCGCAACAGCGAGTAGAGCACGAACAACAGCACCGTCAGCCCGATCAGGAACTCGGGGACGCCGCCGACGATCCCCGCCGCCTCGTTGGTCAGACCCTGGAGGACGGTGCCGATGGGCTCTCTAAGCTGTCCGTACAGTTCCTGGAGGTCGACCTCGAGGCCGAACTCGCCGAGTCGGCGCTCGACCTCCTCGACGCCGAGGTCGCCGGCCGCGACGGCGTCCGCGATTTCGAGGCCCTGTTCGATCGCGGCCGCGAGGATGACCGCCACCGGGATCAGGATCGCGACGGTCCCCAGCGCGAGCACGATCACGGCCGTGACGGTGCGGCCGAACCGCGGTTCGAGCCGACGCTGCAGCGGGTAGAGGACGTACGCGAGGACGATCGCCGCCAGCACGTACTGGAGGTACGGCAGCACGACGAGCGCCGCGAACAGGCCGACGACGAGCGCGAGCAGGCCGAGCCAGCGGCGGTCGGTCGCGCTCGTGGCCCGCCCGGGTGGGGCCTCCTGTGACATCGCACGCCACTACGTCGACGACGGGTAAGGTTCTGTGGTCGCGGCGGCGACCGGGTCCGATCCGGGTCGCGGATCGCGGGAGAGACGAAAGGCCCTTAAGTAGCGGTCGACTACCCCGAAGTGGACTAGGTCGGGCAGTTAGGCCCTGCTCGAAACCCGCAGTATGGCCTTCAGCGGGGACCGAAACCCGCGGGCGTCCGGTCAGACCGGCCGGGGCCCCGGGAGCCAACGGAGAAGCCTCGTCCGTCGGGGACAGCGGTCCGCGGTGGCCGTCCGCAGGGACGCCCCATCGCGGTTAACCGGCGACAGCCCATCAGGCGCGGAAGCGAGCAGTGGACCGCCGGACACCTGTCGCTCGACGGGTCGCGGGGTGGAGGAGGCAACCGGGACTCCCCCGGTCGGAACGCCGGGCAACCGCGGGCGTCCACACTCATACCGCATTTCTTCCCTCGCGAGCGGCGGCGCCGTGTGCCTCGCTCGCGTGGAAAAGGTCCGATGCCGGCCATCGAGACGAGGAAGCTCTCGAAGCCGACGCCGCCGTCATCGGTACAGCACTGCCGTGTGTCCGCGCGTCTCGATCAACTCGGCGTTCACGCGCTCGGCGAGGTCCGCGGCCTTCTCCTCGGTCGACCCGCCGGCCCGGGCCGCCCGGAGGAACTTCACCTTCACGAGGTCCGCGTTCGACAACTGATCGTCGAGTTCGTCCACGACGGCCTCGACGCCGCTCTTGCCGACCCAGACGGTGACGTCGAGGTCGTGTGCGCGCCGCTTGAGTTCCTGTCTGTCCATGGGCGGGGTACTCGTGCGAGGCGTTTGAATGTTCTCGAATCGGAACCCGCGATCAGTCCTCGTATGGATAACGAGCCTGCGCGCCGCAGTCGCAGGTGACGACGACGTGGCCGTCGCGCAGGCGCACCCGGGCGTTCTTCCCCGGGCGGAGGTAGGCGTCGCAGGCGTCGCAGGTGAACCGCCTGAACGCCCGGGGCAGCGCGAGGCGGTTGCGCTCGGCGACGCGGCGGGCAAGCCGGACGTAGTAGCGCGCCCGGTCGTCCTCGCAGTCGGCGGCGGCCGCGCGAGCGAGGGCGTGGAGGCGTTCGATCCGCTCGGCGGCGATTCCCATGCCTCACCGTTGCCCCGGCCGGCCTATTGGCCTTGCGTTCCGTCCCGCACGGCGCGAGCCGTCCCGGAGGCTTTGGCCGCGCCCGTGGAGGTGCGGACGTGCGCGTCCTCCACTACCTCGAATGCCCCCGGTTGCTCCGGCACAGCGGCATCGGGACGGCCGCCGACCACCAGCGGACGGCGCTGTCGCGTCTCGGGGAGCGAGGGGTCGACGTCTCGGTAGCAACCGGACCGCTGGCCGGCCCGCCGCGACGGGTCCCCGCCCGCCTCGCCCGCGGCGACGGGGCCGTCGTCGACTACGATCTGGCCCACTGCAACACCGTCGGCCCCGGATCGCTCGTCGTCGCCCGCCACGCGCGACTGACGGGGCGGCCGCTGGTGGTACACGCCCACGTCACGCGCGAGGATTTCCGCGGGAGCTTCCGGGGCTCGAACCGGCTCGCGGGGCCGCTCGGCCGGTACCTGCGGCGCTTCTACTCGCAGGCCGACCTCGTGCTCTGTCCGAGCGAGCACACGAAGCGGCTGCTCGACGGCTACCCCGTCGAGGCACCCGTCGAGACGGTGACCAACGGCGTCGACCTCGACGCGCTCGCGGGCTACGAGCGGTTCCGCGAGCCCTACCGGGAGCGGTACGATCTGGAGGGCGTCGTCGTCTTCACCGTCGGGAACGTCTTCGAGCGCAAGGGGCTGTCGACGTTCTGTCGGCTCGCCCGGCACGGCGACCGCGAGTTCGTCTGGTTCGGCCCCTTCGACCACGGACCGCTGACGAGCCCCACGGTCCGTCGCTGGACGCGACATCCGCCCGCCAACGTCACCTTCACCGGCTGGGTCGAGAACCGCCGCGGCGCGTTCGCCGCCGGCGACGTCTTCCTCTTCCCGACGCGGGCGGAGAATCAGGGCATCGCCGTCCTCGAAGCGATGGCCTGCCGGAAGCCGGTCGTCCTCCGTGACCTGCCGGTGTTCGAGGAGTTCTTCACCGACGGCGTCGACTGTCTCACCTGCGCGAGCGAACGCGAGTTCCGCGAGGCGCTCGATCGGCTGGCCGCCGACCCCGGCCTGCGGCGACGGCTGGGCGAGCGAGCCCGCGAGACCGCCGAGCGCCACCGTCTCGAAGTCGTCGGCGAGGGGCTAGTCGAGCGGTACCGCCGCCTGCTCGACCGATCGCGATGACCGTCGCGAATCGCCCGGTAGCGGCCGGCGTCGGCCGTCGCGGTGCGTAATACTGTTATATCACCACCGGCGAACTGTGGGAGAGAACTCATGAACGGACGCCCGGCCGACCCGGACGACGGGACCAGCAGGCGGTCGGTACTGGCGGGCGCGACCGCCGGGCTGGCGGCGACCGCCGGCTGTCTCCGGCGGGTTCGCAGCGCGGCCAACCGCGACCGGCTGTCGAAGCTCTCGCTGTCGATCGTGACCCTCCCCGCCGACGGCGACCGGCAGGCGGTCCGGATCGCGCGCCGTCTCGCCGCGGCCCTCGAAGCGGTCGGGATCGGCGCCAGCATCGAGTTCCGCTCGAACGAGGAGTTCCTCCGGACGGTGCTGATAAACGGCGACTTCGACTGCTACGTCGGCGTCCACCCCGGCGGGACCGACCCGGCGTACCTCTACGAGACCCTGCACTCTCGCTACGCCGCGGAGGCGGGCTGGCAGAACCCGTTCGGCTACGCCGACGTGGACCTCGACGAGCGCCTCGAACGCGCCCGTCTCGCCGAGGGCGCCGACCGCCGGGCGGCCGTCGGGGACGTCCTCGAAACGGTCGCCCGCGAGCAGCCGTTCGTCCCGCTCTGTGCGCCGGACGAGGTCCGCCTCGCCCGGGCCGACCGCTACGACGGCTGGGGCGAGGACCACCCCGCGAGCCGGCTGGGCTACCTCGGCCTCGACCCGACCGCCGACGGCGCCGCGGCCGACCTCCACGCGACGGTGATGGACCCCCGCCCGTCCCAGAACGTCAACCCGCTGGCGGCGGAGTACCGCAACCGGGGAACGATCGTCGACCTGCTGTACGACTCGCTGGCGACCGACGACGGCGGCGACCTCGTGCCGTGGCTCGCCGCGGACTGGGAGTGGGACGGTCGGTCGGCGACGGTGACCCTGCGCGAGGATCTGCGCTTTCACGACGGCGAACCGCTGACGGCCGCCGACGTGGCGTTCACCTACCGGTTCCTCGAAGACACCTCGCTCGGCCGGGCCGACGTCGGCGCCCCCGCACCCATCTACCGCGGGGCGGCCGAAGCCGTCGAGCGCGTCGAGGTCCACGACGACCGGGCGTGTACCCTCCACGTGACCGCAAGCCACGAGGTCGGCGAGCGGGCGTTTACCGTGCCGATCCTGCCGAAACACGTCTGGGCGGAGCGGGCCGACCCCGCGACCGTCCCCGGCGTCGAAATCGCCGCGGGGACGACCGAAGCCGTCGTCGTCGACAACGTGCCCGCGGTCGGCAGCGGCCCCTACCGGTTCGCCGGCCGGGCCGAGCGCGACCACCTCGCCCTCCGGCGCTACGACGACCACTTCACCCTGCGGCCGGCCGTCGACCTCCCCGAACCGACCGTCGAGGAACTGCGCTTTCTGATCGACCCGCGAAGCACCTCCGCCATCGAGCGCATCGAGAGCGGGGAAGCCGACTTCACCGCCACGCCGCTGGAAGCGTACACGATCGAGAGCGTCCCCGAGGCCCCCGAACTGACCCTGATCGAATCGCCGTCGCCGACGTTCTACCACGTCGGGTTCAACGTCCGCGTCGACCCGCTGGGCAACCCCTACTTCCGGCGGGCGGTCGCGCGCCTGCTCGACAAGGCGTGGCTCGCGGAGACGGTGTTCGAGGGGTACGCGACGCCGATCGCGACGCCGCTGGACGCGACGGCCGGAGGCGAGTGGGTGCCCGAGGGCCTCGCGTGGGACGGCCGGGACCCCGAAGTGCCGTTCTTCGGGACCGACGGCGACCTCGACGTCGGGGCGGCGCGAGCCGCCTTCGAGAACGCCGGCTTCGTCTACGACGGCGACGAACTGGTGGTGAGGGAGTGATGTCGGTGCTCGAACGCACGCTCCTCCGCCTCGCGGTCGTCATCGGCCTCGGACTGGCCGTCGCCACCGCCGCCGTCGTCGGCCGCGAGCGGCTGGCCCGGACGGCCGCCGAGTGGCGCACCCGCGTCCGCGACGCCGCCCCGATCACGGCCGTCCTCGTCGCGGTGTTGCTGTTCAACGGCATCGCCCGCACCGCCGTCCCGGAGGTCTCCTGGATGCTCGACTGGAACCTGACGTGGTGGATCTACGAGGTCGAGGGCGCGTTCGTCGTCTGGCTGCAGGCGCGGGCGACGCCCGCGGTGACGGCGTACTTCTCGTACGTCTACATCTACGGCTACGTCTTCCTGCTCGTCTTCCCCGTCGTCGCCTACGCCGCGCTGTCGAACACCCGGCCGCTGCGCGAGTTGCTGGCCGCGTACACGCTCAACTACGCCCTCGGCCTCGTGCTGTACGTCTTCGTGATCGCCTACGGGCCGCGCAACGTGATGCCCGAACTCGTCGACGCCTTGCTGTACGACACCTTCCCGGAGTACCAACTCGTCACGCGCGAGGTCAACCGCAACACGAACGTCTTCCCGTCGCTGCACGCCTCGCTCTCGTTTACCGTCGCCGCCCTCGCCTACCGCACGCGGCGGGTCTACCCGGCGTGGCTGCCGGTCGCCGCCGCCCTCGCGATCAGCGTCGCCGTCTCGACGATGTACCTCGGCATCCACTGGGCGATCGACGTGGTCGCGGGCGTCGGCCTCGCGTACGTCTCCGTCGCCCTCGCGACCCGGCTGGTGGGGCGCTGGTCGGTCTGGGACGCCGTCGACGACCGCGTGAGCGTCCCCGACGGCCTCTCGGAGCGGTCGCCGTTCCGCCGGCGGGAAGAGTGATCGGGCCGATTACTTAACTGACCGGCCGGGGTGGCCCACGACGATGGTCGAGCGCGTCGTCGCGTTCACGGACACGTACCTCCCGACGGTCAACGGCGTGACCTACGCGGTCAGGGCGTGGCGCGACCGCTGGCTCCGCCGTGGCGGCCGGATGGACGTCGTCTTCCCCGCCGGCGACCACGACCCCGACCGGTTCGAACACCCCGTCGGCAGCGTCGCCCTGCCGTTCTACGACGGCTACCGGCTGGGCGGGCCGCGGCTCCCGGACGCGGTCGCGGCCGACGCGGACGCGGTCGACGTCGTCCACGCTCACACCCCCTTCGCGGTCGGCCTCGCGGCGCTGCGCCTCGCCCGGCGGGCGGGCGCGCCGCTGGTCGCCACCTACCACACGCCCGCGCCGGCGTACGTCCGCTACCTCGCGCCGACCGACCGCCTCGCCGCCGCGCTGGGCCGGGCTACCGACGCCTACGAGCGGTGGTTCTACGGCCGCGCCGACCTCGTGCTCGCGCCGACGCGGACGACCCGCCGTCACCTCCGCGAGCGGGTCGCCCTCGACGCACCCGTCCGCGTCGTCTCGAACGGCGTCGACCTCGAACGCTTCCGGCCCGTCGACGCGACGGCGTTCCGCGAGCGCTACGGCCTCGACGCGCCCGTCGTCGGCTACACGGGGCGACACGGCCACGAGAAGAACCTCGGGGAGTTACTGGAGGCGGTCGCCGGCCTCGACGACGTCACGCTCGTCCTCGGCGGCGACGGGCCGGCCCGCGACCGCCTCGAACGGCGGGCGGCCGGCCTCGGGGTCGACGCCCGCTTTCTCGGCTTTCGCGACCGATCCGAACTGCCGGAACTGTACGCCGCGCTCGACGCCTTCGCCCACCCGAGTCCGGTCGAGACCCAGGGGCTCGTGGCGCTCGAATCGATCGCCTGTGGCACTCCCGTCGTCGCCGTCGACGCCGGCGCGCTCGCCGAGACCGTCGACGAGGGGGCGACGGGCTACCGCTACCGGCCCGGCGACGTCGGCGCGTTCCGGGCGGCGATCCGGCGGACCCTCGCCGAACGCGGCGCGCTCGAACGGGGCTGTCTCGCCGCCCGGGAACGCCTCGGCCTCGACCGCTCGCTCGACCGGGCGCAGCGGCTCTACGAGGCGGTGTGTGACCGCGAGCGCGCGGCCGTCGAAGAACCGTGAGTTACTCGTCTTCGAGCGCGTCGGCGATGCGGTTGAGCGCGCGGGTCTGGTCGCGCAGTTCGTCGCGGAGTTGACGGACCTCGCGGACGAGTTCCTCGTTGCCGACGCTCTCGCCGCGGGCGCCGCCCGGACCGCCCGGACCGCCCGGACCGCCGCCCATCATGCCGCCCATCATCTGGGCGAACGGGTTGCCGCCCATCCCGCCGGGGCCGCCACCGCCGCCGCCGAACGGGCTCTCGGGGGCCTCGCCCTCCTCGGCCTCCTCAGCGCGCCGCTCGCGGATCTCCTCGACCCGCTCGCGGAAGGACTTCTCCTCGGCCTCGTCGCCGTTCTCGCCCGCCTCGCCGTTCTCGCCGGCGTCGGGGTCGTTCTCGTCTGCCATGTCACCGGCTTCACCCCGGTGCCGGAAAAGGGTTGTTATGACTATTCGAAGGAGGTCAGCGACGACTGCAGCCGTCGGCTCGACGATCCGGCCGCGAGTTCGTAGCCGACGAGGTCGCGCATGTCGACCGCGTAGGTGGTCCCCCCGCGTTCGAGGACGAGCAGGCGGCCCTTGACGCCGACGACGGTGCCGGTCGCGAGCGTCTCGCCTACCGGCCGCGAGTCGAGGTCCAGCCCGTAGTCGAACGCGTAGCGGTCGATCACGTCGAACTCCGCGAGCACGGACTCCCAGGCGTCGCGGTCGACGTCGGCCGCGAGCGCGCCAACCTTCGCGTCGGTCCGGACGCGGTCGACCAGCCGCGTCGCGACGTCGGCCTCGATCTCGCGGGCGATCCGGCCGTTCGAGACGGTGTGGACGTGTGCGGCGCGGTCGGCGCCCTGCTCGCGCAGGCGGGTCTCAAGCCGCCAGGCGCGGGTGACGCCCACCTTGAACGTCTCCGGCGCGAACGCGGCGAGGTAGACGGCGTGGTCCTCGTAGCAGTCCATCTCGTCTTTCAGACAGGTGCCGGTACACCGCGCGCAGACCCACGTGCTCGCGTGGTACTCGCAGTACGGCGCCGCCGAGCGGTCGCACGCGTGATGGACGTCGCCGTCGAGCGCGCCGGCACAGCGGCGCGTCCCCAGCGCGTAGGAGAGCGCCTCGCCCGGGTCGAGCCGGCGGCGGACGACCTCGCCGCCGTCGCCGTCGCTCAACAGCAGCGACGAGCCGGTTCCGCTGGGTTCGTAGCCGACGATCTGCACGCGCCGGGGTACGCGGGGCGGCGGGATAGGCGTACCGTTCCGGCCGAGGGGTCGGCTGCCGGGGCGCGCTTTCGCCGGGGAGCGACCGGTCGAAAACCCAATTGTCAGCTACGTTATTCGAGCGCTCACGATCCGTGGTCGAAATCCGGTAGATAGTCACGAAATCTTGACTATCCGATGATATCAACACACAGCAAAAATGTTTAATTGTTTTTAGCTATCACCGTTGGCTGGGATGTCAGAGAACCCCACACCGAGCAGACGTAGCGTGCTGAAAGCGACCGTCGGCGCCGTCGCCGGGAACGCGGTCGTCGGTCTGGCGGCCGCCGACCCGGACGAGACGGTCGAGGTGAACGTCGGGTTCGCCGCCGACAGCGGCCGGGCCGCGGCCATCGAGGCCGCCTCGGAGGTCGTCCGCGAGTTCGCGTTCGACGCGCTGACGATCCGGGCGGCGAAGCGCTCGATCGACGGCCTCCGGCGGAACCCGAACGTCCGCTACGTCGAGGAGAACGGCACGATGCACGCACTGGCGCAGACGACGCCGTGGGGCATCGACCGCGTCGACGCGGACGTGGCCCACAGCAACGGCGAGACGGGGGCCGGCGCCGACATCGCGATTCTCGACACGGGCATCGACTCCGACCACCCGGACCTGCAGGCCAACCTGGGTTCGGGCACGGCGTTCGTGGAGTGCAAGGGCGGTCCGAGCATCTGCAGAGAGCCCTGGGACGACGACAACGAACACGGCACCCACTGTGCGGGGACCGCCGACGCCGTCGACAACAGCGAAGGTGTCGTCGGCGTCTCGACCGAGGCGACGCTGCACGCGGTCAAGGTCCTCGACAAGCGCGGCAGCGGGTCGTTCTCCGACATCGCGGCGGGCATCGAGTACGTCGCAGACCAGGGCTGGGACGTCGCCAGCCTCAGCCTCGGCGCGAGTTCCGGGTCACAGACGCTCAAAGACGCCGGCCAGTACGCCTACAACAACGGCGTGTTGCTCGTGGCCGCCGCGGGTAACGACGGCCCGTGTACGGACTGTGTCGGCTATCCCGCGGCCTACGAGGAGTTCGTCGCCGTCAGCGCGACGAGCGAGGACGACTCGCTGGCGTCTTTCTCCTCGACCGGCCCCGAAGTCGAGATCGCCGCGCCGGGCGAGGACGTCTACTCGACGATCCCCGGCGGCTACGACACGCTCTCGGGCACCTCGATGGCGTGTCCGCACGTCTCCGGTGCGGGCGGTCAGCTGATGGCCAACGGCTACACGAACACCGAAGCGCGCCAGCAACTGACGGACACGGCCGAAGACATCGGTCTCGCGGACAACGAACAGGGCAGCGGCCTGCTCGACGTCGCCGCGGCGCTCGGTCTCTCGAGTTAATCCGCCGCGAGTCACCCGTCCGACGGGCAGGCGATCCCAACCTTTAATTGTCGTTGGAAATAACCGTAGTTTGCGGCGAGGCATCGACCGGCGCGGTACCCCCCTCGCGCCGGTCGCGTACCCGCCTCCCGCCGTGGTGACGTTTTCGGCGGCCCGGCGGCGGGTGATATATACGACCGCACCGCGAACGTCGGGCCATGCCCCTCGAGGGAACGCTCGACGCGACTGTCGACGGCGACGCCCCCCGACTGCAGTTTTCGGTTACCAACGTCGGCGACGAGCCGGTCGAACTCCGTTTCCCGGACGCCTGCAAGGCCGAGTTCGTCGTCGAGGCCGACGACGAAGAGGTGTGGCGGTTCACCGAGGGCCGGATGTTCGCTCAGGTGCTGGGGTCGGAGACGCTCGACGCCGGCGAGACGGCGACCTACGAGGCCGACTGCGACGCGCTCGACCCCGGTCGGTACGTCGCCCGCGCCGAACTCCGGGCGCGCAACGAGGACTGCGAGGCCAGTACGACGCTCACGGTCTGAGCCGGATCGCCGGGCCGGCTTGCGAATCGGAGGAACGTTTATTCGTCTCACCTCCGTCGGTTCGGACGAGACATGGTCGACCGGAACGGGTGGGACGGAGAGGTCCCCGTCTCCGACGCATCGCCGCGCCGCCCCCCGGAGTCGTTCGTCGCGCAGGCGAACGTCGCCGACGAGGCCGTCCACGAGAAGTTCGCGGACGAGTGGCCGGCGTGCTGGGAGCGGGCGGCGGCGTTGCTCGACTGGGACGAGCCGTACGACACGGTGCTGGAGGACGACGACGCGCCGTTCTACCGGTGGTTCACCGGCGGGCGGCTGAACGCCGCCTACAACTGTCTGGACAGACACGTCGAGGGCGGCCGCAAGAACCACGCCGCCATCCGCTGGGAGGGCAAACGCGGGGAGTCGACGACGTACACCTACCGCGAACTGTACGTCGAGGTGAACGAACTCGCCGCCTCGCTGCGGGAACTCGGGGTCGAGGCGGACGACGTCGTCACCATCTACCTCCCGATGATCCCCGAGTTGCCGACCGCGATGCTCGCCTGCGCGCGCATCGGTGCCCCCCACTCCGTCGTGTTCGCCGGCCTCTCGGCGGACGCGCTCGCGACGCGGATGGACGCCGCCGACAGCGAGTACCTCGTCACCTGCGACGGCTACTACCGCCGCGGCGACGCGTTCAACCAGAAGGGGAAAGCCGACAACGCCCTCCTCGAACTCGACCAGGACGTCACGACGGTCGTCGTCGACCGCCTCGGCGAGGAACTCCCCCACGTCCTCGGCGCGAGCGAGTACGACTACCACGACCTGCTCGACGCCCACCGGGGCGAGACGGTCGACCCCGTCTCGCGTGCCGCCGAGGACATGCTCTTCCTGATGTACACCTCCGGCACCACGGGCCGACCGAAGGGCGTCGTCCACGCGACCGGGGGCTACCTGTCGTACGCGGCGTGGACGAGCCACGCCGTCTTGGACGTCAAGCCCGAGGACACCTACTGGTGTGCGGCGGACATCGGCTGGATCACCGGCCACTCCTACATCGTCTACGGCCCCCTCGCGCTCGGGACCACGACGCTGCTGTACGAGGGGACTCCCGACTACCCCGACCGCAACCGCCTCTGGGAGATCATCGAGCGAAACGCGGTCGACGTCTTCTACACGGCGCCGACGGCGATCCGCGCGTTCATGAAGTGGGGCGAAGAGTACCCCGACCGGCACGACCTCTCCTCGCTCCGGCTACTCGGCACCGTCGGCGAACCGATCAACCCCCGCGCCTGGGAGTGGTACCACGAGCACGTCGGCGGCGGCGAGTGTCCCATCGTCGACACCTGGTGGCAGACCGAGACCGGCGGCATCGCCATCTCGACGCTGCCGGGGGTCGACGACATGAAGCCGGGGGCGGCGGGGCCGGCCTTGCCCGGCGTCGACGCCCGCGTCGTCGACGGCGCCGGGGAGGCGGTCGACCCCGAGGAGGCGGGCTACCTCGCGCTCGCCCGGCCGTGGCCCGGCATGCTGCGGACGCTGTACGAGGGCGACGACCGGTTCGTCGACGAGTACTGGCGTCGGCTCTCCGACCCCGACGCCGACGAGTGGCGCTACTTCACCGGCGACGCCGCCCGGGTCGACGAGGACGGCTACGTCACGGTCCTCGGCCGGGTCGACGACGTGATCAACGTCTCCGGCCACCGCCTGAGCACGATGGAGGTCGAGAGCGCCATCGTCGAGGTCGAGGGCGTCGCCGAGGCCGCCGTCGTCGGCGCGACCGGCGGGAGCGATGGCACGGACACGGGCATCTTCGCCTACGTCAGCACCGAGCGCGACGCCGACGCCGCGGCGATCCGCGAGGCGATCCACGAGGCCATCGAGGACGCCATCGGACCGATCGCCCGGCCCGAGGAGGTCGTCTTCACGCCCGAACTGCCCAAGACCCGCTCGGGCAAGATCATGCGCCGCCTCCTGGCGGACGTCACCAACGGCGAGGAACTCGGCGACACCTCGGCGCTTCGCAACCCCGAAATCGTCGGCGAGTTGCAGGCGGCCATCCGGGAGGAGTGAGTTCGATTTCGCGAATCGGAGACTCGCGAAATCGAAGTGCGGGGACGAGACGGGGCCTCGGGACCACGCTCGCGCTGGGTGTACCGGCGAGCGGACGGGCCGGCGCGCCACGGCGGCACTATTATGTTCGCCCCCGCGGATACCCCGAAGCATGAGCGCGGAGACGGGGCGGGGCGAGCGGCTGACCGAGGCGGGGTACGAGGCGCTGCTCGACGCCGCCGAGACCTACCGCGAGGCGCTCGTCGTCCGCCTCTGTGCGGAAGTCGGCCTCCGTCCCGCGGAACTGTCGCGGCTGACCCCGGGCGCCGTCGACCGGGTCCGGACCGACCCGCCGCGGTATCTGCTGTGCGTGCCGGCGGCCGACGGGGACGAAATCGACCGCGCCGCCTACCTGCCGGCGCGGCTCGAACGCGAACTGCGCCGCTACGCGCGCAGCAACGGCGTCGGGGACGACGAACGGCTGTTCCCCGTGACGCCCCGGCGCCTCCAGATGCTGGTCGCCGAGGTGGCCGACCGCGCCGACGACCCCTCGCTCTCGTCGACCTCGACGAGCGACCTCCGGCGGTTCTTCGCCCGGCGGGCGCTCGCCGCCGACGTCAACCCCCGCGCGGTGAAAGCCGCCGGCGGCTGGCGGAGCTTCGAGGCGCTCGAAGCCTACCTGCCCGAACCGACCGACGAGGAGGTCGTCGACGCGTTCGCGGCCGCCGACCCGGAGACGGGCGCCGGCGCGGAGGCGAGCGCCGACGTCCCGTCCGGGGGCGTCGCCGACGCCGGCGTCGTGCGCTCGCTGCTCTCGGCGACCGACCGCTGCGCGCTGGTCCGCCTCGACGAGGACGGCTACGTCGACCGCTGGAACCGCAGCGCCGCGACCACCTTCGGCTACCGGGCCGGCGAGGTCGTCGGCACCCACGTCTCCGCCCTGTTCACCGACGAGGACGTCGACCGGGGCGTCCCCGAACGGCTGCTGGAGGCGGCACTCGACGGCCGCGGCGTCGAGGAGGACGGCTGGCTCGTCCGCAAGGACGGGTCGCGCTTTCGCGCGACCGAGGTCGTCACGCCGCTGCGCGGCGAGGCCGGCCGCCACCGGGGATTCGCGCTGTTCGTCTGCGACGTCACCGCCTTCCACGACCGCCTCGAATCCCTCCGCGAGGAGCACGCGGCCCTCGAACGCGCCCACGAGGTCGCCCGCCGGAGTCGCGCGGTCGCGACGGCGCTGTTCGAGGCCTCGACCCACGAGGAGGTCGAGACGGAGACGTGCGTCGCGCTGGCCGACGGCGACGCCTACGCGTTCGCCTGGATCGACCGGACGACCCTCTCGGGCGGGGCGCGCTCCTGGCGGGCGACCGCCGGCGTCTCGCCGGCGGAGGTCGAACGACTCGCCGACGCGCTCGACGACTCCGGCGACGACGGCGTCGCGGTCCGCGAGGAGGTCGAGGGCGTCGCGTTCGACGGGGCCGTCGCGTCGGTCCCGCTGGGCTACGGCGACACGGTCTACGGCACCCTCCACGTCGGGGCCGACCGCCCGGACGCGTTCGCCGACGACGAGCGCGAGTGGCTCGAGACGCTCGGCCGGCAGGTCGGCTACGCCGTCGCCGCCGTCCGGCGGCGCAACCTGCTGCTGTCGGACACGCTGGTCGAACTCGAGTTCGCCTGCCGGGACGGCCGCTCGTTCTTCGTCGACGCCTCCGCGCGCCTCGACTGCCGGTTCGAACTCGACTCGCTCGTCCCCGTCTCCGAGACGACCCAGCTCTACTACGTCCACCTCGAAGAAGCCCCGCCGGCGGAGGTCTTCGACCTCGCCGCCGAGGACCCCGGCATCGACGACTGCCGGCTGATCGAGACCTACGAGGACGGCTGGCGCGTCGAGTTCGTCGTCGAGGGCTCCTCGCCGACGCTGACGCTGACCGAGTACGGCGCGACCGTCGTCGAGATGACGGTCGCCGACGGCGAGGCGACGATCGCCGTCGAGTGTGCCGCCGACGCCGACCTCCGGACGCTCGTCGGCGGCCTCCGGTCGGCGTTCCCCGACTCCGAACTGCTCGGCAAACGCGAGGTCGAGCGGTCGGTCCAGACCGCCCGCGAGTTCCGCGAAGGCCTCGAAGATCGCCTGACCGACCGGCAGGAGGCCGCCCTGCGGGCGGCGTACTTCGGCGGCTACTACGACTGGCCCCGCGAGAGCACCGCCGAGGAGATCGCCGACGCGATGGGGATCACCTCGCCGACGCTCCACAGCCACCTCCGGAAGGGCCAGCGCGAACTCCTCCGGACGTTCTTCGACGCCCCGCCCGCCGAGGATCGCCAGTAGTCTCTCGCGTCGACGCGGTGAAACTAAGCATCTAGAAGGCCGGCCCGCCGCGACCGCGCTCGGCGGCCGAAACCCGGGTCCGACCCGTCCGCGACGGCCCACCCGGGGGCCGCCGTAGGCGAGCCGAACGAATTATTCCATTTAGAATACGCAAAAGTAATCATCATAGTATAGGAAATTATCGCTCGTTTTGTACACCTAGATCCGGTGTTTACCATGGTTATCCAACATTGATTCTCTGTACCATGACACGGGAAAATGCTGGCCTGGAGGCGAGACTCGCAGAACAGGAGTCGTTCGAGCCACCGGAGTCGTTCGTCGAGCAGGCGAACGTCGCCGACGAGGGCATCTACGACGAGTTCGAGGAGAACTGGCCGGCGTGCTGGGAGCAGGCGGCCGACCTGCTCGACTGGGACGAGCCGTACGATACGGTGCTGGAGGACGACGACGCGCCGTTCTACGAGTGGTTCACCGGCGGGCGGCTGAACGCCTCGGCGAACTGCCTCGACAGACACGTCGAGAACGGCGCGAAGAACCGCGCGGCGATCAAGTGGGAGGGCGAACTCGGCGAGACGCGCACGTACACGTACGGGGACCTCCTGTACGAGGTCGAGGCGTTCGCGGCCGCGCTCCGGGACCTCGGCGTCGAGGAGGACGACGTCGTCACGCTGTACATGCCGATGATCCCCGAGTTGCCGATCGCGATGCTCGCCTGCGCGCGCATCGGCGCTCCCCACTCCGTCGTGTTCGCGGGCTTCTCCGCGGACGCGCTCGCGACGCGGATGAACGCCGCCGACAGCGAGTACCTCGTCACCTGCGACGGCTACTACCGCCGCGGCGACGCGCTCGACCACCTCTCGAAGGCCAACGAGGGCCTCGGCGACGTCGAGCACGAGGTCGAGGACGTCGTGGTCGTCGACCGTCTCGGCGACGCGATGGACCACGACCTCGCGGGGAACCAGCACGACTACGGCGACCTCGTCGACGCTCACCGGGGCGAAACGGTCGACCCCGTCTCGCGCGACGCCGAGGACATGCTGTTCCTGATGTACACGTCGGGGACGACGGGCCAGCCCAAGGGGGTCAAGCACACCACGGGCGGCTATCTGGCGTACACGGCGTGGACCTCCCACGCGGTGCTCGACGTCAAGCCCGAGGACACCTACTGGTGTGCGGCGGACATCGGCTGGATCACCGGCCACTCCTACATCGTCTACGGCCCCCTCGCGCTCGGGACGACCACCCTCATGTACGAGGGGACGCCGGACTACCCCGAGAAGGACCGCATGTGGGAACTCGTGGAGAAGAACGACGTGGACATCTTCTACACGGCGCCGACGGCGATCCGCGCGTTCATGAAGTGGGGGACGGAGTACCCCGACCGACACGATCTCTCGTCGCTGCGCCTGCTGGGGACGGTCGGCGAACCGATCAACCCGCGGGCGTGGAAGTGGTACTACGAGCACATCGGCGGCGGCGAGTGTCCCATCGTCGACACCTGGTGGCAGACCGAGACCGGCGGCATGATGGTCACCACGCTACCCGGAATCAACACGATGAAGCCGGGGTCGGCGGGCCCGCCGCTGCCGGGCATCGACGCCCGCGTCGTCGACGCCCAGGGCGAGACGGTCGAGGCCGGGAACGCCGGCTACCTCACCGTCCAGAAGCCGTGGCCGGGGATGCTCCGGACGCTCTACAACAACGACGAGCGGTTCCTCAACGAGTACTGGCGCGAGTACTCCGACGAGGAGGCCGACGAGTGGGTCTACTTCCCCGAGGACGGCGCCAAGATCGACGAGGACGGCTTCATCACCGTGCTCGGCCGGGTCGACGACGTGATCAACGTCTCCGGCCACCGCCTCGGGACGATGGAGATCGAGTCGGCCATCGTCGGCACCGAGGGCGTCGCCGAGGCCGCCGTCGTCGGCGGCGACCACGAGATCAAAGGCGAGGCCGTCTACGCCTACGTCATCCCCGAGGACGGCTACGAGGGCGGCGACGACCTCGAGGCCGCGATCGTCGAGGGCGTCGAGGACGCCATCGGACCGATCGCCCGGCCCGAGGAGGTCGTCTTCACGCCCGAACTGCCCAAGACCCGCTCGGGCAAGATCATGCGCCGCCTGCTCGAAGACATCGCCAGCGACAACGAACTCGGTGACACGTCGACGCTTCGCAACCCCGAGATCGTAGACGAAATCGCCGCGGAGGTCCAGGGGAACTAGCCCCCGGGTCGTTTTTGCACGTGACTCAGTGACCGGCCGCGGACCAAACGTATCAGAAATAATGACAGACAATACCACCCACGAATCCGACGGCGAACGCGCCGTCGAGACGGACGGAGGCGTACAGACCGCAGACTACCTGAACGCGGAGATAAACATGTTCAAGCCCGCGACCCCGTTCATGCGGGATCACCTGAAGGTGATCTGGGGCTTCTTCGCGATCTGGGCCCTGTTCGTGTTCGGCCCCGTGACCGCCGCCGCGGTCGCGCCGGAGGTCATGACCGAAACCGAGGTGCTTGGCGGCTATCCGCTGCACTTCTTCCTGACGGCGCTGGTCGCGCCGGCCGGGGCGCTCGCCCTCTCGGCGGCGTACGCCTGGCAGCGCGACCGCCTCGACGAGAAGTACGGCATCAGCCACGAAGGGGAAGCCGAGTCGAGCGGCGCGATGGCCGCCGACGGAGGTGAACAATGATAGAGATCCCGATGGTAGAGATTCTCCTGCAGGGGGAGGCGTTCGACGTCGCCGAGGGCGGCTTCAAACTGCTCCCGGCGCTGATCCTCGTCGGGATGCTGGTGCTTTTCCTCGCGGTCGGCTGGTTCTTCCGCGTCGCCGCGGTCGACGACCTGTGGGTCGCGGGCCGCTCGATCGGGCCCATCGAGAACGGGATGGCGATCGGCGCGAACTGGATGAGCGCCGCCTCCTACCTCGGGGTCGCGTCGCTGATCGCGCTGGCCGGCTACTTCGGGCTGGCGTATCTCGTCGGCTGGACGACGGGGTACTTCATCCTGCTGATCTTCATGGCCGCGCAGTTCCGCCGATTCGGGAAGTACACCGCGCCGGACTTCATCGGTGATCGGTTCTACTCCGACTTCGGTCGCGGCCTCGCGGCGCTGACGACGCTGCTGATCGCGTACGTCTACGCGGTCGGTCAGGGCAGCGGCATGGGGCTGATGGCTCAGTACATCTTCGGCGTCCCCTACGAGGTCGGCGTCGTCCTGCTGATGCTCGTCACGGTCGGCTACGTCGCCCTCTCGGGGATGCTCGGCGCGACCAAGAACATGGCGCTGCAGTACGTCATCCTGATCGGCGCGTTCCTGATCGGGCTGTACGCCGTCGGCTGGTCGCAGGGCTTCTCGTCGGTCCTGCCGTACCTGCAGTTCGGCGACGAGGTGGCCCAGGTCGCCAGCCTCGACGAGCAGTTCACCGAACCGTTCGCCAACGCCGGCTACTACACGTGGGTGGCGACGTGTTTCACCCTGATCGTCGGCACCTGCGGACTCCCGCACGTCCTCGTGCGCTTCTACACGGTCGACAACGAGCGCACCGCGCGCTGGTCGACGGTGTGGGGGCTGTTCTTCATCTGCCTCCTCTACTGGGGCACGGCCGCGTACGCCGCGTTCGCCGCGATCCTGTACGAGGACGGCGGCTACGGCAGCTACACCGGCATGACCGGCGTGGAGGCGGACGCGACCGTCGTGATGACCACCGCGCTCGCCGACCTTCCCCAGTGGCTGGTCGGACTGGTCGCCGCCGGTGCGGTCGCGGCCGCGCTGGCGACGGTCGCGGGGCTGTTCATCACGGCCTCCTCGGCCGCCGCACACGACATCTACACCAACCTCATCAAGGAGGACGCCTCCCAGCGCGAGCAGTTGATCGTCGGCCGGGTCGCGATCCTCGTGGTCGGCCTGCTGGTCACGATCACCGCGTTGAATCCCCCGGGGCTCATCGCCGAACTCGTCGCCGCGGCGTTCGCCATCGCCGGAACCGTTTTCTTCCCGGTGTTCTTCCTCGGACTGTGGTGGGAAAACACCACCCGCGAGGGGGCGATCGCCGGCATGCTCGTCGGTCTGACGCTCTCGTTCGGGTCGATACTCGACGCGTGGTTCCTCAACCTCGGCGACGGGGCGATCCAGGCGGTGCTCCCGGCGACCTCGTCGGCGCTTGTCGGCGCCCCGCTGGTCATGGGAGTCATCGTCGTCGTCTCGCTCGTGACGAACGACCCGCCCGAGGACGTCAAGCGCCTCGTCCGGCAGTGTCACAGCCCGAAACCGATGCAGCGCACGGACTCCGCCGAGGACGTCGTCGGCGGCAACGCCCCCTCTGACGACTGATCATGTACGACACGATCCTCATCCCGACTGACGGAAGCGACGTCGCCGAAGCCGCCATCGACCACGCGGTCGACCTCGCCGAACGCTACGGCGCGAACTTGCACGCACTGTACGTCGTCGACACCGACGCGGTCGACGTCGGCCTCGGTACCGAACAGGTCGAACGCATCAAGGCGGGCCGGTTCGACGAGATGCCCGAACTGGAGTCCCGCGCGCTGGAGGCCACCGACGTCGTCGCCGACCGCGCCGGGAAGTACGGCATCGAGGTGATCGAGTCGGTCGTCGCGGGCCGCCCGCACATCGAGATCGCCGACTACGCCGAGGCGAACGGGATCGACCTGATCGTCATCGGCTCGCACGGCCGCTCGGGCGTCCGCCGGGCGCTGCTCGGCAGCGTGACCGAGCGCGTCCTGCGGACGTCCCGGGTACCGGTGCTCGTCGTCGACGCCGAGGACGAGTAACGCTACGACTCGGACCCTTTTTCTGTCGGCTCGAAGCCGAACAGCCCGTAGTAAGCGACGACCCCGGCGAGCATGAACATGTAGTAAGCCCAGCGGGGGCCGTCGACGACTTCGAACAGGATCGACACCATCGTGACCCAGACGACCGCGAACGCGAGGTCCGTCAGCAGGCCGTAGCGGTGTTCGGCGACGTACTCGCGTACCGCGTCGAGCGCGCCAGAACTCATCGTCGTCTCCCCCGCCCGCGGTCGCCGCCGGTCGATAGCCGTCGCGTCATAGCTGGGCGAGCGCACCGAACCGGCAAAAAACCGTCGTCGTCGGGAAAGCGAAACCGCCTAACCCGGCCCGCGACTCGTCTCGACCATGCACGAGGAACCCGAGGTCGCGGTGCTCCGACTCGGCCACCGGCCCGGCCGGGACGAGCGCATGACGACTCACGTCGGCCTGACGGCGCGGGCGCTCGGGGCCGACCGCGTCCTCTTCCCCGAGAACGCCGCTGGCGCGCTGGAGACCGTCGCGGACATCACCGACCGCTTCGGCGGGCCGTTCGAGGCCGAACTCACCGACTCCCCCCGCGGCGTCGTCCGGAACTGGGAGGGACTGGTCGTCCACCTGACGATGTACGGCGAGCGCGTCCAGGACGTCGAAGCGGAGCTCCGCGCCGCGCGGGCCGACGCCGACGAGCCCCTGCTGGTCGTCGTCGGCGCCGAGAAGGTGCCGTTCGACGTCTACGAGGCCGCCGACTGGAACGTCGGCGTCACGAACCAGCCCCACTCGGAGGTCGCCGGCCTCGCGGTGTTCCTCGACCGGCTGTTCGAGGGCCGCGAACTCGACCGCGAGTGGGAGGACGCCGACCGCCGGGTCGTGCCCCGGGAGACGGGCAAGCGCGTCGTCGACGTCGACGACTCCTGAGGTCGTCGCAGCCGGCTCAGGCCTCGTGAACCGTCACGTCGACTGCCCCGTCGTCGACGTCGACGGTCATCATCGTCGCGACCTCGGCCGGCTCCGCCCCCGTCGCGGAGCCGGGGTTGAGCACGCGAACGCCGTCGTGAACCTCGTCCTCGACGCGGTGGGAGTGGCCGCCGATCCCCACGATTCCCTCGCCGTCCCACGCGCGAGTCCGGGCGCGAGCGGTGTCCGCGATCGCGTTCAGCCAGTCGTCGTCCCGCATGACCAGCCCGTCGTGGCCGTAGACCGCCGACTCGACCGGGTCGATCGTCCCGTGGGTGACGACGAACGTGACGCCGTCGACGGCCACGTCCGCGACCGCCGGGAGACCGATCCCGGCCGGGTCGGCGTTGCCGTGGACGGCGGTCAGATCCGACGCGAGGTCGCGGACCTCCTCGAGGACGTCGGGCGTCTCGAAGTCGCCGGCGTGGATCACGTGGTCGGCCGCCGCGATCCGCTCCCGGAACGGCTCGGGGATCGACGTCGCTCGCTCCGGGACGTGCGTGTCGGAGATAAGTGCGAGTTCCACGAGCGACACGTGTCGCGTACCAGTAAATAGCTGGCGATAATTCGTCTACGTTGACAGCACGCCGGCGACGTCCGTCCGAACCCGATACACTCATGGGAACCGACCGGCGAGTCCTGCGGACATGAAGCGCCGAACCGTGATCGCGGGCGCCGGGAGCGTCGGACTCGCGGGCCTCGCCGGCTGTACAAGCCTGCTCCGGGACGGGCCGACGACGTTCGAGGCCTCCCCCGGCGGCGTCGCCGCGGCTACCCGCGAGGAGACGGGCTACGAGGAGACCGGCGTCGAGGACGCGCGGGTCGAACGGGAGTTCGAGGCCGCCGGCCAGTCGGCGACGGTCGTCGTGATCAACTACGTGACCGAACACGAGAAGGCGGTCGAGGTGGGGTCGCTGCTCCGACAGCCGGCGGCCGTCTTCGTCGTGCTGTCGACGCCGAAAGTCGAGGTGCTCGGCGAGGAGTTCAACCCCGTCGCGGAGATGTCCACCGCCGACCTCGTCGACCTCGTCGGGGACAACTACGACGACATCGGCGACCCCGAGCACGACGAGGACGGGACGGTGACGATCCTCGACCAGGAGACGACCCGCTCGCGGTTCACCGCCGACGCGACGTTCGCCGGAGTCGACCTCCCGGTCGACCTCCACGTCACCGAGGCCGTCGCGGCCGACGGCGACCTGCTCGTGACCGTCGGCGCCTACCCGCGGGAACTGCGCCCGGTCGAGGAGGGGAACGTGATCGAACTCATGGAGTCCGTTGTCGGGACGGCCGACGGCGAGCGGGAGTGAGCGGGCGAGCGGCCGAAACGGTTGACAAGACTTAATGGCCGCATGGCCTTACGGACAGTTAATGGCTTTTGAGGACCTGCTCGAGGACCCGGTCATCCAGAAGTACTTACACGAGCTGGTCGGTCCCAAGGGGATGCCCGTCGCGGCGGCACCGCCGGACGGCGAGGTGACCGACGAGGAACTCGCGGAGGAACTCGACCTCGAACTCAACGACGTCCGTCGGGCGCTGTTTATCCTCTACGAGAACGATCTGGCGAGCTACCGACGGCTGCGCGACGAGGACTCGGGCTGGCTCACGTATCTCTGGACGTTCGAGTACGACAACATCCCGGAGAACCTCGAAGAGGAGATGTACCGGCTCCACGAGGCCCTCGAGGAGCGCCAGGAGTACGAGCGCACCCACGAGTTCTACCTCTGTGAGATCTGCTCGATCCGCTTCGAGTTCGGGGAGGCGATGGACTTCGGCTTCGAGTGTCCCGAGTGTGGCTCGCCGCTGGAATCGATGGACAACGACCGGCTCGTCGACGCGATGGAGGAGCGCATCGCCGAGCTCGAGGACGAACTCAACATCGACGTCTGATGGTCGTACTCGCGACGAAACTGTACGTCGAGGGCGAGGCCCGCGAGCGGGCGCTGAACTCGCTGCGCTCGCTGGTCGACAACGCCGTCGGCGACCTCGACGTCGACTACGAGGTCGGGGTCCGCCACGACGACTTCCCGTCGGTGACGGTCGAAGGCGAGGACGCCGTCGTCGCCCGCAACGTCCTCCGCGAGGAGTGGGGCGAGGTCGTCCCCGACCTCGAACCGGGCGAGACCTACGTCGGGACCCTCGAATCGTGGGACGAGGAGGGGTTCACCCTCGACGCCGGGGAGCCGGTCCGGATCCCGGCGGACGAACTCGGCCTCGGCCCGGGCTCCCCGGCCCAGATCCGCGAGCGGTTCGGCCTCGTCCAGCACCTGCCGTTGCGGTTCGTCCGGGGCGGGGAGGACGAGCCCGCCCGGCTGGCCGACGAGGAGCGCGACCGGCTCTACGAGTGGTCCCGCGGGAACGGCCGACTGAACGTCAACAGCGCGACCCGCGCGGAGGTGCGCGCGACGCTCAACCGCGCCGGCCACGCCCGCGACTACGTCACCGTCGAGCGACTCGGCCTGCTCGAACAGAGCGTGATCTGTACCGAGGACACCGACCCGCCGGGGCTGATCGCCAGCGTCGGCGAGTACCTCCCGGCGGAACTGCGCGCCGTCGTCCCCTGACCGTATGAATCGTCGACTCGCCCTCGCGACGGTCGTGGCCGCCCTGCTCGTGACCAGCGCCGGCTGTGCCGCGTTATTCGACGGCGACATTCCCGACGAGGAACTCGACAGCGAGGCCGACTACGCCGACCTCAGGGAGCGTGACGCCGACGTCGTCGTCGACGTCGAGAGCGGCGGCCTCCTGAGCAGCGGGGAGTTCCGGGCGGTCTACGACCTCAACGACACCGAGGAGCTGTCGCTGTACCGGTCGGGTTTCTTCCGCGACGAGCCCCTCGATATCCGCGCCGTCCGCTACTGGCACCCGAACGGGACCGAACTGACCGGCTCGCAACTCGAGATCGATCGGAGCCGGTCGGCCACCGAGGTCCGCGTCCCGGACGGCAACGGGACGCTCGCGTTCTCCGGCCCCGCCGACGGGAAGACGTTCCAGCTGCCGGCGTACGTCGAGGGCTCCTACGAGGTGACCCTCCCGGCGGGCTATCGGACCTCGAACTTCCTGATCGGCGACGCGAGCCCCGGCGGCTACGAGCGGGAGGTCGTCGACGACCGCGAGCGACTGGCGTGGGAGCACGTCGACTCGACGATCACCCTGCAGTACTACGCCACACGGGACCTCAGGCTGTTCGCCGGCCTGATCGCCGTCGCGCTCACCCTCGGCGGCGCCGGGATCGCCTACTACTACCGCCAGATCCTGCGCCTGCGGCGGCGACGCGAGGAGATGGGCCTCGACGTCGAGATCGAGGACGACTCCGACCGGGGGCCGCCGGGGTTCGGCTGAGCGAGCCGGGGGTCAACGTTTTATCCGAGGGCTGAGATACTCAGCTGAGAACATGTCCGCGGACCTTCCCGAGAAACTCCTCGGGATCGACATCGACGACTCCGAGGAGCAACGAGAGGGGGACGACGAACCGGAGGAGGAACTCGAACGCTTCCTGTTCTTCTCGATCGGCGAGCGACGGCTCGCGGTGTCCGTCGACGAGGTGAAGACGATCGTCGACCCGCCGACGTCGCCGACGCGCGTCCCCCGCTCGCCGGAGGCGATTACGGGCGTGGTCGACCTCCGCGGGGAGATCACCGCGGTGATCGAGCCCCGGGAACTGTTCCCGGCCGAGGCGGCGCCGAGCGACGAACCCCGCCTCGTCGTCTTCGACCGGCCGACCGACCGCCAGCCGGCGGCGATGATCGTCGACGAGGTCCGCGGCGTCGAGTCCGTTCCGGAAAGCGACGTCCGCGACCCCGACGAGGTGGCGGCGGACGTCGCCGGCGGCGCGCTCGAACACCCGCTGGTCGTCGGACTGGTCGAGCGGGAGCGAGCGGACGGGACCGACGCGGGGCGGATCGTCGTCGAGGTCACCCCGCTGGTCGACGTCGACCGGTTATTGCTGGCCGCCGGGCGGCCGGCCTGAGCGGCGGTCGGATCGAGAGCCGGCGTCGAGTTCGTTGGTTATCACGTCTGATAACCGAGAGACAGCATTTATGGTAGTCGTATCGGTATCGAACCTTGGTGTACAACTGAATGTCGACAGGGGTCCTCATCGTAGACGACTCACATTTTATGCGGAACCTCCTCCGACAGATTCTCGAAGAGGAGTACGATATCGTCGGGGAGGCGGCCAACGGCGCCGAGGCCGTTAAGCTGTACAAGGAACACCGGCCCGACATCGTCATGATGGACATCGTGATGCCGAAGTGCAACGGCATCAAGGCGACCGCGGCGATCAAGAAACTCGATCCCGGTTCGCGGGTCATCATGTGTACGAGCGTCGGCCAGCGCGAGAAGATGAAACTGGCCGTGAAAGCCGGTGCGGACGGATACGTCACGAAGCCGTTCGAAGAACCCAGCGTTCGGAAGGCCCTGGCAGACGTCGTTCCCGCATGACGCGCGTACTCGTCGTCGACGACTCGCGGTTCATCCGCCGGGTCGTCGACGACGCGCTCACGAACGCCGGCTACGACGTCGTGACCGCCGCCGACGGCGCCACGGCGGTCGAGGCGGTCGACGAACACGACCCCGACGTCGTGACCATGGACGTCGAGATGCCCGGGATGAGCGGCATCGAGGCGGTCGCACGGATCATGTCCGCGGCCCCGACGCCCGTGCTGATGCTCAGCGCCGACACCGCAGACGGCGCGGAGGCCACCCTCGACGCGCTGGAGCGCGGGGCCGTCGACTTCCTCCCCAAGGCGAACACCGACGGCCGGGACATCGACGACTTCGCGGCGGCGGTCGTCGAGAAGGTCGACGACCTCGCGGCCGCGAGTATCTCCTCGCTGGCGCTTGCACGCACGACGGCGGCGGCCCACGCGGCCGGCGTCGCCGCCGAGACCGCGGACCGGCGAGGGGTCGCCGGCACGGTCGCGCGGGAAGGCGACGCCGAGACCGTCGCGCTCGACGGCGAACCCAGCGGGGACCCGACGGTCGTCGTCGGCGCGTCGACGGGCGGGCCGCGGATCGTCGAGCGACTGGTCGCGACGCTGCCGGCCGACCTCGGGGCGAAACTGCTCGTCGTCCAGCACATGCCCTCGGAGTTCACCGCGCGGTTCGCCGAGCGACTCGACGCGATCAGCGAGTACGAGGTGCGCGAGGCCCGCGACGGCGACCGGATCGGCCCCGGCGAGGCGCTGGTCGCCCGCGGGGGCTACCACCTCGCGGTGCGGAACAACGTCGGCGGCCGCGTCCGGGTCGGCCTCGAAGACGGCGAGCGGATCCACGGGGTTCGCCCGGCGATCGACGTGACGATGCGGACGGCGGCCGAGCGGGTGTCGGACCCGCTGTGCGGGGTCGTCCTCTCGGGGATGGGCCGCGACGGCGCGGCGGGGATCGAGGCCGTCAAGGAGGCCGGCGGCCGGACCATCGCCCAGGACGAGCGGACGAGCCCGGTCTTCGGCATTCCGGCGAAAGCCATCGAGACCGGTCGCGTCGACGAGGTCGTCCCCGCCGAGGGGGTCGCCGAGAGCATCGTCGACGCGTTCGACACGGAGGGAGAACGATGACCGATTACTGGACGGAGTTCGTTCAGGAGAGCGAGGAGAACATCACGGAACTGAACAACGCGCTACTCGCGCTCGAGCGCGACCCCGGCGACGAGGCGGCGATGGAGGAGATCTTCCGCATCGCCCACACCCTGAAAGGCAACTGCGGGGCGATGGGGCTGACGCGGGCGAGCGACCTCGCACACGCGATCGAGGACCTGCTGGACGCGGTACGCGCCGGCGGGGTGCCGGTGACCCCCGAACTCATGGACGTCGTCTTCGACGCCGTCGACGAACTCGAAGGGATGGTCGACGAGGTCGCGGTCCACGAGGAGATCCGGACCGACCCGACGGCGACGATCGAGGCGCTCCGGGACCACCTCGAAGAGGCGACGGAGGCCCCGGCGATCCGCGCGCCGACCGACGACGAGATAGACGCCACGCTCGCGCGGTTCGAGGCGCCGACCGACGACGACCACGACGCGTTCCTCGCTCGCCTCTCGATCGAGCCGGACGAGGAGGTCAACAACGGAAGGCTGGTCGCCGACGCGCTCGCGGACGCCTTCGACCTCATCGGGACCGAACCCTCGCGCGAGGCGATCGAGAACGAGGAGTACAACTGGACGTTCGACGCCGTCTTCGGCAGCGCCGTCGGCGAGGCCGCCATCGCGGCGGCGTTCGACCCGATCGACGCCGTCGCCGACTACGAGATCGTCAGCGTCACCGACCGCATCGAGCGCGACGGCGGGATCACCATCGGCCAGCCCGACGCCGACGTCGACATCTCGCCCGACGAGGCCGAGGAGCTGTCGGTCGACGAACTGCTCGACGAGTTCGAGGCGTTCGACGACCTCGACGCGATGGTCGAGGACGTCGAGGACGACGACGACCTCGAGGCGTTCGACGACATGGGCGAGGCCGGCTCGTTCGACGACCTGCTCGACGAGGAGGACCTCACGGAGGAGGAGGAGGCCGACGACGAGCCGGACGACGAACCCGACGAGGAGGCCGACGAGGTCGACGACGCCAGCGCCGTCTTCGCGGAGCTGAAAGAGGAAGTCGAGATGGTCGAGTTCGACGAACTCCAGGAGGAACTGGAGGAACTCGAGTTCGACGAGTTCGACGAGGAGGAGGTCGGCATGGACGAACTCCTCGGCGACGACTTCGACGACGACGGCTCGTTTCTCGGCGATGACGCGGCCGACGACCCCGACGATGGCGGCGACGCCGACGCGTCGCCAGCCGCCGACTCGACCGCCGCCGACGCCGGGACCGCCGTCGACTCGTCGCCCGACCTCTCGGTTGACGACGGCGCGGCCGACGCGAACGAACCGGACCCCCCGGTCGACGACGGCGCGGCCGACGCGAACGAACCGGACCCCCCGGTCGACGACGGCGCGGCCGACGCGGACGAACCGGACCCCCCGGTCGACGACGGCGCGGCCGACGCGGACGAACCGGACCCGGCGGACGACGACGGCGCGGCCGACGCGGACGAACCGGACCCCCCGGTCGACGAGACGTTCTCGTTCGAGTCGGTCGCCACCCCCGCGTCAGGGTCGGACGACGGCGCGGCGACGGCCGAACCGGCCGCGGACGACGAACCCGACGTCTCCTCGACGTCGGCGGGAGACGACGGGGCGACGGACGAACAGGCCGTCGGGACGGTCGAGGAGCCCGCGGACGCGGCCGAGGCAGACGAGACCGAAGCGAGCGACGAACCCGAACCGGCGGGCGACGGCCACGAATCGACCGCCGAGGTCGATGAGGCGGCCGGCGACGAGTCGACCGACGGGACCGACGAGCCGGATTCCGAGGTCGACGAGGGGGCAATCGAGCCCGACGAACCGGCCGGCGACGGCGTCTCCGCCGACGCGGAGGGCGTCGACGAGCCCGAACCGACCGACGAGGGCGCCGAGCCCGAGGCCGGGTTCGAGTCCGACGCCGACTCCGGGACTGCCGACGCCGGGTTCGACCCCGGCGCGGACGAGGTCGCGTTCGAGCGCGGCGCCGCCGCCGACTTCGACGACGACCTCGACGGGTTCGACGGCGACGCGGACGACGACTTCGGCGACGCGGACGACGACTTCGAGGACTCTTTCGACGACGACGACCTCGGCGACCTCGACGTGGAGGCGGACGACGACTTCGACGTCGGCGAGTTCGAGGCGGACGCCGGAGCCCTCGGCGCCCTCGAGACCGCCGAGGCCGACGCCGCTACGGACGACGGCTTCGGCGACGCGAGCGGCGGCGACGCCGCGGCCGAGCGCGTCTACGAGGACGTCCCCGAGATGGAGGTTCCGGACGTCGACGTGCCGGCGATCCCGGACGAGGAGTCCGGCGACGACGAGGACGACCGACCGGGGTCGATCCGGGTCGACGCCGAACAGATCGACTCGCTTCTGAACCTCGTCGAAGGGCTGGTCACGAGCCGCGTCAGGCTCCGCTACGCGGTCGACTCCGGCGCCGACTACGGAACGCTCGACGACGAACTCGACCAGCTCGAGGACATCACCACGGACCTCCAGGAGGCCGTGATGGACGTCCGGCTGGTCCCGCTGGGGTCGGTCACCAACCGGCTCCCGCGGGTCGTCCGCGACATCGCGCGCGACCAGGGGAAAGACGTCGAGTTCGACCTGCGCGGCGAGGACGTCGAACTCGACCGCGGGATCCTCGACCGGATCGGCGACCCGCTGATCCACCTCGTGCGAAACGCCGTCGACCACGGCATCGAAGCGCCCGAGGAGCGCGAGGCCGCCGACAAGCCGGCGACGGGCTCCGTCGCCGTCCGGGCGGCGCGCGAGCGCGGCCGGGTCACAATCGACGTCGAGGACGACGGCCGCGGCCTCGACCCGGACGCGCTGCGCGAGGCGGCCGTCGAGGCGGACGTCCTCGACGAGGACGAGGCCGACGCGCTCGACGACGCGGAGGCCTACGAACTGATCTTCCACCCCGGGCTGTCGACGGCCGAGGAGGTCACCGACGTCAGCGGCCGCGGCGTCGGGATGGACGTCGTCGAGCGGACGATCGAGGACCTCGACGGGTCGATCGAGATCGACAGCGAACCCGGCGAGGGGACGACGGTGACGATGTCCCTGCCGGTGACCGTGGCGATCGACGAGATCCTGTTCCTCGAGAGCGGCGGCGAGGAGTTCGGCGTCCCGGTCAAGGCCGTCCGGGACATCGGCGACTCGACCGCCGTCGAGCGCGTCGACGGCCGGGAGGTCTTCGTCGGCGACGACGGCGAGGAGGTTCCCGTCGTCGACCTCGACGAGGCCCTCGGAACGGACGGCGGCGAGGCGGACGTCGGCATGGTCGTCCGCATCCGCGACGACGTCCGACCGATCGCGCTCCGCTGCGACGAGGTCCACGACCAGCGGGAGGTCGTCGTCAAGCCCTTCGAGGGGTTCATGGGCGGCATCCCCGGCCTCAGCGGCGCGACCGTCCGCGGCCGGGGCGAGGTCGTCACCATCCTCGACGTAACGACACTATGACCGCATCCGTACTACTTCGAGACACACCCATGATTCGACCCACTCACATCCACACGGCGTCCGCGTCGTCCCCGCGAACGGACGCGACGAACGCATCGGCTCGAGACGACACCGCGAACGAGAACGCACGATCACGGAGGAGCGAACGAGCATGATGGTCGACATCCGGAAGCTGAGCTTCGTAGACGAGATGGCGAAAGTCGGGACGAACGGCGTCGCGGACAACATGAGCAAACTCACGGGTCAGGACGCCCAGATGGAGGTGACGAAGACGAACTTCGTCGACGTCGCGGAGATCAAATCGGGCGTCGAACCCGGCAAGCGCGTCGGCGTCCGCGTCCGGCTGCTGGACCCGCCCCACGGCCACATCCTCGTGTTGTTCCCCGAGGACAGCGCGAAGAAGATCACGGCGATCATGCTCCGGGACGTCGTCGACGACATGTCGAACGTCTCGAGCAAGATGGCCCGCAGCGCCGTCGAGGAGATGGGCAACATGATGGCAAGCGGCTTCATCGACGGCTGGGCCGACGTCCTCGGCCGGGCGATCGACACCGCCGCGCCCCAGCTCGTCTACGCGCAGGCCAGCGAGGTCGTCGTCCGGACGGCGAGCCTCGGCAGCGACGACCTCGCGTTGTTTTTCGACTCGGACCTGACGGTGCCCAGCTACCAGATCGAGGCCGAGATCTACGCCTTCCCCGACCTGGAAGAGTTCGTCCGGATGATCAACGGAATGGAATCGAACGCGGCATGAGGCTGGACGTCAACGCGCTGGGGACGTTCTACCGCATGGCCCGCGAGGGAGCGGGCCTGTCGGCCGGCCGGCTCACGAAGATGGCCGGCGTCGACACCCGGGTAGGCGTCACGAAGCTCAACTTCATGCGCGGCTCGGAGATCCGCCGCAACTTCGAGGACGGCGTCGAGAAGGTCGGCATCCGCGTCGACATCTCCGGCGGCCTCGAGGGCCACGCCGTGGTCGTCTTCGACCGCCAGAGCGCCCTCGAGATCGTCGAGATGCTCGTCGCCGACGACGAGGTGGAGGCGTTCGACGAGATGAGCCGCAGCGCCGCCAAGGAGGTCGGTCAGGTGATCAACAACGGCTTCATCGACGGCTGGGCCGACGTTCTGGAGACGGTGATCGACGTCTCGACGCCGGGGTTCATCGAGGGGACCTCCGCCGAACCGTTCCTCGCGGACGTCGACGAGACGCCCGACGAGGGCGACCTCGCGTTGCTCTTCGAGAGCCAGATCGAGGCCGTCGGCACCGAAATCGCCTTCAGCCACTACCTCTTCCCGGAACGGGAGTCGATGGCCCAGTTGCTCGAACGCCTGCGCGAGAACGACGGCATCGAGTACGACAAACTGGACGGCTTCGACCGGATGGCCGAACAGGGTGCCGAGGAGGTCGCGAAGACGGCGACGTCGCTGACGGGGATCGAGACCGGCGTCGAGATCCGGCGGCTGAACTTCGTCTCGCTGGAGGCCATCCCCCAGGAGTTCGTCGGCGGGAAACTCGTCGGCGTCGCCTTCGAGTTCGACGGGACCCCAAGCGGCTACCTCCTGTTCATGTTCGACGAGGAGTCCGCCCGCGAGGTCGTCAAGGCGATGGTGCCGACCGGGACCGAGAGTCCGGAGGAGGAGGGCTTCGACGAGATGGGCAAGAGCGCCATCATGGAACTCGGGAACATCATGGCAAGCGGCTTCCTCGACGGCTGGGCGAACGTGCTGGACACGACGATCGACCACTCGACGCCGGAGTTCATCCACGACATCGGCGCCGCGGCGGTCGACCCCGTCGTCGTCGGCCTCGGCCAGAACCAGGAGTTCGCGTTCGTCTTCGACACCGTCATCACCGCCGCCGGCCGCCAGTTCGACTGCGAGGTGTACGCGATCCCCGACGAAGAGGACCTCGAACGAGCGCTGAACAACCTCGACGTCGGCCGCATCGAGGAGACGCCGACGACCGCCGAGTTCGACGAAATCGAAGGCACATGAAAACCTACGGCTCCGAACCGGGCGCCCCCGAACCGGTACAGGTCGGGATCTCCGAACTCGTCGTCAGCGAGGGCGAGGACACGCTCAAGTCCTACGGCCTCGGCTCCTGTCTGGCCATCGCCCTCTACGATCCCGGGACGGACGTCGGCGGCCTCGCCCACGTCATGCTTCCGGACGGCGACGAGTCCGAGAGCAGCGACGCCAAACCCGGCAAGTACGCCGACACGGCCATCCGCGCGCTGTTGCGCCGGATGGTCGAACGCGGGGCCACCTACACCGACGTCGAGGCGAAGATCGCCGGCGGTAGCGACATGTTCGAGTTCGACAGCTTCGGCGACGGCGTCGGCCAGCGCAACGTCGAAGCCGCCAAGGAGGAACTCGAGAAACTCGGCGTCCCGCTCGTCGCCGAGGACGTCGGCGGCGAACACGGCCGGACCGTCGAGTTCACCCCCGGAACCGGACTCCTCGTGGTCAAGACCGCAAGCGACGGCGGCGGAGTGACGGAGCTGTGAGCGACGACGCGTTCGAGCGGGTGCTCGCGTACGTCGAATCGGAGATGGGGTTCGCGACGAGCCACTACAACGACAGCTACCTCGACCGGCGGGTCACCTCGCGGATGCGACGGACCGACACCCCGAGCTACGAGGCCTACCTCGAGTTGCTCCGCGAGGACCCCGACGAGCGGGAGGCGCTGCTGGGTGCGCTGAGCATCAACGTCACCGGCTTCTTTCGCAACCCGGACGTCTGGGCCGGCATCCGGGAGGTCATGCGCGACCTCTCGGCGGCCAACGAGAGCGTCCACGTCTGGAGCGCCGCCTGCGCCGACGGCCGCGAGCCCTACTCGCTGTCGATGCTCGCCCACGACGACCCCGAGATCGACGAGACGTCCGTCCACGTGCTGGCGACCGACATCAGCGAACCCGCCCTCGAAACCGCCCGCAGCGGCGTCTACGAGGAGTCACGCACCGTCGACCTCCGCGACCAGCTCGCGTTCCTCGACGACCCCGAACGGTACGTCGAGCGCGACGACCGGCGCTACCACGTCTCCAGGGCGGTCCGCCGGAACGTCACGTTCGAGCGCCACGACCTCATCAACGACGAGCCCCGGGCCGGGTTCGACCTCGTGATCTGCCGGAACCTGTTTATCTACATCGACGCCGACTACAAGCGCTCGATGCTGGATACCATCTCGCAGTCGCTGCTCCCGGGAGGGTACCTCGTCATCGGGAAAGCCGAGACGATCCCGCCCGAGACGGGCTCGGAGTTCGAGATCCACGACAGCCGCCTGCGGATCTACCGGCGCGACCCCGACGCCCGTCGGCGGCGGCGCTGACGGGACGGCGCCGCGACACCGTGAGCGGCGTCCTGACGGCCGACTCGCGCGCTCGTTCGGTCGAACCAAAGGCTAAAGAGCGAAACAACCGAACCAGTACCCAATGACTATCGCTCGTTTGCTGCGGAGGGATCTATCGTGGGCGTCGAGATAAAAGAGACCAGAGTCTCCGACGCCGAGTTCGAGGCGATGACCGAGTTCGTCTTCGAGTACCTCGCGGCCAGCGTCGAGAAGGAAGACGAGGGGGGACGGATGCGCTGGTACCCGTGGCACTCCGCGGAGTACCGGCACAACCACATCCTCAACGTCGTCTCCCTCGCCGAGGAGATCGCCCGCAAGGAGGGCGCCGACGTCGACGTCACGCGCGTCGCCGCGCTCTTTCACGACGTGGCCAAACTCGAAGCCGACCAGGAACTGCACGCGGAGGCCGGCGCTCGCGTCGCCCGCAAGTACCTCGAATCGCGCGGGGAGTACCCCGAGTCGTTCGTCGATCAGGTGTGTCGCGCCGTCGAGAACCACTCCTATCAGGGGGATCTGTCGGACGTCTCGCTGGAGACGCAGTCTCTCATCGAGGCCGACCTGCTCGACAAGGTCGGCGCCAACGGCACGGCGCTCATGCTGTTGCGGATGGGCTACGAGGCCCGGACGCACATGGACGCCGACGAGATGATCGAGCGCGTCCTCGAACGGGGCCGCGAGGCCGGTTCGCGCGTCGAGAGCGACACGGCCGAGAGCATCGCCCACCAGCGACTCAAGCGCGTGAAGTGGTTCGGGGAGTGGCTCGAAGACGAGATCGCCGAACTCGGGGACTGATCAGACGAACCCGCGGGCGCCCAGCGCGAGAAAGAGCGCACCGAACCCCGCGAGGACGACCCCGCTCAGCAGCGCGACGACCGGCGCGAACGCGTCGACGCGCCGCCCGGCGGCGACGAGCGCGGCCGGGTAGGTCACGATCCAGACGAGGATGCCCGCGAAGAAGCCCACGAGCAGCGCCGGGCTCCCCGTCTGGACGACCAGCAGACCTTCGAGGCTCGCGCCGACGGCCGGCACCCGCGAGAGGACGTCGACGACCCCCGGCTGGAGCAGGCCGACGCCGACGGTGAGCCAGAAGCCGATCTGGTAGGGGTTCGTCAGCGAGAGCGCGAACGCCTTCCGGAAGCCCGTCGAGGCGTCGTCGACGCCGCCGGTGAACGACGCCTCGCGGGCCTCGCCGACGGCGTCGACGGCGAACGCAAGCATGAGCACGCCCCCGCAGACGTACAGCAGGTGCTCGACGGTCGGGTTCTCGCCGACGACCGCGGCGACGCCCGCGAACGCGAGGACGAAGAAGACCACGTCCGCGAGCATGGCCCCGACGCCGGCGCGAAAGCCCGCGCCCCACCCGCGGACGACGCTCTCCCCGGCGATGATGGCGTTCATCGGCCCCGGCGGGGCCGCCAGCGCGACGCCGAAGACGACGCCGGCGAACAGCGATGTCACGGCGGAGGTCACGAGTCGGTACGCGAGTCGGCGGGGGAGGAAGAAAAACGCTCCGGAGTCGGCAGGGCGGTATCACCGGTTCCGCCGTCGACTGGAGCCGACACGGGCGACGCGAGCGCGACGCTTGAAACGGCAGGTCGTACTTTCTTCCCCTTCCCGTGGTAACGGCCCGCATGAAAACCGTCCGGCCGCTCGTTCTCGACCTCGACCGCGACGACGTGCCAGTGGGGGAACCGCTCGCCGTCCGCGTCCGCGACGGCCGGGGCAAACCGGTCGCGGACGCCCTCGTCGCCAGCGCCCGCTCGGAGGCGCGGACGGGCCCCGACGGCCGGTGTCGGCTCACCTTCCGGGCGCCCGGATTCAGGCGCGTCGTCGCCGCCAAGGAACCGGGCGAGCGCGTCGCCTACGAGCCCACCTCGGCGCTCGTGCGGGCCGTCCCCGCGTCCACGCGACGGCTCGCGGGCCGGATGGACGCGCGGTCCGACTAGGCGGCCCCGATAGATCATTTCAGAAACATATAAGAGCTGGTGAACGAGAGACGGTAGCGATGGCCCTCCAGCTATCGCGTGCGATCGGAGACGGTATCAGACGCGTACCGACGCGAACCGGCGGGGTCCTGTTCGGGCTCTTGCTCCTCACGCAGTTGCTGACCGTGGCGTCGACGAACACGCTCATCGAGGACGCCCTGCCGGCGGAGGCGGCCCCTCAGGTCGGGCTGACGCTCCCGCTTTCCGGGACCGCCGCGGCCGTCCTGCTTGGCGCGACGTACGCCTTCACCGGCGTCTACGGCGTGCTCGTCGCCCGGGGGTTCGCGCGGCCGCTGTCGGCGCTGTCGACGTTCCCCTCGGAGCTGTACACCCGCCACGTCGGCCGGGCGACGCTCCGAACGCTCGTCGGCGGCGTCGTCGTCGGCGTCGCGGTCGCGGTCGGCACCCTCGTGCTCGTCGTTCCGGGGCTGTTCCTCGCCGTCTCGTTCCTGTTTTTCATCTTCGCGGTCGGCGTCGAGGACCGCGGCGTCGTCGGCGGCCTTCGGCGCAGTTGGGCCCTCGCGCGGGGGAACCGGCTCAGGCTGGGGCTCGTCGTCCTCTTCCTCGCCGGCACCGGGATGGTCGCCGGGATCGTTCCGCCGCTGTTCGCCGCGGCCGGCGCGCCGTCCCTCGGCGACCTCGCCTCCGTGCTCCTCAACAGCGTCCTGTTCGTCTTCGTCTACGGGATCATGGCCGCGGCGTACCTGCAACTGCGCGACGGCGACGCCAGCCCCTCGGCCAGTTCGACCGTGACGGTCGAACCCGGCGACTAGCCGCGACCGGGTTCCGTTTTCGACGCTACCAGTGGCCGAACAGCCGCTGGATCAGGCTGCGCTCGCCCGGCCGCTCGGCGAGCAGTACGGAGCTGTCGACCTCGTTGACGACGTCCATGTGCAGCGAGTCGGTCACCAGCCGGTAGAGCAACCCTTCCTCGGTGGCGCCGATGAGGATCAGCGAGTGGTCGTCGGCCTCGCGACAGATCGCCCCCTCGACGTCGCCGGAGTCGTCGACGACGAACGTGGCGTCTTCGAGGCCGTGTTCGGCGGCCCACTCGGAGAGGAACTGCTCGCCGGCCTCGCGCTCCTCGGGGCCGTCGACGACGTGCAGCAGGGTGACCTCGGTGCCGACGACCGTCCGGAGCGTCTCCGCGACCTCGGCGCTCAGGTCCGAGTCCGGCCCGCCGGCGGTCGGCAGGAGCGCTCGCGAGACGTCGAGCCCCCGGGACTCCAGCACGAGGAAGTCGCAGGGAAGCTGGCTGGTCAACTCGTCCATCGGGCGCTCGGCCCGGGCGGCGCCCCACGGCCGGTCGTTGCCCCAGCCCATCACGACCAGATCAGCGTCCTGGTGCTCGGCGGTGTCGATGATGTCCTCGAACGAGCGGTGGGAGACGATCGTCGAGGTGTCGCAGGCGACGTCGTAGCTGCGTGCCGTCTCGCGGATGCCCTCCATCAGTTCCTCGGACTCGGCGACGATCCGCTGGCTCTGGCCGGCGTCGTAACGCATCGCCGCCCGATTGGGCATCTGGATAATGTGGACGGCGTGGACGGTCGCCCCCTCCCGGTCGCGCGCGAGGGTGCAGGCGAGGTCGACGAGGTGGGTCTCGGTGCGCGGGTTCGCGATCGGGACCACGATCCGGTAGGGACCGGTGTCGTCGTGGCCGCTCGACTCCGCGGTGTCGATCAGCGGGACGTACGAGCGACCCGCGAAGCTGCCGAACACCCACTCCCGGGGCGAGAGCTGTCGGTCGACGCCGTCGAAGCGGGCCGATTCGAGGCGACGCTCGCTCGTCTGGAAGTAGTTGACGACCGTCACGAGGACGATGCCCCCGAGCGTGTTCCCGAGCAACACCGGCAGGACGAACTCGACGAGTCCGACGTGGACCGCGATCTGGCCCGCGAACGCCAGATAGAGCATCTCGGTGAACGAGACGACGACGTGAAAGAGGTTCCCGAGCGGGATCGCGAGGAACGCGAGGTAGACGACGACGAGCCGCGAGATCGTGTCGCGGGCGGCGTACTCGACCCAGACGACGCCGGCGACGATCAGGCCGGCGAAGGCGGCCTTGAAGAACAGGTCCCACCAGCCGGTCTCGACGCCGTGCTGGGCGATGTCGAACGCCGCAGTCGCCGCCTCCGGCGAGAAGACCCCGCCCCACGAGAGGGTGGCCGCGCCGAGGGCGCCGCCGGTGAAGTTGCCGGCGAGCACGATCGACCAGTGGCGCAACAGCGCGGGGATACTCGCCAGCCGTTCGAGGGTCAGCGCCACCGGCGGCAGCGTGTTCTCGGTGTAGAGCTGGTAGCCGCCGATGATGATGTAGACGAACCCCAGCGGGTACAGCAGCGCGCTGAGGATCGGGTCGCCCCCGGTCGAGGCGTACAGCGAGGCGTACAGCAGGAACGTGATCGTGATCGCGAAGCCGGCGGCGAGGCCGCTGAAGAACAGTTCGCGGCTGCCGGAGGTGATCTCCTCGTCGGCCGCGGCGACGATGCGCTGGAAGACCTCGTCCGAGGAGAACCGGTCGCGGACGACCGCGCCGGCGGCGGGCGCGCCGCTTCTGGACCGATCGACCGCGTCCCGAACGGACGTCTCCTCGTCGGGGTCCTCGGATTCGATCATTGTCGGGATCAGACGGGCCGAACGCCTAAGCGTTTGCCATCTACGACGTTCCGCACGAACGATCCCGACCGACCCCGCCGCGACGGCGGCCGAACCAGTGGAGACTTTTGATCGGACGTCGTAGGGCCGTGTATGCACGTCCGCCGAGGTCGATCGACGCGTCCCGCCGCGGGGACGGCCCCGACGAGCGGGGGAGGTGAGCGGCCGTGAGACGGCGCGACGCGCTCGCGGGCCTCGCCAGCGCCGGCGTCCTCGTCGGCGGCGGCGCGGTGATGGTCCGCGGGCTCCCCTCGTTCGCGACGGGCGCCGCGTCGGACCCGGACGGCGGGGGCGACGACGGCGACGGGACCGACGACGAGACCGCAGTCGGCGGCGGGATCGAAGCCGACGGCTCGGTCGCGGTCGAGACGGTCGAGGCCCCCGGCAGCGACGGCGGGCTCGTGCGCGTTCCCGGGGACGCCCCCGCCACCCTCGTCGAGTTCTTCGTCACCGGCTGTGGGAACTGTCAGGCACAGATGCCCCGCCTCGCGGAGGCACGAGAGCGCATCGACGACGAGGTGCAGTTCCTCTCGGTCACCTACCAGACCCCCGACGCCGTCCCGCCCGCCGAACTCGCCGACTGGTGGGACCGCCACGGCGGAACCTGGCCCGTCGGCTACGATCCGACGCCGGGGCTGGCGAGCCAGCACGGGGTCGTCGGCTACCCGGTCGCGCTCGTCGTCGACGGGGACGGCGAGAAGCGGTGGCAGGAGATCGGCGTGAAGGAGCCGGAGGAGTTCGTCGACGCCGTCGAGCGCGTCCTCGACGGCTGAGTCAGGCGTTGGCCTGCCAGCTCCGGACGCGGTCGGCGCTGATCCCGTCGACGTCGGCGGCGACCGTCTCGGGATCGGCGTCGGTCAGATCATCGATACTCTCGATGCCGACCGCCGCCAGCTTCTCGGCGGTCTTCGCGCCGATGCCGTCGAGGCTCTCGAGGTCCGACCCCGACTCGCTCTCGCGGGCCTGAAACTCCCGGTAGTTGCAGATCGGACAGCCCAGTTCCCACGGCTCGTCGCCGCTGTGGACGACGAGTTCGGGCAGGTCGTGTTCCTCACAGCGCTCGTCGGTGACCTCGATCTCGCCGCGACGGGGCAGGGGCAGCGAGTACTCGCAGTCGGGGTAGCGCGTACAGCCGACGAGCCGCGAGCCGCTCCGGAGGGTCTTGATCGCGAGTTCGCCGCCTTCGTCGACTGTGTCACCGTCTCGTGACGTCTCCGACGTTGCGCTCTCCCCACACTCCGGACAGTCGCCGAGGATCGGCCCCTCGCCGGCCTCCTCGGCCTTGCAGAGCGGACAGCCGTGGACGAACGTGTTGCGGCCGGCGAGCATCTTCACCTCGTTGAGACCGTGCTCCTCGCACTCGCGGTCCATGATCAGCGGCTTGCCCGTCGAGGGCAGCGGCAGCGTGTACTCGCAGTCGGGGTAGCCGTCGCAGCCGACGAAGTACGAGCCGTAGCGGCTACGCCGGACGAGCAGGTCCTCGCCGCACTCGGGGCAGGGGCCGAGGCGCTTGTCTTCCTTGAGCGACTTCCGCAGGTGGTCGCCGATCTCCTCGCGCGAGTCGGCCAGTTCCTCGAAGATCGTCTCCAGCATCTCCCGGGACTCGTCGGTGACGTCCTCGAGGGTCGCCTCGCCGCCCGCGATGGCGCTCATGTCGGCTTCGAGCTGAGCGGTCATCTCCTCGCTGACGACGCGGTCGGCGTAGTTCTCGGCGGCCTCGACGACCGCCATCGCGAGCCGGGTGGGCCGCGGCGGGTCGCCCTCGACGTAGCCGCGGTCGTAGAGCTTCTGGAGGGTCTCGTGGCGGGTCGCCTTCGTCCCGATGCCCATCTTCTCCATGGTCTCGATGAGCCGCGACTGGCCGTACCGGCGGGGCGGCTGGGTCTCCTTCTCCTCGATCTCGGCGTCGGTGATCGCCAGTTCCTCGCCCTCCTCGACGGCCGGGACGTAGTTCTCGGAGGTGTTGTAGTAGGGGTAGACCTCGTGGTAGCCCGCCTCGAGCAGGCGCTTGCCGTTGGCCTTCAGCCGCTCGCCGTCGACCTCGGAGACGACCTTGAGGTGCTCCCAGACGGCCGCCTCCGCGACGGTGGCGTAGAAACGCCGAACGACGAGTTCGTACACCGTCCACTCGTCCTCGTCGACGTCGTTGCCCCGGACGGGAATCTCGCCCGTCGGGTGGATCGGCGGGTGGTCGGTCGTCTCCTCGTCGCCCTCCGTGGGAACGATCTCCTCGGCCTCCAGCAGCGACTCGGCGGACTCGCCGAGCGTCGGGTGGCCGACGAACTCGTCGAGCAGGTCCTCGGGCTCTAGGTCGTCGGGGTAGACCGTGTTGTCCGTTCGCGGGTAGGTGATGTAACCGGCGGTGTAGAGGTCCTCGGCGATCGACATCGCCCGCGAGGCCGAGAAGCCGACGGCGCTTGCCGCGCGGATGAACTGCGTCGTGTTGAACGGCGCCGGCGGCGCGTCGGTGCGCGTCCGGCGGTTGACGTCGACGACCGTCGCCGCCGACGCCGACGAGAGCGTCTCGTAGACCGCCTCGGCGGCGTCTCCGTCCCAGACGCGCTCGGCCTCGTTGTCGTCCCCGTCGCGGTAGAAGTACTGGGACTCGAAGGACTCGCCTTCCTTGACGAGGTCGGCGAACAGTTCCCAGTAGGTCTCGGGCTCGAACGCCTCGATCTCGTGTTCGCGGTCGACGATCAGCTTCAGCGTCGGCGACTGGACCCGGCCGACGGAGATGAAGTCCTCGCCGAGTTGCCCCGCCGACAGCGAGAGAAAGCGCGTGAGCGCCGCCCCCCACATCAGGTCGATGATCTGGCGGGCCTCGCCGGCGGCCGCGAGGTCGAAGTCGAGGTCCTCGGGTTCGGCGAAGGCGTTTTGGACCTCGTTCTCCGTGATCGAGGAGAAGCGCACCCGCCGGATGGGGGCGTCCTCGTTGACGTCCCGGACGATCTCGTAGGCCTCCTTGCCGATGAGTTCGCCCTCGCGGTCGTAGTCGGTCGCGATGGTGACCGCGTCGGCCTGCCGCGCGAGGATCCGCAGCGTCGCGACGATGTTCTCCTTCGTCGGCGTCTTCTCGATCTCGGCGTCGATCAGTTCGACCGGCTCGACGTCCCGCCAGTCGGAGTACTCCGGCGGGAAGTCGACGCCGACGACGTGGCCCGACAGCCCCACGCACCGCTTGCCGCCCCACTCGTAGACGTTGACGCCGTTCTCCCGGCTGGCGTCCATCGACCCGCCGCTGAGGATGTCCGTGATCCGCCGCGCGGCGTTGTCCTTCTCCGTGATTATCAGCTCCACGGCGGGTCACCTCGCGCTCCTCGAGCCTCGGTCATCGTCGCCGGCTACGGCCGAGGGTCGGATAACGTTTTCGCACGAAATCACACGACAGCGCGGGTGTGCGCGGCGTGCGCGTCGCGCTCGCGAGGCGGCCGTCGCGGCGGCGAGGTTATCTCCCGCGGCGGCGTACCCCCCTCACGCGTCTCTCGGACGCGGAGTGATACCCGTGAAGAAGAACGTCGGTGGATTCGACCGGACCTGGCGCCTCGTCGTCGGGCCGGTCCTGATCGTCGTCGGAGTAGCGGCCCTCGCCGGGGTCGTCGCCATTGGAACCGTCCCCGCCGCAGTCGCGCTCGTCGCGGGTGCCGTCGTCCTCGCGACGGGCCTCCTGCGGACGTGCGTCCTCAGCCGGCTGCTGGGAATCGACACCTACCGCGGCGCGGCCGACGAGTCGTCCGACCCGGTAGACGAGGTCTCGGCGCGGCGGCCGAGCTAGGGGTTCTGGTCCGGGAACCGCCGCGCGGCCCCCGGCAACCCCGGACGGGAGGGAGAGCTCTTTTGGGGCCGCCCCGCGACGATCCCACGAGTGGCCGACGCCGAGCGCAAGCGGGTCGACATGACGACGGGAGCGATCCCGCCGAACCTCCTCCGGCTAGCGTGGCCGCTGGTGCTCGGTAACCTGCTGCAGACGGTCTACAACCTCGCCGACATGTTCTGGGTCGGCCGGGTGAGCGCCGAGGCCGTCGCCGCCGTCTCGCTGATGTTCCCGCTGTCGTGGATGTTCGTCTCGACGGCGATGGGGATCACCGCCGCGACCATCGCGCTCGTCTCCCAGCACGTCGGCGCCGGCGAGGACCGCGCGGCCGACAACGTCGTCGCCCAGACGATCCTGCTCACGCTCGTCGTCTCGGGTGCCCTCGCCGCGCTCGGCCTCGCCTTCCGCCACGAACTGCTGGCGCTGATCGGCGCCCGCGGGGAGGTGTTCGTCGAGGCGTTGGCTTACGTCGAGGTCATCTTCCTCGCGCTGCCGTTCACGTTCCTCTTTTTCGCCTTTCGCGCCGCCCTGCAGGGCGCCGGCGACACCAAGACCGCGATGTGGCTGATGGTGCTCTCGGCCGGGCTGAACGTCGTCCTCGACCCGTTTCTCATCCTCGGGTGGGGGCTCTCGATCCCGTACGTCGGGACGTTCTTCTTCCCCGAGATGGGCACCCGCGGGGCCGGCGTCGCGACGTTCGTCTCCCGCGGGTTCGCTACGGCCGCGGGGATCTACGTCCTGCTCCGGGGCGGGTTCGGCGTGAAACTGCACGTCGGCGACCTCGACCCCGACCCGCCGGTGTTGCACAGCCTCGTCGGCGTCGGCTACCCCGCGACGCTCGACGGCTGGGCGCGCAGTTTCGCCGCCGTCGTGATGGCCGGCTTCGTCGCCCGCTTCGGCCCGGCGGCCACGGCCGCCTACGGCATCGGCGTCCGCCTGATGTCGGTGACGTGGTCGGTCTCGGGCGCCGTCGGCCAGGCGACCGCGACCGGCGTCGGCCAGAACCTCGGCGCCGGGACGCCCGACCGCGCGCGGACGGTCACCCACGTCGCCACCGGCGGCACCATGCTGGCACTCGCCGCGGCCGCCGCCCTCGTCGTCGCGTTCCCCGCCACGGCGATCGGCGTCTTCGTCGACGACGCCGCGGTGATCGCCGAGGGGATCGGTTTCCTGCGGATCATCGCGCCGTCGTGGGCGTTCTTCGGCGGCGTGATGGTGATTCAGGGGGCGTTCCGGGGCGCCGGCGTCACGAAGGTCGCGATGGTCCTGTCCGTTCTCTCGCGGTGGATCTTCAGGGTGCCGACGGCGCTGGTCCTCGCGTTCGCGTGGACCGCCACGCTCCCGGTCGTCGGCCCCGTCTCCGCGCTCGACTGGGGCGTCACCGGTATCTGGTGGGCGTTCGCCGTCGGCGCCTACGCCACGTTCGTCGTCGCGGCGGTCTGGTTCCGCGCCGGCGACTGGGAGGAGGGCGTGATCGAGGAAGAGCGGGCGCCGGGCCCGCCGGACGTCCCGGCCGCGGAGGCGGGGAGCGAGTCGGAGACGGTCGACGACTGATCGACCCGCCGCTCAGTCGCCGGAGTCGCTCGCCCGGCCGTCGTCGCCCGACTCCCGGCCCGCCTCCAGCAGGTCGCCGCGTGGTCGAACCCCGTCACCCGCTCGGCGGCGACCTCGCGCGCTCGGCTGGCGGCCGATCTGCCGAAAAGTAACCCGCTCGCGTCCGACGCCTACGACTCCAGTTCCGCCCGGAGCAACTGGTTCACGTCGCCCGGATCGGCGCTGCCGCCGGTCTTTTGCATCACCTGACCGACGAGGAAGTTGATCGCGCCGTCCTCGCCGGCCTCGACGTCGGCGACGGCGTCGGGGTTCTCCTCGATGGCCTCGCGGACGGCCGCCTCGACCTCGTCCGCGCCGGTCTTGCCGAGGCCCTCGCGCTCGACGATCGTATCGGGGTCGTCGCCGTCGTCGAGCATCCCCCGCAGGACGACCTCCCTCGCGTTCTTGGCCGTGATCTCGTCGTCGGCGACGAGTTCGACCAGCCGGGTCACCTCGTCGAGGCGACCTTCGAGGTCCGTGATCGCCATGTCGCGGTAGTTGAGTTCGCCCAGCAGTTCGTCGGCGACCCACGTCGCCGCGAGGTCGGGGTCGAACGCGCTGGCGACGTCCTCGTAGAAGTCCGCCACCTGCTTGGTGGAGGTGAGCTTCGAGGCGGCCTCCTCGCTCAGGCCGTACTCCTCGCTGAAGCGCTCGCGGCGGGCCCGCGGCAGTTCCGGGATCTCGATCTCCTCCTTCCAGCCGGAGACGCGCAGCGGCGGGAGGTCGGCCTCCTCGAAGTAGCGATAGTCCTTCTCGGCTTCCTTCGAGCGCATCGAGACGGTGACCCCCTTGGCCTCGTCCCAGTGGCGAGTCTCCTGTTCGACCGCGCGGCCGCGCTGGACGGCGTTTCGCTGGCGGGTCTCCTCGTAGGCCAGCGCCTTCTCCGCGCCCTTGTGGCTCGAGATGTTCTTGACCTCGGTGCGGTTGGCCGCCGCCAGCGCCTCGGAGCCGATCTCGCCGTCGTCGCCCACTTCGTCGGCGTCGATGATCGAGAGGTTGGCGTCGACGCGCAGGCTGCCGTCCCGGGAGGCGTCGAAGACGCCGAGATACTCGAGTACCTCCTCGAGTTCGGCGAGGAACGCCCGCACCTCCGACGGCGAGCGGAAGTCCGGCGCGGTGACGACCTCCATCAGCGGGACGCCGGCGCGGTTGTAGTCGACGAGCGTGTAGTCGGCGGCGTCGATGCCGCCGCCGACGTGCTGGAGGCTCCCCGGGTCCTCCTCCAGATGGGCGCGCTCGATCGTCACCGTGTGTCGCTCGCCCTCGACGGAGATCTCGAGTTCGCCGTCGCGACAGATCGGCTCGTCGTACTGGGTGATCTGGAAGTTCTTCGGCAGGTCGGGGTAGTAGTAGTTCTTCCGGTGGAAGCGGGTCTCCTCGGGAATGTCGGCGTCGATCGCCTTGCCGACTTTCACCGCGGCCTCGACGGCCGCCTCGTTGAGCACGGGCAGGGAGCCGGGCAGCCCGAGACAGACCGGACAGACGTTGACGTTGGGCTCCTCGGCCGGCTCGGTCGGACAGCCACAGAAGATCTTGGTGTTCGTCTCCAGCTGGACGTGGACCTCGAGGCCGATGACGGTGACGAGGTCGCCCCGCTGGGCGGTTTGCGCGGTCATTGCGCCCCGGTTCGGCTTCGGCGGGGTAAAGCGTAACGGGATGGGGCGGCCCGCCGATCGACGGCTCGGCGGTCGGGTCAGTCGTCCCCCTCGCAGAGGTCGATGACGTTCTCGCGACCGACTCGAAGCTTCTCGACGGTGCCCTCGTCTGCCATCCTGGAGACGACTCGAGACGTCTTCGAGGCGGACCACTCGAGTTCCTCGGCGATAGTCGCCTGTCGCATTCGGCCGCCGTTGCGTTCGAGCAGCGCCAGAACCCGGTCGTCGTCGGTCGCGAGGTCGGGCGACGGCGCCCGCCCGATCGGTTCGCTCGGCTGCCCGGCGTCGCCCGCCGCCTCGTCGTCGTCGTCGGCGTCGGCGTCGGCGTCGGCGGATTCGGACGCCAACTCGGGTGACGAGAGCCGAGACGCGACCGGGGCGACGACGCCACGCTGCCGCGCGAAGGAGACGCCGACGGCCACTATCACGACGGCCAAGACGAGGCCGACGGGGACGGCCCCGCCATCGACGATCGCGGACCCGACCGGACCGAGGCCGAAACCGTCCGAACCGTCGCTCGCTTCTGTGGGCTCGAAGCGGGCGGTCGGTTGCCGGGCGGCGAAGTTGTCCGGGCCGATCCAGACTGCCGTCGTGCCGTCGACCTCGTCCGGCGACGGCGAGACCGACGTCGCCACGTACCCCTGGGGCGGCACGAGTTGGAGGCTGTCGTCGTCGTCGAGGTAGAACCCGCCCTCGAACACGTCGCCGACGACGACGGCCTCTCCGTCGACGGCGGCGAAGTTCGTCCAGGTGAACGAGTAGGTGACGACGCCCCACCGTCTCGGGACCTCCTGGATCGACGTCCGCACGCGGAACTCCGTTGCGGTCATGTTCCGCCCGGTCGCGTCCGCCGCGTTCGAGACGACGCCGGTCATGCGCCGTTCGAACCGATCGGCGTACGCCTCCCGGTCGGCACGGAATCGCTCCTGGAAGGCCTCGTAGTCGGCGACGTCGGCGTCGTCCTCGAGTCGCGTTCGGACCGTCACCGACCAGCGGGCCGACCCGTCGGCCGCGACCTCGATTCGTGTGACGGTCGTGTCAGCCGTGGGTACGTCCTCGACCGCAGCCCGGGTGGTCCCGTCCGAAGCGGGAGCAGCGGAGGTCCCGACGGGAGCGAGCGAGAGGACGGCCGCCACGACGAGAACGACCACGACGACTCGATCAGTCGTGACTCTCACGCTCACGTGACAGTTTCGAGAGGGGCAGTATAAGCGTGCTGACCGACCGCTTGCAAACCGCTGCAATCCGGCACAAACGTCCGACGGAGACGGGGAAGTCGTGCAACTCGACGGAAATCGCGACAACGGTGACGACGGTTTATGTCGGTCCCGGAGAGAGACCGGATCGACGATGAGACGATCAATCCTACTCGTCGCGATGGCCGCGTTGCTCTGTACGAGCATGGTCGGCCCGGCGGTCGTCGCCGGGGCGTCGACTGACGATCGACAGGGCGACGATGGCGTCGACGTCACCGCCGGCGCGCAGTTGTCGACGGTCGTCACCGCCACGAGCGACGAAGTTCGTACCGAATTCGAGAACACCGCGTTCGACGAACGGATGGAACGCGGCAACGAGAGCGCCCGTGCGGCGGCGATCGCGGACCGCGCGGCGGCTCTCGAGAACCGCTCGGCGGCGCTTCGGGCGGAGTACGAGGCCGCCACGGAGGCCTACCGGAACGGCGAACTCGACAAGTCGGCGTACGCCAAGCGGCTCGCGTCGCTGAACGCCCGCGCACAGGGCATCGTGAAGAGTTACGACCGACTCGAGGAACGAGCCGCGGAGGTCGACGACTACGAACTCGCCGCGGCCGGCGTGAACGAGACGGCGCTGGCCGACGAGAAAGCGTCGGCGACGCAACTGACGGGCGCTGGGTCCGGGGCGCTCCTCCGGCAGTTCACCGGCGAGGAACGCGGCGAAGTCGAGGTCGAAGTCGACGACGGCGTGTCGATCGAGGTCGAAAGCGAGGACGGCGAGCGAAGCCGCGAGTTCGAGCGGCCACACGACGGCAACGGGACGCTGGCGATCAGCCAGTCGGACGCGCTCGCCGTCGCCGAGGACGCCCTCTCGGATGCGAACGGAACCTGGATCGTCGAGGAGGGGGAGACCGACGACGGACTCTACGAGTTCGAGTTCGTCCTCACGGGTTCCGAGGTCGGCGAAGCCGAAGTGAGCGTCGACGGCGAGAGCGGAACCGTCGTCGCCCTCGAGGAAGAGATCGCTGCGCGTGACGACGACGAGGACGACGACGAAGGTGACGACGAGGACGACGACGAAGATGACGACGAGGACGACGACGAAGATGACGACGAGGACGGCGAAGACGGCGATACGCGGCTGGTCGTCCTCGTCGACGAGGGGACGCCGAACCCGGGCGAACAGGTGACGCTCGTCGTGCTCGCCGACGGACGGCCGGCACCCGGCGCGACCGTCACGGTCGACGACCAGTCGGTCGGCGAAACGAACGACGACGGCACGATCACCGTCGCTCTGCCCAGCGGAGACGTCGACGTCGAAGCCGAGTACGGCGACGCCGACGCCGAACTCGAATTCGACGTCGACGACGAGCGCGAGAACGACTCGCGGTTCGGGGCGAACGCGACGGTCGAAAACGGAACCGTGACGATCGCCGTGACGTTCGACGGGGAGCCCGTCTCGGGTGCCACGGTGACCACGGACGGCTGGAACGGCACCACCGACGAGAGCGGTACGGCGTCGTTCCCGTTCGAGCTTTCCGACGGCGAGGACGAACTCGAGATCGAGGTCGTCAGCGGCGAACTCGAGACCGAACTCGAACTAGGCCCCGACGGAGAGGTGATCGAAGACGGCGACGAGGACGGCGAGGACGGCGAGGACGACGAAGACGGCGAAGACGAAGAAGACGGCGAGGACGACGAGACCGAAGTCGAATCGGAATCCGACGGTGATGAGACGGACGACGAAGACGACGATGAATCGGCGGACTGACCGGGCTCGGCGAACCGATTCGCCGTCGCTCGTTCCGCGAACGCTGACCGCCGCGCTCGTCGCGGTCGTCCTGCTCGGGAGCGTGATCGGCGGCGTCGGCGCTCGCGCGGCGACCACGGACGACGCGTCACAGCCGACGGACTCCGCGTTCGTGGTCGATCTCGAAGCCGACGGCGACGCGACGACCTCCGTCACCGTCGGCTTCGACCTCGAATCCGAGACCGACCGGGACGCCTTCGAGTCACTCCGAGAGAACGAGACGAAACGGGAGCGACTCGAAAACCGAACCGAACGCCGATTGCGAGCCGTCGCGGCGGAAGCGACCGAGGAGACGGACCGCGAGATGACGCTCGAAGACGCCGACGTCTCGTTCGAGGTCGACGAGGCGAACGAGCGCGGTATCGTCACCGTTTCGGCGACCTGGCGTTCCCTCGCGGCGGTCGAGGGCGATCGGTTGACCCTCGGCGAGCCGTTCGCCACCGGGTTCGCGCCCGACCGAACCGTCGTCGTGCACCTCCCGGAGGGGTATGCGCTCGAGAGCGCGACACCGGCGCCGACCGACCGAGACGATCGGCGCCTCGTCTGGAACTCGAGTACCTCGCTCGAGGGGTACGAAGCCGTCGTCACGCCGGCGGAGACGAGCGGCGTGGAGCCCCAGCCGGGATTCGGAATCGCGACAGCGATCGCTGCGATCGCGATCGTCGGAACGGCGCTCGGTAGACGGCGCCACTGACCTGATTGGCGGTTCGTCCTTTTTGCCGTACGTTCGACTGCCGACGCGGAGGTGGTGCGGACCGGGACGGCCGTCGTCGCTGAACGAGTCGTCAGCCGTGTGGCCGCGATCACGCCTGACTTCCGGAATCGTCGGCCCATCTTCGAGGGGGAGTTCGTCGGCAAAACGTCGTCTTGAAACGGGTGGAGCGACGCTAACATGCCACGCCGGCAATAGAAGACCGAAAGTCGACGATCGACTGCGTCGATACCCGCCGTCGGTGCGGCGTTACCTTCTCAGTACGGCGATTCGCCGGTCGAAAACTGGCTCGAGTGTTTGTGCTCGACGACGTCGACAGCGCCTCACTGGACCATCACGGAGGTCGACGAGCAACGCGAGATCGTACTGGGTGCCGCTCGTCCCGATCGTCTACCGGTCGGAACCGCGTCGACCCCGACTCGGGCTCACTTCGAGTGTCGCCAGTAGAGCGAGCGGCCGGCGTCGAGCAGGTTCCACACCCGACTGCAGTCGCGCTCCCAGTAGACGTTGGGGACCAGTCGGCCGCCGAAGCTCTCCTTGAACCGGAACACGCCGCTCTCGAAGTCCGCCTCCGAGCCGCCGAAGTCGTACGTCTCGTAGCCGCGGTCGATCCCCCACCGGATCACGTGGTCGTACAGGAGTTCCGAGGCGTGGTACTCGTAGTACTCCTCGGGGACGGCGGCGAAGAAGCCGTGCACCGACGACTGTTCCTCGTCGAGCAGTTCGAGGAAGCCGCCCGCGTACTCCCCCTCGATCCGGATCGTGAGCAACAGGAGCCGCGACTCCATCCCCAGCAGCGCCTCGAAGAACGAGAGCGGGTAGGTCTCGCCCCCGACGCGCTCCATGTGGCGCTCGTACACCCGGTGGAACCGCGCGAGGTTCTCGGGCGTGACCGCCTCCTCGACGATTTCGTACTCGTTTTCCGTTCCCCGCCGGATGCCCTTCCGTCGCGTCCTGCTCATCCCGTCGCGGATCGCCTCGTAGCCCCGGGTGAGGTCGATCACGAACCGACAGCCGAGACGGGCCGGCCGGTACCCCCGCGAGCGGAGGTGGTCGCCGTACCGGAGGTAGTCCGCGTTGGACGCACGGATCTCGTGGACGACCGTCCTGCCGGTACAGAGGTCGGGGACGGCGTCGGTCAGCAGCGAGAGCGTCTCCGCCACGTCGGTCGTCGCCAGCGGCCCGCCGAACCCGGGGTAGATCGACGTCAGCCGCCGCACCGGCACCGTCGGCAGGTCGACGACGAAGTTCGGGAAGACGCCGATCGGGTTCCCGTCTTTCCTGACCACGAGGTGGTTCGGCGCGTACCCCAGCGCGGTCTCGATCGCGTCGAGCCACTCGTAGCGGTGGAAGACGGTCCCGCGCGGGGAGGCGTCGACGACGGCGTTCCAGCGCTCGCGCTCGATCGCTTGGATCGTCTCGAGGACGGCGACCTCGTGGCCCGACTCGGTCGTCGCCAGCGTTCGACTCGTCTCGCGTGGGTCCGTCGTCGCGTCCGGGCCGTCCGAGCGCGGGAGGCGCGCGGGTTCTCGAGCCATCGTACCCGTGTCCACGCCGGACGCCCAGTTTAGTCATTACCGAGTGAACTCAGGCGTCGAAGAAGCTCAGAAACGTAGTACGTCGATACTCGCCGTGACGGTCCCGCGCGGACGACAGTCGTCAGAACCGAACCGTCGTCGACCGGTGTCGGCGACGGCGGGCGACCGCAACTCGCCTCCGACTCCCCCGGCCCGCCGTACGCGCCGCTTTCGCGAGTAACGTTCTCGATACGGTGACGGTCCCGGCACGGGCCGAAGCCACACGCCCCGGAGAACTGTACGTGACAGAGAACGTATATCTGTCTGACGTACGTTTAAGTGACGAGACGGGGCCCTAGTAGGTATGTCGAAAAATCGCGTCGAACGACTCGAGTCCACCGTAGCGGAACTGGAGTCGACGGTCGAAGGGCTGACCGAGGAACTCGTCGAGGCGAAAGAGCGCATTCGCGTCCTCGAGGCGGCGCTCGACGCCGAGACGCCGACGCGGGTCCCCGAGCGGCGGGCGGGCGAGGCCGACGAGGCCGACGAGGCCGACGAGGTGGCCGAGTCGCTGGAGGCCGAACCGGACGACGTGGCGGAGGCGACGGCCGAAGCTCATAAAGGCGACGAGCGCCACGAGGAGGACGAAGAAGAGTCAGGCGTCGACGACATTATCGTCGCCTAACCGCCGCGGACCGCCGCGACGGCTGCGATCCGTCGACCGACGCTGCACGGAGGGCCCGCAACGAAGATGCACATCAAGTCGCTCGTCCTGGACAACTTCAAGAGCTTCGGCCGCAAGACGAAGATCCCGTTCTACGAGGATTTCACCGTCGTCACGGGGCCGAACGGCTCGGGCAAATCGAACATCATCGACGCCGTGCTGTTCGCGCTGGGGCTCGCCCGGACCCGCGGGATCCGCGCGGAGAAGCTGACCGACCTCATCTACAACCCCGGTCACGAAGACGGCGACGCGACCGCCGGCCCCCGGGAGGCGAGCGTCGAGGTCGTCCTCGACAACGCCGACGGGACGCTCTCGCGGGGACAGGTGGTCAACGCCGCCGGCAGCGAGGACGTCGGCGACGTCGACGAGATCCGCATCCGCCGGCGGATCAAGCGCACCGAGGACAACTACTACTCCTACTACTACCTCAACGACCGCTCGGTCAACCTCTCGGACATCCAGGACCTGCTCGCGCAGGCCGGCGTCACCCCCGAGGGGTACAACGTCGTCATGCAGGGCGACGTCACCGAGATCATCAACATGACCCCGGGCTCCCGGCGGGGCATCGTCGACGAGATCGCCGGCGTCGCGGAGTTCGACGACAAGAAGGAAGACGCCTTCGAGGAACTCGAAGTCGTCCAGGAGCGCATCGACGAGGCCACGCTGCGCATCGAGGAGAAACGCGAGCGTCTCGACCAGTTAGCGGACGAGCGGCGGACGGCGATGCGTTACCGCCGGCTCCGCCGGGAGAAAGAGGAGTACGAGGGGTTCCTGAAGGCGAGCGAACTCAAGGACAAACGCGACGAACTCGCCCGCGTCGAGGGGAACGTCGACTCGCTGGAGGGCGAACTCGCGGAGCTTCAGCGCGAACTCGACGAGCGCCAGGGGAAGGTACTCCGGCTCGAAGAGGACCTCGAGGACCTGAACGCCGAGATCGAACGCAAAGGCGAGGACGAACAGCTCCGGATCAAAAGCGAGATCGAGGAGGTCAAAGGCGAGATTTCGCGGCTCGAAGACCGCATCGAGGCGACCGAGGAGCGCATCGAGGAGGCCGAGTCGAACCGCCGGGAGGCGTTCGTCGCGATCGACCGCAAGCAAGAGCGCGTCGAGGAACTCGCCGACGAGATGCGCGAACTCAAACTCGAGAAGGCCTCCGTGAAAACCGAGGTCCAGGAGCGCGAGGCGAAACGCGAGGAGCTCGAACGCGAGATCGAGGCGGTCGACACCGAGTACGACGAGGTGAAAGCCGAACTGCAGGATCGCAAGGCGGCCCTCGAAGAGGCCAAGACCGAACGCAACGACCTCCAGCGCGAGCAGGACCGCCTGCTCGACGAGGCCCGCCGCCGGTCGAACGAGGCCAGCGAGACCGAGGACGCGATCGAGGAGAAACGCGCCGAACTGCCGGAGATCGAGAACGAGCGGGCCGATCTGGAGCGCGAACGCCGCAAGGCCGAGGCGAACCGCGAGAACATCGCCGCGGTCGTCGAGGACCTCACCGAGGAGAAGCGGCGGCTGCAGGCCGACCTCGAGGACGTCGAGGACGAACTCCAGGCGAAACAACAGGAGTACGCCGAACTCGAGGCGAAGGCGGGCGAGAGCGGCGACTCCTCGTTCGGCCGGGCGGTGACGACGATCCTGAACTCGGGGATCGACGGCGTCCACGGCGCGGTCGCCCAGCTGGGCAGCGTCCCCGGCGAGTACGCCGTCGCCTGCGAGACGGCCGCCGGCGGCCGGCTGGCGAACGTCGTCGTCGACGACGACGTGATCGGCCAGCAGTGCATCGAGTACCTGAAATCGCGCAACGCCGGCCGGGCGACGTTCCTCCCGCTCACGGAGATGCGCGAGCGGGGGCTGCCGTCGGCGCCGTCCGATCCGGGCGTCGTCGGTTTCGCCTACGACCTCGTCGAGTTCGACGCGGAGTACGCCGGCGTCTTCTCGTACGTCCTCGGGGACACCCTCGTCGTCGAGGACATCGAGACCGCCCGGGCGTACATGGGCGACTACCGGATGGTCACGCTGGACGGCGACCTCGTCGAGAAGTCCGGCGCGATGACCGGCGGCTCCCGGACGGGGTCGCGGTACTCCTTCTCCGGGGGCGGGGAGGGCCAACTGGAGCGTGTCGCCACGCGGATCACCGAGCTACAGGACGAGCGGGAGTCGATCCGCGAGGACCTCCGCGGCGTCGAGGAGCGCCTCGACGACGCCCGCGACCGCCGGACGGCGGCCGCCGACGAGGTGCGCTCGATCGAGACCGAGATCGAGAAACTCGACGACAGACGCGAGCGGATCGAAGGCGATATCGAGGGGCTCGAAGCCGACCTGGCGGAACTCGAGGCCGAACGCGAGGACGTCGACGAGCGGATGACCGAGATCTCCGCGGAGATCGAGGAAAAGACCGAGGAGATAGAGGGGATCGAGGCCGACATCGCCGACCTCGAGGCCGAACTCGCCGACTCGAAGATCCCGGAGCTGACCGCGCGCATCGAGGACCTCGACGACGAGATCGACGAGCGCGAGGAGCGCATCGACGAACTCGACGCGAAGCTGAACGAACTCGGCCTCGAGAAGCAGTACGCCGAGGAGGCGATCGAGGAGCTCCACGACGACATCGAGACGGCCCAGAACCGCACGGCCGAGTACGAGGAGCGCATCGAGGAGTACGAGGAGGCCATCGAAGACCACCGCGGGGCGCTCGCGGAGAAACGCGAGGCCGTCGAGGAACTCGAAGCGGAGCTGACGGAGCTGAAAGACGAGCGCGCCGACCTCAAGGAGGAACTCGGGGAGGCGCGTACGGCCCGCGACCAGCAGGCCGACCGGGTCAACGGCGTCGAGAGCAAACTCGAGTCGGCCCGCGAGCGCGCGGAGGCCCTGGAGTGGGAGATCGAGTCACTCGAAGCGGAGGTCGGCGAGTACGACCCCGAGGACGTGCCCGACCACGACACGGTCGTCGAGATGGTCGAGTTACTCGAAGCCGACATGGAGGCCCTGGAACCGGTGAACATGCTCGCGATCGACGAGTACGACGAGGTCCGCGCCGACCTCGAGGAACTCGAAGAGGGGAAGGCGACGCTCGTCGAGGAGGCCGACGGCATCCGCGAGCGGATCGAACGCTACGAGACCCAGAAGAAGGAGACGTTCATGGCCGCCTACGAGGAGATCGACGAGCAGTTCACCGAAATCTTCGAGAAGCTTTCGGAGGGGACCGGCAGCCTCCACCTCGAGAACGAGGACGATCCGTTCGACGGCGGGCTGACGATGAAGGCCCAGCCGGGTGACAAGCCCATCCAGCGCCTCGACGCGATGTCCGGCGGCGAGAAGTCGCTGACCGCGCTCGCCTTCATCTTCGCCATCCAGCGGTACAACCCGGCGCCGTTCTACGCGCTCGACGAGGTCGACGCCTTCCTCGACGCGGTCAACGCCGAGCGCGTCGGCGAGATGGTCGACGAACTCGCCGGCGACGCCCAGTTCGTCGTCGTCTCACACCGGTCGGCGATGCTCGACCGCTCCGAGCGGGCGATCGGCGTGACGATGCAACAGGACAACGTCTCGGCGGTGACGGGCATCGACCTGAGCGACGGGGCGGAGGTGCCGGCGGATGACTAGCGAGGAAAGCGAGCCGCGACGTGCCCCGGGGGACGCGAGCGGGGAGCGAAGCGACCCGCGAGACGGCGACGACGGCGACGACGTCCCGCTGCAGATCGCCGGCCACGAGGACCGCGAGCGGCCGGGGGCCGAGTCCGGGACGTTCGCGTTCGTCGGCGACGACCCGGAAGACGACGACCCGGAAGACGACGACTCGGAAGTCGACGAGGAGGTCGAACCCGTCGAACTGCTCGTCCAGTTGGCGAAAGACGGCGAGATCGACCCGTGGGACATCGACGTCGTGCGGGTCACCGACAAGTTCCTCGCGGCACTCGACGAGACGGACCTGCGTACGTCGGGGCGGGCGCTGTTCTACGCGAGCGTCCTCCTGCGGATGAAAAGCGACGAACTGTTCACCCCCGACGAACCCGAGGAGGAGGCGGAACTGCCGCCGTGGGAGGCGCCGTTCGTCGACGACGGCGCGGCCGACGACGCCGGCCCGGGGTCGGGGTTCGACCCGGTCGAGAACCTCGAAGCGGAGATGGAGCGCCGCCTCGAACGCAAGCACGCCCGCGGGAAGCCCGAGACGCTGGACGAACTCGTCCACGAACTCCGCGATGCCGAACGCAACTCGTGGTGGAAGAAGTCCCGCAGCTACGACACGAGCGACTCCCCGCACGGCTACGGCCGGGGGATGCAGGAACTCAGCTACCACTCCGGCGACGACCTCCGCGTCGACGACGAACCGACGGCCGACGACGTCACCCACACCGCCCACGAGGAGGACATCGAGGCCGTCATCGACGACGTCGACGGCGAACTCGAACGCCACTACGAGAACGGCCGCGAGGAGGTGCTGTACGCCGAGATCGAGGGTATCGGCGGCTCGCGGGTGATGACGTACCTGGCGCTGCTGTTTCTCGCCCACCGCGGCCGCGTGGTCCTCGAACAGGACGAACTGTTCGGCGACCTCTGGGTCCGGCGGGCGACCGTCGAGGCGGACCCGGAGGAGGCGCTGGCGGACTGAGCGGCCGGCGCCGCGGGTGCCACGGCCCCCGAGGCGACGGGCCGGCGAGCACCGAAAGGATATAGCCCGCCCCCTCGAACTGTACGACCGATGACGAGACCAGAGGACGTCGCCTTCCGCGTCCGCGCGGCGACGTTCGCCGTCCTCCGGATCGCGCTCGCGTTCGCCCTCCTCGTCGGCCTGCTCGTCGCGCCGGCGCTCGCGCTGGGGCCCGGGTGGGGGGTCCCCCTCGGAATGCTCCTCGCGGCGATCGCCGCGGTCGCGACGGCGACGGGCCGGACCCTGCCGCTGTACCCGGCCGACGCCTTCGGCGTCGAGCACCGCGTCGACGAGGACACCTTCGACGGTCCCCGGAAGCACTGCACGGAGTGTGGGAAGCGGACGACGCAGGGGCTCAGGCGACGGTACGCCCGCCAGTTCGTCGTCCTCGGCGTCCCGCTGTACACGCTGGAGTGGGGCGTCAACGACTACTGCCTCGACTGCGCCCGCCCGGGCGGCGGGCCGGGCGTCGACCCGCGGTCCGCGAACGGACGCGTGTTCGAATCCGACGAGAGCGCCGCCAGGGAACTCGACCGGGCGCTGGACCGATGAGCGGGCGCCCGCGCAGTCTCGACCGGCGGCTTCGTCGCGTCGCCGACAGGGTCGGCTTCGCGCTGCTGTGGGGGTGGATCCTGAGTTCGCTGTTCTTCGCCCCGACGCTGCTCGGCTACTGGTGGGTCGGCGCGCTCGCGTTCGTCGCGGGCCTGCTGGTCTGCTGGCAGGCCGCGGCGGCGTCGACCCACCCGGTGTACGTGATCGGGACCCGACGCGAGGTCGACCGGGCGCGGATCGCGGACCCCGGTCGCACCTGCGACGAGTGCGGGCGGTCCGCCGAGGGCGGCGAGTACCGCCGCTACGCGAAGCGACGCGTCCTGTTCGGGACGACCGTCGCCGTCCCCGAGTGGGGCGAGAACGCGTACTGTCCGGCCTGTCTCGACGGGGAGAGCGACGGTCGGCGGCACGCGGCGGACGAGAGCGAGGGTGACGCGACCCTCGTCACCGACCGCTCCCGACCGGGGCCGTGACGGCGTCACTCCTCGTCGAGGTCCGCCTCGAGGAGTTGCAACTCGGGGGTCTCGCACGGACAGAAGGTCGACCCGCCGAGCGACCGGAGCCGACCGTCCGGGAGGACGCGCACGGCGCCGATCGTACCGCAGTTGTCGCATCTGGCCGCACCCGGCCGTGTCCCGTCGCCCGTCGTCATACCGGTGGACCGATGGACCACCGCCGCGGGCAAAAACCCCCTGTGCCGTCCGCGCGGGCCCGCCGCTCGGGCGTCGGTCGGCTCGCCGCGTGACCGGGGCGGGGAGCGACGCCCGCTCTCGCGTCCCGCGACGCCGCTCACTCCAGGTACTCGCCGGCCAGCAACTCGACGCGCTCGCGGGTCTCCTCGGGAATCGCCTCCGCGGGGGTGTTGATCGTCCCTTCGAGGGCCGACCACGCCTCGCTCTCGAAGTCCGCGGGCATGGTGCGGACGGCGTGTTCGATCACGTCGTTGATCGCCTCCTGGTTGGCCGCGGCGTTCTCGAGGACCTCCTCCAGGGTGACCTCGCTGTCCGCCTTCCAGACGTCGTAGTCGGTGACGCCGGCGACCGTCGCGTAGCTCAGTTCGGCCTCGCGGGCGAGTTTCGCCTCGGGAATCGCGGTCATGCCGACGATATCCCAGCCCTGCGAGCGGTAGAACTCGCTCTCGGCGCGCGTGGAGTACTGGGGTCCCTCGATGCAGACGTAGGTGCCGCGCTCCTCGACGTCGGCGTCGGCCGCCTCGCGGGCCGACGCGGCGAGGTGGGAGACCATGGCCGGACAGTAGGGGTCGGCAAAGCCCATGTGGACGACCATCCCGTCGCCGAAGAAGGTGGGCTGGCGGTGTTTGGTCCGGTCGAAGATCTGATCGGGGATCACGAGCGTCCGCGGGGGCAGGTCCTCGCGCAGACTGCCGACGGCGTTCGTGGCGATGACGCGGTCGACGCCGACGGACTTCAGCGCGTAGATGTTCGCCCGGTAGGAGGCGTCGGTGGGCGGGTGCTGGTGGTCCTCGCCGTGTCGGGGGAGAAACGCCACCTCGCGGCCGGCGAGTTCGCCGAGCGTGATCGCCTCGCTGGGATCGCCGTAGGGTGTCGAGACCGTCTCCTTTCTGGTGTTCTCCAGCGGCAGTGCCTCGTAGATTCCGCTTCCGCCGATGACGCCGATTGTCATGTCGTCGTCTCGCGCCGGAGGCGACGTAAACGGTGCGGGTTCGGTCGGTGCCGTGTAACTGAATCGATCGTGACAGTTCCCGTGTGGAGTGATATCACCCACTACGAGCGTTCAAGTAGCTGGGGGACTATTTCGGTTCGTAATGCCTTCCGCGGGGGACGCGGGCGAGGCCGACCTCACGGAGGGGGACCTCGTCCGCCCGATGTTCAGGCTGGCGTGGCCGCTCGTGGTCATCCAGCTGCTGCAGGTCGCCTACAACGTCGGCGACACGTTCTGGCTGGGTGCGCTCTCGCCGGACGCCGTCGGCGCGCTGAGCCTCGCGTTTCCGCTGATCTTCTTTCTGATCTCGATCGGCGGCGGCTTCACGGCCGCGGGCGCCATCCTCGTCGCCCAGCACACCGGCGCCGACAGCGGCGAGGGCGGGCTGATCGCCGGCCAGACGCTCTCGTTTATCTCGCTGGTCGCGGTCGCGCTCGGGCTGGTCGGCTTCCTCGTCACGGGCTTGATGCTCGACCTGCTGCCGGCGGACCCCGAGACGGCTGCCCGGATCGTGCCGCTGGCGGCCGACTACATGCGGGTGTTCTTCCTCGGGATGCCGTTCCTGTTTGGCTTCTTCGTCTTCGTCTCGCTGATGCGCGGCTACGGCACCACCCGCGCGCCGATGCGCGTGATGGCGGTGAGCGTCGCGGTCAACGTCCTGATCGACCCGATCCTCATCTTCGGCTTCGCCGACAACCCGCTGTTCGGCTGGCTCGGCCTCGACGCGCTGACGGCGGCGCTGTACGCCGTCACCGGGTTCGGGGGCTACGGCGTCGAGGGGGCGGCGATCGCCACCGTCTTCTCGCGGGCGGTTGCGACGGTCATCGGACTCTACGTCCTGTTCTACACGGACGCCGGCCCCGTGATCGAGGTCGACCACCTCGTGCCCCGGTTCGAGTACGTCTCGAAGATCGTTCGCCTCGGCGTGCCGACGGCGATAGAGCAGTCGATGAGTTCGCTGGCGATGATCACGCTGACGGCGATGGTCTCGACGTTCCCGCCCGCGGTCGTCGCCGCCTACGGGCTTGGCAACCGACTCATCTCGCTGGCGTTTCTCCCGGCGATGGGGATGGGACAGGCGACCGACACGATCGTCGGCCAGAACTTAGGCGCCGGCGAACCCGACCGCGCCGAGCGGGCGACGTGGCTCGCCTCGGGAACGATCGCGGCGATCATGCTCGGCGGCGCGCTGATCGCGTTCGCGTTCCCCGAACCGATCGTCGGCGTCTTCCTCACCGCCGAGACCGAGGGCCGCGCCGCGACGCTCGCCCACGGGAGTACCTACCTCCGGTTCGCCGCGGCCATGTTCGTCTTCATGGGGGTCCTGCAGGTACTCCTCGGCGCGTTCCGTGGCGCGGGCAACACGAAGACGGCGCTGGCGTTCTCGGTCGTGACCCTCTGGGTCGCCCGCGTGCCGGCGACCTACCTGCTCGTGTTCGTCGCCGGCTGGGCGACGACCGGCATCTGGCTCGGCGTCGTCGTCGGCGACGTCGTCGGCGCAATCGCGGCCACGGCCTGGTTCACCCGCGGCACGTGGAAGGGGTCGATCGTCGACGAGGAGCCCGAGGAGCCCGAGGAGCCCGAACCGACGGCTCCCGCGGCGTCCGTCGACGACTGAGCGGCCCGCCCCCGGCGGCGTCGGGCCGTCGACACGTCAGAACGGCCCTCGTCGGCCCGGACCGAGGAGTTGATACTCCGATACCGCGTACCGGCGGAGGATGTTCCGTTGGCCCCACCTCATCGCCGCGCTGGGGCTCCTGTCGATCACAATCGCGGTGGGCCAGACGGCGCGCGGACTCGCCGACGAGGGGCTGGCCCTCCGGGTCGCCCTCGACCTCGTGTTGATCGGCGGCCCGGGGCTCGCGCTGGTGTACATCGGGCGGTGGTTACCCGACAGCGACATCGACACCGACCTCCACGCGCGCATCGTGGCGTGGGGGGTCGGCGGCGTCGCCGTGATGTTCGCCGTCATCGTCCTCAGGGTGCTCCACCCGGGCGTGAGCGTCGACTTCGCGCTCGGGACGATCGAGGTCTCGCTCGCTACCGGCTCCGTCGCCGGCCTGCTGGTCGGCGTCCACGAGGCCCGGGCGACCACGCACGCGCGGCGACTCGAACGGCAGAACGAGACGCTGAAGCGGGCCCACGAGGTCGAGCGGCGAAACGAGGAACTGCGACGGACGCAGGCGCAACTCGAAGCCGCGGTGACCCAGCTAGAGCGCTCGAACGAGCGCCTCGAACAGTTCGCCTACGCCGCCAGCCACGACCTGCAAGAGCCCCTGCGGATGGTGTCGAGCTACCTCCAGTTGCTCGACCGGCGGTACGGGGACGAACTGGACGCCGACGGCCGGGAGTTTCTCGGGTACGCCGTCGACGGCGCCGACCGCATGCGCGCGACCGTCGAGGGCCTGCTCGCGTACTCCCGCGTGGAGACGCAGGGCGAGCCGTTCGAGTCGGTCGACCTCGACGGCGTGCTCGCGGAGGCGCTCGCGGACCTGCGGGTGAAGATCGGGGAGACCGGCGCCGAGGTCGTCGCCGCTCCCCTCCCCACCGTCGAGGGCGACGCGGGTCAGCTACGGCAGGTGTTCCAGAACCTCGTGGGCAACGCGCTCGAATACGCCGACGGGCCGCCGCGGGTACACGTCTCGGCCGAGCGCGCGGGGGCGCGGTGGCTGATCGCGGTGCGCGACGGGGGGATCGGCATCGCCCCCGACGAGCAAGAGCGCATCTTCGGCCTCTTCCAGCGCCTCCACGCGGCCGACGAGCACGAGGGCTCGGGGATCGGCCTCGCGATGTGCAAACGCATCGTCGAACGCCACGGCGGCGAGATCCGCGTCGACTCCGTCCCCGGCGAGGGCGCGATGTTCTCCTTTACGATCCCCGACGGTCCGGGACCGTTCCCGTTCCCGGCGCCCACCAGCGGGTAGGTCAGCGGTCGCGATCCCCGTCGCGGTCGCGTTTGGCCGCCTCGTACCGTTCGCGGGCGTCCTCGAACAGTTCGCGGCCGACGTCGGTCCGGACCCGGGGCCCGGCGGTCGCGAAGAACTCGTCGAGGTCGTCGTAGGCCGCGAAGTGCTCGTCGGCCGCGGGGTCGTACCGCTCCCCGCGCTCGTAGCGGACCGCCTGCAGGCACGTGTCGACGAGGTCCACCTCGTGGACGTTCATCGTCGGACGTCACGCTGGTCGGGAGGAGAATCTTGCGCGAACTACTATCCGGCACGCGCTCGCGGCGGCGTCCTCACTCGGCGAGGGTCCACTCGCCGGAGGCGGCCCGCTCGACGACGTCGCGGCGCTCCATCTCGGTGAGCACCTCGGGGAGGCGGTTGGGCTGGGCGATCTCCATCTCGATGCGCTCGATCTGGTGGTACTCGTTGAGGTAGTATCGGACGTCGTCGGCGGTGAACGTCTCCGCGTCGGCTTTCTCCATGACGCCCGCGATCAGGTCGACCATGTCCTCGATGAAGTTCCACGGGTAGACGACCCAGGTCCAGTCTTCGAGGCGTTCGCCGATGTAGTCGGGTTCGAACTCGCTCGTCTGGAGCAACTGGAGGGTCGCGGTGCGCACCTCGCCCGCGTCGCGGTCGGTCACGTACTCGTGGGCGCGCTCGATCGAGCCGCCGGTGTCGGCGATGTCGTCGATGATGAGGACGTCCTTTCCCTCGACGCTCCCCTCGGGCATCGGGTAGCGGACCGTCGGCTCGCCGGACTTCGCGGCGGTGCCGACGTAGTGTTCCATCTTCAGACTCGTCAGGTCGTCCAGTCCGAGGAAGTCACAGAGACACCGGCCCGCGAACCACCCGCCCCGCGCCAGGGCGACGACGACGTCCGGTTCGAACGCGTCGCGTCTGACCTCGCCGCTGACGTCCCGGCACAGGCTGTAGATGTATTCCCAGTTGGTGATCGTACACTTGAAATCGTCCGGGAGTTCGGACATGGTCTGGTCTCCACCTAGTGGGGTTCGAGGACCGCCGCCCTCTTAAGTGGGGTGAAACGCCCCTGTGCCGCGGGAGCGGTAACCGCCCGCCTCGCGGCCGGCGGTCGACGCGCCCGGCCGACGACGCTGGATTGATGCCCTCCCCCGCCGACGCCGACGGTATGCAGACGATCCGCGCCCTGCAGGTGGACGCGTTCGCCGACGAACCGCTCGCGGGCAACCCCGCCGGCGTCGTCCCCGGGGCCGACGGCCTGTCCGACGAACAGATGCAAGCGATCGCCGCCGAGATGGCCGTCAGCGAGACCGCCTTCCTCCGGTCGAGCGACCGCGCCGACCGTCGGATCCGGTACTTCACGCCCACTCAGGAGGTCGACCTCTGCGGGCACGCGACGATCGGGTCGTTCGCTCACCTCCACGACGAGGGGCTGGAACCGGGCACCACGACCCTCGAAACGAACGTGGGCGTCCTCGAAATCGAGGTCGAGACCGACGGCACGGTCTGGATGAACCAGGACGCGCCGACGATCCGCGAGGTCGACCTCGGGTACGACCGCGTCGCCGCTGCGCTGGGCGTCGACCGGGTGGCCCTCGAAGGGGCGAGCGCCGACCTCCCGCTGGCGGTCACCTCGACCGGACTGCCGTTCCTCGCGGTCCCGATCACCTACCTCTCGGACGTCGGGGGGGCCGACCCCGACTTCGGGGCGATCGAAGCCCTCTCGGAGTCGGTCGACGCCGTCGGCGTCTACCTGTTCACGTTCGACGCGCTCGACGCCGACTCGACGCTACACGGGCGGGCGTTCGTCCCCGCGGCCGGCGTCCCCGAGGACCCGGTAACGGGGACGGCAAGCGGCGCGGTCGCGGCCTACCTCGACCGCTACGGCGCGTTCGACGGCGACGCGCCCGACGAACTCCGCCTCGAACAGGGCCACTACGTCGACCGGCCGGGGCTCGTCCGGGTCCGACTGGACGGCGGCGTCAGGGTCGGCGGCCGCGGCGTGACGTCGCTGGACGGGACGCTGGCCGTGCCGCCGGACGACGAGGACGAGATTCTGGAGGCCTGAACGCGGTCAGGGGAGGGGATCGGACTGTCCGTCGTCGCGGGTCGCTGTCGACCCACCCGCGCCGGCCGACTGCCGGGACGGCGACTCGGACCCGTCGGCGGTCCCCTCGCGTCGGGGGCCGGCGACGTGCCGGCGGGTCTCCCGGACGTCTTCTTCCATCGCCGTCAGCCGCTCGTCGAGCCCCTGGAGGAGGTCGCTTTTGAGGTGAGAGACGTCGAACTCCTCGGCGGCGGCGCGTCCGGCCGCCCGCGGGAGCGTCAGGAAAAGCGCCAGCGTCTTGCCGCCCTGCCAGACGACGAAGCCGAGGAGCGCGAAGGCCACGACGACCGTGCCGTCGGCGTCCGCGAGCGCCGCCGACGGGTCGGCGACGAACGCGAGGGGGCCGCCGTCGAGCCCCAGAACCAGTCCGGCGGCGACCGACAGGAGACCGGCCAGAAACGACCCGGTTGCGATCGTGCGATACAGTACCATCCACTTCAGCGCCTCGCGTGCGTTCACGTCAGCGACCACTCCGCGAACTGTAATAACCCCTGTGACGGAACGAATTCGAGCCAGAAGCGGCCCGACCCGGCGCCGTCGGCGATGTAATATTTCGAGTTGATTCGGTTTCGAGTTCGAATTTATATGCATCGTTCGCAAAGTTCTTTAGCCACAGCGGTGTCCACGCAGATACAGATGGCTGTACTCTGGCTGGAGGAGATAGACGCCGACGACCTCGAGACCGTCGGCGGCAAGGGTGCTTCCCTCGGCGAACTCACAGCGGCCGGGTTGCCCGTCCCGCCCGGGTTCGTCGTCACGGCCGGGACTTACCGATCGTTCATCGAGGAGGCGGGGGTCGACGAGGCGCTGTTCGAGGCGGTCGACGTGGACGCCGACGACTCGGCCGCGCTGGCCGAGGCGGCCGAGCGCGCACAGGAACTGATCCTCGAGACGCCGTTCCCCGACGAGGTACGCGAGGAGATTCTCGAGGCCTACCGCGAGGTCGGCGACGACGACGAGGAGGCGTTCGTCGCCGTCCGCTCGTCGGCGACGGCCGAGGACCTCCCGGACGCCTCCTTCGCCGGCCAGCAGGAGACGTTCCTGAACGTCACCGAGGAGGACCTGCTCGACCGGGTGCGCCGGTGCTGGGCCTCGCTTTTCACCCAGCGGGCGATCTACTACCGTCAGGAGAAGGGGTTCGACCACTCCGTCGTCGACATCGCCGTCGTCGTCCAGCGGATGGTCGACGCCGAGAAGTCGGGCGTGATGTTCACGAGCCACCCCTCGACGGGCGACCCGACGATGATCCTCGAGGCCGCGTGGGGGCTGGGCGAGGCCGTCGTCTCCGGGGCCGTCTCGCCGGACAACTACGTCGTCGACCGCGAGGACCGCTCGGTCGACGCCACCGTCGCCGAGAAGAAGGTGATGCACGTCAAAGACGAGGAGACGGGCGAGACCGTCGAGCGGGAAGTGTCCGAGGGGAAACGCACCGAGCGCGTCCTCTCGGACGACGAGATCGACCGCCTCGTCGACCTCGGCGAGCGCGTCGAGGACCACTACGGGACCCCTCAGGACGTCGAGTGGGCGATGGTCGGCGACGACGTGTTCATGCTCCAGTCGCGGCCGATCACGACGATCGGCGACGCCGACGACGGCGACGTCGGCTTCGACGTCGAGGAGGCCGACCGCGGGATCGCCGACGGCAGCGGCGTCCAGACCGCCGAGGCGGGCGACGAGCGCGGCGCTCGCGACTCGCGTGGCGACGTGCTCGTCGACGGCCTCGGCTCCAGTCCGGGCACGGCCGGCGGCGAGGCGAAGATCGTCCGGAAACTCGACGAACTCGACAAGGTCGCCGAGGGCGACATCATCGTCACCGAGATGACGACGCCGGACATGGTGCCGGCGATGAAACGCGCCGCGGGCATCGTCACCGACGAAGGGGGGATGACCAGCCACGCCGCCATCGTCTCGCGGGAACTCGGGGTGCCCGCCGTCGTGGGCACGCAGAACGCGACGAACGCCCTCGAAGACGGCCAGCCGATCACGATCGACGGCGACAGGGGGACCGTCCTCGAGGGTGTCCGGACCCCCGAGGAGGAGCGCGAACCCGTCGAGGAGGTCCGCCCGCAGGCGCCGGTCAAGCCGATGACGGCGACGGAGGTGAAGGTGAACGTCTCGATCCCGGAGGCGGCCCAGCGCGCCGCGGCGACCGGGGCCGACGGCGTCGGCCTGCTACGGATCGAGCACATGATCCTCTCGCTCGGCAAGACGCCCGCGAAGTTCGTCGCCGACGAGGGCGAGGACGCCTACGTCGGCGAACTCGTCGAGGGAGTCCGGACGGTCGCCGACGAGTTCTACCCCCGGCCCGTCCGCGTGCGCACCCTCGACGCCCCCACCGACGAGTTCCGCGAACTCGAAGGCGGCGCCGACGAACCCGACGAGCACAACCCGATGCTCGGCTACCGCGGCATCCGCCGCTCGCTCGACCGGCCGGAGGTCTTCGCCTACGAACTCGAGGCGTTCCGCCGCCTCTACGAGATGGGCTACGACAACGTCGAGATCATGTTCCCGCTGGTCAACGACGCCGAGGACGTCTACCGGGCCAGGCGCCTCATGACCGAGGCCGGCATCGACCCCGACAAGCGCACCTGGGGGGTGATGGTCGAGACGCCGGCCTCGGCGCTCTCGGTCGGGGAGATGGCCGGGGCGGGCATCGACTTCGCCTCCTTCGGGACGAACGACCTCACCCAGTACACGCTCGCGGTCGACCGTAACAACGAGAACGTCGCCGACCGGTTCGACGAACTCCACCCGGCCGTCCTGCGGCTGATCGGCGACGTGATCGAGACCTGCCGCGAACACGACGTCGACACGAGCATCTGCGGGCAGGCCGGCTCCAAACCCGAGATGGTCCGCTTTCTCGTCAACGAGGGCGTCAGTTCCATCTCGGCGAACATCGACGCCGTCCGCGACGTCCAGCACGAGGTCAAACGCGTCGAGCAGAAACTGCTGTTAGAGTCGATCCGCTGACGGGGGCCGCGCCGACCGTCACGCCCCCGTCTTCTCGACGCGGTACCAGCGTCCGTCCCAGGTCAGGCCGTACTCGAGCAGCGACTTCAGCGTGAGGATGCCGAACGCGGGGTACAGCAGCGGCGCGAGGAGGACGCTCCAGCGGAGGCCGTCGATGCGGACGTCCCTCGCGTCGCGCCACGCGACGAGTCCGATCGTCGCGACGAGGACCGTAAACGGGATCAGGAACGCGGACTCGACGTCGAGGACGAGCAGCAAGAGCAGTTTCGAGGCGAGCACGAGCGTCACCAGACTGCCGAACAGGCTCGAACACATCCGGCCGAGCGAGAGGAGGCCGCGCCGGCCGATCCGCCCGCGGAGCAGGTCGCCGACCGTCGCGTGCAGCACCTCGATCTGACCGACGCGCCAGCGCTTTCGCTGCCCCCAGAGGTCGGCCAGCGTGTGGGGCGCCTCCATCGTGTTCGTACACTGGCGGGCCTGCCGCACGTCGAGTCCCTCGCGGTAGCAAGCGTGCGCGAAGTCGAGGTCCTCGGTGAGGACGTCGTCGTAGCCGTCGACCCGTTCGAACGCCTCCCGGGTCATCACCGTCGAGGAACTCCGGCAGTTCGTGAAGCCGAACAGTTCGACCAGCTTGTAGCTGGCGTGGAAGACGATCCGCTCGCAGTAGGCGACCGTCTCGACGACCCCGTTCGGGCGCGGCACCCGCCGGCCCTGGAAGACGTCCGCCCCGTCTGCCAGCGCGCCCATCGCGTGAGCGAGAAACGCCGGGGCGATCCACTCGTCGGCGTCGAAGACGGCGACGTTCTCGGCGTCGGTCTCGCGGACGGCGTAGTTGATCGCCCCGGCTTTCGAGCCGGGGTCGCCGTTGACGAGCACCTCGACCGCGTCGTGGGCGCTCGCGAGTTCGCGAGCGCGCTCGCGGGTCGCGTCGTCGTTCGGTTCGACGACGACGACCACGTCGAGGGGGTCGTACGCGCTCTCGACGAGGCTCTCGACGCTCGTATCCAGCACCCGGTGATCGCGGTAGACCGGAACGATCGCCGTCAGCGGCGGCCCCTCGGCGACCGGTTCGACCGCGTCCCGCGGCGTCCACACCTCCCGGACGAGCAACGCGCCGGTGAGCGCCACGAACAGCGTGAACGCGGCGACCGCCGAGAGCGCTTCGAGGAAGACGAAGCGAACGGTGACGACGAACAGGTCGATCGTCAACCGCTGTACGTCCGTCCCGTGGAGGAGTCCGACGATCGACAGGACGGCGACGCCGACGGCGGTCCCCGCGCGTTCGAGGAGGCGAGACGGAAGCAGGCGCATGTTTCACGTTCGAAATCATCGCGTTATGGATTTTTTGTAATCGAGCCTCCGCCGCGAGTCGCCGGCCGCTCCCGTCGAGTCGACCGCTCCGATCCACGCGCGGCCGGTTTCTCCGCACGTCAAACGCAACGAATAAACGTCGGACCGTACTCGTCGTTCGTATGCAGGCCGAGCCGCAGGCGTTCGACCGGGTGCTCTCCTCGATGTGTACCGAACCACACCCGGCGGCGCGCGAGGCGGCCGAACGGTTTCTCGCGACGAATCCCGGCGACCCCGGCACCTACCCGCGGGTCGCGGCGCTCGAAGAGGAGGCCGTCGCCCTCCTCGGCGAGATCGCCAGCCTCGGGGAACCGGCGGGCTACGTCGCCAGCGGCGGCACGGAGGCGAACCTCCAGGCGGCGCGGATCGCCCGCGAGCGCGCCGACGGCGCGACGCCGAACGTCGTCATGCCCGAATCCGGCCACTTCAGCTTCCACAAGGCCGCGGACGTGCTGGGCGTCGAGTTGCGGATCGTCCCGACCGACGACGACCGACGCGCCGACGTCGAGGCCGTCCGCGCGTCCGTCGACGAGGACACCGCGGCCGTGATCGGCGTCGCCGGCTCCACGGAGTACGGCCGCGTCGACCCGATCCCCGAACTGGGCGCGATCGCCCGCGAGGTCGGCGCGCTCTTGCACGTCGACGCCGCGTGGGGCGGGTTCGTCCTCCCCTTTACCGACTACGAGTGGAACTTCGAGCACGCCCCCGTCGACACGATGACGATCGACCCCCACAAGATGGGGCAGGCCGCCATCCCCGCCGGCGGCCTGCTCGTCCGCGAGGAGTCGCTGCTGGACGAACTCGCGGTCGACACGCCCTACCTCGAATCGACCTCGCAGGCGACGCTGACCGGCACCCGCTCGGGCGCGGGCGTCGCCAGCGCCGTCGCGGCGATCGAGGCGCTGTGGCCCGACGGGTACGCCGCCGGCTACGAGCGCGCGCGGGCCAACGCCGAGTGGCTCGCCGCCGCCCTCGCCGACCGCGGGTACGACGTCGTCGAGCCGACGCTGCCGCTGGTCGCCGCCGACCTGCCGACGGAGACGTTCGAGGCGCTGCGGGCCGAGGGGTGGCGCATCTCGCGGACCGGATCGGGCGAACTGCGCGTCGTCTGCATGCCCCACGTCACCCGCGAGATGCTGGAGGCGTTCGTCGCCGACGTCGACCGCCTCGCCGCTCGCCCCCGGGCGGCGGTCTCGGGCGACGACTGAGCGGGCCGGGAAAAATCATTTACGATAGCGGTTCCGACTGTTGCCCGTATGGAAACAAACGTCGGTGAATTCGACCGTCTCGCACGATTCGCGATCGGAACGCTCCTCCTCCTCGTCGGCGTCGCCGCCCTCGCCGACGCCCTCGCCGTCGGGACGGCGGTCGGCGCCGTCGCGCTGGTCGTCGGGGTCGTCCTCGTCGCGACCGGCGCGACCCGGTCGTGTCTGCTGTACCAGATCGTCGGCGTCGACACGTGTAGCCGCTGACGGCCGCGTCAGCGCAACGCCGCGAGCCAGTCGGCGAAGTCGCCGGTGAGGAACTCGACGTACTCGGAGACCCCGAGCACGAGCGCGACGACCAGCGTGATCGCGACGGGGAGTCGGACGAGCCAGATCCAGGCGTCGCCGTAGGGACCGAGGTCGCCGATGCCCTTTTCGAGTTCCTCGCGGGCGACGTCGGCGGCGAGCCAGCCGACGAGGACGACGAGCAGCAAGGCGCCGGCGACCAGCAGGACCCGGTCGGCGAACGTGTCGAAGAGGTCGAGCAGGACGAGGTCGAGCGCGCTGGGGACTCCGAGCAGGAAGACGCCGCCGCCGACGCCGAGCGTGGCGACTTTCCGGTCGATCCCCCGCTCGTCGACGAGGAAGGAGACGGCGACCTCAAGGATGCTGATCGCACTCGACAGCGCCGCGACGGCGACGGTGACGAAGAAGGCCAGTCCGACGAGGCGGCCGAACGGCACGTCGGCGAACGCGGACGTGAGGCCGACGAAGATCGCGCCGGGGCCGGGGTCTGCGGGGTCGACGCCGGCGGTGAAGAAGACGGGGAAGACGATCAGGCCGACGACGAGCGCGATCAGCGTGTCGAGGCCGACGATGACGGCGCCGTCGGCCGCGAGGTTGCGGTCCTCCCCGAGGTAGGAGGCGTAGGTGACCATCGTCCCCATCCCCAGCGAGAGGGTGAAGAAGGCCTGTCCGGCCGCGGCGGGGAGGATGCTGCGCCAGTCGGCGGCGATGACCTCGACGTCCGGCGCGAGGTAGTAGGCGTAGGCGGCGCCGGCGCCGTCGAGGGTGAACGCGTAGACCGCCATCCCCACGGCGACGACGACGATCGCGGGGACCATCACCTTCACCGTGAGTTCGATCCCGCGCTCGATGCCCGCGGCGACGACGGTGATCGCCGCGAGCATGAACAGCGCGTGGAAGCCGACGGCGTCGAGGCCGGTGGCGACCGCGTCGAACTGCGCGCCCGCGGCGGCCACGTCGCTGACGTAGCCGTCGCCGAGGCCGAACAGGACGTACCGGAGCGTCCAGCTGGCGACGACGCTGTAGTACGAGAGGATGATGACGCCGGTCACGACGAAGATCCAGCCGACGTACCGCCACGCGCCGCCGCCCAGTTCGGCGACGGCGCTGACCGGGTTGCGCTTCGTGTGTCGACCGACGACGAACTCGGCGAGGATCGCGGGGAAGCCGACGGTGAGGACGAACAGCAGGTAGATCGCGAGGAACGCGCCGCCGCCCTCCTGGGCCACCTGAAACGGGAACCGCCAGACGTTCCCGAGGCCGACGGCGCTCCCGACGGCGGCGAGGATGAACCCCGCCCGGGACGCCCACGTCTCCCGCGTGACTTCGCTACTCATTATCCGTGCCGGGGGGGATCGACTAGCAAAAGCCCTCTGGTTTCTCGACTGTGCAACGAACGTTCGTCACATATCCGTCCGCACTCGACCGGACGTGTCAACTTCCAGCCCGAAAATATACCGATTTCCGAACGACTGTGAGTCGGCGCGTTCGGCAACGCTTTTGTCGACGGCCGCGCTATCCCCGCCCGTGACGACGGCGCGTACTCCCGCTCCCGCTCGTTCTATGCGCATGCAGCGATAGCGCCGTCACCGGGAGGAGCGCCGCGACCGCGGCCGGTCATACGGTCCTCGCGCGGCGGCGAAACCCGGCGCGACCGGAGCCGAACGCCGAAAGCGGCAGGTATTGCACCCCGAACGAAACCGGCGGCTTTTACGCCCGCCACCGACAGCACACGCATATGAGCACCGACGAGTTTCCGACGGACCGCCCCGCGGTCGTGACCTGCGGGTTGCCCTACGCCAACGGCGACCTGCACATCGGTCACCTCCGCGGGTACATCGGCGCGGACGCGTTCAACCGCGCCCTGAACACGCTGGGCCAGCAGTCGATCTACGTCTGCGGGTCGGACATGCACGGCACGCCCGTGGCCGTCAACGCCGAACAGGAGGGGATCGACCCCGAGGAGTTCGCGCTGCGCTGGCACGAACAGTACCGGGAGACGTTCCCGCAGTTCGACGTCGAGTTCGACAACTACGGCCACACCCACGACGAGACCAACACCGAACTCACGACGGAGATCGTCCGCACGCTGGACGAGGAGGGCTACGTCTACGAGAAGGAGATCCAGGTCGCCTACGATCCCGAGGCCGACCAGTACCTCCCCGACCGCTACGTCGAGGGGACCTGTCCCTACTGCGGCGCGAAGGCCCGCGGCGACGAGTGCGACGAGGGCTGTCAGCGCCACCTCGAACCCGGCGAGGTCGAGGACCCGCGGAGTTCGATCACCGGCAACCCCGCGGAGTACCGCGAGCGCGCCCACAAGTTCTTCCGCGTCTCCGAGTTCGAGGAGTACCTCACCGAGTTCTTGGACGACCTCGAAGGGACGTCGAACGCGCGCAACCAGCCCCGCCAGTGGATCGAGGACGGCCTCCAGGACTGGTGTATCACCCGCGACATGGACTGGGGGATCGACTACCCCGGCGAGGACGGCGACGACCTCGTGCTGTACGTCTGGGTCGACGCCCCGATCGAGTACATCTCCTCGACCAGACAGTACAGCGAGCGCGTCGGCGAAGACGAGTACGACTGGGAGGAGGTCTGGACGGACGAGGGCGAGATCGTCCACGTCATCGGCCGGGACATCATCCAGCACCACACCATCTTCTGGCCGGCGATGCTCGAAGGGGCCGGCTACAACGCACCCCGGGGAATCGCCGCGACCGGCTTCATCACGATCAACGGCAAGGGCCTCTCCACGAGTCGCAACCGCGCCATCTGGGCGAAAGAGTACCTCGACGAGGGCTTTCACCCCGACCTCCTGCGGTACTACCTGACGACCACGGGCGGCCTCCAGCAGGACGTCGACTTCTCGTGGTCGGCGTTCCGGGAGAAGGTCAACGGCGAACTGGTGGGCACGATCGGAAACTTCTGGTACCGGTCGCTGCTGTTCGCCCACCGCAACTACGACGGCACGCCGGACGCCGCGGTCTCCGAGGAGGTCCGCGAGCGCATCGAGGGCGCCGTCGGCGAGTTCCGCGAGGCGGTCAACGACTACTCGCTGCGCGGCGTCGGGGGGGCCGCCGCGCGCCTCGCGGGGTTCGGCAACGAGTACATCCAGCGCAACGAGCCCTGGAAGTTAGTCGACGACGACCCCGAGACGGCCGCGCGGGTCATCCGCGACTGCGTCCAGATCGCCAAGGCCGTCGCCGTCCTGCTCGAACCGATCGCGCCCGGCAAGGCGCGGGCGCTGTGGGAGCAACTCGGCGAGGAGGGCGACGTCGCCGACGCGGGCCTCGAAGCCGCCCTCGCGGCCCCGCCGCGGACGTTCGACGAACCGGACGAACTCTTCGAGAAGATCGAGGACGACCGCGTCGCCGAACTCGAGGCGAAACTCGAAGCGCGCGTCGAGGAGGCGAGCGCGGACGAGACGGAAACCGAAAGCCACGACGCCACGGCGGACGAAGACGAGGGCGTGACCGACGAACTCGAACCGCTGACCGACGACCGGATCGACTTCGAACACTTCCAGGACGTCGACCTCCGCGTCGGCCGCATCGAAGTAGCCGAGGGCATCGAGGACGCGGACGAACTCGCGCGCCTCGAGGTCGACGTCGGCTTCGAGACCCGCCAGATCGTCGCGGGCATCAAGCAACTACACGACCTCGACGAACTGGCCGGAAAGAAGTGCGTCGTGGTCGCGAACCTCGAACCCGCCGAACTGTTCGGCTACGAGTCCAACGGAATGGTCCTCGCGGCCGGCGAGGAGGCCGACCTGCTGACGACCCACGGCGACGCCGTTCCGGGCGAGCGGGTCCGGTAGGCTCAGATATCGTCGACGTAGTGGGCGAAGTCGGCCGTGTCGACGATCGCCATCGTCTGGGCCGAGAGGTCGTGCCGGCGCAGCGTCAGCGCCGACCTGAACGCCGCCTCGCGGTCGGGCGCCTCGAAGATCACGAGGAAGTCGTGCTCGCCGAGGATCGCGTAGGAGTCGACCAGTTCGGCCTCGTGCTCCTCGAACTCCGTCCGGATCTCGCCCCAGATCGACGCGAGTTCCTGGGCGTTCTGGACGTCGCGGTCGGCGGTGTCGACGAGCGAGACGTACGCGGGCATGGCCGGGGGTAACCCGGGCCCGCGCAAAACGTTTGGGCCGGCGTCTCCCCGCCGTCCGCGGGGCGAGCCACTTCGTCCAAAGAGGAACTCGGAGACGAGTAAGTCGAGTACCTTTTTGCCGCTCCTGTCTGTAGCCTCCGATATGAGAAACGCGAAGATCGTCTGTACGCTGGGGCCGGCGTCGAACGACCGGTCGACGATCCGTGGGCTGGCGGAGGCGGGGATGTCCGTCGCCCGGTTGAACGCGAGCCACGGGACACGCGAGGACCGGGCCGAACTCGTCGACCGGGTCCGAGGCGTCGACGAGGCGACCGGGCGGCCGATCGCGGTCATGCTCGACACGAAGGGGCCGGAGATCCGGACCGCGCCGCTGCCCGACGGCGAGACGGTACACCTCGAGACGGGATCGGAGATCACCTTCGTCGAGGGCGAGGAGGCCACCCCCGAGGAGGTCGGCCTCTCGCTGTCGATCGACCAGGTCGAACCGGGCGACCGCGTCCTGCTCGCCGACGGACTGATCGAGACGACGGTGCTGGACGTCGCGGACGGGGACGTCCGCGCCCGCGTCGACACGGGCGGCGAACTCGGCGGCCGGAAGGGCGTCAACGTCCCCGGGGTCGACCTCGACCTCGACGTCGTCACCGAGGCCGACCGCGAGGACCTGAAACTCGCGGCGGAGAAGGAAGTCGACTTCGTCGCGGCGAGTTTCGTCCGCGACGCCGACGACGTCTACGCGGTCGGCGAGGTGCTAGAGGAGTTCGGCGCCGAGATTCCGATCGTCGCGAAGATCGAACGCGCCGGCGCGGTCGAGAACCTGGAGGAGATCGTCGAGGCCGCCTACGGCGTGATGGTCGCCCGCGGCGACCTCGGCGTCGAGTGTCCGATGGAGGACGTGCCGATGATCCAGAAGCGGATCATCCGGACCTGCCGGAACGCGGGCGTCCCCGTCATCACGGCGACGGAGATGCTCGACTCGATGGTCCACGCCCGCCGGCCCACCCGCGCGGAGGCCTCCGACGTGGCGAACGCGGTGCTCGACGGCACCGACGGGGTGATGCTGTCGGCGGAGACGGCCGTCGGCGACCACCCGGTCAGGGTCGTCGAGACGATGGACAGCATCGTCCGCGAGGTCGAGTCCTCCGGGGAGTACGCGGAGGTGCTCGAACAGCGGGTGCCGCTCGCGGGCGAGGCCCGCACCGACGCCCTCGCGCGGTCGGCGCGGTACCTCGCGCGGGACATCGACGCCGACGCGGTCGTGGCGGCGACCGAGTCCGGCTACACCGCCCTGAAAGTCGCGAAGTACCGGTCCGGCGTCCCGGTGGTCGCCTCGACGCCGAGCCACGAGGTGCGCCGGCGACTCGCGCTCTCGTGGGGAGTGACGCCGCTGTACGCCGAAGTTTCGGACCAGGGCGCCGGCGAGGTCGTCGAGAAGGCGGTCCAGTCGGCGCTCGACGCCGGCGTCGCCGACAGCGGCGACACGGTGGTCGTCCTCTGCGGGATGATGACCGAACTCGAGGGGGCGAACACGACGAACATGATGAAAGTCCACGTCGCCGCCGAGGCGCTGGCGACGGGCCGGGTCGTCGTCGACGGCCGGGCCGCCGGCCCGGTCGCGAAGCCGACCGACGGCGACCTCTCGGCGGTGCCCGACGGCGCGATCGTCGTCCTCGACGCCGAGTTCGACGCCGAGTTCGACGGCGACCTGACGAAGATCGCCGGCATCGTCGACGCCCGTCCGGGGATGACCGGCTACCCGGCGCTGGTCGCCCGCGAGATGGACGTCCCGATGGTCGGCGACGCCGACCTCACGGAGGTGTCGGTCGGGACGACCGTCACGATCGACGGCGAGCGCGGCGTCGTCTACGGCGGGAACATCGACGATCCGGCGGCCCGCGACTGACGACCCGGGAACGGACCGCGGGTTTTTGTCGACGGCGCCAGTACCCACTGACATGGCTGGAGACGAGTCCGGGTCGGGAGCCGACGACCACCGCGTCGATCCGACGACGGAGTCGGAGGCGACGCCGGACGACTCCCGGTGGCCGGCGACCGACGAGCGAGGACGCGACCGGACCGACTCGACGGACGACCCGAACGAGGACGACGAGTGGGGCGAGGGGCCCGACCCGTACGCGCCGGAGCCGAGTTCGGCGCCGGTCGAACCGGAAGAGCCGACCCTCGAGAACGCCATCTTCGTGCTGCTCGGGGTGTTCGGGACGGTCCTCGTCCTGTTACGGCTGGCGGGGGCCGTCGGCGGATGAGCGGGCGTCGTGATACCACCGCGGTAGCTTTAATCAGGGCGAGACCTTAGCGTCGCCCATGGTCGAGGTCCTCTTCGACAACCTGCCGCTGTTGCTGCTGGCGGCTGGACTCGTGCTGATGGCGCTGGAGGCGCTCTCACCGGGGGCGCACTTCGTCGTCATCGGCGTCGCGCTGGTCGGCGCGGGACTGTTCGGTCTCCTGTTGGGTCCCGTGCTGGGCGGCCTCTCGTTAGTCTTGGCGCTCGCCGTGGTAACCCTCGTCGTCGGCGGCGCGGCGACCTGGGTCTACCGCGAGTTCGACATCTACGGCGGAAAGGGAACCGCACAGACGAGAGACTCCGCCTCCCTCGCGGGTTCGACGGGGTACGCCACCGAGACCATCACCGCCCGCAGCGGCGAGGTCAAACTCGACAGCGGCGGCTTCGCCCCCTACTACAGCGCGCGGACGACGAACGGCACCATCGAAGAGGGCGAGGAGATCATCGTCCTCGACCCCGGCGGAGGGAACGTCCTCACGGTCGCCTCGATGGAGACGCTCGAAGAGGACGAGATCGACCGCGCGCTCGCCCGCGAGGCCGCCAAACGGGCCGAAGAGGACCGCGAGAGCGACGGCGGCGACGCCGGCGAGTCGGTGACCGAGACCGAGACCGAGACCGAGAAGTCCGGGTGACGCCGCCGGCGAATGTGTCGATGAAGTAAGGGAACGCTTTTACGTTCACCACCGCAAGACCGGTACATGGTCCCGGAACCCATACTCCTGCAGGCAGCCGCCCAGTTAGGCCTGGTGATCGGCGCGCTCGTACTCGGCGTCGTGATCCTCGCGTTGCTGAGCGCCATCGAGATCGTCAACGCGTACGAGAAGCGTGCGCTGACGGTGTTCGGGGAGTACCGCAAACTGCTCGAACCGGGGATCAACGCCGTGCCCCCGTTCGTCTCGAAGACCTACACGTTCGACATGCGGACGCAGACGATCGACGTCCCCCGACAGGAGGCGATCACGCGCGACAACTCGCCGGTCACGGCCGACGCCGTCGTTTACATCCGCGTGATGGACGCCAAGAAGGCGTTCCTCGAAGTCGACGACTACAAGACCGCCGTCTCGAACCTCGCGCAGACGACGCTGCGGGCGGTGCTCGGCGACATGGAACTCGACGACACGCTGAACAAGCGTCAGGAGATCAACGCGCGCATCCGCACGGAACTCGACGAACCCACCGACGAGTGGGGGATCCGCGTCGAGTCCGTCGAGGTCCGCGAGGTCAACCCCTCGAAGGACGTCCAGCGCGCGATGGAGCAACAGACCTCCGCCGAACGGAAGCGCCGCGCGATGATCCTCGAAGCGCAGGGCGAACGCCGCAGCGCCGTCGAGAAGGCCCAGGGTGACAAGCAGTCGAACATCATCCGCGCGCAGGGTGAAAAGCAGAGCCAGATCCTCGAAGCGCAGGGTGACGCCATCTCGACGGTCCTCCGGGCGCGGTCGGCCGAGTCGATGGGCGAGCGCGCCGTCATCGACCGGGGAATGGACACCCTCGCGGAGATCGGCCAGAGCGAGTCGACGACGTTCGTCCTCCCGCAGGAACTGTCGTCGCTGGTCGGCCGCTACGGCAAGCACCTCACCGGCAGCGACGTCAAGGAGGACGGCACCGAACTCGACAGTCTCGAGTTCGACGCGGAGACCCGCGAACTGATCGGCCTCGACGACATCGCCGAGATCATCGGCGAGATCGACGAGGAGGCCGAGATGGACCTCGAAGCGATGGAACAGCAGGCCCAGGCGATCAAGGAGGGCAAAGACGCCACCGAGATCGCCGAGGCCGGCGAGAACGTCGAGGTCGAGGAGGAACTGCCCGGCGAGACCGACGGCGGCGTCGACGCCGAGGACGCCTAGGGATCGCCGAACGAATCGGAGCGAAACTCGTTTTAGGGTCGGCCCCTACTCTCGACACGAGCCCAGTATGGAACCCTCCGAGGGGGTCGACGAGAAGAAACGAGCGACTCTGCGCCGATTCGCCGCCCTCGGCGCGGCCGCACCGCTTGCGGGCCTCTCCGAGCCCGCCGCCGCCGACGCCGGCGGGAGCGAAGCCCGCGACGCCATCGCCGGCTACCTCTCGGCAACGCCCGGCGCCCACTTTTCGAAGATTCGAGACGACCTCCAGCTCGGCACCGGCGAGACCCAACACCACCTTCGCCGCCTCGAGGAACTCGGGGTCGTCGAGCGCTACCGCGACGGCGACTACAAGCGGTTCGTCCCCGCCGGCCGGTTCGACGACTTCGAGAAGCACGCGCTGGGGTACCTCCGCCGGGCTACGCCCCGCGGGATGCTGATCGAACTGCTCGCGAACCCGGACGCGACCGCCAGCGACCTCGCCGAGTCCCTCGACGTCTCCGCGCCGACGGTGAGCAAGTACGCCGGCGAACTCGAAGCCGCCGGCCTGCTCGCCCGCGAGGACGGCTACGCGGTCGAGCGTCCAGAGACCGTCCTCCTGTTGCTCGTCCGGTACGCCGACTCGTTCGACGACCGGGCGACGGAACTCGCCCGAAACGCCGACGCGCTGCTCAGCTACGAGAACTGAGTCTCGGCGCGGACGACGGCAGAAAAAATCGTCCCGGCGTTCCGCGAGCGGCGGCGGCCGCTCAGACGCTGACCTTCCAGGTCGTACTCGACGAGTAGCCCCACTTCTCGATCTCGACGTCGACGTCGCCCTGTTGCAGGGCGGCGATGTTCGAGCCGACCTCCTTGGCCGTCATTCCCAGTTCCTCGGCGATGAGCCGCGACTTGAAGTAGGTCTTCGTCGCGGCGTTCTCCCGGAGGTACTGGAGGATCCGGCGCTGTTTGCTCGTGAGGTCGGGGGCCATTGCGGAACTCATAGTCGTACGGACGACGACGCGAGACTTAGGGGGTTTGGTACGCACGGTTAATGCGGCGCCTTCCCCCGGTTTCGGGATTGGGTAAGAGAGTACTAACCGGTTCGAAACGGACTGTTGGTACGGCCGGTTAACCGGCTCGATCGGATGACTGTCAGGAGTCGACGAACGTTTCCGCCGCGTCCGGCGGAGACGAAACGGTAAGTGCTGATTACTCAGCCGCGGTGGCGTCCGAACGGGCGGCGATGGATCGACGGCCGCGGCTACCCGTAGTGGTTCGTCACGAAGGGGCCGAGCGCGCAGGCGACGGCCTCCCGGAGCGCGGCCTCGCGGTCGGTCAGGCCGGCGGTGAGCGCGCCGGCGGCGCCCTCGTTCCGGGCGACGTCCTCGGTCCCGAGCAGGTCGTCCATCACGGGGCCGAGTTCCTCGCCGGCCTCGATCCGCGCGGCGACCCGGTCGGGCAGGCGGAGACTCGGCCCGCCGCCGCGGCCGACGCGCTCGCCGTCGGTGACGGCGGCCCACATGATCAGGTGGAGGCCGGGCGCGCCCTCGAACCGGGCGACGCCGCCCTCGAGGCCGACGCCGAGGTCCGCCTCCGCCGCCGCCAGCGCGCGGGCCGCGCGGGTCTCCGCGCCGGCGACCGTCTCGGCGACCGACCGCGGCTGTTCGGGGACGCCCGAGTCGACGCCGACGGCCGTCACCGCCGGATCGAACCGCTCGAACGCCCGTTCGACCGCCGCCACCTTGACCGGGTTCTCGCTCCCGACTGCGACGTCCATGCGGCCGCGTTCGGACGGGGAGGGCTTGATCCGTGCGGTTCGGCGCCGGCACGAGTTCCCCACTTGAATGTTGTGATCCCTCATACCATTACGGACGAAAATACAGTTTGTAGCCGCCCTCTCCAACGGTTTCCGAAATTTTTATATATTGGCCCTTTGAACCGGGTAGACAACGAATCCCTCCGGGCTTTTGCGACGGTTCCGCCCGGGAGCATCCGCCATCGCATGACGAACGCACCATCCACCAGAGTACGACGTAACGAACGAGCGAACGAGAAAACCGAGGAGGACGAGGGGAGCGACCTCGCCTGCCCGGAGTGTGGGGGCCATCTGGTCTCCGACGACGAACACGGCGAGACCGTCTGTGACGACTGCGGACTGGTCGTCGACGAGAAGTCCGTCGACCGCGGGCCGGAGTGGCGCGCGTTCGACGCCGCCGAGAAGAACAAGAAGTCCCGCGTCGGCGCCCCGACGACGAACACGATGCACGACAAGGGGCTGTCGACCAACATCGACTGGCGCAACAAGGACGCCTACGGCAACTCCCTCGGATCCCGCCAGCGCGAGAAGATGCAGCGCCTGCGCAAGTGGAACGAGCGCTTCCGCACCCGCGACAGCAAGGAGCGCAACCTCAAGCAGGCGCTGGGCGAGATCGACCGCATGGCCAGCGCGCTCGGCCTGCCGAACAACGTCCGCGAGACCGCCAGCGTCATCTACCGCCGGGCGCTCAACGAGGACCTCCTGCCGGGGCGGTCGATCGAGGGCGTCTCCACCTCCTGTGTCTACGCCGCCGCCCGCCAGGCCGGCGTCCCGCGTAGCCTCGACGAGATCGCGGACGTGAGCCGCGTCGAGAAAAACGAGATCGCGCGTACCTACCGGTACGTGGTGCGAGAGCTAGGTCTGGAAGTCCAGCCAGCCGACCCCGAGAGCTACGTCCCCCGCTTTGCCTCGGGGCTCGAACTCTCCGACGAGGCCGAACACCGCGCGCGCTCGCTGCTGCGCAACGCCAAGGAGAAGGGCGTCCACTCGGGGAAGTCGCCGGTCGGGCTGGCGGCCGCGGCCGTCTACGCCGCCGCCCTGCTGACCAACGAGAAGACCACGCAGGCCGCCGTCAGCGAGGTCGCCGACATCTCCGAGGTCACCATCCGCAACCGCTACCACGAACTGCTCGAAGCCGAGGAGAACCTCGGCCTGGCGTAACTCGCCGGAAACGACCGTTTTTCCTCCCGCCGTCCCCTCCGCGAGCGCACAGCCATGGAGTTCGACTCGTTTCGCCTCGCCGCGTCGACGGCCGACCTCGCGGACGAACCGCGCGCCCGCGAGCACGCCGACTGCGTCGAGTTCCGGATGGACCTCGCTGACGACCCGCTCGCGGCGCTCGACGCGTACGACGGCGCGTTGCCGATCCTCGCGACGAACCGCGCGGCGTGGGAAGGGGGCGCGGGACGGAGCGTCGCGGACGATTCGAGCGGCCGACGGCCGCGAGACGGCGCGGCCGACGACGAGGATCGGCTCGCGACGCTCGCCGAGGCGACCCGCCTCGACGCCGTCGAGGCGATCGACGTCGAACTCGCCTCGATCCGCGACGGCGACGCCGACGAGGCCCTCGCCGCGGCCCGCGACCGGGACGTGGCGGTCGTCGCGTCGGTCCACGACTTCGAGGGGACGCCGCCCCGTCCGGAACTCGTGCGAACGCTGACGGAGGCGGGAACGCACGCGGACGTGGCGAAACTGGCCGTCACCGCGGAGACGCGGGCGGAGACGCTCGCGTTGCTGTCGGCGACCGAGCAACTGACGGCCCACGGCGAGACGGTGGCGACGATGGCGATGGGCGAGGTCGGCCGGCACACGCGCGCGGTGGCGCCCGTCTACGGCTCGAAGCTCGGCTACGCGCCCGTCGATCCCGCCGAGGCGACCGCGCCGGGCCAGTACGACCTCGAGACGCTGTCGACGCTGATCGATCGCCTCTCGCCGGCAAAGCGAGAGTATTAACCGGCCGGAGTGGAGAGTACCAGACACTGACAATGAGGTGGATTCGCGCGCTCGCCGCCGGCGGGCTGTCGGTGCTCGTCCCCGGCGCGGGACACGCCCTGCTGCGCGACTGGGTGCGCGCCCTGCTGTTCGCCGGACTGTACGTCTCCGCGGTCGCCGTCTTCCTGCCGACCGAGGGGATCGCCGCCGCCGACTCGATGGCGGCGGCGATGGACGTCGTCTCCGAGGAGACCACGTCGATCGACCGGTTCGCGCTCTCGTTTCTCGTCCTCTTCGCCGCGATCGACGCCTCCTTCCGGGCGCTCGAACTGACCCCCGGCACGCGGCGCTCGACCGACGGGCCGACCTGTCCCAACTGCGGCCGCGAGGTCGACGAGGAACTCGACTTCTGTCACTGGTGTACGACCCGGCTGGAACCCGTCGAGGAGGAGACGATCGGCTGACTGTCGGGTCGTGACTCGCGGACTCGTACGGAGATCGGAAGGAACGAGCGACGGCGCGGAGAAAACGGCGCTGGCGCCGGCGGCTCAGTTACCCCACGGCAGGTCCAGGGGTAGGCCGGGGATCTGACCGCGTCCGCGACCCGGATGGCCGTCGTCGTCCGAGTCGTCGGGACCCGCGACGACCTCGAAGGGACGCATCATCTCGTGTTCCTCGTGTTCGAGGATGTGACAGTGGTACGGGAACTTGCCGGTGTACCCGTCGAACTTCACGGCGATGCGGACGGTCTCGCCGGGATTGACCCTGACGATGTCCACGCCGCCGCGCTCGTTCGGCAGCGGTCCCTCGGGTTCGTGGTCCGCGGCGTGCATCTCGCGTTCGATGACCTCGAACTCGACGAGGTGCAGGTGGATCGGGTGGGTGTGGTCGTCGTCGTTTTTGAGTTCCCAGATCTCCGTCGAGCCGAGTTGCGGCTTGAACTCGATCGGGTCACCCCAGCGCTCCTCGTCGAGCGTGTGGATCATGTTCATGTTGTCGTCCATGCCCATGTGCATGGTGACCTGTCGGGTCTCGACGGCGGCGTCGGGGTCGGGCCCGCCGCGGTTCGGGAGCCGCAGTTCCGACGGGTCCGCGCTGGTGTCGGGCTCGCTGACCTCGTCGACGACCCGGAACTGCATGATCTCGCCGATCTCGGGATGGTCCATGTCCATGTGCATGCCACCGTCGTCGTCCCCGTGGTCCATGCCACCGTCGTCGTCGTGGTCGTCGTGACCGGTGCCGCCCTCGTAGGGGAACGTGGCGTCGTTGGTCACGGTGAAAGTCTCGCCGGCGTACTCGGAGAAGTCGACGACGACCTCGGCGCGCTCGAACGGCGCAAGCACCAGCGAGTCCATGTCCCCGTGCGGGCTGATGGTCACGACGTCCTCCAGGAACCCGTGGCCGGCCGAGATCTGGTGGAGCGCCGGCAAGTCGCCGTGGTGGCCGCCGTGGTGGTCGCCGTCGTCCTCCGGTTCGCCCTCGACGAGCGAGAGGTCGTAGGTCCGGCCGTTCGAGACGTTGACGATGTGGAACCGGTACGTGCGCGGTTCGACCTCCATGTACGGCCACGCGGCGCCGTTGACGGTGGCGACGTCGCCGGCGACGTTCGCCATGAACATGCCGGGGTAGTAGAGCTCCCCGTCGTCCAGGAACGAGCGGTCCGCGAGGACGAGCGGGACGTCGTACTCGCCGTCGGGCAGGTTCAGCATCTGCTCCCGTCCGCTCTTGATCCGGTAGGGGCCGACCAGCCCGGCGTAGTTGTTGAGCCGGGAGATGCCGCGGGCGTGGTCGTGGTACATCGTCGTCAGCCGGTCCTGACGGTTCGGGAGTTCCTGCACGGGGCCGGCATGTCGCGGCCCGGTGACCCCGTCGGGGGAACTCCACATGTCGGCCTGCCCGTCGTTCGCCGGGTCGACCTTGAGCCCGTGGAAGTGGGTGACACGCCGGACTTCCGGGACGGGCCCGTCGTAGTCGACGTAGTTCTCGGACGTGGTCCCGTGGATGCTCGTGTCCACCTTGAACAGGTGCTCGTCGGGCAGGCCGCTGTTGTCGAACTCGACGGCGAGGCGCTCGCCCTTGCGCGCCGAGAGGACCGGACCCGGGAACTGGCCGTCGTAGCCCCAGATCGTCGTGTCCGGGAGGTCCGGGTGGAAGCTGTGTGTCGTCTCCTCGACCGGAATCTCGTGGTAGGTGGCGCCGCGGCGCTTCCCGTCGGGGGTTCGCTCCGCCGGAATCGGCACCTCGTGTTCGTACTTGTCGAGTTCCGGCGAGGAGTGCTCCTCGTAGGAGGGCATGTCCATGTCCATGTCCCCGTCCGAGTGCTCCCCGTCAGCCGCCACACTCGACGAGAGCAGCCCGCCGGCGCCCACCGCCACACCGGTCTGCAACAGCCGACGCCTCGACAGGTCGAACATCAGCGACTCCCTCCGTCCGTCTCGAACCGACCCGGCAACTTCTCACTCGGACTACCTGTCGTCGACACACACTTACACTGTGACATGAATATCAGTTTCGCATAGTAGATTAATTAAACATTTTGTCAGTCTGACCGACATTATAAAGACGCTGTATATCGCGGGTGCCGTCGGCGCGGTCACTTCTCGATGATGCTCTCCTCGACGGCCTCGCCGAAGTGTCGCGCGGTGTCCTCGTAGTAGAGCAGGAGTTCGTCGCCCGCCTCGAGGTCGGTCACCGCCGTCCGTCCGTCGCCCGTGGCGACCTTGATCGTCTCGGCGTTCTGGAGGAGGGTCTCGACGTGGTCGCCGTCGCGCGTTTCGAGGGCGATCCGGAACATCGGCCGCTTCTCGATCTTCACGCGGCCGACGATGGCCTCCCGGGTGTTCCCGTCGAGGTCGACGACCTGCACCTCGTCGCCGCTCTGGAGTTCCGAGAGGTACTTCGTGCCGCCGTCGGGCGTGCGGACGTAGGCGTGGACGGCCCCGGCGTTGACCCGGAACGGGCGGGAGGCGACGTACGGCGACTCGGCGGTCTCGGCGTGGACGAACACCAGTCCGCGGGCCATCGAGCCGACGAGCATCCCCTCGTCGTGTTCCATCAGGTTGGCGGTGTCGACGCAGACGCGGTCGGCGGAGCCGACGCGTTCGACGTCCAGCACCTCCGCGTACTCGAGGTCGAGCGTCTCGCGGGCGACCTCGTCGCGGACCTCGACGGTGCGGCGGATCTCGTCGGGGTCGTCCGAATCGAGCAGGACGGCGTCGGCGCCGATCTCGAGCGTCTCGAACGCCGTCTTCGCCTCCTCGGCGCTCGTGACGCCCGCGACGAGGTCGGTCTCCTCGCCGATGCGAGCGATGAGGTTCTCCAGCGGGATGATCGTCCAGTCCTCGCCGACGACGATGGTGTGGTCGGCCTCGGCCGCGGCGGCCTCGGCGAACGCCTCGTACTCCGTTCCGAGGATGCGGACGTACACGCCGCGGTCGACGTCGTCGTCCCGGCGCAGCGCCGAGAGGTCGGCCGACCCCGAGTAGTCGTCGGGGAGGTCGATCGTGCCGTCGCCCTCGCCGCCCTTGCCGACGACGACGGCGTCCGGCCGCGGACCGACCTCGCCCTCCGCGTCGTCGATCAGCGTCACGTCGCCGTCGGTCCGGAACGCGGCGACGCCGATCTCGCCCAGTTCGCGGACGCGCTCGACGTCCGTCTCGTCGACCAGCACCCAGTCGGCGCCCGCTTCGAGCGCGGCCGTGATCCGCGCCCGCCGGGCGTCCCAGTCGCCGACGTCCCCGTCGGCTTTGATCCAGACAGCTCTCGTCATGGCTCGATCCTCGGAGGGAAGCGGCTTGAACGTGGCGGATCGCGCAGTCGGCGGCGGGAACGGCGCGACGACGGCCGATAGTAACGACTGTATCGATAGTAACGATAGTACCAAAACTTTCAGAGAAGATAACAAGATGTCCCCGCCCCACCGCAACAGTATGGCTCGAAGCGAAGCCGCGACGGACGCGGACGGACGGGGCGTCGAGCGGGCCGCGCGCCTGCTCGACGTCGACGGCGTGAGCGACGTCGCCCGCGCGGCGCTCGACGGCGCCGGCGGGCCGGCGTTGCGCCGCTGCGGTCGCGGCGCGGCCGTGGTCGCCGCGCTGCGGCTGGCCGCCCGCCGGGGCGGACGGGTCGACCTCGACCTCGAGGACGCCTGCGAGGCGTTCGGCGTCCACCCCGGCGACGCCCTCCGCGCGGAGGAACTGCTCCGGGCGGAACTGAGCCCGCCGGCCGGCCCCGAGGCGGTCTCGCGGCTGCGCCGCGGCGTCAACGCCGTCCGCGAGGTCCTGCTCGCGAAGGAGCGCGGCCGGACGAACGCCCCGCGGCTGCCGCCCGGCGTCCTCGCCGACGCCGCGCCCGCCCTCGCTGGCCGGCCCCTCGAGACGGTCGACGGCGACGAACTCCGGGCGCACCTCCGGCGTCTGGAGGGCGACCTCGAGATGGCGCGGCTTGGCGTCCGGCTCTACGCGCTGGTCCACGGCTGACCCGCCCGTCCGCGTCCGCCGACCGCAGAACTCGTCGCGACGCGTCGAATCGCTTCGGGCCGCCCCCGCTGACGCCCCCTCCGACCCTCCTCACGTCTCGCCGTACTCCAGTTTGTGCCTGAACGCCCGGTAGGCGTTCTCGCCCCGCTCGGTCAGTTCGACGACGCGGCGACGACCGATCGACTCGACGGTGACGTAGCCGTCCTCCGTCAGCGGGTCGAGAACGTGCGCGTCGAGGACGCGAAACGCGCCCTTGTCCTCGCCGCTGGGCCGGTCCGCCGGCGGCGTCCGGTCGGCGACGAACGACAGTTCCTCGTCCCGGGCGAACTCGATGAGGTCCGACTTCTTCGGCGGCGCCGTCCGTCCGTCGGCGAAGCCGTCCCACGCCGCCGGCTCCGCGAGAAAGCCCATGATCGCGACCTGATCGGCCGTCGGCGAGTCGATCGGGTAGCTGGGCAGTTCCGCGACGTCGGCGGCGCCGCTGGTGGCGGGTTCGGCCGTCCCGTCGTGGGCGTACCCCTCCGGCTCGACGTAGTAGGCGGTGGCGTCGGTCGAGACGTCCATACAGGCGATCGTCGCGCCGATGGCGGGGATCGTCCCGGCGCCGGAGACGTTGACGTAGACCCGGTCGTCGGCGTGGCGCGCGGCGAGGGTCGTCACCTCGCCGAGCACCGCGTAGACGTCACCGAGGTCACACCGGCGCGTCCGGACCTCGGGGACGACCGACTCCAGGTCCGCGCGGAGGTCCTCGCGGTAGGTCGGCGTCTCGCCCGCCTCGTCCTCGAGGAGGTAGACGAGGTCGGCGCGCTGGTCCCTGACCGGTTCGAGGATCCGGTCGTACTCGCAGCCGAGAGGGACGACGTGTACCCGTCGAACGACGTCCATACCTCCAGAGATCCGCCGGTCGGATTAATTGCACCGATTCGAGAGGATCGAACGAGCCGTCGAGACGAAACGTTCAGGGCCCTGCCGCCGGTACTAGAGTGCAACCGTGTCCCCGCGCGCGATCTGTTTCGATCTCGACCACACCCTCTGTGAGCCGACCCGCTCCCGCGGCGAGGTGCTCGACCGGGCGTTCTCCCGTGCCGGCGTCGACCCCTTCTGTGGCCCCGCCGACTTCCGGAACCTCGTCCCCCAGTTGCCGACCGCGGGCTCCGACCGCGAGTTCTACACGTACCTCTTCGAGGCGGCGGCCGACCGGGCCGGCGCCGACGCCGCCGTCGCCCCGGCCCTCGCCGACGCCTACCTCGAAACCGTCGACCCGACCGCGGTCCGCTTTTGCGACGGCGCGCGGGCGGCCCTCGACCGCGCCCGCGAGGTCGGGCCCGTCGGCCTCATCACCAACGGCGGCCGGGAGACCCAGACGAAGAAACTCGAGACGCTCGACATCGCCGACGCCTTCGACGTGACCGTCTTCACCGACCCCGCCGACGGCGTCCACCCGAAGCCCGATCCGGCGCCGTTCGAACGCGCGCTGTCGGGGCTGGGCGTCGACCCCACGCGGACGGTCCACGTCGGCGACTCGCTGCACGCCGACGTCGCCGGCGCGAACGCGATGGGGATGCACTCGGCGTGGATCGACCGCGGCCACGGCCCGCGAAGCGACCACGAACCCACCTACGAACTGACGTCGCTCGCGGAGTTCGAGACGATCGTCTGAGCGTCACTCGGCGTCGGCGTCCTCGCCCGGCACGTCCTCGTCGTCCTCGTCCTCGCTCCCCTCCTCGCCGTCGAGAACCGGCAGGCGCTCCCGGTTGACGACGACGCGATTTTCGGGGCGCTCGCTCGCCCGCTTGATCCGCGCGAGCAGCGCGGCCACCCGCTCGACGTCCTCGGGGAGTGTGAACGGGTCGTCCTCGCGCTCGTGGCGGCGCCGACAGCCCTGGACGAACGCCGCGAGGTCGGCGTGGGCGCCGATCGGCAGGTAGCCGACGCCGACCTCGTCGATACCGAGGTCGCGCCACGCCTCGAGGACGGCCGCGGCGGCCCGCCGCGGTCGCTCCAGACGCTCGCGGAACGCCCCGACGTCGACGGACGGGTCGTCGAAGGCGGCTTCGAGCGCCGACGCGAGGGCCGCATCGTCGGCGCCGTCGGCACCGTCGCCGTCGCCCTCGACGTACGGCGTCTCGCGGTCGGCACGGAGCAGCGACGAAAGCGCCTCGAGTTCGGCCTCGCGGACGACGACCGCGTACGCGACGTCGTGGCTCTCCCGCGTGACGACGTAGGTCACCTCGTCGTGCTCGCTGGGGATCCGACAGCGGTCGTCCCGGTCGTCGCCGGTCCGACCGAACAGCAACTCCAGTACTCCCATGCCCGACTCTGGCGAGGGCGGCCGAATAAAGCCATCGTCGCGGCCGCCGGGCCGTCACCACTCCTCGCCGAGGGCGGACTTCGCCCCGCCGTAGCCGCCCGCGGACGTCCACGTCCGCCCGCTGTCGACGTGCTCGACCTCCAGTCGCCCGCCGCAGTCGCCACAGCGGTACCGACCCGGGGACTTCACGGGCGCCGACGCCCGGTGGCGCCGCGCCCGCCAGTCGCAGTCGGCGTCGAGACACCGCAGGACGTACCGCGGCGCGGCGAACGGCGCGCAGCGTCGCGGCGCGTCGAGTTCGGCCGCCGCGTCGAGAAAGCGCTCGCCGTGGTCCGACTCGCCGAAGCGCTGGAACTCCCACGCGTGGACGAGTTCGTGGCGGACGACGGCCGCGAACGCCGGCCACTCGTAGGCCTCGTAGGCGGCCCGCGAGAGGACGACCGTCGCCACCTCGCGGTCGGCGTCCCACCGGCAGGCCCCGGCGCGGCGGCGCGCGCGGGCGGAGACGGCCCACTCGAGGCGGTCGCGGTCGACGGCGAGGTCGTGGGCCGCGAGCACCTCGCGGGCGTGGATGCGGGCGCGGGCGACGATCTCGTCGTCGAGCGTCGGTGCGTCGCCGTCGGTCACGGCCGCGACCACGGAGCGGGCCGACGACAAGGTTTCGATCGGAACCCTCCCGATCGATCGTGCCGGACAGTACTTTTCACTCCCCGTCGCGTACCGCCGTTGCTATGACTCCCGACCTCCCGCCCTCCAGCGGCCGCTCGCACCGAAAGCGAACGCTGTTCTGTCCCTCCTGCGGTCACGAGAGCGAGTCCGACGGCGACTGGGACGTCCGCGAGGAGCCCGATCGGACCGTCTACGAGTGTCCCGACTGCGGCGAGTCGGTGACGGTTCGCCCGCGGTCGTTCGCGGTCGGCCGCTAGGTCAGGCTTCGAGCGCCAATCCCGCTTCCGTCAGCGCCGCCTCGGCGTCGAGGTCGTCGTGGACGACGGCCGAGACCGCGCGGGCGATCTTCTCGGGTTCCTCGTGCTGGAAGATCGACCGGCCCATCGAGACGCCCGCGCCGCCGGCGTCCACCGCGCCGCGGACCATCTCGATCGTCTCGCGGTCGGTGCCGCGCGAGCCGCCGGCGATGACGACCGGCAGGCGCGTCGACTCGACGACGTGCTCGAAGCTCTCCGCGTCGCCGCTGTAGCCCGTCTTCACGACGTCGGCGCCGACCTCCTCGGCGAGGCGGACGGCGTGGCCGAGCGCCTCGGGGTCGGTGGAGTCGACGCCCGGACCGCGCGCGTAGGCCATCGCGAGCACCGGGACGCCAAAGCGGGCGGCCTCGCCGGTGAGTTCCGAGAGGGCTTCGATCTGTCCGGGTTCGTACGTGGAGCCGACGTTGATGTGAAAGGAGACGGCGTCGGCGCCCGCGCGGAGGGCTTCCTCGACGGTGCCGGTCGGGCGTTTGTCGTTCTCGTCGGGACCGATCGTCGTCGAGGCGTTGAGGTGGACGATGTAGCCGGCGCCGTTCTTGTTCGGGTGTACCCGCGGGGCGATCCCCTTCTGTGTGAGGACCGCGTCGGCCCCGCCCCGTGTCACCCCGTCGATCGTCGATTCGATGTCCTTCAGCCCCGTGACGGCGCCCATCGTGATCCCGTGGTCCATCGGGACGATCAGGTACGCGCCGTCGGTGCTGATCCGTTCGAGTCGCGCGTCGATGCCGGTGCTCGCGTTCATCGTGCCAGAGAGTAGCAAACTGTGGGTTATGGCTGTTCTGGTTCCGGTGCATCTTCCCCTCGCCGGCGGGCGCCCCGCTCGGCGCCCGCGGCGAGTTCCCGCGCGAGGGCCTCCAGACGGGTCGCGGTCTCCTCGACCGGACGACCCTCCTCGTGACCCTCGGCGACGATATCCACGAGGGCGCTGCCGACGATGATCCCGTCGGCGCCCGCGGCGACGATTCGCTCGGCGTGCTCGCCGGTCTTGATCCCGAAGCCGACGGCCTTGGGGACGTCCCACTCGCGCAGGCGCTCCAGACTCGCCCCCGTCTGGTCGGAGACGTCGTCGCGCGCGCCCGTCGTGCCGAGGCGGGCCTGCACGTAGACGTAGCCAGACACCCGGTCCATGATCCGTTGCAGGCGCTCGCCGCGGGTCGTCGGCGCGACGATGAAGATCAGGTCGAGGCCGAACTCGTCGCAGGCCTCGCGGAGGGGGGCGGCCTCCTCGGCCGGGAGGTCGGGGACGACGAACCCCTCCAGTCCGACCTCGGCCGCGCGCTCGACGAACGGGCGCGGGCCCTCCTCGCTCGCGGTTTCACCGCTCGCGTTCGCGGCTCTCGCTTCGCTCCGATCCGCGCTCCCCCAGTACTGGTAGATGAGGTTGTAGTAGGTCATACAGACCAGCGGCGCCTCGACGTCGAGGTCGGCGACGAACTCGAAGAAGCGCTCGGGGGTCATCCCGGCGTCGAGCGCGCGGACGACGGCACCCTGGATGGTCGGGCCCTCGGCGATCGGTTCGGAGAACGGCAGGCCGAGTTCGATCACGTCCGCGCCGCCGCGGTCGAGCGCCTCGACGTACGCGAGCGACGCCTCGTAGTCGGGGTCGCCCGCCGCGAGGTAGGGGACGAACGCCGGCCCGTCCGCGAAGGCGGCGTCGATGCGCTCGCTCATCGCAGGCCCCCCTCGAAGACGCGCATGTCCGGCGCCGACTCCAGCCCCCGCTTCTCGGTCTCCTCGATCACGGTTTCGAGGTCCTTGTCGCCCCGGCCGGAGACGGTGACGACGACGGTCTCGCCGAGGTCGACGCCCCGCTCGTCGGCCGCTTCGAGGTACGCCAGCGCGTGGGCCGACTCCAGTGCGGGGATGATCCCCTCCGCGGTCGAGAGCCGGTGGAACGCTTCGAGGGCCGCCTCGTCGTCGACGGTCGCGGGCGTCACCCGGCCGGTCTCGACGAGGTGGGCGAGTTCCGGGCCGACGCCGGCGTAGTCGAGGCCGGCGGAGACGCTGTGAGACTCCATGATCTGCCCGTGGGAATCCTGGAGGAGTTTCGTCCGCGCGCCGTGGAGGACACCCTCGGCGCCGGTCGACAGCGACGCGGAGTTGGGCGCGACGCCGGCCTCCTCGTCGACGTCGAGGCTCGACCCGCCGGCCTCGACGGCGTGGAGGGCGACGTCCTCGTCGGGGACGAACTCGGCGAACGACCCCATCGTGTTCGAGCCGCCGCCGGCGCAGGCGACGACGGCGTCGGGGAGCCCGCCGGTCTTCTCGATCACCTGCTCGCGGGCCTCCTCGGAGATGACCGCCTGGAAGTCCCGGACCATCGCCGGGAACGGGTGCGGCCCGACGACGGAGCCGATCACGTAGTGGGTGCGTTCGACGGTCCGGGACCAGTCGCGCATCGTCTCCGAGATGGCCTCCTTCAGGGTGCCGCGGCCGACGTCGACGGGGTTCACCTCGGCGCCGTTGATCCGCATCCGGAAGACGTTGGGCCGCTGGCGGTTGACGTCCGTCCGGCCCATGTAGACCTCGCAGGGCATATCGAGGTGCGCGCAGGCCATCGCCGTCGCGGTGCCGTGCTGGCCGGCGCCGGTCTCGGCGATGATCCGCTCTTTGCCCATGTACGTCGCCAGCAGCACCTGGCCGAGCGCGTTGTTCAGTTTGTGCGCGCCGCCGTGGACGAGGTCCTCGCGCTTGAGGTAGACCTCCCGGCCGTAGCGCTCGCTCAGCCCGTCGGCGCGCTGCAGCGGCGTCGGCCGGCCGCCGAAGTCCCGCAGACGCTCGCGGAACTCGTCTACGAAGCCGTCCTCGTTTTCGAGGACGTACCGTTCGTAGGCGTCCTCGAGTTCCGAAAGCGCCGGCATCAGCGCCTCGGGGACGTACTGGCCGCCGTAGTCGCCGAACGTGCGTCCGCTCACGCCGACCCCTCCGTCAGCCGCCGGGTGTTCTCGCGGACGTCGCTCCCCTCGGCGCCGTGGTCCATGATCGCGCTCCCGACCAGCAGGCCGTCGGCGCCCGCCGCGCGCATCCGCCGGACGTCCGCGGGCGTCGCGATACCGCTCTCGGCGAGCAGGGTGACGTCGTCGGGAACGTGGGGCGCCACCCGCTCGAACGTCTCCAGATCCACGTCGAGGCGGGCGAGGTCGCGGTTGTTCACGCCGACGATATCCGCGCCCGCGTCGAGCGCCGCCCGGAGTTCCGCGCGGTCGTGGACCTCGACGAGGACCTCGAAGCCGCGCTCGCGGGCGGCCGAGAGCAGCGAGTCGAGGTCGTCCTCGACGAAGCGGGCGATCAGCAGGATCAGGTCCGCCGCGACGACGTCGAGGTGCTCCTCGCGCAGCACGAAGTCCTTTCGCAACACGGGGACGTCGACGGCCTCGCGCACCCGGGCCAGCGCCTCGGGCGAGCCGCCGAAGTGCGTCGGTTCGGTGAGCACCGAGAGGGCGGCCGCGCCGCCCTCGACCATCGCCGCGGCCAGTTCGACGGGGTCGTCCGCACGCGTTCCCGCCGCGGTCGGACTCGTCGGCTTCACCTCGGCGATCACCGGCGCGCGGCCGTCGGCGGCCGCCGCCGCGAGCGCCGGGGCCAGCGGCCGCGCGTCGACGGCGACGCGCTCGCCCCCCGTTCGGTCCCGGGCGGCCGCGATGATGGATCGCACCGCCGGTGCCAGCTCCGTTTCGGAGTTCATTGTTGTACATCAACGTACTCATGTGTACAAAAGCCTTGCGACGCGGCGGTCCCGCGGCGAACTATTCAAGTCGGACCCGGCCATGGGGAGCCACATGGAGGACGTATCGGAGGCGGGCATCTACGCCCGGCAGTCGCCGTACCTCGAACGGTTCGTGCAGGTCGGCGTCGCGAGCGGACGGGTGCTGCGCGTCTCGTTCCCGGAGAATCCCGACGACGACGCCGACACCGGGACGGACCACCCGATACTCGAACGGATCTTCGAGTACCTCGACGGCGTCCACGAGGTGGCGTTCGACGACGTCCAGGTCGCGCTCACCGTCCCGACCGACCAGCGCCGGGTGCTCGAAACCGTCCGGACCATCCCCTACGGCGAGCAGGTCGACGTGAAGGCGCTCGCCCGAATGACCCCCGACCTCGACCCCGAGGACGACGACGACGTCATCCTCGTGCGCACCGCCCTCGACGGCAACCCCGCGCCGATTTTGATCCCCGACCACCGCGTCCGGGACGGCCCCAGCGCCGCCCCGCCGGCCGTCGAACAGAAACTGCGGTCGCTCGAGGAACTCTGATCAGCTCGCGGCCCAGATCACGTACGCGTAGAGGCCGATCCCGAAGAGGACGGCGATCGTCGAGAGCAGTTCGAACGCCGGTTCGCGCGAGACGACCCACGCGAACTGCGCGATGCCGCCGGTGATCAGGCTGAACCCCGCCGCCGCGAGCGGCGACGTCCGATCCGCCGCGCGCAGGAAGAGCATCCCGCCGATACCGATCGCGACGACGCCGAACAGCGCGTCCGCCGTCAGGTTCGCCACCGGGTCGCCCGTGGCGGTCGCGTAGATCACCAGCGCGAAGTAGGCAACGATCGTGACGAGCACCGCCCGCCGCACCCACGGCGGAACGTCCTCGAACGAGTTCGTCGACATGCCCGGGCGAACGGAGGCGGAGACCTTAGCTTTCGGTGGTCGCGGCCCACTCGATCCCGAGCCCCTCGTGGACGACGAACTCGACGGCGTTGACGAGGTAGTGGGCGACGACCACGACCAGCAGGCTACCGGTGAGGACGAACGCCGCGCCCAGCACGAGGCCGAGCAGCCCCGTGACGGCGACGCCCGCGGTCCCCTGCATCCCGTGGCCCGCCGCGAACGCGACCGACGAGCCGACGACCAGCAGCCACGGCGAGAGGCCAAAGCCCGCCGAGAACGCGCCGATCAGCGCCGCCCGGAAGAGGAACTCCTCGAAGGCCGCGATGACCGGCAGGACGACCAGCAACAGGACGAGCCAGCCGCCCGCGGAGTCCGGCGCCAGTAGCTCGCGGAGTTCCTCGTCGTGGTCGACGCCGAGGCGCTTCGCCGCCGCCGCGCCGAGTTCGTTCGCCACGTAGAGCCCGGCGCCGAGGCCGACCCCGACGACCACGTCGTTCGCGAGAGACGCCGCGTCGAAGGAGATGCCGAGCGCCGCCGCCGGCACGCCGGTGTAGACCGCGGCCCCGAACAACACCGCCGCGAACACCCCCTGCGAGAGCGCGACGTTCGCCAGCAGCGCCCCCGTCGAGAGGTTTCGGGGGTCCGTCGCCGACGGCCCGGCGGCCCCGTCGGCTCGGCTCCCCGGTCCGCCGACGTCCTCGGCGCGCTCCGAAACCGCGTCCGGGCCCGTCGCGGCCCGCGCGTCTGCCGGCCGGTCCGGGGCGGCGGGGCCGGGGACGGACCCGGTCGAGACGCGGTCGGTCGGCGATGGCTCTCGACCGGACGATTCGGACGCCGCGAACTCCCGCTGGGTGAGAACGGAGAGCGCGAGAAGCAACGCGAGGACGACGCCCGTCAGACCGGCGAACGTCGTCCACTGGGTCATCGACGCTACTGCGGGCTCGGGCTCGAACCGCCGCGGGTGACCTGCCCCTGACTGTCGAACGCGGAGCCGGTGATCTGTTTGAGGCGGTCGACCAGCGAGTCCTTCTGGGGTTCGCCCATCAGCGCGACGTCGAGCACCTCGCTGATGTTCGAACACGGGATGATCTCGACCATCTCCTCGTACTCGTCCTCGATCATCACGTCCTGTTCGTTGGCCTTCGGGATGATGACCCTGTCACAGCCGGCCTTCGCGGCGGCCTCGATCTTGTGCGTGACGCCGCCGACCGGGAGGACGTCCCCGCGCACGGAGAGCGACCCGGTCATCGCGACCGACTGGTCGACCGGGATGTCCTCCAGCGCCGAGATGACGGCCGTCGCCACCGTGATGGAGGCGGAGTCGCCGTCGACGCCCTGCTGGCCGGTCTGGACGAACTGGATGTGGATGTCCTTCTCCGAGAGGTTCACGTCGGAGAACTTCTTGATGATCGCCGAGACGTTCTGGACCGACTCCTCGGCCATCTCCTTGAGCTGGCCGGTGGCGATCACCTGACCCTGACCCTGTGCGGGCGCGATTTCGGCCATCACGGGGAGCATGATCCCCGAGTCCTCGCCCATGACCGCGAGGCCGTTGACCCGGCCCTCGACGCCGCCCTTGTTGACCTGCAGCTCGTAGTCCTTGCGGCGCTCGATGTAGTCGTCGGCGAGCTGTTGCTCGATCGAGCGCGAGCGATCTTTCGCCTGCAGGACGTGGTCGCGGGTCGTGAACTCGGCGTCCTCGGCGCGGGCGATGTCGCCCGCGACGCGGACCAGCCCGCCGAGGTTCCGGAACAGGAGCGTGAGGTGCTCTTTCCGTCCCGCGCGGCGTTTCGCCTCGAGGATGACCTCCTCGACGGCGTCGCGGGTGAAGTGGGGCAGGCGGCCGTCGCGTTCGACCTCCTGGGCCACGAAGCGGGCGTACTTCCGGCGCATCTCGGGGGTGTCCTCGATGGTGTCGTCCATGTACACCTCGTAGCCGTAGCCCTTGATCCGCGAGCGCAGCGCGGGGTGCATGTTCTCCATCGCGTCGAGGTTGCCCGCCGCGATCATGATGAAGTCACAGGGGACGGGCTCGGTCTGGACCATCGCGCCCGAGGAGCGCTCGGACTGACCCGTGATGGCGAACTCGCCCTCCTGAATGGCCGTCATCAGCTTCTGCTGGGTGCGGATGTCGAGCGTGTTCATCTCGTCGATGAACAACACGCCCTTGTTGGCCTTGTGGATCGAACCGGGCTCGACGCGGTCGTGGCTGGGCGTCTCCATCCCGCCGGACTGGAAGGGGTCGTGGCGGACGTCGCCCAGCAGCGCGCCGGCGTGGGCGCCGGTGGCGTCCTCGAACGGCGCCGTGCGCTGATCGCCGTTGTTGACGATCATGTTCGGCACCATCGCGTCCGACCCGCGGCTCGTGTAGCGGAAGATCAGCCAGATGATCCCGGCCGCGAGGATGCCGAGGAGGATGTTGGCGGAGCTGATGATGGCGTACCCGATGACGATCGCGATGATGATCCACATCAGGATCGACCGCATCTGGTTGCGCTTTCGGGCCTCCTCCTTGTGGGCCTCGATGATCTGTTCGCCTTTCCCCGCGGGGACGGTTCGGACCTTCGGCTCGTTGCCGTCGTCCGGGTTGTGGTAGACGAGGACGTCCTGGAGGTCCTCTTTCGGGAGGAGCTGGCTCATCGCCTTCGCCAGCATCGACTTGCCCGTCCCGGGCGAGCCGATCATCATCACGTGTCGGCGCTGCTTGGCCGCCTTGATGATGATGTCGCGGGCCTCGTCCTGGCCGATCACCTGATCGACGAGCCGGTCGGGGACTTCGATGTCGGCGGTCGAGTCGATCTGCAAGCCGCCGAGGAGGTCGTCCTCGGCTTCCTCGTCGATTTCGACGCCCGGGTCGACCTCGACGTTGCTGCCGAGGTCCTCGACGGTGTCGCCGATCCCGTCGTCGGCCGACTCGTCGTCACCGGCGTCACGGCCGAGGTCCTCGACGCCGTCGCTCTCGGCGTCGTCCTCGATCGCGGACCAGTGCGTGCCCTGCCCGTCGGAAGGGTCACCCGCCGAGGGTTCCTCCTCGGGATCCCCCTCCGTGGTGACGTCCTCGGGAGGGTCGTCAGCGTTCGTATCGTTGCTCATAGAACTCCGTTCGGTACCTGTTCCGAAGGGACTGCCACTGATATACTTTCTCCCTTCACGCGGTGGCTGTACGGCGCACAGGGGGCGCGAAACCGCAGATTTCGCCGGTTCCGTCCGGGCGACCTCGCCACGCTTAAGGCGGGGAACCCCGACGCTTCGAGTATGACCCGGGGGTTCTACATCGGCCGGTTCCAGCCCTACCACAACGGCCACCACAACATGGTCGAGCGCATCGCCGAGGACGTCGACGAACTCGTCCTCGGGATCGGCAGCGCCGGCGACTCACACACCGTCCGCAACCCGTTTACCGCGGGCGAGCGCATCATGATGATCACGAAGTCGCTGGTCGACTACGACCTCGTCACCTACGCCGTCCCCATCGAGGACCTCGAACGCAACTCCGTCTGGGTGAGCCACGTCCAGAGCATGAGCCCCGACTTCGACGTCGCCTACTCGAACAACCCGCTGGTCATCCAGCTCTTCCACGAGGCCGGCGTCGAGATCCGCCAATCCCCGATGTTCAACCGGGAGGTACTGGAGGGAACCGAGGTGCGCGAGCGGATGATCGACAACGGCGACTGGCGGAGCCTCGTCCCGGACGCGGTCGTCGAGGTCGTCGAGGAGATCGGCGGCATCGAACGCATCCAGATGGTCAGCGACTCGGACTCGAACGGGGCGTGACGGACCCGGGTCGCGATCCGCACCGCCTTTGAGGGTCTGGCGTCTCCTCTCGTCTATGATCACGCTCTCGTCGGACTTCGGCTCGCCGTACCCCGCGGCGATGAAGGGAGTGATCCTCGGCCGAACCGACGCCCGCCTCGTCGACGTCGCCCACGACTTCCCCCGGCAGGACGTCCGTGCGGCGGCGTTCTGGCTCCGGGAGGTACTGCCGTACTTCCCGCCGGCGGTCCACCTCGTCGTCGTCGACCCCGGCGTCGGCACCGACCGGAACGCGCTCGTCGTCCGCGCGGGCGAGCACCTGCTCGTCGGCCCGGACAACGGCGTCCTCCTGCCCGCGGCCCGCGAACTCGCCGGGGACGCGGACATCGAGGTCTACGAGTGGGCCTACGAGGACCCCGACAGCGCCACCTTCCACGGCAGGGACGTCTTCGCGCCCGCCGCCGCGGCCGTCCACGAGGCCGGCGTCGACGGGTTCGAAGCGCTCGACCGCGCGACTCCCGCCGAGGAGTACGACGACCTCCAGTTTCCGGAGTCGAGGAGTCGAGCGGGCGGCGCCGAGGGCGAGGTACTGGTCGTCGACGGCTTCGGCAACACCGTCACCAACGTCCCCGGCGAGACGCTGGAGGGACTGGACGAGGTCGAGGTGAACGGCGAGCGGGCGCCGGTCGAACCGGCCTACGCCCGCGTCCGGCCGGGAACGCGGCTGGTGACCGTCGGCAGCCACGGCAACGTCGAACTCGCGGTCAACCGGGGTCGCGGCGACGAGGCGTTCGGCGTCGACGTCGGCGACCGGGTCGAACTGGCGTGGTGACTCGAATCGGTCGGCGAGGCGGGGCAGCGATCCTCACGACTCGCCGCCCAGCCGTCGCCGGGCGTACAGCAACGCCACCCCCGCGACGACTCCCGCCGGGAGGGTCACCGCGAGGACGAACGCGATCAGCGATCCGGCCAGCGAGACCACGTCGACCGTCCGCGGGACCGACCCCGCTCCCCAGACGGCCGCGTACACGAGGACCCAGAAGAGTACCGTGAGAAACGCCGTCGCCAGCCCGGAGGCCGCGCCGAGCGGGTACGCGCGCCCGCCCCGTCGTTCGACGACCGCCCACCAGACGACGGCGCCGACGACCGCGACCGGAGCGGCCATCGCGGCCGCGCGGTAGCCGGCCGGCCCCGGCCCCAGCGCGCGGCTTACGGGGGAGAGCAGAAACGCTAGCAGTGCGGTGGCACAGACGAACGCGTAGACGCCCGCGGACAGCGACCACGTCACCGACGGCGGGATTCCGGAAGCGAATCGGGGACGAGCGGTAGCCATGGTCGCGCTAGGCGGACGCGTGGCATAATTTTTGTCATCGAACCGAAGATGCGAGGACTAATATATCAGTAACACCGAACGTCAGCGTCGAAAGGAGATGGGCGACTCGAACGACCCCGCGACGCGACCGAACCGACGCAGCGTGCTCAGAGCGGCCGGCGGCGCCCTCGCCGGGGTCGCCGTCGCGACGGCGCCCGCCCCCGTCGCCGCGGCCGACCCCTCGGCCCACCGGCGGATGGCGAGACTCGCCGCCGAGAACGCCTGCGGCGAACTGGACAACGGCCTGTGTGACTACCTCGACACGGTCGAGGAGTACGCCGACGACCCCGACGACGACCCGTACCACTGTCCCGGCTGGTATCCGGATCGAGTCTGCGAGGTCCTCGACGCGGTCGTCCGACTGCGGGAACACGGCGGGACCGTCGACGAGAAGGCGGCCACCGAGGCGGCGGCGGCGAAACGCCGGGTCGACGACGGCGACTACGTCGAAGCCGCCATCGAGACCGGCCGGGCGCTGCACTTCGTGCAGGACGCGGGGACGCTCGTCAACGCGGGCCGGGAGGTCGAACAGGCCGTCGACTACGACGTCCGCACCGAGTACGAGCGGTGGCTCGACGAGACGTGGAACGAGAACTTCGCGGACGCGGCCGATACGGGCGCAAGCGAGGACGTCGGGAGCGAGGACGACGTCCGAAATCTGACCCGGACGCTGGCCGACCGGACCCGCGAAGCGATCGAGGATCGGTGGCACGACGTCGAGGACCCCAGCGAGTACGACGACGAGACGGTGGCCGCCCAGCGGGATCGCATCCGGGACGCCGCGGCCGTCTCGAACGGCACCGTCCGCTGGATCTGGGAGAACGCCTGAGGGCCGGCCGAGCGGTTCGGTCGCGTTCGTCCGGGCCCGGCGTCGCGCGGTCGCCCGCGGATCGAGCGTCCCGCGGCTATCGGCCGGCGTCGAAGACCTGGCGCGGGCCATAGGAACAGGCCGCTCCGTTGAAACCCTCTTCTGGTGATATGTTTCAGCACTCGTGCTGCATACAAAGCGCGAATGTGGCATGGTGTCATGTCCAGTCTCCGGCGGACGAGTCGCGAAGCCCGGGAGACAGACGTTCTACCAGGAGTGCGTCGAGACATCATTTTGTATCTTGAGCAGGAACGCATCGCTTATGCTCTCCTATATCACCGAAGTGCTGTTCAACGAGCCACAAGGTCGCCCCCTCGCACTCTTTCAATTCGGCGTGTCGCTCACCCTCTTGTGCATGTTCGTGTATGCCTGGAGCGTCGGTGACGCTGGCGCAACCCGGTGGTTACTATTTATCGTCGTCGGAACTGCGCTGTCCGGAATCGCCGAGTCCCTCCCCGAGAGCCGGCGACAGTCGGCGGGCGTACTCCGCTTCGCGGGGATTCTCGTATTACTAATTCTGGTCGCTGCACCCTTCGTTGATCTTGAGTTTATTATTGGGGGGTAACCGTCGGCGTCGTCGTTCTCCGTACCACTCTCCTTCGGCGGGACAATCGATTATTCCAGGGTCAATTTGCAGTGTTACTCGCCGCCCGTTTTCTTCTGAGTGCTTGACCCGAACAATCCTCGTGCTGCATTTATCCTCTGTATTCAGCAGGGCGTTTCTGACAGCCCTTGGATAGGTCGAGGGCACCAGTGCTGCTTACAGGGTGCGTCTCGAGTACTGAGGCCCGTCAGCTAGCGACGAATCGAATCGTTCAGTACCGGGCGGCGAAATACCGTCCTTTTTCCGTCATGGTCTTTAGTACCGTGCTACGAGGAGTCCGATAATGCGATCTCCTGGCCTGCTCGGTTGACATTGGCCCAGACATCGCCGGACGCTTTCACGACCACTTCGAGCTGGACCGGCTCATCACCGATAGCGTCGCTGTACGAGTCGAACGAGACGACCTCGTAGTTCCCGTGGTTTCTGGCGTGAGCAGTGAGACTATAGATGCCCGGACGTCCGTCCACATCAGTGATCTCGATAACGTCTCCCGAAGCGGGGAGCGTGTATGATGTCCACACCGGTCGCCGCTTTGGTTCGTCGGCAGGGAAGTAGACGAGCGTAAGATGGACTTGCTCCGGTTCGGTCGTGTCCGATCGGAGCAGGATTCGCTCAAGAGGTGGCGCCTGGTTCGTCTGGCTGCCCTCGGGTTCCGTTCCAGCGGTAGAACACCCCGAGATCGGCAGGATGGAAAGCGTCCCGCCAGCAAGAAGGCGGCGTCGAGTCAGTGACTCCATCGATATGTACGAGACGTATTCTGGTTGAGTATAAGCCTTTTGAAGGGGAGAGGCCGAACGAAGAACACAGTGTGGCGGCCTATCGACTGTTCGGATGATTCTACACGGATGGCGTGGAATAAATAGAGGTATCTCGCTGCATCAACCCTCTGTATTCAGCATACCCCTCCTGCCAACAGTTCGGTAGTTCGGTCGAGATCTGCTGAATAGAAAGCGTGAATGTGGCACAGACTGTGAGGCGACCTGCGAGGGTTAGTAATCGGTAAGTACAGGTGAGGGAACAACTAGTTAACAGGATGTGCTAAACTCCGATACGTCCGTGATCGATCACGACTATCATGCCCATTCGATGTACTCTGACGGTCGCTTACTCCGTCAGATGGTGGAGGCGGCCAGCGAGGCTGGCCTCTCGGGAATCGGTATCTCGGACCACTGCATCATTTCCGAGCGCGACGCGATGATCGAGGTTCGCAACGACATCGGGTTCACCTTCGATTTGACCTACGAACGACGTCGGTCGGCAATCGAACGGTTGCGCGAGACGTACGATATCGAAATCTACGACGCCGTCGAGATCGACTATGACCCCCGCGACGAGGACGCCATCGACGCCTTTCTCGGCGAGGCGAACTTCCAGTACGCCATCGGGAGCGTCCACAACCTCGAAAACGTCAACGTCCACTACGAGTCCTACTTCGCCGAAAAACCCGAAACAGAACGCGCCGCACTGGTCGATGAGTACTTCGAGAAAGTCGTCGGATTGGTCGATTCCGAGTTGTTCGAGATCGCGGCCCATCTCGACCTTATCGAGCGCAACCCCGCACTCCAAGGGTTCGCAACCGAGTCGCACTACCGGCAGGTCGCCGAGGCCCTCGAACGGTCGCGGACGATCACCGAACTGAACGCCGGGCGAATCCTCGACGACTACGGGGAGTACCACCCATCCCCATCGTTTCTGGACATCCTCCAAGAGTACAACGTCTCCGTTACCGTTGGAACCGATTCGCACACGCCGGAGGCACTCATCGACCGCATTCCCCATGTTGCCGGTTGGTTCGAGGAGAGGGGAATCGAACCCACCGAACTTTCAGTATAAACAGCGCTACTCGTGCGTTCACACCCCCTGTCTACGAATGCGTCCGGATGGCCTCGTTGAAACCCTCACTATGTGATATGGTTCGGCACTCGTGCTGCATACACAGCGCGAATCGGTCACGCATCCGAAGCCAATTCATCCCGAACCGTGGCGGCAACCTCCTGTTGGGTCGTCTCTTCAACGTGTTCGCCACTCCATCCCAGGTCAAGAGCATCATCGTCTCCATATCGAGGAATAATGTGAATGTGGGCATGGGGTACGGGTACGTCTTGATTCGCCGTGACGCCGTTCTCCTGAACGAGCGCGAAGCCATCGAGTTGGTAGGCCGATTCGAGCGCATCTGAAACGTGGTGAACGGTTTCGAATACCCGTCCGGCGAGAGATTCCGGCATGTCGGTTGTGGTTTCGTAGTGGGTCTTGGGAACAACGAGCGTATGCCCCCGAGTCGCAGGTTCAATATCGAGGAAGGCAAGCGAATGCTCGTCCTCGTACAGTCGATATGCAGGCGAATCCTCAGCGACGATTGAGCAAAATACGCAATCTGTCATAATTGGTCAGTTCACCACACCACGGATAATTCCACGGTTGTCGGTACAACGCATTTCGTTCGTACAGCGTACAACGGCTCTGTTTATGTCGTGTCGGAATGTAAGTGCTTTCTGTAGGGAGAAAAACCGCTTTTATGTCACGTGTGGACGGCTCCGGTATGGCGACGAAGCAGCGCGCGCCGCTGAAGTCCGCGATGGGCGTCGCGGCCGCCCCAGGTCGGCAAAGACGTCGGCGGTGCCGGTCGCCCGGAGGATCACGGCCGGGCGGTGGTCGATCATGCCGTTCCAGATCGCTCGCGCCTCGTCGTGGCCGTCGTCGCCGGGGCGCAGTACGTCGCCGCGGAATCGGGCGAGCGCGTTCGCGTCGAGGTCGGCCGCCGTCGCGGCGGGGCTGTCGGCTGGTTCCATACCCGTCCGGCGGTCGCCGCGGGTGCTATAGTCACCCGTGGAGACGTCCGGTAGGCGGTGACCGGCGTCTCACGCCGTGAGACGCGCGGGCGCGAGCGCCGCCGCTGTCGGCGTGTGGCGCTCGAAAAAACGGGCGGGTTCGACGGGGTTACTCGGCGGCGATGACGTCGTCGATGCGGACGATCATCGTCGCGGCCTCGGTGGCGCTCTCGACCGCCTCGCGTTTGACGTCCGCGGGGTCGACGACGCCGTACTCGACGGGGTCGCCGATCGTGACCTCCTCGCCGTCGGTGACCAGTCCGGCGCGACCGCCGGACTCGTGGTCGGCACGGAGGTCCACGAGGGCGTCGATCGGGTCCTGACCGGTGTTGGCGGCCAGCGTGCGCGGGACGACGTCGAGCGCGTCCGCGAAGGCGTTGACCGCGAGTTGCTTGCGGCCCTCGATGCCGGCGGCCTCCGAGCGGACCTTGTCGGCGATGCCGATCTCGGTCGCGCCGGCGCCGGGGACGACCTCGCCGGAGTCGAGCGCGGTCGCGACGACGTGGAGCGCGTCCTCGATCGCGCGTTCGAGTTCGTCGACGACGTGGTCGGTGCCGCCGCGGACGAAGACGGTGACGGCCTCGGCGGCCGCGCCGCCCTCGACGAACGCGAGTTCGTCGTCGCCGAAGCGCTCGGTGCGGATACGGTCGGCGTGGCCGAAGTCGTCCTCTGCGAGGTCGTCGAGCGCGCCGACGCGCCTCGCGCCCGTCGCGGAGGCGATCTTGCGGGCGTCCGTGTTGCCGAGGTCCTCGAACGTGAGGATGCCCTCCTTGGCGAGGAAGGAGGCGACGCGGTCGTCGACGTCGTCGGTCGTAAAGAGGACGTCGACGCCGGAGTCGGCGATCGTCTCGGCGTAGCCGCGCAGTTCCTGTTCCTCGGCGTCGAGGGCGGCGTTGAGCTGGTCGATCGAGTCGATCGAGTACTCGGCGTCGACCTCGCCGGTGCGGACGCCGAGTTCGACGTCGAGGACGGCGATGTCGGCGTCCTCGACCTCGCTCGGCATCTCGTCGTGTGCGGGCTCCTCGTCGAGGACGATGCCCGGGACGAGTTCGGTCGCCGACGAGGAGGCGCCGACCTGCGTGTGGACGGCGACGTTCTCGCGCTCGACGTCGTCGTCGGTCTCGACGTGCCGGATCGCCTCGACGACCGTCTCGGCCAGCCGCTCGGGGGTGAGTCCGCCGGTGCCCTTGCCGGTCATGCTCGAGGCGGCGACCTGTTCGAGGAGGTCGTCGTCGACGTCGACGTCGAGTACCTGCTCCTCGACGGCCTCCAGCGCGATGCGGGCGGCCTCGTGGTAGCCCTCGACGATCGTCGTCGCGTGGACGTCCTGTTCGAGGAGGTCCTCGGCTTCCGCCAGCAGGTTACCCGCGATCACGGCCGCGGTGGTCGTGCCGTCGCCGACCTCGTCCTCCTGGGACTCGGCGACCTCGACGATCATCTGCGCGGCCGGGTGCTCGATGTCCATCTCGTCGAGGATGGTGGCGCCGTCGTTGGTGATGACGACGTCGCCGCCGGAGCCGACGAGCATCTTGTCCATGCCACGCGGGCCGAGCGTCGTGCGTACGGCCTCGGCGACCGCCTTGCCGGCCATGATGTTCGACGACTGTGCGTCGCGGCCCTGCGTTCGCTGGCTGTCCTCGCTCAGGATGAATAGGGGCTGTCCGCCCATGCGTCGCTGTTGTGCCATAGTCGATCCTCATTACAGGTATCACCAGCACTTCTATATAAAAGTTACTGGTGTACCTCGGCTCCCTCTGGCGATTGGTCGTGTGAACCGTCGCCACGCGAGGCGCGCGCTCGCGCCGGTCGAGAGCCGGTACAGAAATATGGATTCGCAAGAAACTGGCCCGTGGATGCTGGTGCTGGAACACGGGTTTCGCGTCGTCGACGTCCACGCCCGGCTGACGCCCGACGAGCGGGTGGGGGTCCACGGCCGGGCGATTTCGGCCGACCGCCTCGAGCGCGAACTGCAGCAGGCGGGCATCGTCAGGGCGGTCGTCTTCCCGGAACCCGCACCCGAGACGAGCTACGTCGCCGCCAACAACGGCGTCGCCCGTCTCAGCGTCGACCGGCCGTTCGTCGCGTTCGCGCGCATCAACGGCTCGCGGGCGGCCGGCACCGACCCCGCGGGCCGCCTCCGGAACGCCGTCCGCCGCCGCAAGGAATACCACACGACCCCCGACGACGTCGAGCAGTACGCCTACGACGACCGCTTTCACGGCTTCGTCATCGACCCCGGCGTCGACGGCTACCCCGACGAGGACGTGCTCGAACGCCTCGAGGACGTCGGCCTGCCCGTGATCGTCCACGGCGGCGTCGACGCCCCGCCCGAGACCCTCGCGGAGACCCTCCTCGGCCGCTCGTTCCCCGTCGTGGTCGCCCACTTCGGCGGCCACCCGCTGAACCGCCCGCTGATGGGCGAGATGATCGACCTCCTCGAAGCACACGACGACTGTTACCTCGACACCAGTTTCGTCCGCTACCGCGACCTGCTCGAACGGGCGCTGCTCGAACACCCCGACCGCGTCCTCTTCGGCAGCGGCGCGCCCGCCACACACCCGAACGTCGGGGTCATGGAACTTCTCACGCTCGAAGTCTCCGAGGACAAACTCCGCCGCGCGTTCTCGAAGAACGCCTGCCGCGTGATCGAGGCGCTCGCCCCCGACGCCGGCTGACTTACCGGTTCAGCCACGCGAGCGCCGCGCCGCTGGCGACGACGGCCGCGACCGCCCACCCGAGCCACAGGAGCGGCTCGTCGAAGCGGTAGACGACGGCAAGCGAGAGCGCGTAGCCCGCCGTCAGCCCCGCGAGCAGGTGTGGCTCCTCCATCGTCGGACGGATCGGGACCGGGGGTCGTGAACGCGTCGATGTTCGTCGCCAACCGGTCAGCGACGGTCGTACACCCGGACGGCCCGGTCGTGGCGCGTCGAGATGCCGTAGGGGTTGCGCCTGCCCGAGCGGTCGTCGTAGCGCGCGAGGACGCCGTCGCGCAGGCCGCGAGCGGCGTTTCGGACGACCGTGACGCCGTCGCCGAACCAGTCGGTCGGCGTCGCCTCGCCGACGGCGACCCCGCGCGCGCCGGCAAGCCCGTCCCGGACCGCGCTCGCGACGATCCGGCCGGCCACCGACGGCCGCGGGCCGTAGTTCTTCCCGAGGCGGTAGGCGAGCGACCGGTAGCGGTCCCCCCAGTCGCCGCTCCGCCCGCCGTCGGTGCCGACGTCGCTCCTGACGGCCATCTCGGCGCTCCAGGTCACCCGGAAGCCGAGGGCGGCGACGCGGTCGGCGCAGTCGCGCGCGCTCTCCGCGCGGAGGTACTCGTCGAAGCCGTCGAGCGCCTCGAGGACGGTGCGGTCGAACGCGACGTTGGCGCCGTCGAAGTACGTCACCGACCGCCGGGCGACCCGGCTGGCGGCCTTGCCGACGGCGCCTGCGCCGCCGGAGACCGGACCCGTGACGACGTCGGCGCCGCCCTCGAAGGCGGCCCGCAGGCCCTCGTACCACGAGTCGGAGACGGCCCGCTCGTCGCCGAGGAAGGCGACGACGTCGCCGTCGGCGACCTCGATGCCGGCGTTGCGCGAGACCGCCGGGTTGCGCTCGGAGATCTCGACGAGGACGTCGACGTCGTCGCGGTTCCGGACCGCGCCCGTGGTCCCGTCGGAGGAGGGACCGTTGACGACGACGACCTCGACGTCACCGGGCGTCCGGGCGGCGAGGGCGTCCAGACACGGCAGCAGGCGCTCTCGGTCGTTCAACGTCGAGACGACTACCGAGAGCTTCATACTGGTAGGGAGAGCAACCCGACGGATAAAATTCGGTCGGATTCTCGCCGAGCGGGAGACGTCGGGGACACGTATCACTCACCGTACGCGCGCGTTCCAGTACGAGACCGACGCGAAGTGGTCGGCCACCGGGAGGCTCCCGACGGCCTCGTCGACGGCCCGGATCGGCGACGCGAGCGCGTTCGGGATCGACCGGTAGAGGCCGTAGGGGACGAGAAAGTCGTCCTCGACGTCGACCAGCGTCAGGTCCGTCTTCGCCAGCAAAACGGCGACTTCGCTCTTCGAGTAGAGCCGCGAGCCCATCGGGAGCGCCCAGTTGTAGACGCTGCGCGCCGAGAACCGGTTGAAGGTGTCGAAGACGATCTGCTCGCGGGCGACGCGGCGCATCTCGCGCAGGAACGCCTCCGGGTCGTCCGCGAGGTGGAAAAAGCGCATCGCGACGACCGTGTCGAAGTGATCGTCGGGGAACGGAAGCCGGCCGGCGTCGCCCCGGAGGAACTCGAGGTGGTCTGAGACGCCGGCCGCCCGCGCCTTCTCGCGTCCCTGCTGTAACATCGCGGCCGAGATGTCGAGTCCGACGACGTCCGCCCCGCGGTCGGCGAGCATGACGGTGAACCGCCCGGTGCCACAGGCGATTTCGAGGACGTTCCGGCCCTCCACCGGCGTGATCGCGTCGAGGACGGCTCCCTTCTCGCGGCGGTCGATCAACTGACCGCCCTTCGAGAAGCGCTTGTCGTCGTACGCTGCGGCGACGTCGTCGGCCTGGTACCACTCCTGTCCTTTCACACTGAGCGCAACTACTCGCGCGGTGGGATAAAACGATACTGGAAACGCGATGACGGATCGACCCCGGGTCACGGTTTCGCCGGGGCCGGCGTGCGGGGCCGGGAGAACGCCTTTTGTGCCGCGCTAACGTAGGACAGGGTATGCCGACCTGTAAACGGTGCGGAACGACCCTCGCGACGGACGAACTGGTCCGCCACGAGTCGGCCGACCTCCTCTTGGTCCACTGCCCGGAGTGTCACGGGCTGATGGGCACGTACCGGGAGCCGGGTCGGTACTGACGTCAGCCCGAACTCGTGACGACCCGGTCGGGCCTGATCCGGACGATCACCCGCTCTCCCGCCTCCGTCCCGTGGTGGGGATACTCGTCGACGCCCATGTACCGCCGGGCCAACCGGTCGATGTGCTCGACCGCGCCGTCGGTCGTCACCTCGACGACGGCCCCGCGGATCGAGACGTACCGGTAGGGGTCGTCGGGGTCGGTGATCGAGAGCCCCACCTTCGGGTTCTCGCGGACGTTCTTCTCCTTCCGGCGGTTGCGCGCGGTGTTGACGAGGACGTTCCCCTCCTCGTCGGCGTCGATCCAGACCGGCGTCACCTGCGGCGTGCCGTCGGGCATGACCGTCGCGAAGTGTGCGAACGTCTCTCGCTCGAACAGGTCGTCGAACGCGGCGGGAATCTCCTCCATGGAACGCGGTTACCGCCGGCGGACAAAGGGACTCGGGAACCGGCGATCGTGCCCCTTATACACATTATACAAAATGGATTGTTCGTATCTACATATAGGGAAGCTTTACCACTGCCCGTTGCCGTGAGTTCGGCATGAGCATGAGTACCGCTGACGACCGCGCCGGAGCCAGCGAGGAGACCCTGTCCGAGACCGAGTACCGCGACCGCCTCCGCGAACTGCCGCCCAGCGCGAAGCTCGTCGCCAAGGTCCTCGAATCGGACTCGCCGCTCTCGCAGGGCCAACTCGCCGAGGAGTCGCTGCTGCCCGACCGGACCGTCCGCTACGCCCTGAACCGCCTCGAGGACGTCGACCTCGTCGACTCCCGGTACAGCTTCCGCGACGCCCGCAAGCAGGTCTACTACCTCAAGATCTGACGCTCCTCGCCCCGGCGCGGACCGACGCACACTTCTCCCCCGACGTCGACGCCGACCCCATGGAGGTCACCCGCCGCCCGGTTCCGACGGCCACCCGCGCGCCCGGCGGCCGGACGAACGCCTACGTCCTCGGGCGCGACCCCGCGCTGCTGGTCGACCCCGCGGGCCGAACCGACGCCCTCGACCGGCTGGTCGCAGACCGCGGCGTCGAACACGTCCTCGTCACCCACGCCCACCCGGACCACGTCGACGCGGTCGCCGCCTACGCCGACGGGACGGACGCGACCGTCTGGGCGCGCTACGGCCGGACCGACCGCTTCCGCGAGGCGACCGGCGCCGACCCCGACCGGACGTTCCTGCCGGGGACGACCATCCCCCTCGGCGACGGCGACGCACGCGTCGTCGACGCGCCCGGCCACGCCCCCGACCACGTCGCGGTCGTCGCCGGCGACGACGGCCCCGTCTGCTGTGGCGACTGCGCCGTCCGCGAGGGGAGCGTCGTCGTCGGCGCCCCCGAGGGCGATATGCGCGCGTACCTGAGCACCCTCCGACGGCTGCACGCGAGGGACCCGCCGCGGCTGCTCCCCGGCCACGGCCCCGTGGTCGACGACCCCCGGGCGACGCTCGAACGCCTGATCGCACACCGCCTCGAACGGGAGCGCCGGGTGCTCGCGGCCGTCGACGCCGGCGCCCGACACCTCGACGAGGTGCTCGACGCGGCCTACGGGAAGGACCTGACCGGCGTCGCGGACCTCGCCCGGGCGACGGTCGTCGCGCACCTCGAAAAGCTCGCCGTCGAGGGCCGACTCGCGTGGGACGGCAAACGAGAGCGGGCGCGGCCCGCCGGCGACTGACTTTTCCCCCTCCGCACGAACGTGAGGACGTGAACTCCCTCGAAACCGACCTCGAACGCGCCCGCGACCTCTCGGTGGCCGACCTCGCCGACGCGATCGAGTCGATCGGCTTCGAGTGCACGCGCTGTGGCGCCTGCTGTACGGGCCACGGCGAGGACGAGCACACCGCGACCGTCTTCCCGGACGAGGTGCGCGAACTGGGCGGGAGCGAGGGTGGCGACGGAAAGTACGACTGGCGCGACGTCGCCCGGCCGATGCCGTACGGCCTCCGGGAGACCGACGACGGCGACCCCGAGGGCGAGACGTTCGAGTGGGCCCTCCGGACCGACGCCTGCGGCGACTGCGTCTTCTACGAGGAGGAGAACGGCACCGGCGCCTGCGTCGCCCACGAAGACCGGCCGCTGATCTGCCGGACGTACCCGTTCAGCGTCGTCCTGGAGGGGACGAGCCAGCCGATGGGCGAGGCCGTCGACAGCGTTGTGCTCCCGGCGCAACGGGAAGCCGGCGAAGCCGGCGACGAGGAGGGCGTCGTCCGCGCCCACGAGTGTGAGGGCCTCGGCCGGGACATCTCGCGTGCGGACGCGGAAGAACTGGCGCGGACGCTAAAACGGCGGGCGATCCGCGAACTCGAAGAGGCGATCGGCGTCCGGGACAACTACCGGCCCGCCGAACCGGGCCCGGGCGAGGTCGTCGTCCACGACTCCGAGGGGGCCAAACGGCCGGACGGGACGCCGGTCGAGAACCGCGAGTAGCTGTCGGGTTACGCTCCCGTCGCGCCCGACGAGCGCGTCTCCGTCGACGGCCGCAGGATGCCGTAGATGCTCGCGACGGCCAGCAGCGCCACCAGCCCGCCGGCGGCCCCGTTGAGCCAGAGCACCAGTTCGCGGGTGATCCCGAAGACGAACGGCGAGGCGGCCGTCCACAGCCCGACCACGACCAGCACCGCCGCGAGGGCGATGCTCGGCGAACCCTGATCGGTCCGGAACGCGAGCACCGAGGCGACGGTGGCGATCACGGACCCCACGAGGACGTTGTGCAGCCCCATCCCGCCGGTGATCGTGAACACGGCCGTCGAGGCCAGCACGATCGCACCGATCCCGGCGGCCAGCCCCGCCGACCGCGCGGTTACGACGAACGACTCGGTAGTGGATTCACGCTCGCTCATGTAGAAAACTCTGATCTCCCGTCCCTTCTGTGTGTCGCTCGTTCCCGGACGGTGGGGCTCCAGCAGCGAAGAGACCAGCGGCCTGCGAGACGATCCCGGGACGTCGGCGATTCGACATTACGGCGCGCTCGCCCGCCGTCACGAACGCGCGATCGGCGGTTCGGGAGTGTCGCGTGCGGGACCGGTGTCGTCGGCCCCGCGTCGAAATGGTGGTCAGAAGGTCTCTTCGATGATCTCGCCGACGGCGAAGTTCGACTTGACCTCGGTGACCTCGATCTTGACGCGTTCGCCGACCTCGGCGCCGGGGACGATGATGACGTAGCCGCGTTCGACGCGAGCGATGCCGTCGCCCTGCTTGCCGATGTCCTCGATCTCGACGTAGCGCGTCTCGCCGACGTCGACCGGCGGTTGGGGTTCGGACGGCGGACCCGAACGGCGCGATCCGGCCGAGTCGGACCCGTCCTCCGACCGATCGCGGGAGATGAGCGCGACGCGGTAGACCTCGCCGGGATCGATGTCGCCGGTCTCGACTTCCCGGCGCGGGATCTCGATCACGTACCGTCCGTCCTCTTCCGATACGTCCGTGCTGAACAGACACAGGAGTTTTTCAGAGATTTCCACAGGTAGACCCTCAGGTAGCATCTGCGTCCCATCCATAATAGAACTACCGACCGTAACCAGCACTTGCGGCGTTCGGCGCGGCCGTCGCCGTCACTCCGCCGGCGCGGGCGGGCGGACGGTCGCGACCCGGGAGAGGTCGATCTCGGCGTCGACGCCGACGTCGGCGACCGACTCGTGTGGGCGGTTGACGACGACGTCGCCCGCGCGACGCCTGCCGATCCCCGGGACGGCGGTGAGTTCGTCCATCGAGGCGGCGTTGAGGTCGAGCGGGTAGGGGACGCCCGTGACCGAGCGGTAGCCGTGGTCGACGACGGCCACGTCCAGCGTCTCGCCGAGGGGGTGCTCGCCGGGGATCGCCACCAGCAGCGGGTAGGTGCCGAGCTGGCGGCCGAACGTTCGGCCGTCCTCGTGGTACTCGAGGTGGACCTCCGGCAGGACGGTCCCCGGCGGGGCGACGCGTTCGAGCATCGGGTTGTCGATCTCCTCGCGGACCCGCTTCTTGTACCGTTTGAACAGTTTCTTGTGCTCGCGGGCGATCCGCGCGCCGGTGTCTGACATCTCCGTGCCGGCGAACGCCATCACCTGCCGAATGTTGACCCGCCGGAGCATGTACCCCTCGTCGTAGACCCGCCGGAGGAAGTCGAGGTTGCGCTCGTAGGTCTCCTCGCGCTCGTCTTTCAGCCCGTGCAGCAGGTTGATGCCGGGCAGGAGTTTGGGGAGGCGGTTCGGGGCGTCCTCGCCGAAGTTCGGGGCCGTCTCCGGGTCGCCGCCGGGGCGCCAGCCGGCCTCCTCGTTGACGATCCGGACGGCCTCGAAGCACTCCTCGGCGGAGACGTTGAGGTTGTTCGCCTCCTGAACGACGGGGTCGGCGGATTCGAGGCCGAAGGCGGCGGTGTCGCCGGGCGTGTTGTGCTCGGCGATGATCCGGATTCCGTCCCGCGCTTTCTCGGGCCAGTTCACCACCGTGATCGGGTTCACGTTGTCGAGGTGGAGCGTCCGGAGGTCCGGCGCCACCTCGCGGATGCCGCCGTACAGTTCCCGGAGGGCGTCGGGGTTGGGCGCCTCGCCGTCGCCGCCGTACGCGAGGATGTCGGCCTGCCGGCCGATCCGGAAGTGCTCGACGCCGTGATCGGAGAGGGCGTCGACCTCGTCGACGACGCTCTCGGGCGGGCGAAACGACGGGTTGCCGTACAGCGGTTCCGTGCAGAACGAACACCGGTAGGCACAGCCCCGCGAGGTCTCCAGTTCGCAGATGAGGTAGTCGGGGTGGTTGGGGTGTTGCTCGACGACGAACGCGCCCTGCCGGGCCCACCGGGTCACCTCGGGGACGTCGCGCATCCGGTCGTTGAACCCTTCGAGACCGCTCTCGACGAGGTCGAAGGCGGCGGCCTCGACGTCGCCCTTGGCGACGAAGTCGAAGTCGAGGTCCTGTCGCTCGGTCTCGACGGCGCCGGCGTTCTCCTCGCCGACGCCGAACTTGACGGGGCCGCCCATCAGGCTCGTCCCGCGGGCGGTCCAGGCGAGTTTGCGGACCTCGTCGGGTTCGGCCGGCGTCCCGCCGACGTACTTGCCGGGGACGGTCATCCCCCCGAGATAGACCACGAGGTCGGCCTCCTCGACGTCGCGCCAGCGGTCGGGGTCGTCCCGCAGGGCGTCGATGGTGTGGTAGGTGATCCGCTCGCGGGGGACCCCCGCGTCGACGAGCGCGCCGGCGGTGTAGCGGGGGTACGTCGAGACGTACGGCGGGACCCCGAAGTGGGCTGGCTCGTCGACGTAGCCGTCGACGAGCGTCACGGACAGCGTCTCGGGGTCGGTCATGGGCCGAGGTAACCCCCGGAGGCGTAAAACGGTGACTACCCGCCCGCGCCGTCCGTGCCGGTCGGTTCGGTCCGACACGAGGGCCGCCGGAACCCGTGCGTTGATAGTCCTCGTCGCGTTACGGGCGACCATGCCACCGACGAAGGAGGTCAAGTGCACCGCCGACGACTGCTACCTCGACATGTTCGAGAACCACTACACCTACGACGTCCCCGAGGACCACGACGTCTCGGACCTCTCGTGTCCGGTCTGTGGCGGCACCGACTGCCTCGAACCGATCGAACTCTGAGGCGGGCGCGACGGTGGCCGGCGATGCGGGCGAGGGCGGCGTCTGTCGTCCGACGTTTATTTTCTTTTAGTCAAAAACAATATGAAGCGGCGCGTCGTAGCCACGTTCACGGCATGTCCATCGTTCGCTCTCGGCCCGCCCTCCCGACCGTCCACGCCGGAGGTGGCTCCCCGTGAACCTCGGTCGGCTGACCGACTCCGTCGGAAACACCCTGTACCGACAGATCGGCCGCGCCAGCAGTCAGGTACAGCGCCAGCGATCGCTGCCCGTCGACGTCCTCGAAGGCGAGGATTCCTACCTCGTCGTCTTCGACGCGCCGGGCGCCGAAACCGACGACCTCCAGGTCCGGTACGTCGACGGCACCGTCAAGGTCCGCATCGACCGCTTCCGCGAGTTCCGGGAGGGGTACGCGATGCGCTTTCCCGGCCGCTCGATGTCACTCGACGGCGAGGCCGAGTTGCCGGCCGACGCGATCGTCGACGCTGACGCCGGCACGGCCCGTCTCACCGAGACCGGCGCGCTCCGGATCGAGATCCCGAAAGAGGGGTCCGGCGACGGCGCCGAGCGCGAGGAAGTGACCGTCGAGGACTGATCAGTCGCGGTCGACCGCCATCCCCTCTACGATCTCGAACTCCTCGTCGCCCGTAAAGCGCGTCGGGTCGAACGCGTCGATCCCCTCCCCGCCGAGTACCTCGTCGGCGACCCGCTCGCCGATCGCCGGCGCGCGCATGAAGCCGTGGCCCTGGAACCCCGTCGCCACGTACACTCCCTCCCGCACCGCGCCGACCAGCGGGTCCCGGTCCGGCGTCGCCGTACAGAGCCCCGCCCACGCGCGGTTCACGTCGAGGTCGAGGTCCGGGAATCGGGCCTCGACGCGCTCGCGCAGGTCCGCGGCGAAGCCGGGGTCGGCGTCGCGGTCGTACTCGTCCGGGTCAGATTCGACCTCCTCGGTGCCGTCGCCAGCGAGGACGCCCTCGGGGTGAGGCCGGACGTAGAAGCCGCCGGTGGCGTCGTAACACGTCGGCTCGTCGAGGTCCGCGTCGGCGACCAGCGCCTGCACCCGGTAGGGTTTCACGGGGATCGGCACGTCGGCGTCGGCGAGCACGCGCCCGGTGTGTGCGCCCGCGGCGACGACGACGGCGTCGACCTCGCGCTCCGCGCCGCCCGCCGGCACCACCCGCGGCGGGTCCGTCCGCACCGCGACGGGCGTCTCCGTCTCGACCGTCGCGCCCGCGCCGTCCGCGGCCGCGGCGAGGCAGGCGACGTACCGCCCGGGGTCGGTGTAGCCGGCCGCGCCGGCGATCCCGGCGACGGCGACGTCGTCCGTCCGCAGCGCCGGGAAGCGCTCGGCGAGCGCGTCGCCGTCGGCCTCGACCGCGATCACGCCGCGCGCTTGCATCCCCTCGATCCCCTCGCGGATCGCGGCCGCGCGCTCGTCGTCGCCCTCGCGGGCCAGCCAGACGTACGGGCACTCGACGAACGGGAAGGTGTCGTCCCCGGAGAACGCCCGGAAGCGTTCGATGGCGTCGGCCGCGAGGTCGGCGTCGGGCCGCTCGGCGAAGGCGGCGTAGCAGACCCCGGCCGCGCGGCCGCTCGCGCCGCTGGCGACGCCGCCGCGGTCGTACAGCGTCACGTCGGCGCCCTGCCGGGCGAGGTCGTAGGCCGCCGTCGCGCCGACGGCGCCCGCCCCGACGACGGCCACCTCCAGACCCGCGCCGCGGTCGACGAAGGCGTCGGCGCCGACGGCGAGTTCGGGTTCGGCGTCGCCTTCCCCGCCCGTCATCGGCGCCCCTCCCGCGGCCAGCACTCCGACAGCGGCCGCTCGGCGAGCCAGTCGAGCAGCGCGTGCAGTTCCTCGCTGGCGGCCTCGAACAGCCGCTCGCCTTTCTCGGGGTCGGCCTGCGTGGGTTTTCCGACCGCGCCCGACTCGGAGAAGTCGATGGTGTCGAAGCCGACCGGCGCGCCGTGGACGGACTCGCCCCAGCCGTCGCCCGCGCCGGCCGCGGCGGCCTCGAGGCGGTCGGCCCGGACGAGGTCCTCGCGGAGGTGCCAGAGGAGACTCGACTCCATCGCGTCGGCGTGGCCGCCGTTCTCGTCGAACAGTTCGTCGGCGAGGTCGTCGACGCTCTCCCACCAGTTCCACGGCGGCGCGAACGCGGTCCGCTCCGCGCGCAGCCGACGGGCGGCCCGGCGCAGCGCGCCCGAGTTGCCGCCGTGGCCGTTGACGACGACGGCCTTCCGGACGCCGTGCTCGGCGAGGCTCGCGAGCGTCTCGCGGACGTAGCGCTCGAACGTCTCCTCGGCGACGTACAGCGTCCCGTCGAACTGGCGGTGGTGGGCGCTGACGCCGACGGGGACCGTCGGGAGGACGACCGCGTCCTCGCGGTCGGCGGCCGTCCGGGCGAACGCCCGCGCGGCGAGGTGGTCCATCCCCAGCGCGAGCGCCGGCCCGTGCTGTTCGGTGCTTCCGGTCGGCAACACCGCCACCTCGGCCGCTTCGAGGGCGTCGGCGGCCGTCTCGGTGGTGTGCTCGGCGAGCGGTGGCATGGGGTCCCCTCGTCGCGGAGGGCACTTACCGTTGGGTGGTTCCGTTCGGTTAGTCGAGAAACGACCCGAGGCCGCGGGCGGGGTAGCCGACGACCGTCGTCGCGCCGGCCGCCCGGAGCACGTCGACGCGCTCGCGGACCTCGCGGGCGGTGCCGACGAGCGCGTAGTCGCTCGCGGCCGCCAGCAGCACCTCGCGGGCACGGCCCGCCGCGCTCGAATCGGTCGGCGCGCCGTCGGGCAACGCGTCGGCGACCGGGCGACGCCGGGCGACGTAGGCGCCGACGGCATCCAGCACCGTGTCCTCGTCGTCGGTGAGGACGGTGGGGGCGTAGACGGCGACGTCGCCGTCGAAGCCAGCGGCGCGGATCGCCCGGAGTTCGCGCTCGGTCGAGCGCGAGAGCAGGTCGTACTGCGTCGCGCCGGTCGCCATCGCGATCCGCTCGACGCTCTCGGTGCCGACCCACGCTTCGGGAGCCGTTTCGAGGGCGGCGCCGAGGCGTGGCGCCACGGCGCGCTCGCGCTCGGCCTCGGTGAGGTAGGCGGGGTGGCCCGCCACCAGCACGCGGCCGACCCCCTCGGGGAGGGTGGCCAGCAGCGAGTCGTCCCCGAGGGGGTCGAAGCCGTCCGCGCGGACGGGCGTCGTCACCAGTACCTCGGAGTCGCGGGCGAGCGCGGCGAGGGTCCGGCGGTCGGGGAGGTGTTCGCGTCCCTCGTAGTCGACGGCGACCGTGTCGACGGGGACGTTCGACGCGTTCGAGACGTCACACTCGGCGGGTTTGACGGCGACGGCGTCGAGGCCGGCGCGGCAGACCGCGCTCTCGCCGGTCAGCATCTGATCCCACCTCGCGCGACGAAGAGTGCTCTAGAAACGGTGCGGAACTCGATCCATCGTCTGCGCGACCATGTACTCCCCCCTCCGGCGAGCGCGAGTAAAAAGGTGACGTTCGGTGCAACTAGTAGCGCGAGCGATCGATCCGGGCGGGCGCCTCGAAGTCGGTGGCGAGTTCGAGCAACTGGACGAGGATCCGGCCGGTCGCCCCCCAGACGGTGTAGCCGTCGACGCGGAAGTAGTGGATGACGACCTCGCCGTAGTAGGGGTGGTCGCGCTCGTCGTACTCGTAGTTGGCGGGGTCGAGCAGCCCCGACAGCGGCAGGGGGACGATCTCGGCGACCTCGCGCTCGTCGGGTTCGTACTCGCGGTCGGGCACCCGCGCGACGAACGGCGTGACGGCGTACTCCGTGACCGTCCGGATGTCGTCGAGTCGGCCCACCACTTCGGCCTCGTGGGCCGCCAGTCCGATCTCCTCGTGGGCCTCGCGAAGCGCCGTATCGAGGATGGTCTCGTCCCGTCGCTCGGCGCCGCCGCCCGGAAAGCTCATCTGGCCGGGATGCTCGCCGAGGTGGTCGGCCCGGCGGGTAAACAGCAGGTAGTCCTCGCCGTCGCGGTCGATGACCGGGGCGATCACGGCCGCGTCGTACTCCTGATCGTCGATCTCGGCGGGGACGTGCGCCGCCACCGGATCGAGGTTCAGCCGTGCCATGTCACGCGACGCCCTCCGCGCCGTCGTCGGCGCCCAGCCCGCGTTCCAGCCGTTCGCGCTCCGCGGCGAGGTCCAGCGGCGCCCACGCCTCGAGGTCGTAGCTCGCGTCCAGCAGCGTCCGCGCGCGGTCCACGTCGCCCGCGTCGAGGGCCGCCTCGACGGCGTCGACGAACCGCTCGCGGGCGGCCTCGCCGAGGGCCTCGCGGTCGAGGCGCCGCCGGTCGACGTCGAGGATGTGCGGCAGGTCCTCGGCGTGCTCGGGGATCGACGGGAACGCCGTCGGTCCGGCGACAAGCAGCGGTTCGTCCGCCGCGACGGCCTCGGTCTCGTACCTGACGAGCGCGAACGAGTCGAGGGCGGCCTCGACCGCCGCCGTCGCGGCCTCGGCGTCGACCGACTGCCCGTCGGCGCGAAACGCCACCTCCGAGAGCGCGCGCTCGAGTTCCGTCGGCGTGAGGCCGCCGAAGAGGTCGACCACGCCGGCGAGTTCGTCCGCGGTCGCGTCCATACGGTCGACAACGGTCGGTGTCTAGATTAGTCTTGTGCGCCCGTCCCGGCGCGGCGCCACGGTCTGGCCGCGTCGAGGACCTCGCCGGGTGCGACCGGCGCGTCGACCCACCGCGGCAGCCGGGAGTCCTCGCCCGGCGGGCGGATCGACGCCGCGTAGCGGGCGACCTGCTCGCGCTCGCCCGCGGGGTCGTACGCGAGGCCGTTGAACGCGGCGTCGGCCGCGTACCGGTCGACGAGCGCCTCGCCGGCCCCGCGGTACCGGTCGGGGAGCGTCCCGTAGTCGGGGGCGACCCCGCGCTCTTCGAGGACCCGCAGGAGTTCGGCGGCGACCTCGCGGCTCATCCCCTCCAGCCCCGACTCGCCCGCGACCGCGCGGTGGTCGTGCTCGTGGCGGCCGAGGTCGACCTGCGCGGTCCCCTCGAAGCCGGCGTGGTCGAAGGCGTCGCCGAGGGTGCCGACCTCGATGCCCCACGCCGGCGGCGGACGGAGGCGTCGCGCGAGGGGGGCGGTCACCCCGAACTCGCCGGCCAGCGCGTAGCGGAACGCCCCGAGGTAGTCGACGACCGGCGCGTCGTGGGCGTCCGCGAGCGCCTCCAGCAGCGGCGCGTACAGCAGTCGGAACAGGCGACCGTAGAGGCGGCCGTCCTCGACGCGGGCGTAGTAGCCCTTCGAGAACGCGTAGCCGGCCGCGAGCGGGGCCAGCAGGCGGGCGACGGCCTCGGCCTCGTACCCCTTCGCGTCGGCGTCGTGGACGACGACGTACTCGGCGGCGTCGGCGGCGGGGCCGAGCGCGAGCCAGACGTCCCGTCCCTTGCCGGCGCCGTTCGGCAGCCCCGCTTCGCGGAAGCGGGCCTCGACGGCGGGCGCGTTACACCACAGGACCGACAGCGGGAGGTCGAACGACGCGAGCCACTCCCGGACCGGCCCGATCCGGTCGGGGGCGGCGCGGACGGGGACGACGACGGCGGCGACGTCGAGCCGTTCGAGTTCCGCGAGGACGCCCGCGGCGGCGGGGCTGTCGTGCTCGCGAGCGGTCATCGGGACGACGACCGCGGTCTCGCGCAGCGGCGCCGCCAGCCGGTCGAGACGGCCGGGGTCGCCGCCGAAGTCGTGGAGCGTCGCGATCCGCTCCTGGGTGTACTCCATCGGTGGTGTGTTCGGCCGAACCGTCAAAACGGCCACGGCTCCGGCGAGACGCGCCCCGCACCCCCGCGCCGGAGCCGGCGGCGTCGCGGAATCGGCATCAGCGGCCGTCCGGGAGCCGACCGCCGACGTAGAGCAGCGCCAGCCCGGCGACCAGCGCGCCGTTGGCGACCGCCAGCCCGAGGAAGACGGCGTCGAACGCGAAGCCGACGTCGACGAGGACGCCGACGAGGACGCTCCCGGCGGCCTGAATCGGCATCATCGTGCCGCTGAACAGCGCGTAGGCGCTCCCGCGGTGTTCGTCGGGAAACGACGCGAGCAGGAAGGTATCGGTGACCGGAAAGAGGCTGTGGATCACGTAGCCCATGACAGCGGCGACGGCCGCGACGGCGACGAACCCCTGCGCGAACACCAGCGCGACGAGCGTGACGACGAAGCCCGCGAGGATGGCAAACAGCAGCGGAACGAACGGGACGCGGTCGGCCAGCCGACCCGAGAGCCAGAACGCGGGAACGCCCGTCGCGAACGTGACCGTCAGCAGGTCACGCGAGGTGGCCTCGGAGAAGCCCTTCGTCTCGACGAGGTAGGTGCCAAAGAGGTTGAACACGCCGTTCCAGACCATGCCGGTCAGTCCGACGATGGCGATGCCGGTCAGGATGAGCCGCCACTGGGCGCGAAGCGCCACGAGCAGGTTGCGGTCGGCCGTCCCCGCCGACGGGAGCGTCGCCCGCCGCGCCGCGGCCGCAAAGAGCAGCGCCGAACCGAACGCCGCGACGCCGATCAGCAGGAAGATCACGCGCCACGCGGCGATCGGCCAGTAGGGGACCGCGAGCACGAGGCCGACGAGTACGGGGGCGGCGACCGCCGCCACCTGACTCGCGGTGCCGTTGACGCCGATCGCCCAGCCGACCCGCCGGGGGTAGAGTTCGCTGATCAGCGGGCTCGCGGCGACGTAGTAGACGCCGCTGGCCAGCCCCATGAGCACCGCGCCGACGTACAGCGTCGACAGCGAGTTCGCGGCCGCCGCGAAGGCCGACCCGCCGGCGAGTACGAGCCCCGTCGAGAGGACGACCCAGTGGCGCGGAACCTTCGTCAGGAGGTAGCCCGTGGGGAACCGCGGCGCCGCGCTCCCGACCCACGCGAGCGTCGCCAGCAGCCCGAGTTGACCCGGCGTCGCGCCGAACGTCGTCCGGAACGGCTCCAGCAGCGGCGCGTAGATCACCCGGCCGAGGTTGACCAGAAAGACCAGCACGCACAGCGAGCCGAACACCTCCGCGCGCCCCGGTAGCCCGCCGTCGTCGGCTCGCTGCGTCATCCTCGGGTGGTAGGGTCACCGTCGTTTCAACCCTTTCGAATCGAAGCATTGTCCGCTCGCCGACACGACATCGAGAACGGCCCCCTGTCTTTTTCACCTCCACCTCCGTAAAGGGCGAACATGAACTCCATCCGGAAGGCGCTTCGCGAAGGCGAACTCGAGAAGGACACCTACGAACGGGTAACCTGCGCCGAGTGCGAGAAGCCGCTGAAGACGACGAACGATCCCGACTCCATCGCGACGATCCGGACCTGCCCCGACTGCGGTCGGGAGTGGAAGGAGATCCGGTAGCCGACCGAAACGCCTCCTTTTCCCGGCTCCAGCCGGCCCAGCGTCCCGACCGCCGACCGGGGATCCCTGTGGCGCGTCGACAACCGTTTTGCCGTCGCCCGTGGGAACGTGCGTGTGAGCTACGGCGCCCTCCTCGCGCGACTCGACGACCGCGGCGAGACGGCCAACGCGGCGGCCCTCGCCGCGTTCGTCCGCGGCCGCGACCGTCGCTAGCGTTCGCCGGCCATCGCGGAGAAGATCCGTTCCTCGAACTCGGCCTTGCTGATCCCGTCGGAGGGGCCGATGCCGTTCATGTGGTCGACCGAGAGCTGACCGCCGCCCATCCGGGCGTGGCCGCCGGCGTTCGCCATCGGGATGTCGCCGACGGCGTGGCTGAGCGCCTCGCCCATGTGGACGCGGTCGTCCCGGGACCGTCCCGAGAGGTGCATCGTCCCGTCGTTCTCGCCGTAGACGACGACCGCCGTCACCCCCTCGAGGTGCATGAGTTCGTCCGCCGCCTGCGGGATGGCGTCGACGTTCTCGACCTCGCCGACGTCGCAGATGGCGAACGAGCCCTCGACGCGCTTGTCGGTGATCGCGTCCGCTTTCACCTGCAGGACGTCGTCGCTGACCTGCGGGTTGGCGATCCGGTCGAGGAGGTCCTCGTCGATCCCGGGGAAGAGGTACGCGCAGGCGTCGAAGTCGGCGGCCGAACAGCCCTTCGTCAGGTGGTTCGTATCGGACTGGATCCCGTAGAGGAGACCGGTCGCGAGTTCCGGCGAGACGACGAACTCGTCGTCGCCCTCCTCCTCGGGGGCCACCGTCGCCCCGATCTCCTCGAGGTACTCGACGACGACCGTCGAGGCCGCGCCGTAGTCGGTGCGGACGTCGGTGAACGCCGTGCCGGCGCCGTTGCCGGGGTGGTGGTCGACGACGGCCAGCGGCTCGATCGTCTGGCCGCCGGTGAACCCCCGCGGAGTGTTGTGATCGACGAGGACGACGGTCTCGGAGGCGAGGTCGCCCGCCGACTCGATGTGCTCGAGGTCGAGGTCGAGGACCGTCCGGAACGCGCGGTTCTCCTGGTGGCGGATCTCGCCGGGGTACTGGAGCGTCGTCTCCGTGTCGACGGCGTCGGCGATCGCGGCGACTCCCATCGCACACGCCATCGCGTCGGGGTCGGGGTTCGGGTGCATCAGCACCGTCACCGCCTCCTGTTTCGCGAGGACCCGCTGGAGTCGCACCCCCGGCGGCCGCCGGAACCAGCGGACGACCCACCAGCCGCCGACGACGAGCGCGACGACGCCGAGGACGAGCAGCGAGAGGACCAGCGGGTCGACGGCCTCCAGCGAGTCGGCGACCGCAGCGACGACCGGTTCGCCGGCCGCCCCGTCGCCCCGGTAGCTCATACGCGACACTCAAATCGAACGACCATGAACCTTCTCATGATTGTCACCAGCCGCGGGTCGTCGATAGCGGCGACAGCGAGCGAGACGCCGGTCTAGGGCGTCTCGCCTCGCCGGTACGTCTCGACCGCGGCGCGGTACCCCTCCCGGAACGTGGGATGGGCGAACTCGTAGCCCAGCGAGCGGAGTTTCCCGTTCGAACAGCGCTTGCTCGTCAGGAGCCGCCGCCGCGCGGCCGCCGAGAGGTCGCCCGCCGCCAGTCGCTCCGCCTTCGTCCGCTTGGGCGGGCGCTCGACGCCGCACTCGTCGGCGAGCCAGTCGGCGAACGCCCACTTCGAGACGGGTTCGTCGTCGACCACCTGCACGACCTCGCCGCGGGCGAGGTCCTCCTCCAGCAGGAACCGGACCGCGCCGGCGGCGTCGTCGCGGTGGACCATGTTGAGGTAGCCCTCCGTCACCGGCCCGTCGAGGTAGCGGTCGAGGCGGTACCGGTCGGGGCCGTACAGCCCGGCGTAGCGGGCGACCGTCCCCTCGAAGCCGTACTCGGGCGGACGATCGAGGGCGAGCCGCTCGGCCGCCGCGAGGACCTCGGTCTTCTCCGTGGTCGGTTCGATCGGCGTCCCCTCGTCGACCCAGTCGCCGCCGTGGTCGCCGTGGACGCCCGTCGAGGAGGTGTAGACGAGCCGATCCGGGGGCGTCTCGCGCTCGCCGAACGCCTCGACGGCGGCGTCGAGCCCCTCGACGTACACCTCGCGGGCGGCCGCCGCGCCCCGGCCGCCGCTGCTCGCGGCGAAGACCACCGCGTCGACGTCGGGGACCGCCGTCAGGTCCTCCGGGGCGGTTACGTCCGCGCGCACGGCCGCGAAGCCGGCCGCGTCGATTCGCTCGATGCCCTCGTCCGATCGGCGGACGCCGATCGCCTCGTGGCCTCGCTCCGCGAGTTGCCGGCCGAGTTCGAGGCCGACGTAGCCACAGCCGAGGATCGCGACGCGCATACGCCACCTCGGGACGCCGGGGACATAATCGCACCGCCGTCCGGTGTCGGGCGAGCGGACGGCCGGCGTTCCGCCCCTAGGACATCCGGTCGGCGATCACGTACTGGACGTGGACGAACTCCGCGAACGACATCGGGGCGCGGCGTTCGATCTTCTGCTGGACCTCCTTGGCGTCGAGGTCGATGTCGAGTTCGCTCTCGACGGTCTCGACGTCGAGCACCGCGGTCGACATCCCGAGCAGCAGGTGCTCGGTCGCCATCGTCTCGATCGTCTCGGCGTCGGGTTCGCCCTCGTCGAGCGCCAGGATCGCGGCGGCCTCCGCCAGCGAGAGGGACGGCGAGTCGCCGTCGCGGAGCGCTTCGAGGCGCTCGCGCTCGATCCCGGTCGTCGCGACCGCCTCCGAGAGGTCGACCCGGTCGAGAACGCCCGCGAGGTCCGTCTCGTACTCCGCGCGGAGGTCCGCCGGCGAGTCGGGCGCCGTCGTTCGCTGCTCGTAGAACATACCCGGGGGGACGGGCGTCGGCCTGAAAGGGGTTGCCTTCGGGGCGAGCGCGCCGTAGCCGTCGACCGCCTCGGCGACGACCGCCAGCCCGGATTCGGCGGCGACGGCCGCGACCGGTCCGGCGCGGGCGGCGAGTCGCGCCACGACCGTCTCGCGGCAGTCGGGCGCCGACGCGAGGGTCCCGTCGCAGTCGGCGGCGTCGAGGACGAGCGTCTCGCCCGCGAACGATGCGGTACACGAACACGGCGTCTCGGTCTCGCCGGACGAGCGCCGTTCGACTGGCGTTCGCACGGACGGTCTGGCCGCGTTATCCAACTTAAACTGACGTTCACAAGATTCAACACAACCCCGGGAGAGAGGGGGCGTATGAAGGTCGCCCTGATCGGTGTGGGACAGGCCGGCGGCAAAGTAACCGAACGACTCGCTCGCTTCGACGCGGAGATGGGCTTCGACGCGGTACAGGGCGCGCTCGCGATCAACTCCGCCGAGGCCGACCTCCGCTCGATCGAGTTCGTCGACACCCTCCTGATCGGGCAGGATCGGGTGAACGGTCACGGCGTCGGCGCGGACAACGAACTGGGGACCGAGGTCGCACAGGCCGACATCGACGAGATACTCGACGCGCTCGACGGGCACGTCACCTCCCGCGCGGAGGCGATATTCGTCGTCGCGGGTCTCGGCGGCGGGACCGGCAGCGGCGGCGCGCCGGTGGTGGTCCACAACCTCCAGCGGGTGTACGACGTGCCGGTCTACGCGCTCGGCATCCTGCCGGGACGGAACGAGGGCGCGCTCTATCAGGCCAACGCCGGCCGCTCGCTGAAGACGGTCGTCCGGGAGGCCGACGCGACGCTGTTGATCGACAACGACGCGTGGCACGAACAGGGCGAGAGCGTCGAGGGCGCCTTCGAGCGGATCAACGAGAAGATCGCCCGCCGGGTCGGCCTGCTGTTCGCCGCCGGCGAGGCCGTCGAGGGCGTCGCCGAGAGCGTGGTCGACTCCAGCGAGGTGATCAACACCCTCCGGGGCGGCGGCGTCGCGGCCCTCGGCTACGCCAGCGCGGTCGCGAGCGAGGACGGCGGCGAGAACATCCGGACGACGACGACCGTCGCGCGGAACGCGCTGTTCACCGGGACGAGTCTCCCCGAGGCGACGACGGCCGAGGCCGCCCTGCTCGTGATCGCCGGCGACCCCGAGGTGATCCCGCGCAAGGGCGTCGAGCGCGCGCGACGCTGGCTCGAAGACGAGACCGAGAGCATGCAGGTCCGTGGCGGCGACTTCCCGCTCGAGAGCGACCGGCTTGCCGCGCTCGTCCTGCTCGGCGGCGCCGAGCGCTCCGAGCGGATCGAGGAGTTCATGCAACGGGCCCGCGAGGCCCGCGAGAGCGCGGACGAGCCACAGGAGGACCCGGCCGAACAGCTAGTAGACGACCGCCTCGAAGACCTCATCTAGGGCCGACGACGGTGACGACGACGGCCCCGCAGGAACACTCGTAGGCGCGCCGGGTGCCGGCGTCGGTCGTCATCGAGAGGATCAGTCGCTCCTCGCCGAGCGCCGCGTCGCAGACCTCGCAGGTGGACGATAACTGGTCGAGCACGGCTTCGGATTCGACGGGGACGCCCCTCAAGCTACGCCAACAGGAGAGTGAAAGTGAAAGTAGCGACGGGCGACGTGACGACGGCCGAAAGATTCACGAACGTCGGAACACCTATCAGCCCGGGGTTCGCTCTTCCGCGGTAATGGCTGGCAAGTGGACCGGCGGCGTCGTCGCGGCGAGCGGCGACGACGACCCGCCGACGGTCGAGGAGTGGGTTCCGGTGTCCGCTCCCGGTCGAGCGTCGGAGTTCGCGGCGGCCGACGATCCGATCGCGTACCGGGTGACGTTCGGCGATCCGCGTGCGCGCGCCGACGAACGGGCGTTCATCCGGCTTCGCGGCGGGTACGGGCGCGCACGAGTCTGGATCAACGGGGTCGATCGCGGCGAGCACGACCCGGGGTTCGTCCCCGCGCGGTTCGAGTTCGACCCGGCGGGGGGGAACGAACTGGTCGTCGCACCCGAAGACGACGGGGCCGCCGCCGACCCCGGCGCCCGCTGGGAGGTCGACCTCGACGTTCGGCCGCCGACGTTCCTCGAATCCCTCGCGGCGACCCCGCGGCTGACCGACGACGGCGCGGTCGTCGACGTCGACGTCACCGTCGACGCGGGCGAGGGGATCGACGACACGGTGACGCTGTCGATGCGCCCCGAGGGGTTCCGCGGCGGCGCGTCGATGGACCGGATCCCCGTGTCGGCGGCCGCCGGCGAGCGGACGACGGTCTCGAAGCGCCTCGACGTGCGAGACCCGTCGCTGTGGTGGCCGCGAGGGTACGGCCCGCAACACCGGTACGCGATCCGGGCGAAACTCGGCGAGGAGGCGATCGAGCGGATCGTCGGGTTGCGGACGATCGAGCGCGACGCGGACGGCTTCCGCGTCAACGGCCGCCGGATCCGCGCGCGCGGGTTCGCCCGGCTTCCGGGCGGCGACCCCCGCGAGGACGTCCGCCGCGCCGTCGAGGCGAACGCGACCCTCCTTCGCGTCCGCGGTCACGTCCCGTCCCGCGAACTGTACGCGGCCTGCGACGAGGCCGGCGTGCTCGTCTGGCAGGACCTGCCCGCCGGCGGTGGCCGCGACGCCGACCGCGGCCGCGAACTGGTCGACGCGCTCGTCGACGAGTACCGGTCACACCCGAGTCTGGCGGCGGTCGGCGTCGCCAGCGACCTCGTCGACCCCTTCGAGACGCCGCTCGGGGGTGGTCTCCTCTCGAAGCTCAAGTTCCGGTACCGGGCGTGGCGCGCCGAGGACGAGCGGGGCGACGCCGACGCGATCGCGGCGCGCGTCCCCGACGGCATCGCCGCGGTGCCGGTCGCCGGCCCGCCGGGGACCGGCGCCGACGCGACCCACCTGTCGCTGGGCTGGCGCTACCTCGACGCCGCCGACGTCGACTGGCTGCTCGAACGCTATCCCGCGCTGGGGACGGTCGTCGGCGGCCTCGAGGCGCCGTCGCTGTCGCACGACGACGCCGACCCCGGGGCCGTGCCGGGCGTCGATCCGGCGGTGTTCGAACGGCGGGCCGGCGACGCGGCGGCCTCCCGGCGCTACCAGGCGTCGACGCTGAAGACCGTCGTCGAGGGGCTGCGCCGGCACGGGAGCGGGGCCGTCGTCGGGCCGGCGCTGCGGGACGGGTCGCCCGACGGTGGCCCGGGCGTCCTCGCGGCCGACGGCTCCGAGAAGCCGTCGGCCGCGGCGGTCGCGGCCGCCTACGAGCCGGTGCAGGCGGTGCTGGACGCGCCGCCCGCGCCCGGAACCGTCGGGCTCACCCTCCTCAACGACGGGCCGCGGGAGGTCGAGGCGACGGTGGACTGGCGGGCCGGCGGGAACGAGGGCGCCGAGACCGTCGCGGTCGACGTCCACGGGCGCGCAAGCGCCGGCGCGGTCGAGATTCCGCGGGACGCAGACCGGGTCGAGGTGACGGTCGACGTCGGCGATCGGACGGTCCGTAACCGGTATCGTTTATAACTCCGCGGCGGACTCGTGTGACTCCCTCACACGAGCGACGGAGGCGCCTGCTAACGGTTTCCACGATTACGAACACCGGTACATTTAAATTGTGGGCGGCAGTAGTAGCCGGTACCAGAACGCCACCGGGGCGCGTATCGCTCGACGATCGATGACAGGGAATCTTATTCACCGAGGTTTCGCAGGTCGCGAGCGGACGCTCTGCGGTGCGGTATGGCACAGAGGTTTGAGTAACACATGGTAGACGAATCGAAGAACATCGAACTCACGGACGACGAACTCGAGAACAAATCCAAGGGACAGCTCATCAAGAAGGCCGGTCAACTGCGAGACCGACGCAACGAGCTGAACCAGATGGCTTCTGAACGCGCGTCGAAGCGCGACGAACTCAACGCGAAGACGCGCGAGAAGGTCGACGAGGCCCAGGAGCACCGCGAGAAGCGCGACGAGCTCAACGAGCAGGTCCAGGAGCACAAACAGAAGCGCAACGAGCTCAACGCGGAGGCCAACGAGCTGTTCGACAAGGTCGAGCAGCTCAAGTCGGACATGGAGCTCGACGAGGGCAAGGACCTCGAAGAGCTCGAAGAGGAGATCGAACAGCTCGAGTTCAAACAGCAGACGGAGGTCCTCTCGAGCGAGGAGGAGCGCGAACTCATCGAGAAGATCGAGGCCAAACGCGAGGAGTACGCCGACCGAAAGGAGAAACTCGAGCAAAACGACGACCTCGAAGAGCTCGTCGAGGAGGCCGAGGAGGTCCGCGCCGAGGCGTCGACACACCACCAGAAGGTGACGACGCTGGCCGACGAGGCCCAGGAGCACCACAACAAGATGATCGAGGCCTATCGCGAGGCCGACGACATCCGCGACGAGGCCGACGAGATGCACGAGAAGTTCGTCGAGGCCCAGGAGGCCGCGGACCGCCACCACGAGGACTTCGTCCGCGTCCAGAAGCGCCTGCGCGAGATGGACAAGCAGGAGGAAAAGCAGCGCAAGTCCGCCCGCGACAAGAAGAAAGAGGAGGCCAAGGCCGAGGCCGAGGAGATCTACCAGAAGTTCAAGGAAGGCGAGACCCTCGACACCGAGGACCTGATGAAGCTCCAGAAGACCGGCCTGCTCTGAGTCGATTCGTCTACCGCGACCGCGGTCGCGATTCTCTCGTTTTACGCGAGTAGCCCCCGCTGGCCGACGCCGGAGCTATTAACAGGCGAGCGCGCGCACGAAGAGCCATGCACCGAGGTGTCACCGATGGTCGATAGCCGCAGTCTCGGCCGCCTCGCGGTCGTCGCGGTCGGGACCGCGCTGTTTGCCGCCGCCGCCGTCGCGCTGTTCGTCGTCTACGTGGAGACGCTCGCGGACCTCCTCGGCGTCCTCGTCGCGCTCGGGGTCGTCCTGCTCGGGGTCCGGCTGTCCGGCGGCGTCGCCGAGTCGCTCTTTCCCGACTACGACGTCGCCGAGGTGGCCGTCGAGGGGCCGATCACCCGCGACGGCGGGGGCGGGCCGCTGCCCTCCAGCCCCCGGGGGACCCCCGCCGACGACATCGTCGAACAGATCGACCGGGCGAACGAGGACGACAGCGTCGACGCCCTGCTCGTCAAACTCAACACGCCCGGCGGCGAGGTCGTCCCCAGCGACGACATCAAACTCGCGGCCGAGCGGTTCGAGGGACCGACGGTCGCGTACGCGACGGACCGCTGTGCCAGCGGCGGCTACTGGATCGCGAGCGGCTGTGACGAACTCTGGGCGCGGGACGCGAGCGTCGTCGGCTCGATCGGCGTCATCGCCTCGCGGGTGAACGCGAGCGACCTCGCCGAGAGGATCGGTCTCTCCTACGAGGGGTTCACCGCCGGCGAGTACAAGGACGCCGGCCTCCCGCTGAAGGAGATGGACGAGGACGAGCGCGCCTACCTGCAGGGACTGGTCGACGACTGGTACGACGCCTTCGTCGACCGGGTCAGCGAGGGCCGCGACCTGGACCCCGCGTTCGTCCGCGACACCGAGGCGCGGGTCTACCTCGGCGAGGAGGCCCACGACCTCGGGCTGGTCGACGAACTCGGCACGCGCGAGGACGTCGAGGCGGCGGTCGCCGACCGCCTCGGCGTCGACGAGGTGACCGTCGAGGAGTTCGAGCCCGAGCGGCCGCTGATGGCGCGCGTGGGCGTCGCCGCCCGGCGGGTGGCCTACGCCTTCGGGGCCGGGCTGGCCGGCCTCGCACACGAGCGGGGGCTCCGACTGCGGACCTGACGGCGACCGGCCGAAGGCGTCGCTTGCGGGCGACGCGGGTCGCCCTGAACGAGTAAGTGGTTTTATCGTCGCGCGGAATGCATCGGACACCGTGACAACGCTGGTCGTCTGCCTCGACCGGACCGACGACGTGGGCCGCAAGACCGGCCTGCGCTCGCCGATCGTCGGCTGGGAGGCAGTCCGCGCGCTCGTGACCGACGTCGGCCTCGCCGACCCCGAGGACTCGGGGGTGAACTCGCTGCTCGAATCGCTGCGAGTCGCCCAGAGCCTGCGCGACGACGACGAGGAGACCGTCGTCGCGGTCGTCTCCGGCGACCGGGACTCGATGGTCTCGGCGGACCGCGCCGTCGCCCACCAGCTCGACGAACTGATCGCCGAGTACGACCCCGACTCGGCCGTGGTCGTCATCGACAGCGCCGAGGACGAGCGGCTGGTCCCCATCGTCGAGAGCCGCGTCCGCGTCGACGCCGTCGACCGCGTCGTCGTCCGGCAGGCCCGGGACATCGAGTCGACGTACTACCTGCTCAAGCAGTTCCTCGCCGACGAGGAACTCCGCCAGACCGTACTCGTCCCCATCGGCCTCGCGCTGCTGGTCTTCCCGATGCTCGCGATGCGGTTTGGCGCCGCGGAAGGCGCCGCCGCGATCACGACCGTCATCGGCGTCTTCCTGCTCTACAAGGGGTTCAACGTCGACGACGTGGTCACCGCGCTCGCCCGGCGGGCCCGCGAGTCGCTCTACACCGGTCAGGTGTCGGTCGTCACCTACGTCGTCGCCGTGGGGCTGACCCTCGTCGGACTGTTCTTCGGCGCGCTCGGCGCGTCGAGCCTCGACGACCCGCAGGGGGTGGTCGTCCCGGCGATGCAGTTCGCCTTCGAGGGGATCCCGTGGCTGACGACCGCCGCGCTCACCGCCAGCGCCGGCCGCCTCCTCGACGAACTCATCCGCGAGGAGGAGATCCGGAGTTCGTACCTCAACCTCCCGTTCGTCGTCGTCTCGGTCGGCCTCGTCGTCCGGGGGTTCTCGGCGTACTTCCTCGAGACGCAGGACGTCATCGGGCCGCTGATCGTCCCGGGGCTCAACTTCGGCTGGCGCTCGTTCGACGCGTTCACCCTGAACCCGGGCGAGCGCCTCGCGATGTACGTCCTCGGGGCGATCTTCCTGAGCGTCGTCGGCGTCCGGATCGCCGCCTCGTTCAGCGGCGCGAGCCTCGACGAACCCGAGTTCGAGGGGAGCGAGCGCGCCCGGCGCGACCGCGAGCGGCGGGCCGACCCCGAGCGCACCGACGGCGGGCCGCGAACCGGCGACGGCGACGACCCGCAGTCCGGCCGCGACCAGTAACGATTTACCCGCGGCTCCGAAGGGTCGAGCATGACCGCGAGCGACGACGGCGCGTGGGTCTCGCTGTTCTCCGGCGGCAAGGACTCCGCGTGGGCGCTCTACCGCGCCGTAGAGCGTGGCCTCGACGTCCGCCGACTCGTCACCGTCCACCCGGCGGGTGACTCCTACATGTACCACGTCCCGGCGACCGACCTGACGGCGCTGGCGGCCGAGAGCGTCGGCATCCCGCTCGTCGACGTCGAACCCGAGGACTTCGACGCCGACGCCGCGACCGACTCGGGCGCACAGGGCGACGCCGAACTCGAACCGCTTGAGGCCGCGCTTCGGGACCTCGACGCCGAACTCGACGGCGGGGTCGCCGGCGTCATCGCGGGGGCCGTCGAGAGCGAGTACCAGACGGGCCGCATCGAGGGGATGTGCGAGCGTCTCGGCTGTGACCTGTTCGCGCCGCTCTGGCGGGAGGACCCCCGGGAACTCGCGACGGCGATGCTAGAGGCCGGTTTCGAGATCGTGATCGTGCAGGTCGCCGCCTACGGCCTCGACGAGTCGTGGCTCGGCCGGACGATCGACGAGGCGGCGCTGGCCGACCTCGAAGACCTGCACGAGGAGTACGGCGTCCACCTGCTGGGGGAGGGCGGGGAGTTCGAGACGCTGGTGGTCGACGGCCCGCAGATGGACCGGCGGATCGATCTGGAGTACGAGACCGAGTGGGACGGCACGAGGGGACGACTGCGGATCACGGACGCTCGGCTGGCGTGAGCGACCGGGCGCGACGACGGCGACCGGGGCGATCGAGCGGCTTCGAACGGAAACCGGGCTGGTGTCCCCGGGGCCCAGTCCGGTCCGCGTGAGAGCGGAACGCTCCTCAGCAGGTCGGTGAGCGCCAGCACGACGAAGAAGACGATCACGGTCTCGTTGCCGATCCACGAGTTCGCGTCCATCCGGTCCCGGGCCGTCGGAAGGAACGTTTCCGCGCGCTCGCCAGACCGACCTTCGAGGGCGTCTCCGGTCCCGACGGGCCGGGCGTCGGCCGATCCGCGCCGCGAGTCAGCGCCCAAGCGCCATCTCCGCCTCGCGCTCGTCCTCGTCGGTGAACGTCCACCACGCGATCCGGTCGATTTCGAGGATCCGGTAGCTCGTGACCAGCGACAGCAGTTCACAGGAGGCGATCGTCCGCAGGCTCTCGCTCGTATCGAGGTCGAGACCCTCTACCTCGTCGTCGACGCGCTCGACGAGCGACGTGAGCGTCGGGTCCGGCGTCGCCGCGTCGACGCCCGCCTGCTGGCGCAGGAACTGGAACGTCGAGGGGCCGACGCCCGAGATGGAGCCGATGGGGTCTGCCTCGTACCGGTAGGGGTCGGCCCCGACGGCCCACGCCCGCAGCGCGTCGAGGCCCGTCTCGGACCGGGCCGCGAGCGCGCGGGCGACTTCGAGCAGGACGCGGCGCTTGCGCTGGGCCCCGAACGCCTCGACCAGTGTCTCGTCCTCGACCGAGAGGGCGGCGAGCGCTTCGAGGGTCGTCGCGCGGCCGGTCTCGACGAACGCCTCGCGGAACCGCTCGACGGTCGGGCGGACGCCGGTGACGTAGTTCTGGCCGGTGGTCGCCGCCGCCGCCTCCGCGACGAGCAACACGGGGTCGTCGCCGGGCGGGCGCTCGAACTCGCGGAACGCGGCCGCGAGCGACTCGTACGGCGTCCCGTCGGCGTATCTATCGAGGACCTCCTGTGCGCTTGGCATATCCGTCGTCGCCACACGTCACACCGCGGACTGATAGAGTTGTTTATACAGCGGTGTCACGAGCGACGACGGTCACGATCACTCGGGCGTGCCGTTTCTGATCGTCGTGTGCGCGCCGATGAGCGCGCCCGCGAGGTCGAGGTTCTCGAGGTGGGTCCCCTCGTCGATGATCGACCGGCGGATGTCGCCGTTCCGGACGGTGGCGTCGGGGAAGATGACGGCGTGATCGAGGTTGCTCTCCTCGATGGTCGCCCCCTCCATGACGTGGACGTTCTCGCCGATGGACGCGCCGTCGAGGGTGGCGCTCTCGGCGACGAGCGAGTCGCCGTCTAAGTGCCAGCCGACGGCGTCGAGGTAGCTCTCGGGGGTGCCGATGTCGAACCAGGCGCCCTCGAACGTGTAGGCGTGGGTCGGCTCGCGGTCCTGGAGCCACTGGACGAACCAACCGGGTTCGTCCGGGTTGTTGCCGTCTTCGAGGTACGTCGGGAGCAACGAGAGGTGCTCGCTCGGGAACGCGTAGCAGGCGATCGAGACGAGCGTGCTCTTGGGGTCGTCGGGTTTCTCCTGGAAGTCGACGACGCGATTCCCGTCGAGTTCGACCAGCCCGTACGATTTGGCCTTCTCCCGCGAGCCGACGTCGTACGCGGCGAGCGTCGGCGTTCCCGTCGCCTCGAAGTAGTCGAGGAAGTCCGACACGGCGAAGCTCATGAGGTTGTCGCCGGCGATCACGAGCAGGTCGTCGTCGACCCCCTCGCGCTCGACTAGCTGGGCGAGCGCGCCGACGACGCCGAACTTCTCGTCTTCGGCGGTCGTCTCCTCGACCGACAGCGTCGGCTTCTCGAACGCGTTCTCTGCGAGGTGGGCCTCGAACTCCGGCGCGAACCGCTCGTTCGTGCTGACGAACACCTCGTCGATTCGCTCGTCGGCCTCGAGTTCGGCGAAGATGCGGTCGACGACCGTCGAGTTTCCGATGGGAAGGAACATCTTGGGCCGGTGTTTGGTGATGGGCCACAACCGGGTCGCGTATCCGCCGGCGAGAACCACGGCCTTCATGGGGCGGAGTTCTCCTGCGGGCTGTAAGTCTCTTGCCCTTTCGGGGGTCGCGGTCGCCCCCGGACAGTATAAACGCCCGGCGGCCGTTCGCTCGGGCATGCGCGAAGCCGACGCGACGACCCGCAAGCGACTCGCCGACGCCCTCCGCGAGGCACCCGCGACGCCCAGCGCGCTCGCCGATCGGTTCGACCTGACGCCGAACGCGGTCGTCCGCCACGTCGAACACGTCGCCCGCTCGGTCGAAGGCAACGGCGAGCGACTGCTCGTCGCGCCGCCGACCTGTCGCGACTGCGGCTTCGACGAGTTCGACGACCTGCTGAACCTGCCGTCGCGCTGTCCCGCCTGCAAGAGCGAGGCCGTCTCGGAGCCGACGTTCACGGTCGAGAGCGGGTGAGCCAGCGACCGGTCGGCGAACGCGACGGTCACGCCGCGGTGGACGACCTGAAACGGATTCGATACGAATATTTACCGCCGAGACGAGTACCCCGTAGGAGCGCTCGAACGGGCGCGGAGGACGAGAGCGGCTTCGCGTCCGCGAGCCAACGTCCCACACACGATGACTGCCACGCCCGACTCCGACGCCGAGTTCGACGCCGCCGACTTCGTCAGGACGGTCCTCGACTGGCTCGACCGCCGCGAGGAGGGTGCCGAGACGATCGATCGGACGTTCCGGCTGCTGGGCCACCACCGGCGCCGACACCTGCTCGCGGTGATGTACCAGTACGACCAGGAACTGACGCTGCCGGACGCCGCCGAGGAGGTCGCCCGACTGGAGACCGACCGGCGGGTCGCGGAGATATCCGCCGAGCGCGTCGCCGACGTCTACATCTCGCTGTACCACGACCACCTGCCGCGGCTGACCCGTGCCGGCCTCCTCGAGTACGATCAGGAACGCGACCTCGTCGCGCCGGCGGCGCTGTAAGATTAACCCGTCGGCGACCCCAACGACGACCATGGACACCCTCCTCGTCTACGGGTCGTACGGCTACACCGGCCGACTGATCGCCCGCGAGGCCGTTTCGCGGGGCGGCTCGCCGGTCGTCGCCGGCCGGGACCGGAACCGCGTCGCCGCGCAGGCCGACGCCCTCGGCGTCGAGGGGCGGGCGTTCGACCTCGACGCGGCCGCCGAACACGTCGGCGAGTTCGACGCCGTCGTCCACTGTGCGGGGCCGTTCGTCGACACCAGCGACCCGATGGTCGACGCCTGCCTCGAAACGGGCACCGACTACCTCGACCTCACCGGCGAGTTCCGGGTGTTCGATCGGCTCGCGGACCGCGACGCGGACGCCCGGGAGGCCGGCGTGACGCTGCTGCCCGGCGTCGGCTTCGACGTCGTCCCCTCGGACTGTCTGGCCGCCTTCCTCGCCGAGCGGCTGCCGACGGCGGACGACCTCGCGCTGGGAATCGCCGGTTCGGGCTCGCTCTCGCGGGGAACGGCGCTCACGGCGGTCGAACACCTCGGGACCGGCGGGGTGGTCCGGCGAAACGGCCGACTCGTCCGCGTGCCGGCGGCCTACGACGTCCGCGAGATCGACTTCGGACGCGGCCCGACGCCGGCGGTCACGATCCCGTGGGGCGACGTCGTCACCGCGTACCACAGCACGGGGATCGAGAACGTCGCCGTCTACGCCGCCGCCTCCCGGCGGGCGATCCGCGCGCTGTCCGCCGCCGACGCCCTCGGCTGGCTGCTCGGCTCGACGCCGGTGAAACGCGCCCTCGAACGGCTCGTCGAGGCCCGCGTCGACGGGCCGGACGAGGAGGAACGCGAGCGCGGATCGGCCGTCGTCTGGGGCGCGGTCACCGACGGCGACAGACGGGTCGCCGCGCGGTTGCACACGCCCGACCCGTACGCGCTCACCGCGGACGCGGCGGTGTCGGCCGCGTGGCGCGTGCTGGACGACGACGTCGACGCCGGCTTTCGGACGCCGTCGACCGCGTTCGGCCCCGAGTTCGCCCTCGAACTCGACGGCGTCGAGCGCGAACTCCTCGACCCGGTCGGGACCGCCTGAGCGGGGCGGTCACTCGTCGACGTTCGCCCCCGACGCGCGGGCGGGGTCGCCGCGGGCCGGCGCGGCCGCGTCGTCGCTCCTGACGACGGCGTACCCGCCGAGGAGGAAGGCGACGCCCGAGAGCAGGAACCCGACGTCCCAGAGGAAGACGCTGCCCGGCCCCGCGGGCCAGACGTGGTGGACGCCCAGCAGGTGGTGGTTCACGACTCCCTCGACGAGGTTGAAGACGCCCCAGCCGGCGACCGTCGATCCCAGCAGTATCCGCCCCGAGGGTGGGACGTCGGGGCGGCGCCACGCCCGCCAGAGCAGGACGACGCCGGCGACGGTGAAGAGGTACGTCGCGGCGTGGAAGAGACCGTCGGCCAGCACGTTCAGCCGGAGGTCGCCGAGGACCGTCGGATCGGTCCACGCCGAGAGCATGTGGTGCCACTGGAGGATCTGGTGGAGGACGATGCCGTCGACGAAGCCGCCGAGTCCGATCCCGAGGACGACTCCCGCCCGGACGAGCGGCCGCGCGCGCTCGCGGACGCCCAGCCACGTGTCGTCGCCGTCGCTGTCGGCCATACGCGGGCTGGGCAGAGGGCGGGAAAGACCGTTCTGCCGTCCGTCGCAAGCGCCCGCCGACACGCGAGCGACTGCCCCAGACGTATCCGCCGCGGGGTGGACCGTTCGCCGATGCGCTACCTCGAAATCATGGTTCCCGAGGGGAAGCGACGGGTCGTCCTCGACGTCCTCGAGGACGAGGGCGTCGAGTACGTCGTCAGCGACGTGACAAGCGACCGGGGGTACACCGCAGTCGTCCGGTTTCCCCTCCCGGCGCGGGCGGTCGAACCGGTGCTCGATCGGCTCCGGCAGGCCGGCATAAGCGACGAGGCCAGCGTGATCGTGATCGACGCCGAGACGGTCATCTCCGACCGGTTCTCCGCGCTCCGGGACCGGTACACTCTCGGCGGCCGGCGAGGCGTACGCACCTCGCGGCAGGTGCTCCGCACCAAGGCCGACGAACTCACGCCCGCGTTCCCCATCTTCGCGGTGATGTTGCTCATCAGCGCCGTCGTCGCCACCGCGGGACTGCTCGCGGACTCGCCGGCGGTCGTGATCGGCGCGATGGTGATCGCGCCGCTGCTCGGGCCGGCGCTGGCCGCCAGCGTCGGCATCGTCACCGGCGACGCCGCCCTCAGGACGACCGGCTTCGCCTACCAGATCGTCGGGGTCGCGACCGTCATCGTCGCCTCGGTCGGCCTCGCCACTCTCGCCCGGTTCGCCGGCCTCGAACCCGGGGGCGTCGACATCGTCGTCGCCACCGAACTCGAGGAGCGGGTCTCGCCGAACCTGTTCTCGCTCGCGGTCGCGCTGGGCGCCGGGATCGCCGGCATCCTCAGCCTCACGCGGGGCTTCTCGGAGGCCATCGTCGGCGTGATGATCGCCGCCGCGCTCATCCCGCCCTCGGCCGCGGTCGGGATCACGGTCGCGTGGGGGATGTACGGCGCGGCGGTCGGCGCCGCCATCCTCGTGGTCGTGAACCTGCTGTCGATCAACTTCACCGCGCTGGCGACGCTGTGGATCGCCGGCTACCGCCCGCAGGGGCTGTTCGAGGTGTCGCCGACCCGCCGGCCGACGTACGCGTACGCCGCGGTCTTCGGCGTCGCGTTGCTCGCGCTCGCGGCGCCGCTGGCCGGCGTCACCCTGCTCGACTTCCAGACGACCGGGATCGAGTCGACCGCCGAGGAGGACGCCGCCGCGGTCCTCGAGGAACCCCGTTACGAGGGGGTCACCCTCGAACTCGTGGCGGTGGAACTCGACGACGACTACCCCCTGCGGTCGGTCGACCGCGTCGTCGTCACCGTCGCCGCGCCCGAACCCGGCCCGGAGCCCGGACTCGCCGACCGCCTCCACCGGGAGATCGCCGCCGACGTCGACGAACCGATCGACGTCGAGGTGCAGTACGTCGTCGTCGAGCGCCGGAGCGGCGACGCCGGCGAACCGCTCGTCGTCGACGGCGCAGGCGGGGGCCCGATCGATCGGGGGCCGTCGTCCGCAGCCGCCGACCGACGTGAACCGTAGCGCCGCCGGGGGTCCTGACTACCGATAACACGCCGCCTCGACGCGCTCGTCGTACAGCCGCGCCAGCAGGTCCGTCACGGGGCCACGCTCGACGGCGACCCCGTCGACGGCCGCGACGGGTCGGACCTCCCAGGTGGTGTTCGTCAGGAAGACCTCCTCGGCCCCGCGGACGTCCGCGGGGTCGTACCGCCCTTCGTGGGTCGGCACGTCCGCCTCGGCCGCCAGTTCGAGGACGATGTCGCGCGTGATCCCCGGGAGGACCGGGCCGTCGGTCGTCGGCGTGTGCAGGCCGTCCTCGCGGACGAAGAAGACGTTGCTCGTCGCCCCCTCCGCGACGGAGCCGTCGAGGTCACACAGCAGCGCCTCGTCGGCGTCCCCGAGTTCCGCCCGTGCGAGGATGCCGTTGAGGTAGTTGTGCGTCTTCGCCGCCGACGGGACCGCGGCGTCGGGAATTCGGCGCGTCTCGACGGTTTCGAGGGTCGCCGGCCCGTCCCAGACGGCCTCGCCCGCGCGGCCGCCGCGCGGGAGCGGGTTCGTGTAGACGACGACCGTCGGGTCGACCTCGGGCCGGGGGGCGAGTTTGCCGGGCTGGACGCCGCGGGTGATCGACAGCCTGACGTAGGCGTCCCGGAGGTCGTTGGCCGCCAGCGTCTCGTCGATGCGGTCGCGGAGGTCCGCCCGCGAGAGGCCGTGGTCGAGCGAGAGCGCCTCGCAGGTCCGGTCGAGGCGGTCGGCGTGGGCCTCCCACGCGAAGACCTCGCCGCCGTAGGCCCGCAGGGTCTCGAAGGCGGCGTCGCCGTACCGGAAGCCGCGGTCGTCGACGCGCACCGTCGCCTCGCTCGCCGGGACGAGGTCGCCGTCGACGTGGTACAGGCGGTCGTCGGCCACCGGATCACCCCCCGCCCTCGATCGCGGCCGGACGCGCCGCGAACGAACAGAAGTTCCGGATCATCGTCTTTCCGACGTCGAGCGAGATGCTCTCGCCCCGGTTCGGTTCCGCGGCCTCCCGCGTCAGGATGCTCTCCGGGTGGAACTGCACGCCGACGTGGGGCTTCTCGCGGTGGCGGACCGCCATCGGGACGCCGCGCCCGTCGGCCGTGCTGGCGGTCTCGCACAGGACGTCGGGGAGGGTTTCCCGCGCGACCGCGAGCGAGTGGTACCGGCCCACCCGGAAGCGCTCCGGCAGCCCCGCGAAGATCCCCTCACCGTCGTGGACGACGGTCGAGGGCTTGCCGTGGACGACCTCCGGGGCGCGGACGACCGACGCGCCCGCGGCCGCACAGAGCGCCTGGTGGCCGAGGCAGACCCCGAGGATCGGATACGCGGTCTCGGCGAACAGCGGGATCGAGACCCCCGCCTCCTCGGGGGTGCCGGGGCCCGGCGAGACGACGACGCCGGTCGGGTCGAGGGCGCGCACGTCCGCGACGTCGACCTCGTCGTTGCGTCGGACGACCACCTCGTCGGCGACCTCGCCCACGTACTGGACGAGGTTGTACGCGAACGAGTCGTAGTTGTCCACGACGAGGATCCGCGTCTCACTCATCCGCGACACCTCCCGACTCGCCGCCGTCGGCCGCCAGCGCCATCGCCGCCCGCTCGCCGAGGGCCGCGTCGACGGCGTCGAGCAGCGCGCGGCCCTTCGCGAGCGTCTCGTCGTACTCGCGGTCGGGGTCGGAGTCGTGGACGATTCCCGCGCCGACCCGGAGGTGGTACTCCGCGGCGTGGCGCACGAGCGTCCGGATGACGATGTTCAGCGTCGCCCGGCCGTCGAAGCCGAAGAGGCCGACGCTGCCGGTGTACGGCCCCCGACGGGTCGCTTCGAGTTCGTCGACGATCTCCATCGTCCGCGGTTTGGGCGCGCCGGTGATCGTCCCGCCGGGGAAGACCGCCGCGATGGCGTCTGCGAGCGTCGCGTCCGCGCGCAGGCGGCCGGTCACCTCCGAGACGAGGTGCATCACCGCCGAGTAGCGGTCGACCCGCCGGTACTCCGCGACCTCGACGGAGCCGAACTCGCAGACCTTCCCGAGGTCGTTGCGTTCGAGGTCGACCAGCATCGCGTGCTCGGCGCGCTCCTTCCCGTCGGAACGCAGGTCGGCCTCCAGATCCGCGTCCTCCTCGGGCGTCTCGCCGCGGGGGCGGGTGCCGGCGATGGGTTCGGTGCGGACGAACGCGCCGTCGCGTTCGAGCAGCAGTTCGGGGCTCGCGCTCACGATGTCGGCCGCGCGGAACTCGAGCAGACAGGAGTACGGCGCCGGGTTCACCCGCCGGAGGGCGTCGTAGGCGTCGACCGGGTGGACCGCCGCGGGCGCGACCAGTCGCTGGGAGACGTTCGTCTGGAAGGTGTCGCCAGCGCGGACGTACTCTTTGACCCGGCGGACGCGGTCGGCGAACGCCGCCCGGCCGCACTCGCTCCGGAAGGTCGCCTCGGTCGCCGCGACGGGTGGGTCGCCGACGGCGGGGTCGCCGGTCAGGGCCGCCCGTGCGAGCGCGAGCGCCCGCTCGCGGCCGCGCTCGTAGATCGAATCGAGGTCGGCGTCGGCGGGGACGCGCGGACACGCGGCGATCCGGAGCGTGACGTCGCCGTCGGCCGGCGCCTCCCACGCCGCGAGGCGGTCGTAGACGCGGACCTCCAGACGGGGCAGGCCGCGGTCGTCCGCGGCGTCGCCGGGCAGGGTCTCGAGTTCGCGGGCGATATCGTAGGAGAGCCAGCCGACGGCGCCGCAGGGACAGGGGACGTCGCAGTCGCCGCGGGCGAGGGGTTCGCCCGCGAGCAACCCCTCCAGCGCGGCGAGCGTCGGCGACGCCTCGTCGCCGCGGGCGACCGCGTCGGGGCCGACCGTCAGCCGGTCGACGGGGTCGACGCCGAAGTAGCCCCACCCCGACTGGCCGCCGGTCGTCTCGAGGAAGGCGCCGCCGGGGCCGTCGCGGGCCCGGCGGTAGGCGAGGAAGGGGTCGGGGACGGTAACCCGAACCTCGACGGGGACGCGTGCGCCGTCCGCGGCGTCGGCGGCGACGCGGCGGAACGCGGACGGGGTCGTGACGACGCGCGGGTCGGTCATGTCGCGACGGAAGATACGGCGGGCTAACGCTCTTGCGGTTCCCGGAGAAGCGCGGCCGCTTACTGGGACTTCGCGCGGTCGATCCAGCCCTGGACGCGCTTCTCGGAGATGTCCGTGTCCCCGGCGAGTTCGTCCGCGTCGGCCGCCGCGAGGTCGCTCACCGTCTCGATGCCGGCGTCGGTCAGCCGGTCGGCGTAGGCCGGCCCGATCCCCTTGAGTTCGTCGACGGGGACGGGTTCGGGTTCGTCCTCGGGTTCCGCGTCGTCGGCCGTCGCGGATTCGTCGGCCTCCTCGTCGGCCGCCGCGTCTTCCGCGGACGCGTCGGCTTCCGTCTCCTCCTCGACTTCGGGTTCGGTCTCTTCCTCGACTTCGGGTTCGGTCTCGGTTTCCGTCTCCTCCTCGACCTCGGCCTCGGCTTCTTCCTCGACCTCAGGTTCCGTCTCCTCCTCGACCTCGGGTTCGGCCTCCTCCTCGACTTCGGGTTCGGTCTCTTCCTCGACCTCAGGTTCCGTCTCGGCTTCGGCTTCTTCCTCGACCTCGGGTTCGGCCTCCTCCTCGGTCTCGGTTTCCGTCTCCTCCTCGGTCTCGGGTTCGGCCTCCTCCTCGGTCTCGGGTTCGGCCTCCTCCTCGGTCTCGGGTTCGGCCTCCTCCTCGGTCTCGGTTTCCGTCTCGTCCGCTTGCTCGCTCTCGGCTTCCGTGACGCTGCTCGGAACGACCGTCTCGCCGCTCGCGCCGTTCGACGAGTCGGGGCTCTGCTCGCGCTCTCGCTCGACCGTCACGCCAACGTCGCGCGGTCGGTCGCGATTCGCACCCGAGTCGTCTAGTCCGAGCATCGACTTCAGTTTCTGGATGATCGCCATTGGTCAATCATTGATCCCACCTACACTTAAAGTCGTCCGATACCGGATAAGACCCCACCGCGAGCACGCTCGCGGCCGTGTTAGGCCCTCACAGCCGCGAACGGAGCGTCTCGTTCATCACGTCGACCGGCGCTCGCTCGCCCGTCCACCGCTCGAACGCCTCGACGCCCTGGTAGAGCAGCATCCACGCGCCGTCGACCGTCCGCGCGCCCGCCTCGCGGGCGTCCCGGAGCAGCCGCGTCTCCAGCGGCCGGTAGACCGCGTCCAGCACCGCGAGGTCGCCGTGTAGCGCCTCGGCGGGCACCGGCGAGGCGTCCTCCTCCATCCCGACGCTGGTCGCGTTGACCAGCACGTCGGCGTCCGCGAGCAGGTCCGGCAGCGCCACGAGGTCGTGGCCCGCCGCGCCCGGCACCTCGTCGGCGAGGTCGCGGGCCGTCACGACGGTCCGGTTGGCGACCGAGACCGAGGCCCCGGCGTCGGACAGGCCGAACGCGACGGCCCGCCCGGCGCCGCCGGCGCCGACGACGACCGCGTCCGCGCCGTCGAGCGCGACGTCGTGGTCCCGCAGCGCGCGGATCGCGCCGGCGGCGTCGGTGTTGTGGCCGGTCGCCTCGGCCCCCGAGAGGTCGACCGTGTTCACCGCGCCGATGCGGGCGGCGAGGGCGTCCGGTTCCACCAGTTCGAGGGCGTCGCGCTTGAACGGGATGGTGACGTTCAGCCCTCGAATCCCGAGCGCGTCGGCGCCGCGGAGGGCGGCAGCGAGGGCGTCGGGGTCGGGTTCGAAGGTGACGTAGCGGGCGTCGAGGCCCAGTTCGTCGTACGCCGCCTCGTGCATCGGCGGCGACAGCGAGTGGCCGACCGGGTTGCCGACGAGTCCGTAGACCTGCATACCCGCACTCGGGAGGGCGCGACCATAACCAGTGTGACCGCGGCAGGGTTTCGCACCCGCCCGGACGTTTCGCACGCCTTATGCCCCGGTCGTGAGTATCCCCCAGCATGCTCCCCGACGTCGCCCTGCACCTCCTGTTGCTGGCCGGGGGCGTCGTCGCGCTCTACGGCGGCGCCGAGTTGCTCGTCGCCGGTGCGGGTCGCCTCGCGATCGGCATCGGCCTGCGGGCCGCGACCGTGGGCGTGACCGTCATCGCGTTCGCGACGACCGCCCCCGAACTGTTCGTCGCGACGATCGGCGCGCTCGACGTCTCGACCGACGTCGGCCTCGGCGCGATCGTCGGCTCGAACGTCGCGAACGTGGGGCTCGTCCTCGGCCTCTCCGCGCTGATCCGGCCGCTGTCGATCAGCGACGCCGCCATGCGCCGGCACGTCCCGTTCATGGTGCTCGCGGCGCTGCTGTTGCTCGGGTTCGCCGTGGACGGCCGGATCGGCCGCCTCGAAGGGGCCGTGTTCCTGCTCGTCCTCTCGGCGTTCACCGCCTACCTCGTCTACTCGCTCAACGCGAACCCCGCACCGCTCCCGGACCACCCCGAGGCGGGCGACGGCGCCTCCGCCCGGGACGTGGCGCTCGTGCTCGCGGGGCTGGTCGCGCTCGTGATCGGCTCCCGGTGGCTCGTCCGCGGGGGGACGGGGCTGTTGCTCGGGATGGGCTTCTCCGAACTGTTCGTCGGCCTCACCGTCCTCGCGCTCGGCACCTCGCTGCCCGAACTCGCGGCCTCGGCCGTCGGCGCGCTCCGCGGCGAGACGTCGTTCGCCGTCGGCAACGTCGTCGGCTCGAACATCTACAACGTCCTCGCGGTGCTGGGGCTCGTCGCGCTGATCGTCCCCATCTCCGTCTCGCCGAGCACCGTCCGGTTCGAACTGCCCGCGATGGTCGCGTTCACCCTCGTCCTCGTCGCGATGATGCGATGGGGCCGCGAACTGTCGCGGCGCGACGGCGCGATCCTCGTCGGCGGCTACGCGGTCTTCGTCTACCTGCTGTTCCCCTGACCGGCGTGTGCGGCGGTCTCGGCGTCCCACCCGGCCCCCAAGTCCGGCCGTCGGCAAGCGAAAGCCATAGGCCGGCCGTGGCGCTGAGGGGACGTATGGCCAGCAGCCTTCGCCACCCGCTGTTCGCCGTCGTCGTCGCCGTCTCGTTGACGGTCCCGTGGCTAGCCCTCTGGACGACCGGGACGGCCGAGGCGCTCTCGACGGGCGTGACCGTCCTCCTCACCGGTATCGCGATCCTGGGGGCGGCGTTCCTGCTCGCCTGGGCGGCCGAGACCGCCGAGAAGGACGTCCCGCGGTCGTTCGCCATCGCGGTGCTCGCGGTGCTCGCGGTCGCCCCCGAGTACGCCGTCGACGCGCTCTACGCGTGGACCGCCGGGGCCCAGGCCGGCACCGAGCGCGGGATCGAGGCCGGCAACCTCGCCATCGCGAACATGACCGGAGCGAACCGCATCCTGATCGGCCTCGGCTGGTCGGCGATCGCCCTCTTTACCCTCCGGCGTTCGCTGAAGGTCGCGGACGTCTCGGTCCGCCACCGCGACGGCGTCCTCGCCGACTCGGTGGTGCTCGACCGGGGCATCGCGATCGAGATCCTCTTTCTGGGGATGGCGACGGTCTGGGCCTTCTTCATCCCGCTGATGGGCGGGATCGACATTCTGGACACGATCGTCCTCGTCGGCCTCTACGTCCTCTACATCGCAATTATCCTCAAGGCGGGCGTCGAGGTCGAAGAGGAGCACATCGGCGTGCCGGCGTACCTCCAGACGTACGCGCGGCCAAAGCGCGTCGCGACCGTGATCGGGCTGTTCGCCTACTCCGGTGTGATGTTGCTGCTCGCCGTCGAGGCGTTCGCCCACGGCCTCGAAGGACTCGGCGTCGACTACGGCATCCCGAAGTTCTTCATGATCCAGTGGGTCGCGCCGCTGGCCAGCGAGTCGCCCGAACTCATCGTCGTCGCGGTGCTCGTGCTGAAGTCGCGGTCGACCGCGGGGTTCAACGCCCTCATCTCCTCGAAACTCAACCAGTGGACGCTGCTGATCGGGACGCTCGCGGTCGTCTACTCGCTCGGCCTCGGCCAGTACGGCGTCCTCGAGTTCGAGTACAAACAGGCACTCGAAATCTGGCTGACCGCCGCCCAGTCGTTCTTCGCGCTGGCGATCCTCGTCAACTTCGAAATCTCCGGCCGCGAGGCGGTCGCGTTGCTCGCGCTCTTTAGCTCGCAGGTCACCATCGAGTTCCTGTTGTTGCGCGTGTTGCCCGTGGCGAACCCGGAGGTCCTGAGCCACCAGTCGCTGCTCGCGTTCACGGCCGTGTACGTCCTGCTCGGGACGGCCCTGTTCGTCCACCGCCGCCGCGCTATCGCCGAACTGATGACGGTTGCGGGCGCAACTGCCCAACAGGCGATCGGCCGCGCGCCGACGCCGGAGGCCGATTGAATGATCGCGATCGTCGAAAGCCGTGCCGACCGCGTGTCGGGCCACATCTGCGAGTCCCTCCGCGACCTCGCCGACTGGGAGCGCCGCGAGGACCCCTCCCGGCCGGACGGCGACGGCGGCGGCACCTACTACCGCACCGACGGCTTCGAACTCCGCTCGTTCGACGCGCGCCACATCTACCTCGAACGGCCCGCGGAAGCGTTCGACGCCGACCCCGACCTGCTGGTGTTCGCCTCCCGGCACGCCGGCGACACCGGCGCCCTGCTCACGGGCCACTTCACGGGCAACTTCGGCCCCGCGGAGTTCGGCGGCGAGGACGCCGCGTTGGCCGAACCGGCCCCGAACGCGCTGGCCCGGCTGGTCGAGGCGTTCGACGAGTACGCGCCGCCGGGCTACGACGTGGGGATGGAGTGTACCCACCACGGCCCCACCGACGTCGGCTGTCCGTCGCTGTTCGCCGAACTCGGCAGCGACGACGAACACTGGGACGACCCCGCGGGCGCCGAGGCCGTCGCCCGGGCGATCCTCGACCTGCGCGGCGTCGAGACCCACCGCGAGCGAACGATCGTCGGCTTCGGCGGCAACCACTACGTCCCGCGGTTCGGGCGGATCGTCCGCGAGACGCCGTGGACCGTCGGCCACGTCGCGGCCGACTGGGCGCTCGACGCGATGGGCGACCCCGCGGTGAACCGGGACGTCGTCGCGTACGCCTTCGAGGCCAGCGGGGCCGACCTCGCGGTGGTCGACGGCGACTACCCCGACATCGAGGCCGTCGTCGAGGACCTCGGCTACCGGGTCGCAAGCGAGACGTGGCTCCGCGAGGTCGGCGACCGGCCGCTCGACCTCGTCGCGGCCGTCGAGGCCGACCTCGGCGCCGTCGTCGACGGCGTGCGGTTCGGCGAGGCCCGCGCGGACGCGGACGCGTTCGCGGTCGTCGACCTCCCCGAGGAACTGGTCGCGACCGCCGAGGGGATCGACGCCGAGGCGACGTGGGCGGCGGTCGCCTCGCACGCGATCGCCTTCGAGACGCGCAACGGGGCGAGTCGCGTCGGCGACCGCGCGGCCCTCCCCGACCGCGGGGCGCTGGACGACGTCGTCGAGGCGCTGGCGGCGGTCCTCGACGGGAAGTACGACGCCGTCCGGGTCGAGGACGACGCCGTGGTCGCCGAGGAGACGGCGTTCGACCCGGACCTCGCGCGCGAGGCGGGCGTCCCGCACGGGCCGAAGTTCGGCGCGCTCGCGGAGGGCGACGCCGTCACGGTCGACGGCGACACCGTCCGCCCCGAGGACGTGACCGTCGAGCGGACGCGGCGGTTCCCGACCTGATCGGTCGCCGTCACGACAGCGATCGTAACGGAGCCGTCGACCCCCGACGACGCCCGGTTTCGTCGGTTTCGACGCGCAACGAAGGCGTCTCTCGTCAGACAGTCGTCTGACGTGTGGGGGAAAGGTAATTACACTGCATCTTCTAACTGTGGCCAAGAATGGACTCCATTGTCGAAGACGCCATCGACGAGGCCGAGGCCGCGGAGGCCGAGGAGTTCCCCGCCGGCGGAGAACCGGCGGGAGACGGCCCGTCGGGGACGATGACCGACGACGAACTGCTCGACGTGCTCGACGAGCTACAGACCGACATCACGGTCGTCGGCTGCGGGGGCGCCGGCGGCAACACCGTCGACCGGATGCAGGAGGAGGGCATCCACGGCGCGAAACTCGTCGCCGCCAACACGGACGTCCAGCACCTCGTCGAGATCGACGCCGACACGAAGATCCTGATGGGCGAGCAAAAGACCGGCGGCCGGGGGGCCGGCTCGCTCCCGCAGGTCGGCGAGGAGGCCGCCCTCGAGAGCCAGCAGGACATCTACGACGCCATCGAGGGCTCGGACATGGTGTTCGTCACCGCCGGGCTGGGCGGCGGCACCGGCACCGGCTCCGCGCCCGTCGTCGCCAAGGCCGCCCGCGAGTCCGGCGCGCTGACGATTTCGATCGTCACGACGCCCTTTACCGCGGAGGGCGAGGTCCGCCGGACGAACGCCGAGGCCGGCCTCGAACGGCTGCGTGACGTCTCCGACACGGTGATCGTCGTCCCGAACGACCGCCTGCTCGACTCCGTCGGCAAACTCCCCGTCCGGCAGGCGTTCAAGGTCAGCGACGAGGTGCTGATGCGCTCGGTGAAAGGCATCACGGAACTGATCACGAAACCCGGCCTCGTCAACCTCGACTTCGCCGACGTCCGCACGGTCATGGAACGGGGCGGCGTCGCCATGATCGGCCTCGGCGAGTCCGACTCCGAGGCGAAAGCCGAGGACTCGGTCAAGACGGCGCTTCGCTCGCCGCTGCTCGACGTCGACATCTCCGGCGCCAACTCCGCGCTGGTCAACGTCACCGGCGGCAACGACATGTCCATCGAGGAGGCCGAGGGCGTCGTCGAGGAGATCTACGACCGGATCGACCCCGACGCGCGTATCATCTGGGGGACCTCGATCAACGAGAACCTCGAAGGGAGCATGCGCACGATGATCGTCGTCACCGGCGTCGAGTCGCCCCAGATCTACGGCCGCCCGGAGGGGGAGGCCGTCCAGCCACAGGGAAGCGACATCGACTTCGTCAACTGATCCTCCCGGCCCCGCTCGCGGTCGCGACCGGAGTCCGTCACCGCCGTCCAGCGTCGGCGCCGCTCGCGACGGTCGGCGGCGCGAAAACGAGCCGAGAGCGTCCCGCCGGCTCAGTCGTCCGCGGCGGCCGGTTCACCGTCGGCCGCGGCCTCGAGGTCGGCCTCGATGCTCGGTGGGTACTTCCCGCGTTCGAGTTTGAGGTCCGACCGTGGGCGGGCCATGCACGTGAGAGCGTAGTTCTCGGCTTCCGCCGCGGTGAGCCCGCGGGCGGCCGGCTGGGTGACCTCGCCCTCGACGATCTCCGCCGAACACGCCAGACACATCCCGACGCGGCAGGAGTACTCCTGTGCGATCCCCTCCTCGAGGCAGCGACTGAGGATCGTCTCCTTGTCCGAGCACGTGATGCTCTCCCCGGTGCCGACGAACTCGACCGTGTACTCCGTCATGGCAGTCGTTACGCGCAACCCCGACTTTACTTTTTATCCACGTTTTGGCCCCGGCAAGACGACAGATTGCAAGAAAAACGTTTTCTCACTCCGGCCAACACAGTCGGGTCATGAGCGTCCAGGAACGGTCGGCCGGCGCCGCGGCGGGCGAGACGCGATCGCCCGACGTGGTCGTCGTCGGCGCAGGGACGGCAGGTTGTTACGCGGCCGCGACGGTCGCCCGCGAGGGGTACGACGTGGTCGTCCTCGAACGAAAGACCGAGGAGGAAGCCGGGCACATCGCCTGCGGCGACGCGCTAAAGGGCGCGGACGCCTTCCCCGACGCGATCCCGAAGTCACAGATCGAACCCGCGTTCACGAACACGGACGTCGATCACGGCCGCTTCGAGATCCCACAGGAGGACACCGTCCTCGAAATTCCGGTGCCGGGCGAACTCGCAGTGATCGACCGCTGGGAGTACGGCCGGCGGATCATCGAGGGGGCCGGAGCCGCCGGCGCCGAGTTCCACTACGACACCGTCGTCCAGGACGTACTCCAGGGCGACGGCGGCCGCGTCACCGGCGTGCGCGCGACCCGGAACGGCGAGCCCCGCGAGTACGAGGCCGACCTCGTGGTCGACGCCGCCGGGTCGCTCTCGCTGCTGCAGGACAAGGTCGACTTCTCCTCGTCGACGTTCGACACGAACGTCGACTACTCGCAGTTCTGCTCGGCCTACCGCGAGATCGTTCACGTCGAGGAGCCGGTCGACTGGCACGACGCGCTCGTGTTCAAGCCGACCGAGCGCGCGGCGGGCTACCTCTGGTACTTCCCGCGCACCGAGACCGAGATCAACGCCGGTCTGGGCTTCCAGATGACCGAGGAGCCGATGAAACTCGTCGAGGACCTCAAACGCGACCTCCGCGAGCGCGAGGAGTTCCGCGGCGCGCGCGTCGAGGACAAACTCGGCGCGGCGCTCCCGACGCGCCGGCCGTACGACTCGGCGGTCCACCCCGGGTTCGTCGCCGTCGGCGACGCCGCCGGCCACGTCAACCCGACCACGGGCGGCGGCATCGCGGGCGCCGCCTACGCCGGGAAGTACGCCGCCGAACAGGCCGTCGAGGCCCTGGAGACGGGCGACCCGAGCGAGGAGACCCTCTGGCGGTACAACGAGCGCGTGATGGACCACTTCGGCGCGCGCTACGCCGCCCTCGACGTCTACAACGTCCTCTCGACGGCGGTCGACGTCGACGACCTGATGGGGCTGCTGGCGGCGCTGCCCGGCGACAAACTCGCCGAGGCGCTGTACTCCGGCAGCACCGACGTCGGCTGGAAGCTCAAGCTGGAGTCGCTGCTGAAGAGCCGCGGCCACTGGGGGACGATCTGGACCCTCTACCGGACGAAGCGCCGCGCCGACGAGATCCTCGCCCACTACGAGGCGTATCCGTCGAGCCCCGACGGCCTCGCCGCCTGGCGGCGCGAGCGCGACGACCTGATGGAGCGGGTCTACGAGACGACCGGAGCCGAGCCGAAGTACTAGGCGATGGCGCTGTTCCCACCCGAGCGCCGACCGACGGTCGACGTCGTCGCCCTCGGGGACGTCCCCTCGCGGGCGGTCGCGACCGCCCGCACGACGGTCGAGGAGACGGTCGGCACCGTCGCCGGGACGCGACGCGGCCCGCCGCCGGCGGAGGTAGCGGAGCCGACGCCGGCCGAGTTCGCCGCCGACGACCAGTACGACGCCGGGTCCCTCCTCGAAGCGGTCGCGGACGCGAGCGAGGCCGACCTCGCGGTGGGGCTGACCGACGTCCCCGTGCGACACCGCGACCTGACGAGCCTGTTCGGTCTGGGATACGTCGGCGGGGACGTCGCGGTCGTCTCGACCTACCGGTTCGACGAGGGCGAGGACGAGCGCTTCGACGAGCGCGTCGCAAAGCAGGTGCGCAAACAGCTCGGTCGGCTGTTCGGCCTCGAGAGCACCCACGAGGGCTGTGTCCTGGAGGAGGCGCCGTTTCTCCACCGCCTCGACGAGAGCGCGGCCGACTTCTGTACCGACTGTCGGGAGCGGCTGGTCGACCCGGAGACCGCCCCGCGGCCGCCGGAGTGGATCGTCCGGGACTCGCCGACGGTTGCGGACGCCGACGCGGACGGGAACGGGGGCGCGAGCGACGACGACCTCGACCTCTCGCTCCGGACGCTCCCCCTTCTGGCCGTCGGCGTCGCCGTCCTCCCGCTGGTCGCGCTGGCGCGGGGGGTAGCGCGGCTGTCGGCGTGGGAGTCGACGCTCCCGGCGGGGGTCCGCCGGCTGATCCACGGTAGCTACCGCTACCTCCGGTTCTGGACGGCCGTCGCCCTGTTCTTCCTGTTCGCGCTCCTCGCCGTGCTCGCCGAGCTATCGCTCTACGAGCGACTCGCCGGCTCCGAACCCGGGGTACGGCTCTTCTGGGGCATGCTCGTCGTCGCGCTCGGCTCGGGCTACCTCGGACAGCGGTGGGCCCGGGGCCTCGTCGTCGGCGCGTACCGCGTGTTCGCGTACGAGCCGTAACGTCAGGCGCCCAGAAACAGCTGCGCGATCCCGGAGAGCCACAGGAAGGCGGCGAGCGAGACGGTCGCGAGGACGAGTCCCTTGCCGACGGACCGCCCGAGCGCGAACCGGCGCTCGCGCAGGAGCCGCGCCGGCGGCTTGTCCGAGAGGAACGGCGTGACGTCGCCGTCGCGGAGGACGGCCCCCTTGCGGTCGCCCGAGTCGAACTCCGCGTCGGCGTCGATCCGCCCGAACGCGTAGCACTCGTCGCCCGGTTCGATCCACGCCAGTTCGAACGTCCGGTCGTAGCGCATCCCGCGGTCGGGCAGGTCCCGGGAGCGCTCGAAGTCGGCGACGCGCTCGGACGGCTCCTCGTAGCTCGCGACGGTCCGTTCCGCCCGGCGGTCGTCGGTGAAGTCGAACTCGGCTCCCTCGACGGCCGCCGGCGAGACGCCGACCCGTCCGAGGTCGGTTTCGAGGGTGAACGCCGTCGCCCGCCGCTCCTCCAGCGGGGTCCGGGTCGAACCGTAGCCGTCGTCGGCGACCGTCAGGTCGTAGGCGACGCACTCCCGGCCGTCGGCCGGCAGCGAGAGCGGCGAGCCGTCGGCCGAGACGGTTCCGGAGACCGCCGCCGGGCCGACCGCGACGGCGTCGAGCGTCGACAGCGGCGTGTCGGCGATGGTCACCGCCTGTCGGTACCGGGCGAAGCCGTCGGCGACGGCGTCGAGGCCCACGAACACCCCGGCGACGGAGGCGAGCAACATGACGAGGTAGAAAAACGGCGCGAGTACCATGGGTCCGGCTCAGTCCGAGGCGGGGCCGGCGCCGACGTCGGCGTCGTCGTTTCGGTCGCCGTCCGCTCGCCCAACCGCGGCGGAATCGAGCCGCGCGAACCGCTCGCGGACGTCGACCCCCTCGCGGGCGGCCGCCGACGCCCGGAACGGCTCGCGGGGTTCGAGGCCGTGCCGACGGGCGAACAGCCGCTCGGGGAACCGCCGGAGCCGCACGTTGTACGCCGCGACGGCCTCGTTGTAGTACTCGCGGCGGTTCTCCAGTCGCTGCTCGGTCTCCCGGATGGCGTCGCGTACGTCGTCGAACCGGTCGGTCGAGTGCAGTTCCGGCACCTCGTCGGCGAGCGCGTAGAGGTCCGACAGCGCCTCCCGCACCTCGACGCTCGCCGCCGCGGCCTCCGGCGGGTGCTGGGCCTCGATGGCCCGCTCGCGGGCTTCGAGGAGGTCCCGGACGACCTCCCGCTCGTGCTCGACGTGTTCGACCGCGAGGTCGATCAGCGACCCGACCTCGTCGTGGCGGCGTTCGAGCAGTACCTCGACGTTCGCCCAGGCGCGGTCGCAACGCTCGCTGGCTTCGAGCAGCGTCGTCTCGACTCGCCCGAGATACCGCGCGGCGCTGTAGCCCCCGACGGCCGTCGCGAACCCAAGCACCACCGTCGCGTAGTCGACCATTTTCGAACGCATTCGTTCTCCGATACTTGAATGTTGAGACGTCCCACGGGGCGTCGCCGCCGGAGCCGAGTCAGGGCCGCTCCGCCGCGATCCGTTCGATCGCCCCGGAGAGCACCGCGACCCCGTGCCCGATGGTCGCCTCGTCGACGTCGAACGTGGCGGTGTGGTGGCCGCCGGGGTGGTCGGTGCCGACGCCGACGTAGCAGGCGCGGCCCCCGTTCTCCTGGACCGCCCGCATCAGGTAGGTGGCGTCCTCGCTGCCGCCGAGGTCGTCGCGGTCGAGGACCGTCTCGATCCCGTCGACCTCGCCCGCGACGTCGGCGACGATCCCGGCGAGTTCCGCGTCGCTCGTCGCGCTCGGCGCCTCCGCGCCGGTCTCGATCTCGACCTCGCAGTCGTGCATCTCCGCGGCCGTCCGGAGGGTTCGGCGGACGCGCTCGTCCATGTACTCCATGAGGTCGGTCGTCTCGCCGCGGACCTCGGCGACGAGGGTGGCCTCCTCGGCGACGATGTTGGGGGCGACGCCGCCCTCGACGACGCCGACGTTGATCCGCGTCGCGCCGTCGGAGTGGCGCGGGATCGCGTAGCAGTTCTGCACCGCGGTCGCGAGCGCCTGGATCGCGTTCCGTCCCTCCTCGGGGCGGCCGCCCGCGTGGGCGGACTCCCCGTGGAACGTCGCCCGGAGGTGAGAGACGGCGAGGAAGCCGCCGATTCCCGCGACGACCTCGCCGGTCGGGTGGTCGAGGCCGACGTGGAGCGCGAGCAGGTAGTCGACGTCGGCGACGTGTTCGCTCTCGGCCATCGGCTTGCCGCCGCCGACGACCTCCTCGGCGGGCTGGAAGAACACCTTCAGCGTGCCCTCGAAGTCGCTCTCGGCGATCCGCCGGAGGACCCCGACCCCGATCGTCGCGTGGGCGTCGTGGCCGCAGGCGTGCATCGTACCCTCGTGTTCGGAGCGAAAGCCCTCCGCGGCGGGGACGTGCTCGGGGTCGTCTGCCTCCTCGCGCGGCAGGGCGTCGATGTCGACCCGGAGGCCGACCGTCGGCCCCTCGCCGCGGTCGAGGACCGCCACGGAACCGGTGTACCCCCCCGCCAGCGCGTCGAGGACCTCGTCGTCGACGTCGTACTCGCGGGCCCGCTCGTACCACGGCGCGAGTTCGGCCTCCTCGGGGACGCCGAGTCGGTGGTCGCCGGCGAGGGCGTCCGGGCCGACGTGCAGTTGCAGGTCCTCGATCCCGAGGGAGTCGAGTTCCGCGACGATCCGCGCGGTGGTGTAGAACTCGCGCCAGGCGGGTTCCGGTCTGCGGTGGAGGTCCCGCCGCAGCGCGACGAGTCGGTCGTCCATACCCGACCTCCGGCCACGGGCCTAAAAGAATTGCCGAACCGTGCGAGGCGGCGGCCCGGGTCAGGGCACGAGCAGGAAGACGGCGACGAGGAAGACGAGCACCGCGAACACCAGCGAGGCCTCCACCCACGTGTTGTACTCGGGGTCGGCGAACAGCCGGACCCAGTCGTCGAAGACGTCGTAGAGCAGCGACAGGCCGAACAGGGCGAACGCGGCGACCGCGATGGCGAGGGCGGCGCCGATCGGGTCACCGCCCGACGTCTCGCCGAGGATGGTGAGCAACACCGCGAGCAACACGAGATAGGAGATGCCGAGGGTCGTCAGCGCGACGAACTTCCGGTAACTGCGCTCCATCGCGTCGACCCGCGGGACGAGCGAGGCGAGAAAGTACGCGAGCGCCGCGACGGCGAGCAGCGAGAGCACGAGCGAGGTGTCTGCGTCGACCATACCCCGACAAGTACGCCGAACTGACAAGACCGTTTCGACCCGTCAGTTCCGGCCACGCCCCATCCCGTGGATCTGTTCGACCTCGACCTCGACGTGCAGCGAGTCGGGGAAGTCGCGGGCGGCGACCCTACGAGCGAACTCGTCGTGGCCGTGGATCTCGAGTTCGCGCGTGAAGACGGTGTACTCCCACGAGGGGAACATCCGCTCGTCGTCGGCGTGGAGTCGGCGGTGCTGGGGGACGCTGAGTTTCTCCGGCGGGTGCGAGTGCGGGCCTTTCAGCGCGGCCCCCTTGCGCTCGGCCGTGTGCTTGATGTCGTCGACGATGCCGTCGAGCGCGGCTCGATCGCCGCTCTGGAGCGTGAGACGGGTGACGAAGGTCATGGTCGGGTCGTACCAGTCGTCAGCGGCCGCGGCCTAAAAACCTGCTGAGATACCGCCACGGAATACGAACAGTCCGATATTCTCTTTACCGCCCGTCCGCTACTCATGCTAATGGCAGTCGAAGCTACGAGCGCAGGCGCGATCCTCTTCCGCGATACGCGGGGCCGGCGCGAGTATCTTCTACTCAAGAGCCGCCCGGGTGACTGGGAGTTTCCGAAGGGCGGCGTCGAAGGGGACGAAGAGCTACAGCAGACGGCGATTCGCGAGGTAAAGGAAGAGGCAGGTATCGAGGATTTCCGCCTCATCGACGGCTTTCGAGAGGACTACGACTACGTCTTCGAGGCGAACGGGAAGACGATCCACAAGACCGTCCACCTGTTCATCGCGAAGTCCTACGAGGCGAGTGCGGAACTGTCGCGCGAGCACCGCGACCTCCAGTGGCGCGACTACGAACAGGCGGTCAACACCGTCACGCAGGACGGCCCGCGTGAGATCCTCGAGGAGGCCCACGATTTCCTCGACGAACTCGAAGCGGAGGAGGACGACGAACTGTAGCGGAGGCGATTTCGGGGAGGCCGGCGCGAACCCCGACCCCGCGAGCGGCGCCGCCGGCGTTGCGAAGTCGTAACGGCTATGACCGATCACTTTCTCTGAACGCTCACCATGCTAGAGGATGGGCTGTCGTACCCGACCCGCGGCGACTGGCTCCGACGGATACTCCTCGGCGGCGTGCTCGGACTGTTCTCGCCGGTCGTGTTGCCCGCGTTCGTCCTGACGGGCTACTACGTGCGCGTGCTCGAACGGACGGCGGGTGGCGACGACGACCCCCCGGAGTTCGACGACTGGGGCGACCTCCTCGTGACGGGGCTCGTCGGGACCGTCGTCGCCGCCGCGTACGCCGTCGTCCCGACGGTCGCGTACCTGTTCGTCGTCGGCGGCCTGTTCGGCGTCGGCGCCGGTATCGGCGGCAAGAGCGGCGGTCTCCTCGCCGGCATCGGCGTCCTGACGATGCTCGCGTTCGTCCCGCTGGGGCTGCTGATCTACTACGTCGTCCCCGCGGCGCTCGCAAACTACGCCCACGAGGACTCGATCGGCGCGGCGTTCGACCTCGGCACGCTCAGGCCCGTCCTGGTGAGCGGCGAGTACCTGATGGCGGCGATCCTCCCGCTCGCGGTCGTCTTCCTCGTCGGGATCGCCACCACGATCCTGTCCATGACCATCGTCGGCATCGTACTCGTCCCGTTCGTCGGCTTCTACGCGAACGTCGTCATCTTCCGGATGTTCGGCGCCGCGTTCGCCGAGGCGAGCGGGAGCGACGCCTCGCGGTCGCCGCGGGCGGCCCCCGCCTGAGCCCCGAAAGCCGAAGAACCAACGTTTTCCCCGTCGACCGCCACCGATCGACCGTGACCGCGGACGCCGAAACCGAGTTCGGCTTCGAACTGCGGACGTGCCGGTGGGCCGAACGCGAGTGGCCCGTCGCGAGGGCCACCCGCGACGACGCGGCCGTCCTCGTCGCCCGACAACTCGGCACGAGACGCCGCCGGTGGGACACCCTCGTCGTCGAGTGCGACCCCGACGGCCTCCGCGAGCGGGCGCGCTTCGGCGAGGAGCGCCTGAACGGCGACCTGCTGTACGTCCTCCGACACGCCCCCGCCGAGTGGGCCTACTACCGCGAGGCGCTCCCCGACCCCGGCTACCCGTGGCGGTACGTCCGCGAGGCGATCCACGACGCCGCCGACCGGGGCGTCCTGGAACGGCGCAGGCGCGGCAACCGCATCGAGATCCGCCGGAAGTGGCCCTACCCCGACTGGCTCCGCCGGATCGTCGCCATCGAGAACAAGCCCGACCTCGACGCGAGCGCCGCCCGCGCCCTCGGCTCGCAACTGGAACACGACGTGGCGATGGCGCTGGCGGACGAGGTCTGGGTCGCCACCCGGGCGACCGGCGAGCGCGTCGAACCCGCGCTGTTCGAGGACCTGCCGGTCGAGGCCGGCATCCTCGCGCTCGACCCCGAGTCCCTCGACGGCGAGGTCACGTGGTACCCCCGGAGCCTCGCGGTCGACGAGCCCGGAACCCGCATCCTCGACCGCCCCGCGGGCGGCGAGCGCGACGCCTCCGCGGCCCGCTTCGAGTACGTCGACCCCGCCGAGAAGGCGGCAACCCGCCGCGAAATCGCGGAACGCGCCTACGAGCGGGGCTGGCGGTCGTTCGTCGACACGATGCGCCCCGACTGCCGTCACTTCGAACTCCACGCGCGAGAGCAGTTGCTACCCCGCTGCGCGGCGAAGGGGCGGGCCCAGACGGCCGCAGAGTGTGCCGGCTCCTGTCCGGAGTTCGAGCCCGAACCGCCCGCGTGGCGCACCCGCGGCTGGCCGATCGAGGGCGGGCCCGGAAAGCGGTACAAGCGGTTGCTCGCCGGGCGACGGCGGCGACGGCGGCCGGGACCGTGAGGGATCAGTCGGAGACGTCGACCTCGATGTCGGCGCGGTCGACGGCCAGTCGGAACGTCGGCACGGTGCGGTACTCGACCTCGACGACGTCCTTGCGGCGCAGGCTCTGCAGCGCCGACCGGACCGCCTCGGTGTCGGGGTCGACGTCGAACGCCTCCCGGAGGTCGTGGAGCACGGAGACGACGCTCTGGGAGCGCTCGTCCGGGCCGGCGAGCACCTCGACTACCTGCGCGTGGAGTTCCGGGACCCGGATCCGGGAGGGCGGCCCGCCGCCGCCCCCGTCGTCGACGACGCCGGGTTCGACGTCGACGAGGTCGGCCGCCTCCGCCGTCGCGCGGATCAGACTGTTGTCGTCGCGGAAGTAGTACTCCCCGAGTTCGTTTTCGAGGTAGCGGTGGACCTCGCTGCCACTCTCCAGCCCCCAGCGTTCCTGCAACTCGGCGTTCTTCGTCGGCTGTAGCTCCACCACGTCCGCGAGTCGGTCGCGGGCCTCCTCGGAGAGCGTCATCGTCGAAGGGTTCGAGGATGCGGTACTTTTGCGTTGCGTCCCCGGTCCCGGCAAGCGTCTCAACCGACCGCACCTGAGTCGACGTGTCCCGCCGACGGACACTCGCGTCGATCGTGACAGAAGTTCAAGCCGCCGCCGCGCGAACGGCCGGTATGGCGCGAGAAGTCAAACTCAGCCGGGTCGAAACCGTCCTCTCGGAACTCGACTACCCGCTCTCGCGGGCGGCGGCCGCCGACGAACTCGACGACGTCGCGGTTCTGCTGGCCGACGGCGAGGTGAACCTCGGCGACGTCGTCGCGGGGACGCCGGCCGAGGCGTTCGACAGCGCCGCGGACCTCGAGTCGGAACTCAACAACGCGTTGCCACGGGAGGCCGTCGGCGAGCCCTACCAGTCGGAGGGCGAGGGATAGTCGTGACGGGGCCGCCCCTGGCGCGCGGTAAGCGGGCCGTTTAAGTCGCTCGGACGGCGTAGCCCGGACAACGATGGAGTTCTGCGACGAATGCGGTTCGATGATGAAGGCGGACGACGGCCAGTGGGTCTGTGGGAGTTGCGGGTCCAGCAAGCCGAAAGGCGACGCGGCCCAGTACATCGTCACCGAGGGTCAGGAGACCAGCGAGGTCATCGAGTCCTCGAACGAGACCTCGCTGCCCGAGACCGACGCCCACTGCCCGGAGTGTGGCAACGACCGCGCCTACTGGTACATGCAACAGATCCGCTCGGCCGACGAGTCCGAGACACGGTTTTTCATCTGTACCGAGTGCGAACACAAGTGGCGCGAGGACGACAACTGAGCCGTCCCCGCCCGCGCACCTAGGGCCCCGACGCGACCGTCGGCGTGATCGACGGCTCGGTCGAGAGGCCGGGTGAGCGTGGTCGTCCCCGGTTTCGAGTCCTCGGAGTTCGGTCGTGCCGAGTCCGCTTCGATCTCGGCGGGAACGCTGTGGCGACCCCGTCGTGAGACACCGGGGTCGAAAGTCTCGGGTACTCGTAACGTTCGGTCGTCGCATGAGAGGGGCCCACAGTTTTCGTGCTACTTTGTGTACGCCCACCATGGGGACGGATGACATAGAACACTACCCCGACGACTCGCCAACCGGTGATATCGCGTATCTCGCGCGGTCCAGACACCGAATCCCGACACTCGTCGCACTGACCGAGCGTCCGCGAAGCCGCCCCGAACTCTGCGAGTTGACCGGCGTCTCCCCGTCCACGATGCGACGGACGCTGGACGAGTTCGAAGACCGGATCTGGATCCGCAAAGACGGATACCAGTACCTGGCAACCCGGCTGGGCGAGGCGATCGCAGCCGGGGTAGAGGAGCTGCTCGAACGGGTCGAAACCGAGCGAAAGTTGCGCGACGTCTGGCACTGGCTCCCCGACGAGGTCGGCGCGTTCCCGATCGAGACGTGGGCGGATCTCACCGTCACCGTCGCCGAACCCGACGTTCCGTACCGTCCGGTAAACCGATTCGAGTCGCTCCTGCGGGAGACGACTACGTTACGGTTCCTTCGCCCCGAGGTCGCGCTGATGGAGCCCTGTCTCGACGCCCTGTATCGGGTGGTCGACGACGGCGTAGACGTCACGCTGATCGACCGGCCGAACTGCCACACGTACTTCTTCTCTACGTACCCGGAGCGCAGTTCGGAGATGCTCCAGCGGGAGAACTTCACGGTGCTGGAACACGAGGACCTCCCGCCACACGGAATCGGGCTCCTCGACGAGCGCGTCACCATCAGCTGTTACGAGCAGGACAGCGGAACGGTTCAGGCGCTGATCGATACCGACGTCCCGGCGGTCCGCGAGTGGGCGCAGTCGGTCTACGACCGCTACACGCCCGAGGCTCGACCGGTCGAACCGGGGCAGATCCCCGAGTGACGGTCCCGGGGACGAGACGCCGGCCGGCGGGCCTCCGTCGCGTTCTCCGTGATGTGGGGCGTCGACCGGGAAGCGGGACGGCAGTCGGTGCGTCGTTTGCACCGAGTGCAGGAGCGCCAGCAACCGCCGAGACGTCACAAAATAGCTACAATATCGGCGCCTCCGTAGCGTCTCCGGCCGGGAGGTAACAGACAATGACCGACGACCAGCAAATCGTACACGGTATCGACCGCGAAACGCTCGCGGGGTTTGCCGAACACGCGGCCGAGGACCCCGACGCGGTCCGACTCGGCCTCGGGGCGTCCGCGACCTACGAGGGGACGGCCGCACACAGCCTGGCGAAGATCGACAGCTACCAGCTCGGCGGCGAGACGATCGCCCGCGAGACCCGCGAGTACACTATCCCCTACGGCGGCTGGAAGGAGGTGATGGAGGCCGGCGGGTGGATCGGCGCGACCGACCGGATAGAGCCGGTCGAAGCCGCGCTGTCGGCGCTCGCCGCCTGCATCAACGTCGGCATCACGATCAACGCCGCCGCCAACGGGGTCGAGATCGAACGGCTCCAGACGCGCGTGCGGACCGATTTCGACCCGGCGGTCCTCTTTAGCCTCGCAGAACTCGCGGAGGCCGACTCGGTCTTCGAGAACCTGACCGCCGAGATCGAGATCGAAGGACCGGACCTCGACGAGGAACTGATCGACGAGTGGGCCCGACGAGCGCCGGTCTACACGCTCGTCTCGCTCGGTCAGGACGTCGATATGAGCATCAACACGCCCGCACAGGTGGCGGGCGACGACTGAGCACCGATGAACGAATCACTCGACACGGACGAACTCGAACGCGAGGTCACCTCGATCTACCGCGACGTCGCGACGTCGGCCGACGCCGACTTTCACTTCGAGACCGGCCGGGAACTCGCCGAGCGCCTCGGCTACGACCCCGCCGATCTGGACGCCGTCCCGGACGAAGCGGTCGACTCGTTCGCGGGCGTCGGCTATCACTTCGACGTGGCGGCTCTCGAACCGGGCGAGGCGGTCCTCGACCTCGGGAGCGGGTCGGGGACGGACGCGTTCGTCGCGGGGTTGCACGTGACCGAGACCGGGACGGTAGCCGGCGTGGACATGACCGCGGCGCAAGTCGAGAAGGCCCGCGACCTCGCCGCGGAGAACGGCTTCCACAACGTCGAGTTCCGTCGGGGGTACGTCGAGGACCTCCCGTTCGAGGACGAGTCGTTCGACGCGGTGATCTCCAACGGCGTGATCAACCTCTCCGCCGAGAAGGATCGGGTCTTCGAGGAGGCCGCGCGGGTGCTGCGGCCCGGGGGGCGACTCGCCCTCTCGGATATCGTCAGCGACGAACGGCTACCGGAACGCATCAAGAACGACGCGGACCTGTGGGCGGCCTGCATCGGCGGCGCCGAGCAGGTGGACAGCTACACCGACCTGATCGAGGCGGCGGGCTTCGACGTGGGCGCGGTCGCGGAGAACGACGACTACGAGTTCGTCTCCGAGCGAGCGGCGAACGCCTGCCAGCGGTACGGCGTGCAGAGCCTCTCGCTTGGCGCCCGGAAACGCGACTGAGAACGGAACGCGAGCGCGGTCGCGGCGGAGCCAGCGAGAATCGACCGATCGCCGCGACCCGCTCACTCGTTGCGCGCGACCGTCAGGTAGCCCGTGTGACCGACGGGCGCCGTCGACGGGCGGGAACCGCGGTCGTCGAAGTCCATCTCGCGTTGGATCGTCTCGCGCGTGCGCACGTCCGCGAGGTCGGCCTCGCGGGCGGCCTCGACGACCTCGCGGCTCGTCTCCACGAACGGGCTGTAGACGGCGACGAAGCCGCCGTCGACGAGCAGGTCGGAAGCGCGGGCGACGGCCGCCGGCGCGTCGCCGGTGTCGAGGGTGAGCACGTCGAACGGGTCGCCGGCGGCGAGCGAGTCGAGTTCCTCGGTCAGGTCGCCCGTCCGGACGTCGACGTCCTCGGCGACGCCGCCGAGCGCCATGTTCTCGCGGGCGACGTCGGCGAACTCGGGGTCGCGCTCGTAGGTGACGACCGACGCGCCGGCGCGGGCCATCGAGGCGGCGAGTACGCCCGTTCCCGTGCCGGCGTCGAGGACGCGGTCGCCGACGCCGACGCCGGTCTCGCCGATCACGAGGCCGACGTCGCGGGGCACCATCGGCGCGCCCGTCCGCTCGAAGTGATGAAAGAGGTCCGGGCCGCGGAGTCGGCGGACGCGGAACTCGTTGCCGAGGTGGGTCTCGAGTTCGTCGCCGGGTTCGACGTCCGCGGGCACCTCGAGTACCCCGAGGTCGGTGCCCAGTTCCTCGCCCGGCCGGACGAGGTACTCCCGGTCGTCGCGGACCAGCAAGACCGGCGCGTGCACGCTCACTCGAGGTCCGCGACGGCCGCCGCGAGGTCGCCGTCGTGTCGTTCGAGGGCCTCGCGGGCCTCCGCCTCGCTCGCGCCGGTGCGGGTCGCGACGAGTTCGACGTCGCCCTCGTCGACCCCGGCGCCCGCGTCGGCGTCGGCCGCGCCCTCGTCTGCGCTCGCGGCACCGCGTTCGCGCTCCTCGGGCGTGCCGATGATCTGGTAGGTCTCCTGACCCCGGGCGTCCATCTTCGTCACGTCGGGGTCGGTGAAGACGAGGTCGTGCTCGTCGGTGCGGATGACGACCTCCTCGGCGTCGATCTCGTCGACGTCGATCCCCATCTGCTTCATCATCTGTTCCATCTTGCGCGGGTTGAGTCCGCCGCCTCCTCCGAACATACCCGGTACGTCGCCACGCGCGACCTTTTACCCTGCGGTCTCGCGCGCGATCCGGTAACGGCGGTCAGTCGTCGGCGGGCGCGGCCTCCCGGACCGACACCGCCATCCCCGTCTCGAAGTCCTCGATCGCGCCCGCGTCGAGTTCCGCGCGGCCGACCGCGAGCAGGTCGCCGCGCTCGTGGACGACGAGCACCTCGTCGCCCGGCCGCACCGCGGGGTCGACCCCGCGGACGAACTTCGCGAAGACGTTCTTGCCGTCGCGGACGAACGGTTCGCTCTCGTCGTCGACGACCACGCGGTACGCCGGCGGGTCGAGCGCCGCCGCCAGCCGCCGGCCGCCCTCCAGCCCGAGGGTGAACCGGCCGTCGGTGCCGAACGAGACGATCCGGCCGTCGTCGGCGTGGACCTGCTGGGGCCGGCCCGACGTCGTCCGCTTGATCGTGATCGCCGCGCGCTCGTCGGGGGGAAACAGCGCCGCGCCGGCGCCCGCGCCGAACTGGTAGTCCGCGATGGTCCGCATGGTCGGGAGGTCCGCGCTCCCGTCGGCTGACTCGCTCATTGGCCGGCGTTGGCGGCGGCGGATCGAAAGCCCTTCGACCGGCGTTCGCGCCCGCCGATAGTGACACGCCACCACGTGTCATCGGCGCGTGAATAGGGAAAGCTATACGATCCCCTTCGCTAGTGAGTCTCAGTATGGACGTCACGCAGGTCTCGCTCGGGCTGGCGCTGGTCGCGGTCGGCGCGGTGACGTTCGTCAGCCCGTCGGTCCTCGACTCGACACTCTCGGTCTCGCTGTTCGCGCTCGCGGCGGTCGCCGTCGCCGGCGCGGCGCTGTTCGTCGGGGTCGCCCGGAACCGGGCGCTCGCCGGCTAGAGCAGGAACGTCTCGTGGCGGTCGGCGAGGTCGACGAAGTCGTCGGCCGCCTCGATCAGTTCCTCCGCGGTCGACGACCCGAACGCCATCACCTCCACGCGGACGCCCTCGTGGCGCAGGTGCGAGCACAGCCGCGAGAAGTCGCCGTCGCCCGTGCAGAGGATGATCGTGTCGACGTGGTTCGCGAGCGTGACCGCGTCGAGGCTCATCCCGACGTCCCAGTCTGCCTTCTTCGTCCCGTCCGAGAAGCGCTTGATGTCCTTGATCTTGGTCTCGAAGCCGATGTCGACCAGCGCGTCGAAGAAGCTCTCCTCCTCGGGGGAGTCCGCGCGGATGACGTAGGCGATCGCCCGGGTTAGCTGGCGGTCGCCGACGCCCTCCTCGAGCAGCGAGGAGTAGTCGATGTTACGAGTGTAGATGCTCTGCGCGGTGTGATAGAGGTTCTGCGCGTCGACGAGCATCGCGACGCGCTGACCCGGGTGGACGTTCGTCATAGGAAACGGTGTGCGGGCGAGGGGCAAAACCGCTTCCCTCCCGCGCTCGCCGCACCGATCAGCGACGCAGGCGCTCGATTCGCTTCTCGGTCGGCGGGTGGGTCGCGAACAGCGTCTGCAACAGTCCCCGGTCGGCGTTGAAGATACAGAGCGCGCTCACGCTGTCGTCGACGCGGGACTCGCGGCCCTCGGCGCCGCGGGCGATCTTTTCGAGCGCCCGCGCCAGCGGCTCGCCGCCCCCGATCGCCCGCCGGGCGTCGGCGTCGGCGACGTACTCGCGGTACCGCGAGATGGCCATCACGAAGACCGTCACGAGCAGTTGCGCGACGACCGAGAGCGCGTAGCCGGCGAGGAAGCCGCCGGGGTTCTCGTCGCCGGCGAACGCGTACACGAAGTAGACCGCCCAGCCGACCATCATCCCGATGGAACTCCCGAGGGTCATCAGCAGGACGTCGCGGTTCTTGATGTGTGCGAGTTCGTGGGCGACGACCCCCTCCAGTTCGTCGCGGTCGAGGAGGGCGACGAGTTCCTCGGAGACGACGACGACGCCGTCGCCGCGGCGGCCGGTCGCGAACGCGTTCGGCACGCCCATCCGCGTGACCAGCAGCCGGGGTTTCTCGATTCCCATGTCGCGGCTCAGGGACTCGGTCGCGCGGTGGATCTCGCCGTACGGTCCGGTCTCCGGCATCTCCTCGGCCCCCCGGGTGGCGCTCCACGTGCCGATCTTGTACTGTACCACCGGGAAGGTGAGCATGAGCACCACCACCAGCGGCCAGGAACCGGGGCCGAGGATCGTCAGGCCGACGATCCCGACGAACAGGTAAAACGCCGCCAGGATCGATCCGACGACCAGCATCCGGAGTCGCAGTCCGAGGTCTGCCATGTATCCGCCGGGTGGCGATAGAGAAGTATAAAACGCCCGGAGTGTACCGCGAGGCGACCGACCGGCAGGAATGGCGGCGGACGCAACCGCTAAGTCGGCCCGGGTCGGTGTCCACCGTATGCGCCGCGTCGCTCCCGTCCGGGTTCGGGCCGCCGGGAGCGACGCGACCCCTCGTTTTCCCAAAAAACGCGCGTGAGAGCGCTCGCGGCGGGAGTGGCACCCCCGTCGCGGGCGCGGTCCGGACCGCACGCGCGCCGACTACCGACGAGTCGCCGGCCGAGACCCCGGCGACGGCTCCACCCCACCACACGACATGACACCAGCGATCGACCTGACCGGCGTCTTCCCGGCGATCTGTACGCCGTTCGACGCCGACGAACGCATCGACTTCGAAACGCTCCGCGCCGACGCCCGCCGCCTCGAAGCCGCGGGCGTCGACGGCCTCGTCCCCGTCGGCTCCACCGGCGAGTCCGCGACGCTCACCCACGACGAACACGTTCGCGTCGTCGAGACGGTCGTCGACGCCGTCTCCGACGTCCCCGTGATCGCCGGCACCGGCTCGAACAACACCCGCGAGGCGCTCGAACTCTCCGAGCGCGCGGCCGACGCCGGCGCCGACGGCCTGCTGCTCATCTCGCCGTACTACAACAAGCCCGAACAGCGGGGCCTGCTCGAACACTACCGGACGATCGCGGACGCCGTCGACCTGCCCCAGATCGTCTACAACGTCCCGTCCCGCACCGGCCGGTCGATCGACCCCGACACCGCCGTCGAACTCGCCGCCCACCCCAACGTCGCCGGCTACAAGGCCGCCGAGGGCGACCTCGGCGCCATCGGCGAGATCGTCGAGCGCACCGCCGACCGCGAGTTCGCGGTGCTCTCGGGCGACGACGCGCTCACCCTCCCGGTCCTCGCCGTCGGCGGGACGGGGACGATCAGCGTCGCCGCCAACGTCGAACCCGAGCGCACCGTCGCCATGGTCGGCGCGGCCCTCGAAGGCGACTACGAGCGCGCCCGCGCGATCCACCGCGAACTCGGCCCCCTCTTCCGGGCGCTGTTCGTCGAGACCAACCCGATCCCGGTCAAGGAGGCGATGGCGATCCGCGGCTACGGCCCGGCGCGGCTCCGCCCGCCGCTGACCCGCCTCTCCGAGGACTACCGCGAGGACCTCGAAGCGGTGCTGGCCGCCCTCGACGCCGACTCGGTACCCGGAGCGGAGGTGGACCGATGACGGTCCGCCTCGGCGTCACCGGCGCGACCGGCCGGATGGGCCGGGACGTCCTCGCGACCGCACGCGAGCGAGCGGACTGTGAGGTCGTCGTCGCGGTAAACCGCGACCCCGACGAGGAGGCGGTCGCGGGCGTCGCGATCGAGTCCGCCCCCGAGTTCGGCCCGCTGCTCGACGAGCGCGACCCGGACGCCGTGATCGACTTCACGGGGCCGTCCTCGGCCGTCGAGTACGCCGACGCCTGCGCGAACGCGGGCGTCGCGTTCGTCACCGGGACGACCGGCTTCGACGAGGACGAGCGGGCCCGACTCCGCGAGGCGAGCGAGCGGGTGCCGGTGTTGCACGCGCCGAACTTCGCTCGCGGAGTGCAGGCGCTCGTGAACGTCGTCGGCGACGCGGTTCGACAGCTACCGGGCTACGACGTCGAACTCGTCGAGGCCCACCACGCCCGGAAGCGCGACGCCCCGAGCGGGACGGCGAACCGCCTGCTGGAAGAGATCGAGGCCAGCGGGGAGTTCGCGGGCCGGACCCACGGCCGCGAGGGCGACCGGCCCCGCGAGGCCGGCGAGATCGGCGTCCACGCGCTGCGCGCGGGCGACGTCACCGGCGAACACGAGGTGCGCATCGCGGGCAACCACGAGGAGGTGCGACTCGCCCACCGCGCCGAGGACCGCGGCGTCTTCGCCGCCGGCGCGGTCGACGCGGCGGTCTGGATCGCGGGACGGACGCCCGGCCGGTACGACTTCGCGGAGGTGATCGCGTGACCGCGCTCGAACGGGACGTGACGGAACTGTGGCGTCGCTACGAGAACGACGAGGTCGACGCCGACTCGGCCGGCGAGGCCGAGCGCGCGACCCTCGACGCGTTCCTCGACGCGCTCGAAGCCGGCGCGGTCCGTGCGGCCGAGCGCGAGGGCGGCGAGTGGGTCGCAAACGAGTGGGTCAAGCGGGGCATCCTCCTGAACTTCGGCCTCCGGCGGGCCGAGACCCGCGAGTACGGCGGCGTCGCGTACAACGACGTGCTCCCGCTGGCGGCGACGGGCGACTGGGGCGAACGCGGCACGCGGAACACGCCCGACGGCACCGTCGTCCGCCGCGGCGCACACGTCGGCGCGAACTGCATCCTGATGAGCCCCGCGTTCGTCAACGTCGGCGCCCACGTCGGCGACGGGACGCTCGTCGACTCCTGTGACACCGTCGGCTCCTGTGCCCAGATCGGCGAGAACGTCAAACTGGGGGCCAACACGCTGATCGGCGGCGTGCTCGAACCCGTCGAGGACGCCCCGGTCGTGATCGAGGACGGCGTCTCGCTCGGCGCGGGCTGTCGCGTCACCTCGGGGTTCGTCGTCGGCGAGGACAGCGTCGTCGGCGAGAACACCCTGCTGACCCCGCGCATCCCCGTCTACGACCTCGTCGACGAGGAGGTGCGCTACGGCCGCCTGCCGCCGGAGCGGCGGGCGTTCACCCGGTTCGTCGAGTCCTCGGTCGGCGACCACGACCTCTTCGACGGCGGCGCGTACAAGCCCGCCGTCGTCGCCACCGCCCTCGAGGACCGCACCCTCGACGCGACCGAGCGCGAGGAGGTGCTCAGGGAGTGAGCGTCGACCCGGGGAACTCGCCCGTCCGCCGCCTCGCCGACTGGGACGCGGCCGCGCTCCGCGACCTCGCGGCCGAGTACGGGACGCCGCTGTACGTCCTCGACCTCGACCGCGTCCGCGAGAACTACCGCCGCCTCGCCGCCGCCTTCCCCGACGCAGAAATCGCGTACGCCGCGAAGGCGAACGCGCTGGGGGACGTCCTCGAAACGCTGCTCGACGAGGGCGCGGGGATCGAGTGCGCCGCCGCCGGCGAGGTCGGCCGCGCGCTCGCGGCCGGTGCCGGCGGCGACCGGGTGCAGTACACGCCGGTCAACCCGCCCGCGGCGGACCTCGACTGGATCGTCGAGGCGTGGGCCGACCACCCCGGGCTGACCGTCACCGCGGGGTCGGCCGACACGGTCGACCGCCTCGCGGCCCGCGGCTACGACGGCCGACTCTGCCTGCGGGTGAACCCCGGCGTCGGCGCGGGCCACCACGAGAAGGTCCGCACGGGCGCCGACGCGAAGTTCGGCGTCCCCGCCGAGCGGGCCGTCGCGACCCTGGAAGCCGCCGCCGACCGTGGCTTCGACATCGTCGGGATCCACGCCCACGTCGGCTCCGGCGTCTCGGCCGACGACCTCGACGCCCACCGCGAGTTCCTCGCGCGGATGGGCGACCTCGCCGGACGCGCGACGGCGGCCGTCGGCCCCCTCGAGTTCGTCGACGTCGGCGGCGGCTTCGGCGTCCCCTACCGCGAGGACGAGGCGCCGCTCGACCTCGCGGCGGTCGGGGCGGCGACCCGGGAGGCGCTGGGCGAGGTCGACGCCCGCCTGACGATCGAACCCGGCCGCTACCTCGTCGCCGACGCGGGGGTCCTCCTCACCCGGGTCAACACCGTCAAGGAAGCGTCCGGAACGACCGTCGTCGGCGTCGACGCGGGGATGACGACCCTGCTCCGGCCGGCGATGTACGACGCCTACCATCCGATTCGAAATCTCGCGGCCGACGCCGACGGCCGCGCCGAGCGCGCCCAGACCGTCGCGGGCCCCATCTGCGAGAGTTCGGACGTCTTCTGCGAGGACCGCGACCTTCCGGCGAGCGAGCGCGGGGACGTCCTCGCGCTGGGCAACGCCGGGGCCTACGGCTACGAGATGGCCAGCCGGTACAACTCCCGGCCGCGGCCGGCGTCAGCGGTCGTCGACGGCGGCGAGGCGCGGCTCTCGCGGCGCCGCGAGACGGTCGCGGACGTGACACGCGTCGAGCGGGAGGCCGACGCCGACCCGGCCGACCCGTACGGGGAGGTGCCCCGATGACCGCGACCGTCCCCTTCGAGAAGTACCACGGGACCGGCAACGACTTCCTGCTCGTCGACGCCGCGGCGGCCGTCGGCGACCGGTCGGCGCTCGCGGTCCGCGAGTGCGACCCGGAGTCGGGCGTCGGCGCCGACGGGATCCTGTTTCTCGACCTCGACCCGGCGGGCGACGGAACGCCGCGTGTCGGAATGACCCTCGTCCAGCCCGACGGCGGGACGGCGCCGATGTGCGGCAACGGCGCGCGCTGTGCCGCCGCGTGGGCGATGGAGCGGACGGGGGGCGACGAGGTCGTCGTCGACACCGAGGCCGGTGCGCGACGCGCGCGCCGGACGGACGAGGGGGTCGCCGTCGAGATGGGCGCACCGACGTTCGCTCCGCGGGAGGTGCCAGTCGACGCCGCCGAACCGGTGGTCGAGCGGGAGATAGCGGGGCTGGAGGTCACGGCCCTGAACACGGGCGTCCCGCACGCGGTCGCGTTCGTCGAGGACGTGGACGCGGTCGCCCTCGGAGCCGTCGCGCCGCCGGTGCGTCGCGCCGACGCCTTCCCGCGGGGGACGAACGTGACGCTCGCGAGTCCCGACGGCGACGGCTTCCGCCAGCGGACGTTCGAGCGCGGCGTCGAGGGCGAGACCGATGCCTGCGGCACCGGCGCGGTCGCCGTCGCCGCCGTCGCGCGCCGTCTGGGGCTGACCGACGCCGACGCGATTTCGGTCCGGCCGCCCGGCGGCGACCTCGCGATCCGGTTCGTCGACGGCGGGCGCGAGGGCGAGGGCGACGGCGAGGTGTGGCTGTCGGGCGCCGTCGAGCGCGAGTTCGACGGCGAACTGGCGCCCGCGAGTGCGGGGTCGGGGACGAGGGAGCCGTGACGGGTGCGTCCCGCTCCCCGGACGGCTTCGATCCGATCGCGTTCCTCGAAGAGGCCGTCCGCCGCGCCTCGAACGAGGAGGTCGAGCCGATGCGGGCGTACCTTCGCGAAACGCTCGAAGCCCGCGGCGTCGCGGCCCGCGTGGACGAGGCGGGGAACGTCCTCGCGAGCCGCGGCGCCGCCGATCCCGAGGGAGGTCACGTCGTGTTGAACACCCACGTCGACACCGTCTCCCCGCACGTCCCGTTCGAGCGCGACGGCGACGTGATCCGCGGCCGGGGCGCCTGCGACGCGAAGGGGCCGCTGGCCGCGTTGCTCGCGGCGTTTCTCGCGGTCGATCCCGGCGCGGGACGGCTGACGCTCGCGGTCACCCCCGACGAGGAGTTACTCTCGACCGGCGCCCACGCGCTCGTCTCGGACCCCGACTCGCCCGTGCGGGACGCCGACGGCGTGATCGTCGGCGAGCCGACCGGCCTCGACGTCTGCGCGGCCGCGAAGGGGCGGTTCGAGGGGACGATCACCCTCACCGGGGCGAACGCCCACGCCGCGGCGCCGGCGTCGGGGACGAACGCGGTCGCGGCGCTCGGGGACGTCCTCGCCGCGTTGAAGACGTTCGATGACCGCCCCGACGCGCCGCCCGCCCACTCCGACCTCGGCGCGGCGACGCTCACGCCGACGGTCGTCGAGGGCGGGACGGCGACGAACCAGGTGCCCGCCGACTGTCGGCTGACGATCGACCGCCGGAGCGTCCCGCCGGAGACCGCCGACGGCTTCCGCGCGTCGCTGCGCGAGCACCTCCGCGAGGCGGTCCCCGGGGACGTCGACGTCGCGTTCTCGTTCGCCGAGCGGCCGACGCCGTTCCTCGAAGCGTGGGAAACCGACGCCGACGACCCGCTGGCGCGGACCCTCGCCGCGGCGTCGAGCGGCGAGATCCGGCCGTTCGCCGCGGCGACGGAGGCGTCGTACTTCGCGGCACACGCGCCGACGGTCGTCTTCGGGCCCGGCGTGCTGGCCGACGAGGAGGGCGCCGTGGCCCACGCGCCGCGGGAGTACGTCCGGACCGGGGACGTCGAACGGGCGGCCGCGGCGCTGGCGGAGTCGCTGTCGGCGCTCGTCGGTCGGGAGTGAGTCCGGCGGCGACCCCGATCAGCCGCCGAGGAAGAAGTCCGCGACGTCGCTCGCGGCCGACCCGGTCTCGCGGTACAGCTCCGAGTAGCCGCAGTTGGTGCAGGTGACGACCGTGAACTTCCGGTTCTGGACGTCCATGAACTTCGTCAGACCGGTGCCGGAGGTGGCGATGCTGTCGGTCTCGGTCTCCTCGTGGCCGCACTTCGGGCAGCCGTGCTCGTCGTGGAGGGACTCGTCAGGGCTCATCGCCGGTAACTCTTCAGCGAACGATAATAAGTGTCGGTGGTCGCGGGCTCACTCCAGTTCGTCGACCAGCGCGCCGGCGACGCCGGTGTACGTCCCGGGGGCGAGCGCGCGCAGTTCCTCGCGTACGTCCTCGGGGACGTCGAGGTCGTCGAACAGGTCGCGGAAGTCCGCGAGGGTGACGTCCCGACCGCGGCTCAGCGCCTTCACGCGCTCGTAGGCGTCCTCGTGGCCCTCGCGGCGAAGGATCGTCTGGACGGCCTCGCCGATGATCTCGGGGGTGTTCTCGAGGTCGTCGCGCATGACGGCCTCGTTCGGGACGACCGTCTCGAGACCCGCGGCGGTCTTCGTGTAGCCGATCAGGCAGTGAGCGAACGCCGCCCCGACGTTCCGTTTGACCGTCGAGTCGGAGAGGTCGCGCTGGAGCCGCGAGGTGGTGACGTAGTCGGCGAGGAAGGTCAGATCGGAGTTGGCCTTCGAGAGGTTGCCCTCGCTGTTCTCGAAGTCGATCGGGTTGACCTTGTGGGGCATCGTCGACGACCCCGTCTCGCCCTCGACGGCCTCCTGGCCGAGGTAGCGGTCGGAGACGTAGAGCCAGACGTCGCGGTCGAGGTCCAGCAGGACGTCGTTGGCGCCGCGGAACGCGTCGAACAGCACCGCGAGGTCGTCGCAGGGGTTTACCTGCGTGGTGAGGGGTTCGAACCCCAGCCCCAGCCCTGCCACGAACTCGCGGGCGAACGCCGGCCAGTCGACCTCGGGGTAGGCCGCGACGTGGGCCGCGTAGGTGCCGGAGGCGCCGCCGAGTTTCCCCCGCAGGCCGTCGGTCGCCTCGCGGATCCGGCCCGTCGCGCGGCCGAGGCGGGCGGCGTAGACCGCCATCTCCTTGCCGAACGTCGTCGGGGTCGCGGGCTGGCCGTGGGTGCGCGCGAGCATCGCCACGTCGCGGTGCTCGCGGGCCATGTCGGCGAGCGCGTCGCGCACCTCGTACAGCGCCGGCAGGAGCACCTCCTCGACGGCGCCGCGGACGAGCAGTCGGTGGGCGAGGTTGTTGACGTCCTCGCTCGTCAGCCCGAAGTGGATCCACGGCGAGGCGTCGCCGTCCTCGGGCAGACGGTGGCGGACGAAGTACTCGACGGCCTTCACGTCGTGATTCGTCGCCTCGAACTCCCCGTGGCCCTCGGTTTCGAGTTTCTTGATCAGTTCGGCGTCCTCCTCGGCGAACGCCCGGTAGCAGTCGCGCAGGCGCTCGCGCTCCTCGAGGTCGAGTTCGAGCGGCGTCGCCTCGAGGTCGGCGAGCGCGATCAGGTACTCGACCTCGACGCGAACGCGGGCGCGCATCAGCGCCGCCTCGCTCGCGTACGGCGACAGCGGCGCGGTTCGGCTCCCGTACCGGCCGTCGAGCGGCGAGACGGCGTACAGCGCGTCGGCGTCGGTCATGGTCGACCCTGCTCCGGGGCCGTCCAAAAGCGTGTCGGATCCGGACGCCACGTGTGTGCATAATCGTCGCGGAATCGCGGCGAATGTGGCCGATTATGACCCACGTACGTGTATAATTCGGCGCGGGAGACCGCAACTCCTTTGCCCCTCGCGGGCGCGCTCTCATCCATGACGAGAATCGCCGGGCTGGCCGGCAACCGAGGGCGCAACCTGCTGAACATCGCCGACCGCGCGCCGGGCGGGGCGGAACTCGCGGTCGTGCTGACCAACCGCGAGGACGCCCCCGTCCTCGAAGCCGCCGCCGACCGCGGGATTCCGACCGAGGTCGTCCCCCTCGGCGACGGGGCGGACCGCCGCGAGCACGAGGAGCGCGTGCTCGCGGCCCTCGACGGGTACGAGTTCGACCTCGTCTGCCTCGACGGCTACATGCGCATCCTCTCGGATACCTTCCTCGACGCCGCGCCGACGACGCTGAACGTCCACCCGTCGCTGCTGCCCGCGTTCCCCGGGACGGACGCGTGGGGCGACGCGCTGGCGGCCGGCGTCTCCGTCACCGGCTGTACGGTCCACGTCGTCACGGACGCGACCGACGACGACGGGACCGTGATCGAGGAGGAGGTCGACGCCGGTCCGATCGTCACCCAGGAGCCGGTGCCCGTCTACGAGGGCGACGATACGGAGACGCTGAAAGAGCGGGTCCTCTACGAGGGCGAGTTCCGCGCGTACCCGCGTGCGGTGACGTGGTTCGCCGAGGGCGCCGTCGACGTCGATTTGGACGCGGGCGAGGTGACCGTCGACGCCGACGCCGCGGCCGACGACGGCCTCCCTGCACGCCGGCTGGTCTCCAGCGACCGCCTCGATGCCCTCCGCTACGGCGAGAACCCCCACCAGAACGCCGCCGTCTACGCCGACTACACCTGCGAGGAGGCCTCGGTCGTCCACGCCGACCAGTTGAACGAGGGGGCGAAGGCCCTGTCGTACAACAACTACAACGACGCCGACGGCGCCTTGAACCTCGTCAAGGAGTTCGACGACCCCGCGGCCGCGGTGATCAAGCACACCAACCCCGCGGGCTGTGCGACCGCCGACACCGTCGCCGAGGCCTACGAGAGGGCGCTCTCGACGGACCCGATGAGCGCCTTCGGCGGCATCGTCGCGCTGAACCGCGAGTGCGACGCCGAGACGGCCGCACAGATCACCGACTCGTTCAAGGAGGTCGTCGTCGCGCCCGGCTACACCGACGAGGCGCTGGACGTGCTGTGCGAGAAGGAGAACCTGCGGGTACTCGACGTCGGTCGCGAGGCGCGTAGCGCCTCGGACGCGAGTAGCGCGGAACGGAGTTCCGCGGACAGTCGAGCGGCGGAGCCGCGAGACGACGGCGACCAGCCGCGAGCACTCGGCGAACCGACGGAGCGATTCACCGAGAAGCCGATCGTCGGCGGCCGCCTCGTCCAGGAGCGCGACCTGCAGTCGCTCTCGGTCGAGGACCTGGAAGTCGTCACCGAGCGCGAACCCACCGACGAGCAACTGGAGACGATGGTCTTCGCGTGGCAGACGCTCAAGCACGTCAAGTCGAACGGCATCCTCTTCGCGACGGGAACCGAGACGGTCGGCATCGGCATGGGACAGGTCTCCCGCGTCGACGCCGTCCGGCTGGCGGCGATGAAAGCCGACGAGCACGCGGAAGGCAAGGACGCCGAGGGGGCCGTGATGGCCTCGGACGCGTTCTTCCCGTTCCCCGACGGCATCGAGGAGGCCGCGAAGGCGGGCATCGAGGCGGTCGTCCAGCCCGGCGGCTCGGTCAACGACGAGGACGTGATCGCGGCCGCGGACGAACACGACGTGGCGATGGCGTTTACCGGCCAGCGGTCGTTCCGGCACGACTGAGCCGAAACCGGGGCACGAGCGGCTGTTTCGTTCGATCTTCGCGGGAGCGGCGTCCGATCCGGCCGAAACTCAAAGAGGCGTTTTACCTTGGAATAGTGATGTTTGTCGGGCAACCCACCGAACGCACACCTTCGAGGTCGAAATCGACGACATCGACCGCGTCGGCGAGGTCATCGACGCGGCGGATTCGGGCACCGACGTCGACTCCGGCCCGGTGAGCGTGACGGCGACGGTCACCGTCGTCTACGAAGTCGCCGGCTGAGTCGGCGCGGGTCGGCCGCTCAGTCGTCGGCGACGACGGCTCGCGGGGCGTCGGCGCTGGACATCGCGAGCACGTCGTCGAAGAAGTCGAGGGTGTCCTCCGGGCCGGGGTTGGCTTCGGGGTGGTACTGGCGGGTGATGACGTCGTACTCGATGCCGTCGAGGCCCTCGGGAGTGTCGTCGTTGACGTTGACCTGCGTCACTTCGAGGTGGTCGCCGGGGTCGGCGACGGTGTAGCCGTGGTTCTGGGTGGTCATGACGACCTGACCCGAGTCGAGGTCGAGGACGGGCTGGTTGACGCCGCGGTGGCCGAAGGTCATCTTCTCGGTGGTGCCGCCGAGTGCCTCGGCGACGATCTGCTGGCCCAGACAGATGCCGGCGACGGGCGTGTCCGCGACGAACTCCCGGACGAGGTCGATCGCCGCCTCGTAGTTGGCCGGGTCGCCGGGGCCGTTCGAGACGAACAGGAGGTCGGGGTCGACGGCCGCGACGTCGCCGGGGGCGGCGTCGTGCGGGAGGACGTGGACGGTCGCCTCGCGGGCGAGCAGGGAGTCGACGATCGAGCCCTTCGCGCCGCAGTCGACCAGCGCGACCTCGGGACCGTCGTTGCCGGCGCCGCGGACGACCGGGTCGTCGACGCTGACCTGCGCGCCGATCTCGGTGTGGTCGCTCATCGCCTCGCAGCGCTCCAGTTCGGCGACGGCGTCGTCGGGCGTCGCGTTCGCGCCGACGGCGACGCCGCACTTCATCGCGCCGCCCTCGCGGACGTCGGTGACGACCTCGCGGGTGTCGAGGTGGTCGACGGCCGGAACGCCCTCGCTCGCGAGCCAGTCGGCGACCTCGTCGGTCAGCTCGCGGGCCAGCACGGCTCGGGGGTGGACGCGATCGGACTCGAAGCGCTCCTCGCGGACGCCGTAGTTGCCGATCAGCGGGTACGAGAACGTCAGCACCTGCTCCTCGTAGGAGGGGTCGGTCAGGCTCTCCTCGTAGCCCGTGTACGCCGTCGTGAAAACCAGTTCCCCACGAGCCGTGCCCGGAGCGCGACCACGCCCCTCGATCACGTGGCCGCTCTCCAGCGCTACGTAGGCCGGGTTCATTACGAGATGCGTATCGCACCCACCGTCATAAGTGTTGCCTTCGAAGCTGAGTTACGAAATTCGTAATCGTCAAGTGCGCGTCGCCCGAACGGTCGACTCTCTATGGACGAACTGGACCGACAGATCCTCAGCGTCCTCCGACGAGACGCCCGCACGCCGTACACCGAGATCGCGGACGAAGTCGAGACCAGCGAGGGGACCGTCCGCAACCGCGTCGAGCGGATGATCGACGACGGGGTCATCGAGCGGTTCACCGTGACGACCCGCACCGGCAACGTGAAGGCGATGATCGAGATCAGCGTCGCCGTCGACGTCGACACCCACGAGGTCTCCCAGCGGATGGCCGAGTGGGAGGAGGTCGACTTCGTCTGGCAGGTCTCGGGCGAACAGGACATCGTGCTCGTCGTCGACGCCGCCGACACCCGGGGGGTAAACGGCCTCATCACGCAGGCGCGCGAGCAAGACGAGGTCGTGAGCACGAAGACCCGCCTGATCCTCGACGAGCAACTCGGCTGACCGGCCTCAGGCGCCGCCCTCGCCGGGCGGTTTGCCGACGCCGGGCGTCGGCGCGGGGACCTCGTCCAGCCAGCCCTTCCGGCCGTGGATCGTCCGGTAGAGTCGCTGGGCGCCCTCGTGGTACCAGCGCCGGTCGATCCGGGCCTCGACGGCGCCGTCGCGGATGGCGTCGACGACCGCCTCGGGGGTTAGCTCGTCGGCGTCGACCAGCGTGTACGCCCGGCCGACCTCGATCGGGTAGTGGGCGTCGCTGCCGCCGACAAGCGGCAGATCACGCGCCGCGGCGAGTCGTTCGACGACCTCGCGGGTCCGCGGGTGCTTGCCGTTGACCTCGATGGCGTCGAAGGGGACGTCCTCGACCTCGCGGACGGTGCTGTTGCGATACGGGTGGGCGACGATGGCCGCGCAGTCGCGGTCGTGGGCGAGCGCCACCGCCTCGGCGGGGGTCAGCGCCTCCGGTCGCGTCTCGCGGGGCGGGTCCGGCCCGACGACGAGCACGTGTCCGCGCGTGGTGGTGATCTCGATGCCCGGGATGGGCGTCACGCGGTCGACGCCCGGCAGCGCCGCGAGCGCCCGCGGTTCGGGAAACGGCGTGTAGTAGTCGTGGTTGGTGGTGGCGACGGCGTCGAGACCGCGGCTCCCGGCGGCGGCCGCCAGCAGCCGGAAGCCGACGGGGTCGTACAGGTCCCCCAGGGCGCGGCGGCCGTGGAAGAAGCGCGTGTGGGCGTGGAGATCGACGGCGAACACGCGTTGCACCACCACGCCCGGGCCTTTTGCTCTTGCCCACGGTACGAGGGGTATGGCTCCAACCGACGGCACCGAGCGGGCGCCGACGACCGGCGCCCCGGCGGGCGACGAGGGCCGGACCATCGTGGTGAACCCCAAGAGCGGGGGCGAGGACCACGTAGCCCGGGTCACGATGCTCGGCCGCGAGCGCGGCTTCGACGTGCGACGGAGCGAGCGCGAGGGCCACGCGGCGGAGTTGGCCCGCGAGGCGGCCGCCGCGGGTGCGGACCTCGTCGCGGCCGCCGGCGGCGACGGCACGGTCAACGAGGTGGTCAACGGCCTGCTCGCGGCCGACGCCCTCGACCGGACGGCCCTCGGGGTGATCCCGGCGGGGACGGGGAACAACTTCGCGACGAACGTCGGCATCGAGGGCGTCGACCACGCGTTCGAGGTGATCGAGGGCGGCGAGCGCCGCGACGTCGACCTCGGGGTCACCAACGAGCGGGCGTTCGTCAACTCCTGTGTCGGCGGGGTCACCGCCGAAGCCAGCGGCGCCACCTCGCCGGAGAGCAAGAGCCAGTTCGGCGTCCTCGCGTACGTCAAGGCGACCCTCGAACGCGTCTCGGAGTTCGACTCGATCCCGCTGCGCGTCGAGACCCGCGGCGACGGCGCCGACCCGTGGGAGGGGGAGGCGGTCTTCGTCCTCGTGGGCAACTGCCGCCGGTTTACGACCGCGCGGGCGGCGCAGGCGAACGTCGAGGATGGACTGTTCGAGGTGACGATCGTCGAGCGGGCGAACGCGATCGACCTCGTCGGCGAGGCGGCGCTGGAGGCGACCGTCGGCCGGCAGGCGGAGAACATCGTCCGCCGGCGCGCGCCGTCGGTGACCGTCGAGCACCGCGGGGACGGGGCGGTCGAGTACAGCCTCGACGGCGAGATGCTCGCGGCCCCGCGGCTGTCGATGGCGACCCGGCCGGGGGCGCTGACCGTCGCCGTCGGCGAGGGGTACGACCCCGACCCGGACGCGGCCGACGGCTGACGTGGGTAGGCGACACTGGTTTCACGGACCTCTCCGTTGGTGGGAACATGTCCGCACCCCGGGACGACTCCGCACACGAGAACGCCGAACAGGAGGTGATCGCGGTCGACGCCGACGACGAGGAACTCGAAGCCGTCAACCGCCTCGAAGCCCACACCGGCGACGGCATCCGCCACCGGGCGTTCACCGCGCTGGTCTTCGACCACGACGGTAACGTCCTGCTCGCCCAGCGGTCGCCGCGCAAGCGCCTCTGGGGGACCTACTGGGACGGCACCGTCGCCTCCCACCCCGCCGTCGGCCAGAGCCAGGAGGAGGCGACCCGACAGCGCCTCGAGGAGGAACTCGGGATCGCGCCCGACCAGTACGACGACCTCCGCCTGACCGACCGCTTCGAGTACAAACGCTACTTCGAGAACGCGGGCGTCGAACACGAGGTCTGTGCCGTGTTGAAGCTGACGCTGAACGACGCGACGCTCGACCCGAACGAGGAGGAGGTGGCGGGACTGATGTGGGTCCCCTACGAGCGCCTCCACCGCAACCCCGAGTGGTACCGACAGCTACGGCTCTGTCCGTGGTTCGAGATCGCGGTGCGTCGGGACGTGCGCTGACGGGCGCGGTCGCGGGCCGACCGGTCGCCCGCGCGGACGGTCACGTCACTCGAATAACGTGTGCTAACAAGCGACAATGTTTATTAGGGGCCTCTCCGTAGTGTCCCCCGAGGGCCGACGAAAAACCCCGGCCCAGTGTGACGAAATGAGTTCCCCGCCACCGGAAACCGAGACGTGCGACGTCGAACTCTCGCGCGAGGAGCGGTGGGTCACCCACCACGTCCTGACGACGCGAGCGGACGAGGAGATCGAGAACGGCGAGACGCCCCCCGAGTGGGTCGTCGACCTCTTCGAGACGATCGAGGCCGGCGAGGAGACGTTCACGATCCGACGCGCCCGCGACCTCCACGAAGCCGTAACTACCTACGCCGACCGCGAGGGGATTCCGGAGCGCGACGCCGCCCACGCGACGGCGGTCGCCGACCGACTGGAGGCGGTTCTCGACTAGGGGCGAGTCGTCGCCCACACGGCGGTCACCGCGAGCAGCACCGCCGGGAGCAACGGCAGGATCAACAGCGCGACGAAGTAGTGGAGGTTCGGCGGCCACAGCAGGATCGCGAGCGGGCTGACGACGAACGTGAAGACGATGACGCCGACCAGCGTCCAGCCGCGCCAGTCGAACTCGCGGTCGACCGCGTCGGGGTGGGTCCCCTCGACGCTCCCCTCGTCGGCGTCCGCTTCCTCCGGCGAACGCCGGCCGTCCGCGTCGAAACTCGACGGGTCGTGAACGTAACCGCCGTCGTCGCTCGAAGTCACTTTCGAGAGTTGGGACTCGGCCGTCAAAGCGCTCACGGTTCGCCCGGAGCGATCAGTCGAGTTCGCCGTCGGGCCGGACGACCACCTTGCCGAAGCCCTCCCGGTTCTCGATCAGGTCGTGGGCGCGGGCCGTCTCGCTCATCGGCAGCACCTCGCGGATCGCGGGCTCGAAGGTGCCGTCCCAGACCAGTTCCATCACGTCGTCGATCTGGCCGGGCGTCGCCATCGTCGAACCGAGGATCGACAGCTGATTCCAGAAGATCCGCGGGATGTCCGTCTCGGGGCTGCCGCCCGCGGTGCCCCCGCAGGTGACCAGCCGACCGCCCTTCGCGAGGCTCTTGATCGAGTCGCGCCACGTGCCGGCGCCGACGTAGTCGACGACGACGTCGACGCCGCGCTTGCCGGTCTCCGCGCGCACCCAGTCGGCGAAGTTCTCCGCCTCGTAGTTGACGACGTGGTCGGCGCCGTGGTCCTCGGCGTAGCGGAGTTTCTCCTCGCTGCTGCCGGTGGCGAACACCTCCGCGCCGGCGTAGTCGGCGATCTGCAGCGCCGCGTGCCCGACGCCGCCGCTGGCCCCGAGGACGAGCACGGACTCGCCCGCTTCGAGGTCCGCGCGGTCGATCAGCATCCGCCACGCCGTCTGGAAGACGAGCGTGCTCGACCCGGCGGTCACCCAGTCGACGCCCTCCGGAACGGGGATCAGGTTCTCCGCGGGGACCGCGGCGTACTCGGCGTGGACGCCCGGGACGTGCTCGCCGATGATGTGGTAGTTGACACACAGCGGGTAGTCGCCGTCGCGACAGAACTCGCACTCCCCGCAGTAGACGCCGGCGGCGACGGCCACGCGGTCGCCCGCCTCGAAGCGGTCGACGTCCGCGCCGACCTCGCGGACGACGCCCGCCGCGTCGCTGCCGGGCACGTGGGGCATCTCGAGGTCGACGCCCGGCAGCCCCCGGCGGACCCAGACGTCGAGGTGGTTGAGCGCGCCGGCTTTCACGTCCACGAGCACCTCGTCGGGGCCGACCTCGGGGTCGGGGTACTCGCCGTACTCGATGACGTCCGTGTCGCCGTGTCCGGTGATCTTGACGGCCTGCATACGCGGGGCCACGACGAGACGGCACAAAACGATGCTGGAAGACCGTGACGCTCAGGCCCGGGCAACCGCGAGGATGTGGTTCGACCAGTCGACGACCGCGGGGTCGGTCCGCAGCCTCCCGACGGCGCGTTCGACCTCGCGGACCGTCTCCGGGTCGAGGCCGTCCGTCGACAGCCGCTCGCCGACGTTGGCGGCGACCCCTTCGAGGCCGACGAGCGCCTCGACGGCGAAGCCGGCCCGTTCGAGCGCCGCCTCCAGTTCCGCGGCGCGGAAGAAGTGACAGGCCGTGAATCCGGGCTCGTCGGCGTGCTCGCGGGCGAACTCCGGGGTGTACGCGCCGGTCGCGGCGAGTTCGGCCATCCCGGCGGCGTACTCCGGGTTCCGCACGAGGTTCTGCAGGACCGCGAGCCGTCCCATCACCGAGACGAAGACGGGGGCCTCCGGCCGCGCCGCGCGCCGGAGTTCCGCGAGGGCGGCCTCGCGCTCGTCGGGGTCGACCACGTGCGAGAGCGGACCGCCCGTACAGCAGACCGCGTCGAACGCGTCCGTTTCGACGGGCAGCGCGCGGAGGTCGCCGCGCCCGACCGAGACCCGCGCCTCGAGGTCGCGCTCCGCCACCTTCTCGCGGGCGATATCGCACTGGCGCGCGCTCAGGTCGACCAGCGTCACGTCGTAGCCCCGCTCGGCGAGGTGGACCGCGTACCGCCCGGCGCCCCCGCCGGCGTCGAGAACGCGGCCCGCGTCGGGGAGGTACCGCCGGAGGTAGTCGGCGGTACCCGAGAACTCGAGGCGGCCGCCGAGGGTCGCTTCGAGGCGCTCCCACTCCTCGCGGCCGTACTCGTCGTAGTACCGTCGCGGGTCGAGCGCCGCGAACGGATCGTCGCTCATGGTCGTCCGTCCCGGCCGCGCAGGATCAATCCTCGGGCGCCGTGTCACCCCGTCACAATCGAAGGCCGACACCTTTTCGGCCCCGCCGACCAAGGGCCGGCATGGCCGATCGGTCGACGGAAGGGGGCGTAAACGGGGACGAGGACGGAGACGAGGACCGGGAGGACCGACCGCCCGAGACGGTCCGGGCGGCGGTCGTCACGATCACCGCCAACGGCTCACTCGACGAGGACCCCGCGGGCGACGACGTCGTCGCGGCGTTCGAGGACGGCGGCCACGCGGTGTCGACGCGCGAACTCATCGCGAAGGACCACGACAACGTCCAGTCGAAGGTGTCGCGGCTGGTCGACCGCCGCGACGTCGACGTCGTCGTCACGGTCGGCGGGACCGGCGTCGAACCCACGGACGTGACCCTCGAAGCCGTCCGGCCGCTGCTCGACAAGGACCTCCCCGCCTTCGTCGGCCTGTTCCACTGGCTCTCCTACGAGGAGATCGGCACCGGCGTCGTCACACGCCGCGCGCTCGGCGGCGTCGCCGACGGCGTCGCGGTCTTCTGTCTCCCGTACGACGCCGAGACCGCGCGGCTCGCCTGCGAGGAGATCGTCGTCCCGGAGGCACCGCGGCTGGCGACGCTGGCGAACGGGGACGGCGACGGCGACGGCGACGAGGACGGGGACGACGAGAGCGCCTGACCCCGCACCGGGTCGATCGCCGACCCGCGCTCGCGAGGACGAACGCCTAACCGTCCCCCGGCCGAAGCGGGCGGGTGACGATGGAGAAACAGGCGATTCGCGAGCGCGTCTGGGACGACCTCGAAGAGAGCGGCGTCGCCCGGTTCCCGTTCCCGCCCCACGGCCGGATTCCGAACGTCGCGGGCGCGGCGGCGGCCGCCGAGCGACTGGCCGACCGGCCCGAGTGGACGGCCGCGGGGGCGATCAAGGCAAACCCCGACGCGCCGCAGTTGCCCGTCCGACGGCGGGCGCTGCGGGACGGCAAGACGGTCTACATGGCGGTACCGCGGCTCGCGGACGAGCAGTGCTTCCTGAAACTCGACCCGGCCGAACTCGACGACTACGACGCCGCGACGACCGTCTCGGGGTCGGCCGACCACGGCGTTCGGGTCGGCCCCGACGAGGTCGAGGGAATCGACCTGATCGTCTCCGGGAGCGTCGCGGTCACCGAGGACGGCGCCCGGATCGGGAAAGGAGAGGGCTACAGCGACCTCGAGTTCGCCGTCCTGCGCGAACTGGGGCTCGTCGACGACGCGACGCCCGTCGCGACGACGGTCCACGAGCGACAGGTGATCGACGACCCCGTCGAGACCGGCGCCCACGACGTCCCGATGGACCTGGTCGTCACGTCCGAGCGGACGATCGAGGCCGGAGGCGAGCAGTCGAAACCCGACGGGATCGACTGGGACCTGCTGGGCGAGAAGCGACTCGCCGAGATTCCGGTCTTGCGGACGCTCCGCTCGGCCGACGGGTGACGGAGACGGCGCGTCGCCGTCGCTGCGAGGCGAGGTATTCACGAAAGCTGCAGGGTTCGACGCGGGCCGGTAGGGTGGGTGTGGGTGTGGGTTGGGTGGCCCGCGTCGACGACGGTTGCAGCGGTGGTGGGGAAGGGTGCTGTGGTGGGGTTGCTGGAAGTCACGGGATCGACGAGGCACGAAGTGCCTGCACCTGTGGTGCGCCCGTCGACCTCCACCCGCTTCTTCCGGGAGGTACCACTTGAAGGGTGGCGACCGTAAGCCGTTCTTAGCCCGAGTTCCGCCGAGTTTTGCTCGAATTTAATCCCTCGAAATCGGGTTCGAGAAAGTTTACTATCCGTTTTTCCGATAATTCCGGCGATCGGACGGTGAACGGCGCGGGTGTGGCGGTCAGTCGGTCAGTTCCTCGGCGACGACCGACGCGTCGACCAGCCGCGGGTCGACCGAGAGGTCGAGTTGGCCGCGGACGAACTCCGGGATTGTGTCCCGGTCGTAGACGACCGTCCGCAGGTCGTCGTTGAGGTCGATCGCGATGGGGATCGAGGTCGCCTGCGAGACGTCCGTCAGCACGTACAGGTCGGCCTCGAGCACGCCCGCCTCCTCGAGGACGGGCCGGGAGGCGACGCCTTCGATTCGGGTGACGTCGACGCCCTCGTCGGCGAGCGCGTCGGCGATGCCGTCCTCGTCCGGTCCGGCGACGATCGCTCTCATCACTCGTACTCGATGGTCGCGGGGGGTTTGTGCGTCACGTCGTAGACGACGCGAGCGACGTTCTCGTTCTGGCCCGTGATGCGGGACTGGATGCGCTGGAGCGTCTCCCAGTCGATCTCCTGTGCGCGGGCGGTCATGCCGTCCCGGGAGTCGACCGAGCGGACGGCGACGACCCAGCCGTGGACGCGGTTGTCGCCCTTGACGCCCGTGGCCTTGCCGATCACCGCGGCGAGTGCCTGCCACGGGTCGTACTCCTCGAGTTCCTCCTCGACGACGTGGCAGGCCTCGCGGGCCACTTCGAGTTTCTCCTCGGTGACCTCGCCGATCACGCGCACGGCGAGGCCGGGGCCGGGGAACGGCATCCGCTCGGCGACGAGTTCGTCGAGGCCGAGGTGGCGGGCGACCTCCCGCACTTCGTCCTTGTAGAGGTCCCGGACGGGTTCGACGATGCCGTCGAAGTCGACGACCTCGGGGAGGCCGCCGACGTTGTGGTGGGACTTGATGCCCCCCTCGCTCTCGATCCGGTCGGGGTAGATCGTCCCCTGGACGAGGTAGTCGGCGTCCGCGTCCGTGGCCTCCCGCTCGAACTCGCGGATGAACTGCTCGCCGATCACCGCCCGCTTCTCCTCGGGGTCGGTGACGCCTTCGAGGGCGTCGAGGAACCGGTCTTCGGCGTCGACGATCCGCAGGCTCTCCATGTAGGAGAAGGTCTCGCGGATCTGCTCGGTCTCGCCTTTCCGCATCAACCCGGTGTCGACGTAGACCGGCGTCAGGCGGTCGCCGATGGCCTCGTAGGCCAGCGCGGCGGCGACCGAGGAGTCGACACCCCCCGAGAGGGCGATGACGGCGTCGGCGTCGCCGACCTCGGCTTCGATCTCGGCGATCGCCTCGGGGACGAACGTCTCGACGTCGACCATCAGTGGGTCACCTCCGTCTCGGCGCGGTCGCCCGCGTCGGCGTCCGTGCGGTCGATGATCGCCTCCAGCAGCCCCACGAACGGCGGACTCGGCCGGCCGGGCCGGGACTTGTACTCGGGGTGGAACTGCGTCCCGAGGAAGTACGGGTGGCCCTCGAGTTCGAGAACCTCCATCCGGTTGCCCGCGGTGCCGGAGAAGACGAGCGGTTCGTCCGCGAACGCGTCGAAGTACTCGGGGTTGACCTCGTAGCGGTGGCGGTGGCGCTCGGTACAGGAGGTGTCGCCGTAGAGTTCGTGGGCGAGCGTGTCGGGTTCGATCTCGGTCTCGTGGGCGCCAAGGCGCATCGTCCCACCCATGTCCTCGACCTCGTACTGCTCGGGGAGGATGTCGATGACCGGGTGGGGCGTCTCGGGGTCCATCTCCGCGGAGTGAGCGCCCTCCAGACCGAGTACGTTCCGGGCGTACTCGACGACGGCCATCTGGAAGCCCAGACAGAGCCCGAGGAAGGGGATGCCGTTCTCGCGGGCGTAGCGGACGGCCTCGAGTTTGCCCTCGGTGCCGCGCATCCCGAAGCCGCCGGGGACGATCACGCCGTCCGATCCGCGCAGGCGCTCGGCGTGGTAGTCGGCCATCTCGTCCGCGTCGACCCAGTGGACGTTCACGTCGACGCCGAGTTCGAAGCCGGCGTGTTTGAGCGACTCGTGGATCGACATGTAGGCGTCCTCCAGATCGTACTTGCCCACGAGCGCGACCTCGACCTCGCCTTCTTTCTCGGTGGTGACGATGCGGCGCCAGTCGTTGGCGCGCTCGCCCTCCGGCAGGGCCTCCCCGTCGAGCCCGAAGTGTTCGAGCACGTACTGGTCGAGGCCCTCGTCCTCGACGACAAGCGGGACGTGGTAGACGTCCTCGACGTCGGGGTTCGAGAACACCGCCTCCGTGGGAATGTCACAGAACAGGGCGATCTTCTCCTTGGTCGTCCGTTCGAGCGGGTCGTCACAGCGGCCGACGATCACGTCGGGCTGGAGGCCGATCGAGCGCACCTCCTTGACCGAGTGCTGGGTCGGCTTGGTCTTCTGCTCGCCGTTCTTCGAGTACGGCACCAGCGTGACGTGGACGAACAGCACGTTCTCCTCGGGTTCCTCGTGGGCGAACTGGCGCAGCGCTTCGAGGTAGGGCATCCCCTCGATGTCGCCGACCGTGCCGCCGACCTCGACGATGCAGACGTCGGTCCCCGCGGCGGCCTCCCGGACGCGCCGTTTGATGTCGTCCGTGACGTGCGGGATGATCTGGACCGTCTTCCCGAGGTAGTCGCCCGCGCGCTCCTTCTCGATGACGTGCTGGTAGGTCTTCCCCGTGGTGATGTTGTGGTCCGAGGTCATGTCCTCGTCGAGGAACCGCTCGTAGTTCCCCAGGTCGAGGTCGACCTCGCCTCCGTCTTTCAGCACGTAGACCTCGCCGTGCTGGTAGGGGTTCATCGTCCCCGCGTCGACGTTCAGGTAGGGGTCGATCTTCACCGCCGTCACGTCGAAGCCGGCGTTCTTGAGGAGACGGCCGGTGCTCGCGGCCGTGATCCCCTTGCCGAGCCCCGACATCACCCCGCCGGTGACGAAAATGAACTTGTTCCCCAGCGAGGGGTCGTAATGGGTGTCCGGTTCCGTCGGCATACCGAGTGTCCGCGGGAGCGGTTGAAAACGATTTCGGGAGCGTGCGACCGCGACAGAGGGTGTCAGTCTGGGACGTGACAGCTCCCTCGTCCCGTTCAGCCGAGTCGCGGCGCGAGAAACTCCGCAACCGCCGTCGCGACCTTCTCGTACTGGCCGACGAAGAAGTGGTCGGCGGAGCACTCGACGACGTCGTCGCCGCGTTCGCGCGCGCGTTCGACCACGGGTTCCCAGTCGACGGTCGCGTCGCGGCTCCCGTAGAGCACCTGCACCGGAATCGAGAGCGAGTCGAGCGCGGGCACGACCTCCAGATCGGCGGCGAGGCGGGCGGTCGGCGCGAGCGCGGAGACGGCCGCCGGTTTCTCGTCCGCGCTCGCCAGCAACGCCAGCGAGGCGCCGAAGCTGAAGCCGAAGACGCCGACGCGGTCGTACCGGTCGTGCGCCCACCGGATCGCGTTCCGGACGTCCTCGCGCTCGCCGTAGCCCTCGTCCCACGGGCCGTAGTCGAACCGCAGACAGGCGATTCCCCGCTCTCCCAGCGCGTCGCCGACGGCCACGAGGCGGGGGTCGCCGCGGTGGCCGCCGTGCTGGGGGTGGGGCGGGCAGGCAACCACGATCGCGTCGGCGTCGACGCCGTCCGGTTCATCGAGCGTTCCCCTGACGTCTCGGGCGCCGGGGACGAGTACGTCCGTCACGGGCGGCGGTTCGCACCGCGACGGCTTGAACGTGCACGATTCCGTCGCCACCCCGACGCGGGCCGGACTGTTGTCCGAGTGAAGTTTTTAAGAGCCGCCGGCCACACGTATGGTATATGGGCATCCTCTCTCGGACCTCGTACGTCATCCGGTCGAAGATCAACTCGATTCTCAACAGGGCAGAGGACCCGACCGAGACGCTGGACTACTCCTACGAGCAGATGCGCGACCAGCTCCAGCAGGTCAAACGCGGCATCGCGGATCTCACGACCCAGAAGAAACGCCTCGAGATGCAGAAACGGCGCCTCGAGGAGAACGTCGACAAGCACAACGAGCAGGCGCGCACGGCGGTCCAGCAGGGCCGCGAGGACCTCGCGCGCCGGGCCCTCGAGAAGAAGAAGACGAAGATGAACCAGATCGAGGACCTAGAGCGCCAGATCGGCGAGCTACAGAGCCAGCAGAACCGGCTCATCGAGCAGAAAGACGAACTCCAGACGCGCATCGAGGAGTTCCGCACGAAAAAGGAGACGATGAAAGCGCGCTACGAGGCCGCCGAAGCGAGTTCGACCGTCTCGGAGGCCATGACGGCGACGGGCGAGGAGTTCGAGGACGTCGGCCGCGCCATCGAGCGCGCCGAGGAGAAGACCGAGGACATGGAGGCGCGCGCGGCCGCCCTCGACGAACTCCACGAGAGCGGCGCTTTCGAGGACGTCATCTCCGACAAGGACAGCATCGACCGCGAACTCGAGGCGATGTCGGCCGACAGCGGCGTCGAGGCCGAACTCGAGACGCTGAAAGCCGAGATGGGCGAGGAGACCGAACCCGAGGAGGGCGAGGCGGCCGACCTCGAGGACCTCGAGTCGGAGGTCGCCGACGAGGACGTCGACGCCGAACTCGCAGAGCTACAGGAAGACGAGAGCTGAACGACCCGTTCTCGATTCTCCGAACCGGGGGCAACGGTTACTACGACGCTCGTCGAACGTCGTCACGTGACGGACGACCGAGAACTCGATTCCCTCCCGGCCGTCGAGCGGTTCGTCCTCGAACGGCTCGCGGAACTGGCCCGGCGAGAGCGGACGCCGGCCCAGACCCACGAGGTGCGCCGCGCCTGCAAGGAGCGCGCCGAGGAGCGCGACGCCGTCGGGACCGTCTCGGAGGCCGACGTGCTGCGCTCGCTGTACCGCCTCGAATCGCGGGACCTCGTGACGGAGATTCCCCCCGAGTCGCGGTCGCCGGTCGGGAAGGGCCGGCCGTTCTACGAACCGGCCGTCGACCCCGACGCGGTACTCGAAGACGGGTGAGGCCCCGACCCCCTGCCGTAGCTATTTCCGTGGGGTCGTGGTAGCCCCGTCGACCGATGGGCGCCGACGGGTCCGAACCGGACGACACGATGATCGAGCGCAGCGAGGACCCCGCCTGGAAGCTGTGGCTCCTGTTGAACGCCAGCCGCTGGGTCGTCACCGCCGCGCTCGTCGCGTTCGTCTTCGTCGCCCTCGTCCTCCTCGGCGAGTTCAGCCCCGTCTCCTTCCGTCAACTCGTGGCGACCGACCAGCCCACCCGCTACCTGTTCCAGTCGCTGACGACCGCGCTCATCACCGGCGTCACGCTCGTCGTGACGATCAATCAGCTGGTGCTCTCGCAGGAACTCGGCGCCGTCTCCGACCAGCGCGAGCGGTTCAGCGGCTCGATGGAGTTCCGCGAGGACGTCGAGGAGGCGATCGACGCGCCGATCGGCCCGCCCGAACCCGCCTCGTTCCTCCGGGCGCTCGTCGCCGCCTCGGGCGAGCACGCCGAGGCGTTCCGCGAGGCCGTCTCGGGGAGCCGCGACGAGGACCTGCGCGAGCGCGTCGACGACTTCGTCGACAACCTCACCGCCCACGCGGAGACGATCCGCGGGGACCTCGAAGACGCCCAGTTCGGCACGTACGACGTCATCGAGTCCGCGCTCGACTACAACTACTCCTGGAAGATTTTCCGCGCGCGCCGGATCGAGAACGTCCACGCCGACTCGTTCTCCGACGAGGCGCGGGCGGCCTACGACGACCTGCTCAGGACGCTCGAACTGTTCGGCCTCGCACGCGAGCACTTCAAGACGCTGTACTTCCAGTGGGAGCTGATCAACCTCTCGCGGGCGATGATGTACGTCTCGGTGCCGGCGCTGGTGGTGGCGACGTCGATGACGCTCTTCTTCGACGCGGGGACGGCGACCGGGTCGTTCCTCGGGATCGACGCCCTGATCTGGATCGTCGCGCTGGCGACGACGGTCACCGTCGTGCCGTTCCTGCTGTTGATCTCGTTCGTCCTGCGGATCGCGACGGTGGCGAAACGGACCCTCGCCATCGGCCCGTTCATCCTCCGGGAGTCCGGCCGCGGCGAAGATATCGACTGGAAGGGGTAAGAACCGTCGGGGCGCGTGACGGTCAGGCGTCGCTGAACAGGAGCCTTTTCGCCGCGACCCGTAGCGACCGTATGGAGATCGAGGACGCCTTCGCCCGCTACACGCGCCGCGACTGGGAGTGGGAGTCGGTCGACGGCACCGTCCGCCTCGCCGTGGTCGGCGTCGGGGGGTTCGCCCGCCAGCGGGCGCTGCCCGGCATCGCCGACGGAACGTACTGCGAGACGACGGTCCTCGTCAGCAGTTCGACCGAACGGGCGCGGGCGACCGCCGACGAGTTCGGGATCGAGCACGTACTCGGCTACGACGCCTTCCTCGACGGCGAGGCCGCCGACGCCTACGACGCGGTCTACGTCGCGACGCCGAACGCCCTCCACGGCGAGTACGCGATCGCCGCCGCCGAGCGGGGGAAAGACGTCATCTGCGAGAAGCCCCTCGAGACGACCGCCGAGCGCGCCCGGCGGATCGTCGACGCCTGCGACGACGCGGGCGTGACGCTGATGACCGCCTACCGGCTACAGGTCGAGCCGGCGGTCCGTCGCACCCACGACCTCGTCGACGGCGGGGCGATCGGCGAGGTCGTCCAGCTCCACGGCAGCTTCTCGCACCCGCTGCTGGAGTACGCGGGCCCGGACACGTGGCGGCTCGACCCCGGCCTCGCCGGCGGCGGCGCGCTGATCGACCTCGGCATCTACCCGCTGAACACGGCCCGCTACGTCCTCGACTGCGATCCCGTCGCCGTCTACGCCGACACCCACTCCAGCGGCGAGCCGTTCGACGCGGTCGACGAACACGTCGCCTTCCAGCTCGCCTTCCCGACGGGCGCGACGGCCTCGTGTACGGCGAGTTTCGACGCGCACGCGGCCAGCCAACTCGAACTGGTGGGCACCGAGGGGAAGATCCGGATCGCCTCGCCGTTCGGCGGCATCGTCCCCCACGAGATCGTCGCCGAGAGCGGCGACGTCCGCACGGAGTACACCGGGCCGCCGGTCGACGAGGTCCGCGAGGAGTTCGACTACTTCGGCTACTGCGTCCTGACGGGGACCGACCCCGAACCCGACGGCGAGGACGGCGTGGTGGACCTCGACGTGATCGAGAGGGCCTACGACGCCGCCGAGGCCGGCGAGCGGGTGCGTCTGTAGCTACTCGTCGACCGTCTCCACCCGCGACTACGGGCGCCGATCCAGCCCGCGGAGCAGGGCCAGGAGGCCGAGTCCCACCAGCCAGCCGGCGGCCGTCAGTTCGCGGAGTCGCCACACCGACCCGCTGTAGCCGAGCACGCCGAGCAGGGAGTGGTCCGGGCTGACGTGCGCCGTCGGCAGCAGTACCAGCCCGACAACGCCGACGCCCAGGCACGCGAGCGCGAGGAGTCCGAGCACCCGATCGAGGACCGACGGTACGGCCCCGGTCATCGGCCCTCCCCGGTCGCGCGTTCGTGGTCGCGGGACGACGCCAGAGCGAGCCACGCGAGCAGCGCGACCGCCACGAGGAAGCCGAGCACCGTCCCCGCGAGGCCGAGGTCGAGTAGCAAGCCCGGGTCGAGCGGGGTCTCGCCCGCCGTCGGCGGAAAGCGGTGTTCGGCGGCGTAGACCACGGCCGTGAGCGCGACAACGATCAGGCCGCCAGCGAGGGGAAAGCCCAGACGAAACGCGCGGGCCGGTCGTGCGGTTCCGGGGGTCTCGCCCAGTCTAACGCCCAGGAGGTACACGGTCGCGGTCACGAGGACGGTGAACACCAACCCAACCAGAGATACCGTCGACACGACCATAAGTTAGGATGTTAGTTGCAGATAATAAAAGTAGTCCTACAGCCGGGCCGAACGGACGCGCGACAGGTGGTCGATGACCTCCGTGGCGACGACCTCGAAGCTCGTCCGGTGCCACGCGGAGAACTCGACCGTCGCCCCACCGCCGGGTCCGTTCCCGGTTCCCCGGCCAGCCTCGGCTGCGGCGAGTTTGTTGAGGAACGCGCCGAGTTGCTTCGTCGCCGTCGCGAGGTGGTCGTCGGTGCGCCGCCGATCGCCCGCACTCCACGCCTCCAGCGCCCGCTCGAGACTGGCACCCGCAGCAGCCAAGGACGACAGGAGTCGGCGCTGTGCGCCCCGCGAAGCGTCCGCCCCCTCAATGCGCTCGGTGAGGGTCTCCAGTCGTCGGCCGGCGCGTTCGAGGAATCCCTCGACGGAGAGGACCTCGAGGGACTCCGTTTCGACGAACTCATCCCCGTCGTAGCTCAGCACCGCCCGAATACGGACGTCTCCCGCCTCCTCGACGCTCATCGCGGCGGAGACCTGCTCGGTCACGCCGGGATCGAGCGACACCGTTCTTTCCGAGTCGGCGACCGTAACGTCGTCACCGGTCTCGATGGCCACCGAGACGTCGGTGGCTGCGTCGTCACCCGCGTTACCGACCGTGATCGAGAGCGTCGTCGTGGCACCGACCGGGAGCGGATCGTCGTCATCGTCCACGGTGATACCGTATACGAGCGGCAGCGCGGGGAGCGTAGCTGCCTCGACCGTCGAGGTCGCGGTACGTCGCGCTGCCGCGAGGTTCTCCTCCTGGGCTTTCAGTTCGGTTACGAACTCCGCGACGTCGTCGACGGTCTCGGCGGATGCCACGCCCGCGCCGAGACCGATCAGTGCCCCAGCGCGGTTGACGTTCGTCGTCTCCAGTTCCAAGAGGTAGCGGTCGACGGAGTCGAGGTCGTCGGGGTCGGCGGCGAACCTGTCTGCGGCCCTGTCCTGCGAGATGGCTTTGGCTCGCTCGGCGAAGGCGCGTTCGGCGGGCCGGCCCTCGTCGTACGAGGCCAGCAGTTCCGAAAGCTCCTCTCGGAACCGGGTGTACTCCTCCGATTCGAGCGCGCCCGCCATGCTGTCGAGCACCGCCACGACGTTCGCCGACATTTCAGGTACCCCCCTCGGGATGAAGGATCTCGTCGACGGCGGTCTGGTGTCTGTACCGGGTTCCGAGCATTCCGTTGACGCCGAGCCCCCAGTTGGCCATCGTCAGGGGCACGGAGACGCCGATTCCGAGGAGAGCGGAGGCGGCTCCAAGCACCACTCCGACCGGCGACCCGATCCCCGTAACGCCCGCCACCAGGGCCGCGGCCGCGAGGACCCCCGAGAGCACTCCGACCGCCTTCAGTATGCTCTCGGTCTGCGACACTTCCTCGACGGTGGTCCGTTGGATGTCGTTGACGTCTTCGAGGGCGGTTTCGGCCGCGGAGAGCGCGGCCTCGTCGTCGCCCGTCGGTGACGGGGAGTCGGTGTCGGGGTCTACGCCCTCTACGAGCGTGTACAGCGACTCGTCGAGGGGTTCGGTCGGGTTCCCGAACCAGTCGTATTCCTCGTTGAACAGGTAATCCTCGAACAGGACGTCGACGTTGTCCTCGACGAGAACGTCGGACTGTTCCGACCGGGCCTCCCGAAACTCGTCCTCCGCGATCGGCTTCCCGGCGCTCTTGGATCGGCTCTCGACCTCGCCGAGGAGCGCAAAGCCGGCGTCCTCGCCCTGGGCGCGGATGATGCGTTCGAGACGAGAACTAATCTTCCCGGCCGCGTCGGCGACGAGGTCCGCGATGTACCGTGCGGCGCGCTTCGCCGCGCCTCCGACGAAGGGGAGATGGCGCGCGGCGCGCACGACGGAGATTCCCGCGAAAAGGAGTTCGATCATCGGATTGACCGCAGACCTCGCGGTCGCCTTCGCGAGGTTCGTGTCGGCCGTGTTGTACTCGGACGAACCCGGGCCCGCGCCGGCCAGTACTGCGTCCGTCACCTGCTCGCCGGCCCGAAGCCGCTCGAGAGAGGCTGTCGCCGTCTCGCCCGCCACGTCGCCCGACTCCACGGCGGACCGCAGCGCGTCGATCACCGGCGACACCAGTCCGGTATCGTCGAGGATGCCGAGGCTGTTCTCGTCGACCTGCTCGGCGAGAGCCGACTTCTCGGACGCGAGTTCGGTGAAGCGCGACGGCACCGTCGGCTCTGTATCCTCCGGAACGGAGACCGTCCCGGAGGCCGAGTCGGTGCCGAGATCCGGATCCTCGACTTCGACGCCGACCTCGCCGACCCCGCCCGGTTCGGTGTCCGACTCGTATCGGAGAACGTACAGTTCGACGACGAGATCGGAGATCCGATCGAGAATCCGATCGAAGTCGGCGTCGCCGATGTCGATCCACAGGCCGCCGGTCTCCTCGGCGAGGACCTTCAGGCTGGCGTCGGGGTCGTCGTACCCGGGCGAGACGGCGACAAAACTCGCCCCCCGTTCGTTCAGGGCCGTGGCGACGTCCGAGAGCGTGTATTCCGAGAATCCGCTGTCGTCCCCGTCGTAGTGAGACGTCGCGTCGGTGATGTCGACGACGATTTTCTGCGCGTCGTCGCGGTAGTCGTCCTCGAGTGCCGTCACGATTGCGTCGAAGTTGTCCTCGGGGAAGTCACCGCCGCCGTACGCCTCCAGCGAATCGACCGCGTCTTTCAACGCATCGGCGTCGTCGGTGAACGTCAGGTCGGTGTCGACGTCGTCACGAAACGAGACGAGTCCGTACCGCGCGTCGATTCCCGCCTCGTCGATGTCCTCGGTCAACCCCTTGACCTTCCGTTTCATCGACGAAATCTCGTTACCCATGCTACCCGAGTCGTCGAAGACGAAGACGAGGTCGAGCGACGACGCGGAGTACTCGAAGTCGATGATCTCCACCCGTTCGCCGTCTTCGTACACCTCGAAATCGTCTGCCGTGAGTTCCCCGTCACGTCCTGCGTCCGAATCGACGCGCACGTTCACGTCGATCTCCGGATAGGTGCTCGGATCGGTCCCGACGATCTCGACGAACCCCTCGTCCGCGCTCACCGGAGTCGCTCCCAACCCTGCAATCGCGGTTCCGGAGGCGGCGATCCGGAGAACCCGTCGCCGATACAGCGATCGAACGGTCCGGTCCCCGTCGTGTGGCTCGGTAGTACGTTTCACGGGCCCACGTATCGTATAACTGTAACAAAAGTGTTGGTGTGAGATACATATTTGTATTCGTGAAAATAAATTCGAGCGTCACCTCGACCGACCGTGCCGATTCAGACGACTGTCGTGCGGTCGGCGTACGAATCGTTCGAACGCTACTCGTCGGCCACCGCACCGAGCGCGCGCTCGGCGTCCGCGGGGACGTCGAAGTCGTGGTAGCGTTCGCCTCTCTCCTCGCTCAGCACGTCGAGGGCGGCCGCGGCGCCGTCGCCGACCGAGATGGCCGCCTCCCACTTCTCGGGGCGGACCATCGCGCCGGTCGCGTAGGCGCCCTCGACGCTCGTCTCCATGTCGAGGTCGACGTCGACGACGCCCTCGTCGGTCGTCTCGCAGCCGAGGTCGACCGCGAGTTCCCGGTCGGCGCCCGTCGCGAGGATCACGTACCGCGCGTCGTACGTTCCCGCGTCGGTCTCGACGGCGAAACCGCCCTCGACCGACGCGACGCCGGTGACCGCCTCGCCCTGGCGGCGCTCGACGCCGAAGGCGTCGACCTGCTGGCGGGTCGTCGCGACGAACTCGCTGCCGCCGACGGAGCCGATGCCGGGGTAGTTGAACAGGTGGGCCTTGTGCAGCCACGTCTCGTCCGTGTCGAAGACGGTCGTTTCGAGGCCGTTCTTCGCGGTGAAAAGCGCCGCGCTCAGGCCGGCGGGGCCGCCGCCGACCACGATCACGTCGGCAGAGTCCGTTTCGGTCATGTGCGGACGACAGTTACGACTCGACGCACAAATACTCGGCAGCGACGGTCGGGACACCACGTGACGGCCACGTCACCGGCGCGCGGTCCCGAGGGCCACGGTCCCCCGCGGGTCGGCTCACGCCATCGCGTCGTAGACGACCTCGCCGTCGACGAGCGTCGCCGCGACGTCGATGCCGTCGATCCGGTCGGGGCGCTCCCACGGGGAGTCCGCGAGCACCACGAGGTCCGCCTTCTTGCCGACCTCGATCGTTCCCAGCCGATCCTCGTCGAAGCCGGCGTAGGCGCCGCCGAGCGTGTACGCCCGCAGGGCCTCGGTCACCGAGAGCCGCTGGGCCTCGGCGGGGGCGTTTACCGCGTGGTGGACGCCGAGGAGGGGGTCGAGGGGCATACAGTCCGACCCGAACGCGAGCGGGACGCCCGCGTCGAGCATCGTCCGGAAGCGGTTCGACCGCTTCCGGCGCTCCTCGCCGAGGCGGCGGTCGTAGAGGCCGCCCTCGCCGGCCCACCGGAGGAAGTTCGGCTGGACGGAGGCGACGAGTCCCGCGTCGGCCATCCGCTCGATGGCCTCGTCGGTCGCGAGTTCGGCGTGCTCGACGCGGTGGCGCGCCTCGGGGCGGTCGGTCGCCGCGAGCGCCGCCACCGTCTCCGCGACCGCCTCGTCGCCGATGGCGTGGACGGTCATCTGGTAGCCGTTGCCGTCGGCGCGCTCGACGAGTTCGGCGAGTTCGTCCGGGTCGACGACCCACTGGCCGCGGGCGTCGTCGCCTTCGTCGTCGCCCGCGGGGGCGTCCGCGTAGGGCTCGAACAGCTTCGCCGTCCGGCCGCCGAAGCTCCCGTCGGTGTACGACTTGACCCCGCCGACCCGGACGAACTCGCTGCCCGCGTTCGTCGCCAGCCCGGCGTCGAGCAGGCTTTCGAGGTGGTCGCTCCAGTAGTCGATCCGCACCCGGCAGTCGAGGTCGCCCGCGAGGTCGAGGTCGCGGTAGACCCGCGGGGCGTGTGAGTCCCGGACCTTGTCGTGGACGCAGGTGACCCCCAGCGAGACCGCGCGTTCGATCGCCGCGGTCACCAGTTCGCGCGTCTCGGCGTAGTCGGGTTCGATCGCCTCCCAGACGGCCTCGGTCGCCGCCTCGACGACGACCCCCGTGGGCTCGCCGCCCTCGGTCTCGACGTCCGCCTCGGGCATCGCCTCGACCAGTCGGTCGAGCGCGACCGAGTTCAGCGACGCGGTGTGCATGTCGACGCGCATCGCGACGACGGGCCGCTCCTCGCTCACCCGGTCCAGGTCCTCGCGGGTGAGGTAGCGGTCCTCGGCCCACTCGCTCTCGTCGTAGCCGAACCCGAGGACCCACTCGCGGTCGGGGTCGGCCCCCTCGCGGAGGGCGTCGACGGCGTCGGCCGGTCCCGCGACGGCGGAGAGGTCGGCGTGGACGAGGTACTGGCCGAGGTTCTCCACGTGGGTGTGGGCGTCGACGAAGCCGGGGACGACGACCCGGCCCCCGCAGTCGATCACGTCGGTCTCGACGCCTTCGAGGAACTCGGCCTCGTAGCGCGTCCCGACGCGGACGACCTCGCCGTCGCGGATCGCGACGGCCTCGTGGACCTCGTCCGGGTCGGCGAGCGTGTGCACCTCGGCGTTTACCAGCAGGCGGTCGGCGGCGTCGGTCATGGCCGAGTGCGCGCGCGCGAGCGGCAAAGTCGTTCGGGAAGCGGGCGCGGCGAATCGGCAACCCTTAGCACCCCCGGCCGCCACCCCCAGCACATGAGCGACCCCGAGACACTCGCCGAGCGAGTCCGCGAGGGCGACCTCCGACTGCACGAACTCGAGGAGCACACGGACCCCGACGCGGCCGCCGAGGCCCGCCGTCTCCTGATCGAGGCCGAGACCGGCGCCGACCTCGGGACCGTCGGCGACTACTCGTTCCCCGCCGAGACCGCGGAGACGGCCATCGAGAACATGATCGGCGCGGCGCAGGTGCCGATGGGCGTCGTCGGGCCGGCCGAGGTCGACGGCAGCGCGGCCGACGGCGAGTTCTACCTGCCGCTCGCGACCACCGAGGGCGCGCTGCTCGCGTCGGTCAACCGCGGGCTCTCGGTGATCCGGAGCGCCGGCGGGGCGACCGCCCGGGTCACGAAGAACGGGATGACCCGCGCGCCGGTGTTCCGCGTCGCGGGCGTCGCCGAGGCCGCCGAGACCGTCGAGTGGGTCGAGGGGAACCTCGACGCGCTGCGCGAGGCCGCCGAGTCGACGACGAACCACGGCGAGTTGCTGGGCGTCGAACCGTACGTCGTCGGCGACTCCGTCTACCTCCGGTTCGCCTACGACGCCAAGGACGCGATGGGGATGAACATGGCCACCATCGCCACCGAGGCCGCCTGCGAGGTCGTCGAGGCCGAGACGCCGGCGTCGCTCGTCGCGCTCTCCGGCAACCTCTGTTCGGACAAGAAGCCGGCGGCGATCAACGCCGTCGAGGGCCGGGGCCGCTCCGTGACGGCGGACGTCGTGATCCCCGGCGAGGTCGTCGAGGAGCGCCTGCACACCACCGCGGACGCCGTCGTCGAGGCGAACACGCGCAAGAACCTCGTCGGCAGCGCGAAGGCCGGCAGCCTCGGGTTCAACGCCCACGCCGCGAACGTCGTCGCCGCGGCGTTCCTCGCGACCGGCCAGGACGAGGCGCAGGTCGTCGAGGGCGCGAACGCCATCACGACGATGGACGCCCGCGAACGCGAGGACGGGGAAACCGACCTCTACGCCGCCGTCTCGCTGGCCTCCCTCGAAGTCGGCACCGTCGGCGGCGGAACGAAGCTCCCGACCCAGTCGGAGGCGCTCGACGTGCTCGGCCTCCGCGGCGGGGGCGACCCCGCCGGCGCGAACGCCGACGCGCTGGCCGAAGTGATCGCCGTCGGCGCGCTGGCCGGCGAACTCTCGCTGCTGGCCGCGCTCGCCTCGAACCACCTCGCGAGCGCCCACGACGAACTCGGCCGATAACCAGTTTCGCCGCGGGCGTCGAGACGACTTTTCGGGCTCTGTTCGCGCACGCACCCCGGCGTCCCGCGATTCTCTCTCCGGCGACGACTTTCACTTTCACCGTGCGGTGTTGGCGATGGTATTTTTCCGTCCGTCCGGTAGTCGAAGACGCGTCCGACCGGCGAGCACCGGCGGGCGCTCCACCATGCGCTGTGACTGCCCCGACGCCCCCGAGACGCGTCGCTCGTACCGGCTCCTGTTGCTGGTCGAACTGTTCCTGCGGATCGCCACGCTCGCGGTCTCGCTGGCGGAAGCCGCCGGCGCCCTCTGAGGGCGGTCAGAGCTTCCGGTACCGGCCGCGACTCTCGCTGACCTCGCCGCGGCGGACGAGTTTCTCGAGGGCCGTCTCGACGTAGTCCGCGGGGACGCCGTGGTCGCCGGCGTAGGCGACCACCTCCTCCTCGGTCGGCCGGTCGAGGTCCTCCAGCGCGCGCTCGACGACGTCCTTCTTGCTCCCGGCGCGGGCCGGCCCGCGCGGGTCCCGCTCGCCCGCGTCGCGGATCTCCCCGGCGTCGAGGCCCGACGCCTCGAGGTACTCCGTCTCGTCGACGACGCCGCCCTCGACCTGCGATTCGAGGTCGGCAAAGGAGTCGAGTTCGGCGAACGCCTCGCCCGCGCCCTGCCGGTTCGCGAGCATCGAGGCGCGCACCTCGCGTGCGTGGTCGGCGTCGTCGGTCTCGACGAACTTCTTTCGCTTCTCGTACTTCTTGCGGGAGCCACAGCGGGGACACTGCGTCGTCTCCGAGCGCCCCTCGATGAGCCAGAGGTGCGAGCACTCGCTACAGCCGACGACCGCGTACATGGTACCGAGTCGGTCGCTCCCGTAGTTCAACCTTCGGGGAGCGGGCCGGAAGTGATCACGACTCCGGCGGCGCGACGACCTCGACTTTGATCCGCTCGGGGTCCTCGGCGTAGACGGCGTAGTGGTCCGGGCCGCCCGCGTACGGGTGCTCGTCCTCGTAGCGGACGGTCGCGCCCCGCTCCCGGAGGCCGGCCGTCAGGTCGTCGACGTGCTCGCGCGAGGCCGCGTGGAACGCGAGGTGGTTCAGCCCCGGGTGTCGCCGGTGGTAGCCTTCCGCCCGGAACCGCTCGTCGGCCCGCGCGAGCACGAGGTACGTCGGCCCGCGCTTCCACGATCGCCCGTCCGCCCAGCGCTGGTGCTCCTCGTAGCCGAGTTCGCCGAGCAGCCACCCCCAGAACTCGACCGAGGCTTCGAGGTCCGAGGCGTACAGTTCGACGTGGTGGAGGAGTCCCGTCCGCTCGTCGCGCGCGTTCGACGGCATCCCGCGGAGCGTCGCGACCGGGGACCAAAGGCCCGGCGTTCGCGGCGACGTGTTCGCCCACCTAGAAGACTATGGGTGCCGACTCGAAACCCTGCCACCATGACGGATTCGGACGACGTCCTCTCCGAACTGGCGAGCCTTCCGACGTTTCACCACCCGACCGCCTCCCCCGACGGCTCGGAGGTGGCCGTCTACTACGACGGCTCCGGACGCAACGAGTTGTGCCTCGTCGACGCCGAGACCGGCGAGATGCGGCAGGTGAGCGACGGCGAGGTGCCGCGAAACGCCCGGTGGTTCCTGCGGTGGGACGCCGGCGGCGACCGGGTGTACTTCCACCTCGACGACGGCGGCGACGAGCAAAACGACGTCTACGCCATCGACCGCGACGGCGCCGTCGAACCGGTCGTCGAGATGGACGGCCAGACGATCCTCTTCGACGTCCACGAGGAGTTCCTGCTGGTCGGGTCGAGCGCCGGGGGCCAGATGAACCTCTACCGGCACGACCTCGCGACCGGCGAGACCACGAAGGCCACCGACTACGAGCGCGCCGTCATGAGCGGGACCGTCTCACCGGACGGCGAGCGGATCGCCTACGCGACGAACGAGACGGACGACTACGAGAACGTCGACGTCTACGTCGCGGACGCCGACGGCTCGAACCCGCGCAACCTCGAACTCGGCGAGACCGGCGCCGAGGCGAACGTCGCCGACTGGGGCCCCGACGGCGACCGCCTGCTCGTCGCGGACAACACCGAGGACCTCGGCCGCGCCGGCGTCTACGACCTCGACCGCGACGAGGTGACGTGGTTCGGCGACCTCGACGCCGAGGAGGAACCCGTCCAGTTCCTCCCCGGCGGCGACCGGTTCCTCGCGTTGCGGACTCGTCGCGCCGCGGTGATGCCGGTCGTCTACGACGTCGAGACGGGCGCCTCGCGCGAACTCGACCTGCCCGAGGGAGTCGCCTCGTTCCCCCGCGTCGGGGAGGCCGCCCTCGCTGACGACCGGGTGCTCGTCAGCCACACCACCCCCGACCGTCGGCCCGAACTGCTCGCCGCCGACCTCGGGAGCGAGGCCGAGACGGCCCCGGAACGTCGAGCGGGGGACACGGCGACCCGCGAGAGCGAGAGCGAGAGCGAGAGCGAGAGCGAGTACGACGTCCTGATCGAGGCCGAGTACGGCGACCTCGACCCCGACCGGTTCGTCGACGCCGAGTACTTCCGCTTCGAGTCCGACGGCGTCGCGGCGACCGAGGCGGCGGCGGTCGACCTCGATCCCGCGACCGACCTCGAAATCGAGGCGCTGCTGTACGACTCCGGGGAGCGGCCCTCGCCGCTGCTCGTCAAGCCCCACGGCGGGCCGCGGGGGGCCGACCAGCGGTCGTTCGACCTCTACACGCAGTTCCTGCTCACCCGCGGCTACAGCGTCCTGGAGGTGAACTACCGCGGTTCGACCGGCCGCGGCCGCGCGTTCCTCGAGGAACTGTACGGCGACTGGGGCGGGGCCGAGCAGGCCGACGTCGCCCGGGGCGTCGAGCACGTCCTCGCGACCCGCGACTGGATCGACGAGGACCGCGTCGTCGTCTTCGGCGGTTCCTACGGCGGCTACTCGGCGTACTGGCAACTGGTCCAGTACCCCGACCGCTACGACGCGGGCATCGCGTGGATCGGCCTCACCGACCTCGTGGAGATGTACGAGACGACGATGCCTCACTTCCGGACCGAACTGATGGAGAAGTACCTCGGCTCCCCCGAGGAGAACCCCGACCGCTACGAGCAACGCAGTCCGATCACCCACGCCGAGAACCTCGACGCCCCGCTGCTCGTGGTCCACGGCGTCAACGACCGCCGCGTGCCGGTCTCGCAGGCCCGGCTGTTCCGCGACCGCCTCGCGGACCTCGGCTACGAGCGCGGCGAGGACGGCGACTTCGAGTACGTCGAACTCGGCGAGGAGGGCCACGCCTCCTCGGACGTCGACCAGAAGATCAGGCTGTTCCGGATCCTCGACGACTTCCTCGACCGGCGGCTGGGGACGCCGGGAGCGTAGGCGGCCTCGCCGCGTTCGCGCGGTCGTCGGCCAATCGACGGGCGAACCGTTAGGTCCCCTCGCGGCGAGTCCCGCGTATGGAACGGATCTCGCTCGCGGACCGGGACCCCACCGAGGCCGTCGAGGGCGTCCACCTCGCGTTGCTGGCGGGCGCCGAGTCGACGAACGTCCAGCACTTCGAGATCGAACCCGGCGCGGTCGTCGAGGAGCACAGCCACCCCCACGAGCAGACGGGGTTCGTCTACGAGGGCGAACTCACGTTCCTCGTCGCCGGGGAGGAGGTCGTCTGCGGCCCCGGCGACTCGTACGCGATTCCGGGCGGCCAGCCCCACGCCGCCGAGAACCGCGGCGAGGAGGCCGTCCGGGGCGTGGACGTCTTCAGCCCGCCGCGGGAGAACCCCGGCTGGCAGGACGACGGCGAGAGCGACTAGGCCTTCGAGTCGCGCGACCGCCGGCCGTCCACGCCCGGACCCGCTCACGGCGACGGTAGAGCTATGCTCTCGTCCGGCCGAAGTACGGTATGATAGACGGCGTTCTGTCCGGTGTGGACGTCCTGTTGCAAAACGGCGCCGGGGTCGACGTCGACGGGCCGTCCCGACTGGCCGGCGGCGCGGTCGGCGCGTTCCTGACGACCGCGGTCGTCGGCGCGATCTTGCTCGCGGTGGTCCCCGAGTACACCGCGCGGACGACGGACGCGGTCTTCGAGGACCCGGTTCCGTCCTTCCTCTACGGATTCCTCGGGCTGGCGCTGCTGGGGCTGGTGGTCGTCCTGCTCGCCGTCACCGTCGTCGGACTCCTGGTGGCCGTCCCCCTCGCCCTGATCGCCTATCTGGGGTGGGCCGTCGGGGCGACCGTCGCCTTTCTGGCCATCGGGTATCGGCTGGTGGGCCGCGAGGACGGGTGGACGAAACCGCTCCTCGTCGCCGCGGCGATAAACGGGGGACTCGCGCTGACCGGTATCGGGGGACTCGTCTCGTTCGTCGTCGGCGCCGTCGGCTTCGGGACGGTGCTCCGGGACTTCTTCGGGTGATCGGCGCGGGCGACGCGCCCGCGAGGGTCGACGGCCGGTTCAGGAGTCGCCGTACTCCTCCAGGGCGTCCCACTCGCGGCGCATCAGTTCGCGGACGCCCTCGGTGAGCAGCCCCTCGCCGAGCGACGTCGCCCGGTAGTACGAGTAGAGGCCGTCGGCGTCCGGTTCCTTGCGTTTCCGGTTCTCGACGAGGCCGACGTCGACGAGTTCGTCGAGGTGGTAGTGCAAGGCGTTCGAGCGGACGTCCAGCGCGTCCCGGAGTTCGCTCGCGCTCTGTGGCCCGTCCTCGACGAGCGCGTTCAGGACGCGAAAGCGCGTCTCGTTGCCGATCGCCCGCTGCATGTCGAGGTACTCCTCCAGCGAGAGGACGCTGTGCTCTGGCAACAGGTCCTCCCCGAACCGCCGTGCCGCCCGTTCGGACTCGGCCATGTCGCTAGGTCGTGGCCCCAGCCGCATAAGCGTTCGCTGAGTCAGTGATCGCTGAAAGCACCCCAGTTTATATAGTATCGACGAGCACACCTCCCCATGCGCGACCGTCTGATCGACGAACTGGGCGAGCTCACCCACACCCGCTTTCTCGTCTACCTGATGGGTCCGTACAAGGCGTTCGACGTCGAGCGCGCCATCGAGACCGCCGCGCCCGACGCGATCCCCGAGTCGGTCGACTTCGGGGCGCTGGTCGGCACCGAGGGCGACCTCGAACGCGAGGAGGCCGCGCTCGACCTCATGCTCGAGGTCCGCGACCGCCTGCGGACGGCCGCGGGCGTCAACGCCTTCCTCGCGATCGACGTCGACGTCCCCCTCGAAGAGATGGACGCGGCGACCCAGAGCATCGCGTTCGCCCGCGCGAGCAACGCCGTCGTCTACGTCGTCCCCGCGATGGGCGACAACCTCGGCGTCGGCATCGAGGTCGGCTCGGTGCTGGAGGCGCTGTACGCCGAGGACGAACCCGACCACCGGCGCGAGCGCGTCCTGTTCGTCCACGAGTCGGGCGTCCGGAGCGCGATGATCGCGGCCGTCCGCGACCGCTGGGAGGCCCGAATCTACGCCTACGAGGACGTCGACGACCTCGAACGGCAGGTCCGGCTGTTCGTCCGGGACCTGATGCGCAAGGAGCGGACGGGGGAGTTGCCCCGCCTCGACTGACCCTCAGTCGAGGCGCTTCCACATCTCGACGTGGGGGATGCCGGCCTCCTCGAACGTCGACCCCCGGCGCTCGTAGCCGAGGTCGGCGTAGAAGCCCTCGGCGTGGGTCTGTGCGTGCATCGTGAGTTCGGCGATTCCCAGCCGGTCGGTCTCGCGCTCGACGGCGGCCATCAGTTCGCGCCCGAGCCCCTCGCCGCGTCGCGGCTTCAGAACCGCGACCCGTTCGACCTTGGCGACGCGGTCGTCCTCGAGGGTGCGAAGTCTGGCGACCCCGATCGGTTCGTCGCCGTCGTAGGCGACGAAGTGAACCGCGTCGTCGTCGTACTCGTCGTACTCGAGTTCCTCGTCGACGTCTTGCTCCTCGACGAACACCTCGTGGCGAACCGCGAACGCGTCCTCGAGTTCGCGGTCGTCGGCGACGACGCACACCTCTACCCCGGTCGCGGCATCGTCCGGTTCCTGGTCCATCGCGAGGGGGTACGAACGCCGGCGACGAGAGCGTTACGAGTTTCTCGCGGCGGAGATGCGGGGCGTCGCCGGTCGTCCGGAGCGAAAGAAGAGCCGATCGAGCGGGTCGAAAGCGTCGGACCGCGAGGCGGCCCGACCGTCCGAACGCGAGCTTACGCGAGCTTCTCGATGTTGCCGACGACTTCCTCGGCGAACTCGCTTGTGGCGAGCTTCTCGGCGTCGTCGAGCTGGCGTTCGAGGTCGTAGGTGACCTTGCCCGACGAAATCGTCTCCTCGACGGCGTCGCGGACGAGGTCGGCGGCGTCGTCCCAGCCGAGGTACTCGAGCATGATGCGACCCGAGAGGATCATCGCGGTGGGGTTGACCTTGTCCTGGCCCTCGTACTTGGGCGCGGAGCCGTGGACGGGTTCGGCGAGACAGCGGCCGTCGCCGAAGTTGGCGCCGGGCGCGATGCCGAGACCGCCGATCTGGGCGCCCGCGGCGTCCGAGAGGTAGTCCCCGTTCAGGTTCATCGTCGCGATGATGTCGTAGTTCTCGGTGCGGGTCAAAAGCTGCTGGAGCATGTTGTCGGCGATGCGGTCGTTGACGACCACGGCGTCCTCGGGGGCCTCGCCGTCGCGCTCCTCCCAGAGGGTGTCCTCGGTGATGACCTCGTCGCCGTACTCCTCCTCGGCGACCTCGTAGCCCCAGTCGCGGAAGGCGCCCTCGGTGAACTTCATGATGTTGCCCTTGTGGACCAGCGTGACGGAGTCGCGGTCGTGTTCGAGGGCGTAGTCGATGGCGCGGCGGACGAGTCGCTTGGTGCCGAACTCCGTGATCGGCTTGACGCCGATGCCGACGGGGCCGTCGTGGATGGTGCTGTCGAAGCCCATCTCGTCCTCGACGAACTCCTTGACCTGCTGGACCTCGTCGGTGCCGGCCTCCCACTCGATGCCGGCGTAGACGTCCTCCGTGTTCTCACGGAAGGTGACCATGTCCATCTTCCCGGGCTCGGAGACCGGCGACGGGACGCCGTCGAGGTGGTAGGTCGGCCGGACGTTCGCGTAGAGGTCGAGCATCTTCCGGAGCGCGACGTTCAGCGAGCGGAAGCCGGCGCCGACCGGCGTCGTCAGCGGGCCCTTGATCGCGACGCGGTGTTCCTTGATCGCCTCGACGGTCTCCTCGGGGAGGTTCTCGTCGTACTTCTCGCGGGCGGACTCGCCGGCGTAGACGCGCATCCAGTTGATCTCTCGGCCGGTCGCCTCGGCGGCGGCGTCGAGGACCTTCTGGGCGGCGGGACCGACGTCGCTCCCGACGCCGTCGCCGTAGATGATCGGGATGATCGGGTCGTCCGGGACCTCGAGTTCCGTCTCGGATCCCTCGGCGGGCTCGATCTTCGAGCCGCCCTCGGGCACCTCCACCTTGTCGTAGTCGTAACTCATCTCGTCTAGACGGTGCCCCGATGGGGGTAAAAGACCTACCATTTGACTCGACGGCGGCACGGATTGCGACGGCGCGGCGGGTTACTCGTAGGCGAGGAGGGCGATTCCGCCGGCGGCCGAGAGGGCTCCGGCGACCGAGAGCACGAGCAGGCCGCCCGTGGAGAGCCACGACTCCTCGACTGCCGGCCAGAGGGTGGCAAACGCCGCGATGGCGACCGTCAGCAGCGCGGTCCCCGCGTCGGCGGGGTCACGTTCCTCGGCGAGGGCGAGTCGGATCGCGGCGATCGCCGCCATCGTCGCACAGAAGACGGCGAGGAAAACGACCGGGGTCATCGTCGGAATCGGTACACGACCGCCCGTGGTAAGTGTAGTGGATTTCGACCGACGACGCCGGCCTCGACGCGAACCGGGAACGTTATCGGGGGACGGCCGAACGCGTGTCGTATGCAGGTGATCGTCCACGGCGGCGCGGGCGGCGCGCCCGACGACCCCGAGCGGCGACGCGACGTGCTGGACGAGGCCGCAACGACCGGCGCGGCGGCGGAGACGCCGGTCGACGCCGTCGAGGCGGCGGTGAACGTCCTCGAAGCCTCGCCCCGGTTCAACGCGGGCGTCGGCGGCGCCGTCCAGAGCGACGGCCGGGTCCGGACGGACGCGGGGGTCATGACCGACGACCGCTCGGTCGGCGCGGCCTGCTCGATGCCCGGCGTCGAGCGCGCCGTGAGCGTCGCCCGCGTCGTCATGGAGGAGACCCCCCACGGCTTCGTCTCCGGCGAGCACGCCGTCGCGCTGGCCGACGCCTACGGCGTCCCGACGGGCGTCGACCTCCGGACCGAGCGCACCCGCGAGAAGTGGGCCGAGCACGACGCGCCGACCGCCGGCGGGGAGCGCGACGTCCGCGCGGAACTCGAGTGGCTCCGCGGGGAGTACGGCCGCACCGACCCCGGCGGTCGGGAGCGCGACCCGGACGACCACGACACCGTCGGCGCGGTCGCCGTCGACGGCGACTCGCTCGCGGCGGCGACCTCGACGGGCGGGCGCTGGCTCGCGCTCGCCGGCCGGGTCGGCGACGTCCCGCAGGTCGGGTCGGGCTTTTACTGCTGTCCGTCGGCCGGCGTGAGCGCGACGGGCGCCGGCGAGGACATCGCGCGGGTCACCCTCTCGCGGCGGGTCGCCCGCCACGTCGAGCGAGGCCTCGACGCCCAGGCGGCGGCCGACCTCGCGATGGAGGAGTTCGCGGAACTGACCGGGTCGACCGCCGGCGTGATCGCGGTCGACGCCCGGGGGACCGTCGGCTCGGCGTACAACAGCGCCGCGATGCAGACCGCCCGCGCCGAGCGGTGAGCGCGGGCGTCTCCGGTCGAACGACGAGAACCGGCGCCGCGCCGGCCTCGCGAGACGCAACCTCTTTTGGCGGACCGATACAACCCGGTTACATGGCCGAAACCGAGGTCGACCTCGACGCAGCGAAGTACGAGAAACACCGCGAGGCCGGACGCATCCTCTCGCAGGTCCGCGAGGAGACCGCCGACCGCGTCGAGGTCGGCGCCAGCCACCTCGAACTCGCCGAGTTCGCCGAGGAGCGCATCCGCGAACTCGGCGGGAAGCCGGCGTTTCCCGTCAACATCTCCATCGACGAGGAGGCCGCCCACGCGACGCCGTCGATCGACGACGACGCGACGTTCGGCGAGGAGATGATCAACCTCGACATCGGCGTCCACGTCGACGGCTGGCTCGCCGACACCGCGATCACGGTCGATCTCTCGGGCCACGACGAACTCGCCGAGGCCTCCGCCGAGGCGCTCGAGGCGGCCATCGAGGTCGTCGAACCCGGCGTCGACACCGGCGACATCGGCGCCGAGATCGAGTCGGTGATCGACGGCTACGGCTTCAACCCCGTCGTCAACCTCACCGGCCACGGCCTCGGCCACTGGGAACAACACACCAGCCCGAACATCCCGAACCGCGCGGTCTCGCAGGGGACGACCCTCGAAGTCGGCGACGTGGTCGCCATCGAACCGTTCGCGACCGACGGCGGCGGGAAGGTCACCGAGGGGAACGCGGAGGAGATCTTCTCGCTCCAGACCGAGCGCGCGGTGCGAAACCGGCAGGCCCGCGAGGCCCTAGAGCAGATCACCGAGGAGTTTCGCACCCTGCCGTTCGCGACGCGGTGGCTGGAGACCGACCGCCCCGAGATGGCGCTGCGCCGGTTGAAGCGAAACGACATCGTCCACGGCTACCCGGTGCTCAAGGAGGACGACGGCTACCTCGTCAGCCAGAAAGAACACACCGTCATCATCACCGAGGACGGCTGTGAAGTGACGACGGCGTAGAGACGGCGAGAACCGGACCGCCGGAAGAACAGAAGCGGGTCAGGCGTTGTTCATCCGCTGGCTCTCGCGGTACCCACAGCGCTGGCACTCGGTGACGCGGTATGGCTCGCGCGAGAACTGCGCGTTCTCCTCTTTGAGACTCTCCGTCCGGATCTGGACGGTTACCTCGTGTAGGGTCTCGAGCCCGCACGCCTCGCAGTGTTCAGTCATCCCGTTGAACGAGTTATCTGTCGTTGCCATTGATTCATCTTCGCGGTAGAGGGGTCTTAAACCCCTAATTCAATTCGAGCGATTCGGCCGCGAAAGCGGCAGTATTAAATACCAGTTGTGGATCGAACAACTCTCAGTGAGCGATATCGTTTATCGGTCTCTCTCCTCGAATATCACGTCGAATACAATACGTGTTTGAAGCCACTCAACATGATCTTGTCCGGTGGAAACCACGGCCAGAAGACGGTACGGCCGGCCCCGGATCGCGGAGTGAAGTGTTTAGTGGCGGGCTCGACTCTACGCGGGTATGGAACAGGTGTTCGCGCCGTGGCGCATCGAGTGGATCGAACGCGAGGAGAAAAATCCCGACGTCGAGGAGTGTGTCTTCTGCGAACTCCCGAAACGCGGCGACGACCGGGAGAACCTGCTCGTCGCCCGGAGCGAGCGCTCGTTCGTCCTCCTCAACAACTACCCGTACAACCCGGGACACGTGATGGTGATCCCCCGCGTACACACTGGCGACTACCGCGACCTCGACGACGATCAACTGCTCGACCACGCCCGCTTGAAACGCCGGACCGTCGACGCGCTGGAGGTCGCGATGGAGCCGGACGGCTTCAACGCCGGCTTGAACCTCGGCGAAGGGGCCGGCGGCTCCGTCGCCGACCACCTCCACACCCACGTCGTCCCGCGCTGGCGCGGCGACACGAACTTCATGCCGGTGCTCTCGGAGACGAAGGTGATCGTCGAGGCGCTGGCGGACACCTACGAGCGCCTCCACGAGGCGTTCGCCGCCCAGGAGGGGGCGACGGTACCCGGCGAGCGAAGCGCCGTCGTCTTCGAGTAGCCGTCCCACGTTCCGCGACGCCGGCGGACTCGAATACCACGGCTCTCGTTCTCGGAGGCAGCGCGAGAAGCGGTCAGACCGGCTCCGCGAACGCGTACACCGTGTTGTGCCCCGTCACTTCGAGGTCGACGAAGTCGCCGGGTTCGAGGCCGTGCTCGCTCGCGTTCTGCACGACGAGTTGGCGGTACGCCGAGTCGCGACACTTCACGGAGTCGCCGGTGCCCTCCTCGACGACGAGGACGTCCTCGCGGACGTCGCCGACCATCGCCTCGTAGGCCTCGCCGACGACGTCCATCTTCAGGTCGGTCATCTCGCTCGACCGCTCCTTCTTGACCGTCCCGCCGAGGCCCTTCATCTCGGCGGCGTCGGTCCCCGGCCGCTTCGAGAAGCGGGTGACGTTGATCTTCTCGGGGCGGACCTCCCGGAGGAGCGCCAGCGACCGCTCGTGGTCGGCCCCGGTCTCGGTGGGGAAGCCGACGATGAAGTCCGTCGAGAGCGTCCAGTAGTCGAGGCGGGCGTCGAACGCCGCGACGACCTCGCGGAACTCCCGGACCTGGTGCTGGCGGCGCATGTCCCCGAGCACGTCGTCGCTGCCCGACTGGACGGGCGCGTGCAGGAAGTCGTAGAGTTTCTCGTTGTCGGCGAAGACCGCGGCGAGTTCCTCGCGGATGCCGTGGACGCCCTTCGGGTTGGCCATCCCGACGCGCACGCGGAACTCGCCGTCGATCTCACAGATGCGCTCGAGCAGTTCGTGGAGCTTTCGCTCGCCCGTATCCCAGCCGTAGACGCCCGTGTCCTGACCGGTGATCCGGATCTCCTTCGCGCCGGCGTGGACGAGCGCGCGGGCCTTCTCGACGTTCTCCTCGACGGGCGGGGAGTCGATCTTGCCCGTCGCGTGCTTGGTGATGCAGTAGGAACAGTCCGACATACAGCCCCGGGCGATCGGGAGGATGCCGACGACGCCGTCGAGTACGGGTTCGACGTCCGGGCCGGGGGTCGGGCACTCGCCGTTCGTGACGGCGGCGGGGACGTCGTCCCAGTGGAGGATCCGGGCGTCGACGTCCTCCTTCCGGAACTCCTCGCCCTGTGCGAGCGCCATACAGCCGGTGACGATGAGGTCGGCGGTCTCGCGTTCGAGTTCTTTGGCCCGGCGGAGCATGTTGCGCTCCGTCTTCTCGACGACGGTACAGGTGTTCATGATGGCGACGTCGGCCCCCTCCGGCCCGTCGACGCGGTAGTGGCCGGCGTCGCGGAGCGCAGACTCGATCTGCCGGCTCTCACCCCGGTTGGAGGTACAGCCGTACGTCTCGATGTGGTACCGGGCCATTCGTGTCCTCGTCGGGCCCGGCCGGGCAAAAGGGCGACGGATCGTCCCCCGTCGAGGCGGCGACGAGGCTCAGGTGCCGGCCCGGCCGTCGCCGAGGCGGTCGTAGTGGTCGTCGACGACGGCGAGGACCGCCTTGAGCGCTCCGAGGACGACCGGACCGTAGAACAGGCCCATGATGCCGAAGGCGTAGATCCCCCCGAGGACGCCGAGAATGATCACCGCGGGGCTGAGTTCGGCGTAGCGGTCGACGATGATCGGCCGGAGGTAGTCGTCGGAGATGCTGACGACGATCGCGCTGTAGACGAACAGCGCGACGGCGAGGAGGGGCTCGCCGGTCAGCGCGAGGTAGACGACGGCGGGCCCCCAGACGAGGAACGCCCCGACCAGCGGGATCAGCGCGAGGACGATCATCGCGGTCGTCCAGAAGGCGGCGTTGGGGATCCCCGTCGCGAACAGCCCGAGGCCGGCGATGACCCCCTGAACGATCGCGATGAGGACGTGCCCGAGCAACACCGCCCGCATGACCTCGTCGAGTTCGGCGTAGAGGTCGTTCTGGACGTCCGCGGGCAGCGGCGTCCGCTCGTGGATCCACGCGAGCAGCGAGTCGCCGTCTTTCAGCAGGTAGTAGACGAGAAAGAGCGCCACCCCGGTCCCGATCAGGACGTGCGTGAGCGTCGAGAACAGTTCGGTCGTCCGCTCGAACGCCACCATCCCGATCTCGCGGCTGGCGTCCGAGAGCTGCCCGACGACGTCGACTTCCAGCCCGGTCCGCTCCTCGATCCGCACTTCGATCTCCGTGAGCTGAAACGCCTCGGGGTCGAACCCCCGGAGGACCCGCAGCGCCTCCTGGACGACGACCGCCGAGAGCAGGAAGGTGGGCGCGAGGATGCCGGCGATCGCGAGCAGGAGGAGGAGAAACGCCGCCACCGTCGGCGACACCTCCGATTCGAGGCGTCGCTGGAGGGGGTAGAGCACGTACGCGACGAGCACCGCCGCGAGGACGTACTGGAGGAACGGCAACACCAGCAGTACCGAGAGGACGGCGAGCACGGCGACGAGGGCGAGGAGGTACCCTTTGCTGAGGTTCACGTGTGTCAATTAGATGTACGGTTGTATAAATCCGTCACCGTTCGCCGCCGGGTCGTGGCGGGCGACGGCGGGGTGGGAACGGTGACGGACCTGTCCGACCTGCTGACAGTCGGATCACCCTCCCACACGCCTTCAAGTCGCTGGTGGCCGTAGGAGGGCCACGAATGTCGACGCAACTCGACCCGCTTTCCATCTCGGCGGATCTCCTCTACGCGGTGAAAACCGACGGGGATCCGGACGAGTTGCGCGACGAACTCGCGAGGCTCGATCGAGGGCGGCTGTCGCGGGCGCTCTCGGGCCGCGAGCAGCGCCTCGCGTTCTGGCTCAACTGCTACAACGCCTACGCACAGGTGCTTCTGGAGGCCGATCCGTCGCCGCTTTCGGGGAGCGTCCTCGGCCGCTGGAAGTTCGTCGTCAGAGACCGGGTGCCCGTCGGCGGCGTCTGGCTGAGCCTCAACGACATCGAACACGGGATGCTCCGGAGTTCGAAGCACCCGTGGGGGATGGGCTACCTGCCGCGGCCGTTCCCGTCGTCGTTCGAGCAGACGTTCCGCCTCGAGGAGGTCGACCCCCGGATCCACTTCGCGCTGAGCCGCGGCGCCGAAAGCTGTCCGCCGATCGCGGTCTACTCGCCCGTCGACGTCGACGAGGAACTCGACATCGCCACCGAGTGGTACCTGGAGGAGAACGTGACCTACGACCCGGCGGACGAGGTGGCGACCGTCCCCCGGCTGTTCCTGTGGTACCGCGGGGACTTCGGCGGCAGGCGGGGCGTCGTCGAGTTCCTCCGGGAGTACGACGCGGTCCCCGAGGGGGCGACCCCCTCCCTCGAGTACGACGAGTACGACTGGTCGGTCGACGTCGGCGACTTCCGGGGCTAGGGCCGCGGCGGCGGGTCGACGTCGTCGAGTTCGTCGACGTACGCGAGCAGCAACGCCCCGAATTCGGCCCCGTCGTGGTCCGCGCGGAGGTGCGACCGCAGGTCGCGCTCGCGCTCGAAGGCGTCGCGACAGAGCGGACACTCGCTCGTTCGGCCGTCGAGGGACTCGACTGGCACGGATACGATTCGGCCCGCAGCGACGTATGGTACCCGCCCGCGATGGCAAGCCGCGGTCCCGTTCCGGACCCACCGTGGGGGTCGTCTAGTCTTCGAGGCGGTCGATCCGCGCCGCCGGCGCGATCCGCATCACGCCGCGGGCCGCCCGCTCGGCGTTCGAGCGCGAGGTGTAGCCCTCGCCGCTGTCGGCGACGATGTTCCCGTTCCAGTGGACGAGCCGCCAGCGCCACTCGCCCGCGCGGTCGCGGTAGATTTCGAACCGGCTCCGGCGTCCGCCCGCGCCGCCGGCCTCGTCCCCGGAGTCGGAGACCACCCCCTCGGCCGGGATCACCGCGGCGGCCGGATCCGCGTCGTCGGGACCCGTCGCGGACGGCTCGTCGGCGTCCGTGTCCGCGTCCGCCGGCGGGTGCCCCTCGGCCCCCGCCCCCGCGCGGACGGTCGGCGCCGCAGAGTCCTCCTCCCACTCCAGTCCGAGGTCGATCCCCGCGGTCGGCGGGTCCCCCTCGCGCTCGACCGCCAGTTCGAGCGAGAGTCGCGACGGGAACGCGAGCGAGACGGTTTCGTCGTCGGCGGCGATCCGCGCGGGGCGGCCCTCTTCGAGCGCCGCCGCGACCTCCGCGAAGACGGCCGCGAGTTCGTCGCGGTCGGCGGTTCGTTCGAGTTCGAACGGCGTCTCTGCCATGCGCCACCGTAAGTCGAGGAGCGGGTTAAGCGGTGGTGCCCGCGACCCCGGGAGCCGGAGCGTTTTTGTCGGCTCGCTCCCTTCGCCGTCCCGTGACCTCCCCCGAGTCCCGCGACGACCGTGGCGCAGTTCGCGACCGAGACGGCTCCGCCTGTCTGCACTGCGGGGCCGACGGCGACGCCCTCCGGACGTACCCGGTCGGCGACGGGCCGGCCGACGGCTGCCACGAGAGTGCCCTCGCCACGGTCTGTGCGGACTGCGCCGACCGCCTCCGCGGGCGGGCGGACGGGATCGAGACCGGGGGCGACCTCTTCGAGGCGCTCCGGGCGGCGACGCGGACGCAAGGGGAGGCGGTTTCGGACGCGGCCGCGTTCGCCTCGCTCGCGACGTCGCTGCCCGGGGCGCTCGCGGCGGACGACGAACCGGAACCGGACTACCCCGGCGCCCGGCGCGAACTCCTCGTAGCGATCGCCGTCGTCGACGCGGACCTCCGTCGGTTGGAGGCGGTCGACGCCGCGGCGCTCGGCCCGGACGTGGCGGCGGCGTTCGAGGCGTTCTCGTCGACCGCCGAGCGACTGCAGGCGCAACTGCGCGACCTCGTCGCGCTGGCCGAGACGGCCGCCGACGGCCTCGGCCGGTGTCACGCCTGCTTCGAGCCCCTCGACGGCGGCGCCACCCGGTGTCCCGCCTGCGACGCCGCCCGTCCCGACGCGGACGCGTGGCTGGCCGAAGACGGGACGATAGCGTTCGATCGGCTGTTCGCGGCGGTAAACGACGCGCTCCGGGAGAGCACGGAGACGACCGAGGACCTCACCGCACGGACGACCGCGCTGGCGGAGGCGCTCGTCGGGGACTAGAGCCGGGTCGCGGCCTCGAGCGCGATGTCGATGGCGCGGCCGACGTTGTTCTTCGCCTTCTCGGGGAGTTCGTCGTCCTCGGTGTCGGTCCCCTTCTGGGTGCCCTCGACGAGGTTGCCGTCGACGGTACAGATCGCGCCGGCGCCCAGCCCCTTGCGACGCGCGAGCGAGAAGACCGCGGCGGCCTCCATCTCGACAGCGAGCAGGCCGGCGGCCTCCCAGTCCTCGACGGCGTCGTCGGACTCGGCGTAGTAGGCGTCGTCGCTGACGATCGGGCCGACGTGAACGATCTCGTCCTCGCTCGCGGCGTCGACCAGCGCCGACAGCACCTCGTAGTCCGGCACCGCGGGGTACTCGACGGCCTCGTAGCGCTTCGAGGTGCCCTCGTTCTTCGCCGCGCCGGTCGCGACGACCATGTCGCCGATCTCGATGTCCGACTGCAACGCCCCGGTGGTGCCGACGCGGACGAACGTCTCGACGCCGACGTTCGACAGTTCCTCGACGGCGATGGCGGCCGACGGACAGCCGATCCCCGTCGAACAGATCGTCAGGTCGCGGTCGCCGTAGGTCGCGTCGACGACCTTGTACTCGCGGTTTCGCGCGACCGTCTCGGCCTCGTCGCAGTGGTCGGCGATGCGGTCGACGCGACCGGGGTCGCCGGGGATCAACGCGAGGTCGGTCACGTCGCCGTCGTCGACCAACAGGTGGGGCTGGGTTGCCATACGCTCCGGTTCCGGCGGGGACGGCAAAAAGGGTCCGTCTCCGGTCAGCCGTCCGCGTAGACGCGGACGCTCCCGGGACGGACGACGACGGTCGCGTCGTCGACGTCGAATCGCACCCGGCCGTTCGGCCGCGGGCCGGCAGTGTAGCGGTCCGCGAAGAGCGCGTCGAGGGCCTCCGGGTCGACGTAGTCGTACAGCCGCGTCGTCATCTCGGTGACGTCTTCGCCGTAGAATTCCGCGAGCGCCGCCACGACGGCAATGCTCGGTGGTTCGTCCTCGCTCCGGTCGTATCGGACGCGTCGGCCGTACCCCCCACTTCCGGGTACAAGCCCACCAGTCGTGCGTTCACTCATGTCTCTCTCACGTCGCCGTGACGCTCTACTCCGAAAGGCAACGTCGACTGACATATAGCTACCGTCAGACGCCAGCCCCTGAGAACTTCAGCGGGCGCTGGGACCCCCAGCTACTCCGTTTGTCCGTAAACACCTTCGGGTCCGTATCGCGTCGCGAGAAAGTCGTCGACCGCCGCCGCCGTCGGGGCGCTGCGCGCGCCCTCCTCGCTCGCGGCGAGCGCGCCGCAGGCGTTGGCGAACTCCAGGGCGCGCTCGACGTCGTCGGTCTCGATGCTCGTCGCGATGTAGCCGGCGGCGAAGGCGTCGCCCGCGCCGGTCGTGTCGACGACCGCGACCTCGAAGCCGGGGTGGACGTACGTCCCGCCGGGCGCGTGGACCTCGGCGCCGTCCTCGCCGCGTTTGACGACCACCGTGCGGTCGGCGAGGTCGGAGTCGGGGAACTCGTCGGCGAGCATCGCCTCGACCTCGCGGTCGGTGGCGAAGATCACGTCCGCGCGTTCGAGCGCCGCCGAGTAGTCGCGCTCGGCGAGGCGCCGGCCGGGGTCGAAGCTGACGGGAATCCCCGCCTCGTCGGCGATCCGGGCGATGCGGGCGGCGGTGTCGGGCCGCTGGCTCGTGAGGTGAACGTGCGAGGCCGCGCGGACCCGCGCCGGGTCGACGTCGCCGGGTTCGACCGCCTCGTTGACGCCGTCGTTGCCGAGGACCGCGACCTCGCCCTCGTCGTCGACGAGCAGGTACTTCACGGCCGTCTCGGCGTCCTCGACGATCCGGAGGCCGTCGAGCGAGACGCCCGTCGCCTCCAGTTCGCGCCGCGCGAGCAGGCCGTTGTCGTCGTCGCCGACGCTGCCGATCAGTTCGCTCTCGCAGTCGAGGCCGGCCAGCGCGGCGGCGACGTTGGCGGCGCTCCCGCCGCCGGACTGGCGCTGTGAGCGGATCGCCGCTTCCCCGTCCGGTTCGGGCAACTGATCGACGCGGAGGGTCACGTCCCAGTTGACGTGACCCGCGGTGAGCACGGTGACCATACCGAGAGAGTCGAGAGAACTACCTCCTGCGGGAAAACGTTGCCGTCTAGGCGACGGCGAACAGGAGCACGTTGTGGACGCCGGGGCCGAGGCCGACCGCCGCGATCAGCCCGAGGAGGACCCGGGCGCGGCGGGGCTCCTCGCGGACGAAGTCGGTGAACAGGCCGACGATGACCAGCGCGAGCGCGACCTTGACGAGGACGAACAGCCAGCCGGCGCCGATGTACTCGTAGGTGGGCAGCGCCTCGCCCGCTTCGAGGATGACCTGCGAGGCCGGCACGTCCTCGACCGCGCCGAGGACGTCGTAGCCGACGGCCGTCGAGACGCCGTCCAGAGCGTGCGAGAAGACGACGAGCGCGCCGGTGACGCCGGTGACCGCCGCGACCTCGGTGAACCACAGGCTGAGCGCGATCCAGGCGAGCGCCGCGACGACGCCCGTGACGACGACGGCGATCACGGGCCAGAACGGGTCGAACGTCTCGAGTTCCCAGCGGATCAGCAACGTGAAGCCGGCGAAGGCCGCGAAGGAGAAGGCGCCGACGACGCCCACGAAGCGCTCGATCGACCGCTGGAGGCCCGCCGCGTAGAGGACGCTGCCGAGGATCCAGACGGACCCCGCGACGGTCGCCGTCGTCAGATAGACCGTCGGTGCGCTGAACAGCACCTTGGCCGCCGGCGGGTACGCCTCGATCTGGTAGAGGACGTACAGCGTCGAGCCGAGCATCATCCACGGCGCGAACGCGACGACGGTCCTGTCGGTCACCGGCGGGTCGATCACCCACAGCAGCGCGACGACCCCTGCGAGCAGCAGGAGCAACGGTACGAGCACGTACCACGGCGGCATCACGAACCCCTCCGGAAACACCATACGGACACAGGGAGAGGGCAGTAACTAACAGTTTCCGGTTAGCATCGGCGTTAGTTGAACGCCGAGCGGGTGGATCGAAGTTCCGGGCCGCGAGCCGCCCGGCTCAGACGCTCCACGGGTCGTCGGTCGTCGCGCCGAACAGTTCGCGCATGAGCGTGACGATGCTCTCGGGTGGGTACTGGCCGTGCTCGGTGACGATGGCGTCGACGTGTCGCGGCGGGGTGACGTCGAACGCCGGGTTCTCGACGACGAATCCCTCGTCGTCGGGGTCGCCGCCGGTGATCTCGGCGCGCTCCGGTTCGGGGAGCACCTCCCGCTCGTCGCGCATCTCGATCTCGACGGTGTGGCCGGTCATCGTGTCCGGGTGGAGCTTGATCGTCTGGGCGGCGACCATCACCGGGACGCCCCGCTCGCGGGCGTTGACCGCCAGCCCGCTGGTGCCGATCTTGTTGATGACGCTGCCGTCGGCGGCGATGCTGTCGGCGCCGACCAGCACGTGGTCCGCGTCGTCGAGGTAACGCCGCGTGGCGTTGTCGACGACGAGCGTCACCGGCACGTCCCACTCGCGCAGTTGCCGGGCCGTGATGTGGCCCTGCTTTCGCGGCCGGGTCTCCTTGACGATGGCCTCGACGTGCTTGCCGTCCTCGACGGCCGCCTCGACACAGGAGAGGGCGTCCGTCGAGTGGCAGTGGGTCATCACGACGTCGCCGTCGCGCAGGCGGTTGGCGCCGATGCGCCCGAGTTTCTCCTGGGCCTGCGAGAGGTCCGCGCGGAACCGCTCGGCGCGGTCGATCGTCGACGCACGCAGGTCGGCGACCGTCTCGCCCTCCATCCCCCGGAGGACGAACCGGAGGGCGTTCGGCAGGCTGACCGCCGTCGGGCGCGTCTCGTACAGCTCCCGCGCCGCGGCCCGGAGCTGGGCGCGAAACGCCGCCGGGTCGGCCGCCTCCGAGCGCTCGGCCTGCGTCGCGAGCGCCCCGGCCGCGGCGTCCGCGATGGTCGCGGCGCCCCGGATATCCATCTCGGCGATGTCGTCGGCGACGGCCGTCACGGCCGGATCGACTGCGGGCTGCTGGTCGCTCATGCGCGTCCGTTGGTCGCCGCGGGCAAAAAGCGACCGGGCGGATTTTTACCCGTCCGGCGAGTCGACCTCCGCATGAACCGACGCGACCTCGCGGCGCTGATCGACCACACCGTCCTCGGCCCGGAGACGACGCCCGCGGACGTCCGCGCCGTCCTCGCGGACGCCGACGAGTACGGAATGAACGCCTGCGTCCCGCCGTGTTACGTCGGCGAGGCCGCCGCGGAGTACCCCGACGTCACGCTCGCGACCGTGATCGGCTTCCCCCACGGCCAGAACGCCCGCGAGGTCAAGCGCCGCGAGGGCGTCAACGCGTGGAAGGCCGGCGCCGACGAACTCGACGTCGTGATCAACGTCGGCCGGCTGAAAGCGGGCGAGGACGACGCCGTCGCCGCCGAACTCGAAGAACTCGTCGCGGCCGTCCCGATCCCCGTGAAGGTGATCGTCGAGACCGCGTTGCTCTCCGAGGCGGAGAAACACCGCGCCTGCGAGGCGGCCGTCGACGCCGACGCCGCGATGGTCAAGACGTCGACCGGCTTCGCCGAGGGCGGTGCGACCGTCGCCGACGTCGAACTGATGAGCGAGTACCTCCCCGTCAAGGCCAGCGGCGGGATCGGCAGCTACGAGGAGGCGGTGGCGATGGTCGAGGCGGGCGCGGAGCGGATCGGCGCCTCCAGCGGCGTCGCGATCCTCGACGGCGCGCCGGAGCGCTGACGGTTCGGCCGTCCCGCCGGACGATCCGGACACGGGTGGGCCGACCGCGGAGCCGAAGGCTTTCCCCGCTCCCCGTTAAACGGACGCCATCGACGATGCTCCGGGGAGTCGCGGCGCGGTGTCGGGCGGTCGGTCGGCGACTGCGGCGCGTCGAGCGGCGCGGACTCGACGCGTTCCTGCGCTGGATCGAGCACACGGGCAACCTGTTGCACCTCTCGGTGCTCGTGTTCGTCCCGCTGTCGATCGCGGTGGTGACGTGGCTGTCGAACGCGACCGCGGTCGTCTCGTTCCTCGTGTTCCCGCCGCTTGCCTCCGGGACGTACACCCTCTTTGCCGACCCCGAGGGGCCGTACTCGACGCCGGGGACGTTCGTCGGCGGGATGACCGCCGGCGCGCTCTGTGGCTGGCTGGCGCTCGCGGTCGCCGACGCCCTGTCGCTCGGCGGCGGCGCCGTCAGCCCCGCCGGCGCGGCGCTCGGCATCTTTCTGACCGGCGCGGTCACGTGGGCGCTCGACCTCGAGGAACCGACCGCGTTCTCGACCGCGCTGCTCGTGTTCGTCACCGGCAACGCCCAACTCGCGTACGTCCTCGGGATCGCCGTCTCCAGCGCGTTCGTCGCGGCGGCGTTCGTCCTCTGGCGCGACCGGTTCTACCAGAAGCGGGCGCGGTACCTCTACCGGACGACGAAAGGCGACGACCACGTCCTCGTCCCGATGCGCGACGGCGGGGAGACCGCCGCCCGGTTCGCGGCGACGCTCGCGAGCGCCCACGACGCGGGGAAGGTGGTGCTGTTCGACGTCGTCGACGAGGGGGACGACGAGGACGACCCCGAAGCGCGCGCCGAGGCGGCCGGGCGTCGCCTCGACGCGGTCGCCTCCCGGCTGACCGACGAGTACGACGTCCCCTGCGAGGTGGTCGTCGCGGTCGACGGCCACGTCACCTCGGGGGCCGCCCTCCATGCCGCGCGACGGAACAACTGCGACCTGATCGTCACCCCCTACGAGGAGCACCCCCGCGGCGGCCTCTCCTCGTTCGTCAAGGGAGTGTTCGACGGCGAGATCGACGCCGTGGCGTTCCGCCCGTCGGACGGGACGGAGCGCTGGCGGCGGGCCCTCGTCGCGGTCCGAGGGGCGACCGACGCCGCCCACGGGATGATCGACTTCGCGCTGCGGGCGACCGCCCCGGCCGGCCTCGTGGGCGTCTGCACCTGCATCGACCGGGAGTCGCGCCGGCGCGACGCGGAGTCGACGCTGTCGGACCTCGTCGAGGCGTTCGACGGCCGCTTCGAGACGCAGGTCGCGAACGCGCCGGTCGAGGACCACCTCGAACGCATCTCGCCGCGGTACGACGTGCTGTTCGTCGGGTCGAGCACGGATCGCTCCGGCGCCTCGCGGTTCGTCTCGCCGCCGACGTTCGAGCGTCTGCGGGACGTAGAGGCCGACGTCGCCATCGTCCACCGGGGGCGACACTGACTACTCGTCGAGGATGCGGTCGACGGTGGCCGACTCGTCGGCGCCGAGCGCCGAGCGCACGAGCAGGTGGCCGCCGAGGACGGCGGGGCTGATGACGGCGTCGGCGCCGGCGCGTTCGAGTTTGCGGATGTTCTCGCGGTCGGTGGCCGCGGAGACGATGCGGACGTCCGGGCGCAACTGGCGGGCGGTGAGGATCGCGAGCGCGTCCTCGGCGTCGTGGTTCGTCGCGACGACGACCGCCCGCGCCCGGTCGACGTTGGCCCGCCGGAGCGGGTCCTCGTCGCTGGGGTTGCCCGTGACGACCGGAATCCCCCGATCGGCGAGGTCGGGGACGACGTCCCGGTTCGCGGTGACGACGACGAACGCCGCGTCGCCGTCGGCGAGTTCGTCGACGATCGGTTCGGTCAGTTCCCCGTAGCCGAGCACGAGGACGTGGTTTTCGAGGAGTTCGAGCTCTGAGTCTGTCATCTTTCCGAGTGCTTTCGAGAGTCTCGCCTGAATGGCCGGGCCGACGAGCACCCCGATGGCGATACCGAAACTGGCGACCCCGAGGACGAGGACGGACAGCGAGAACAGTTTGGCGGCCGGGCTGGTGGGGGTGATGTCGCCGTAGCCGACGGTGCTCGCGGTGACGAGGGTGTAGTAGAACGCGTCGAGGGCGGTCTCCATCCCGTCGAACTGTTCGCGGAGGGCGTACGAGCCGGCGGTCCCGTAGGCGAGTACGCCCACGAGCGCGCCGCCGGCGGCGATCTGGGTGGTCGACAGCGAGACCTGCCGGTCGAACCGCGAGCGCGTGACCAGGAGGACGGGCAGCGCGACGAGCGAGAAACCGATCAGCGGCAGCGAGTAGCGGCTGGCCTGGAGGGCGCCCTGAATCGCCGTCACCGGCAGGAGGATCACCGTCGCGTACCAGCCTGCGCGCAGCCCGCGGCGCAACGCGAGCGCCGCCGCGACCATCAGGAACCCGGTCAGCGCGCCGGTGAAGCCGACCGCTTGCTGGATCATCGGCGGCACGTGCGGGGCCAGCGGGCCGAAGTCGGCGGCCTGCTGTTCGATGTTGACGATGCCGGTGACGACCGACAGCCCGGCGACGAGCAACGCGAGCCAGACGGCAGCCCGCGTCGACAGAATCCGGTGCCAGTCGTCCGGCCGTCTCCCCGCCCCGTCGCTCATACTCACGCGTCCGGGACGGGGTGGCATAAACGTCCCCGTCTCGGCCGCCGGTTCGGCTGCCGGGGTCGGCACGCCTTTACGCGTCGCCCGCGACGGCCCGGCCATGGCACTCCCCGTAGAGGTCTTGCTCGGGATCTACCTCGGACTCCTGACGGGAATCGTCCCCGCGTTCGTCTCCGGCACGCTCGGGTTCCTCGTCCGGTACGTCACCGGCGTCACCCTCCCCTCGTTCGGCGTCGTCGTCCTCGCGCTCTCGATCGCGAGCGTTCAGGGCGGGCTGCTCGGACTGGTCGAGCCGACGATCGCCCGGTCCCCGCGGCTGTTCGTCGCCGTCCTCGTCGTCCTCATGCTCGCGCTGTACGCCCACAATCAGGGGGACAGACTCGGCGCCGAACTCCCGCGGCACGTCTCGCTCACCCAGCTTCGCAAGCGGACCCTCTCGGCGGACGTCGTCGAGATGGTCGGCGGGATCGGCCACGTGACGGTACGTCCCCACGGCGGAATCGCGGACGTGGAGGGGTACCCGCCGCTGTCGCCCGACCTCCGGGCGACGCTCGCGGCCGGCACCTGGCGGCTGCCCGCGGACCTCCCGCTGGCGGAACTCGAAACCCGCCTCGAAGAGCGCCTGCGGACCGACCACGACCTCGCGGACGTCGCGGTCTCGCTCGACGAGCGCGGTCGGGCGACGATCGCCGCCGCGCCGCCGACCAGCGCGCTCTCGAAGCGCGTCCCCGAGGGCCAGCGGGCCGTCTCGCTGGCGACGCCCGTCCCGACGGGGCTCGCCCGCGGCGACGAGGTCGACCTCCGCGTCGACGGCGCGACGGTCCGGGGGACCGTGCTGAGCGCCCGCGGCGAGGCCGACGAGCGGGCCGCGGCCGGCCCCGACGCCGCGACCGCGCCCGTCGCCCCCGACGAGACGGGCGAAGCGGGTGAGGGGCCGGTCCGGCCGGACCGCGCGCCCGGGACGGCCACCGCGGGCGGCCCCGGCCGGGTGACCGTCGCCGTCGCCCGCCGGGAGGCGCGCACGGTGCTCGGGGCCGACCGTCCGGCCGTGATCGTCCGCTCGCGGGGGACCAGCCGGGAGTTCGAGGCGCTCTCGCTGCTGCGGCGGGCCGGCGACGCGATCCGGCGGGTCGCCGTCGGGTCGACGGCGGCGCCGACGGACGGCGTGCAGGTCCTGGCGGTCCGGCGCGGGGGGAGCGAAACTGGCGGCCGCCGGCGCGGCTGGGTGTTCGTCCCGGGGATCGAGCGTCCGCTCGAACCCGGCGACGAGGCGTTCGTCGCGGGGAGCGAGGACGCCCTCGAAGCGTTCACGGAGGCCGCGCGATGAGCGCCCCCGTCGCGGTCGCGACGGCCGCCGAGGGGGTCCCGGCCGCCGAGACGGTCCTCGCGGCCGCGGTCCGCATCCTCGGGTTCAGCCTGCTCTCGGGCGGCGTCGCCGCCGGCGTGGCGCTGCTCTACCGGTGGTACGGCGACGAGGAACTCCCCGACGGCGTCGCCGTCCTGGTGGGCGTCTCGGCCGTCGCGATCTGGCTGAACACGCAGACGACGCTCCAGGAGGCGATCCTCGGCGAGTCGGACCTGCTCGACCCCGCCGTCGCCGTCTACACCGTCCTCGCGTTCGCCGTCAGCGCGATCGCCGCCGACGCCGGCCGCCGCCTCGGCGACCGGATGGGCCGGGACGTCACCGTCGCGACGCCGACCCGGATCGACGACGTCAGCCAGCTACTGCGCTCGGCCGGCCGGGTCGTCGCCGTCGACCTCCCGAAGACCGTCAGGGACGCCGACGGCTACGATCCCGTCGACCCGGCGACGAAAGCCGAACTCGCCGGCGAGACGCTGCTGTTCCCGCGACGGCTCTCGACCGAGGCGCTTCGCGAGCGGCTGGTCGCCCGCCTCGAACGCGACTACGGGGTCGGCCACGTCGACGTCGACCTCGCGGCCGACGGGACCGTCGAGTACCTCGCGGTCGGGAGCCGCCAGTCGGGGCTCGGGCCGACGCTCGCGCCCGGCACCGTCGCGGTCGCCGTCCGGGGCGACCCGGCGCCGGACGCCAGTCCGGGCGACGCCGTCGACGTGTGGGCCGTCGAGGGCGCCGCGAGGCGGGTCGCGAGCGCCGAACTGCGCGCGACCGCGGGCGACGTCGTCACCCTCGCGGTCGACGCCGGCACCGCGCCGGCGCTCGACCCCGAACGCGAGTACCGGCTGGTCACCCTGCCGGGATCGCCCGACGCCGGCCGGGAGTTCGTCTCCCTGCTCCGGGCGGCCGACGAGACGATCGCGACGCTCCGCGTCGGCGCGGACGACCCGCTCGCCGGAGCGCCCGTCGGCTCGCTCCCCGTGTTCGTTCTCGCCGTCGAGCGCGACGGGACCGTGGTCTCGCTGCCCGACGCCGACGAGCGCCTCGCGGCCGGCGACGTCTGCTACGTCCTCGGGCGGCCGGAGGCACTGCGGCGGGCGGGCGAGACGTCGGCCGACCGCCCGCCGGCGCGCGAGGAGGAAGCGGGCGAGCGGGCGGCGGGGCGGTAGCTACTTGAGTCCGGCGCGGATACCGCCGCCTATGGAGTGGAAGCTGTTCGCCGACCTCGCCGAGCGCGCGGGCGACCGCCGGGTGTCGGTCGACGCCGGCCCGGGCGAGACCGTCGGCGACGCCCTCGAGGCGCTGCTGGCCGACCGGCCCGCGCTGCGCGAGCGGGTGCTCGACGAGGACGGCGACCTGCGCTCGGAGATCAACGTCCTCCGGAACGGCGGCGACGTCCGCGCCGACGGCGGCCTCGAAACGGAACTCGAGGACGGCGACGAACTGGCGCTGTTCCCGCCGGTCAGCGGCGGTTAGTACCGCCCGGCGAGGTCGGCCCCGAGCACGAAGTCCGGTTCCTCGGAGATGTCGGCGCCGGCGTAGGAGGCGTCGCTGACGGCCGTCGGCGTCTCGGGGATCAGCACCCGCGTGCGGTCGGCGCCGAGTTCGGCCGCGTCGCGGGCGACCGCGGCGAACAGCGAGCGCGCCGCGTCGACGTCGTCCCAGGCGGCGACGCCGTACTCGGCCCAGGTCTCGGTCCCGCCGTCGTCGCCCTCGCGGTCGTAACTGCGGACGCGGTAGGCCGCCCCGACGGTTCCGTCGCGTTCGACCGCGAAAACGGCCGTCTCCGTCCCCTCGTCGAACAGCTCGAAGTCCCCGCGGGTGAGTTCGCGCATCGCCCACGTCTCCTCGGGGGCGAACGCCAGCCCGCGCAGGTGGCGGCGGGCGTCGCTGTGGGTCCAGTAGCGCCACGCCGCCGCGGGATCGGTCGCGACCGGGTCCGGCCCCGTCGCGTCGGGGTCGGGTTCGGGGTGGGCGAAACGAAACTCCGTCGTCGGCTCGAAGCCGGCCGACCGGGCCGCGCCGAGGGAGGCGGCGTTCCACGAGAAGATCATGATCCGGCCGACGGTGGCGCCCTTCCCGCGGGCCCACTCGAAGCAGGCCTCGTTGAGCCGACCGCTCAGCCCCTGACGCTGGTAGGCCGGGTTCACGCGCATGCCCTGGAACCAGGCCTCGTCCTCGGAGAGCATCACGGCCTGGACGATGCCGGCGACGTCGTCGCCCGCGTCGGCGAGGAACGTCTTCTTGTGGGTCTCGTCCTCGTCTTCGAGCCAGTCGTGGTAGATCCGGGGGATGTAGTCGCCGCCGCGGTCCTCCCAGAGGGTCTCGGTGAACGCCTTCACGCCCTCGTAGTCGTCGTGTCTCGCGCGCCGAATTTCGATGCCGACCGGCACGGCGATCACTCCCAGGGGACCGACCGCTCCTGCAGTTCGCCCGCGAGCGACGTGCCCATCGCCTCCTCGACGTCGTCGAAACGCCCGGCGTTTCGACCGCCAGCAGCGCTCCGTTCAGCGCCGTCGTCGGCGTTGGCGAGCGCCCACATCAGCTTCACCGTCGCCGTCCCGGGGAGGGTGTCGCCAGCCTCGATCACGCCCGCGTCGAGCAGGTCGCGACCGGTGTCGTAGACGCGGTCACAGACCCGCCCTTCGAGACACTGGCTGGTCATGACGACCGTCGTCCCGTCGTCGACCAACGCCTCGATCCGCGGGATCAGGTCGGTGTGGACGTGGCCCAGCCCCGTCCCTTCGAGGACCAGTCCCGCCTTGCCCTCGACGACGTCGAGGAGTGCGGGGTCCATCCCGGGCGTGAACTTGAGGAGTTCGACCTCGTCTTCGAGGTCGGGGGCGATCGCGAGGTCGCTCTCGCCGCGCTCGCGGTGGTCGCGCCGGAACGTCACCTCGCCGGTCTCGTAGTCGACCTCGCCCAGCGGCTTCGCGCCGACCGTCTCGAACGCGTCCCGGCGGGAGGTGTGGTTCTTCCGGACGCGGGTGCCGCGGTGGAGCGCGCAGACGTCGTCGCTCTCGCTTGCGTGCATGCAGACGAGCACCTCCGCGCAGTCGCTCTTGGCCGCCTCGACCGCACAGACCGCGTTCATCACGTTGTCCGAGGACGGGCGGTCGGCCGACCGCTGGCTGCCCGTGAAGACGATCGGAACGGGCGTCTCCAGCGCGAACGCCAGCGCCGCCGCGGAGTACTGCATCGTGTCGGTGCCGTGCATGACGACGACGCCGTCGGCGCCGGCCGCGATCTCCTCGTGGACGGCCTCGGCGAGGTCCCGCCAGATGGACGGCTCCATGTTCTCCGACAGGATGTTCGCGACGACCCGGCCGCGGTAGTTCGCCCGGCCCGCGAGGTCCGGGACGGCACGCAGGACGTCCTCGGCGTCGAACTGGGCGGTGACGGCGCCGGTGCGGTAGTCGACCGTCGAGGCGATGGTCCCGCCGGTCGAGATCAGGGCGATCGTCGGCAGGTCGTCGTCGAACTCGACTTCGGAACTCGCCTCGTCCTCGTCGCCGTTCCCGACGTCGTAGACGTCCGGTTCGAGCACCTCGACGTCGGCCGCGGCGCGGTCGACGCCGACGTTGTAGCCGCCTTCGAGTTTGACGACGAGGTTGTCGTCGGTGCTCGAGGGGAGCAACACGCCCTCGTAGGTCCGCGCGCCGCGCTCGACGCGGACGCGGTCTCCGGGATTCATGGGTGGCGCTTGCGCGTCCGCGGACTTGAAGCCACCCTTTTGCCGGGGTCAGCCGAGCAGGCCAAGCAGGACGACGAACGCCCCGGCCGTGATCAGCCCGCCGGCGAACAGCGCCACCAGCAGTCGCAGCGACGCCCGGACCTCCTCGGAGATCGTCAGCCCCGGCAGGAGCCGCTTCGCGGCGTAGAGCGCCCCGACCCCCGCGGCGACGGCCGCCAGCCCGGCGACGACGAGGACGGCGTTCATGACGCGGGGATACGACCGGCGACGGCAAAAGCGACCGGCCGGAGGGCAGCGCGAGGGACGAACCGAGGGGAAAGGCCTTGGCGACGGCGACCGTCCACTGGGGCATGAGCGAGCGCTCGGACGAGGCGACGCGGAACCGGGAGCCGGACGGCCCGCGCTCGACGGACGACCTCCTCGACGAGACCGACCGGCTGCTCTCTGACGCCGGGACCGCTCGCGCGCCGGCCGACGAGACGGACGCACGCGGCGGGGACGTCGCGGGCGCGACCGCCTCGCGGGCGCCAGAGGGCGAGGCCGACGCGACGGAGCGGGACTCGCGACTCGCGCTCTCGGGGCTCTTCTCGCCGAAGGGGTTCCTCGCGGTCGTGCTCGTCCTCGGGGCGGGCCTGCTCGTCGGCGGGACGGCGTTCCCGTTCGCCGGCGTCGGGCGCTTCCTCGGCCTCGGCGTCGCCGCGTTCCTCGTCGGCCTCGTCGGCTCCCGGCGGCGCTACCTCGAGACCGCGGTCGCGGGCGCCTCGGTCGGCGGCGTCGCCGCGACCCTCGATTTCGTGACGGTCGCGCTGCTCGGCGGGTCGACCCGGACGCTGGTGGCGGCGGGCGCGGGCGCCGGCGCGCTCGCCTGCCTGCTCGGCTACTACTTCGGGCGGGACCTGCGCGACGGGCTCACCCGGGACGTCTAGGCCTCGGTCGCGAGTTCCCAGCCGCGCTCGGTGCGCCGGACGATCCCCTCGTCGGCCATCACCTCGAGCAGGTCGGCGGTGACCTCGCGGGGGACGCCGATGTCGTGGCTGAGGTCGGCGACGCTCTTTGGCTCCGTGCGGATGCTCGCGAGCAGGTCGGCGTAGATCCGGCTCTCGGGGCCGGCACCGATCTCCGAGGAGATCGTATTGAGGACGTCGTACAGCTGTCCCTGGACCCACCGCTGGGCCAGCGAGAGTTCGTTCTCGACCTGTTCCAGGTCCTCGAGGGCCGCCAGCAGATCGTCGAGGTCGTCGGCATCGTCCCAGGAGACGTCGAGCGAGACGTGCCGGCAGGTGGTGATGTCGAAGCCGTTGCTCGCGGGGTAGGCGCTCTTGCTCGCGAAGCCGTACGGCGAGACGTTCACCTCGAGGCGGACGTTCCGTGCGATGTGGAAGTACTTCCGGCGCTGGTCGTCGACGTGGCTCTCGACGAGTCCCGCCTCCTCCAGTTTCCGCAGGTGCTCGATCACCGCCTTGGGACTCACGCCGAGGTACTCCGAGATCTCCGTCACGTAACAGGGTTTCCGGGCCAGCAGCCGGAGGATCCGTCTCCGGTTCTCGTTCCCGAGCAGGTCCAGCAACGCGGCGGAGTCCATCGACCGGAGATTAGCGACGGGCGCTGAAAAGCGTGTCTGCTCGCGCCGAGCCGTCAGTCGTCGTCGTTCGGCGCGTCGCCGTCACCGTTCGCGTCGTCTTTCTGCGGGCCGTCGGGAGTGCCCGCGCCGGCTCCGGGCGTGTCATCGGGCGGGCCCCGCGGGGGCTCGACCCCGGCGATGCCCTTCGCGACCGCGGCGACCTCCGGGCCGGAGAGTTCGGCGACGTTCCCCCGGAGCGTCCGGATCTCGGTGGGATCGGCCCCCGACTCGACCGCCCGGGTCTCGGTGTCGTTCAGCGCCCGTTCGAGCGCCGATATCTCGACGGCCAGCCGCGTCATCCGGGCGTCGTAGGCTGGCTGTGGCAGGTCGCCCTCGCGTTCCTCGAGGGCGGCGCGCTCGGCTTCGAGGGCGTCGAGTTTCGCCTCGAGGGTGCGCGTGCGGTCGGAGACGACGGCCGCACGCTCGTCGGGAGCGGCGCGCTCGTAGGAGGCGTCGAACATCCCCGCTTCGACGGCGTCGTCGACGCCGGCGGTGTTCGAGTGCATGAACGTGTTCACCTCGGCGCCCATCGACGTCTCGTTCGTCCCTTCGTCCCCTCCGTCGTCGGTCGCCCCGTCGAGCGCCGCGCCGGCGGGCGCCAGTGCGAGCCCGACGACGATCAGCGCGACGAGTACTACGGCGCGGCTCGCGGTCATTACGAGACACGTACCGACGGATATCTTAAAAAGACGGACCTCCGTTCGAACCGTTCAATCCGCGATATCAACCGTTCAGGGTCGTTCGAAGCGTTCGACCCGATTCCGGTGGTCACGCCGGTAGCGGACCGCTCTGAAAGCGCTCGGACTTAAGCCGTCCGGGGAATAGTTATGGGCGTTCGCCCCCTGTGTAGTGGTACCATGTTCGAGGTGTTCTCGCGGAGCTACTATCTCGGACGCCTCTTCGTGACACCCATCGACGGCGACCGCGCCGTCATGCAGCGCCGCCAGCACGAACGGATCAACGAGGAAGTGTACGCGACCGGAGAAGGGATCGAGCGCCTCGACGCGCCGCTCGTGATGAAACTCGAGTCGAACCACTTCCCCGTCCACGGCGACGACGGCGTCCCCGCCGACACCCTCGCCGTCCCCGAGTCGCTGCTCGACGGGACGCGCATCCGCAACCCGCCGGCCCTCCGCGAGGTGTTCCTCGCCCGCCGCGAGCGCGCCCGCCAGCTCCTCTCGTTCGCCGGCGAGGGGCTGCCCGACGTCGGAACCTAGAAGTGCCGTCACTCCCCGCGTTCACCCGATGATCGACGAGCTACTCGGCCGCGCGTCGCTGAAGGCGCGCATCGACGAGCTCGAGGAGGAAAACGAGCGGCTCCGACGCCGCTACGAGGCCGAGTCCGACCGCCGCGCCGAGGCCGTCACCGAAAGACAGGCGGCCGAAGAGCGGCTGAACCGCCTCGAAGACCGCATCGCCCAGCTCGAAGGCGAACTCGAACGCCGCGAGGACGACGACAGCGCCGACCTCTCGTTTCGCCGGCGCGAGCGCCTGCGCGGCCCCCGCCTCGCGGAGGTGCTCGACCGCCTCGAATCGTTCGAGACGGGGCCCGAGGGGGCGCTGACGGCCGCCGTCGGCGCCGACGGCGACGTTCCCGAGGCGGTCGCGGACGCCCTCGGCGAGCGGGCGACGCTCGTCGAGGCGGCCGCCCCCTGCGTCGTCTGCGCCGACGACGCCGGCGTCGTCTCGGTCGCCCTCGGCCCGCCAGTCGCGCCCGACGTGGCGGCGACGTGGAGCGACCGGTTCGCCCTCGACCGCGAGTGGTTCCGCCCGAGCGGCCGGTTCGCCCTCGCGCTCGTGCGCGCGGACCTGTTCGCGCTCGGCGTCTACGAGGGCGACGAGCGCGTCGACACCCGCGGCTTCGAGAGCGACGTGAAAGGCGACCACTCGAAGGGCGGCTTCTCGCAGGCGCGCTTCGAGCGCATCCGCGACGAACAGATCGACGACCACCTCGAAGCGTGCCGGGAGGCGCTCGCGGACCGCGACGCCGACCGCCTGTACCTCGTCGGCCAGCGCGGGGCGGTCGACGCGCTCGTCGACCGGGGCGTCGACCCGGACGCGACCGCCGCCGTCGACGCGACGGGTGAGCCGGCGGCCGCGCTCGACGACGCCTTCCGCTCGTTCTGGACGGCCGAACTGTACGTCGTCTAAGGGGGCGTCGGAGGCCGTCGTCGACGGTCTGCCGCGGTATCTACCGTTAAGTACCCGGTCCGCCTTGGCCCGGGTATGCGCGTCGCGATTCTCGCCCACGAGAAGTTTCCGGACGGAGCCAAGACCGCCCTCGGCGTGCTCCGGTACGCCGACTACGAGGTCGCCGCGGTACTCGACCGCGACCGGCCCGCAGACCGGGTGAACGATCTGGTCCCGGACGTTCGGGACGCTCCCATCGTCTCCGGGGTGTCCGACCTCGACCCCGACGCCGCCGACGCCCTGCTGATCGGCATCGCCCCCGTCGGCGGCGGCTTCGAGGACGGCTGGCGCGAGGACGTCAGGACGGCGCTCGAACGCGGCTGGGACGTCGTCTCGGGGCTGCACTACTTCCTCGAAGACGACGAGGAGTTCGCCGCCCTCGCGGCCGAGTACGGCGGCGAACTGCGGGACGTCCGCAGGCCCCACGACGACGTCACCGTCGCCGAGGGGGTCGCCGGCGAGGTCGACGCCGAGGTGATCCTCACCGTCGGCACCGACTGTAACGTCGGGAAGATGACCGCGACGATGGAACTGGCGCGGGCGGCCGAGGAACGAGGTCACGACGCCGCCGTGATCCCGACCGGACAGACCGGCATCATGATCGAGGGCTGGGGGAACCCGGTCGACCGCGTCGTCAGCGACTTCACCGCCGGCGCCGTCGAGGAGATGATCGTCGCGAAAGGCGACGAACACGACTACCTCTTCGTCGAGGGGCAGGGCACCATTATCCACCCCGCCTACTCGGCGGTCACCTGCGGCATCCTCCACGGCTCGCGGGCGGACAAACTGGTGCTCTGTCACGAGGCCGGCCGCGAGACGATCGCCCACGGCTACGACACCGCGATTCCGCCGATCCCCACCTACGTCGACCTCTACGAGGGGCTGGCCGAACCGGTCTCGCCCGCACGCGTCCACGCCGGCGCGCTCAACACTTACGGGATCGACGACGACGGGGCGGCCCGCGACGCCGTCGAGGAGTACGCGGACGCTCTCGGCGCGCCCGCGACCGACCTCGTCCGCTTCGGCGCCGAGGGGGTGCTCGACGCGCTCCTATGAGCCTCGAAACCTCCTTCGAGCGCCGCTCGCTCCCGCTCGAGTTCCCATTCACCATCGCCCGCGGCACGCAGACCCACGCGGAGGTCGTGTTCGTCGAGGTCGAGGACGACGGCACCGTCGGAATCGGCGGCGCCGGTCCCTCGGCACACTACGGCGAGACGGCCGCCACCGTCGAGGCCGTCCTCCCCGACCTGCTCGCGGTCGTCGAGGACGTCGGCGACCCCCACCAGCTCGCCCGGATCGAGCGCCGGATGCGCGAGACGGTCGAGCGCAACCCCGCCGCCCGCTGTGCGGTCAGCGTCGCCCTGCACGACCTCGTCGCCAAGCGTCTCGACGTGCCGCTGTACCGCTACTGGGGGCTGGACCCGGCCGAGACCGTCGAGACCTCCTACACCATCGGCATCGACGACACGGAGACGATGCGCGAGAAGACCGAACTCGCCCTCGAACGCGGCCACGGGACGCTGAAGGTGAAACTCGGCACCGACCGCGACGAGGAGATCGTTCGAACGATCCGCGAGACCGCACCGGACGCGCGACTGTACGTCGACGCCAACGAGGCCTGGACGCCGAAGGAGGCCGTACGGAAGATCGACCGCCTCGCCGCGTACGACCTCGAGTTCGTCGAGCAGCCAGTCCCCGCCGAGAACCCCGGGGGACTGCGCTACGTCTACGAGCGCTCGTCGTTGCCGATCGCCGCCGACGAGTCCTGCATCACCGCCGACGACGTGCCACAGGTTGCGGGTCGGTGCGACGTCGCCAACCTCAAACTCATGAAGTGTGGTGGCCTCCGGGAGGCGATCCGGATCGTCCACGCCGCACGCGCCCACGGCCTGCAGGTGATGTGTGGCTGTATGTCCGAATCGAACGCCTCCATCGCCGCCGCCTGCCACCTCGCGCCGCTGCTCGACTACGCCGACCTCGACGGCTCGCTGCTGCTCGCCGAGGACCCCGTCGACGGCGTCCCGCTGCCCGGCGGGCGGATCGATCTGGAAGCACTCGACCGGCCCGGCACCGGCGCGCGGCGGTAGCGTCGACGGTCGACCGTTCTCGCGATGGTGTCCCAAGAGTCCTCTTCCGAGCGCCGTGTTCCAAGAGTTCTCTTCCGAGTACCGTATTGAAAGAAAAACGTTTTCAATACGGCATCGTGATACGCCCATTACCGACGGTGTCAACGATGGCGAAAGTTCACGCGTCGAACCTGGAGACCGAACTGAGTCTGTTCAAGTACGGCCACCTCGAACAGCTCCCGCCGGCGTATCGCGACCTCGAAGAAGACGAGCGAACGGAACGGATCGAGGCGGCACGCGAGGAACTGGGCGACGACGTCGTCGTGCTCGGCCACAACTACCAGCGCCGGGAGGTCGTCGAGCACGCCGACTTCGTCGGCGACTCCTACGGGCTCTCGAAGCGGGCCGCCGAGACCGACGCCGAGTACGTGATCTTCGGCGGCGTGACGTTCATGGCCGAGAGCGCGGACGTCATCACCGACGACGACCAGACGGTGATCCTCCCGAGCATGGAGGCGTCGTGTCCGATGGCCGGGATGGCCGAGGCCCTGCAGGTCGACGCCGCGTGGGCCGAGATCACCGACGCGGCGCCGGACGCGAACATCGTCCCGGTCACCTACATGAACTCCTACGCGGACCTGAAGGCGTTCTGTGCGAGTCAGGGCGGCCTCGTCTGTACGTCCTCGAACGCCCACCGCGCGTTCGAGTGGGCCTTCGAGCGCGGCGACACGGTGCTCTTCCTGCCCGACAAGCACCTCGGCGAGAACACCGCCTATCGGCTGGGAGTGGAAGACCGCATCGCCGAGTGGGACCCGTGGGACCCCGAGGGCAAAGACCCTGCGGAGGTCGCCGACGCGGACGTGATCCTCTGGGACGGCTACTGTCAGGTTCACGAACGGTTCACCGACGAGCACGTCGCGGCGATCCGTGAGGAACACCCCGACGCGAACGTGGTCGTCCATCCCGAGTGTCGCCGCGAGGTCGTCGAGGCCGCGGACGTCGTCGGCTCGACGAGCACGATCCGCGAGACGATCGCCGACGCCGACCCCGGCGAGACGTGGGCGGTCGGCACCGAGATCCACCTCACCCGCCACCTCCGGCGCTGGCACCCGGAGGTCGAGGTCCTGCCGCTCTGTGGCGACGCCTGCATGGATTGCAACGCGATGCGCCAGATCGACCCCAACTACCTGACGTGGGTGCTCGAGGAACTCGCCGAGGGACGGGAACGAAACGTGATCGAGGTCGACCCCGAGGAGGCGGAACTCGCGAAGGTCGCGCTCGACCGCATGCTGGAGGTCTGAGATGACCGGCACACGCGAAACGACGGACGTCCTCGTCGTGGGCAGTGGCATCGCCGGCTGTGCGGCGGCTCTCGCCGCCGCGCGCGAGGGCGCGGACGTGCTCGTCCTGACGAAGGCGAGCCGTCCCGACGACGCCAGCACCGACTGGGCACAGGGCGGCATCTCGACGACCCGGGGCGATCCGGAGAGCCTCAAACGGGACGTCGTCGCGGCAAGCGACGGCACGGCCGATCCCGACGCGGTCGACGTGCTCGTGTGCGAGGCCGACGACGCCGTCGAGGACGTGCTCGTCGACACCCTCGGGGTCCCCTTCGACGAGACCGACGACGGTGCGTTCGACTACGCGCGCGAAGCGGCCCACTCCGAGCGTCGCATCCTCCACGTCGACGCCGCGACGGGCCGGCACGTGCTGCGGCCCTTCCTGACCTACCTCGACGGCCACGACCGGATCGAGATGCGACAGGAGACGGCAGCGCTCGAACTGATCGCCCGCGAGGGCCGCGTCCACGGCGTCGTCACGGACGACGACCCGGTCGGCCGTCCGGTCTACGCCGGCGCGACGGTCCTCGCGACCGGCGGGATCGGCGCGCTCTACTCGCGGTCGACCAACCCCGACGGCGCCACCGGCGACGGCATCGCGATGGCCGCGCTGGCGGGCGCGGACGTCGCGGACATGGAGTACGTCCAGTTCCACCCCACCGCCTACGCGGGGGACGAGACGCGACGCGGCGACCCCGCGGCGCGGGACGACACTTTCCTGCTCTCCGAGGCGCTGCGCGGCGACGGCGCCGTCCTCCGGAACGCCGACGGCGAGCGGTTCATGCCCGACTACCACCCCGACGCCGACCTCGCCCCGCGGGACGTCGTCGCCCGCGCGGTCGCCCGCGAGCGCGAGCGAACCGGCGAAGTCGTCCTCGACGTGAGCCCCCTCGACTTCGCGGCCGACTTCCCGAACGTCGCCGCGACGTGTCGCGACCGTGGGATCGACGGCGACGAGATTCCCGTCGCCCCCTGCGAGCACTTCCTCTGCGGCGGGGTCGACGTCGACGACTGCGGCCGGACGAACCTCGACGGGCTCTACGCCGTCGGCGAGTGCGCCCGGACGGGCGTCCACGGCGCGAACCGACTCGCCAGCACGAGCCTGCTGGAGGGGCTCGTCTGGGGGCTGCGCGCCGGCGAGGACGCCGCCGGAACGGGCGCGGAGCCCGAACTCGTGGAGGCGCCCGAACTCCGGGACAGCGACCCCGACCTGCCCCCGCGCTTCGCCGCCGAGAAGTTCGCCCGCCTGCGGCGGACGGTGGACGAGGCGCTCGGCCTCGAACGCGACCCCGACGAGGTCGCCCGCGCGAGCGCCGTCCTCCGGCGGCTCAAGGGCGAGGTCGCCGCCTACGTCCGCACCCGGACCGCCCGCGACCTCTACGAGCTACGAAACGCCAGCGTCGTCGCGCTGCTGATCGCGCGGGCGGCGAGCGAGAACCCGGAGTCGACGGGCTGTCACTACGTCGTCGACGGGGACGAGCGGGAGCCGGTCGCCGGCGGACAGCCCTGATCAGTCGAAGTCGGCCGGACTCCGGGCGATGAGCAACTGCGCGCCGTAGTACGTCGCCGTGATCAGGACGGCCGCGACGACGTAGCCGGCGCCGGCGAGGACGACCGCCGCCGGGAGCCACGCCGGGCCGGAGTCAGCATGGCGAGCGGTCACGCGACCGGCACGTGAACGTACCCGTTCGTTCGCCGGTGGCCGCGCCGCCCCGTTCGGCGAGCGGACTCCGGGCACGTCGTCGAAAACGGGTCGTTTATCGGCGGCCCGGTCGACGGCCCAGCTACATGATCACCGACGCACAGGTCGAACGCTGGCTCCGCGAGGACGTCGGCCACCACGACGTGACCAACGACGTTCCGGGCGAGACGACCGGCCGCCTCGTCGCGACGGAGGCGGGCGTCGTCGCGGGCCTCGACGCCGCGAGCGCGGTCTTCGACTACCTCGGCGTCGACGTCCGCGAGCGCCTCGCGGACGGCACCGCGGTCGAACCGGGCGACGACCTCCTCCGCGTCGAGGGGCCCGCCCGCGAGGTGCTCCGGGGCGAACGGGTCGCCGTCAACCTCGCGGCCCACGCCTCGGGAATCGCGACGCGGACGCGAGCGGTCGTGGACGAGGCCCGGGCCGAATCGCCCGACGTGCGGATCGCCGCGACCCGCAAGACCACCCCGGGCCTCCGCGGCATCGAGAAGCGCGCGGTCGTCGCCGGTGGCGGCGACACCCACCGGCTCGACCTCTCGCACATGGTCATGGTCAAGGACAACCACGTCGTCGAACTGGGCCTCGAAGGCGCGGTTTCGCACTTCCGCGAGCGCGTCTCGTTCGCGACCAAAATCGAGGTCGAGGTGGAGTCCGTCGAGGACGCCCCGCGAGCGGCCGCGGCCGGCGCCGACGTCGTCCTGCTCGACAACGTGACGCCCGCCGAAACGCGGGACGCCGTCGACCTGCTCGCCGACTACGACGTCCTGTCGGAGGTCAGCGGCGGCATCACGCTCGAGACCGTCGCCGACTACGCCGCGACCGGCGTCGACGTCGTCTCGATGGGGTCGCTGACCCACTCGGCGCCGGCGCTCGACCTGTCCTTTCGAACCGGCGAGTGACCCACCCGTCGGGCGACCCACGTCGGCGGTGCCGTCGCCGGCGTCTTCGGCAGCCGACTCGTCACGTTCGGCCGGGCCGTCGGCAGCGTCTTCGTCGGCCTCCACGTCGCCGCTCGGTCGTCTCCCCGGCCGCTGCCGACCACACCGGAGAGCGGCGCCGGGCGGTCGCGACTCGGGACCGAAACCGCACCCGCCGTCGGACGGGAGACCGATCCCGCGCCGACCGACGCCGTCGGATCGACCGACCGGTGACGCCGAGCGAATTTTCCCGCTCGAACGCCGACGACCGGGCGTGACCGAGCCGATCCGCGCCTGCGACGAGCACGGCCCCTTCGAGGGCGAGGCCTGTCCCGCCTGCGAGTCGAGCGGCTCTCCGGTGCTCTCGGGCCAGCGGCGTCGCCGGCTCTCGACGTTCCTCAGCGGGGCGCTCCGGCACTTCCCCGACGACGTCGGCCTCGCCCTCGACGACCACGGCTGGACCGAGTACGACGCGCTCGTCGGGGCGGCCGAACGGAAGTACGACTGGGCGCGACCCGAGCACGTCGCCGCGGTGATCGCGACGGACCCGAAGGGGCGGTTCGAGCGCGCCGACGGCCGCGCCCGGGCCGCCTACGGCCACTCCGTCGACGTCGCCCTCGAACCGACGGACGCGCCGGTCCCCGACGAACTCTATCACGGGACGGCCCCCGAGAACCTCGACGCGATCCGCGAGGAGGGGTTGCGGCCGATGGCCCGCCGGCGGGTGCACCTCTCGGGCGACCGCGAGACGGCGCGGCGCGTCGGGCGCCGCCACGCCGACGACCCGGTCGTGCTCGCCGTCGACGCCGCGGGGATGCTCGCGGACGGCCGCCGGATCGCGAAGCGAGGCGAGGGGACGTACACGACCGGGCCGGTGCCGCCGCGGTACCTCTCGGCGGCGCGACCGGGCGGAGACGAGTGAGAACGGGAACAGGTCACGAAGATATAACTTCCTCCGATCGAAACCCGGCCGCATGAGCGACGCCGACTCCTACGGGAGCGACGAGCCGTTCGCCGACAGCCTCCTCACGCCCGAGCACATCGCCGCGGTCGCCGGCGCGTTCGACGTGCCCGTCTTCGCGTACGTCGCTTACCTGCTGTTCGAGGAGCCGGCGTTCGGCGCGCTCGTCGGCCTCCTCGTCGGCGGGGGGACGTACCTGTTCCTGCCGTACTTCATGTACGCGGAGGCGGCAGACGACGCGGCCGAACGGACGCGGACATCGACCCGGCCCGACCGCGGGTTCCACCGCACCGCGGCCGGCCTCGCGCTCGCGCCGGCCGGCATCCTGTTGCTGGCGTGGCGGTTCGCCTCCGACGACGTCCTCGTCGGCGTCGCCGCCGTCGTCGTGATCGCGGCGGTCGTCTACGCCGCGTTGTCGCGGGTCGTCCCGCGCGCGTAGCGGCGGCGAGCGTCGGGCACGGGAACGGGTTGCGCCTTCCGGTGTGGGACTTTTTCGCGGTGCGGTGGTAGGCCGCCCGCATGACCGACGACCTTCCGCTGACCCCCGACGCGGGCTGGAACGCGCTCTACCTCGACGGCGAGTGGACCGGCCCCGGCGACCGCGACCTGATCGACGTCGAGAACCCCTACACCCGGGAGGCGATCGCCGCCGTCCCCGCCGGCACGAGCGAGGACGTCGACGAAGCCTACGGGATCGCCGCCGAGGCCCAGGCGTCGTGGGCCGCCCAGCCGCCCCAGCGGCGGGCGGGCGTCGTCGAGGCGGCGATCGAGCACGTCACCGAGAACTGGGAGGGGATCCTCGAACTGCTCGCGGTCGAGGCGGGCAGCACGCGGGTCAAAGGCGTCGCCGAGTTGCAGACCGCGAAGGGGATGATGCAACAGGCCGCGAGCTACCCGTTCCGGATGAACGGCGAGCACGCCGACTCGATCGTCCCCGGCAAGGAGAACGTCGTCGAGCGCGTCCCGGCCGGCGTCGTCGGCGTCATCTCGCCGTGGAACTTCCCGCTGCACCTCTCGATGCGCGCGGTCGCGCCGGCGGTCGCCGCCGGGAACGCGGTCGTCCTGAAGCCGGCGTCGAACACGCCGATCACGGGTGGCCTGCTGCTGGCGCGGCTCTTCGAGGAGGCCGGCCTCCCCGACGGGGTGTTGAACGTCGTGACCGGCAGCGGCTCCGAGGTGGGCACCGCGATGGCCGAACACCCGACCCCGCGCGTGCTCGCGTTCACGGGATCGACCGAGGTGGGCGAGACGGTCGCCGCGAAGGCCGCGGGCAACTGCGCGCTGCCCGCGCTCGAACTCGGCGGCAACAACGTCCACGTCGTCACCGACCGCGCGGACCTCGACCGGGCCGTCGACGGCGCCGTCTTCGGCTCGTTCATGCACCAGGGGCAGGCCTGCATCTCGATCAACCGCCACCTCGTCCACGAGGAACTGTACGACGAGTACGTCGAGCGCCTCGTCGAGCGCGCCGAGGCGCTGCCGACCGGCGACCCGACCGACGAGGAGACGGTGATCGGCCCCGTCATCGACGAGACCCAGCGCGACACGATGCTGGAGTTCGTCGAGGAGAGCGTCGACGCGGGCGCGACCCTCGAGACGGGCGGCGACGCCGACGGCCTCGTCGTCGAACCGACGGTGCTCTCGGCCGTCGACCCCGAGATGGAAGCCGCGTGCAACGAGCACTTCGGCCCCATCGCGCCGGTGATCCCCTTCTCCGAGGAGGACGAGGCGATCGAGGTCGCAAACGATACGGTCCACGGGCTCTCGGGGTCGGTTCACTCGCAGGATCTCGAACAGGCCCGCCGGATCGCCGACGGGATCCACACGGGGATGATCCACGTCAACGACCAGCCGATGAACGACGAGCCACACGTCCCGTTCGGCGGGATGAAGGAGTCCGGCCTCGGCCGGTACAACGCCGAGTCGATCCTCGACGAGGTGACGACGACGAAGTGGATCTCGATCCAGCGCGAGCCCCGGGAGTACCCGTTCTGAGCGGCGGGGCCGCGAGGCTGGGTCGGCGAGGACGGCCGAAGGACGAGGGCCTTACCGGCCGGGCGCGCCGTACTCGACGTGGACCGTCGGCGCGCTCGCGGAGTCGGGCAGCGCGACGCCGTTCCAGTCGACGACGCGCACGTTCGCCATCTCGCCGGCGAAGCGGAAGCGCGTGACGCCGACGTCGATCGCTCCCTCGGCGGTCGTCCCCGAGACGACCGTCGCCTCGGCGAGCGGGTCGTCGGCGACCATCTCGATCTCGCCGTCGACGGTGATCTCGAAACTCGCGGGGACGCCCCGGCCGACGATCGTCACGAGGTTCGGCAGTTGGTCGTCTTCGTCGTGTTCGGTCAGTACCGGCGTATCGCGTGCCATACCATGCGAACTCGACTATCGCGGTATAAGCTTTGCCTTCGAATTAACGCTAGGAGCGTGAGAAATATATCGTCTCGTGCGACAGGTTCGCGGAATTTTTTCGATTCGTTCACCGAACTTTCTACGATCGCGCGCGGCGGGCGACCGGTCACGCGGAGGCCGACCGCGGACGACGCCTACGGCCGTTCGAAGCGTCGTACGCTCGTCGTGGCGGGCACCGTCCTCCTCCGCGCTCCCCGGTCGTTTCGTAGAACGTGGCCAGTCGACGGACCCGTATAGCTACTGTTCGGCGGCTATCTCCCGTATCACGGTTTCACACCGTTCGAATATCTCCTCGTTTCGTCTCTCCACGTGCGGACCGAACTCGTCACCGGCGGCGAGTGGTTCGACCGTCTCGCCGTTTGCCCTCCCGAGTACCACGACGGGGGACAACGTATCCGGATCGTTCAACTGGATCACGGACTCGGATTCGACGGTATCGTCCGACTCGTACGAGTTCTTGACCGTCGCCGCGTACATGTCCAGATTCTCGTAGATGTGTCGCAGATTGTATTCGGTGCCAGCGAACCCGAGCGTAAATCGCACGAGATCCGTGGGGCGTTCGTGGGAACTCCCGTCGAAAAAGAACTCCCGCATCCTGTTGAACTGTCGGATGATCTCGTTCGCACCGGTCGCCTGCCGCACCGCGTATTCGGACTTCAACTCGTAGACGAATCCGTTGGCGTTTGGCCGACCGTCGTTCTCCTCGACGATGTACAGGTCGGCCACCCCACGGTTGCCGTAGTGGTTGTAATGGGCTTCGGGATAGGCGTCGAAGTCGTACTCCATTATCTCGCCCAACTGTCGATGTTCGTCGATGATCGAGTTGGCGAGTTCGTCCTCCGTAATTCCCATTGCCGGACCGTACTGCTGGAGATATAATCAATGGTGGCGTTGTGGGACGGCCGTCGGTCCGCGTCGTCACGCCAATACGTGTCGACTCGTGTTCTTTGCCGGTCGTCGGTGGATGGTGGCCGACGTCGTTATGAGTTGCATATGATAGTAACAGCAGTTAGAATTTGGTCAGGATTCTACGTGAACCTCGTGTTCAGTACGGGCGAAGGAATTGCTGGAGTGGCCCACCTACTCCCCGGATTGCTGTCAGAAACGGCGCGCTGAATACAGGGCGTACATCTATCACCAACTACTCAAGTCAATTGACCAACCTCACTGCATCGGCGGTTGGCGGGGGAGCGTTTCACTCTTCCTCAACGGTCGAGACGTCCTGCCACGACGACTCACCGAAGAACGTCTGTAGCGCCCCGAGAACCCCCAAGTACGTCCCAAAGAGGACGATTACGAACGGGACTATGAGCGCCAGCACTGAACTACCGAGTGTGTCGATTCCGAACACTTGGAGGGGCGTCATATCATGCGGTAGACTCCACTTTTGCATAATATTGTCGAAATTGAGCACAACTAATTCGTATCTGTGACTTCTGGAAGTGACCGATATGCGCTCTGTATTCGGCACGGCTCACTCTTTCACCGTCGTTCGAGTCGGCATGCGAGGGAAGGGATTTGAACCACGCCCGAGAACCTGCCCGCTTCGCTCGCAGAACCTCGGTCTAGTTCAAATCCCACGTCCGCACTCGGCGCTCACGAAAGAGTGAGCGCCGAGTGCGAGGGAAGGGATTTGAACCCTCGGACCCCTGCGGGAGCGGGTCTTAAGCCCACCGCCGTTGGCCTGCTTGGCTACCCTCGCGCAGAACGCGGTCGGGAGTAGATGCCGGTGTGGGATGTGCATTTCGGTGTCCGCCGGTCACCAGTCGACGCTCAGCGTCCCGTCGCCGTGAGGGTCGGGCGCGACCTCCTCGTCGGCGCGGCGGTCGACGACGTGGATGCAGCCGTCGCCTTTCTTCGCCGGGCAGGCCTCCGCGGCGCGGACGTTCTCTTCGAGGTCGTCCTCGCCGACGAAGTACGTCTTCGCTCGCGCGAGGCCCGTCTGGACGTCCATCTCCCAGTTGTCGGCGACCTCGGCGCACTTGCCCGCCCCGAAACAGCGGTTCGCCTCGAAGATGATCTTGTACGGTTTCTCCTCGACGGGCGGCGCGTCGCTCGAACCGACGTCGCTGGCGCGTTGAATGCCCTCGTCGTCGCTCATTACGTACCCCTTGGCGTGCGTCACCTTTCGCGTTACGATCGGCGACTCGACCATCCGAAGCCGAATCGCCGGTGCAAGAGCCGACCCCCCAACAGCGCCGGGGTAACCCGACTAGACGGTCGCTTCGTCGATCGTCGGTTTCGGGAGATCGTACTCCACCCCGGTCAGGTCCCGCGACACCCGCCACAGTCGGCGCGCACTCTCGCGATCGTGCGATCGGTCCGAAGACAGCTGGCGCTCGGGTGCGCCGCGCATGTTCAAAACGCCGCCGGGGCCGTAGTACGCGCCGCCCTCGACATCCGGCGCGGACGCGGCGTACAGGGTCGGCAGCGCGCCCTGCTCGGTCGACTGGGCCAGCACGGCGTTCATGACCGTCATGATCGCTTTCCGGACCCGCTGGCCGCGCTGTTCTGGGCCGCGGAACTGGAGGTTGGTACTCGCATAGCCCGGGTGGACGGCGACGCTCAGGGCGTTCACGTCCGCGGCGCGGAGTCGCCGCTCGAGTTCGTACGCGAACAGCACGTTCGCCAGTTTCGACTGGGCGTAGGCGTTCCAGCCGTCGTACGATCGTTCGCCGTGCAGGTCGTCGAAGTCGATCTCGCCGCGCTCGTGCATCCGGCTGGAGACGGTGACGATCCGCGACTCCCGATCGCCGTCGTCGCCGAGCAGGTTCTCGAGCACCAGCCCCGTCAGCGCGAAGTGGCCGAGGTGGTTGACGCCGAACTGCATCTCGAACCCGTCGTCGGTCTCCGATCGCGGGATCGCCATGACGCCCGCGTTGTTGACCAGACCGTCGATCGGCTCGTCGCCGAGACGGTCGGCGAACGCCCGGATCGAGTCGAGACTCGCCAGATCACACGCCTCGACGCGGAGATCGGCGTCGGGAACGTCCTCGCGGACGTCTCGGGCGGCCGCCTCGCCCCGATCGACGCTCCGACAGGCCATGATCACGGTGGCCCCGTTGCGTGCGAGTTCGCGGGTGGCCTCCAGTCCGATACCGCTATTTGCGCCCGTGATGACGATCGTTCGGCCGCTTTGATCGGGAACGTCCGCGGCTGTCCAGTTCATACCGCTCCTCCTGGTCCGTCGACACTAAACCTATACGTCTCCGGCGATTCACACAGGGAACTCGACGCAGCGTCGGCGCTCGTTGTCGCCCCGTCGACGATCGGGTGCTCGCCCTGCGACGGGCGGCGGTTCGTTTCGCGGCCCGGCACGGACGATCGTCGTCCGGTAGGCGTTCGCGTCGGCATCGATCGGCTGACGTGACGGAAAAACGGTCGGCGAACCGGGTGATTACTCGTAGTCGACCGTGACCGATTCGAGGACGACGTCCTCCTTCGGGCGGTCGTTGGCGTCGGTCTCGACGGAACCGATCTCGCGGACGACGTCCATGCCGTCGATCACCTCCCCGAAGACGGAGTGGCGGTCGTCGAGGTGCGGGGTGGCGTCGAGCGTGATGAAAAACTGCGAGCCGTTGGTGTTGGGCCCCGAGTTCGCCATGCTGAGGGTCCCCTCGGAGTCGTGACGGAGTTCGTCGTGGAACTCGTCGTCGAAGGTGTAGCCGGGGCCGCCGCGGCCGGTCCCGGTCGGGTCCCCGCCCTGGATCATGAAGTCGTCGATGACGCGGTGAAAGAGCACGTCGTCGTACAGCGGTCGGTCGGTGACGCGCTCGCCCGTCTCCGGGTCGGTCCACTCGCGCTCGCCCGTCGCGAGACCGACGAAGTTCGCGACCGTCCGCGGCGCGCGCTCCTCGAAGAGTTCGACTTCGACGTCGCCTTCGCTCGTGTGCAGCGTGGCCGTTGGATTCGCCATATCACCGCGGAGGACGGGCGGCGTGAAAACGGTGGTGGTCCGGGCCGCCCCGCACGTACATATCCTCCGCTGTCGAAACGTAGCCCATGAGCGGCGGCAGCCACGGCCACGACGCGACGGAGGTGACGCTCGCGACGCTGCCCTCGGGCGTGGACGTGACGACGACGGTCCACGCCTACGAGGGCGGCGAGGGCGACCCGACCCTCTACGTTCAGGCCGCCCAGCACGGTCGGGAGGTCAACGGGACGGAGGTGCTCCGGCGGTTCCACGACCGCCTCCCGCTGTCGGCGCTGTCGGGGACCGTCGTCGCCGTCCCGGTCGCGGACCCGCTGACCTTCGACCGCGTCTCCTACACGACGCCGGAGGCGCTCGACAGCGTCAACCCGAACATGAACCGCGTCTGGCCGGGCGACGAACACGGCTCGATCCACCAGCGGATGGCCGCCCGCCTCTGGGAGTACGTCGGCGAGGCCGACGCCGTCGTCGACCTCCACACCGGCAGCCCGCTGATGTACCCCCACGTCGTCTACCTCGAAGGCGACGCCGACTCCCGGGCGCTCGCGGAGGCGTTCGGCACGGACCTGCTGCTGGCGGAGGCCGCCGGCGACGACGCCTCCGAGGAGTGGCACCGCCGGGGGTTCGCCGGGAAACTGCGGGTCGCCGCCGCCCGCGAGGGGATTCCCTCGATCACGCCCGAACTGGCGTACAACAGGCGGATCCTCGAAGAGGCCGTCGAACTCGGCGTCGAGGGGTTGCTCGACGCCCTGCGACACCTCGGGATGCTCCCCGGCGAGCCCGCCGACCGGCCACAGACCGTCGCCCGCGACCACCTCGGGAAGGTCAAGGCGGCGGCGTCGGGGCTGTTCCGCCCGAACGCCGACCTCGAACTCGGGGCCGTCGTCCCGTCGGGGACCCCCGTCGGCACCGTCTACGACCCGACGACCTACGAGCCCCTCCACGAGGCCGCGACCGACCGCGAGGGGGTCCTCTACGTCCACCGCCGGGAGGCGACCGTCCGTGCCGGCGACCAGCTCGCGAGCGTCGCGATCCCACAGGAGCGGGAGTGACGGCGCTCAGCAACTCGAGTAGCCGCCGTCGACGACCAGCCCGTGGCCGGTGACGAACGAGGCCTCGTCGCTGGCGAGAAACAGGATCGCGTCGGCGACCTCCTCGGGTTCGCCGAACCGTTTCAGCGGGTACTGACGCTCCATGCGCTCGCGGGCCGCCTCCGGGTCGTCGTAGCCCGCGAGCATCGCCTCGACGAGGCTCGTGTCCGTAAACCCCGGGCAGACCGCGTTCGCGCGCACGCCGTGGGGGCCGGCCTCGGCCGCGATCGCCCGCGTCATGTTGAGCACCGCGCCCTTGCTCAGCGAGTACGCCGCCTGCTTGGGGAGGCCGACGAAACTCGCCAGCGAGCCGACGTTGACGATCGCACCCTCCCCGCGCGCCTTCATGTGCGGCAGGGCGGCGTGACAGCCGTTCCAGACGCCCTCGACGTTCACCTCGAAGACGTAGTCGCGGATCGAGTCGTCGGTCTCCTCCAGCGCCGACGGCGGGTGGCCGACGCCGGCGTTGTTGACCAGCACGTCCAGCCCGCGCTCCGCTTCGACGGCGTCTACCACCTCGTGGACGCGCTCGCCGTCGGTGACGTCGAGTTCCGCGAACTCGGCGGCGCCGCCGGCCGCCTCGACCCGCTCGACCGTCTCCTCGCCGCCCGCGGTATCGACGTCCGTGACGACGACGTGGGCGCCCTCCTCGGCGCACCGCGTCGCGGTCGCGCGTCCGATTCCCGATCCCGCTCCCGTTACGAGCACCGTCTTGCCATCGAGTCGCATGGTCCGTGGTCGCGGGGGTCGCACATAAAATCGTTCATTGTTTTCGATACAGGCGTTTCCCCCGGTTGAATTCCGCGACCGCTCGTCGAACAGTGGTAAGGAGCCGGTCGCGTGGCGGCGCCTCCGGGGCGCTCAGAACGCCCGCAGTTCGTCGAGTACCGCCTCGGCGCTGCCGTCGGCGATCACGTCGCGGGCGCGTTCGAGGCCCGTCTCCAGATCGTCGACGTCGCCGCGGGCGTAGATCCGGAACGCGGCGTTGAGCGCGACCGCGTCGGCGAACCGATCCTCGCGCTCGCCCGCGAGCACCGCCTCGGTGATGCGGGCGGAGTCGCCGGCCACGTCGTCGACCGCGAGGTCCTCGCTCTCGAAGTCCATGCCGAACTCGGCGGTCTCGATCTCGTAGTCGTCGAAGCCGTCCTCGCTCCAGTCGGCGACCTTCGTGTAGCCGGGGCGGATGTCGTCGTAGCCCTCCATCCCCTGGAACATGATGACCCGCGAGTAATCGAGGGCCTCGCTCTCGGCGACGAGGTCGGTCATCTTCTTCGCGAACGCGAGGTGGTAGAACGAGCCGAGGTGGACGTCGGCGTTCGCGGGGTTGGCGACGGTCTCGATCGTGTTGACGAACGTCCGGACGCCCATCCGGTCGCGGCGGTCGTAGAGGTCCCGAATGCCGGGGTTGAACGCCGGCTGGTAGTAGAAGCCGAAGCCGGTCTCGTCGACCATCGCGGCGGATTCCTCGGGGTCGAGTTCCGTCCGCACGCCGAGTTCGTCCAGCACGTGCTTGTAGGCGTCCTGTTTCTGGGTGGGGACGCGGTCGCCGCTGTGGACGACGACGGGCGTGCCGGCGGCCGCGGCGACGGCGCCCGCGGCGACGCCGAGCAGGGCCGACCGGCCCTTCCCGTCGTAGTTCGCCCCGCAGTCGACGGGGTCGCAGTCGGGTTCGGCGGCCACGACCGACTCCTCGCGCATGACGTCGACGTACGCCCCCAGCTCTTCGGGGGTGTTGCGCTTCCAGCGGTTCGCCAGCCAGAACGCCCCGAGCGTCGTCGGGTCGGGTTCGTCCGCGAGGATGCGCTGGAAGGCCTCGCGGGCCTGCTCGCGGGTCATGTCCTCGGCCGACTTGTGGCCGGAGCCGACGACCTCGGTCATGAGACGCTTCAGCGGCCACTCCCCGAACTCCTGGGTAGCCTGAGCCATGTGCGGCCGTTCGTGCGGCGCGGCCTAAATCCCGTCGTTTTCGGGGCCGTCTCGACCGCAGTTTTTAGTCGCCACGCTCGTCTTCGTCCACTACCCCCGTCCGGAAACTCGACCGGATCGAGCGCGACGACGGTCTCGGCGCGTGGTCGGTCTGCTGGGGCGTGTTGCTGTTGCTCTACGGCGCGGACGCGGTGTGACCGGAGACGAAACCCCTACGTTCGGCACGTCCCTAGCGCCGCCAATGAGCACGGGGTCGGGCGACTGGCGCGAAACCGTAGACGACGTGGACGCGGCGATCGTGGACGGCTACCAGAGCGGGTTCCCGGTCGAGGAGCGCCCGTTCCGGGCCGTCGGGGAGGACCTCGGGATCGACGAGACGGAGGCCATAGAGCGCGTCCGCCGGCTGTACGACGACGGGATCTTCCGGCGGTTCGGCGCGGTTCTCAATCCGCCGGTGATCGGCTCGTCGACGCTCGCGGCGGTCCAGGCGCCCGAGGAGCGGTTCGACGAGATCGCCGAGGTGATCAACGGCTACCGGCAGGTGAACCACAACTACGCCCGCGACCACGAGTGGAACATGTGGTTCGTGGTGACCGCGGGCTCCCGGGAGACCCGCGACCGCATCCTCGACGAGATCGAGGAGCGAACGGGCCGCGAGGTGCTCGTCCTGCCGATGCTCACCGACTACTACATCGACCTCGAGTTCCCCGTCGTCAACGCCGACCGGTTCGCACGCGAGAGCGCGGACCGGGGGGGCGCTGACCCGGCGACCGGCGACGCCGTAAGCGCCGGCGAGGGGACCGACGCCTCGGCGACCCGGATCAGCGAGGACGCCGCGGGCGACCTCTCGGCGCTGGAGGCGGACCTCCTGCTCGAGATCCAGGACGGCTTCCCGCCGTCGGCGACGCCCTACCGCGACGTGGCCGACGCGCTCGGCGCCGACGTCGACGACGTGCTCGCGGCCATCGACCGCCTGCGAGGGAACGGCTGCATCAAGCGGATCGGCTGCGTCGTCAACCACGTCGTCACGGGCTTCGACGCCAACTGCATGGTCGTCTGGGACGTCCCCGACGGGGAACGCGACGCCCGCGGCGAGGCCGCCGGGGAGTTGCCGTACGTCACCCTCTGTTACCACCGTCCGCGCCGGCCGGAGCAGGGCTGGCCGTACAACCTCTTCACGATGATCCACGGCCGCGACCCGGCGGCCGTCGACGCGAAGATCGACGAACTCGCGGCCGACTACCTCCCGTTCGACCACGAGCGCCTCTACTCGACGGAGACGCTGAAACAGACCGGCGCGCGCTACGACGACCTGCTCGGCGGCGACTAGCGCCCGCCCACGTACAGCATCGGCCCGACGACCAGCAGCGCGACGCCCGCGAGCCGGAAGAGGTACGTCTCGCCGGCCGCCTCGACCGGCGTCAGCAGGAAGATCGCGCCGAAGGTGATGATAGTGAGCCCGAGCACGCGCAGCGACCCCACCGGGATCGTCGCCAGGATCGCCAGCACGAACGCGACGAGCAGGACGTGCCCCACGTGGAAGTCGAGAAGCAGTTGGTCGATCAGCTGCAGCGGGACCTCGAGCATTGCGATACCGTTCTCCACCCCGGCGGTCCTTTAGTAATGCCGCCTTTCACACGCCGCCGCGGGCGCGCGTCGCCGGCTCACTCGAGCGCCGCCGCCACCAGTTCGATCGGCGTCGGCGGCTCCTCGCCGCCCGGCCGGGTCGACAGCTGGGTCCGGCAGGAGGCGCCGGGGGCGACGACCCGCTCGCCGTCGCCCTCCTCGACCTGCTCGAACAGCACCGACGCGATGGCGTCGCTCATCGAGGCGTGTTCGGCCTCGTAGCCGAAGCTGCCGGCCATCCCGCAACAGCCGGAGTCCAGCGGGTCGACTTCGTAGCCCGCGCGCCGGAGCACGCCGACGGCGTGGTGGTCCTTCGCCGTCGCCTTCTGGTGGCAGTGGCCGTGGTAGGTCAGTCGCTCGCCGGTCTCGTCGAACGCGAGGCGCTCGTCGAGCCGGAAGACGTCGACGTACTCGCAGACGCCGTCGGTCCGCTCGGCGAGCGGCCGGGCCTCCTCGCCGAGGAGGTCGAGGTAGTCCGACTGGAACATCACCGCGTCGGACGGCTCGATCACGACGACGTCCCACCCGTCCTCGACGTACGGCGCGAGGGCGTCGACGTTCTCCCGGGCCGTCTCGCGCGCCCGGTCGAGGAAGCCCTTCGAGAACGCGGGCCGACCCGTGTCGCCGGGGGCATCCGGGACGGCGACGTGGACCCCCGCGGCTTCGAGGACGCGAACCGCCGCCTTCCCGGCCGCGGGGTTGCTGTAGTTCGTGAACGTGTCCGGGTAGACGACGGCCCGGCGCTCGGCGTCGGCCTCGGGGACGCGAGCGCCGCCGCGCTTCTCGAACCAGTCGCGGAACGTCGTCGCGTGGAACGTCGGCAGCGGCCGGTCCGCGTCGATGCCGACCGTCGATTCGAGCAGGCGTCGCACACCGGGTAGCTTCGGCGCGACGTTCGACAGCGGCGCGAGCGCGCTGCCCAGCCGCGAGAGGTCGTGGACGCGCGCGAACAGCCTGTCGCGCAGGGTCGCGCCGTTGCGCCGGTGGTGCTCGTGGGTCACCTCGGCTTTCAGCTTGGCCATGTCGACCTCGCTCGGGCAGTCGATCGCACAGCCCTTGCAGCCGACGCACAGCCCCATCACCTCCTCGACGAACTCGTCGGTGAACGCCTCGCCCGGTTCGAGTTCGCCGTTCATCGCCTCCCGGAGCGCGTTCGCCCGGCCGCGGGTGCTGGTGATCTCCTCGCGGCTGGCGCGGAAGGTGGGACACATCACCCCGCCCGTGGTCGACTGCTCGCCGCGACAGCCCCCACAGCCGTGACAGAGTTCGACCATCCCCCGGAAGCCGTCGTCGTTCTCCCACCGCAAGACCGGCTCGAACTCCGCCTCGAACGCGTAGTCGGGGCCGAACCGGTGGTTCTCGGTCATGTCCGTCGGGTCGTCCTCGCGGAAGACGACCTGACCGGGATTCAGGAGCCAGTCGGGGTCGAACGCCGTCTTCAGCTCCTGAAACGTCTCCCAGAGTTCCTCGCCGTACAGCTTCCGGTTCCACTGCGTGCGCGCTCGGCCGTCGCCGTGCTCGCCGGAGACCGAGCCGCCGTACTCGACGACGAGGTCCGTCACCGCGTCGGTGATCGAGGCCATCGTCTCGACGCCCTCCCCGGTCTTCGTGTTCACGAGCGGCCGGATGTGGAGCACGCCGGGGCCGGCGTGGGCGTAGAAACTCGCGTAGGTGTCGTGGTCCTCCAGTACCGCCTGGAAGTCGGCGACGTACTCCGGGAGGTGCTCGGGCGGGACGGCCGTGTCCTCGACGAACGCGACGTGCTTCTCGTCGGTCGTCCGCGAGAGCAGGATCGGCAGCCCGGACTTGCGAAGCTTCCAGATCTTCGCCCGGTTCTCCTCGTCGTAGGCTTCGAGGGCGTCGAACGCGAGCACGTCGGCGTCGAGGCTCGTCCGCTCGTCGGTCGGGTCGGCCTCGCCCTCGGGGTCGACGGCCGGGCAGCGGTCGGCGAGTAAGTTCGCCACCTTCCGCCTGCCGTCGGCCGGATCGTCGGCGTAGAACTCGACGATCAGGACGGCGCCGGTGCCGTCGGGCAGCATCTCGGTCACCCCGGCGAACTCGGCGGTCCCGCGGGCGAGGTCGATCAGCACGTCGTCGAGGACCTCGACGGCGGCGGGGTCGTGTTCGACGATGGGCGCGACGTCGCGCATCGCGTCGAGCACCGAGTCGTACGCGAGCAGCGCCATACTCTTGGTCTCCGGGACGGGTTCGAGGGAAACCGTCGCCTCGGTGACGATCGCGAGCGTCCCCTCGCTGCCACAGAGCAGTTTCGCGAGGTTGATCGTTCCGCCGTCGGCGTCGGGTTCGCCGACGCCCCGCTCGGCGCCGCGGGCGTCCTCGCTCACGGCTTCGCCGTTCGCGCGCTCCGAGGTGCCGCGTGCCTCGCTGACGAGCCAGTCCAGATTGTACCCCGAGACGTTCCGTTTGAGGTCGGGGTAGGTCTCCTCGATCAGGTCGCCATCCTCGTCGAGGATCCGCGCGACCTCCGCGTAGATCCGCGATTCGAGGTCGTCGCCGGCCGCGAGGTCGGGGAGGTCCTCTATGGCGACCTCGCCGAAGGTCGTCACGGTGCCGTCGGCGAGGACGACCTCGCACTCCTCGACGTAGGCGTCGGTCTTGCCGTACTGCAGCGAGTGGGCGCCGGTCGAGTTGTTGCCGATGGCGCCCCCGAGGGCGCTCTTGTCACCCCACGCGGGGTCGGGCGCGAACTTGAGGTCGTGGGGGGAAAGCGCCTCGTTCAGCGTCCCGAGGTAGACGCCCGCCTGCGCGGTCGCCCGGCGGGCGTCGGAGTCGACCTCGACGACGGCGTCCATGTACCGGGTGAAGTCGAGGACGACGGCCTCGTTGACCGTCTGGCCGGCGAGGCTCGTCCCGCCGCCCCGCGGGAGGACGGGGATCTCGCGCTCGGCGCAGTACTCGACGACGGCGGCGACGTCCGCCGTCGACGTCGGGAAGACGACGCCGATGGGCGTCACCTCGTAGATGCTGGCGTCGGTCGCGTAGAGCCGCCGGGAGTAGGAGTCGGCGCGGACGTCGCCGTCGACGAGGCGTTCGATGTCGTCGACGAGCGCGGGTCGGTCGACGTCGTCGCTGCGGTAGTCGTAGTCGGCGCGGGGATCGGCCGCGGGGGTCGGTTCGGTCGGGTCGGTAGCCATGTGGATCACGTGTCCTTCGGTCGGCGGTCGGCGGTCGGCGGTCGTCGAATATCGATTGCGCCCGCGGCGACAAGAATGGGACGGCAGATCGCGGCCGCGGTCCGCGCCGCCGTCCGCCGCGGTCAGGCGGTCAGAACGCGCCCGGCACGAGCGCGTAGACGAACAGCAGGACCCAGAAGCCGACGAACGCGGCGTAGTAGGCCAGCGGGATGAGGTTCAACCGGATGACCCGGCCCTCCTGACCGACGAGGCCGACGGTCGCCAGCGCGGCGACGACGTTGTGGATCGCCACGAGGTTGCCCATGGCGCCGCCGACGGCCTGCGCGCCGACGATGAGCTGCGTCGACAGGCCGAGTTCCCGGGCCGCGGTGAACTGGAAGCCGCTGAACGTGATGTTCGAGACGGTGTTCGAACCGGTCATCGCGGCCCCGAGCGCGCCGATCAGCGCGGCGATCGTCGGGTACGCGGCACCGGTCGCGTCGGCGGTCGCGACCGCGAGGAGTTCGATCATGCTCTCCTCGATCGCCGCCCCCGGGTAGGAGCCGGCGTTGATCATCACCTGCACCATCGCGATGACGAACACCAGCGCGATAAACGGCGAGACGATCTTCTCGCCGGCTTCGTACCACGCGTCCCGCACCTGTCGGCGGCTCATCCCGAACAGCGGGATGGCGACGAGCGCGCTCAGTATCAGCCAGAAGCCGGGCACGTTGAGCCACCCGATGCCCGCTTCGAGGTTCTCGTACCCGAGGATGCCGTTCCAGGCGAGGACGACGCCGACGACGAACTCGCCGACGCCGGTCTCGATCGGCACGATCACGCCCTCGGTGAGGAACTCGCTGATCGTATCGGAGACGCGGGTGACGACGAGCAAGAGGACGAGGAACACGTACGGCGACCACGCCCGGAGCAGCGACATCTCGCCCGCGGCCGAGACCGACGTCGACGGCGTGCCGCCGTCAGCGGCCGGCGCGTCGCCGCCAGCGCCGCCGACGCCGGGCGCGTCGATCTCGCTGGGGCTGCCCGGTTCGATCGTGCCGAGCCAGTGGGCGGGCCACTCCTCCCGGGGCGGGAACTCCCACTCGTCGTCGGGGACGAAGTAGCCCGCGCGCAGCGCGGCCACCGTGACCGCGCCGCCGACCATCGAGCCGATCAGGCTGGGGAACTCCGGCGTGACGAACCACGCCGACGCCCAGTACGGGACCGCGAACGCGACCCCGGCGAACAGGCAAAGCGGCGCCACCTCCAGGGCGGGCTCGATCGAGCGCTCCTCCCCGAAGAAGTAGACGACCATGCCGACGGCGAACAGCGGCATCGCGAAGCCGACGAGCGTGTGATAGGTCGCGGCCCAGGCGGCGACCTCGGCCGCGTACTCCGCTACGGTCATCCCGCCGTCGGCGACGATGGCGTCCTCGTAGGCGCGCAGCGGCGTCTCGATGCCGACGATGATCGGCGTCCCGACGGCGCCGTAGGTGACGGCGATGATGTGGCCGATCAGCGCCGCGATCACCGCCGCAAGCGCCGGGAAGCCAAGCGCCAGCAACAGCGGCGCGACGACCGCGGCGGGCGTGCCAAAGCCCGCCGCCCCCTCGATGAACGTCGCGAGGAAGAACGCCAGCAACACGACCTGTACCCGCCGATCGTCGGAGACGGCGGCGAAACCCCGGTTGATCCGGTCGAACGCGCCCGCCTGCATCAGCGTGTACAGCAGCACGAGCGCGCCGAAGACGATCCAGAGGATCTCCAAGGCGGTGATGGCGCCGACGAGCGAGGCGCCGACGAGGTAATCCACCGAGTTCCCCCACACCGCATAGCCCACGACCAGCGCGGCGATCCAGGCGAGCGGCATCGCGCGCGTCGCCGGCCACAGGAGGCCGACGAGCAACGCCCCGACGACCAGGAGCGGGAACGCCGCCGCGACGAGTTCGAGCGGGCTAGCCATCGGCGCTCACCTCGTCGACGCGGCGCGCGAACGCGGACGGTGATCTGCGATGCCGAACGTCGGATGTCGTGTGTGTGCGAGCCAGACTCATGAGAGTCGGTGGCACATTCTACGGAGGAACATAATATTCTTTTGTACGTTTCGACTCGAAACGATCGCGCGAGCGCGCCGGACCGGCGAAACGATCATTGTGATAGGTGATAACGCGATACCAATGGAGACCGACGTCACGGAGACCTTCGAAGCGTCCCTGCGTCGACTCGACGTGGCGGTCGAGCGGACGGACGCCGCCGGCGCGGAGGCCGTCCTCGCCGACCGCGTCGAGGCCCCCGTCGTCGGCGTTCCCCTCCCGTTCGACGGCGTCTCGCTCCCCGAGGGCGTCGAGACGGCGCCGACGCCGGCGCAACTGGAGGCGGCGACGACCGCGATCACGGCCGTCGACTTCGCGGTCGCCGACTACGGCTCGGTCGCGATCCGGGCCTCGCCGGCCGGCGAGGAGCCGACCAGCCTCTACGCCGACGTCCACGTGGCGGTCGTCGCCGCGAGCGACGTCCTCCCGGACATGGGGGCGGCGTTCGACCGCCTCGGCGAGGCCGTCCGGGACGGGGACGCGGATACGGTGCTCGCGACCGGCCCGAGCGCGACGGCGGACATGGGCGCGCTCGTGACGGGTGCCCACGGACCGAAGGCGGTTCGCGCGGTGGTGATCGAGGACCGATGAGCGCCGACGTCGACGCCGACACCGACACCGACACCGACACCGACACCGACTCCCGCGAGGCGAAGGCCGCCCGCATCCGCCACCTGCTGGCGACCGAGGGCGACGCCGTCGAGCGTAACACCCTGACGTTCAACCGGGGGCGATACGACGCGGTGGCCGACCTCGAGGAGTACGAGGCGCTCAAGACGCGCGCCCGGGAGATCAAAGAGCACGCCATCGCGACCCTCCCGGAGTTGATCGAGTCGACGAGGGAGGCCGTCGAGGACAACGGCGGGGCGGTCTACCTCGCGGACGACGCCGCGGACGCCAACCGCTACGTCCGGGAGGTCGTCGCCGACGCGGGCGCCGAGACGGTCGTGAAGTCGAAGTCGATGACGACCGAGGAACTCGACGTCAACGAGGCGCTCGACGCCGACGGCGTCGACGTCTGGGAGACCGACCTCGGCGAGTTCGTCCTGCAGGTCGCCGACGAGGCCCCCTCGCACATCGTCGCCCCCGCCATCCACAAGTCCCGCGAGGGGATCGCAGAGCTGTTTCACGAGCGGTTCGACCCCGACGAGGACCTCGAAACCGCCGCGGACCTGACGCGGTTCGCCCGGGCGTTCCTCGGCGAGCGCATCCGCGAGGCGGACGTCGGGATGACCGGCGCGAACTTCGTCACCGCCGACTCGGGGTCGATCGCGCTCGTCACGAGCGAGGGCAACGCCCGCAAGACGGTGACGGCGACCGACGTCCACGTCGCCGTCGCCGGCGTCGAGAAGATCGTGCCGGCCGTCGAGGACCTCCGGCCGTTCGTCGAACTGATCGGCAAGTCGGGGACGGGTCAGGACATCACGTCGTACGTCTCGGTGCTGACGCCGCCGGTCGACTCGCCGTCGCTCGACCGCGGCGACGACGACCCCCTCTCGCCGGAGACCGCCGACGAACGCGAGTTCCACCTCGTGCTGGTCGACAACGGCCGCACGGCCATGCGCGAGGACGAACACCTGAAGGAGACGCTGTACTGCATCCGGTGTTCGGCCTGTGCGAACTCGTGTGCGAACTTCCAGTCGGTCGGCGGCCACGCCTTCGGCGGCGAGACCTACTCGGGCGGGATCGCCACCGGCTGGGAGGCCGGCGTCCACGGCTACGACGCCGCGGCCGAGTTCAACGACCTCTGTACGGGCTGTACGCGCTGCGTGAACCAGTGTCCCGTGAAGATCGACATCCCGTGGATCAACGCGGTCGTCCGCGACCGGCTGAACCGGGGCGACGACCCCGGGCGGTTCGCGTTCGTCTACGACGAACTGGTCCCCGACGAGGAGCCCGCGGGTCTCGACCTGCAAAAGCGGCTGTTCGGCAACTACGAGACCCTCGCCAAACTGGCGAGCGCCACGGCCCCGCTCTCGAACCGGCTGGCCGGCTGGGGACCGGCCCGCGCGCTCCTCGAACGCGTCGCCGGGATCGACGCCCGCCGGCGGCTACCCGAGTTCAGGCGGGAGACGCTGCGGGACTGGTACGCCGACCGCGGCTCCCGGGTCTCCGACGCCGACCGCGAGGTCGTCCTCTACCCCGACGTCTACACGAACTACGTCGCCGTCGAGCGCGGGCAGGCCGCCGTCCGCGTCCTCGAAGCCCTCGGCGTCCGCGTCCGGATGCCGGCGGTCCCCGAGAGCGGCCGCGCGCCGCTCTCGCAGGGGATGATCGCGACTGCCGACGCGAAAGCGGACGAGGTGTACGCCGCGCTCGCCGACCACCTCGACGCGGGCCGGGACGTGGTCGTGATCGAACCCTCCGACCTCGCGATGTTCCGGCGCGACTACGAGCGGTTCCTCCCCGACCCCGCGTTCGAGCGCCTCGCCGACGCCAGCTACGAACTGTTCGAGTACGTCTACGGCCTGCTGGAAGCGGACGCGGACCCCGACGGCCTGCGTGCCGGCGACGAGGCCGTCGCCTACCACGCCCACTGTCAGGCGCGGACGCTCGGCCTCGATGCCTACACGACGGCCGTCCTCGAACGGCTGGGCTACGACGTGGTCGAGAGCGACGTCGAGTGCTGCGGGATGGCCGGGAGCTTCGGCTACAAGGCGGAGTACTACGACCTGAGTCTGGACGTCGGCGACCGTCTCCGGGCGCAGTTCACGAGCGACGGGACCCGCGACCGGCGGGTCGTCGCCAGCGGCGCCTCCTGTGGCGACCAGCTCGACGACCTGCTGGCACGCGAGCCGGCGCACCCGGCGACGGTGATCGACCCCGCCCGCCCGGCCGGACGCGCCGACCGGCGGTGATCGCGGGCGAGGTGGACGGAGGGTTCGGCAGGGGTGACGGAACGGGGTCCGTGGCAGCCCCCGTCCGCCGGCACACGGGGTCTCCTCGGGAGGGAGGGAGGGAATCGAAAATCGGCCCCGTCGTTTTCCCACGTGCGCCCCCGGGGCCGCCGTCCGTCTCCGGACGGTACGCTACCGTAGCGCACGTGCGGACAGGAAGGCTGCGCCTAACCAGTTGGGTATCGGGACGCCCCGCCGTCACCCCCGGAAGACCAGCAGGCGCTCGGGCGGCCGGGCCGACGGCATCGACTCGCCCCACGTCGGCTCGGCGGGCCGCTGGCGGACGTCGACGAGGTCGAGGCCGGCGAACAGCCGGTCGTACGCGCCGACCGACCGCGGGTGGAGGTGGCCGTCGCCCGGCGGCCCGGTTCGCTCACAGCAGACGAGCGTCCCGCCGGGGGAGAGCACCCGCTCGATCTCGGCCGCCGCCGCGCGAATCGCCGTATCGTCGACGTGCTGGAGGACCGTCCACGTGACGACCAGCCCGGCCGCGTCCGCCGGCGCCGGCAGCGCGTCCGCCCGCCCCGGGGCGAACGCGAGGCCGGGGTACAGCGTCGCCGCCCGGTCGAGCGCCCCCTCGTCGGGGTCGACGCCGAGGAACTCGTCGGACCACGCCGCGATCCACGGCGAGAGCCGCCCGTAGCCGCAGCCGACTTCGAGCGAGCGCGCCGGCCGCTCGTCGAGGTGGGCCGCAAGCGCCGCCCACAGCCCGGAGGCCTCGTAGTAGAGGTTCGCGGCGAACTCGGGCCGGTCGCGCGGACTCGCGGCGTAGCCGCCGGGTTCGAAGCGGACGACCCCGCCGCGCTTGCGCCACGTCGGCCCCCACCGCGAGGAGGGGACCAGAAGTCCGAAGACGTACCGCGGGATCTTCAGCGGGCGTCGGAGACCGCGTCTGAGCAGGCCCAGCGGGTCGCGCATTCGACGGTTACGAGTCCGCGTCGTCCTCGTCCTCGCCTTCCCGCGGCGGCTCGGCGTCGGTCTCGTCCTGCCGGTCCCACTCGTCCTCGTCTTCGTCCTCGTCGTCCGACTCCGCGTCCGTCTCGTCCCGTCCGGTCTCGCCGGAGCCGTCGGCGACCGGCACGCCGTCGGCCAGCCGCCGATCCAGTGCGTCTCCTCCCGTTGTCTCGGATCCCATGGTATCACGTCCACGAACCGCGTTCCGTGGCGGCCGACGTACGCCGCGGGCACGGTTGAAGCTTGGCCCGTCACCTGAGCCGGCGGGTATTAACCGTCCGGCCGTGGTAGGCGACGGCTCCGTGCGACCGACAGCGCCACCGACATCGACCGCCGGTCCGTCGAACCGATGAGGCTCTCGCGGCTGCTCGCCGCCGACCGGTCGACCCCCCACGGCCTCGCCAACTTCGACTCGACGACCGTCTTCGTCCGCGCGACCGCCAGCTACCTCCGCGGCGAGGAGTTCCCCGCGCTCGGGCTGGTCCACCCGAAGCTGACGGCGGCGACGCCCCTTCTCAACCGCCTCCCCCGCCGGGTGCGGACCTCGGCGTACACGTGGGGCGGAGCGAACGAGGGGACGCCGCCGGGACGGCTGGGGGACGTCGACGTCGAGGCCTTCCGCCGCTGGGTCACCGAGCGGTACCCCGCCAGAGGGTACCCGGCGGTGCTGATCGGGTCGAGCAACGGCGCCGCGGTGTTCCTCGCCGCCCTGCTCGGGATTCCGTGGCTCCCCCAGACGTTCCTCGTTCCCGTCAGGCGGTCGCTACACCCCGACGCGATCCGCGAGGACGCCGCGTGGGGCGCCCGACACGCCGGGCCGTTCCTCGCGGCCAACCCCGACGTCGCCCTCCACCAGATGCACGACCCGAACCAGGACCGGCTGATGGTCCGGCGGCTCGCGTACTTCCGGACGAAGAGCCGTCGCCTCGGCGAGGCCTACGAGGAGTTCCTCGGGACCGTCCTCGAACCGGGCGGGACGGTCGTCACCGTCGAGTGCGGCTACGAGTGGCCGGCGGTCGACCTCGGCGACCGCCACACCTACCAGGTCGGCGGCCTCGGCGGCCTCGCCCCGCGGGAGTACTACGACGGCAGCGAGCGGATCGCTCGATTCCTCGCCGCTCGGGGCGCCGACCGGCGGACGTGGGATACCCCCGACCCCGACGGGACGGTCCCGGAGGCCGAGTGGGGCTTCGACCCCGCGCTCCGCGAGGACGTCGAGCGCCTCGCCGACGAGCGCGGCTACGAGGTTCGCCGGCTCTCGTTCGACGACCCCCGGGAACTGAGCGCGTTCGTCGCCGACTGCTACCGGCGCCGGTACGCGGAGCGGGGGCGGCCGTCGGGGCGGCTGCTCGTCCAGTCGTTCGCGCTCGTCGAGCCGTGGTGGACGCTGCGAACCGGCTCCGTGCCGTACTGGGCGGCGTTCAACACCCGGCCCGACGTGCGGCGCCTCGAATCGTACCTCGACGGGACGCGGCCGTACGACGACGTCCGGGCGACGCTGTTCTCCCACGGCGTCGAGTCGGCGGGCTTCGCCCCCGCCTCGCGGTGGCGGGCGGCGCTCGACCGCGCGCGGGAGCGAAGCGGCTTCGTCGGCGTCGACCCGGCGGCCTACCCCTACGACGTCGAGACGCTCGTGCGCTACCACGCGGACCTCCCCGACGAGATACGCGCGCGGCGGGCCCACCCGCCGCCGCTGTCGTTCGAGCGGTTCGACGCGCTCGCCGCCGACCTCGCGGCCGCGGGCCCCGTCGAGTGGCGCGACGGCTGAGGCCGCGCCCGGCGCTCGCCGCCCGGTCGCTTTCCGTCCGGCGGCCGTGAGCGGAGCTATGGGCGAAGCCGACTCCCTCGAACGGGCGCGCGAGGAACTCCGGCGGGCGAGCGACGCGGCCGACCGGCCGGTCCAGACGCAGGTCGACTCGCTGCAGGAGGGGCTGGCCGAGGAACTCGACGGCGCGCGGACCCAGGACGACCCGGGGCCGAAGGTCGACCGCGTGTCCGAGGTGGCCGAGAAACTGGCGGGGCTGGAGGACGAGGCGGAAGGCGACGCCGCCGAGCGGATCGAGGAGGCCCGGGAGTACTGTCTGGCCTACCTCAGGGAGCGAACCGAGGGGTGAGCGGGCGTCGCGGGCCGGCAGCACGGACGCGAGCGCGAGGAGAGCCGCAGCGTCGCCGTCAGCGGTCGACGCTCCCGAGGACGATGTCGAGGCTGCCGAGCGAGGCGATCAGGTCCGGGACGTACTCGCCCTCGGCCATCTCCGGCAGCGCCGCGAGGTTGTGGAAACACGGGCTGCGGATCTTGAACCGCGCGGGCTTGTTCGAGCCGTCCGAGCGGACGTAGATGCCGAGTTCGCCCGTTCCGATCTCGACGGCGCGGTAGGTCTCGGTGTCCGCCTCCGGCTTCAGGGTGCGGGGGACGTTGCTCTGGACGGTCCGCTCGTCCGCCGGCCAATCTTCGAGCAGGTCCAGACACTGCTCGACGATCTTGGCGCTCTCCTCGACTTCGCCCAGACGGACGAGCACGCGCGAGTAGTTGTCGCAGCCGTCCTCGGTGACGACGTTCCAGTCGAGTTCCGGGTAGTAGCCGTAGGGGTCGTCCCGGCGGAGGTCGTAGTCGATCCCCGAACCGCGGGCGACGGGGCCCGTACAGCCGTACTGCTTGGCGGTTTCGGGGTCGAGGTGGCCCGTGTCGACGCAGCGTAGCTGGAAGATTTCGTTGCCCGTCAGCAGCGCGTGGTACTCGTCCATCTTCCGTGGCAGGCCGTCGAGGAAGTCGCGCGTCTTCTCGATGAACTCCTCGCGGGGCTCCGGCAGGTCCCAGGCGACCCCGCCAAGCCGGAAGAAGTAGAACATCATCCGCTGGCCGGTGAGGTCTTCGAGGATGTTCTGGACCTCCTCGCGGTCGCGGAATGCGTACTGGAAGATGGCGGTGAAGTCGCCGTAGACGTCCAGCGCGAACGTCCCCAGCGCGAGGAAGTGTCCCAGCATCCGCCCGAGTTCCGTCGACATCGTCCGCAGCACCTGCGCGTACTCGGGCACCTCGATGTCGGCGAGGTCCTCGATGGCGCGGGCGACGGCCCACTCGTTGGGCAGGTTCGACGTGTAGTGCCAGCGGTTCGAGTACGGGATGATCTGGTAGCGGTAGGTGCCCTGCTGGCACATCTGCTCCTCACAGCGGTGGAGGTAGCCGATGTCCGGGTCGACGTCGGCGACCGTCTCGCCGTCAAGCGACGTCTTCAGGTGCAAGACGCCGTGGGTCGCCGGGTGGTGTGGCCCGATGTTGAGGAACATCGTGTCCGACTCGGCGTCGCGGTGGTCGGGTTCCAGCGGGTTCGCGTGCTCGGCGAACCGGACGACCTGTGGCCTGTCCTGATCGTACGACAGCGAGAGGGGGTGGCCCTGCCACGTCTCCGGCAGGAGGATCCGCCGGGGGTCGGGGTGGCCCTCGTAGGCGATGCCCACGAGGTCGAAGTTCTCGCGTTCGGCCCAGTCGGCCGACCTGAACACCGGTTCGGCCGTCTGGCAGACCGGGTCGTCCGTCGGCAGCGGGACGACGAGGCTCACCTCGTGGGTCCGCTGGTCGTACTTCGTCAGGTGGTAGATCGATTCGTAGCGGTCCTCGTACTCCTGGGCCGTGATACACGAGAGGTGGTCGAAGCCGGCCTCGTCGCGCAGCGTCGTCAGCGCCGCCTGCACCTCGTCGGCGCGGATCACGAACGCCGGGGCGTTCTCGTGGTCGTCCCGGCCGATCGCGTAGGGGTCGAGCAACTCCTCCAGTCGCTCCTCGTCGACCCCCTCCGCCCGCAGGTGGTCGAACTCCGGGTCGATGCGGTCGCGCTCGCGCTGTGGTGTCTCGCTCATCGGATCGGTCTCCTGAGTCGCGCGGGAGCCCCGGCGCGCTCCGTGGAACGTATTCCTGACACGGGGTTGAGTATTTTGGTGAGCGAGGCAAAGACTCCGCTCGAACCGACTGTCACGGCTCGTCACGTCCGTCGGCCCGTCCGCGAGTTTATGTAGGAATCCGCGGCCAGACGGCCCATGTCGCGCACAGCCAGCACGCGTCGAACCGCACTGCGAACGCTCGCCTCGCTTCTCGCCGCCGCGCTGGCGCTCCCGGCCGCGGCCGGCGTACGGGCCGAAGCCGCCACACCGCCCTGCGAACGGCTCGAACGGGGCGCCGAACCGACCCTCGGCGCCGGCCGCGCGAACCGCCCTCGCACGTCCGTCGCGGTCGTCGACCGGGTCGTCGACGGCGAACACGTCGTCCTGCTGCTCGAGGCGGACGGCGAGGTGGTCGATCAGCTGGTCGTCCCCCGCGAGGACCTGCCGGACGTCGAGGACGGCGACGTCCTGCTCGTCACCGTCGAGGACGGCGACCTCGTCGACGCGGCGCCGTTAGACCGCGAGACGGCGCGACGACGCCGGTGGCGTCGTCGCCGGTTGGAGTGTCTCCGCGAGCGGCCGTAGCCGCGTCACACCGGCCGACGAACGAGTCGCCCCCTCAGGCCACCAGGAGGATCAGCACGAACAGCGTCCCGACGGACGCGACCGTCGTGGCGAAGACGTTGAGCGATGCGAACGCCGCGTCGCCGCCGAGTTCGCTCGCGAACACGAACGTCGAGACGGCCGTCGGCGTCCCGAGCATCACGACGCCGGCGGTGAACGTCGCGGCGTCGACGGCGAGCAGCGAGAAGACGAGCCACGCCAGCGCCGGCATGCACCCGACCTTGAGCGCGATCACGGAACCCGTCGCCCCGACGTCCAGCGAGGGCGCGTCGAGTTCGAGCGACGCGCCGACACAGAGCAACGCGAGCGGGAGGGCGGCCGAGCCGAGCGCGTCGAGGCCGGCCGCGGCGGGCCCCGGAACGACGAGCGCCGTCGACCCGACCGCGAGGCCGGCGACCAGCGCCGCCAGCACCGGATTCCGGACCAGCCGTCCCAGTTCGTGGCCGAGCGTCGCGTCGCCGTCGGTGATCCGCACGAGCACGAGGATCGTCAGCGGGACCTGCGCCAGCGAGAAGACGCCGAGGATCACGCTCGCGATCGCGGTGACGTCGGCGTCGAACGTCGCCGCGACGAGCGGCAGGCCGAGGTAGCCGAGGTTCGAGTGGTACGACTGGACGATGGCGACGCTCCGGCGCGCGCTCGACGGGCGGTTCCGGTGGACGAGCCACGCCAGCGCCGCCGTCGCGAACAGCACCGCGAGGAGCCCCGCCAGCAACTCCGCCGAGAGGAGGTCGCCGATCGCCCGGTCGTACGTGGAGACGAAGACGAGCGCCGGCAGCGCGACGTAGTAGGCGACGGCGTTCAGCCGCGCCGTCCGGGACTCGTCGAGGAGGCCGACGAGTCGCAGGCCGGTCCCCGCCACCAGCAGGACGAGCAGCGCCGCCAACCGGCCGAGGAGTTCCATATCAGGGTTCGAGTGGAGCGCGCCCTTGTATCGTGCGGTCGTCGGCGTCGCTCACGCGACTCTTCGACAGCGTCCGGTCCAGAACTCCAGCCCGGGTTCCGACCGGAGGCGGTCGACGAACGGTTCCGGGGGGACGGCCACCTCGGGCGGTCGGACGCCGGCGCCGCCGTCGAGTCGACCGTCGAGCAGGAGTTCCGTGCCGACCGACGCGGCCGTACTCGTCGCGTCTTGCATTTCCGTCCGATCACGCCACCGGCACCCAGAACCAGAACGCGTTCTGTCATCGATTCTCACGGAGGTCGTCGTCGATTCGACGGATAAATCCTCCGGCGGGTATCGTATCCGCCCGCCGGATCGCCGTCTGTAACGCGTCACGTCAGTTTTCGGGCACATCTTTTTGTGCGATTGACTCGCATGGGGGATCGAGACGCGGTTCGAGTTGAGCCACGATGACAGACACGACAGACCAGATCGTCGGAGTATTCGAAACGAGCGGCATCGATACGGTGTTCGGGTTCCCGTGCGAGCAGATGGATCCCTACTACTCGAGCCTCGCGGCGTCGTCGATTCGACACGTCCTGGCCCGGAGCGAGGCGAGCGCGACGCTGATGGCGGACGGCTACGCGCGCGCCGGTCGGCGTGTCGGCGTCGTCGACGGCGTCGGCGGCCCCGGCGCCGCGTACATGGGTGCGGGGCTGTGCGAGGCCGACGGCGCATCGAGTCCGGTCCTGGCGATCACGGGGGACAACGAGCGCGGAATCCGCAGCCGCGAGGTCATCCAGGACGCCGACAACGAGGCCATCCTCGAACCGCACGCGAGCGTCACGTACGACGTCGAATCGGGGAGCCGCGCGGTCGAGGCGGTCGAGACCGCACTCCGGCGGATGACGACCGGCGTACCGAAGCCAGCCCACGTCAACGTCCCCGGCGACGTCCTCGAAGCGTCGTCCGACTACTCGCCGTCCGAGGCCCTCGACGCGACCTATCCGGCCGAACGGCCGGCACCGGGCGAGACCGAACTGACCTCGACCGTCGAGTTACTCCAGCAGGCCGACGCGCCGGTCGTCCTCGCCGGGGAGGGAGTCGTCCGGGCCGGCGCGAGCGACGCGCTCGCCGCGTTCGCCGGGCGGACGAACACGCCGGTCGTCACGTCGATCAACGGGAAAGGCGCCGTCGCGGAGACCGAACCGTACGCGCTCGGCGTCGCCGGCCGGTGGGGGTTCTGCGAGGTCGCGAACGACGCACTCGAGAGCGCGGACCTCGTGATCGGCCTCGGGACGCGCTTTGGCGACCTCACGACGGTGGGGTGGTCGCTCGTTCCGGACGAGGCGTCCGTCGTCCACGTCGACCTCGACCCGGCGTGGCTGGGCCGAAACGTCGAGCCCGACGTCGGAATCCTCGCGGACGTTCGCGAGACCCTCCACGGCCTGCTCGAACGCGTCGACGCCGACGACTACGAGTCGCGGGCCGACCGCATCGAACGGCTCGCGACCGACCGCGCCGAGTGGCGCGAGTTCCACGAGGACGAACTCGCGAGCGACGACGAACCGGTGCTCCCCCAGCGCGTCGTCGCCGAGTTGAATCGCCTCGTCCCCGGCGACGGCGTGCTGGTCAGTGCGACGAGCTTCTCCGGGTTCTTCACCGGGGCGTTCTACGAGGTCGAGGAGCCCGGACTCGGGTACGTTCAGGCACGCGGCAGCGACGGCATCAACGCCGCGCTGCCGCAAGCGCTCGGCGTTCAGGTCGCCCGTCCCGACAGCCCCGTCGTCGCGCTCTCGGGCGACGGCGGCATCGGCTATCACGTCGCGGACCTCGAGACCGCGGTCCGGGAATCGCTCCCGGTGACCGTCGTCGTGATGAACAACGACGGGCTCGGCTCCTCGAAGGCGAGCCAGATCGCCACGGACAACTTCCAGCTCTCGACGGAGTTCCACGAGGGCGTCGACTACGCGCAGGTCGCTCGCGGATTCGGCTGTCGTGGAGCGAAAGTCGAAACGCCGGCGGCGCTGGTCGACGAACTGGAACGGGCGATCGGGAGCGACGAGCCGACGCTGCTCGACGTCCAGGTCGATCCGTACGCCATGCCCCCGATACTCGTGTGAGGGGGCGACACCGCCGGTATCCGGTCCGCGGTCAGAAGACGGGCTCGTAGACGGGCGCGTCCGTCTCTCGACGCCGGCGTTCGAGCGTCTCGCGGAGCGACTCGCGGCCGAACATCGCCTCGACGTCGAACGGCCCGACGTCGCCGCCGGAGCCGCGTTTCAGGATCTCGTCGATCGTCTCCGGGTCCCCGACGCCGTCGTCGACCAGACGGTGGGCCTCGTTGACCAGCGCCGCCAGGATCGGCGTGACGTCGTGCGGTTCCGCCGGCTCCGGGATCACACACGTCTCGCCGTCCCACTCGAAAAATCCCGCGCCGGTTTTCTTCCCGAGACGGCCGTCGGCGACCCTCGCTTCCATCCGGGTGCGCCACTCCGGTGGCGGTGCGTACCGGTCGCCGTACGTCTCGGCCAGGTTGTCGACGGTAGCGAGGTGAACGTCGAGACCGATGAGATCGATCAACTCCAGCGGTCCGCGGTCGAACCCGACGTTTCGGGCCCCGACGTCGACCGCGGCCGGCGCCGCTTCGAGGAGTTCCCACGTCGCGGCGCACTTGATGCTCGCCGACAGACGAGACAGCCCGTTTGCCCTGTACTCCCGTCGGAGCCGGATCGGCCGGCGGTCGATCGCCCGCGCGACGTCGTGGGCCGTCTCCAGTGCGCGATCGGTCGCGTCGTCGCCGGCGACCTCGACGAGGTCGCGGCGCATCGCCGGGTTCGCGAAGTGAAAGAGGACGACCCGCTCGGGACGCTCCATGCCAGCGGCGACGTCGCCGGGGGTCAGCGACGACGTGTTCGTTCCGAGGACGGCGTCGTCGTCGATCACGCCCTCCAGCGAACCGGCGAGGTCGCGTTTGAGTTCGAGGTCCTCGGGGACCGCTTCGACGACGAAGTCGGCGTCCGAGAGCGCTTCGAGGTCCGTCCCGTAGGCGATGCGGTCGGCCGGCGTCCCGGAGACGTCGAGTCCGCCCGCCCGTAACTCGTCCGCGAGAGCGGATTCGTGAACCGCCCGCGCTCGATCCAGCGCGTCCGGATCGACGTCGACGAGCGCCACGTCGTATCCGGCGTTCGCCAACAGCCCGGCGATGTCACGCCCCATGAGCCCGGCGCCGACCACGCCCGTAGTCTCGACGGTCATCGTCTCGGATGCTCCGTGGGCGAGGTGCCCTCCGCGTCGTAATAATTCGTTCGGACGACGTAAACGCCGAATCCGGCGACGAGCAGCGAGAGCCAGACGAGAAACAGCCGCGTCGACTGCGTCGCCAGCAACGCGATGAGAAGCAGGTTCGACGGGACCGCGAGCCCGGCCATCCAGCGGACGTACCGGGTCGGGACGGGGAACGTGGACGGGTCGAACTCCGGCGGCGGATCGCGGACGACGGCGACGACCGCGAGCATCACCGCGGTGACCACCAGCGCGCCGCCGAACGCGAGCATCGTTCCGAGGGCTTCGAACGGGAGCGGGGCGAGCATGACGAGGGCGCCGAGCAGGTAGGTCGCGAGCAGGGTCCAGTGGGCGGTCCCGAACCGATCGTTCGTGACGCCGAACACGGCGGGAAAGATGCCGTCCTCGACGAGCGCGCGTGCGTACCGCGGGATCAGGATGAACGCGGCGTTGAGACTCGTCGCGACGGCAAAGAGCGCCCCGCCGACGACGAACAGCGTCTGAAACGCGGGCGAGAGGACCAGTTCGGCCGGCACGAAGAGCGTCTCGTTCGCCATCGTCTCGACGCCGACCGCACCGATGGCGACGGCCGCGACGAGTACGTAGAGTACGAACACGAGCGGCACGCTGACGAGAAACGACCGGGGGATCGTGACGGTGGCGTCCCGTACCTCGCCGCCGACGTCGATGACGAAATTCGCGCCCAGACACGCGAAGTAGAGGACGCCCGCGCCGGCGACGATGCCCACGGGATCGCCAAACAGCGGCGTCAGGTTCGCGCCGTCGACCGCGGGCAGGCCGAACGCGATAAAGGATCCGAGCGCGGCCACGAGCGCGACGAACATGAGCGTCTGGACGCGGGCGGCGAGCCGGATGCCGAAGAGGTTCAGCACGAAAAACAGGGTCAACACCGCGAGACCGAGTACCGCCGGCGGGAGCGAGACCAGCGACGTCAGATACTCGCCGGCCGTCAACGCGTACAGCGGCAGGCCGCCGGTGAACATGCTGACGCCCAGGCCCCACGCCGCCAGAAACGCGAGCGGCGGCGACACGAACCGCGCGGGATACCGGTAGTGACCGCAGGTCGTGGGAACCGTCGCCCCCAGCAGCGCGGTCGGAACGAGCCCGAGCGCCGCGATGGCGATCGCGATGGCGAAGGAAACGAGCACCCCGGCACCGGCGATCGAGACGCCGACGCCGACGAGAGCGAACAGCGCACCGCCGACGATGAGACCGACTTCGATCGCGACGGCGTCGAGGAGTCCGATGGGATCCGTCCCGTCTCGTGGTGCGCTACCATCGGCCATGGAACTGCTGTCCCGCTGACCAGTAATAAAGATACACCCGACTCGGATCGGAGGCCCCGTGCAATCGGCCGGACCGTTCGACCGCGCCCGCCGGACTCGGCCGCGGTGTTGGACCTGCCCGGCGTTTTCGGGCGTCTACGGACCGTTCGAGACCGAGCAGGATGCCACTCGCAAAATCGTCCGTCGCAGAAGTATGGGCCAACTCGGATTTGAACCGAGAGCCTCCACCTTATCAGAGTGGCGCTCAACCTAATTGAGCTATTGGCCCGCTTCGCATCACCACGTTGCCCGGTGGGAGGTTTAAACGTTTCTTTCTCGGGGACCCGTGAGAACCGCTAGCGAGCGCGGCGGTCGTCCTCGTCCCCGGACGACTCGTCGCCGAAGTCGATCGTGTACGAGTCGTCGTCCTCCTCGACGGTGTAGGCGTCCTCCGAGAGGTCGTAGGTGCCGCCCGTTCCCGTCGAACGTGACCCGCCGGTCGTCCCGCCCGGCGACCCCTCGCCCTGCGGGAAGCCGAACGTCCAGACGTTCCCGGAGGCGAAGCCGTCGGCCTTCTTGTCCACGTACGGGACGACGACGAACCGCTTGATCCCCGCCCGGATCGGAATGCGGGTGACCGGGAACACCAGCAGGAAGCCGATGAGGTCGGTCACCAGCCCCGGCGTGAGCAGGAACGCGCCCGCGGCGATCAGCAACGCGCCGTCGAGCAGTTCGTTCGTCGGCGGCTCGCCGCGGGAGAGCGACCGCTGGATCTTCCGGATCGTCCGGCGGCCCTCCGCGCGGACGAGCAACATCCCCACGAGGCCCGTCAGGACGACCAGCAACACCATCGCGACCCAGCTAACCGCCGCGAACTGGCTGACGAGGACCGCCAGCAACACCGCGTCGAGAAGCGGGATGAGCAACAGCGCGAAGAGCCACCGGAGCATACCCGCAGGTAGCTTCCGAAAGGTGAAAACGCTTTACTCTCGTTTCGGCCCGGGATTCGGCCGGACTCCCGACGGTTCCCGCGACGGCGCCGCGGCCGAACGAACCTGCGAGTCGCCTTCGGTAGTAATCAATTCCTGTATCTCACGGAAACGTATACGTCGCGGGTCGTGGGCCACGCGGACGTCATGCGAGACGCGAGCATGCTCAACCGACGGCGGTTCGTAGCTGGAACGGGCGCGGCGGTCGCCGGAAGCGCCGCGGCGTCGGCGGTCGGCGCGGTCGGATCGGACGGCGAGCGCGCCGCCGACGCCGCGGGCGAGGGTCGCGAGGGCCGCGACGACCGGGCGACGGTCATCGCACACCGCGGCTACGCGGACACCTATCCCGAGAACACCGTCGCGGCGTTCGAACTCTCGACGCGGGGCGGGTCGAACGACGGCGCCGCCCGGCGGGGAGCGGACTGGGTCGAACTCGACGTCTTCCCCACCGGTGACGGCGATATCGCCGTCTTCCACGACGCACACCTCGGGAGCCTGACCGACGTCGACGGCGTGATCTACGAGACGCCGTCCGAGACGGTCTTCTCGGCGGAAGTGATGGAGAGCGGCCAGACGGTCCCCACGCTCGCGGAGGCGATGGAGGCCGTACCGTCGTCGGTCGGCGTCAACGTCGACATCAAGGCCGGGTCGCCGGACGTGGAGTTCGGCCGCGTTGACGACCCCGAGGCCGAGCGCGAGGAGTGGGCGTGGCTCGAGACGGTGCTCGACGTCGCCACTCGCTACGAGAACGACCTCCTGTTCTCGACGTTCTGGGAGGGCGCGCTCGCGACCGTCCGGGACCTCGCGCCGGCCCTGCCCGCGGCGTACCTCCTGTGGGATTCGATCGAGGAGGGCCTCGCGGTCACCGACGAGTACGACACCGAGGCGATCAACCCGCCGATGGAGATGATCCACGGCACGCCGTTCTTCGACGACGAGTCCTACGAGGCGGTCGACGTCGTCGCCGAGGCCCACGACCGCGACCTGCCGGTGAACGTCTGGACGGTCGACACCTGGTACGAGGTCGAGCAACTCGTCGACGCCGGCGTCGACGGGCTGTTCGTCGACTACGCCGGCGTCGTCCGCTGGGGCGCGCTCCGCGGGGGCTGACGGCCCGTGCCGACGCCGGTCCCGCCCGCGAACGAAGGTCTTACCCCGCGGACGTGCCTCGAACCGAGCATGGAAGACGTCACGCGGGTCGAGTGGCGCGAGTGGGGCGAGGACGCCTTCGCGGCGGCCGCCGAGGCCGACGTCCCCGTGTTGCTCTCGCTCACCGCGAGCTGGTGCGAGGGCTGCCACGAGATGGATCGGGAGACCTACGCCGTCCCGACCATCGCGGCGAACGTCAACGACGGCTTCGTCCCCGTCCGGGTCGACGTCGACCGCCGCCCGCGCGTCCGCGACCGGTACAACATGGGCGGGTTCCCGTCGACGGTCTTTCTCGCCCCCGACGGCTCGCTGCTGACCGGCGCGGGCTACCTCGGCCCCGACGGCCTCCGGCAGGTACTCGACAGCGTCCGGACGATGTGGGAGACGAAAGGCGCCGACGCCGGACGGATCCCCCGGCCCCTGCAGGACGACGACCCCCCGTCCGGTGAGCTCACGCCCGACGTCGAACGGGCGATGCTCGGCCAGTTGACCGAGCGCTACGACGAGGTCGCCGGCGGCTGGGACGAGGCGCCGAAGTTCCCGCTGCCGGACGCACTGGAGTTCGCGCTCAAGCGCGACCGCGAGATGGCGCTGCGGTCGTTCGACGCCGTCGCCGCCAACCTCCTCGACGAGTACGAGGGCGGCTTCTACCGCTTCGCGACCGAGCGCGACTGGGCCGGCCTCCAGCACGAGAAGCTGCTCGACTCGAACGCCGCGCTCGTCCGCGCGTTCGCGAACGCCTACCTCTACACGGGCCGCGAGGAGTACCGCGGGCCCGCCGAGCGGACCATCGAGTACCTGACGACGACGCTGTGGCGGGCCGACCGCGGCGCGGGCGCGTTCGCCGCGAGTCAGGCCCCCGGCGACCCGGAGGACTACACCCTCGACGCGAGCGACCGCGAGGCCGCGGCCGACCCGCCGGTCGACGGCACCGTCTTCGCGGGCGCGAACGCCCTCGCGGTCGAGGCGCTGTGTACCTACCACGCCTACACCGACGACGAGCGCGCCCGCCGGTACGCCGAGCGGGCGCTCCGGACGCTGCGCGAGGACCTGCTCGACGACGGCGTCGTCGTCCACTACCGCGAGGACGGCGACGAGGGCGAGCGGTGCCTGCTCGCGAACCAGGCGCGCGTGCTGGGCGCGTTGCTCTCGGCCCGGAGCGTCCTCGGGGCGGAGACGACCGCGGAGGCGGTCGCGGTCGCCGACGCGACGATCGACCGCCTGCGCGACGGCGACTCGTTCGTCGACGCGGCCGCGACCGGCGCGGGGCTGCTCTCGCGGCCGCTCCGGCCGCTGGACGACAACGTGGCGCTTGCGGACGCGCTGCTCGACCTCTCGGTCCACGCCGGCGAGACGCGTTACCGCGAGGTCGCCCGCGAGACCCTCGAAGACTTCGCGGGCGCGAGCGACCGCTTCGGCGTGCAGGTCGCCCGCTACGCCTCGGTCGCGGCGCGCCTCCTGGAGGAACCGCTGGTCGTCCGGGTCGGGACCGACGCGGGCGCGGACCTCCACCGGGCCGCGCTGCGCGTCGCCGACCACGAGAAAGTGGTCGTCCCCGAAGCCGACGGGGTCTCGGCGGGGACCGTCGTGGTCGAACGCGGCGACCGGACGGCAGACCCCGCCGAGACCCCCGCGGCGGTGGGCGAGCGGGTCCGATCGCTGCTCGAGTGAGGCGGCGGACCGCGGGTCAACAATCCCTCGGTTGTAAAACTACCACAGGGTTTATATCTTCGCGGTCGGAAGTTACATCGACATGGCCACTCTCAGGGACCTCGGCCTCTCGGAGTACGAGGCGCGCGCGTACCGGGCGCTGCTGAATACGGGGCCCACAACCGCCAAAGAGTTGTCCCGCGCGAGCGACGTCCCGATGGGGAGGATCTACGACGTGTTAAACAGCATCGAGCAGTACAACCTCGTGCGCAGCCAGACCGCGAGCCGTCCCAAGAAGTACGTCGCGGTCGAACCCGCGACGGCGCTGGACCGCCTGCTCGACGACAAGAAGCGCGAACTCGAGGAGAAAGCCGAGCAGTACGAGTCGATCGTCGACGAACTCTCGGACGAACTCGAGGCGGCCGAACCCGTCGAGGATCAGTTCTGGACCGCGGCCGTCGGCCCCGAGGAGACCATCGACCTCCTGCTCGAACGGCTGACCGCCGCCGACCGCCACATCGTCATGGTCGCCGCCGACCCCTCCCCGCAGATCGACATCCGCACCGTCGGGGAGGAGGTGCTCGCCAACCTCGAGGACGCGCTCGACCGCGGCGTCGAGGTCGACGTCCTGATGAGCCGCGACCTCGTGGACTCGCTCTCGCCGAGCGTCGGCCGGCGCTACCAGCGGGCGTTGCAGTCGCGCGAGGACTTCGCGGTGCGCACGAGCGAGGACGTGACGGGGACGTTCGACATCATCGACGACGTCGAGGTCTGCATCCAGGTGCCGAACCCGCTCTCCTCCGGTGAGGCGTTCGGCATGATCGACCTCAAAGACCCCGAGTTCGCCACCGACGTCCACGACGAGTTCCTCCCGCGCTGGGAGGAGGCGACGGCACTCGAGTTCTAGTCCTCGCCGTTGACTTCCGCGCGCAGGGTCCCCATCTCGACGACGCGCTCCGCGTGGGCGTTGTGCTGGTGGATCGACTCGTCGTTCGACTGGCTCATCGTGATCACGGCGTCGTCCGGCAGGTGCCCGAACTCCTCGAGGACGCCCTCGGCCATCGAGCGCACGCAGTCCTCGACGAACTTGGCGTTCGCGTGGGCCTCGTAGGTCATGTGGTCCTCGTCCGGGCGTTTCGCGAGGTTGTAGATGTGCGCGCTCATCGAGTCGCGCGCGACGTCGATCACGTCGTTGAGGTCGACGTCGGGGGCGCCGTCGGCCTCGATCGCGAGCGTCGCGTGGCCCCGCTGGGAGTGACCCGGCTGGGGGATCTCGTCGAGGAACTCCGTGATGACCTCCGCCTCGACGTCGAGGTCCTCGAGTTTCTGCTTCGCGCGGGCGACGGACATCCCCTGCGAGCAGGGACAGACGGTCATCCCGGTGACGCGGGCGCCGATCTCCTCGCGGGTGCCCTCGTCGGTCGCCGTCGCGGAGGCGACGACGTCGACGGTGTGCTGGGTCTCGCGGTCGCTCGCGGGGGTGTGCTCGCGGCGCATGAACTCCGCGGTCATCGACACCTCCGCGCGCGAGGTGTAGTCGTGTTTCTCGAGCAGCCGCTCGGCCGCGTCGCCGCAGACGTCCTCGACCCGGTAGGCCTCCTCCCGGGTCGCCTCCTCCAGGGTCTCGTCGATGACCTCCATGTTGCGGCTCATGTCCGCCCCCTTGCGCCACGAGGGGAGGTCGACGAACACCTCGAACTCGGCGGTCAGGACGATGGGACGGTCGTCCTCGCGGGCGATCTTGACGAGTTTGTCGACGCCCGTGACGCCGACCCGGTTCAGTCCGACGGTGACCTCGGGCGACGTCGCCTGCACGTCCGGCAGCTGGTGACTCATTGACGTTTCTTCGGGACAGCGGCCGATTAGGCCTTTCGAAAGGAGCATTCCCGTCGAGCGTCCGACCCGCCGCGGCGGTCGGTCGCCGGCGTCCTTTAAGTGCTTCTGGTCACAAGGTGGAGATACGAGGGGATTTTCGGACGATTCGTCGCTTCGAGCCGCGCCTTCGGCCGTCCGAGAGCGGGGCGCGGCCTCGACGGCCTTTAAGTGTCTCTGGTCACAAGGTGGAGATACGACGGGAGATCGTCGCTTTTCGCGGTTCTCTCGCTTCCGCGTTCCGCCGAGCGGCCGGGCTCGCTCGTCCGACTGCCGCATCGAACCCCGACCCCCGGGACCCTTTAAGTGCCTCTCGTCACAAGCTGAAGCTACGAAGGGATTTTCGCCGGTCGACCGATCGCGTCGAGCCGCCGGTACGGCCCGTTCGAGCCTCGCTCTCGTCGTTCGTCCGGCCCTCCGACCCCGGCGCGGGTCTCGAATCCGTCCGACGCTCGTCCGACGGAACGTATCAATCCGCGAGGATGCGAGCGAGGGTTTTTGACGGTCTACGTCCGAGCCACCAACGAGATGAGCTGGAACGGCGCCTCGACCGGGGCCGGCGTCGAACCGACGGCCGCCGAGGACGAGCGACGGCTCGAGACGCGTCCCGGGTCCGGATCGCTCTCGCGGGCCGAGGTCCAGCGGGACGCGACCGTCCGCCGGTGGGGGATCGTCACGCCGAGTGCGACCGTCATCGGACGAGCGGAGTCGCCGAACGCGGACCTCTCCGAGAGCGTCCGCCGACTCCACGACGAACAGCACGCGGCCACGCCGGGGTACGGCGAGCGCGCCCACCGCCTCGACCGACTGCGGACCACGCAGGCGCTGTGCAACGCCCTCGAACTGACGCCGTGGCAGCGCGACCTCGCGCTGGGCGTGATGGACGAGATCGATCTCACCGAGTTCGGTAGCCAGCGCGCCATCTCGAAGGTCGCGCTCGTGGTGATCCGCCACGTCGTCGACGTCGACCGGCGGGCGTACTTCGGGCTGGACGACCTCGACGTGCGGTCGCTCTCGCCCGAGCGGATGGACGAACTGTTCGGCCAGTACCGCGCCCACGACATCACCGACGACCCGACGTTCGAGCGTCTCGCGGCCCAGCACGGCCTCGACACGACGAGCCTCAACCGGCTCCGTCGGGTGCTGAAGGCCCAACTCGACGACGAACTGCCGGCGTACGGTCGCAACCCCCACCGCGACCCGAACCTCCCCGAGACGGCGAGCGACGGGAGCGACCGCGCCGACGCCTGACCGACTTCCGGCGACTTTTGTGCGGCGACGCCCTACTCCGACCGTGACGTCCACCGACGCGGACGCGACGGACCGGATCGTCGTCTACGCCGACTACGTCTGCCCGTTCTGTTTCCTCGGGCGACAGTCCCTGAGGCGGTACCGCGAGTCCCGCGAGGACCCCCTCGAAGTCGACTGGCACCCGTTCGACCTCCGGCGCGATAAGCGCCGGCCGGACGGCTCGATCGACCGCTCGGCCGACGACGGCAAGGACGAACAGTACTACGAGCGGGCGCGGGAGAACGTCCGCCGACTCCAGGAGCGCTACGACGTCGAGATGGCCCAGGAGATAGCGACCGAGGTCGACTCGCTGTTCGCACAGCAGGCGTCCCTCTACGTGCGCGAGGAGCACCCCGACCGCTGGCTCGCCTTCGACCGCGCGATCTACGACGCGCTCTGGCGCGAGGGCCGCGATATCGGCGACGCGGACGTGCTGGCCGACCTCGCCGCCGACGTCGGCCTCCCGGCCGACGAGGTCCGCGAGGCGACCGCGGACGAGAGTCTCCGCGAGCGCCTCGACGAGCGGTTCGCCGAGGCCCAGCGAGACGGCGTCACGGGCGTCCCGACGTTCGTCGCCGACGGCGACGCCGCCCGCGGCGTCGTGCCGCCGGAACGGCTGGAACGACTCGTCGAGGGCTCGTAACCCGGCTCACTCGAGTTTTCCGAGCGCGTCGAAGAAGCTCACCGGCGGGCCGGCCAGCGTGACCGCGTCGTCGGCCAGTTCGACCGTCACCTCGGCCGGGGGGTCGACCCGCCGCCGGTTGCGCCCGTCGCTGATGACGTAGGCGGCTTCTGTCCCCGAGAGGACGAGCGAGAGGTCGCTTCCCTGATCGACGACCAGCGGCGGCATCGCCTCGGCCGCGCACATCTGGGTGACCACGAGCGCGTCGACCGTCGGGCGGACGAGCGGCCCGCCCTCGCTCAGGTTGTAGGCGGTCGACCCCGTCGGCGTCGCGACGAGGACGCCGTCGGCGTGACTCGATGCGTACGTCCGGCCGTCGACGCGGACCTCGACGTCGACGCCGCCGCCGCGGCCCCGCCGGGGGCCGTGGACGACGACCTCGTTGAGCGCGGGCGCCAGGTCCCAGCCGTCGCCGCAGGCGCGCAGTCGACTCACCTCGCGGCCGTCGACCGCGCCGCGCTCGCGGACGTCCGCGACGAGGTCGGTCACCGCGTCGACGGCGTCCTCGGGCGCGACGGCGTTGAGGAACCCGACCTCGCCGAGGTTGACGCCGAGGATCGGGGCGTCGCCGGCCTCGCGCGCGACGAACAGGAAGGTGCCGTCGCCGCCGATGCTCACGACGAAGTCACAGCCGTTCATCTCGGCGACCGGGACCGTCTCGGCGTCGACCGCGGTGCCGGTCGACTCGTCGACGACCGCGCGGTCGCCGCCGTCTTCGATCGCTTCGACCAGCCTCGCGGCGAGGGTGCGGGCCCGCTCGTTGTCGCGCTGGGCGACGATTCCGACGTCGACCTCCATCGTCCGCCGGTAGCCCCCGGGCGGCCAAAAAGCCCCCTGTCGTGACCCGGCCGGCGAGCGCAACGTCCGGATGACAGCCGAATCGGAGTAAAATCGTGTTACGCGGGTGTTCGCTGACCATACTTTTCCCGCGGACGCCGCTTACTGTCCGGCATGGCTCAACGGACGACAGCCGACGAGACGATGACGCGCCCCGAACTGGCGGAGTACCTCCAGAATCTCGCGGACGAACTCGAACGCGGGGACGACGAGATCGCCATCGGCGTCGGGAACCGGATGGTACACCTCCAGCCGGCGAACAACGTCGACGTCTCGATCGAGGTCATCGAACGATCGTCGAAGATTCGCGGGCAGCGCGAGACGATCGAACTCGAACTTAGCTGGAAACCCTGAGATGTCGGCGGTAGACGCAGCCCTGATCTTCGCGCTCAGTCTGGTCGTCGGGACGGTCGCCATCCTCGTCGGCGCGCGGCTGATCGTCGACTCGGACGCCGGCCTCGGAAACGCCGTGTTGACCGCCCTGATCGGCGCGATCGTCTGGGCGGCGGCGAGCTACCTCGTCGGCTGGATCCCGCTTCTGGGCGTGGTGTTGATGCTGATCGCCTGGGTCGGCATCATCAACTGGCGCTACCCCGGCGGCTGGGGGACGGCGGTGGCGATCGGCGTCGTCGCGTGGGCGGTCGCCGTGGCGATCGTCTACGGCTTTTCCGTCCTCGGGATCGTCGCGCCGGACGCGCTCGGCATTCCGGGCGCCTGAACCCCCCGATTTCGGGGTTCCCGCGGCACGAGAACGGATGGAGAAGTTCTTTTCCGCCCCGACCGAACGATCGGTACGGATGTACGAGACCATCCTCTTTCCCACCGACGGGAGCGAGCAGTCGGCGACCGCCCTCGAGCACGCGATCGACGTCGCCGAGACGCGGGGTGCGACGCTGCACGTCCTCTCCGTCGTCGACGACCGCGCGTTCCTCGTCCTCGACGACGAACGGGTCGAAGCGGTTCGCGAGGACCTCCGCGAGCGCGCGCTCGAAGCGGTCGACGGGGCGGCGACCGCCGCGGACGGACGCGGCGTCGCCGCCGAGACGGCGGTCGACACCGGCCACCCGGCCGAGCGCATCGTCGACTACGCCGCCGCCGTCGGTGCGGACCTGATCGTGATGGGAACCAGCGGCGACGACTACGAGCGCAACGTCGTCGGCAGCGTCTCCCAGCGCGTCGTCCGGACGGCGCCCGCACCCGTCCTCACCGTCGGTCCCGACGTCTGAGCCGCCCTCACTGCACGTATCGGAGAGGCTAGGATTGATACGGCTGCCCCCGTAACGCCGAGTCGAATGCGCCGTTCCGTCGTCGTCGCGGCCGTCCTGCTCGCGATCGCGTCTGCGTTCGTCGGCGGCCCGTCACTGTTGCTGTCGCCGTCGACCGCCGAGGTCGCCCCCGCGGAGACCGACGACCCCGGGATCGTGCGGCCGAACGACGGCGACGGCGGCTTCTGGCCGTACCTCAACTCGCGGCAGGCGTTCGAGGAGCGCAGTCCGATCAACGTCGTCGTCGTCGGCGACGCCGACGAGGTGACGCGGCTCCTCCGCGAGGCCGGCGACACCGACTGGGAGGAGACCGACGAGGCCCACGAGGAGGCCGACCCCGGAACCCACGCGCTGGACGTCGGAAACGGGACCGACGAGGACGGCGTCGACGCCGTCGACGAGGGGCTCGAACTCGGCGCGACGGAAATCGCGTGGACGCGGACCACCGGCGCGACCCGCTACGCCTACGTCCACGACGGCGACGGCGGGCAGTGGATCGAGGAGAGCGGGCAACTCCACGACGGGAGCTACTACGGCCAGCGCTACCACGTCCGGCTGTACGAGAGCCCCGACGGCGACTGGGTCGCGATGCAGACCCACACCGAGCACTTCGACTGGTTCACCCTGCGCCACCGCGTCGACGGCGTCGAGGCCGCCCAGTCGCGCCTCGAAGCCGACCTCATGGCCCTCCCCGGGATCGAGGTGCGCGACGACGTCAGCCGCGTCTACCTCGCCAACGACGGCCCCTCCGACGCCGACGGCTGGGCGACGGTCGTCGACCTCCTCGGACTGGCGCTCGCGCCGCTGCTGGTCGGCGCGACGATGGGGGAGCGCGCGAGCGAGGCGGTCGACGACCGGCTGACCGAGACGGACCGGCGCCGCCTCGCCGCCGCGGCCGACCGGCTGGAGACCGGCCACCTCCTGCTCGTCGTGACGGCCGTGGCGGTCGTCCTCGGGGTCCGGATCGGCGGAATCGCCCTCGAACGCCACGCCGGTTTCCTCTCGATGCACGCCATCGCGGCGCTGCTCTACCCGATCGTCGGCGTCGGCCTGCCCGCCGCGACGTACCTGCTCGCCGCCGGGCTCGAACGCCGCCTCGACGCCGCCGTGGCGGCGAGTGGCGGCCTCGCGGTCGCGATCTGGCTCGACTACGGCCTGCTCGGCGTCGACTCGCTGCCGATCGACGTGGTCGGCCAGCGGATGCTCGTCGTGATCGCGCTCGGCCTGATCGCCGCCGGGGCCGCAAAGCGGGCGACCCGCGAGTCGCGCTGGAACGACATGCTCGTCGCCGGCGCCGCGACGTGGGTGCTGGTACTCGGCGGGACGCTGCTGGGGTACCTGTAACGGGGGCGGAAGCCGCGCGTCCGGCCGCACTCAGTCCCGCCCGTGGCGGGTCAGACACTTCGGGAGGCCGATCAACTCGACGGGTTCGGAGTTGTCCGGCGAGTAGACGACCATCTGACCTTTCTCCATGTACGGCACCTTCGATTCGAGATTCGAGGGGATGTTGACGCTCTTGATGGCGTCCTCGTCGCCGAGGTTGAGGACGATCGTCGTGTTGATCTGCTTGAAGACGGCGTCGTCGATGTCCTGTGGGTCCTGCGTGATCAGGAAGAGGCCGAGCCGTTCCTTGCGGCCCTGCTTTGCCGCCTCGGTGAACTTCCGGATCACCTTCCCCGCCTGCACGCTGTCGGCCTCCGAGAGGAAGTTGTGGGCCTCGTCCATCCCGAGCACGAGCGGCGTCTCCTCGATGCGCTCGTAGTCGGGGTCGTTCGAGAGCTTCTGGTCGATCAGCAGCGAGGAGAGCGCGAGGACGACCGTCTCCGTCGCGCGCGAGTCGTTGACGTGGTAGGTCGGGACGACCGAGAGCCGGCCGGGTCGGACGAACTCGCCGACGAGGTCGGTGATCGGCCGGGCGTCCTGATCGAAGACGTGCGAGAAGCCGAGCACGCGCCGGCGGACGGCGTCGAACGTCGCCTCGTGGACGCGGCCGGACTCGTCGAGTTCCTCGCGCAGCGCGGGGTCGTCGAGGAACGTCGTGAACTCCTCGTAGGTGCCGCCGTCGCCGTAGTGGCGCCGGAACCGCGGCAGGAGGACGCTCACCAGCGCGCCGTACTGGTTGTCGTTCAGCCCGCTGCCGGCGACCAGCCACGGGTTGTCGTAGACCATCGAGAACGGGACGGTGAACTCGACCTGCTCGGCGCGGTGGTGGCCCGCGGCGTAGGAGGCGGTGCCGACCTTCGGGACGAACGCGACCGTGTCGTCGTGGCCGCCGTAGGCGATCCCCTCGCGCTCCAGTCGGCGAGCGAACTCGCCGTCGAGGTCGGGGTTGTCGTCGTGCATCTGGGCGTACTCGTCCTGCGGGTCGAACTGGACGACCGCCGGCTGGACCTCGCGGCCGTCCTCCATGGGGTAGGTCCGCGCCTCGCTCAGGTACTGTCGCAGGACGTTCTTCGCGCCGTGGGTCTTGCCCGACCCCGTCCCGCCGGCGATCAGCGTGTGTCGGAAGACCAGCGGGTCGCCGGCCTCGTAGTCGTCTTTCAGCCGGTAGTCGATGGTGGGCGGCGAGGCCGCGGTCCGGACCTTCTCGCCGCCGACCGAGAGGTGCCCGAGGAAGACGCCCGCCTCGGGGATCTTCAGCCCGGTCTTGATCTCCTCGACGTCGCTTGCCTCGCGGACGACCGTCCCCGGCTTCGGGACGCGGTCAGTCATCCGCCGCTTGAGGTCGTCCCCGTCGTCGTAGAGGACCGCGACGGGGTCGAGCGAGGCGACGAACTTGTAGTCGGCCTCGTCGTCCTCGTCGAAGCCGTCGCGGCGCATCGCCCGCCGGGCGTGGATCTCCGTCGCGTCGTCGGCGCGGTACTGCTGGGCGTACTCCAGCCCCGAGATGCGACAGAACAGCGTCTCCCCGTCCGGGTAGGGCGCGAGCAGGTACGTCCCGATCCGGACCGCCGAGCGGTTCCCGGCGGTGACGTACGCCTGCAGTGTCGTGTCCTCCTCGTCCTCGGCGATCCGGAGCCCCCGCGAGACGCAGACGGTCCCGATCCCGGCGTCCGCGCCGCTCGGTTCGACGGGCACCGTCTCGAAGCGGTCGTCGGTTTCCGCCGCGTCGCCCGACGGCGCCCCGTCGTCCTCGTCGCCGCCGTCGGCGTCGAACTCGCCGAAGTCGCCCAGATCGGTCATGTACGTGATATCCGGACGGTCCGTAAAACGCGTTTCCCTCCGTTCACGAGCGCCGCCGGGCCGCGAGCGCGAGGACGAGCGCCGTCGCGACCGCGAGCGCCGCCGCCGTGAGCGGGAGTCCGGCGATCCGGTCGGCGTCGCCGCCGTCGTCCGCGGGGCCGTCGACGCGCCGCGTCTCGCCGTCGACGGCGTCCGGGTCCGGGTGGTCGAACGTCCCGGCGGGCTCCCCGCCGCCGTCGATCTCGACGGCGAGGTCGCGGTCGTAGACCGGCAACGGCCAGTCGCCCTCCAGTTCGACGGCCGTCTCGGCGAACGAGACCGTCGCCGTCGACGGCGGGGCGTCCTCGGCGACCGCGACGGTCAGCGTCGCGAGGCGGTCCTCGCCGGTCGCGCCGCCCGCGGGCGGCTCGCGGCGCTGGTCGAGGACGACCGTCCCCGCCTCGTGGGCGACCGTGGCCTCGGCGCGGACCTCGGTCCCGTCGCCCGCGAGCCACGGCCCCGCCTCGACGGCGACCACTTCGAGGTAGTCGGGGTGGTACTGCGCGACGAGCGCGACCGAGACGACGCCCTCGCCGGCGTGGCCGCCGTTGCTCCGCATCAGCACGTCGACCTCGACCTCCTCGCCCGGCGACGCCGCGACCGCCTCGGGCGACGGCGAGACGGTCGCGAGCTGGTCGCCGGCGGCGACGGTCCCGAGGACGGCCCCGAAGGCGGCGGCTCCGAGGAGGGCGCAGGCGACGAGCGCGACGGCGAGTCGCCCGGGCGCGCGAGCGGTTCGTCGGCGGCGGTATCGGCTCCGGGTCATAGCGTGATCGTGGTCGTCACCGGCGGCATCTCGAGGAAGGCGGTCTCGTACCCCTGGTGGCGCGACACCTGCGGCGGCGCCCGGGTCTCGATCGCGAGGGCGTCGCCGTCGGCGGGCGCGTCGACGCCCGCGCCGTAGTGAAACCCCAGTTCGGGGTCGAGCGCCGCCGAGAGGCCGATCGGTTCGCCGCCCGCGAGGGTCGCTTCGAGGGTCGCCGCCGGGAGCGGGAACCGGTTGTACGGCGTCCGCGCGGAGACGGCGAGGTACCAGCCGTCGGCGACCCGCGACCCCGGTTCGAGCAGCGTCGTCGCCAGAACCGCGTCGCCGGTCTCGGGGGTCCCCTGAAGCGCGCCGGGGAGGTCCTCGGCCGGCGGGAGCGCCGCGGGGGCGTCGCCGTCGGCCGATTGCATCGGGTCGAGCGCGCCCCGCTCGCCCCACTCCGACTCCGGGAGGTAGTCGACCTCGGCGGCGAGTCGCCGGAGGTCGTCGTCGAACGTGAACGAGAACGCGACGTCGGCCGCCCCGCCGAGTCGGTCGGCGAACGCGCCGGTCAGCGTCGCGTCGAGCGGGTCGATCGATCCCTCGACGCGGTAGGTGCCGTCGCCGTCGAGGGCGACGTTGTCGCCGACGTGAAAGCCCATCCCCTGCGAGAGCATCGGCCACGGCCGCCGTTCCGCGACGGTCTCGCCCTCGTCGTCGCCCTCGCTCGCACGCGAGACCGAGAACTCGACGCCCGCGCCGAGCGGCACGACGGTTCCCGTCTCGGCGTCGCGGACGGTCGCCATCAGGTGGACGTCGTCGCCGGCCGCGGGGTCCACGCGCTCGGCGTCCCGGCCGGTGACGGTCCAGAACCGGTGGGGGTAGGTGACCATCGGCTCGACGGCGTACGGGCCGGCGCGCACCGGGTCGAGCGCGCGGACGGCCTCGCGGTGGGTCGGGCGGTAGACGGCCTCGGGCGGGTCCTCGACCGCCGGAAACGACGGCGGGGCGTCCTCGTCGGCGTCGTCGCCGTCCTCGCCGAGACAGCCGGCCAACAGCAGGGTGCCGGCGAGGCCGGAGGCGAGCACCCGCCGTCGGGTGGGCGTCGCGCCGTCGCTCATGGCACCCACTACCGGCGTGAGCGGCATACGCGTGTCGCCCGACGGGGCGAGCGCGCGGGTCGGGAAAACGGGAGCGGCGAGTTCGGCGTCGTTCACGGCGGGCGCGGCTACTGACCGGGCATCGACAGCGGGTCGCGGGCCGAGACGGCTCCCGCGGCGGCGTCGTAGTCGAGGAGGCCGGCCGCCGCCATCGCGGGGAGGTGGGCGTGGTGGAGTTCGACCGCGAGGCGGTCCGCGTCGCCGGCCGGCGGCCCCGCGCGGGCGGCGAGCCGACGGGCCAGTTCGTCGACCGAGAGCGTCGACTCCGCCCCGGCGAGTACCTCGCGGACGGCCAGTCGGGCCGGGTGCGCGAGCGTCCGGAACGCCTCGTCGTCGAGCGTCGCCCACGCTTCGAGCAGCGAGCCGTCGACTGGCGTGGCGTCGGCCGCGAGCGATACCGTCTCCGCCTCGCGGTCCCACTCGACGGCGCCGTGATCGACGAGTCGAGGGAGGTGGTCGTGGACGAGCGAGATCGTCACGCGTCGGCGCTCGGCGGGCGTGACGTCGGACACCGCCCGGGAGACGTCGCGGGCGGCGATGCGGCCGGCCAGTTCCCGGACGGTAGCCGTCGACTCGGCTTCGAGAACCTGAAGGACGGTGATCCGTCGCGAGTGGCCGAAGACGTCACACTCGGCCCTCGTCGGCCCCGACGCGGGGCCGCGGTCGCCGCCGCCGCTGTCGCCGTGGGCGTCCGAACTCATTACCGGATCGATCCCCTGTACAGGGTTAAACCCGTCCCCAAAACAATTTGGGTTCGGGAGCTGATACGTCCGGCCTGCGACGGGGAACGGGACCGAACGCCGCCGAATACCCGGTTTCTCGCCCGATCCGTCGAACATCCGTCGGCGAGTTGATTCGCGTTTGTACGGGCACTGTTGGGTTCGGACCACCCCCGTCGGGTTTTTCCGTCGCGAGGGCGTAGAACGGTGGTATGCACCGAGCAGGCGGTCGAACCGGCTCGCCCGGGCTCGCGGGGACACACGACGAGCGCGGCGACCGAACCCCGACCGCACCATGATACTCGTCGAGGGTTCCGCCGGGGGGACCACCCTCACGGGCACGATATTCGAACGGGGCGAGCGCGCGCCCACGTTCCCCGGGTCGCCCGACGAGGACGCCCCCTACGTCTGGATCTGCGACGAGTTCTACGAGGTCGACAGCGGCGGGACCGTCCAGCTCATCGACGACCGGGAAGTACACATCGCGTTCGAGTCCCCGATGCCCCGCGGCTTCGACACCAGAGAGCAGGCGATCGGGGCCGCGAAAGACCACATCCGGACCCAGTTCGCCCGGGTCGGCGTCGACCCCGAGGCGGTCGAGATCGAGGTCACCAAAGGGGAGCCGTCCTGAGAGGCGACGCGGCTTTTTACGACCGGCCGATAGGAACGGGTATGCGGGAGTTCGTCGTCGACCTCGAGTACGCTTCGGGCCGGTCGCCGCTGGCGGACGCGCTGGCGGCCCACCACGGCGCCACCGTCCGGTCGCTCGCGTGTCACGCCACCCCGGAGACGCTCTGGCGGGTCGACTACGCGGCGGGCACCCGGGAGGCGCTGGCGGCTATCGAGGACGGGTACCTCGATCACGACGTGCCGATCGACCGCCTCGACGCCGCCGAGGCGGCCGACCGCGAGACGGTCGTCCTCGACCGCACCGAGGAGTCGTTCGTCGCCTACGCCTGGTGGCGACGGCCCCCGGACGCCGTCTCCCTGCCCCACCTCGCCCTCGACCACTTCGGCGACGGCATCGTCTTCGAGACGGAGTGGGACGGCCGCCACTACACGTGGCGGCTCCTCCTCCCCGGCGACCCGGCGGTCCAGTCGTTCCTCGAGGACCTCCACGGGAGCCTCGACGGGCGGGTCCGGGCGAAACTGAGCCAGTACACCGACGTGCAGGGGCGACGGCTCGGCGGGACGGGGACCGAGCGGCTGTTGCCCCTCAAACACCGCCGGGTCCTGCACTACGCCGTCGAGTACGGCTACTACGACGTGCCGCGGCGGATCACCCTCGAGGAACTGGCCGAGAAACTCGACCTGCCCCGGTCGACGCTCTCCTACCGGCTCCGCCGGGCGGAGTCGGAACTGGTGACGTGGTTCACGGACGCCGACCGGACGGTCGGCTTCACCGAGGGCCCCGAGTCCTGAGGGCCGCGACGCCGGCCCGCCCTCGCGGCGTTCGCGCCACCTCGTGTAACTAATCCGAGACGGGTTGGCGTGCTCCAATACACACGTATCGGCTCGACACACGTATCACTTCGTATGAAGAGCCGACCCGACCAGCGGCCGGCGGAGGAACCGACGGTGTCCGAGCACGCGCCAGTCGACGGCGGAGAAGCGTCCCGGTTCGCGCGGCGGGTGGCGCCGACGGCCGAGCGGTACCTGAAGCTGACCGGGAGCCTCTGTCCGGCCTGCGTCGCCGACGGCGACGGGGTTCCGACGACGATTCCGATGGTCGTCTACGAGGAGGCCGGCGAGATCAGGCTGGCGAAGGAGTGTCCCGACCACGGCGTCGTCCGGGACGTCTACTGGCGGGACGCGGGGCTCTACTACCGCGCGAAGCGGTGGCGCGACGAGGGCGACTACCTCGCGTCCGCCCACGCCGCCGTCGACTCCGAGGGGGTCGACTGCCCGGCGTCCTGCGGGCTCTGTCCGCTCCACGAGTCCCACACGGGGCTCGGGAACGTGACCGTCACGAACCGGTGTGACCTCTCGTGTTGGTACTGTTTCTTCTACGCGGAGGAGGACGACCCGCTGTACGAGCCGACGGTCGAGGAGATCCGCGAGATGGTCGAGACCGTCGCCGACGAGGAGCCGATCGGCTGCAACGCGATCCAGTTGACCGGCGGGGAGCCGACGGTACGCGACGACATCGTCGAGGTCGTCGCGGCCGTCTCGGAGGTCGTCGACCACGTCCAGTTGAACACCCACAGCGGGCGGCTCGCGGGCGACCTCGACCTCGCCGAGCGCCTGCGCGACGCCGGCGTCAACACGATCTACACGAGTTTCGACGGCTTCGACCCCGAGTTCAACGTGAAAAACTTCTGGGAGATGCCCGCGGCGATCAGGACGTACCGCGAGGCCGACCTCCCGGTCGTGCTCGTGCCGACGGTCATCGGCGGCGAGAACGTGGACCAACTCGGCGACGTCGTCCGGTTCGCGGCCGCGAACAGCGACGTCGTCCGCGGCGTGAACTTCCAGCCCGTCTCGTTCGTCGGGCGGATGCCCGACCACGAGCGCGCACGCCAGCGGGTCACCATCCCCGACGTGATCCGGGCGATCGAACGGGGCACCGACGGCGCGGTCCCGGCGGCGTCGTGGTACCCGATCCCCAGCGTGACCGCGGTCAGCGACTTCGTCGAGGCGTGGTCCGGCGAGCCGTCCTACCGGCTCTCGAATCACTTCGCCTGCGGGATGGCGACCTACGTGTACGTCGACGGCGACGACCTCGTCCCCATCACGGACTTCCTCGAAGTCGACGCGTTCCTCGCGGCGCTCGACGACCTCGCGGGCCACTACGACGGCGACCTCGGCCGCCTCGACCGGGCCCGCGCGGCCGCCAGACTCGCGTGGGAACTGCACCGCACGGTCGACGCCGACGCCGCCCCCGACGGCGCCCGGATCGGCCGCTGGCTGCTCGAAGCGCTGACCGCCGGCAGCTACGAGGGCCTCGTCGAGTTCCACCGGAACGCGCTGTTCCTCGGCACGATGCACTTCATGGACCCGTACAACTACGACGTCGACCGGGTCGAACGCTGTGACATCCACTACAGCATGCCCGACGGCCGCGTCGCCCCGTTCTGCGCGTACAACGTCCTGCCGGGGCTGTACCGCGACCCGGCCCAGAAGCGCCACGCCGTCTCCGTCGAGGAGTGGCTCGAACGCGACTACGCCGAGCCGACGACGGCAGACCGCCCGGACAGGGTCCGCCTGCGGTCGGGCGACGGGGACGACGACGGCCCGGGTATCTACGGCTACGACGTCAAGCGCCGCCGCGACGGCGACGAGGAGGAGCGCCGGCGCGTCGAGCGAGCGTACGAACGCTCTATCGAGCGTCTAGAGCCCGTCTGAGGGGTCAGGCGTCGTACTCCTCGGGCCAGCGGACGTCGTCGTAGCTGCGGTCCCACGTCGTCTCGAACCGCTCTTCGAGGGTCTCCCGGAGCGACCGCTTCTCGCGTGCGCTGATCCGGGCGAGTTCGTCGGCCTTCTCGACGATCCGCGGCGGGCCGCCGGCGATCGCGACGTCGCTCAGCAGTTGCATCGTCAGCCGCTCGCGGACCTCCGGGTCGCGGGTGAACGCGTACGGTGCCTCGATCCGGTAGACGAGGTCCTCGCGGGGATCGTAGACGACGAAGAACGTCACCTCGTACTGCTCGGTGTCGAGCCGTCGTTCGACCCCCAGAGCGTCGCCGTCGGCCGATAGCGGCCGGTCGACGCCGCCGCGCGAGCGGAACCAGCCGGTGTACGTGAGCGCGTCCTCCTCGCGCTCCCAGCGCGGGCCGTCGACGTCGTCGACGTACTCGCCGCGCTCCAGCACCCGCGAGAAGAAGGCGGCGTCGTCGGCCCACGGCGCGTCGGCTCCTGTCCGCTTGACGGTTCGGGTGAGCACCCGCGTCGCCGGGTTCTTCACGAACGCGACGAGCGGGACGTCCCGCTCGACGAACTCCTCGACGAGGCGGACGTAGTTTTCGAGGACCGTCGTCGGCCGGGGGTCCTCGAGCAGGAAGTCCGCGAGGTCGGGGTGGCGGTCGCTCCAGCGCAACAGCCCGCGGGGGTACAGCGGCCCGTCGAGGACGAGCAGGTCGTCCACGTCGCCGGCGTGCTCGCGGGCGTGGGTGCTCTCGGCGAGGTAGAGCGCGAGCGCGTGGACGACCCCCTCGGCGAACCGCGGCAGCGGCGGCACCTTGACCGCCCGCGAGCGGCTGTACCCCTCGTCGAAGCGATCCCAGCGGTCGTCGACGGTCGCGGTCTCGTCGTTCGAGTGGACCGTCGCGACGACCGTCCGCGAGCGGTGCAGTTCGAGGTCCGAGGGCGTCGCGCTCATCGCCGCCTGCGCGATGTCGATGACCAGCCCGTTGCGGAACGTCGTCGGGTTGATCGTCCCGGCGTCGAGGCCGTGTTCGGTCGGAAACGGCCGCTCGCGGAGGGCGACGCCCTCGCGGTCGACGAGGTGCCGCGAGAGCGACTCGACGGGTTCGAGGACGAGTCGCCCCCGCTCGTCGGTGAGGGGATCGAGGAACTCGGTCCAGACGGTCTCGGCGAACTCGCGGTGGTCGCGCTCGTCGGCGCCGCCGTCGATCCGTCGCGCGAGCCGCGCGATGCCGTCGAAGTGAACCGGATCGAGCGTCATGGCCGTCCCCACCGGGGCCACCCGCAAAAATCCCGCGGTACGGGCGCTCGACGCCGGGAGCCGGCGGTCACCGGCGCCAGTAGGCCGGCGTCAGCAACACCAGCACCGGGATGATCTCGATGCGGCCGGTCCACATCAGCAGGATCATCGCGACCTTCGTCGCCGGCGGGAACACCTCGTAGGTCTCGAAGGGGCCGACGACGCCGAACCCCGGGCCGACGTTGAAGAAGGTCGCCGCCGCCGCGCTCATCGCGTCGAACTCGCCGATCGTCAGGCCGTACCGGGCCGTGTCGAGGACGACGAACACCGTCCCCGCCATGAAGAACACGAGGCTGACCAGCGTGTACGCGTAGATGTCCCTGATCGTCCCCTCGTCGACGACCTCGCCGCTCAGCCGAACCGGGCGGACGGCGGCCGGGTGGCCGGCGACGAAGAGGTCCCGCCGGAACGCCTTGAGCACCACGAGCCAGCGCAGCGCCTTGATCGAACACGTCGTGCTGCCGGCCATCCCGCCGATGAACATACAGACGAACAGCAGGTTCTTCGCGGACGCCGACCAGTCGTTGAAGTCGACGCTGGCGTACCCCGTCGTCGTCGTGATGGAGACCACCTGAAACAGCGCGTGGCGGACGGTCGCCTCGACGCCGCCGAGCGACGGCCCCTCGACGGCGAGCAGGGCGGCGACGGCGGCGCCGAACCCGAGCAGGACGCCGACGTAGAAGCGGAACTCGTCGCTCCGGTAGAGCCGTTCGAACCGCCCCTGCAAGACGAGGTAGATGAGGATGAAGTTGGTCGCCCCGACCGCCATGAACGCGGTCGTGACCCACTGGACCGCCGGGGAGAACGCCGCGAGGCTCTCCGGTCGCGGGGAGAAGCCGCTCGTGGAGACGGTCGTCAGCGGGTGGGCGACCGCGTCGTAGAGCGTCATGTTCGGCGCCAGCCCGAGCAGGTGAAGCACGTAGAGCAGCCCCATCTGCGCGACGGTGATGCCGATGTAGAGGCTCCAGAGGAGCCTCGCGGTTTCGGAGATCCGCGGCGTGAGCTTCGTCACGTCCCGCGTCTGCGTCTCCGTCTCCATCAGTTGCGCGCCGGCGACGCCGAGCCGCGAGAGGATGGCCGTCGCGAGCACGAGGATGCCGAGCCCGCCGAGCCACTGGATGAGCTGTCGCCACAGCAGGATCGCCCGCGAGTGGGCGTCGAAGTCGGTTATCGCCGTCGCCCCCGTCGTCGTCACCCCGCTCATGCTCTCGAAGAGGGCGTCGAGCGGGTGCGCGAGCGACCCGTTCCCCGCGAGGACGAACGGAACCGCCCCGACCGCCGCGATCGAGAACCACGCGAGCGACACCATGAGGAACGCCTCGCGGGCCCCGAGGTCGCGGTCGTCGGTGAGGCGTTCGAGGCCGGCGCCGAGCGACAGGGTCACGAGGATCGTCGCGACGAACGGGACCACGTCGACGCCGTCGTAGACGGCGAGCGCAAGCGGGAACGCCAGCGGCACCGCCAGCCACTTCAGGATGGTGCCGACGAGGCTACAGCTGACTCGCCAGTCGACGCGGATCCTCACGGGAATCGACCCCACACGCGCGCCCGGCGGGCGTCGACTCGCTCGCGAGTCGGGAGCGAACGCGACGGCACGTTCATGGATTTCGACCGATGTCGACTCGCCACTTCAAGACCTAGCTACAAATCTCGACCGGAGCCCCGTCGGGCGGGCGCGACCGGGCCCGGACGCCGTCGACGGTGGCGCCGAACGACAGCTAGTTACCTCGCCGGCGACACTCTCCGCACATGAAGGCGGCACTGATCGTCCTCGACGGCTGGGGACTCGGTGAGGATGACACGGAGGGCAGGAACGCGGTCGAGGCCGCCCACACGCCGGTGTTCGACCGGCTCTCGGCGAACGGGGCGCGGGGGCGACTCGAAGTGAAAGGCCGGCGGGTCGGCCTCCCCGACGGGCAGATGGGCAACAGCGAGGTCGGCCACCTCAACATCGGCGCCGGCCGGGTCGTCCACCAGGAGTACACCCGGATCTCCGACGCCATCGCCGACGGCTCCTTCCGCGAGAACGACGCGATCAACGCGGCGTTCGACCGCGCCCGCGAGGGCGGCGGCCGCGTCCACTTCCTCGGGCTGGTCAGCGACGGCGGGGTCCACTCCGACCACGAGCACCTCCACGCGCTGATCCGGATGGCCGCCGACCGCGACGTCGAGGCGGTCACCCACGCGTTCACCGACGGCCGGGACACCTCGCCACACGGCGGGGAGGAGTACCTCGCGGAACTCGAAGAAGTGGCCGCCGACGCCGGGACGGGCGACGTCGCGACCGTCTCAGGGCGCTACTACGCCATGGACCGCGACCAGAACTGGGAGCGGACGAAGCGCGCGTACGACGCCATCGTGAACCGGGAGGCCGAGTTCACCGCCGAATCGGCGGTCGACGCGGTGCGGGAGTCCTACGAGCGCGGCCAGACCGACGAGTTCGTCGAGCCGACGCTGGTGGAAAGCGAGGCGCCCGGCGCCTCGGAAAGCGAACGGCGAAGCCGTGAGCAGGGCGGTCCCGCGCTCGAAGACGGCGACGCCGCGGTCTGGTTCAACTTCCGCTCGGACCGCGCGCGCCAGTTGACGCGGCTGCTCGCGGACATCCGCCCCGAGTGGGAGTTCGAAACCAGCCCGCCGGACGTCGAGGTCGTGATGATGACCCAGTACGACAAGACGTTCGACCTCCCCGTCGCCTTCCCGCCGAACCAGCCCGAGCAGGTCCTCGGGGAGGTACTCGCCGACGCCGGCAAGACCCAGCTTCGGATCGCCGAGTCCGAGAAGTACGCCCACGTCACCTACTTCTTAAACGGCGGCCGCGAGGTCGAGTTCGACGGCGAGATCCGCGAGATCGTCGAGAGCCCCGACGTGCCGACCTACGACCACCAGCCGGAGATGAGCGCGGCCGAGGTGACCGACGCCGCGATTTCGATCGTCGAGTCCGACGACCCGGACGTGCTCGTGCTCAACTACGCCAACCCCGACATGGTCGGCCACACCGGCGACTACCGCGCCGCCGTCGAGGCCGTCGAGGCCGTCGACACCGAACTCGGACGACTCGTCCGCGTCCTCGAAGCGAACGGCTCGCACGTGCTCGTGACGGCGGACCACGGCAACGCCGACGACATGGGTACCGAGGACGACCCCCACACCGCCCACACGTACAACGACGTCCCGCTCGTCTACGTCGCCCCCGACGGCACCGACGGCGGTCGGACCGTCCGCGAGGGCGGCACGCTCGCCGACATCGCGCCGACGCTGCTCGAACTGATCGGCGTCGAGCAGCCCCCGGAGATGACCGGCGAGTCGCTGCTGGAGTGACGCGGCGCCCCGCGGACGCTGGACCGGTCGGTTCGGTCGACCGTATCGTCAACCAGCCGTACCTTATACTTCGTAGAAAAGTTATTGTATCGTGAATTTTAACGGACGGTCGGATGACACGTCGAAGCGAACCAGCCGACGCACGTACTGTAGTGTTCGTCGCCGTACTCGCACTGAGCGCCGCGTTCGCGGCGCCGGTCGCGGGGGCGTCGACGGACGCGACGACGACCGCGACCGACGAGGCCGGCCCGTCGGTCGACACCCTCTGGGCCGACTACCTGAGCGACGAGGCCCTCATCGTCGCCGGGAACCTCACCGACCTCGGCGACGCCGACGAGGCGACCGTCCGGTTCGAGTACCGCGCGAACGGGACCGACGAGTGGGCCGTCTCCGACGGCGAGCGGGTGAACGCGACGGGGACTGTCACGGAGGACCTCACGGGCCTCGAACCCGGCACCGAGTACGAGTACCGCGCCGTCGCGGAGACGGCGGTCGGCGTCGACCGCGGCGAGACCCGGACGATCGAGACGCTGCCGGACCGGCCCGCGGCGACGACCGTCGGCGCGGAGAACGTCACCGAGGACGGTGCGGTGCTCGTCACGAACGTGACCGACCTCGGCGGCGCCGACTCGGCGACGGTGTGGTTCTCCTACAGCCCGACCGACGAGGACGAACCACACTCCGACTGGACGGAGACCGACCCGGTGACGGTCACGTCGACCGGCCTCGCTGACCGGGTCGTCGACGGCCTCGAACCCGGGACCGAGTACGAGTTCACCTCCCACATCGACGACGGCGATCAGACGGGTTACTCGGCCGGCTACGAGACGTTCACGACCGACGACCCGTTCGTCGTCGCGACCGGGCCCGCGACCGACGTCTCGAAGACGGGCGCGACCCTGACCGGCGAGGTCGTCGACTTCGGCGGCGCCGACGGCGCGAGCGCGTGGTTCGAGTACCGCGCGAGCGGGGCCGACGAGTGGGCCACGACGGAGGCGGTCGCGCCGGACTCGGCCGCCGGCGTCAGCGCCGCGGTCGATGCCCTCGAACCCGGCACGACCTACGAGTTCCGCGTCGTCGCCGAGGCGACCGACGGCGACGCCGACGTCGGCGCGGTCGAGTCGTTCGAGACGCTCCCCGACCCCGCGGTCGAGACCGGCGCCGCGACCGCCGTCGACGACGCGTCGGCGACCGTCGCCGGCGACCTCGTCGACCTCGGCGGGGCCGACGCCGCGACCGTCGCCGTCCAGTACCGCGCGGCGGGCGAGAGCGCGTGGGTCGAGACCGACGGCGAGACGCTGACCGCGCCGGGCGCGTTCGACGCCTCGCTGACGGGTCTCGAACCCGAGACCGAGTACGAGTACCGCGCGGTCGTCCGCGCCGACGGCGTCGTCGAGACGGGCGCGACCGCGACCCTGACGACCGACGTCGCCGAGCACGACCCGACCGTCGAGGAACTCGCGGGCGTCGACGAGAGTTCGTCGAACCCGCACGCCGAACTGGCCGTCGACTGGGCCGTCGCCGACGCGGACGGCGACCTCTCGTCGGTCGCGGTGACGATCCGCGACGGCGACGGGCGGGTCGTCGACGCCGCCGAGGAGTCGGTCGCCGGCGACGCCGCGAGCGGGTCGTTCGCGACCGAGGTGAAACACGGCGCCGGCGATACGTACCGCGTGACCCTCGAAGTCGCGGACGGGGCCGGTAACGTCGTCGTCGAGCGCACGGAGATCGGCGCGTAGCGAGGTCCCGCACGGCTTCTCGACTCTTTTATCCGACCGCGCTGAGAACGACCCGCTATGTTCGCGGTCGCGACGTCGCTGTTGCTCGCGGCGGTCGGCACGGTCGTCGTCTGGACGGGGAGCCAGTCGCTGGAAGGGGCCGCCGACGACCTCGCGGCCGCCTACGGGTTGCCGGTCGTCGTCCAGGGGGCGATCGTCGCCGCCGTGGGGTCGAGCGCGCCCGAACTCTCGAGCGTGTTGCTGGCGACGCTGCTCCACCAGGAGTTCGAACTCGGGGTGGGCGCGGTCGTCGGATCGGCGGTGTTCAACCTGCTGGTGATCCCGAGCGCCGCGGCGCTGATCGGCGGGGCGCTCCCCACGACGCGCGAGTTGGTCTACAAGGAGGCGCTGTTCTACATGCTCGCGGTCGCGGCGCTGCTGTTGACGTTCTCGATGGCGGTCATCTACAACCCGGCCGACGGGAGCGGGCTCCCGGGGACCGTCACGCGGTCGCTCGCGCTGTTCCCGCTCGCGCTGTACGGCATCTACCTGTTCGCCCAGTACCTCGACACCGCGGATCACGGACCCGCGTCGAGCGACGACGTCGACGTCGTCCGGACGTGGCTCGCGTTCGGCCTCGGACTGGCGCTGATCGTCGTCGGCGTCGAGGCGCTCGTCCGCGCGGCGATCGGCCTCGGCGAGGCGTTCGGCACCCCGACGTTCCTCTGGGGGATGACCGTCGTCGCCGCGGGGTCGAGCCTCCCGGACGCGTTCGTCAGCATCGCGGCCGCGCGGGCCGGCCGGCCGACGGTCTCCGTGGCGAACGTCCTCGGGAGCAACACGTTCGACCTCCTCGTGGCCGTCCCCGTCGGCGTCCTCGTCGCGGGGTCGCTGACGGTCACGTTCGCGCACGTCGTGCCGATGATGGGCTACCTGGTCCTCGCGACGACCGCCTTCTTCGCCGTCGCGCGGACGGAGATGCTGCTCTCCGGGCGCGAGGCGTGGGGGCTGCTGGCGCTGTACGGCGGGTTTGTCGTCTGGCTGGTCCTCGAGAGCGTCGGCGCGCTCTCGGTCGTCGCGACCTGACGGCGCGGGGCGGCCGAACGTCTCCGACCGGCGACGAACCTTGCCACTTCTCGCGAGCACCGTCCAGTGGTGCCGCGACTCACAGCTTTACGTACGCGCCGGCCAATCGGCGCGTATGAGCGACGAGACCGACCCCCACCGCTTCGCGACCCGTAGCGTCCACGCCGGCCACGAACCCGACCCGACCACCGGCGCCCGGGCGCCGCCGATCCACCAGACCACCTCCTACGTCTTCGAGGACACCGACCACGCCGCCGCCCTCTTCGGACTGGAGGAGTTCGGCAACATCTACTCGCGGATCATGAACCCGACGAACGCGGCGCTCGAAGAGCGCGTCGCGAGCCTCGAAGGCGGCGTCGGCGCGCTCGCGACCGCGAGCGGTATGGCGGCGTTCGACCTCGCGACGTTCATCCTCGCGGACGTGGGCGACAACATCGTCTCCTCGTCGTCGCTGTACGGCGGCACGTACACCTACCTCACCCACACCGTCGCCAAGCGGGGCGTCGAGACGACGTTCGTCGACACGCTCGACTACGACGCGTACGCGGCGGCCATCGACGAGAATACTGCCTTCGTTCACCTCGAGACGATCGGCAACCCCGCGCTCGTCACCCCGGACATCGAACGGATCGCGGACATCGCCCACGAGAACGACGTCCCGCTGTTCGTCGACAACACCTTCGCGACGCCGTACCTCTGCCGGCCGCTCGAACACGGCGCGGACCTCGTCTGGAACTCGACGACGAAGTGGCTCCACGGCGCCGGCTCGACGGTCGGCGGCATCCTCGTCGACGGCGGGTCGTTCCCGTGGGACGAGGGCGACTACCCCGAACTCACCGAGTCGAACCCGGCGTACCACGGCGTCAACTTCTACGAGACGTTCGGCGAGCAGGCGTTCGCCGTCGCCGCCCGCACCCGCGGCCTGCGGGACCTCGGCAACCAGCAGTCCCCGTTCGACGCCTGGGTCACCCTCCAGAAACTCGAATCGCTGCCGGTGCGCATGGAGAAACACTGCGAGAACGCCCAGGCGGTCGCGGAGTTCCTCGAGGACCACCCCGACGTCGCGTGGGTCACCTACCCCGGCCTCGAAAGTCACGAGACCCACGAGGAGGCGACGAAGTACCTCGACGGCGGCTACGGCGGGATGATCACCTTCGGCCTCGAAGGCGGCTACGACGCCGCCGAGACGGTCTGCAACGAGGTCGACCTCGCGAGCCTGCTGGCGAACGTCGGCGACGCGAAGACGCTGATCATCCACCCCGCGAGCACGACCCACCAGCAACTCACCGAGGAGGAGAAACTCGCAAGCGGCGTCACCGACGACCTCGTGCGTCTCTCGGTCGGCATCGAGGACGTCGACGACGTGATCGCGGACCTCGACCGGGCGATCGAGCAGGCCTGACCGGCGCCGTCAGCGGACCGTTTAGTACGCCCGACCGACATGCGTCGCGGTATGCGTTCGCACGACAGTGCGGGGGAGCGGCCGTGAGCGCCGTCGAAGCGCTCGAACGGATCGGGCGGTTCACGGGCAGGTACTTCGTCGTCCGGATGCTGGCGGCCTCGGCCGCGGCGCTGTACGCGCCCGTCGCCGAGCGCGGCGCCGACGCTTAAGGTGGGCGAGCGCGAGGGGTCGATATGGCCACGGGGCTGCTCCCACCGGACACCGCGGATCGACTCGTGACGACCGCCAGAACCGCCGTCGGCGACAGCCTGCGGTCGGTCACGTACTTCACGCGCGACGACTTCGAACAACTGTACCTCCGCGAGGACCTGACACGCGACGCCGACCTCTCGACGTTCATCGGCCACGAGTGGCGCGGCTTCACGGTCGCCCGGACGGCCTACGAGGGGACCGAACTCGGCGACTACCGCTACACGATCCGCGTCTTCGACAACGGCTTTCTGATCCGGGTCACCTCCGACCGCGAGGGCGTGTTCGTCACGACCGACGGGCTGACAGTCAAGGACTTCGAGGAACTCGCCACCGCGGTTCGGTCGGTGCTCGAAGAACGAACGCTCTCCTGACCCGTCAGTCCGCTCCCCGGTCGTCGGTCGCCTCGTCTGCAGTCTCCTCGCGGTTCCCACCGATCGGTAAGCCGGAGCCGAGTCGGTCGTCGGTCCCCAGTAGCCGGGCGAATCGCCGGCGTTCGGCCACGTGTCTGTCGATAGCCATGCCGGCGACAGACGGCGATCACCCCCGTAGTTATGCGGCTCGTTCGCGGGGGAAACGGGTGACTTCCGCCCGAAACGGTCCGAAACGGTCGCCCGCGCGGCCGGTCCGCCGGCCCGCACCGACCGAAACGCGAAACGCCCTTTGGCTCGCCGCCCCTCCCCACGCGTGATGACCGACCTGCCCGACCCCGTCGCGCGCGAACTCGAGTCCCACGACGCGTTCGAACCGGCCGACGACGGCTACGACCTCGAGACGACCGTCTTCGACGCCGCCGTGACGGCCGACGAGGCCGAGGGCGAGCGCGACGGCGCGTTCCGCGTCGTCGTCGCCGTCCCGACGCTGGACGCCGCCGTCGCCGGCGAGACCGTCGCGCCGGTCGTCGAGGACGGCTGGTTCGAGACCCTCGAACGCCGCCTCGCCGACGTCTTCTCGGTCGCACACACGAGCACCCACGAGCAACCGCGACTCGAACGCGACGACGACGAGGTCCGGGTGATCCTCGAGTACGTCGCCTGGGACGCCGGCGAGGGCGTCGACGACGCCAAGACCCTGATCGAGTACGTCGAGGGCACCTTCGCACAGGGGATCGTCCCCGGCTACGAGTACCGCGGCCCGGCGAAGGCGCTGGTCGAGAACGCCCAGCGCCACGGCCGGCAGGCCGCCGACGACGAGCGCAGCGGCGAACCGGGCGGGAGCGGCGGCATGCCGATGTGAGCGTTCGAGGAGACGCGACCGCGAGCGAGGTCGAACGCCGGTGTAAAAGGCAGGTCTCAGTCCATCGCGATGTACGTCTGCGTGTCCTCGACGCCGCGGATGCCCTGAATCCGGTTCGCCGCGATCTCCTTGACCGCGGCCGGGGCGTCGACGCGCGCCTTCGCGATGAGGTCGACGTCGCCCGCGACGATGTGGACCGACTCGACGCCGTCGATCCCCTCGATGCTCTCCCGGAGCCGATCCGCCTCGCCCGTGTTCGCTTTCACCATGACGAACGCCGTGACCACGTTCAGACACCTCCGGAACCCGCGTTGGCCGCCGCGAGGTCGGCCGTCTCGCCGACCAGAATCTGTCGCACGTCGCTCAGTACCGCGAAGTCCGCGAGCACCACCAGCCGGTCGCCCGCCTCGAGGGACTCGTCGGCGGTCGGGATCCGCAGGGCGCCGTCGCGCTTGCCGAACGCGAGTATCGTCGTGTCGGCGGGCAGTTCGAGTTCGCCCATCGTGTAGCCGCGGACGGGCGCGTCCTCGGTGATCGTCAACTCGACCACCTGGAGGTGCGGGGCGACGTCGGCGATGGCACGGATGGTGCCCCCGAGTAAGGCGTTCTTCGCGCCCATCGCGCCCAGCCGTTCGGGGTAGATCACCTCGTCGACCTCGTCGGCGTACTTGCGGTAGATCTCCTCGCGGTAGTCCTCGTCGATGCGCATGACCGTCCGGCAGTCGTAGTGTTTGGCGATCATGCACGCCGCGAAGTTGACGTTCAGGTCGCCGGTCAGCGCGCCGACGGCGTCGGCCGCCTCGATCCCCGCCGCCTCCAGTAGCGACTCCCGCGCGCCGTCGCCGCGAACGACCTCGAACCCCTGATCGCGGGCCCGCCGCGCCGTCACCTCGTCGCGTTCGAGCAGCGTCACCTCGTGGCCCTCCTCGCGCAACACGCGCGCGGTCCGCAGGCCGACCCGACCGGCACCAATGATGACAAACCGCATGGACCGGAGGTACGCCGCCACCCGTGAATAAGTTTGCCCCGGCGGAGGCGCCCCCGCGAGGAAAGGCTTTAGTCGTGTCACAGAGTACCACACCCCGAGTCAGATGGTCCACGCGTTCATCATGGTGAAGACGGCCGCGGGCAAGTCGGAGGGACTGCTCGCTGACATCCGGAACCTCGAAGCCGTCTCGGACGCCCACATCGTCGCCGGGAACTTCGACATCATCGCCGAGGCCGACGTCCCCGAGGTGTACGACGTGCTCCACACCGCTTCCACCGACGTGCAGAGCCTCGACGGCGTGACCGACACGAAGACGTACATCGCGATGGACTAACGGGAAGTTTTGCGCCGCAGTCTGTCGCGCCGGCGGCGACGCCACACGACGTCTCTCGCCGAGAGAATTTCGATCGAAAGCACGCCTCGCCGTTCGCTCGCGGGCGACCTCGCCGGCGGCGAGGCGACGGTCGCCCGCCGCGCCGGCCGGGATTCGCTGACCGACTACGGCCGGGAACACGGGGGCGGCGGGCCGGCGCCGACGGAGGAACGCAGGGTCAGTGCTCTAGCTCGTAGACGTCGTGCTCGGGCGCGAACGACTCCAGCCACGCCCGCTGCTCGCGGAGCCGCGACGAGGGCTCCGCGTAGACGGGGTCGAACACCTCCGCGGGGTCGGGTCGCGGCGCCTCCTCGGCGACGTCGACCGCCTTCTCGAGTTCCGCGTCGGCGTCCTCGCGGATCGCGTCGGCGAGCTGGTCGTCGAGGACGCCCTCCTCGCGGAGGAACGTCTCGTAGCGGTCGAGCGGGTCGGCAGTGCGCCACGCGGGGAGGTCGTCGGGGTCGTCGCGGTACCGGGAGGGGTCGTCGCTGGTCGTGTGGGCACCCTGCCGGTAGGTGAGGCTCTCGACGAGCACGGGGTCGCCCTCGCGGGCGCGTTCGAGCGCGTCGGCGACGGTCTCGCGGACCGCGAGCGGATCGTTGCCGTCGACGCGCACCCCCTCGAAGCCGTAGGCCTCGGCTTTCCCGGCGATCGTCTCGCTGGCGGTCTGGCGTTCCCGGGGCAGCGAGATGGCCCAGCCGTTGTTCTCGCAGAAGAAGACGACCGGCGCGTCGAAGACGCCGGCGAAGTTCAGCCCCTCGTGGAAGTCCCCCTCCGAGGTGGCGCCGTCGCCGAAGTAACAGCAGATCGCGGCGTCGTCGCCCGCGTAGTCGGCGGCCATCCCGAGCCCCGCCGCGTGCGGGATCTGGGTGGCGATGGGGACCGCCTGCGGGAGGACGTTCAGGTCGTGGTCGGAGGCGAACTCGGGGTGCCCCCGCCGGAACAGGAGAATGTCGCTCATCGGCACCCCGAGGGCGATCTGCATCGCGTTCGAGCGGTAGGTCGGCACGAACCAGTCCTCCTCGGCCAGCGCGTGGGCCGCCCCGACCTGGGAGGCCTCCTGGCCGCGGAACGGCGGGTAGCCGCTCATCCAGCCACGACGCTGCAAAGCGAGCGCCCGCTCGTCGAAACGTCGCGTCCGGACCACGTCTCGGTAGAGCGCGAGCGCCTCCTCGACGGAAAAGCGCGACCCGTCGAGACCGCGTTCCCCGATGACTCGGTGCATGGCGGGGAATCATCAGCCCTCGTGAAAGCGGTTGCGATACCCAGAAGGGCGTCGGGGCGGTACGGACGGTATGGCGTCGCTCGTCTCCGCGGTGGGCCTGCTGGTCGTCGTGGGCCTGCACACGCTGTTCGCGGCGGTCGCCACCCGTTTCTTCCGGATCAGGCTCGAAACCCGGTGGGGCGCCGCGCTGTACGCCGCGTTCGTGATCCCGGTCGTCCTGCTGGCCTCGACGCTGCTGGTCAGCGGCCCGCTGCGCCTCGGCCCCGATCTGGGCTCGCCCGAACTGGCGGTCGTCGTCACGATCGTCCTGCCGCTCGTGCTGGGCGCTACCGTCGACGTCTTCTGGATGCCCCACCCCGACGAGGTCGACGTCGCGGAGACGGACGACGAGCGGTGAGGGAGGCGCTCCGGCGCGACTCAGCCCTCGCGGTCGTCGAGGGCGTCCGCGAGGACCGCCTCGACGCGGTCGAGGACGTCCTCCGGGGGCAGCGTCGCGTCGACGCGGACGAAGCGGCCGGGGTCGTTCTCGACCAGCCGTTCGTAGTTGTCCCGGACGCGGGCGAGGTAGCCGGCGCGCTCGAACTTGTTCGTCGCCCCGGCCCGGGCGGCGGCCGTCTCGGGGTCGACGTCGAGGTAGATCGTGAGGTCCGGGTCGATCGAGAACGCGCGGTGGACGCCGATCACGTACTCCATCGGGCGGGTCAGTTCGCCGTCGAGGGACGCGCCCTGGTAGGCGTACCGGGAGTCCGAGTAGCGGTCCGAGATCACGAGGTCGCCGCGCTCGAGGGCGGGTTCGATCACCCGCGAGAGGTGGTCGGCGTGGTCGGCGGTGTAGAGGAACAGTTCCGCCAGCGGGTCGGCGTCGTCGTCGGCGATCGACCGCGAGACCGCCTCGCCGTACCACGACGTCGTCGGCTCGCGGGTGAACGTCGCGTCCGGGTAGACGTCGTGGAGGGCCTCCCAGACCGTCGTCTTGCCGCTGCCGTCCAGTCCCTCGAGCGTGACGAGCATACCTCGACTCGCGGCGGCGAGTACTACAATCTGTCGAGTGGGCGTCTCGCCCGCGCGCCCGCGTCGCCGCGTAGCTATTTACCGCTCGAAATACACGTCTCGATCATGAGAGTCCTCGTCGCCGGCGGCACCGGCTTCATCGGCACGACCCTCTGTACGGAGTTAGACGAGCGCGGCCACGACGTGACGGCGCTCTCGCGTGACCCCGACAAGACGGCCCTCCCGGCGGGCGTCGACGTCACGATGGGCGACGTGCAGGCGTACGACTCCATCGTCGAGGCGATCGAGGGACAGGACGTCGTCGTCAACCTCGTCTCCCTCTCGCCGCTGTTCGAACCGCCGGGCGGGGTGAGCCACGAGGACGTCCACCTCCGCGGGACGGAGAACCTCGTAGCCGCCGCGGCAGAGGGCGGCGTCGACCGCTTCGTCCAGATGAGCGCCCTCGGGGCCGACCCGCGGGGGCCGACCGAGTACCTCCGGGCGAAAGGCGAGGCCGAGCGCGTCGTCCGGTCGTCGGACCTCGCGTGGACGATCTTCCGCCCCTCGGTGGTCTTCGGCGACGGCGCGGAGTTCGTCGAGTTCACGAAGAAACTGACGACGCCGTACCTGACGGGGCTGCCCGGCGGCGGGAAGACGCCGTTCCAGCCGATCTGGGTGGGCGACCTCGTCCCGATGCTGGCCGACGCCGTCGAGGACGACGCACACGCCGGCGAGACCTACGAGATCGGCGGCCCGGAGGTGCTGACGCTCGAAGACGTGACCGGACTCGCCTACGAGGCCGAGGGGAAGTCGGTGACGGTCCTCCCGGTCCCGATGGGACTCGCCCGGATCGGCCTCGCCGCCGCGGGCCCGTTGCCGTTCGTCCCGTTCGGCCCCGATCAGGCCCGCGCGCTCGGGGTCGACAACACCGTCGACGACAACGACGTGACCGCGTTCGGCCGCTCCGAGGACGACCTGCGGACGCTCCGGTCGTACCTCGGCCTCGAACCGCGTCGCGGACGGGCCCGGACGGGCGCTGAGTGAACCCGGACTCGGGGGGCACAGACCCCCCGGCCACACAAATGACACTGGCGTATCACTAGTCGATTAAAGATAGTTTCTCGGGACCGATTTTTGGCCGCACGAGGGGTGTCGGCGGCGATTTCCCACAATATAAAATTACGCGAGAAAGTCAGACCATCACAAGGTTTATATCCTCAATTGCTCTGGTGTCAATGCAACGGAGCCCCCTGACTAACAATGAAGCTGGCGATGATCGGATTCGGACAGGCCGGTGGGAAAATCGTCGATCGGTTCCTCGATTACGACGATCGAACGAACAGCGGGATCGTCCGCGCGGCGATCGCCGTAAACACCGCGAAGGCGGACCTCATGGGCCTGGAGAACATTCCTCAGGAGAATCGCGTCCTCATCGGCCAGGCCCGGGTGAAAGGCCACGGCGTCGGTGCGGACAACGAACTCGGCGCGGAAGTCGCCGAGGAGGACATCGACGAGGTCCAGAACGCTATCGACTCGATCCCGACCCACGAGGTCGACGCGTTCCTGATCGTCGCCGGGATGGGCGGCGGTAGCGGCTCGGGCGGCGCGCCCGTGCTCGCGAAGCACCTCAAGCGCATCTACACGATCCCCGTCTACGGGCTCGGGGTGCTGCCCGGGACGGACGAGGGTGGCATCTACACGCTCAACGCCGCCCGCTCGTTCCAGACGTTCGTCCGCGAGGTCGACAACCTGCTCGTCTTCGACAACGACTCGTGGCGACAGACCGGCGAGTCCGTCGAGGGCGGTTACGAGAAGATCAACGAGGAGATCGTCCGCCGGTTCGGCGTCCTCTTCGGCGCCGGCGAGGTCGGCGGCGGCCAGGAAGTCGCGGAGAGCGTCGTCGACTCCTCGGAGATCATCAACACGCTCTCCGGCGGCGGCGTCTCCACGGTCGGCTTCGCCAGCGAGGAGGTCGAACTCAACACGAACGGCGGGCTCCTCTCGCGCTTTACGAACAAGGACGGGGGCGCCGACGACGGCCTCGACGCCGCGAACACCACAAACCGGATCACGAGCCTCGTCCGCAAGGCGGCGCTCGGACGACTCACCCTTCCCTGCGAGATCGAAGGCACCGAGCGCGCCCTGCTCGTGCTCTCCGGGCCCACGGAGTACCTCAACCGCAAAGGGATCGAACGCGGGCGCAAGTGGCTCGAAGAGGAGACCGGCTCGATGGAGGTCCGCGGCGGCGACTACCCGCGGAACGTGCCGGAGGTCTCGGCGGTGATCCTGCTCGCCGGCGTCACGGACGTCCCGCGGATCAAGCGGCTCCAGCAGGTCGCCATCGAGGCCCAGGACAACATCGAGGACATCCAGCAGCAAAGCGAGGAGAACCTCGAGAGCCTCGTCGACGACGGCGAGGACGAACTCGAACCGCTGTTCTGATCCCGTCGACCGTTTCTCGACGCCGGACCGCCGGCTCGCCGCCGTCCCCGCGGCGGTCAGCGGGGCGCTCGCGACTCCGACGCGTTTTTGCTCGCGCTCGCGGAACGTCCGACGAATGCAGGTCGTCGTCCCGTTCGCGGTCGACTCGCCGAAGACGCGCCTCTCGCCGGCGCTGACGCCCGACGAGCGGCGAGCGTTCGCCCGGGCGATGCTCGCGGACGTCTGCGAGGCGATCCGGGACGCCGGCGCGGAGCCGACGCTGCTGGCGACCGCGCCGGTCGACCTCGACGTCGGGGCCGACGTCCGGATCGACGACCGGCCGCTCTCGCGGGCCGTCAACGCCGTCCTGTCCGCGGCGGGCGAGCGTCGGGACCCGGAGGCGGTCGCCGTCGTCATGGCCGACCTCGCGCTCGCGACCCCGGCCGCGCTCGACCGGCTGTTCGGGGCCGACGGCGACGTCGTCCTCGCGCCGGGCCGCGGCGGCGGGACGAACGCGCTCGTCGCGCGCCACCCCGACTTCCGCGTCGACTACCACGGCGCGTCGTGTCGCGACCACCGCCGGATCGCCCGCGAGGTCGGCGCCGACCTGACGACGGTCGACTCGTTTCGGCTGGCGACCGACGTCGACGAACCCGGGGACCTCGCGGAGGTGTTGCTCCACGGCGGCGGCCGCTCGCGGGCGTTCCTCGAAGACGTCGGCTTCGAACTCGCGACGACCGACGGTCGGGTGACGGTCGAGCGACGCCCCGGCGACGCGTCCGGCTGACGGCCGCGAAGTGAAGTACTTATTGAGCCCGGCGGCCACGCTCCAACGTGATGATCCCCGGCGCGGCCGACTACGGCGTCGACGTGACGATCGCCGACGAGGACGTCGAACGACTGCTCGCGGTCGGCCCCGACGACGTCGCGCCCGCGCCGGAACTCAGCTTCGCCCGGAACGTCTTCGTCCCGCTGACGACGGCCTGTCGCTACACCTGCACCTACTGCACCTACTTCGACCCGCCGGGGGAGGCGTCGCTGCTCTCGCTCGCGGAGGTCCGCGAGATCTGCCGGCGCGGGGCCGACGCCGGCTGTACGGAGGCGCTGTTCACGTTCGGCGACGACCCCGACGACCGCTACGGGGCGATCCACGACCGACTCGACGAGTGGGGCTACGACTCGATCCACACGTACCTCCGGGCTGCCTGCGAGGTCGCCATAGAGGAGGGGCTGTTGCCGCACTCGAACCCCGGCGACCAGACGCGCGAGCAGATGGCCGCGGTCGCGGACGTCAACGCCAGCATGGGCGTGATGCTCGAGACGACCGCGGACGTCGACGCCCACGCCGGCCCCCGCCGGAAGGTGCCGGGCCAGCGCCTGCGGACGATCGAGACCGCGGGCGAACTCGGCGTCCCCTTCACGACGGGCATCCTCGTCGGCATCGGCGAGGGCTGGGCGGATCGCGCGGAGAGCCTGCTCGCCATCCGGGAACTGCACGAGCGCCACGGCCACGTCCAGGAGGTGATCGTCCAGCCGGTCCGGGAGAACGAGCGCTGGCGCGGGGGGACGCCCGATCTCGAAACGCTCCGGCGGACGACGGCGATGGCGCGGGCGGCCCTTCCCGACGAAATCTCGGTCCAGGTCCCGCCGAACCTCGTCGCCGCCGACGACCTCGTCGACTGCGGCATCGACGACCTCGGCGGCGTCTCGCCGGTCACCGACGACCACGTCAACCCCGACTACGCGTGGCCCGCGCTACGCGAACTCGAGTCGATCGCCGAGGCCGCGGACGTGCCGCTGCGCGAACGGCTGCCGGTGTACGAGCGGTTCGTCGAGGAGGGCTGGCTCCCGTCACGGATCGAGGCGGCCATCGAGGCCGACGACGACGCCGGCGAGCGGTACCGGGCGGTGCTCGGAACGTAGGAGGTCAGCCGATCTCGCCGAACCCGCGCCAGAGCCCCACGAGGAGGACGAAGACGAGGAAGCCGAGGAAGCCGAACAGCGCGAGTTCCGTCCAGCCGCCGGCCTCCGCTTCGACCAGTCCGCCCGCCCAGCCGGCGATCAGGACGGACACGCCGGTGGCCGCGACGATCAACAGCAGGATTCGGTCGCCGAGTTCGCTCATCGGGCGTCCGTCCGCGTCCGGCGCGAATAAGCGGCCAGCCTGCGACGCCCGGCGGTCGCGGACACTGCGACGCCGTGACGAACCGGGCGCCGAGCGTTCGTCCCGCCCTCGTCGAGCGGGCGTGAGGCGATCAGTCCGCGCCGCTGGCGCCCGCCGACGGGGCCTCCTCGGTCGCGCCGTCGTCGAGACTTCGGATGTACCGGATTCGGTCGGGGATCGGCGGGTGCGTGTAGTGGAACGTCGCGTACAGGGGGTGTGGGAACGGGTTCGAGAGGTTCTCGGAGGTGAGCCGACAGAGCGCCTCGACCAGCGGTTCGCCGCTTCCCATCACGTCGGTCGCGAACGCGTCGGCCTCGCGCTCGTGGGCCAGCGAGAGCCGGTTCTCCAGCGGCCGGGTCAGCCGCGCCAGCGGCCGGAGCCACAGCGCGCCGACGGCGAGGCCGACGTAGGCCGTCCCGGGGAGGTCGAACATCGCGTACAGCCACGTCGTCTCGATCAGGAGCCACAGCGCGAGCAGGATGGCGCCGACGCGGACGAGGCCGGCGGCAAAGCCCTTCCAGACGTGCGCTTTCTTCCAGTGGGCGAGTTCGTGGGCGAGGACGGCCTCGATCTCCGGGAGGTCCATCCGCTCGACCAGCGTGTCGAAGAGGACGACCCGCTTCGTCCGGCCGAAGCCGACGAAGTAGGCGTTCGAGTGCGAGGAGCGCTTGCTGGCGTCCATCACGTAGATGCCGTCACAGGAGAAGCCGGCGCGCTCGAAGACGCGCTCGACGGCCTCGCGCAGGTCGCCCGCCTCGACGGGTTCGAAGTCGTTGAACAGCGGGGCGATCACCCGCGGGTAGATCACGAGCATCGAAAGCGAGAACGCGGCGTACAGCGCGAGCGCCGCCGCCGGCCAGTAGGTGGGGACGGCGTCGACGAACCAGAGGACGCCGCCGGCGAGGACCGCCGCGAACGCCGCGGCGATGGCCGTCCCGAGCAGCAGGTCCTTGACGAACAGGCCGGGCGTCTGCTCGTTGAAATCGAACCGCTCCTCGACGACGAACGTGCCGTAGGCGTCGAACGGGGCCGAGAACAGTTGGAGCGCGACGACGACCCCGACGAAAAAGAGGGTCCCCGTGAGGACGGGACCGTACCCCAGCGATTCGAGCGCGTCGACGACGGACGCGAGCGCGCCCGAGTAGAGGACCGCGAGGACGAGCGCGACGAACGCCCACGTCTCGGCGGCCGAGAGCCGCGCCCGGGCGCGCTGGTAGGCGGCGACCCGGTCGGGGTCGTCGAGGGCGAACCGGTCGCGGACCCACTCGCGTTCGCGGTCGAGGGCCCGCCGCCCGTGGCGGACGTTGAGCGCCGAGAGGAGGGTGAAGAAGGCCGCGGTCCCGACGAAGAGGATCAGGAAGGCGACGTGGTATACGATCATGTGTCGGGAGTGTCACGCCGCGGCCTTAACGGTTTCCGGCCGCGGCCCGCCGCCGCGCACTTCCGCGCCTGAGAATGACAACCAACGTATATGCGGTGCGACGTGGAACCGCCGGGCCGGTGGGTCCGTCGACCCGACCTCCTCGGAACGGGCCGGGCCGACCCCTGTCACGGCCCGTTCGGCGTCGACCCCATCGCGGGTCCCCGCTCGGCCCCGGGTCAGTCGTCGGCCGGGGTCGGCCGCTCCTCCGGTTCGACCAGCGGCGTCCCGTCGGCTTTCGGCCCCAGTCGCGGCCCGAACGGCGGGTCGTCGGGGTCGATGACGCGGCGCCGTTCGTAATCCGTCGAGCGCTCGACGGGGGTCCGGCCGATCGACGCCACGAGGTCGACGTAGTCGGCGAACGAGCGGAACTCGCCGTACTCGCCGCCGGCGCGTTTGGTGATCTCCTCGGAGAGGATGGTGCCCATGAAGTCGTCGGCGCCGCAGGTCAGCATCTTCAGCCCGCCCTCGTCGCCGTACTTGACCCACGAGGACTGGACGTGGTCGACGTTGTCGAGGAACAGTCTGGAGACGGCGATCATCAGTTCGTCCTCGTCGCGGCTGGCGCCGCCGGAGACGACGCCGTGTTCGTACAGCGGCGTCCGCTGGTGGACGAACGAGAGCGGGACGAACTCGGTGATCGCGCCGTCGACGCGCTCTTGCAGGTCGCGGACCCGCTTCAGGTGGAGCGCGCGGTGGGCCTCGTTCTCGACGTGGCCGTACATGATCGTCGCGGTGAGGCCGAGACCGACGTTCGCGGCGGCCTCCATCGCTTCGAGCCACTCCCCGGTGTCGATCTTGCCGGGGCAGATCACGTCCCGGACCTCGTCGACGAGAATTTCGGCGGCCGTCCCGGGGACCGTATCGAGACCGGCGGCTTTCAGCCGGCGGTAGACCTCCTCGTAGCTCCGGTCGGTGCCGCGGCGGGCGTGGGCGGCCTCCTCGGGGGTCATCGAGTGGACGTGCACCCCGTCGACGTCCATCGCGCGAATCTGGTCGACGTAGGTGCCGGGGCTCGTCTCGTAGGCCTCGGGCGAGGTGTAGTTGATCGCCTTCGGGTTCGGGTGCGCTTCGAGGGCCTCGCGGTGGTCCTCGTCGAGCGCGAACGCGGGGTGGAGACCGGAGACCGACGTGACCTCGTAGATCCCGCGCTCGACCGCGTCGCGGACGATTTCGCGTGACTCGGCGGGCGTCTTCGTGAATCCGTGCGTCTCGCCGTCGTAGCCGCGCTCGAAGGTGTGGGCGGCGTCCTTGAAGTTGCAGAACAGGCAACCGACGTTGCAGGCGGTCGTGACGTTGTTGTTCAGGTTCGCGACGAACGTCACCTCCTCGCCGACGACCTCGGCCCGGCGGCGGTCGGCGGCCTCCAGCACCCGCTCCTTGCGCCGGGGGTCGATCCCCTCCACGTCGGTCCCCGTCGTCAGGAGTTCGACCGCGTCCGCGACGGTCAGCCGAACGCCGTCACGCGCCTTCGCGATGGCGTTCTCGAACGACTGGTCCGTCTCGGGGACGTGCTCGAACGATAGCTCCTCGTCGCCGGGCACCGCCGTCTCGGTCCCCGCACCGGCCCCGGTTTCGAACCCGTCTGGCATCGTCCCTACCACCGCCGTCCACCGTTAAAACGGTGGGGATGCCGGCCCGAACTGATTAGTATCGGAACCTGTCGGCCAGCAGAAGGCTTATTCGTCGCGCGAGGGTGGTGACACGCATGCGAGTCAGGGCCCTCCTCACGTCCCTCCAGCTTCCCGTCGCGGGCGTCGGCCTGCTCCTCGTCGCGGCGTCGGGTTACCGGCTGCTGACGCTCCCCGAACCGCCCGTCGGCAGCAACGGCTTCGTCGATGGGGTCGTCGCCTTCTTTCTGTACCTCTGTGTCGTCGCCGGCCTGATCGTGACCGCCATCGGGCTCGCCATCCCGGCCGACGACCAGTCCGGCGTCCGGTTCCGCCGCCACCAGCGCCTGCTGTTCGTCCTCGCGGCGCTGGCGGCGCTCGCGGGCCTGCTCTCCCCGCTCGTCGTCTGGCCGGCGGCGGTGGCCGCCGGCGCGAGCGCGGCGGTCGTCTTCCGCTCGTGGCTCGGGCTGACCGCGCTCGCCGGCCTCGTGATACTGGTCGGCGTCGGCTGGCGCGCGGTCGAGGTCGCCCTCGCTCGGCTCGGCGGTACCGCGCTCCGGGCGAGCCGGGAGTGACGACCGCCTTCCGGCAGCTACATAGGCCGGGCTGTCGCGAGTTGAACCATGACCAGCGTCAAGGAGTTCCGCGTCGACGCCGCGCCCACGGGCGAGGCCCTCGGACGCGGCTCGTTCGTCTTCACCGACGACTACTCCGTCTTCGACTGGGGCAAGATGCCCGACGAGATCCCGGAGAAGGGCGCGAGCCTCTGTACGATGGGGGCGTTCAACTTCGAACTGCTCGAGGCGGCCGGCGTCCCGACCCACTACCGCGGCGTCCTCCCGGCGGGCGCCGACGAGCCGGCCCCCCTCGCCGAGGCGGCGGCGCCGCCCCGCGAGATGGCGATCGACCTGACGCAGGTGCCCGACCTCCCACACGAGGGCCGGGACTACGACTACGAGGCCTACCACGACGCGGCCGGCGAGAACTACCTGATCCCGCTGGAGATCGTCTTCCGCAACCGCGTCCCCGTCGGATCGAGCCTGCGTACGCGAACCGACCCCGCGGACCACGGGCTCGCGTTCGACGAGTGGCCCGACGACCCCGTCGACCTCGACGAGCCGATCGTCGAGTTCTCGACGAAGTACGAGGAGGGCGACCGCTACCTCGACCGCGAGGAGGCGGATTACGTCGCCGGCGCGGCGTCGGTCGACGACCTCGAAGCGGTCGCCCGCGAGGTCAACCGACTCGTCACCGACCGGGCGGAGTCAGCGGGGCTCGTCCACGAGGACGGCAAGATCGAGTGTCTCTACTTCGACGGCGAGATCCGGGTGGCGGACGTCGTCGGCACGTTCGACGAGAACCGCTTCAGCTACGAGGGGACCCAGCTCTCGAAGGAGGTCGTCCGCCAGTACCACAAGCGCACCCAGCCCGAGTGGGTGCGGGCGGTCGAGGCGGCGAAGGCGGAGGCGAAACGCCGCGACGTCGCCGACTGGAAGTCGCTGTGCGACGCGAGCCCGGAACCGCTGGCCGACGACGTGATCGAGACCGTCCGGGAGCTGTACTGCGCGGGGACGAACGCCTACACCGGCCGCGAGTTCTTCGACGCGCCGCCGCTGTCGAACGCCGTCGGCGCCGTGGGGCGGCTGTAGCGGCCGGACGGAGAACCCCGCAAATCCCGACCGTTACGGCGCCGACCGACCGCTACTTCTTCCGGACCCCCGTCGACCGGTGGTCATTTCTCCGTCGCGAGCGAAGCGCCGCCGTGGAACTGACCGTCTACGGACCGCTGCGAGCCGCCACCGGCGAGAAGACCGTTCGCGTCGCGTTCGACGGCGGGATCGCCGCCGACGCCGTCGCGGCGTTCGTCGCGGCCTACCCCCGCGCGCGGCCGTACCTCTACGACGGGGACGACCTGCGCCCGAGCGTCCGCGTCGCCCGCGAGGGCGAGCGCGTGGCCCTCGAGACGCCGGTTCCGCCGGACGCGGAGCTGACGCTGTTTCCGGCCGTTCAGGGCGGCCGCGGGTGAGGAGTTAGAGGCCGTACTGCTCGCGCACGAGGTGGGCGAGCCCCCGCTGTTCGAGGACGTCCATCGGGGCCAGCATGTCGAGCTGGACGACCCCCGGCAGGCGACCGATCTGGACGCCGCCGGTGAACGTACACCGCGAACGGACCTCGCCCTCGGTCATGTCGAGCAGGGCGCCCGCGCGGTCGAAGGCGTTCTGGGTCGCGTCGTTGATCGTCGCGCCCGAGCCGATCACCTGAATCGGGCCCATCCCCTCTTCGAGGTCAACGCCGTGGTCGGCCGCGAGGTCGCGGCCCCGCTCGCGCTCCTCGTCGCTGTAGGGCCGGCTGATAAACGGCAGGTCCTCCTCGTTGGGCAGGAGGATCGGGCCGTCGACGTCGAGGCCCTTTATCACTTCGACGTCCATCGTCACCGCCCCGCTGACGTCGGTCGTGTGCAAGGAGAGTTCGCCGTCGCCCTGATTGGCGTGGAGGTCGCCGACGTAGACGCCGGCGCCGTCGACCTTGACGGGGCAGATCAGCGTCGCGCCCGCCCGGACCTCGGGGACGTCCATGTGGCCGTCGGTCCGGGCGTCGAGGTCGGCCTCGCCGTCGAGGCCGTAGTCGTGGTCGGCGCCGATCAGGAACTGGCCGAAGTCGCCCGCGTTGTGCGAGTCGGGCATCGTGACCGACGGGGTCGTCCCGACGTTCCCGATGAACGGCCGCAGCCGTCCGAGCGTCCCCGGCATCTCCGAGGGTGCGTACAGCAGGATGGGGTGCTGGCGGGAGTTCTCGGGAATATCCATCACGTCTTCGGCGTCCTCGGCGAGTTCGTGGGCGGCCGCGTCGTCGAGGGTGATCCCAACGGCGTGGTCGTCGTCGAACGCGACGGTGTAGCCGTACTCGAAGCCGAACGAGGAGGCGTTCGCGCCACACTCCGCACAGCGGATCGCGTCTTCACCCGTCCCCTCGACGACCGTCTCGGGCCACTCGGTCCCACACTCCGGACAGCGGTGGTCGACGAACGGGTCGTCGCCGAAGGCGTCCTCGCGCTCGGCCATCGAGCCCGTGCTCGTCGCCATGCTCGTCACCTCGATCTCGCGGATCGTCAGCGCGACCGCGTCGCCGACCTCGGCCCCCTCGACGCGGATCGGCCGGGTCACCTCGTGGCCGCCGCGAAACGAGGGCGTGATCATCGGGCCCCAGCAACCCGGCGGCGTGTACGTCCGGATCGTCCCGCCGTCGGCGACCGTTCCCGCCCACTCCTGGTCCGGCCCGACGAGTCCGAGCGTGTACCGGTCGACGTACAGCTCCTGTTGTACTTCCTGTTGTGCCATACCATGCTATAGTACGCCGTTCGTGATGATAAACCGTGTCGGTCCGCGCGTCGAACCGCACCGACGGGCTTGCACCTGACTGCCCAACGCCGATTCCCGTCACCGGCCTCGGTCGAGGCGCATGCAGGAGACTGAGTTCTACGCGCTCGTTCGCCGGCACGGCCACGTCGACGGGGACGACCGGGCGCAGGCGGCGAGCGAGGCCGTCCTCGGGACGCTCGGCGAGACGGTCAGCGGCGGGCAGGCCGAGGACGTGGCCGCCCGGCTCCCCGACGACCTCGCGGGCACCATCGAGCACGCCGACCACGACGCCGCCGGCTACGACCGCGCGGCGTTCGTCGACCGCGTCGCCGAGCGCCTCCGCGGGACGGACCTCGAACCGGACGACGCCGAGCGGTACGCCGACGCCGTCACGGACGCGCTGACGGCGACGCTCACCGAGGGCGAACTCCGGAACCTGAAGGCGCAACTGACCGACGACGTCCGGCCGTTCTTCGAGAACGTCGACGTCGGCCGGGACGGCGACTGAGCCGTCAGGTCGGTCGGCCGCGGCGGTCCCCCGGGCGGCCGATACCGCCGCAACAGGTTCGTTCAAGTGCGTCTCGGCCCTCCTCCCGTCCGATGGTCGACTCGAACGCGGACGACCCCTCGCCGCGGTGTGCGACCTGCGGCGACCGGATCGCGGCCGACGGGCGCCGACGGGTCGAAACCACCGTAGAGGATGGCGAGGTCGTCTACCGGCAGTTCTGCGACGAGACGTGTCTGGCGGCGTGGGAGAGGGTCTAGTCGTCCTCGGCGACCGCCGACCCGATCCCGTCGACCGGCCGGTCCGGCGTGAGCGCGTCGACCTCCGCCGGGAGGCCGAGCTGGTAGCCGGTGCCGTTCTCGCGGACCGTCGTCCGGCCGCGGTGGACCGAGACGTCGCCGTTTAAGTGCAGGCGGACCGCTTCGAGCAGCGCCTCGGCCTCCAGGGGCTGGCCGCGGGCTTTCATCTCCGCGAGGTCGGCGTCGTCGGGGACGTCGAACGCCCGCTGGGTGATGATCGGCCCCTGGTCGAGGTCCGTCGTGACGTAGTGGGCGGTGACGCCGGCGACCCGTACCCCCTCTTCGAGGGCCTGCCGGTAGGCTTCCGCGCCGGGGAACGCCGGCAGCAGCGAGGGGTGGACGTTGATGATGCGGTCCTCGTAGCGGAACACGACGTTCGGGCTGAGGATGCGCATGTACCGCGCGAGGACGATCAGGTCGGCGTCGTACTCCGCGAGCAGGTCGAGCAGTCGCTCCTCGTTTTGCCGGCCGTTCTCGGTGCCGACGTCGTGGAACGGGACGCCGTAGTGTTCGGCCAGCGGCCGCAGGTCGTCGTGGTTGCCGATGACGACCCCGATGTCCGCGCCGAGGTCGTCGTTGGCCCACGCCTCGAACAGCGCTTCGAGGCAGTGGCTCTCCTTCGTGACGAGGACGGCGATCTGCTGGGTCTCGCGGTCGGCGGGGAACCGCACCTGTACGTCGAGGCCGAGTTCGTCCCCGAGGTCGTGGAGGTCCGCGCGGAGTTTCTCCCGCGTACAGACCATCTCCGAGGTGTCGACGGCGAGGTACATCCGGAAGACGCCGTCGCGGACCGCCTGATCTACGTCCTCGATGTTGATTCCGCGCTCGAACAGGAGCGTGGTCACCCGGGCGACGAGCCCGGTGTCGTCTCCTCCGACGACCGTGATCTCGGTCAGATCGGTCGTCATCGGCTCCACCTCCGCTCGAGCGGCGTTCGAGACATCAGTACGGGCTCAAGCGGCGGACGGTCAAAAGCCCTCCCTTCCGCGTAAACCTGACCGAGCGGACGTCAGTCGTCCACGCGAGCCCGCTCGATGCTGTCGACGGTGATCGTCTCCCACTCCTGGTCGGTGTGGGCGCCCTCGCGCTCCTTGGCGCTCGGGGCGGCCCGGATGAACTCGGCGTTCTCTCGGGCGCGTTCGATCGTGTGGCCGCCGCAGTAGGAGAGCCCGGAGGCGATGCCGGCACAGAACTCCTCGGCGACGTCGGCGACGGGGCCCTTGTACGGCGTCAACCCCTCGACGCCCTCGTCGGCGCGGACGTTCTCCTCCTTGTCCGGGCGCTCCTCCGCCGCGGCCGTCGTCGCCATCCCCCGCGAGCGCTTGTAGCGGATGCCGTCGATCTCGAGTACCTCGCTCGGCGCCTCCTCGGTCCCCGCGAAGAGGCTGCCCATCATCACCGTGTCCGCGCCGGCCATCAGCGCCTTCGCCGCGTCGCCGGAGGTCCGGATGCCGCCGTCGGCGATGGCGGTGATCCCGAGGTCGTGGGCCACCTCGGCGCAGTCGTCGACGGCCGTCAACTGGGGGACGCCCGCGCCGGCGACCTTCCGGGTCGTGCAGTGCGATCCCGGGCCGATGCCGACTTTCACGCAGTCCGCGCCGGCCTCGTAGAGGTCGCGCACGCCCTCCGGCGTGGCGACGTTGCCCGCGACGAGTTCGGCGTCGGGGAACTCCTCGCGGAGCCGCGAGACGGCTTCGAGCGTCCGTTCGAGGTGGCCGTGGGCGACGTCGACGACGACGGCCGTCGCCCCCGCTTCGAGGGCGGCCTCGGTCCGGCCGACGTAGTCCTCGTTGATCCCGACGGCGGCGCCGACCGGCACGCCCGCGTCGGCCGCCTCGCGTACCTCCGCGCGCTGTTCTTCGACGGTGAGAAAGCGGTGGATCGTCCCGAAGCCGCCGGCCTCGCCGAGCGCGACGGCGAGGTCGGCCTCCGTCACCGTGTCCATCGCCGCCGACAGCAGCGGCGTCTCCAGCTCGACGGTCGGCGTCAGCTTCGTCGAGAGGTCGACGTTGCCCCGGCTGTCGACCGGCGACCGCTGCGGGACGAGCAGCACGTCACCGTAACTCAGGCCCGTGCGAATGGAGTCCATGACCGAACGAAATGGGTGCTCGACGACCGAAAACCTCACGGATCGGCGCCCGCGCCCGCCGCCGTCGCGCCCATATCCACGAACGTGCATGACCGAGGCAAGCCGAAAGCGTTTTTGAGCACGGATGCGGGGTTTCGGGTGATGACCGCCTACACCGCGACGGTGACCGTCCGACTCAAACGGGGGGTGCTCGACCCCGAGGCCGAGACGACGCGGCGTGCCCTCGAACGCCTCGGCTTCGAGGTCGAGGCGCTGCGCTCGGCCGACCGCTTCGAGATCGACCTCGACGCCGAGGGGAGCGAGGAGGCCGCCGAGCGCGCGAGCGAGATGGCCGAACGGCTGCTCGCGAACCCGACCATCCACGACTACGACGTGGAGGTCGAGGAGCGGTAGATGACCGTCGCGATCACGCCGACCGCGACCGCCGGGAGGTGGCGCCCGTGACGGTCGCGATCGTCCGCTTTGGCGGTTCGAACTGCGACCGCGACGCCGAGCGCGCGCTCGCCCACCTCGGCATCGACGCCGAGATCGTCTGGCACGAGGACGGCCTCCCCGCCGACGCGACGGGGATCGTCCTCCCCGGCGGCTTCTCCTACGGCGACTACCTGCGCGCCGGCGCGATGGCCGCCCGCTCGCCGGTCGTGGCCGAGGTCCGCGAGGCCGCGAGCGAGGGCGTCCCCGTGCTGGGAGTCTGCAACGGCGCCCAGATCGGCTGCGAGTCGGGGCTCACCGAGGGGGCGTTCACCACGAACGAGAGCGCCCGCTTCCAGTGCGAGCACGTCCACCTGCGCGTCGAGCGGGCGGACACCCCGTGGACCGCGGCCTACGAGGAAGGCGAGGTGATCGAGATTCCCATCGCCCACGGCGAGGGCCGCTACGAGGTCGCCGACGACCGCCTCGCGGAACTCGAAGCCGACGACCGCGTGCTCTTCCGGTACTGCGACGCCGACGGCGAGGTGACGCCGGCGGCGAACCCCAACGGCTCGAAGCACGACGTCGCGGGCGTCCTCGGCGAGCGCGACACCGTCGCGGTGATGATGCCCCACCCCGAGCGGGCGACGCTGCCCGACGTCGGCGGCACCGACGGGCAGGGGGTCCTCCGCGGGTTCGAGCGGGCCTAAAATTACCGCGTCAGCGGCCCGTTGTAGCCGCGTTCGAGGTCCATCACGGCCTCCCAGGTCGCCTCGCACTCACAGGAGACCTGCTCGAAGACCGAGGGGTCCTGCCGGAGGTCGAAGTCCTTGATCGCCTTCTGGACGAGGTCGTCACAGTCCGTGCAGTTGTGCGGGCCGCGATCGGAGCCGTGGCCGACCGGGTCGGAGACGACGATGGCGTCGACGTCGGCCGTCTCCGCGAGGACGTGCGCGACCGACCAGAGCCACGGCGGGCGGTAGCCGCCGCGGAAGTGGAGTTCGTCGACCATGGTGTAGCGCTGGACGTTACAGGGGTTCATCGAGACGGTGTGACAGCCGTCGACCTCGGCACAGCGCTCGATCGAGGAGATCATGTCGTCGACCGCCTCGGACTCGGTGAGGAAGGGCGGTTTCAACAGGAGGTAGGCCTTCACGCCCGCGTCGGCGGCGACGGCCTCGGCGCAGGCGTCCTCGAAGTCCGCGAAGTCGAAGTACTTGTTCACGCAGTCGCGCCGGACGCGGTCGGTGGCGGTTTCGAGGCCGATGGCGACGTCGGTCTGGAGGCCGCGGTCGGTGAACGCGGCGAGTTTCTCGCGGTCGACGAAGTCGGGCAGGGACTCGAGGACGATCCGCTCGCGGTCGGCGAACGTCTCGGCGATGGCCTCGCGGGTTTCGGGGCCGACCTCGCGGTCGTCGAGGAAGGAGCCGGAGGTGTAGATCTTGATCAGGTCGGCCGGGTCGTCCGCAGTCTCGGCCTCGTGTTCGAGACAGACGTCGATCTGGTCCAGCAGCGCCTCGTGGCTGACGCTGCCGCCCTCGACGCTCTCGGCGACGTAGCCGCACATCGTACAGCCGCCGGCGCGGGCCCACCGGCAGCCGCCGGTGTTGAGGATGATCGTCAGGCTCTCGGTGACGCCGTCGGGGGTGTTGTCCTCGTCCAGCCAGACGCGGGTGGGCTCGTGGGGGTCGTAGCTGCGCTCCTTGCGCGAGCGGATCTCGCGCATCACCCGGTTGTGGGCGTCCATACCCCTGCCCTGTTCGTAGACCTCGGGCGTAGGTTCACTCATTACCGGGAAAAGCGCCCGCGGGCGTAAAGCGCCTTCGTCTACCGCCGGCAGCGGCGCTCGGCGGCCACCGACCGCCCGCGAGCGGCGCTCATCCGAGGCGGAGGTCCCGCGTCTCGACGGCGTCGCAGACGGGGCAGACGAACTGGTAGCGCACGCGGCTCCCCGAGGCGGTCACCCGCCAGCCCCCCTCGGTGTCGACGTGCCCGCACGCCGAACAGCGCCGCTCCGACGCCTCGAACTTCCGACGGAGCCGTTCGAACGGCGATCGCCCCTTCTCCAGTGCCATGTTTTATCATACCGCATCGAACCCCATAACTGCTGGCCCCACAGTTAATAGCGCCACCTACGCTAGTAGGGTTATGGAGGACGTCGACACCGAACGGAACTCCCGGCCAGTCGGAGGTGGCGAGGGGGCGGCCGCGGCCCTCGCGTACGTCGTCGACCCCGTCGTCGCGGTCGTCGACGGGACGGTCGCGTACGCGAACGAGGCCGCCCGCGACGCGTTCGACCTGCCCCCGGACGCCGACGGGCGACCCGCCGAAACCGTCCTGAACGGCGTCTGGGAGACCCTGGAGGAGGAGATAGCGGAGGCGACCGTCGGGACGAGCAGGCACGTCGCGCTCGACCACGACGGCTACGACGCGCGGGTCCACCGCGGCGCGGACGGCGCGACCGTCACGTTCGAGACGGCCGACGGCCGCCCGACCGACACCGACCGAGCGGTGAAAGCGCGCGCGGTCGACGAGGCGCCGGTCGGCGTGACAATCTCGGACCCCTCGCGGGAGGACAACCCGCTTGTCTACGTCAACGAGGCCTACCGGGAGATCACGGGCTACACGGCCGACGAGGTCGTCGGACAGAACTGCCGGTTCCTGCAGGGCGAGGACACCGACCCGAAGGCAGTCGCCGAGATGCGCCGCGGGATCGACGCCGAGGAGCCGGTGACCGTCGAAGTGAGAAACTACCGGAAGGACGGCTCCCCGTTCTGGAACGAGGTCACCATCGCCCCCGTGCGGGACGACCGCGGGGACCTGACCCACTACGTCGGCTTCCAGAACGAGATCACCGCCCGCAAGGAGGCCGAACTCGAAGCCGAACGCCGCCGGGAGGAACTCGAGTACATTCTCGACCGGGTCGAGGGGCTGATCCAGGACGTCACCGCCGCCGTCGCGGGGTCGACCTCGCGGTCGGACCTCGAAGCGGCCGTCTGCGAGCGCGTCGCGGAGGAACCAGCCTACGAGGGCGCGTGGATCGGCGAGCGCAACCCCGCGACCGAGACCGTCGAGGTCCGCGCGGCCGCCACGGTCGACCCCGAGGACGTCCCGGCCGGCAGCGACCACCCGGCGGCGGCGACGCTGGCGACCGCCGACGCCGCGGTCGAGCGCGTCGACGGGGCGACCCTGGCCGCGTTCCCGCTGCAGTACAACGACGTCGAGTACGGCGTCCTCGTGGTTCGGACGGCCGACGAGCGGCCGGTCGAGGAACGCGAGCGGGTGATCCTCTCGGCGCTCACTCGCGCGGTCGCAAGCGGCGTCAACGCCCGCGAGACCAGCCGAACGCTCGCGACCGACGCCGTCGTCGCCGTCGAACTCGAGGTCGTCGACCGCTCGCTCGCGCCCGTGGCCCTCTCGGCGGACGCCGACTGCCGCCTCGAGTACAACCGATCGGTGCAGGAGGCCGACGCGACGGCCGCGGTGTTCACCGCCGCGGGCGCGTCGACGGCCGATATCGAGGCCGCGGCCGCCGACCTCGACGGGATCGAACTCGAAACGCTCGTCGAGGGCGAGGACGGCGGCGTGGTCGAACTCGCCAGCACGGACGGCCCGGACCTCGTCTCGTGGCTCTCGGACCGCGGCGTCGTCGTCAGGTCCATCGAGGCCGAGGGAGGCAGCGCCAGCGTCGCCCTCGACGTCCCCCGCTCGAAGAACGTCCGCGGGGTCGTCGAGGCCGTCGAGGAACGCTACCCAGGGACGGACGTCACCTCGTTCCGCGGGCGCGAGCGCGACGGCGACACCCGCCGGGAACTGGCGGCGCGACTCGAAGCGGACCTCACGGACCGCCAGTTCGCCACGTTACAGCGGGCCTACCTCGGGGGGTACTTCGAGTGGCCGCGGCCGACGACCGGCGAGGAACTCGCCCAGTCGATGGGCGTCGCCCGCCCGACGTTCCACGAGCACCTGCGGACGGCCGAGGCGAAACTGTGCCGGGCGTTCTTCGGCGACGACTGACGAACCGTTGAACGTGCCCTTACCGGGGTGTAGGCCCCACTTAGCCGCTCGAACGGTCCCGGACGGTCACCCCGGTTTATGTGACCGGTCGGCCTCGGGGTTCGTATGCTCGAACTCGCGACCCCGCTTCAGTTCGGCGGTGGCGGCTTCCTGTACTGGGCGATCGTCTTCTTCGTCCTCGCGCTCGTCGCCGCCGCCGTCGGCGCCCGCGGCGTCGCCGGTATCTCGATGGAGATCGCGCGCATCTTCGTGCTGATCTTCATCGTCCTCGCGATCGTCGCGCTGCTGTTGTAGATCGCGGACGGTCCCAAGCGAGCGCTGCGACCGTCGGCGGTCGTGGGTAGTTGTGGTTACGAAGTGACAGGATTTGCCACTGCCGGGGCCGGATCGACGGTCGGCCAACGTCGTTCCGATCGGCCCCCGCGGCGGCGTCCCGCCGGATCTCCTCGCGTAACCTGAACTGGTTACACATCGTTGGGAACGACTAACAGGATGCGGATCGTACGACAACGTACGGGGTTTACCATGACAGAACTCGGTGGTTTTCAAGACAGGGTTGCTCGCGTCGACCTCGGCGAGGGATCGGTCGGCTACGAGTCGATCGACGACGAGGACGCGGAGAAGTACATCGGCGCTCGCGGCCTCGGGGTGAAGTACGTCTTCGAGCAGGGACCCGACGTCGACCCGCTCGGACCGGACAACCTGCTCGCCTTCGTGAACGGGCCGCTGTCGGGCACGCAGACCACGATGAGCGGCCGGATCGCCGTCGTGACGAAGTCGCCGCTGACCGGCACGGTCACCGACAGCCACCACGGCGGCTGGTCGGGCGCCCGACTGAAGTGGTCCGGCTTCGACGGCCTGCTGTTCGAGGGACAGGCCGACGACCCGGTGTACGCCTTCGTCGAGGACGGCGAGGTCGAACTGCGCGACGCCTCCCACCTCTGGGGGAAGGGCGTCCACGAGACCCGCGACACGATCGAAGAGGAGGTCGACGGCACCTACGGGAAGAACCTCTCGATCATGGCCATCGGGCCCGGCGGGGAAAACGAGGTGCGCTACGCCTGCATCATCAACGAGGACGACCGCGCCTCGGGCCGCGGCGGCACCGGCTGCGTGATGGGTAACAAGGGCCTGAAGGCGATCGTCGTCAAGTCGACGACGAGGATGCCCCAGCCCGCCGACCCGGAGACGTTCAAGGAGGGCCACCAGCAGGCGATGCAGGCCATCCAGGAGTCGGACGTCACCGCGCCCAACGAGGGCGGGCTCTCGATGTACGGGACGAACGTCCTGATGAACATCACCGAGGAGATGGACGGCCTTCCGACGCGCAACGGCCGGTACACCTCGACCGAGAGCGCCCGCGAGGAACTCGGGATGGACCTCGACGCCGAGGAGGTCTCCGGCGAGAACGTCCGCGAGAACATCCTCGTCGACGAGCCGACGTGTCACTCCTGTCCGGTCGCCTGCAAGAAGGAAGTCGAAGTGCAGGCGATGCACAAAGGCGAGGAGATGAACGTCCGGATGGAGTCCTACGAGTACGAGTCGGCGTTCGCGCTCGGGCCGAACTCCGGACACAGCGAGCGCGACGACGTCGCGCTCATGATCGACCGCTGTAACGACATGGGCATCGACACCATCGAGACGGGCAACATGATGGCGATGGCCATGGAGATGTCCGAGGAGGGCAAACTCGACGACGTCGGCGGGTTGGAGTGGGGCGACACCGAGACCATGATCGAGATGATCGAGCGGATCGCCCACCGCGAGGACGGCCTCCCGGACCTGCTGGCGGAGGGCGCCCGCCGGATCGCCGAGGCCCGCGACGCCCACGACAACTCGCTGGCCGTCAAGGGCCAGACGATTCCGGCCTACGACCCCCGCTGCATGAAGGGGATGGGCATCGGCTACGCCACCTCCAACCGCGGGGCCTGCCACCTGCGCGGGTACACCCCCGCCGCGGAGATTCTCGGCGTCCCCGAGAAGGTCGATCCCTACGAGTGGGAGGGCAAGGGCGAACTGACGGCCGCCTTCCAGAACCTCCACGCCATCTCCGACAGCTTCGACATCTGCAAGTTCAACGCCTTCGCCGAGGGCATCGAGGAGTACGTCCTCCAGTACAACGGGATGACCGGCCGCGACGTCACCGAGGACGAACTGATGGAGGCCGGCAAGCGCATCTACAACCTCGAACGCTACTACAACAACCTCGTCGGCTTCGACGGCGACGACGACTCGCTGCCGGAGCGGTTCCTCGAAGACGGCGTCCGCGGTCAGGGCGCCAGCGAGGGCGAGTACTGCGAACTCGAGGAGATGAAAGAAGAGTACTACGAGCACCGCGGCTGGGTCGACGGCGTCGTCCCCGACGAGAAACTCGACGAACTCGGGATCGACATCGGCCCCGGCACCGGCGTCAGCGGCGACGGTGGGGCGGCGGCCCCGTCCGACGACTGATCGGGGAGGCGTCTCGTCGCCGACCCGCAGTCTCGGACGGGCAGGACGACGACTGATCGGGGCGGCGTCTCGTCGCCGACCCGCGGTCGCTGACGAATAACGCGACTTCCTTCTCGCCGCGATTTGCAGGGTCAACCCCCGAACAGGTCAATAGATTTTTATCAAATCAGCCGAACGGTTCTCGGCATGAAGTTGACGAAACAGTGGAGGGGGGTCACCGGCTACATGATCAAGGATCCGGACGCGTTCTTCTCGAACTACGCCGAATCCCACGGGGTCGGCTACCCGCTCGCGTACATGTTGCTGACCTGCGCGGTGGCGATGGTGCCGCTGGGCCTGCTCTGGGTCGGCGGCAACCTCTCGACGCCCAGCGAGGCGCTCCTCGGGGCCGGAGTCGCCGTCGCGTTCGGACTGCTGTTGTGGGTGCAGGCGGTCGTCGAGGCGCTCGTCGCCCACGGCGTCCTCTACCTGTTCGGCGCACGCGGGGTCGCGACGACGCTCGAAGCGTACGCCTTCCCGCTGGTCGTCCGTTTCGGGCTGTGGTGGCTGCCGATCGTCAACCTTGCGCTGGGCATCTACGGCCTCTACCTCCAGATCAAGGGGCTCTCCGCGTTCCACGACGTGTCGGGGGGCAAGGCCGCCGTCGCCGCGATACTCGGCCTCGTCCTCTACCTCCCCACGGTCGTGGTCCTCGCGGCGATCCTCGGCGCTTTCGTCCTCGACATGGGCACGACGGTCTGAGACCGTCCTCGCAGCGGCTCACCGCCCGAGAACCGACCCGTCCTCCAGCCGATCGATCACGGCGTCCGTGAGATCGGTGAGGTACGGAATGCCCCACAGCGCCACGACGACGCCGCCGACCGTGTCGAAGACGAGGTCGGTCATCGTGTCGTGGAGGCCGCGCTGGGACAGCGGCATCTCCAGACCGCTCGCGCCGGCGACGGCGTCGAGCCCGAACTCGCCGAACTCCCAGTAGACGCCCAGCGCGACGACGAACAGGACGACGAAGCCGGGGAGCAGCGGCGGCGGCAGGTGAACGTCGTCCCGGCAGGCGTCGAGCGTCCTGAGGGCGACGTAGCCGAGGCCGCCGACGAGCGTCGCCGACAGCGGGTGGGTGAGGTTGTGCCACCAGAATGTCAGGTCGTACAGCGCCGCCGACCCGATCCCGTGGAGGAACGCCACGAACGTGATCCAGAGGACGAGCCCCGAGTCGAACGGGAGGCCGTACCGCCGCCGGAGGGCGGCGGGCAGGTAGGTGACGACGAGCATTCCGGCCGCGTTCGCCGCGGCGCGGACCTCGAACGCGACGAGGCCGTACGCCAGCACGGCGACGATGCCGACACGCAGCGCCCGGATCGCCAGCCGCTGGCGGCGCGCGGACGCCGGGAGGCGGTCCTCGAGCGTCGGGTAGTCGTCGACGTCCGTCCGCCGCGCGAAGACGTCCTCGTCGACCCCGTCGACGGGCGCGGAGACGAGTTCCTCGCCGGGGAACCGGCGGTAGTAGCGGTCGAAGAGCAGGCCCGCGACCAGCCCCGACCCCGTGGCCGCGAACAGCAGCCACATCAGCCGGTCGTTGCCCGGCACGCCGTCCGTGCCGACGACGAGGTCCCCCAGCCACGTGGCGGTCGCCCAGCCGGCCGCGAGCGCGGCCGACAGCATCGCCACGAACGCGACCGCGAGCCACCGTTCGAGGCTGACCTCGGTGAGCGCGTGCAGTTCGAGGGTGAGCGCGAGCGCGAGCGCCGCCGCCCCCGCGTAGAGGGTGAGCTGTCGGGCGAACCCGCCCGGCGCGAGGACGGCGCCGACGACCGGGAGCACCGCGACGACGGTCACCTCCCACGGCAGCGCGGCCCGCCGCGAGTCGAGCGCGAGTACGGGGACGAGCGCCACTGCCGCGACGGTCGCGGCGAAGAGGGCGTCGTGGACCGCGCCGTCGAGGAGGCCGCGCGCGCCGACCAGCAGGACCGCGACGACCGCCGCCCACGAGAGGTAGGCGTTCGATCGCTCGCCGTGGAACGACCGGGTCGGCGACCGCGCCGCAGGCTCGTCGTCTCCGTCGATCATCGTGGGAGGGCGTCGCCCTACCCCCGGCATCGGCTAAAGCCTGCGGCCTGCACATCCCCCTTCTCCCCGCCCGCGTCACGGAGCGAACCCAAACGGTTTCACCGCGGCCGGTGGCCCTCCGCGTATGCCCGAACCGACTCGGAGCGCGCGGGCGACGGCCGACCGTCCCGCGGTCGACGTCGACGCCCTCGTGACCCACCGCGAGGTGATCGCCGACGGCGTCCGCCTGCACTACGTCGAGGCCGGCCCCGAGGACGGCCCGCTCGTGGTCCTGCTGCACGGCTTCCCCGAGTGCTGGTACACCTGGCGGCGCCAGCTTCCCGCGCTCGCGGACGCCGGCTTCCGCGTCGTCGCGCCCGACATGCGCGGCTACAACCGCTCGGAGAAACCCCACGGAATCGACGCCTACCGGCTCGACCGCCTCGCCGGCGACGTCGCGGGCCTGATCGCGGCCGTCGCCCGCGAGGGCGAGGGCGAGGGCGAGAGTGCGGACGCTAGCGCCCACGTCGTCGGTCACGACTGGGGCGGCGCCGTCGCGTGGGCGACCGCCGCGGCTCACCCCGACGCCGTCGACCGCCTCGTCGTCCTGAACGCGCCGCATCCGTTCGAGGGCGTCCGGGAACTCTCGCTCGAACAACTCGCCCGGTCGTGGTACGTGCTGTACTTCCAGCTCCCCCGACTGCCGGAAGCCGGGCTTCGCGCGGGGGACTTCCGCGCGCTCGAACGCCTCTTCCGCGAGGGGACGGTCCGCGAGGACGCGTTCACCGACGAGGACGTGCGCCGGTTCGCGGCGGCGATGGGACGCCCGGGCGCGCTGCGCTCGGCGCTCGGCTACTACCGGGCGTTCGTCCGGAGGACCGTCCCCGAGCACCTGCCCGGCGCGATTCCGCTCGTCGGCCCGCGGCTCGTCGACCCGGTCGACCCCGTGACGGCGCCGACGCTCGTGCTGTGGGGCGAGCGGGACGCCGCGCTCGCCGTCGAGCGGACGCGGGGGCTCGACCGGTACGCGACCGACGTCCGCGTCGAACGGTTCCCCGACGCCGGCCACTGGGTCCACGTCGACCGTCCGGCGCGGGTGAGCGACGCCATCGTCGAGTTCCTCCCGGAGTGAACGACCGTCTTCCAGCGGCACCCTGCCGCGCCCGATGAAACGGTGACTGTTCGTCCGCCGGGGCGACACGTGTCTTCGACGATATAAATATTTTAGTGAGTATCGCCGAAAGTTATCTAACTTTACTTCGAAAACGTTCATAGTAACGAAAGCGAATGGTGGAGTCGTATGGCACGCGAACTGCACGCCAGAGGCCGGACAGCGACGCGAACGCTGTGCTGGCTGGGTATCGGATTGCTCCTCGCGGGTCTGCTCGCGCCGACGGCCGCCGCGGCCGGGACGGCGAGTGTGGACGACGCGACGGACGGAACGAACGACGCGCTCGCGGACCGGATCGACGTCGACCTCGCCTGGGTCGATAGCCTGCTGGACGGCGTCGCCGAGGACGGCGCCGTCGAGACGGTCACCGAGACCGGCGACCTCGACGTCGAGGTCGACGTCGGCGCGTCCGGCGACTCGGTCGTGGACGTCGACTGGATCACGACGGATCGGGACGACGACGCCGTCGGCGTCGACGATTCGGACAGCTTCGACGCCTTCGACGACTTCGAGTTCGACTTCGACTTCGGCGACGCCGACGAACCTGCCGACGACGGCGCTGACGACGACGGGGCGGACGAGTCCGAAGAGTCCGACGACGACGAGACGGACGACGAGGGAGACGAGGCTGACGACGAGGTCGACGACGACGCAGACGATGCCGACGACTCGACCGACGTCGAGGAACCCGAAGACTCCGACGGGACCGACGACGCGGACGAACTCGAAGACTCCGACGGGACCGACGACGCGGACGAACTCGAAGACTCCGACGGGACCGACGACGCGGACGAACTCGAAGACTCCGACGGGACCGACGCCGACGAGCCCGAAGACTCCGACGACACCGACGACGCGGCCGACGGACTGAGCTACGAGGAGCAGGTCGAGCGCGCCATCCACGAGGAGGTAAACGAGGTGCGGACCGACCGCGGCCTCCGTGCGCTCGAGTACGACGAGGACCTCGCCGCCGTCGCCCGCGCGCACAGCGAGGACATGGCCGAGAACCGGTTCCTCTCGCACACCGGCTCCGACGGGTCGACCGTCGGCGACCGCTACGACCGCGCCGGCGTCACCTGTCAGGCCTGGGGCGAGAACGCCCTCTACAACTACCACGCCGGCGAGGACCCCGAGACCGTCGCCCAGAAGAGCGTCCAGCAGTGGATGGACAGCCCCGGCCACCGCGAGAACCTGCTCGACTCGCGCTGGGACGCCGAGGGCATCGGCGTCGCGGTCACCGACGACGGCCGGCTGTACGCCACCCAGAACTTCGGCTCGAACTGCAACTGATCGCGACCCTCCTTTTAACGGCGACTCGGACGCGAGTAAACGTTTAACTCGCCCCGCTGCGGTCGATGGCCTATGAGTGTCGACGACGACCCGGACCCGGCGCCGGGGTTCGGCGCGCGGTCGGGCTGGAGCCGCGAGCAGGCCGAGCGAATCGAACGGACGCCTTCGAACACCGCCCCCGTGGTCTACCCGCCGGCGGCCGACCCGGCCCCGGACGTACACGTCTGGGACACGTGGTTCCTGCGCGAGCGCGACGGTTCGATCGCCGAGGTCGACGGCTGGCGCGTGATCTTCTCGCTGACCGCCCCCGCGGACTGCCTGCCGGGCAAACGCCACGACGTCGCGACGATCCGGTACTTCTACTCCCGCGACGGCGAGCGCTGGCACGCGGGCGGGCCCGTCTTCGAGGCGGGACGCGCCCTGGGCTCCCGGCAGTGGGCCGGTTCGGCGCTGTACGACGACGACGGCACCGTGTCCCTCTTCTACACCGCCGCCGGCTTCCGCGACGAGGCCGACCTTACCTACCACCAGCGCATCGCCGTCGGCGCCGGCGGCCGGATCGACGCCGACGGGGACGGCCTCGAACTCGTCGGCCCGTTCGACCACGAGATCCTGCTCGCGGCCGACGGCGACCGCTACGAGACCGAGGCGCAATCGCGCGGGATGATCTACACCTTCCGCGACCCGTGGTTCTACGAGGACCCCGCGACGGGCGAGACCCACCTCCTGTTCGAGGCGAACACGCCCGTCCCCGAGGGTGCCGCGGTCGCCGACGGCGACCCCGCACGACAGGCGTTCAACGGCTCGGTCGGCCTCGCGACGTCGCCGACCGGCGACCCGACCGACTGGGTCTTCGAGGAGCCGATCCTCGACGCCGTCGGGGTCAATCAGGAGCTAGAGCGCCCCCACGTCGTCGAGCGAGACGGCCGCTACCACCTCTTCGTCTCGAGTCACCTGCACACGTTCGCGCCCGACCTCGAGGGGCACGACGCGCTGTACGGCTTCGTCGCGGACTCGCTGCGCGGGCCGTACCGGCCGCTGAACGGCTCCGGGCTGGTGCTGACCAACCCCGCGAACGCGCCGTACCAGACCTACTCGTGGCTCGCCTACGAGCACGCGGGCGAACTGCTGGTTTCGAGTTTCTTCAACTACTACGACCTCGGCGGCCTCGGCATCGACGACGTCGGGACCCTCCCCGGCGAGGAGCAACTGCGCCGGTTCGGCGGCACCGTGGCGCCGACGATGCGTCTGCGCCTCGACGGCGACCGCACCCGACTCCTCGGCAAACTCGCCCACTGGCACCTGCCGGCGGGCGACGACGACCTGCCGCCGCTGCTGGGCGACCTCGTCGCGGACGGACGGCTCGGCGGAGAGGGCGGAGAAGAGACGGCGACGTACGAATACTCGTATCCGTAGCCGAAGGCGACGCCCAACCGGTCGCCGCCCCGACTGGTACGGGGACGGTTTTTCCCCCCTCGCGGCGAACGGAGCCGCGATGGTCGCCCGGATCGGACTCACCGGCGACGTCATGCTCGGGCGCGTCGTCGACCGGCGCCAGCGACGCCGGCCGGTCGACGCCGTCTGGGGCGACGTCCACGACCGGTTGCGGGACCTCGACGGCCTGCTGATCAACCTCGAGTGCTGTCTCTCGACGCGCGGGCGGCCGTGGCGACGGACCCGCCGGCCGTTTCACTTCCGCGCGGACCCCGACTGGGCCGTCCCGGCGCTCTCCCGCGCGGGCGTCGACGCCTGCGCGCTCGCGAACAACCACGTCCTCGACTACGAGGAGCCGGCGCTGCGGGACACCCTCGATCACCTCGACGGGGCGGGCATCGCCCGCGCGGGCGCCGGGCGGACGCTCGACGAGGCGCTCGACCCCGCGACCTTCGACGCCGGCGACCTCGACGTCGCGGTCGTCTCGCTGACCGACAACACGCCCGAGTTCGCCGCCGACGAGGACTCGCCGGGGACGGCGTGGGTCGAGATCGACGCCGGCGACGACCGGAGCCGCCGGATCGTCCGCGAGGCGCTCGGCCGGGCGCGGGCCGCCGATCCGGACCTGCTCGTCGCCTCGCTGCACTGGGGGCCGAACATGCGGACGACCCCGCCCGAGCCGTTCCGCGAGTTCGCCCGCTGGCTCGTCGACGAGGGCGTCGACGTCGTCCACGGCCACAGCGCCCACGTCTTCCAGGGGATCGAGGCGTACGACGGAACGCCGATCTGTTACGACACCGGCGACTTCGTCGACGACTACGCGGTCGACCCCGGGTTGCGAAACGACCGCGGCTTCCTCTTCGAACTGTCGGCGGACGACGAGGGTCGGCCGACGGAACTCCGCCTGCTCCCGACGGAGATCGACGACTGCCGCGTCCAGCGGGCGGGACCGGAGGCGGCGAGGTGGAGCCGCGAGCGGATGCGGGAGCTATCGGAACCGTTCGGGACCGAGTTCGAGCGCGACGGCGAGGAACTCGTGCTGTCGTTCGGGGCGTAAGCGTCAGGAGCGCCCGCGCTCGCGCTCGACGGCCTCGACCCGGTCGCCGAGGTCCTGCTCGCGGTCGGGCTGGTCGTCGATCTCCAGCGAGGTGAGCACGCGATCCTCGTCGATCGCGTCGTGGGCGGCGCGGGCGGCCGCGAAGATCTCGCCGGCGTCGTCGGCTTCGAGGACGGTTCCCATCGGCGTCAGTTCGTACGTTACGTCGAACGCCTCGACGGCGTCGAGCGCCGCGGCGATGTCCTCGGACATGCGTTGCTCGCGGATCGGAACGACCTCGAGTCTGGCGATGGCTGTCATGGGTGGAGTGAACGGCGATACGGGGCCGTCCGCCGGACGTACCACGACCGGGGCCAAGTTCCTTTGCGGGGCGACCCGCAAGGTGGAAGCTCTAAGGCGGTCCTCGGTGGAAGAGCCCGCGGAGCCATGGAGTACGTCTACGCCGCGATGATCCTGCACGAGGCGGACCGGGAGGTGACCGAGGAGAACGTGACGGCGGTCCTGGAGGCGGCCGGCGCCGACGTCGACGACTCGCGGGTCCGCGCGCTCGTCGCCGCGCTGGCGGACGTCGACATCGACGAAGCGGTCGCCGAGGCGACGGCCGTCCCCGCCGCGGGCGCCGCCGAGCCGGCCGAAGCCGACGCCGAGGCCGAGGAGGCCGAAGCCGAGGAAGAAGAGCCCGAAGCGGAGGCGGAACCCGAGGAGGAAGCGGAGGACGTGTCGGCGGAGGGGCTCGGCGACCTGTTCGGCTGACGCCGGCGCCGTCGGCTCACTCCGGGTCCCACGCGCCCTCGAGCCGCCAGACCGTACACGCCACGCGAGCGTCGCCGCCGTCGGCCGCCAGCGAGACGCCGGTCGCGTCGGCGAGCGTGGGGTAGACCCGGCTCGTGAGACAGCGGCGCTCGTTCGCGAAGGCCTCGATCACGGAGCCGTCGACGAAGACCCGCAGCGAGAGCGGGCCGTCGGCGTCGACCGGCATCGACTGTGCGGTCTCGGTCGCCTCCGGGTCGCGGCTCGACCGACGCCGGTCGACCGTGACCGACTCGCCGTCGTACCGCAGGACCGTCCGCTCGGCGCCGTCGGGCGTCTCGAACAGGCGCAGGTCGACCGCCTCGGCCCCTCCGAGGCCGACTTCGAGCGCGAGTTCGAGCGCGCGACCGTCGGCGACCGAAACGGGCTCGCCGGCCGACGGCGCGAGCGTCGCGTCGACGAGCGGGTCGCCCCGCAGCGCCTCGAGTTCCGCCGCGGGGCGCTGGCGGAGCGTCCCGTCCTCGCCGAGCGAGAGTTCCCGGGGCAGCGAGAGCGTCCCCGACCAGCCGGCGTCCCACTGGGCCGCCGCCGACCGGGCCTCGGGGAGCCACCCCCACGTGAGGGTCCGACCGTCCGAGAGAGTCATCGACTGCGGGGCGTAGTAGTCGCCGTAGTCGAGCAGCCCCCGCTCCTCGGGTTCGAAGGTGCCCGTCCCGAGGTCGGTCTCGCCGAGGAAGTAGCGCACCTCCTCGTAGTTCGAGACGTGCAGCAGGTCGCGCGCGCCGAGGTCGAGCAGTTCGGGACACTCCCAGACCTCGCCGGCGCCGTCCCAGTCGCCGACGAGCAGCGGGCCGACGTACGCCCAGCTTTCGAGGTCCTCGCCCCGGTAGAGCAGGGCCGCGCCGCCGACGTCCCGGACGCCGGAGCCGATGACGTGGTACCACGTCCCGTCCTCGCGCCAGACGCAGTGGTCGCGGAACTCGGCGGCCCAGTGGTCGGTCTCCAGGACGTCGAGGTCGGCCGGCGCGGCGTCGATGATCGGGTTGGCGTCGTGCTTGTGCCACGACCGCAGGTCGTCGTCGGCCGCGGTGGCGAGACACGGCAACTGCTTCCGGTCGCGGCCGCCGGTGTAGAGCAGGGCGGGGACGCCGTCGTCGTCGATCGCACACCCCGACCAGCAGCCGTCGCGGTCGGGTCCGTTCGGCGAGGGCGTCAACGCGACGGGTTCGTCCCGCCAGCGCACGAGGTCGTCGCTGACGGCGTGCCCCCAGTGGATCGCGTGGTGGTACGGCCCGCCGGGGTTGTACTGGTAGAAGACGTGGTAGCGGCCGTTCCACTCGAACAGGCCGTTGGGGTCGTTGAGCCAGTTCGCCGGCGGCGCGAGGTGGTAACGCGGCCGGTGGGGGTCGTCCGCGAGCGCCGCGCGCATGGCCCGGAGGCCCGCGGCGGCTTTCGGTCGGCCGGTGGGGACGGGCGAGCCCCCGCCGTCCGCGTCGCCCGCGAGGTACCGGAGGGCGTTCCCGACCAGCCGCCGGCCGTTGCCGGCGTGGTCGGCGTCGCCGGCGAACGCGAGCGCCGTCCCGGCGCCGAGGACGGCGCCGTCGCCGACCCGCCAGGAGAACAGCGTCGCCTCGTGGGGGACGTCGTCGGGGCCGCGGACCGTACAGCCGAGCACGTCGGCGCGCTCCGGGAGCAGACGCTCGTAGCGGGCGAACGGGCTCGACGGCGTCGGCTCGCGCGTCGGCACGCGCAGGCGCTCGAAGCCGTCGAAGACGGGGTGGTCGGCGTAGATGGCCTTCCGGAGGTAGCCCGTCGGCTCGGGCAGTTCCTCGCGGCCGGCGGCGTCCGGCGGGACGGGGTCGATCCCCCAGGCGGCGACCGCCGAGAGGGCGTGCAGCGTCAGCAACAGACCGCCCCCGCCCTCCAGATAGGACTCGATCGCGGGCCGGCAGGCGGCCACGCGGTCGGTCACCGACAGGGGGGCGTCGCGGTGCCACCAGCAGACGTCGTACGCGGCGAGGTCGGCGCGTCCGTCGCGGACCGCGGCCATCGGGACGGCCTCGACCTCGCCGGCCTCGCTCGCCCACTCGACGGCGGCCCGCTGCTCCCGTGACTGCGTCTCGAGGTACAGGCAGGCCACCCGGCGCTCGTCGCTCATGCCGTAGGGTTCTCTCGGTCGCGAGTAAAAACGTTTCTCGGCGGGGGCACGCGCCTCACTCGGTCTCCGCGTCCGCTTCCGTCGCCACGATCACCGGCTCTCGGATTTCGAGGGCGGTCTCGAACTCCGCCTCGCGGCCCGCCCGGCGGCCGATCCGCAGCAGTTGCTCCTCGTGGGCGCGCCGGACCGCGGCGACCTCCCGCCGCGAGAACCCGAGGCGCTCGCCCACGTCCTCCCAGTGGCCCCACTCGACGAGGAACGCCGCGCGCTCGTCGTCCTCGTGGACGCACTCGTACTCCCGGCGGTAGCGCTCGACCCCGGGGTCGAGTTCGTCCCGCACGCGGTCGACCAGTTCCGGCAGCCGCGTCGGCGGGACGCTCGCCTTCGCCGCCGCGAGCAACAGGACCTGCCCTTCGATCGGATCGCCCGCCATCGCCGTCAGCCACCCGCCCGCATCGCCTTCTGTGCGAATCGTTCGACCAGCGGCTCTACGGTCTCCTCGTCGCCCTCGAAGACGACGGTCACCTCGGTGAGCGACAGCGTCGGGCCGATGTCGACGCGCTCGGAGGAGAGCGTCGCCGTCCAGCCGTCGCCCTCGACGGTGGCGTCGTCGACGCGTTCGCCCCCGAGGTTCGTCAGGTAGTGGATCGCGAGGCGCTCGGAGATGCCGCGAAACGACCGCTCGATGCGCGTCATGTCAGCCGCCCGCGACCGGCGGGAACACCGACAGTCGGTCGCCTTCTTCGAGCGACGTCTCCACGCCGGCCATGTGGACGACGTCGCGGCCGTTCTTCAGCACGCTCAACTGCGGCCGGATCTCGCCGTCGGCGAGCAACTGCCCGTCGAGGCCGCCGTACTCCGATTCGAGCGCCGCGAGGACGTCGCCGACGGAGGCGTCGTCGTCGAACTCCCGCGAGAGTTCCTTCCGGCCGACGGCCTCGCGGAAGGTGGCGAAAAACCGCAGGTCGAGTTCCATGCACGAAGGGTCGGCGCGGGAGACCATAAGTCCGGGCGGTCGGCGCCGTCAGGACGCCGCCGAGGCGGTCGCCTCCGAGGTGTACGAGAGCGCGTCGGCGTCGGCGGCCGCGAGCGCCTCGTCGATCGCCGTCGCGCCGGCGACCGCGGCGGCGTCGGCGTCTTCGGCCTCGACGGCGACCGTGACGGCGAACGAGACGGTGATCGTGTACGGGTCGAACGGGGCGGTCGGGTGCTCGTAGACGTCCGCGTCGGCGACCGCCCAGTCCGCGATGCGGTCGGCGGCGGCGAGAGCTTCGAGTTGGGTCGCGAACTCCTCGGTGGCCGCGGCGCGGGCGGTGGTGTCGGTCCCCTCGTGGAGGGTCACGAGCGTCGTTCCCTCGCGGGAGACGGCGTACTCCATGCCGTCCGGTAAGGGGCCGCGAGGATTTGAACGCTGGGGCCGCCCAGTACGGGCTTTTTACCGTCCTACGCGAGGTCGTCGTAGATCCGCGACAGCTGTTCGAGCGAGTGCTCAACCGAGAGCATCGCCCGGCGGCGCCGGCAGAGGTCCGAGAGGCGGTCGTGCTCGTCGAGAGTTCTGGCGACGGCCCACTGGAGGTCGCCGATGCTCCCCCGGCGGTAGCGGTAGCCGGTCTCGCCCTGGATCACCGAGTCGGTGAGCGCCCCCTCGTCGACGGCGACGACGGGGGTGCCACAGGCGGTCGCTTCGAGCGCGACGAGCCCCTGGGTCTCGACGGGGCTGGGGAAGACGAAGACGTCGAGCGCGGAGTAGAACGCGGGGAGTTCCTCGCGGTCGAGGAACCCCAGGAATCGAATCTCGGCGTCGGCTTCGGCGGCCTTCGCTTCGAGGTCCTCCCGGGCGGGGCCGTCGCCGCCGACGACGAGCACGAGGTCGGTGCCGTCGACGGCCTCGATGGCCTCGCCGATGTTCTTCTCCTCGCCGTGGCGGCCGGTGTAGCCGAGTATCGGGCGGTCGTCGGGGAGGTCGTAGCGCTCGCGGAAGCTGGTCGGGTCGACCGGCCGGAAGAAGTCGGTGTCGATGCCGTTGGAGACGACGGTCACCTCGACGTCGGCGTCGACCTCCTCGAGGAGGTGGTCGCGCGCGAACGCCGTCGGCGCCGTGACGTGATCGACGCGCTCGAAGAACGACCGTTCGTACAGCCGGCAGGTGCGCTTGACGCCGTCGAGGACGTTGCCGGAGACGTGCTGGTCGGCGCGGTCGTCGAGCAGGGTGTGATAGGAGGCGACGACGGGGAGGTCGTGCTTGCGGGCGAAGCGGATGCCCGCGAAGCCGATGGTGAAAGGCGTGTGGACGTGAACCAGGTCGGGCGACCCGATGTCCTCGGGGATCGTCGGGAGGCCGAGGCGGTACTGGGGGTACAGCGGCGCGCGCACGCTCGGGATCGGGTACTCGCCGTCCCGGGGCTCGTGGCCGTCCATCTCGGGGTAGACGACGGGCATCGCTCCGCGGAAGCGAGGCCAGCGCTCGCGCCAGAGTTGAACAGTGTACGTGACGCCGTTGACCGTCGGCAGGTAGAGATCGGTGAACGCCGCGACGGTGTCGACTCGCGTCATCGTCGGCCGCTTGGGTATCGAGGGACGAATATATTGTGTAGGGTGAACGAGCGGTCCGGGCTCAGTCGACGACGAACGTGACGCCGTGATCGGACAGCAGCGACCGCATTCGCTCGACGCCGCCCGTCGTGTCCCAGCCCTCTCCGGTGTAGTGTTTGTACGGGTGACGCAACCAGGAGTACTCGCGGTGGGCGAAGACCTCGATCTCGTGGCGCTGCTCGCGGAACAGCGTGACGTGTAGCTGCCACTTCGCGAGCGGCGAGTTTCGCCTGACCCAGCTTCCGGCGGAGAAGTGGCCGTCCTCGTGGACCTTCAGCGAGGCGACCGGTTCGGGGTCGAACTCCATCGCCTCGAGCTCCGAGTGGAACTCCCGCAGTTCGCGGTGGACCGTCCCGACGTACTCGGCGGGGTGCTGGGTGCACTGCGCGAAGCCGCCGAAGGGTTCCTTGATCCGGTGGACGGTCGGGAGGACGCGTCGGCGGAGCCGCGTCGTCAGGTCGAGGTCGTCCCCGGCGGTGTCGGTCTCGTCGCTGGTCGGCACGAGGATAGCTAGCGATGCCGAGAGCAAAGGCTTTGTGGGTTCGCTCGATCGGTGCAACGCCGGCCGAGGCGACCGGAGGGCGCGGTCGATCCCGGCGGCGGAACTGGCGTCGGGGTTACAGGTCCTGCAGTCGGATGCCGTCCTCGACCAGCCGCGCGTTCCGTTCGCGGTCGAGGTGGGCCGCGAGGTCCTCGTGTTCGTACAGTTGGGCGATCAGGTCGGCGTAGAGGGTCCGCCAGGCGATGGCGTAGATCGGCGACTGCCCCCACGCGCGCAACTCCGGCACCAGTTCGTCGTACGTCTCGAGACGGTCCTCGAACCGCTCGACCGCGTCGAGGACGTACCCCGCGGCCTCGGCCTCGTCGTCGGCCTCCTCGATCGCGCGGTTGAGCCGCGTCTCCCACCCCGACACCGCCTGCTGCATGTCCGTCGCCGCGTCGTCGCCGTCCTCGGGGAGGCGTTCGAGCAGCGGTTCCGGCACACCGAGTGACACTCCGTCCATATCCGGAAGTAACGCCGCCGAGGTCAAGAAACCACCCGATCCGGGGAGCGACGGCCGTCGAACCCGGCGGGCCGCCGGCTTCGAGGCGCCGCGCCCGGCGACACCGGCGCGATTCGATATACCGGTATGCCGTTTATCTCCACACCGGCCCGAACTGAGCGGGTCCCGAAACGTCGGCGTCACGGCTTCGCTCGTCCGTCTGTGGCGAGCGCGGCTCTCACCGGGCGAACCGACGCGACGACGACTGTTCGCCGGGCGACGACCGACCGCCGAGAAGCGCCCGGCGAACCGTTTCGCCGCGCCGATTCTGCGCCCGAGGTCGGAGATGCCGCCACGCGAGTCCGGAAGTGAGAGATTACCCGCGCGAACCGAACCGAGGGCGGCGGAAATCGGCCGGTGATAAATTCAACGACTATAATACCGGGATAAATCGACCCCCGGATTTATACTACCACGAAATCACCGTCGGGACGCCCCGGGAGCCGTCATTCTGACACACCACCTACCGCAACTCCCGCGGGCTTCTCTCGACGGCCCGACCCGTCCGGTCGCGTTCTTCCCGCGAGCCGACGGCACGGTCGGACCCCGGCGTACGAACGACGGCCGTGATTCGGCAGTACCCCAACTGGAGGCGACAGCGTACGGCCCCCGCACACGGGCGACTCCGAGAGCGGCCGGTCGCGCGTGCGTTCTCAGCCGACCGAACTGAACCCGCGAAACCGGGCCGCAAGCTACCCCGACGTATCGTCGCGGCGCGTGGAACCCGGTCCGTCGCCCCGCACCCCCGGATTCGAAGCCTCGAAAGCAGTCGATCCGCGCGCCGGGTCCCCTCGCCCCGACCCACGCCGACGTCGCACCTGTCGCCGGTATCCGGGCCCACGCGGCCGCGAGAGTGCCTCTCGGCGGTCCGTCGGCCGATCGGGGCGGGCCTGATAAATCGAATGTTGCGATACGAAACCGGGTGCGACGCGACGAAACCGCGCCCGACGACGGGGCGAGACGGCGCGAACGGTCGGCCCGGGCGGCGCTACTCGAGCAGAGCCGTCGCCCGGTCGACGTCCCGGCGCAGCGCCGCCTCGGGGTCGGCCGGCTCGTCGTGTTCGTAGATCGACCACTCGACGTCGGCGGCGCGGGCGGCGTCGACGCAGGCGTCGAGCGGCACGTCGCCGGTTCCCAGCGCGCAGGGGCGGTCGCCGTCGACGTCCTTCAGGTGGACGAGGTCGACCGCGTCGCCGTGGCGGTCGAGCAACGCGACGGGGTCGCGGCCGGCGGCGACGGCCCAGCCGACGTCGAGTTCGAGGCCCGCGTCGAGGCCGGCCGCGAGGCGGTCGAAGGCGTCCCCGTCGGCGAGGGCCGTGAACTCCTGATCGTGGTTGTGGTAGGCGAGGTCGAGGTCGTAGGCGGCGAGTTCGTCGGCGAGCCGCGAGAGGCGGTCGGCGGCCGCGTCGACCGCGGCCGGCTCCGCGAAGTGCTCGGCGTCGAGCCACGGGACGACGACCGTCTCGCAGCCGATCGCGCGGTACGTTTCGGCGACGCCCGCGAGGTCGGCTTCCGGATCATCGATCAGGACGTGCGCGGCGACCGGGGCGAGGCCGGTGCGGTCGAGCGCGTCGGCGACGGCGTCCGGGTCGTCGACGCCGGCGAACTCGACACCCGAGGCGGGGGTGTCCGCGACGAGGTCGAGCAGGTCGGCGGTCGGGCGGTCGAGGCCGCGAAGCGAGTAGAGTTGTACGGCGACGTCCATGCGCGACCGTCGCCCGGCGGCAGGGAAAAGCTGCGGCGGTATCGGAATTTCGGAAACGGCGCGCGGTCGCTTAAGGGGCTGGAGGGAAAACCGGGAGGGTGTGATCGTCGACGGGCGCGTCCTCCGCGAGGACTTCGTGCCGAGCGAGGTGGTCCACCGCCACGACGAGGTGAGCCACCTCTCGGAGACCATAGAGCCGCTGCTGTACGACGAACGGCCGGAGACGGCGTTCCTGTTCGGGCCGACCGGCGTCGGCAAGACCTGCATCGCCCGCTACACCGTGGGCCGCCTGCGCGAGCAGTTGCCGGCGGTCCGCGTCGCCTACGTCAACTGCTGGCAGGAGTACACCCGGTTTCGCGTGCTCTACCGGTTGCTCGAGGCGACCGACCGGTCGTTCGACGTCCACCGCTCGACGCCGAAGGACGAACTGTTCGAGCGACTCCGGCGGGTCGACGAGGGGCCGATCGTGGCGATCCTCGACGAGGTCGACCAGCTAGAGGAGACGGAGGCGCTGTACGACCTCAACCGGCTGGGCCACGTCTCGCTCGTCTGCATCGCCAACCGCGAGGAGGAACTGTTCGCGAGCTTCGACGACCGGGTGCGCTCGCGCCTGCTCGCGGGGACGCGGGTGCAGTTCGACCGCTACGGCACCGACGAACTCGTGGCCATCCTCGAACGCCGGGCGACCGAGGGGCTCGAACCCGACGTCGTGACCGAGGCCCAGCTGCGAACGATCGCGGACGCGGCGGCCGGCGACGCCCGGGTGGCCATCGGCGTCCTCCGGTCGGCGGCGCGGCTTGCCGACCGCCGCAGCGACGAGCGCATCACCGACGAGGTGCTGGCTGAGGCGGTGCCGAACGCCAGAACCGCGATCCGCCGGAAGACCGTCGAGGGGCTGATCGAACACCAGCGGGTGCTCTACGACGTGATCGCCGAGGCCGGCGAGATCGCCCCCGGCGACCTCTACGACGAGTACGAGCGCCGCGTCGACGACCCGAAGACCAGCCGGACGCTGCGCAACTACCTGACGAAGATGGTCCACTACGACCTGATCGAGGCCGTCGGCGAGAAGCGCGGGCGAACCTACCGGCTGGTCGACGAGGGCGTCCGGTGAGCCCGGTCGGACGGCGGAACGGCTATGGGCGCGCGAACCGTTCGTCGCGACCGTGATCGACAGCCGGACGGCCCGCGACCGAACGCGCGGGCGATGACGGACGTACGAATCGGCGTCGACGTCGGGGGGACGTTCACCGACGTGGCCCTGCACGTCGACGGCTCGCTGACGACGGCGAAGGTACCGACCACCGAGGCCGACCAGAGCGTCGGCGTGCTCGACGGGATCCGGAAGGCCTGCGGCCGCGCCGGGATCGAACCGGCGGGGATCGACTCGTTCGTCCACGCGACGACCGTCTCGGTCAACGCCTTGCTCGAACGCGCCGGCGCGAGGACGGCGCTCGTCACGACCGCCGGCTTCCGGGACGTCCTCGAAATCGCCCGACAGGACCGACCCGCCCTCTACGACCTCGACGCGGAGAAGCCGGCGCCGCTCGTGCCGCGGCGCCGCCGGTTCGCGGTCGACGAGCGGGCGACCGTCGACGGCGTCGAGCGGCCGGTCGACCCCGAGGAGGTCCGGGCGATCGCCGCGGAGATCGAGGCCGTCGACGCCGAGAGCGTCGCGGTCTGCTTCTTACACGCCTACGCCCACCCCGAGAACGAGCGCCGCGCGGCGAGCGTCCTCCGCGAGGAACTGGACGTGCCGGTGTCGGCCTCCCACGAGGTGTTGCCGGAGTTTCGCGAGTACGAGCGGACGGCGACGACGGCCGCCGACGCCTACCTCGCGCCCGCTGTCGAGGGCTACCTCGGCCGACTGACCGAGCGCGCCCGGGAGGTGGACGTCCCGGAGCCGCTGGTGATGCAGGCCAACGGCGGCGTCGCGACCGCCGACGCCGTCCGCGAGCGCGCCGTGGCGACGGCGCTGTCCGGCCCCGCCGCGGGCGTCGTCGGCGCCGCGGCGACCGCCGGCGAGGGCGAGGGCGAGGGCGAGGCGGCCGCCGACGCCGTCAGCTTCGACATGGGTGGCACCTCGACCGACGTGAGCCTCGTCCGCGACGGCGCGGCCGAGCGGACGACCGACGTCGAAATCGGCGCCGTCCCGATCCGGACGCCGACGGTCGACGTCGCCACCGTCGGCGCCGGCGGCGGTTCGATCGCCTGGACCGACGCCGGCGGGGCGCTGCGCGTCGGCCCCGAGTCCGCCGGCGCCGACCCCGGCCCGGCCTGCTACGGCCGCGGCGGCGAGCGGCCGACGGTCACCGACGCGGACGTCGTCCTCGGGTACGTCGGGCCGGAGACCGCCCTCGGCGGCGAGTTGAGGATCGACCCGGCGGCCGCGCGGGCCGCGCTGGAACGGCTGGCCGAGGAAGCCGGCCTCGACGGCGCCGCCGAGGCCGCCCGCGGCGCGTTCCGCGTCGCGAACGCGACGATGACCCGGGCGATCCGGTCGGTGACGGTCGAGCGCGGCCGCGACCCCCGGGAGTTCGACCTCGTCGCGTTCGGCGGCGCCGGCCCGATGCACGCCGCCGCGCTCGCCGCCCGCCTCGATATCGAGCGGGTGATCGTCCCCGCGCCGGCTGGCGTCCTCTCGGCGTACGGGCTGCTGGCGGCCGACGAGACCCACGACGCCCTCCGGACGGTCGGGACGACGCTCGCCGAGGCCGACCCGGAGGCCGTCGAGTCGGTCTACGACGACCTCGCGGAGACGGCGCTGGCCGACGCCACGGAGCCCGACGCCGCGCGCGTCGAACTGGCGGCCGACTGCCGGTACGAGGGCCAGAGCTTCGAGTTGACCGTGCCCGTCGACGGCTTCGACCCCGAGGCGGTCGCACGCCGGTTCCGCGCGCGCCACGAGCGGGCCTACGGCTACGCGCTCGACGCGCCGGTCGAGGTCGTCACCCTGCGCGCGACCGCGACGATCGACCGCGCCGCGCCCGAGATCCGCCGCGAGGGCGCGGGCGACGCCCGCCGCGGCGAGCGCGAGGCGCGGTTCCCCGGCGCGGGGGCCGTCGAGACCGCGATGTACGACGGTGCCGCGCTCGCGCCCGGGACGTCGGTGGCGGGCCCGGCGGTCGTCGAGCGAGCCGAGAGCACCACCGTCGTCCCGCCCGACTGGGGGGCGAGCGTGCGACGGGACGGCGCGCTCGTGCTCGACCGCGAGCGGGACGGGACGGACGCGGCCGACGGAGGTGGGCCGCGGTGAGCGACGCGCTCGACCCGGTCACGCTGGAAGTCTTCCGCAACCAACTGGAGAGCGCGGCCGAGGAGATGGGGCAGGTGCTGATCCGCGGGGCCTACTCCCCGAACGTCAAGGAGCGGCGGGACTGCTCGACGGCGCTGTTCGGCCGCGAGGGCCGGATGGTCGCCCAGGCCGAGCACATCCCGGTCCACCTCGGGGCGATGCCGGAGGCCGTCGACGCCGTCGTCGAGCGCGACCCCCGCCCCGGCGACGCGTTCGCGCTCAACGACCCGTTCGCCGGCGGGACGCACCTCCCGGACGTGACGATCGTCTCGCCGCTGGCCCCCCGGGGCGAGATCCTCGGCTACGCGGTCTCGCGGGCCCACCACGCCGACGTCGGCGGGTCGACCCCCGGGAGCATGCCGGCCGGCGCCCGTGAGATCCACCAGGAGGGGCTGCGGATCCCGCCGATCAGGCTCGTCCGCGAGGGCGAGCGCGACGAGGACCTGTTCTCGCTGCTGCTGGCGAACGTGCGCGGCCCCGAGGAGCGGCGCGCGGACCTCCGGGCGCAACTGGCGGCCAACGAGCGCGCCGAGCGCCGCCTCGACGAACTGCTCGACGAACACGGCGCGTCCCGGGTGCGCGAGGGGTTCGACGCCGTGATCGACTACTCCCGCGAGCGGATCGAGGGGGAGATCGACGCCCTCCCGGACGGCGTCTACGAGGCGACTGACGTCCTCGAAGGCGACGGGGTCACCGACGAGGACGTCGAGGTGCACGCGACCGCGACGGTCGACGGGAGCGAAATCGAGGTCGACTTCGCGGGCACCGCCGCGCAGGTCGACGGGAACCTCAACGCGCCGCCGTCGGTCGCGCGGAGCGCGGTCTACTTCGTCGTCCGCTGTCTGACCGACCCCGAGATCCCGCCGAACGCGGGCTGTTACGAGCCGGTGACGGTCTCGGCGCCGGAGGGGTGCCTGCTGAACCCGCGGCCGCCCGCGGCGGTCGTCGGCGGCAACGTCGAGACCAGCCAGCGGGTGACCGACGTCGTCTTCCTCGCGCTGGCGGGGGCCGCCCCCGAACGGGTCCCGGCGCAGGGTCAGGGGACGATGAACAACCTCACGATCGGCGCCCGCGACGGCTCGTTCACCTACTACGAGACCGTCGGCGGCGGCGCCGGCGGCCGCGCCGGCGGCGACGGAGCCGACGGCGTACAGGTCGGGATGACCAACACGCTCAACACGCCGGTCGAGGCGCTCGAATCCGCGTACCCGCTGTGCGTCGAGCGCTACGCCCTGCGCCCGGACAGCGGCGGGGCCGGCGCCCACCGCGGCGGCCTCGGCCTCGAACGGCGCGTCCGGGTCGAGGCCGAGGCGACGGTCTCGCTGCTCACCGAACGCCGCCGGCACCCGCCGCGGGGCGTCGACGGCGGCGAACCGGGCGCCCGCGGCGAGAACCTGATCGACGGCGAGGTCGTGGCGCCGAAGACGACCGTCGACGTCGCCCCCGGCACCGTGGTCGCGGTCCGCACGCCCGGCGGCGGCGGCCACGGCGACCCGGACGCGCGCGACCCCGACCTGCGCGAGCGCGACCGCCGAGACGGGAAGGTGACCGACGACCGGTGACCGGAGACCGCCGGTCCGCGGCGGCCACGGCGCCGGAAACGAGTGAGACGCCCCCACGGTGAGCACTACATTTACACGTACTCGCGGCCTCTTGTGACGACAGTTCCACGATGACCGCCAGGCCGCCGCGGGAAGCCGAGCTACGCACCCGGATTCGCCAGCAGGAGGTCGTGGCCGACCTCGGCCAGCGGGCGCTCGAAGCCGGGTCCCTCGACCGACTGCTGGCGGAGGCGACCGCCGTCGCGGAGACGCTCGACTGCGAGTACGCGAAGGCGCTCGAACTCCGACCGGACGGCGAGACGCTGGTGTTGCGGACGGGGATCGGGCTGGCGCTCTGTCGGCGAATCGTCGAGCGCCACGGCGGCGAGATTCGCGTAGCGTCCGACCCCGGCGAGGGGTCGACGTTCCCGGTCGCGCTCCCGGCGGCGGCGGAGGTGCGCCGATGACCGACGAGAACGACGCGCCCGACGCGGGCGATGACGGCGAGCCGATCGATATCCTCCTCGTCGAGGACAACCCCGGCGACGTTCGACTCACGCGGGAGGCGTTCAAGGAGGGGCGGATCGAGAACAACCTCCACGTCGCGACCGACGGGGTCGAGGCGCTCTCGTTCGTCCGGCAGGAGGGCGAGTACGCGGACGCCCCCCGGCCGGACCTCGTCCTCCTCGACCTGAACCTGCCGCGCAAGAACGGGGACGAGGTGCTCGCGGAACTCAAAAGCGACGACGACCTCAAGTGCATCCCGGTCGTCGTCCTGACCAGTTCCAAAGCGGAGGAGGACATCGTGAAGTCGTACGAACACCACGCCAACGCCTACCTCACGAAGCCGATCGACCCGGAGGCGTTCATCGACACGATCCGGTCTTTCGAGACCTTCTGGTTCAGCGTCGTGCGCCTCCCGCCGAACGGGGATCCGCAATGACCGACGCGAACGACGACGACGAACTCGACGTCCTCCTCGTCGAGGACAACCCCGGCGACGCCCGCCTCATCGAGGAGATGCTGAGCGACGTCCGCGAACTCCCCCGGCGGATCGATCCGGAGCGGTCGACGGCGGGTCGTCCCCGAATCCACCGCGAGAACCGTCTGGCCGACGGCCTCGAGTACCTCGAGGAGCACGACCCGGACGTCGTCCTGCTCGACCTGAACCTGCCCGACAGCGACGGCCTCGAGACGCTGGAGGCCGTCGAGAGCGCGGACGAGGAGGCGCCGATCGTCGTCCTCACGGGCCTGCGCGACCAGCGGACCGGGATCGAGGCGATCGGACGGGGCGCCGAGGACTACCTCGTCAAAGACGAGGTGACGAGCGCGCTGCTCGTGCGCTCGATCCAGCACGCGATCGAGCGCAAGCAACAGGAACTCGAGCGCGCCCGCAGGCGCCGCCAGCTAGAGGCGCTCAACCGGCTCAACCGGATCGGACAGGACGTCACCCACGCCGTCATCCGGATGTCGACGCGGGAGGAGCTCGAACAGGTGGTCTGTGACCGCCTCGCGGAGTCGGACGCCTACCGGTTCGCCTGGATCGGCGAGGTGGCGCCCGGCCGACAGCAGGTGACGCCGACGGTCTCGGCCGGCGTCGAGGAGGGGTACCTCGACGAGATCACGGTCACGGTCGACAATAGCCCGACCGCACGCGGCCCCGCCGGGGAGGCGGTCCGCACGAAGGAACTGCAGGTCGTCCGCGACATCGAGACGGACCCGTCGTTCGAACCGTGGCGCGAGGACGCCCGAGAGCGGGGCTACCGGTCGTCGGCGGCGATCCCGATCGTCTACGGGGAGTTGCTCCACGGCGTGCTCAACGTCTACGCGGGCACGCCCGACGCGTTCTCCGAGACCGAAGTCGAGGTCCTCGCCCGACTGGGGGAGATCGTCGGCCACGCGATCACCGCGCTCGAACGCAAGGACGCGCTGCTGACGGACGCGGCGCTCGAACTCGAGTTCCGGGTCGGGGGCGTCGCGGAGCCGCTCGTCGACCTCTCGGCGGCCGAGGAGGGGTGCCTGCGGTTCGAGCGGCTGATCCGCAGCGGCGAGGACACGCTGATCTACGGCTCGGCGACGGACGTCCCGCGGGAGCCGTTCGCGGAGGCCGTCGAGCGAACCGACTTCCTCGAGGAGATGCGCGCGCTCACGCAGGGGCGGACCGACTACGAGTTCGAACTGATCGCCTCGCGGGAGGTGCCGCTGTTCGAGACGGTCGCGACCCACGGCGGCCGGGTGCAGTCGGCGACCGTCGACGACGGCGAGTTCCGGGTCGTGGTCGAACTCCCCCAGCGCAGCGACACGGGCCAGTTCATCGAGACGGTCGAGAGCGCGTTCGCGGGCGTCGAGTACGTCGCCCAGCGGACGATCCAGCGCGACGAGAACCGGCTCCCGGAGTACGCGACCCTCGAACGGAAGCTCACGGAGAAACAACACGCCGCCCTCGAGACGGCCGTCGCGGCGGGGTACTTCGAGTGGCCGCGGACGACGAGCGGCAAGGAGGTCGCCGAGCGACTGGACATCTCGCCGGCGACGTTCACCCAGCACCTCCGGGCGGCCGAGCGGAAGTTCTTCGAGGAGGTCTTCGGCGAGGCCGAGGAGAGCGAACGCTCGGAGTAAGGGGAAAAGAGGGAGGCCCGGATGCTCAGGCGCCGCGGGGCTGGGCCGGCGCCCGGGCGGTGTCGTCGACCGCGCGGCCCGCGTAGGCGACGAACGCCATCGAGAGGCCGGTCACGAACAGGCTCACGCCGACGAGCAGGCCGATCGCCCACACGGCGTCGGCGGGGAAGCCGATCCAGAGCATCGCCGCCAGGACGAGCGAGATCGCGCCGCTGGCGGCGATGCCGACGCGGCCGGACTCGCCGGCCATCCGGGCCGACATCCAGAGTTCCGCCGCGCCGTCGACGATCAGGTAGGCGACGAGCAGGAGCGTCAGGCTCGCGAGGCCGAGGATCGGGTTCGCGAGCAAGACGACGGCGGCAATGGCGGTGATCGCCGCGAGCGCGAGTTGCCACAGCCTGCCGCGCCAGCCGCGGGCGGTGAACGCGTGGGCCGCGTGGACGACCGCCGAGACGAGAAATACCGCGGCGAGTCCGATCGCGACCGAGATGCTCGAGACGAACGGGAACGCCATCGCGGCGATGCCGAGGAGGGCGACGATACCGCCGGCGAGCGCGAGGGTGCGCCAGCCGGTCCGGAGTGAGTAGCCGGGGGAGTCGGCGTCGGGAGTAACTGTGCTCATTGTAACCACACTAGTCGTACGACGTGTGAGATGATAAAACAGATAGCTCGGTTGACAGTAAGTCGGGCAAACGGACCAGTCCGAAACCGGGACGAACGGGGGCGAGGGCGGTCGACGAGGGGAGACGGGACCCGACGGCGGCGAGGCGGGGAAACCGTTACCCGTCGCGGCGGAGACGGCGTGGACGTGAGCGACGAGCGCCGCGACCACGAGGGACGACGGATCGAGTGCGAGGCCTGTGGCGCATCCGTCCCCGCGCCCGTCTACCGCGAGCACCTGCTGAAGGCGTGTCCGGGCGAGCGGGAGTAGTTACGTCTCCTCGACGTGGCGGATCTCGCAGGCGACGCCGCGGGTGCTCTCGACCATCTCGCGGCCGAACATCTCGGCGCGGCCGACGCCGAACGCCTTCGGCCCCTCGACGACCACCTCGTCGCCGACCCGGATCTCCTCGTCGGCGTCGACGACCCCCGGCGCGAGGACGCTGCCGTGCGGGACGAAGCCGTCGATCTCGACGCGCTTGACCGGGGCGTCGCTCTCGACCCAGCGCTCGGCCCCCTCCAGCGTGAACGAGAGGGTGCCGTACTGCGGGACCATCGTCGCGAGCTGGGTCTCGTCGGCGTCGCGGACCTGCAGGCGGGGATAGCGACTCGTCGTCCGGACGTCGTCGAAGAGGGCGTCGCCCGCGCCGTCGCCGAGCAGGTAGTCCGCGATCGCGCGGACGGTGTTGTGCTCGCGCTCGCGCTTCGAGTACTTGAGTTCGCCCGACAGCGCCGCCGAGAGGTTCGATAGCGAGTCGTCGTCCGTGGGGTGGCCGCCCTCGGGGACGGTGTACTCGACGTCGAGGTCGAGTTCCGCCTCGACCCGTTCGACGACGTCGCGGTAGCCCTCGTCGGGGACGTGCGCGACGATCCGCGGGTACTCGTTGCGTTCGAGGTAGCGCCGGAGGGCCTCGCTTACGAACCGCTTCTCGTCTTCCGACCACCGACCCGTGACGACGGTGTCGTAGTGCTGGGCGGGGTAGGTCGTCTCGAGTTCCTGCGGGACGACGCCGATGGGACTCGTGATCGAGACGAGGTGGGCGCGCCACTGGATCGCGCGGTGGAACTGCTCGTGGCTCTGGGACTCGCTGTAGGGTTTCCGCGCCGAGCACGGGACGAGCACGAGCGGGTTCGCAAAGCGGTTGCGGTAGCGCGTCGTCACCCGGTCGGCAAAGCGCTGGATCTCCACCCGCCGGAGGGCGTCCTCGGTGGCGGCGTCGAGGGCGGCGTCGCGGAGGATCGGCGTGCGCTCTTCGAGGTAGGACCACTGCGAGTCGAGTTCGCGCATCGCGGCCGTGAGCCACTGCTCGTGGCGGGCCTGCCCCTCGACGTAGTCGCGCAGGCGGCCGTCGCGGATCCGGCGGCGGACGACCGCGAGTTCGGCCGCGAGCGCGTTGCGGTTGTGTTCGACGCAGTCCTCGCGGGAGAAGTCCTCGCGCGGACCCCGGCAGGCCGGACACGAGCAGGGGAGTTCGTCGAGGTCCTCGAGGAAGTACTCGCCCTCGGTCGTGAGGTACTTGCCCTGCGTCCCTTTGACGACCGCCCGCGTCGCGTCGACGGCGTCGACGCCGGCGTACGCGAGGACGGCGACGTTCCGCGGGGTCGCGACGCCCGAGCAGACGAGCGCGGTGTCGGCGGGAATCGCCTCGCGGACCCGGACGACGGCCTCGACGAGCGCCTCGCCGTGGCCGACGATCGACTGGACGTCGGAGACGACGTAGGCGTCCGTTCCGTGATCCGCGGGCGACTCGCTGGAAATCACGGCCGCGCTCGGGTAGTCGACGTCGGGGTGGTCGACGGCGAACGACTCGCGGACCTCGGCGGCGGTGCCGCCGGGGAACCCGCGGTGGGGGAGGACCGTGAGCCGCGACTCGTCGCCGTCGGGTACCTCGCGGTCGGCCGACCAGAGGCTGCCGGCGTCGACGAGGACGTCGTCGACGAGCGCCGGGGTCGAGAGCGGCGACTCGAGGCGGAGTTCGCCCAGTCGCGCGGCCCCGTCGCGCTCGTGGATCTCGAAGTAGTCGGTCATACCCGAACTGGGTGGCGGAGCGTGAAAGAGGCTATCGATAGCCGGCGAGTCACGCCCGTCCGAGGAACGTCGCCGTCGCCGAGGTGTGCCCGCGGTTGAACGAGAGGACCTTCGCGCGGATCGCGTCCGCCCGTTCGAGGTCGTCGGGAACGTCCTCGACGAAGACGACGAACCCCTCGACCTTGCAGACGGCGTGGCGCTCGCCGGAGTGGTGCCGGGAGAAGTCGACGACCCCCGCCTCGAACTCGTCGCCGATCTCGACCGGCGGGTCACGCGCCTGCGCCTCGCGGTGGCGGCGCGCGGACGCGCGCTCGTCGGCCGACGGCCGGCCGCGGAGCCGCCGGAGCGCCCACGCGACCGCGACGACGCCGACGACGAGGCCGATCGCGAGCGATCCCGTTCCGATCATACGGTACCGACGCCGCCGGCGGAACTTCGCCCTTCCGGTACGGCGGCTACACGCGGTCGACGGTGAGGTCGATCAGGGCGACCGAGTCGGGGACGAGCGCGAGCGCGGCCTCGTGCCAGCCGCGGTGGCCGAGTGCGAACTCGCTCCCGGGGTTCGCCTCGACGAGGCGGGCGACCCCCTCCGCGGCGGCTTCGACCGCCGCGCGGTCGGTCCGGTCGGGCACCTCCGCCGTCAGCGGGTAGGTCTTCGAGAGCGCCCGCGGGAAGGGGCCAAACGGCGGGACGACCCGCCACGACGCGTCGTACTCGTCGCCGCTCGACGGCTCGCCCTCGGTGAGAAAAACCGAGTCGGGGACCGAAAGGCGCTCTATGCGCTCGCGGTGGCGCAGCACCTCGGGCCGGCGGGCGCTCTCGTGGGAGACGTAGAAGAACGCGCCCTTCGAGACGGGGTCGGTGCGTTCGAGTTGGGCGGCGTGATCGAGCAGCGCGCGGTAGCCGTCGAGCATCGTCGGGTGGGCGCGGGCGCGGGCCTCGACGAGTTCCAGCAGGTTGCCGGCGCGGATCGCCTGCTTGATCCGGCGGATCTCGGCGAAGGTGACGTGGAGGTTGTGCGCGGCGAGTTCCGCCTCTCGCGGCTCGTCCGGGAGGGCGCGGAGGTCGTCCGGGGCGTACTCGGTGCAGACGGGACACGAGCAGGGGAGGTACTCGAGGTCGTCGAGGTGGCGGGTGCCGCGGACGGTGAGGTACCGGTCGTCGCGGGCGTACAGCGCGTAGGCCGCCGAGTCGAAGAGGTCACAGCCCGCGGCGACCGCGAGCGCGAACATCATGGGGTGGCCGGCGCCGAAGAGGTGGACGGGCGCGTCGGCGCCGAGGCCGCGCTTGGCGGCGGCGACGACGTCGACCACGTCGTCGTAGCGGTAGTCGTTCATCAGCGGGACGACCGCACCGATCGGGAAGACGTCGAGGTCGGTCGCGTCGGCGTGACGGGCCGCCGCCTCGCGCAGGTCGGGGTAGGTCGAGCCCTGGACGGGCGCGCTGACGAGCATGTCGCCCGTCTCGACCGCGTCGGCGACTTCGAGGCGCTCGTTGGTGGTCTCGAGTTCGGCTTCGGCGCGCTCGCGGGGGACGTCCGGCGGCGTCGGGATGTCGACGGGCGTGCCGATGTCCGAGCCGATCTCGCGCTGGAAGGCGAGGATCTCCTCGGTGGTGACGTCGATCTCGCCGTACTCGGCGAGCTGGAACGAGCCGGAGTCGGTCATGATCGCGCCGGGGAAGTCGAGCACCTCGTGGAGGCCATCCTCGCGGGCCCGCTCCCGGAGGTCGTCGGTGCCGTGGACGATGTAGGAGTTGGTGATGAGAATCTCGGCGCCGAACTCGTCGGCGAGCCGACGTGGCGGGATCGTCCGCAAATTCGGGTTAATCACGGGCAGGAGCGCGGGCGTCTCGACGGTGACGTCCGCGCGCGGCACGTACAGCTCGCCGATCCGCCCGCCGGCGTCGGTCTCCCGGAGTTCGAAGTGCTCGCGCATCGAGCGACTGTTCGCGAGCGTGCCGGTAAACGTTCCGTTCCCGGGGTCGAGCCCCCGCGGGGTGTGGCGTCGGGTGGCGGACGACGGTCTCCGGGTCGGACATGTGAAGCGACGATTAGCGACCGTTACGTGGACCTAACAGTCCTTTGGACCGAGACAACGACGTAACAGTCGCCTCGTTTTAGCCCGCGCTTACGCGTTAGGCTCGTTCGTATGGCATCACGAACGCAGGCAATCGGCGTCACACTCGTCGCCCTGCTGGTCGCCCTCTCGGGCGGGCCCGCTCTCGCGGGAGCCGCGGGCGCAGGGACGACGGCGACCGACGAGGGCGACGCTGGAGACGTGAGCGCAACGATCGAGAACCTCCAGGTGGAGACACTCGAACTCGAGAACATCACGGTCGAGAACGCCACCATCGAGGAGCTAAACGTCGAACAGCTCGACGTGCAAAACGGCGAGGAACTCGAGGGGCAACTCAACGAGACCGAAGACGAGGGCGAGGACAACGCCACCCAGGAGGACAACGCCACCCAGGCGGTGACCATCTCCGACATCGAGATAGAGCGACTCGAACTCGAGAACGTCTCGATCGAGGACCTCCGGATCGAGGAAGGCGAAGTCGACGACGAGGCGATGGACGACGCGGCGATGGACGACGAGGACAACGAAACCGCCGACAACGAAACCGAGGACAACGAAACCGACGAGGCGATGGACGGCGAGGACAACGAGACCGACGAGGCGGCCGCCATCTCCGTCCAGGAGGACAACGAAACCGAGGACAACGAGACGGCCGGCACGCAGGACCTGATCGACGAGGACGCCGACCAGCTCACCGTCCAGCAGATGACCATCGAGCGGATGGACGTCCAGCAGATGACCATCGAGCAGTTGACCGTCGAGGAGAGCGACGACGGCATCCTCTCGGGGATCGGCGACTTCTTCGAGGGACTGCTCGGCGGTGACGACGAGGAAGAGGAGGACGGCAACGAGACTGCCGACAACGAAACTGCCGACAACGAAACTGCCGACAACGAGACCGCCGACAACGAAACTGCCGACAACGAGACCGCGCAGGACGGCGAGATGACGACGCAGGAGATCGACGAACTCACCGTCGAGCAGTTCGGCGTCCAGGAGGTCACGTTCGAGTCGATGACGATCGAGTCGCTCCAGAGCGCCGAGGAGGCGGACGACGCGGGCAACGAGACCGCCGACAACGAGACGATGGACGGCGAGGACAACGAGACGATGGACGGCGAGGACAACGAGACGATGGACGGCGAGGACAACGAGACGATGGACGGCGAGGACAACGAGACGATGGACAACGAGACGATGGACGACGAGACCGGCACCACCGAGACCGTCACGTCCGCGGCCGCCAGCCAGATGACGGTCGAGGACTCCACGGCGCAGACGATCACCGTCGGCGACGCCGAGGGGCTCCAGGAGCAACTCCAGGACGGCGGCAACGAGACTGCCGAGAACGAAACCGCCGAGAACGAAACCGCCGAGAACGAGACAGCCGAGAACGAGACCGCAGACAACGAAACCGACGAGGCAGCCGACAACGAGAGCGCGTAACCGACGCGACGCGGGCGAGACGTTGCGGATCGCTTTCGCCCGACTCCCGTTTTAGGCGCCGTCGTCGAACAGCCGGTAGTACGAGACCGCGAGCACGGTCCGGCCGTCCCGGACCGCGCCGTCGCGGACCGCCGCGAGGAGGTCCTCGAACGGCGTCGGCCGGACGCGGATGCTCTCGTTGAAGTCGAGCCGTTGCTCCGCGGTCGGCCGACAGTCGGCGGCGACGAAGACGTGCAAGAGCGCGTCGGCGATGCCGTTGGCCGGTTCGACGGTCACCAGCGAGTCGAGCGACCCGGCCTCGTAGCCCGTCTCCTCGGCGAGTTCCCGGCGGGCGGCCGCCGTCAGGTCGCCGTCGTCGGGTTCGACGCCGCCGGCGGGGAGCCCGTAGCTGACGCGGTCGACGGCCTGGCGCCACTCCTCGATGCAGACGACGTCGCCGTCGGGCGTCAACGGGAGGATGCAGACGCTCGGTGGCTCGGAGAGGTAATCGAAGTCGGTTTCGCTCCCGTCGGGGAGTCGAACGCGTTCGTTAACCACGTCGAAACCCGGACAGGTGTACGCTACTCGCCGGTCGAGGGTCTCCCAGGCGAGCGGATCGCTCGACATGGCCGCTGCTACGACCGGTGCGTTCAAAAGCGCCGCGACGCGCCCGCGAGGGGCCGGCGCGACCGATCGGTCGGAACGTCGATGCTTACCGACCATACGTCGGCCGTTCCGATCGCCCGACGGCACGTACCAGCCCTATAACAAAGCCACAAATCGGTGAAGGTCGCCACTCAGAGGGTGATCCATGGATCAGCTCACAGGCTTCCAACGCGACCTGCTGTACGTCATCGCGGGGATGGACCGTCCGTCCGGTCAGGAGATTCTCGACAGGATCAACGAGTACATCGACCAGCCGGTGACCCACGGCCGGCTCTACCCGAACCTCGACGCGCTCGTCGAGCAGGAACTCGTCGAGAAGGGGCAACTCGACCGCCGGACGAACTACTACGCGCTGACCCCGAAGGGGCAGCGAGCCCTCGAACAGCGACAGGAGTGGGTGAATCAGTACGTCGACGTCTAACCCTCACGTCGCCCGCCGCGACGCGGCGGGGGCCACGGTTTCCAACGTCCGCCGGGCCGGCGGCGACGGCCGCTCACCGGGCGTCGCCGAGGTCGACGAACGCGGTCAGGTTCGCGCTGTACCAGGTGGTCAGTTTCCGCTCGTCCGGACACCCCCGGGGGACGAGCGTACAGCGGTCAGGTCGGTCGTCGTAGCGTACGACGACCGCTTCGAGGTCGATCGGACCGTCGGCCGCGCGGGGGGACGGTCGCTGGCGAACGGTGCTGTCGTCGGAAACGTCGGCGGTCCCGGTCATGTGTATCGTCCGGGCGTCCCGTGACGCCTCGGCCGACGATCCGTGCGGCGGACGTAAACACGCTTCTAGGTGACGTATAGAGCGCTCCGTACGGCTGGCGAGAGCGGGGGAGCTAGGGTTCGTCGAAGGAGACCCGCGAGAGGTCCGCCTCGAGTTCGTCGACGAACGCGTTGAACGCCTCGACGAAGCCGGCGACGTCGTCGGCGTACCGGCGGACGTCCGTCGCCGCCGGCGGATCGTACTGGGAGACGAGGTAGGTGCCGCCCTCGCCGCCGACGCGGAGATAGGAGGCGGCCTCGCCGTCCCACTTCAGTTCCCAGCGCGTCCCCGAGACGCGGCGGGCGAACGTCCCGTACTCGCCCTCGTAGCGGTAGAGGCGGGACGCCATCGCGTCGGCGACGTCGCGGATGCGGCCGACGATCCGGTCGCGCTCGGCGACCAGCGGGCCCACCGGGCGCACTTCGGGGAACGTCGAGGGGACGTCGTCGAGGACGCCCTCGTAGGCGTCGAGGTGGCGGTTGTAGGCCTCGACGAACGCGGGATAGTCGGCGGCGGCGTCGGCCAGCGCGTCGGGTTCGGGCGGCTGTTTCGTCGAGACGACGTACGTCTCGCCGCCGCCGGCCGGCGAGAATCGCAGGTACTCGACGTCGCCCGCCTCGTACTTCAGCGTCCACTCCCCGGCGTCGGTCTCGAACGTCTCGCGGCCGTAGTCGCCGCCGCCGAGCAGCGAGAGTTCGCGCGCGACTTCGCCGGCGTGGGCCCTGATGGTGGCGGCCACCTCGTCGCGCCGGGCGGCGACCGCGGCCGCGTCCCCCGACAGCGCGAGGTCGAGTCCGGGTTCGTCGGTCATCCCGCGGCGAGACGGGACGGACGCGCATAACGCCTGCGGCCGGCGAATCGACGGGTCGTTCTCCGTGGGGTGAATTTCAGTCCGAATCGGGCTAAAATTTTTGGAAACGAGGTTATCGTACCGGTCGGCATACGTCGGGGCATCCGATCATGACCACGATCGCAGAATTCGAGCTTCCGGCGGCGGAGACGGTGCTCGGGACGACGTTCGAGCGAGCGCCGGCGGCGACCTGCGAGATGGAGCAGGTGATCGCCTCCGACGGCTACGGGCTGTGGTTCGACGGGGCCGACCGCGAGACGGTCGAGGCGGCCCTCGACGCCGACGAGACGGTCCGGGAGGCGTCGCTGGTCAGCGAGGGCGACGACCGCTGGCTGTTCGACGTCTCGTTCGCCGCGGACGCGACCGACGTGTTCGGGCTGATCCTCTCGGAGGGCGGGACGGTGCTGGCGGCCTCGGCCGCCGACGGCCGCTGGCACCTCCGGGTGCGGTTCGTCGACCGCGAGGACGCCAGTCGGCTCTACGACCGCCTCGGGGAGGGACGGATCGGGACGAACCTCGTCCGGCTCTCGGAACTGCGCGAGCAGACGCCGGCGGCCTGCGGGCTCACGGCCAAACAGTACGAGACGCTGCTGGTCGCCCTCGATCACGGCTACTTCACGATCCCGCGCGAGACGTCGATGGAGGAACTCGCCGACGAACTCGGCGTCTCCCACCAGGCGCTCTCCGAGCGGTTCCGGCGGGCCTACCGCGCGCTCGTGATGACCGAACTGAACGGTACGGAACGAAGCGAGCCGCAGACGCCGGATCAGCCCGTCTGAGCCCGGCGTCTCAGGCCATATACTCCTCGAACTCCGTCGGCGTGATCACCTCGACTTCTCCCGCCTCTTCCAGGTCGCTCAGGTGCGCGAGCGCCGCCTCCAGCGCCGAGCGCGACCCGCCGTCGAGCCGGTAGTAACAGAGCGAGGTGATCCCACCGAACTCCGCGGTCAGGTCGAGCGCGCGCCGGGCCTCGTCGGGTCCGGGATCGGTGACCCGCGAGCACAGGAGGGGGTTCGCGGCGTACCCCTGGGCGGGGTAGCGGCCGGCGAAGGCGACGTCGTGGTACTCCTCGACCAGTTCGTAGGTCTCGACGTCGTACTGCCCGCCGGGGTAGGAGAAGAACCGGGCGCCGTCCTCGAAGCCCTCGTCCTCGAGCCACTCCTTGGCGTCGGCGACCTCCGCCTCGCGGTCGCGCTCGCCGGGATCGGTCAGGATCGTCCCGTGGGCGGTGTGGCTGGCGATCGTCCAGCCCGCGTCGGCGAGTTCGCCGACGTGGTCCTCGACGAGGCGGTCGCCGTCGTGCTCCTCGTCCCCGCGGAGTCGGCCCGTCGTGATGAACGACGTCGCGGGGTAGCCGTACTCATCGAGCAGCGGGAGGGCGCTCGTGTAGTCGGTCTCGTAGCCCCCGTCGAACTGGAGCATCACCTTCCCGGTCTCGGGCGTGGGGACGAAGTGGAGGTCGTCGACCCACAGGCGGCCCTCGTACTCCGTCCCCGTCCAGAGGGCGATCTGGATCTCGGCGACCTCGCTCAGGTCCGGGTCGCCGTCGACCTCGGCGACGCCGAAGTTACACCGCGTCATCGGCAGCCCCCCGTCGAGTTCCTGGCGGAAGTCGATGCGGTTCCCGTCGTCGTCGATCAGCTGGATCACCGGGTCGACGGTCGTCTCGGCGGTCATCGCGAGGCCGGGACGCATCCCCGAGAAGTCCTCGGTCGAGTCGAGTTCCCGGACGATCCGGACCTGCTGGTCGCCGGTCGCGGCTTCGAGCAGCGCGGACTGCGAGCCGTCGTAGTAACGCTCCTCGTCGGCCGACAGCGACCCCATCACCGTCTCCCACGCGTCGAGGTCCTCGAAGTCGTCGAACGTCTCGACGTCCGCGCCGGTCGACTCCTCCGTTTCCTCGTCGGTCTCGCTCGTCGACTCCTCCTCGTCGTCCGTCTCGTTCGTCGACTCCTCGTCGTTGTCGGTCTCGTTCGTCGGATCGTCGGTTTCTTCGCCGCCCGCACAGCCAGCGAGAACGGCGGCCGCCGTGGCGGCCGCGAGGTACTTTCGTCGTTTCATCGTGCGTGACGTTCGGCCAACGGAGTACCCGATTGTTATTTCGAGCGAACGGGACGGCCGCCTCTCGGCCGCGTTCGGGTAGGCGAGGTGAACGGTCAGTAAGGAGTTGATGAGCGATCCGGAGGGACAGGCTTCGGGGACGGTCGCCGCGGACGTACGGTCACGATACCGGAGGTGACCGCCGACCGCGAGCGGCGAGTGCGTCCCGCCGGGGTGCCCTCCCGCGGTCGATGCAGGCGGGCGCGGCGATCCGGCGCGCTACTTGATCGAGCGAATCGGCTGGAGGTACGGCCGGACGCGGTAGAGCGTCCGCCCGTCGTCGGCCTGCACCCAGCCGACGGTCGTCAGCGCGGCCGCGACCAGCGGCGCGAACGACCCGCCGCCGAGGAAGACGACGTTGCTCGCGGCGACGGCCGCGGCGGTGGCCGCGCCCGCGACGGCGTACGCGCGCGTGAACCGGACGGTGGTGCCGGCCTCCCACGCGAACCCGAACAGGACGGTTCCGGCGGCGAACAGGACGACCAGCAACAGCGTGTGCAGCCAGTAGCCCACCGCGGGGACGATCACGGCGAACGCCGACGGGGTCGCCCCGGCCGGGATCGCCCAGTAGAGGTCGTGGACGGGGGCGGTGATGATGAGCGAGATGTCGACGCCGACGAGGACGGCCGCGGCCCCGTACACCGGCCCCCGCCGCGGGACGCGGCGCGTGCTGCTCGCGGTGGCCGCGAACAGGAACCAGCCGAGAGCGGCCAGCGACGCCCCGACGGCGGCGAGCGCGAAGAAGAAGCCCTTCACCAGCGCGTTCGGGTCGAGCAACTGCGCGGCGAACATCCCGTTCCAGAGGCCGATGCCGATCACGAAGAGGATGTAGGCCAACCCGTTGTCGCTCCGCCGGTAGGAGATCGCGGTCGCGACGAACGGATAGGTCAGGAGAACGGCGAGCACGGCGCCTGCTGCGAGTACCCACGGTAGCAATCGGGACGCGACCATTATAATCGAATGACGGGTGAGAGCTGATTATTGTTGCGGCCGAGTGGAATGTAGTGGCGGGCGTTCGTGTTGGTTCGGATGGGTTTTGACAATTTTGATAGGGTATTATTGTCGCAATTAGATTTATATTTCCAAATTTATTAATGGAGTTATAGCTAGGGGATTCTAAATGTAGAATGTGCTAATAAATTAGTACCTATATATATATATCACTATCTAATTATTATTTTGTTGGCCTATAAAATAGAGGGGAGAAGTTGTTACGGCGTCTCGTATTCGCCGAAGCTCAGGTTGCTGTTGCTAATCATGCTATCACTAGGATCATGGATGATCTGAATTTCTACATCCGTGTCATGAAGGTCGGGATTCGAACCAGTAGTACTAGTATCCATCGAGGAAGTGACAACGAGCGTATCACCAGTCGAAATAGTGCCACTGACCTCATCACCGTTCTTGGTTACGTACCAGTCATCGGTGGTACCAACGGCGTCAGAGGTATAATCTGTCGTGTTGAACCCATTAGCCCCATCAGGAGTTAATGTTTGAATTGCACTATTATCACTAGAGTCTCTGACAACAATACGGATTTCATCCGAAGAGACTTCATCTCCACCGTCGTGTGTCGTCACGATTTGTGGAATAGTAACGCCACTGACTTCCGTTTCTGAATCCGAATGGCTTAATTGCGCGTTTGGAGCAGGTTCTCCCAGATTCCCCATATCCAGCACGAATGCCGCGATCACGGCCGCGAGAATCACCGTGATCGCCACCATCAGGATTACCCCGATGACTGGCGATACAGCCCGTTCCTCTTCGTCGCCGATTAGCTTTTTTGCGAATTGCATGGTATCTACCACAACACCTTCTCGCGTACGGAAGGCTTATTCCGCTGCACGTGGAGGCTGAGGGCGACGGGGTTGGGGAGTAGACCACCGCCCGCACCCATCACCGTCACCTTCCTGCCGCGTCTGGTGTTGGATAGACTCACTGAAGCCACTGGTAATAAAGCTACCTGAAAGTCAAGTAATACTGCATTTACGCCAACAAGAACCGTTTTCATATCTGATAACCAGCGTCAGACAGAAGCCGTACAGCGCTCTCTTGAAGCCGCCCCGTCGGCCGGTTTCCGTTCGCCCCGCAGGCGGCGGAGAGCGTTTCGTGACGGGAAAACGGCACCGCTTTGAAACCGAGTCCCCCTTCGCACGGGCGGCCGCGGACGAGTCGTCGATGGGGTCGGCCACCTCTCGCTCGCCCGCCGCGAGCGAGTCGTTCAAGCACCCGATGAACGTGACCCGGTTAGCTGGACGCGCTTGTTTCGACCCGAATATTCGGAAACCATCTCCGGCAGGCGAGAGCGGAACGAGCCCTACCTGCCTCTCCCCGCGACGACCTCGTAGTAACCCGCCCACGCCCGTCGGTGCCCCGGTTCGATGACGAGGTCCGCGTCGGTGTAGCCGTCGGGATAGGCGAAGACGACCTCGAACCCGTGCAGGCCGGGTGACTTCGGCGGCGTCACGTAGCTCCACCACACGATCCAGTTCCCCTCGTCGTTTCGCTCGAACGCACCCCAGTGCCGGACCGGATCGTCGACCGCCTCGCCGTCGATGCACACCGTGAGGTCCACGGCGTCGAGGGACCGCTCCGGATCCGCTTTGCTGGACTCCCCGTAGGCATCGACCTCCCCTTGGGCTTCGGCGCGGCGCTGGCGAACGCGGTCCTGAAAGACCGATGAGGTCAGGGGCGACGAACTACCGTTCTCCCGCCACCTCGGCAACATCGCCATCGGTGCGGTGTTCGTCGGCGTGACGATAACCCCCACCGACGAGATGCCGTCGATGGTCGCGTACGCGAGCGGGACTCGGCCGGGCCTCGACGTCGTCCATCGCAAAATCCCGCAGTCGAGTGTAGCGTTCCCAAATCGTAGAAATCGAGGCCAACCCTATGGGCCACCCAACACGTGATACGGACATGCCCTTCTACAATCGCCTCGTAGAACCAGTCGTCGTTTCGAACGAGGCCGAACGGGGCAGTGGCTTGCAGAGCGAAGTGCAACGCCTCGAAACGACGGTTCGGGTTTCGGTCGATCAGGACTGTCCGATGTCGGTTCTCGGCTGCAACGGGTCAGTTCGCCACGTCGAGGTCGGTGACGACGAATGTATCGTGGAATACTCTACCGACGATCTCGACGAACACTGTCACACCGTCGAACGTCACGATGGGATCTGTCCTCCCGAAGATTGTGAGGACGCCGACGAAGAGGGGGTCGTCCGCCTGTCGTTGCGCCGTCCGAAGCGGTGTATCTGTTCGACGTTCAAGCGGCACGGTTGCACCCCGAAGATCGAGGGATACGCCGATGGCAGTATCGTCATCAGGGCGTTGTCCCCGGACCGGGAGCACTTCAGAGCGCTCGTCACCGACCTCAAGAGTGCCGCCGGGTCCGTCCGGATCGACAGTCTCCGGGAAACGAGGTCCACGGAGAGCGAACACACCTCGACATCGGTGGACGTGAGCGTCCTGACCGATACGCAACAGGAGTTCCTCCAGCTCGCTCTCGAAGAAGGGTATTTCGCATCACCCCGCGGCATCTCACAGGCCGAACTCGCGGACAAACTGGGGATATCCCCCTCGATGGTCTCTCGACGGGTTCGTTCGATCGAACAGCGACTGTTCGAACAGATCGAACCGGCTCTCGGCCTGAAATAATAGCTGCGCGCCTTCGAAATTTCGATACCGGGAGCGTCCGTTTCCCGATCTTTTTTTAAACATGTTCGAACGTTGAGTCCCGTCTTTATCCAGATACCCGCCGACAGAGTAAGAAAACGGGAGGCTCAAGAGTGCACTCCATCACCACGTCCACGTGCAAGCCCGGTATTCGAGACCCCCTCGTGGGCCGATTCGCTCCGTCGCACGTTCACTCGGGGACGGTTCGAGTGCAGTCCAACTGCGCCTATCAGGCGAGGGTACCAGAAAGGACAGGCGCCGATTCCTGGCCGAGACGGACCCGCCGGGAGGGACGGAAATGAGTGGGAAAGCCGGGACGGAGACGATGTTTCGGTTCACGTGCCCGGCCTGTGAAATGTCACCGATCGTGGACGCGGTGATTCGAGCGGACATGCTCGCGAATGGCTGTTATCTGTGTGGAACACAGGTCAGCGAATCCGCCTTTCGAGAAGTGTGTGAGGAATAACGGCCACCACTCTGGGACCGAGTTTCGATCGCCCGCTACAACGTCTCACGCCGACGCTATCCGTCGTCCACACGATCGCCCGACAACTGCGTCGGACCACCGACACCCCGCCCGGAAGTGAGAAAACGCAGTTACCAACGGGCGAGTTCGTGGCGTCGATGGATCGTGGCACGGCCACCAGAATCAGACGTTCGGGGCGGTATTGTGGTGTAGCTCTACGTCAACTCGCATCACTGACAGGCGTCGAACCATCGTCTGATGTAGCTCTCGTAACATACTCCCTTCGCTATTTCGTCTCCCTATAAACCCGTTCAGATGTTGACTGGAAGGGATATCCCCCTCAGATGTCTGTATTCGAGTGAAGTAGGGGGTGTAATTGTGTACAACAAAAGCGGGGCCCACGACATATTCGAAGACGACGTCGAAGAGCGTGCCGAGGCGATTCTCGGTGACGTACCGTTCGATACGGAACTCGGGAAGCGACTGGCGAAAGACGCACGTCGGGTAGCGAACGGGGAACTCTCACGCGAGAAGTTCCACGAAAAACACCACGAAGCAGTCGTGCGCGAGTTCGGTCGCGACGAACGAAACTCCAAACCGGAGGGATTCGACGATGAGTGACGAAAACGACGACGGACACGACCTCACACGACGTGACGCATTGAAGGCCGGTGGAGTTGCCGCCGCCGGCATCGGTCTCGGCGGCACATCCACGAAACTCGGCAGCCTGAACGCGGATGCCACGGCGGCCCAACTCTCGGAAGACACAGTCCCGACCGCCTGCTGGATCGGCAAGATGGACTGCTCGGCGACCGCCCACAAGGTCGGCGACCGCGTGGTGAAGTTCGAGGGCAACCCGGAGGAACCACGCACCGGAGGCGGCCTCTGTCCGAAAGGTCAGGCCCAGATCTCCCAGATCTACGACCCGTACCGCGTGAAGGCTCCGTTGAAGCGAACGAACGAGAAGGGCCAGCACGGCGAGTGGGAGGAGATTTCCTGGGACCAGGCGATGGCCGAAATCGGCGACGACCTGAAAGCGAAACTCGAAGACGACCCCCGGCGGGTCGTCTTCCAGGTCGGCCGGAAGAAATCGCCACAGTGGCAGGAAGACGCGTGGGTGACCGGAGCGAGTAACAAGTACGGATCGATGGAGAAGTACGGCCACGGCGCGACCTGTTCCGATTCGGGCTACCGGGGTCAGGAACTCACCTTCGGAACCCACGGCGTCTCGGAGACCGACTTCGAGAACTGCGAGATGATGATCGCGTGGGGACACAACATCACCCGCGGCGGCGGCGCCCACCACTGTGCGCTCTCGTGGCCCCGCCAGATCTCGCAGGCCCGGAACGATCAGGGCATGCGCGTCGTCTCGGTCGACCCGCAGCGGCGGTCCGCGGGGTCGTACGCCGACGAGTGGCTTCCGATCGAACCCGGGACGGACCTCGCGTTCTGGAGTGCGTTCAACCACGTCCTCGTCCGCGAGGGGTACATCGACGAAGAGTACCTCACCCGTTCGACGAACGCGCCGTGCCTGGTGGCGACTGAAGGCGACGGGGAGGGCGAAATCCTGCGTGCTGCGGACGCCGAAGACCCGGCGGAGTCGTGGAAGTGGCCACGCGGCGAACTGGTGTGGGACGAAGCGGCTGGCGAGCCGGTTCCCCACGAAGAGGCCGACGATCCGGCACTCACCGGTTCCGTCACGGTGGACGGCGTCGAGGCGAAACCCGCCTTCCAGCTGTACACGGAACACATCGAGGAGTACACCCCCGAATGGGCAGAGGCCATCGTCAACCGGAAAGACCTCGACGATACGCCCGGCATCACCGCCGAGGACATCGAGCGAATCGCCATCGAGTGGGGCGAAACCGCACAGATCGGCGCAACAGTGGAGATCGACGGCGAAGAACTCCCCTACCGACCGGTCGGCGTCCACGGGTACCACGTGGCTCAGGAAGAGCAGGGCGTGATGGCGACGATAGCCCAGTACCACGCGAGCATGCTCGTCGGTGCCGTCGACGCGGTCGGTTCGACGCGCGTCCGGAAGGCGAAATACGACGGTCCCAAGGACTACCGCGCCGACTTCCGCGATCTGGCCTACAACCCGGAGAAGATCACGCCGGAGCCCGACGGTCCGTCGCTCGGTGGCAGCATGTTCCACCCCATCGACTCGGGTGGGTACACGCAGACGCCGGTCAGTCTCAACAACCCCGATAAGTATAACCTGCCCTACGGCCCGGAGGAGATGGCCTTCGTCGTCCAGATGGCGAATCCGGTGATGTCGGGGCCGAACACGCAATCGCAGATCGAGGCCTACAGCAAACTCGACACGGTCATCGTGGTCGATCCGTTCATGAGCGAGACCGCGGACGTCGGGGCCGATTACGTGTTGCCCGCGGCGACGGCTGACAAGCTACAGGGGCCGACCGGCGGCTGGGACGGCTACAGGGACATCAGCCACATCCGGTTCCCGGCGATGGAGCCGATGTGGAACTCGTTGCCCGACGCCGAAATCTTCATTCAGATGGCGGCGGCGGTCGACGCGGAGGAGGAGTACCTCGCCGACATCAACGACGAACTCGGTATCGACGGGACCGACTACGCCTTCGACCCCGTCGACGATCAGGACCTCTTCGAGGAACCACACACCTTCCTCGAAGAAGGGCTGGACCGCTGGGCGAAGAGCAAGGGCAAGAGCCTGGAGTGGTTCCGCGAGGGCAACGTCATCGTCAACGAGTGGGAGGTCGGCGACGGCAATCGGTACGCGTACACGTGGGGCGACCGCGAGGAGTGGGGCGAGTACAACCCGTACGCGGTCAAACACGACTTCTACAGCGAAACGCTGCTGAAGATGGGTGAGCGCGTCGAGGAACTCATGGCCCAGGAGGGGTACGACGAGAGCGACTTCCCGTACCTCCAGGACTACAACGCCTTCCCGACCTGGCGGGAGCCGACGATGTGGCAGTCGCCCGACGAGTACGAGTTCTCGATGATCAGCGCCCACCAGATCGAGCAAAAGCAGTCCCGGACGGCGAACAACAAGCTCCTCAACGAGATCACGCCGCGAAGTCACATCCGCATGAACGCCTCGGATGCCGAGGACCTCGGTATCGAGGACGGTGACGAAGTCGTCGTCGAGAGCCACAACGCACAGACCGGCGAAACCTATCAGATAGAAGGCCTCGCCATGGTGATGGAGGGAATGAAGCCGGGCGTCATCGACGTCCCCGCCCACCACGGTACGTGGAAAGACCCGACGAGCGAGGCACTCGACGAAGGCCCGAACGTCAACTCGGCGTTCCCGAACGGGCCGGGCTACATCGCTCTCGACAACGGTCATTCGTTCCACGTGATGACGAAGGTGACGAAAAAGGGAGGTGACAGCTAATGACGCAACTCGGAATGGTCATCGACACGGACGCCTGTTTCGGCTGTCGGGCGTGCGTCGAAGCCTGCAAAGTCGAAAACAACACCCCACGAGGGGCGTTCTGGATGCACGTCTTCCGGTACGAGGAGGGCGAGTACCCCGACGTCGACCAGGAGTTTATGCCCCGCCCGTGCCAGCACTGCTCGGAACCGTCCTGTGCGGACGTGTGTCCGACCGGTGCGCGGTTCAAACGGGAGGAAGACGGTATCGTCCTCACCGACTACGACCGCTGTATCGGCTGCCGGTACTGTGAGGTCGGATGCCCCTACGGCGTGAACTACGCACAGTTCCGCTCCCCGGAGGAGGCACAGTACGGGTTCGCAAACGAGAACGCCGGGGCCGACTGGTACGGTTCCGGCAGCCTCGCGGACGAGGTGGATTCGGACTCCACGCCGTGGAGAAACCCCGTCCACGACGAACCGGTAGCGCCTCGACAGACCAACGCCTCCGGCAACCAGCCACGGGGCGTCATGGGGAAGTGTACGCTGTGTGTCCACCGTCAGGACTCCGAGTCGAAACGGGGAACGACCGCCTGTGCGGAGACGTGTGCGGCAGATGCCATCAAGTTCGGCGACATGGACGACCCGAACAGCGAACCGCGGCGGTATCTCCGCCAGAACCAGGGGAAATCCCGGTTCAAGCTGATGGAAGACCGCGGGACGAAGCCGAACGTCGTCTATCTCGGCGAAGAGCCGTCGGCGGACGCACGACCGATCGAAGACGCGGACACGTTCAAGGATCCGGAAACGGCGATCGAGATCGAGAACCACCCGCCTGAATCGGTCGAGACGGAGGTCGAACAATGAGTACGCAACTCCCCACGGACATGGACCGGTTCCTCGCCCCACTCGAGAGGCGAGGAAGCAGATTCTACGGCATCGTCATCGTGACGGCGATTCTCGCCGTCGTCGGCATCGCTGCGTGGCTCATCGAGGTGACTGGCGGCCACGTGACCAATCTCGGCAACTGGGGGACGTCGGCAGGGGTACCCTGGGGGCTCGACATCGGCGCGTTCGGCTGGTGGACAGGGATCGCTATCGGCGCGCTCCTCCTCGCTGCAGCGATTCGGGTCCTGCGGATCGATAGCTACCTCGGTTTCGCCCGCGTCGGAGAGTTCCTGGCACCGCTCGCGTTCCTCGCGAGCTTCCTCCACATCCTCTACGACCTCGGTCGCCCGGGCCGAGTCGTCAACACCGTTCTCTATCCGCAACTGCAATCGCCGCTGTTCTGGGACATCGTTCTCGTCGGTGGGCTCGTGGTCTTGAGTGTGGTCTTCCTCGTCGTCACAGTTCGTGAAGACGTAAGTCGCCTCGTGGCGGAAGGCAATCTGGACGACAACGGACTCCACGGGTGGCTCGCCGGAACGCCGGCGCAGCGTGAGAGGTCGGCGGCGTCTCGCTGGATTGCCGGAATCATCCTGGCCTTCGTGCCCGTGGTCGGGGGTGGCCTCGTTCCGTGGGCCTGGTCCCAGCTCGGGGTCAACATGAACTGGTTCGGCGCGGTCCAGGGGCCGGAGTTCCTCCTGATGAGCCTGACGAGCGGGTTCGCGATGGTGCTGCTCGCCGCCGGCGTCCTCCGTGTCGTCTACGGATGGTCGTCGGTTTTCTCGGATCGGCGACTCGCCGTCCTCGGCGGTGTGACGGCTGGCGTCGGGTTCTTCTACCTCGTCGCTGCGCTCTTTGCCATCCAGTCGGGATCGTTCGCTGCGTCGATGGCCCCATCGAACGTCGCCTCCGCGATGACGGCCGGTCCGCTGTCGACGATGATGCTACTCGCCATCGCAGCAATCGCCATCCCGGCGGTCGTACTCGCCGTACAGATCGCCTCCGACACGTACAACAGGACGGCCACCCTGCTGTCGAGCGTCGTTCTGCTCGTCGGCATCCTCGGAATGGAGACGGTCCTGGTCGTCGGGGGTCTGACGTACCCCGAAATGTTGTACCCGGTCAGCGAGTACGTCCCGTCACTGGCGGAGTGGGCCCACGTGATCGGAACGGTGTCGCTGGTGGTCCTGGGGTTCGTCGTCCTGTCGAAGCTCCTGCCGCTGGTTCCAGTGGGGACAGTCGAACAGGCCGGTGAATAGTCACGAGAGATAGCACCACCATGACGGCCATCACCACGACTGCGACCGCCCGCGTCTATCGGACCCTCGGAGAGGTATATCTCGAACCACCGACGGCCGACCAACTCGACGCACTCGGCGAGTGGGCCGACGCCTGGCTCACCCACGCCGACGGAACACTGCCCGCGAACGTCGAATCCCCCCTGGAAACGATTCGCGAGACCGACCGCGACGACGTCGAAGACGTCTCGCCAGCCTTTCCGCGTCTCTTCCGGGGACTTTCCGAGGCGTCACCGGACCCGCCGTACGAGTCCCTCTATCGTGAGGGGACCATCTACGGCGCGTCGACCACGGCAGTGCGCAACGAGTACAGGGAAGCCGGTCTGGACATCACGGACGACGACGAACACGAACCGGCGGACCACGTCGGTATCGAACTCCAGTTTCTCGGCGAGTTGCGGGCCAGGGAAGCGAGCGGCGACGTCGAAAGCGTCGAACGGCAGCGTACGTTCATCCGGGACCACCTCGAGCAGTGGTTCGGTGAGTTCAAAGCCGCCGTGTTGCAGTCGAATCCGCCCGAACATTACGCGGCGGTCGTTCGCCTGACCGACGCGGTTCTGTCGGCTGAATCCGAGCGATTGGAGGTGGTCGTTACGGAGACGGCGTGATCCGAAATCCTCGACTTCGCTGACACGGATCAGCGGGCGTTCGACGAGAGGTAGTACAAGACGGGAGCGACGCGGGGCGGCGTTGGTTATCTTTCCGTTCGAGGTCCGCGGCGAGCGCTGCGATCACCCGACGGCTCTTCTCGGAAAAGAGCCGGACCGTACCGTCGTCGTTGACCACGACCTCGCTGCTGCTCGGGTCCGTTCGCCCGCGCAGACTCGTCACTCCGGTCCTCGCGTTGCGATGCGGGAGAAGTGGGCCGGCGCAGATGTCGAACCACGGTCGGAGCGAAGCTCCTCCCTGATTCGAATCTGCGCGCCGTCGTCGACTCCCGCACGTCGGTTGCCTCGCGTCGCAGCCGCGCCGCTCGGCGGTTTGAAGTGCGGGAGAAGTGGGCCGGCGCAGATTCGAACTGCGGTTACGGCCACCCGAAGGCCGAAGGATACCAAGCTACCCCACCGGCCCGCACTCGAACCGTGGGCGTCCGGTCGTTTAACGCTTCCGAAAACCCCCTGCCGGGACGCCTGGACGCCACCCGCGCGGTCAGAGCAGCGATTCTACCTGCCGGCGGGTCTCGGCTTCGGTCCCCGAGTTGTCGACGACGTGGTGGTCGATCGCCGGGCGCTCGAACTCCGCGCGCAGGAGGCGGTGGACCTCGAAGTCGGCGTCGCTCTCGTCGCCCTCGCGCGCGGCGATCCGCTCGCGGACGACGTCCTCGGCGCAGGTCACCCGGACGAGGTCGAAGGCCGCGTCCGCGCCGGCCGCGAGCGCGCGGGCCCGCCGGCGCAGCGGCGCCCGCCGGAAGGTGCCGTCGAGGACGACGGGACGGCCGCGGTCGAGGGCGTCGCTCGCGCGCTCGAACACCGCGTCGTAGGTCGCGCGGGTCTCGGCGTCGGCGTACAACGGCTCGGGGAACAGGTCCTTTCGCACCACGTCGGTCCGCAGGAGCGTCGCCCCGAGGCGCTCGCCGACGGTCCTGGCGACCGTCGTCTTCCCCGTCCCCGGCAGCCCGCAGACGACGACCAGTCGCGTTCGCTCGGACATGTCGTTCGTCGCAAGATGCGACGGCGGGGTCTTGTCGGTTGCGCTTCCCGACGGTCAGAACCGCTCGTAGCCGTCGGTGTCGAGGAAGTGGTGGGCGACCGCGACCGCGTCGTCGGCGTGTAGCAGTGTCGGCCCGAGGCGAACCCGCAGGTCGGCCGCCGATTCGAGTTCGGCGGCCTCCTCGTCGGTGAAGTCCCGGTGGTCCGAGAGGACGAAGACGGGGTCCTCGGGGACGGACGCGTCGACGATCGGCTCGCCGTCCTCGTGGAGCTGGACGACGGTCCCCTCGTCGGCGACGGCCGCGAGCGTCTCGGCGACGCCCCGGCGGTAGAGTTCGACGCCGGGGCTGGGTTCGGCGGGGAGCGCCCCGATGGCCTCCTCACGGTGCTCTAAGGCCTTCCGGACGAGCGCGGCGGTGCTTCGCTCGTCGGGGTTGAGTCGCCGCAGGTCGGCCCCGTCGAAGACGATCGTCAGTTCGTCGCGGGCGACGAGGTGGACGCGGACGTCCTCGCGGATGCCGTGGGAGGTCAGAAGCGAGGCGGTGATCGACCGGCAGAGCGCGTCGAGGCGACCGGCGCCGCCGGCGAGGTCGTCGAGCGAGAAGTCTGGCTCGGTGGGGACGTCGTGGCCGATGAGCACGAACTGGCGCATGGCGGATCGACGGGCGCGGCGGGAATAGGCGCCCCGGTTCGCATCCGGGTCGGGCGGGGGCAGGACGGAAGGCGAAAGGAGACGGCGCGGGACGGGCGACCCGGCCGCGCCCACGGCGACGATCACGGACGGTGGGACACGGCGCATCCGTGGCCGGCGGATGCGCGTTTCGACGGACGACGGCGACCCCTATCACTATCTGGCGCGTACCGATTCGAGGGGTCGAGGTTACCGCCGTCCCCGTCCGCGGGCCGCGAACGGGCCGGCGAGCCGACCCGGAGTACGCGAGCCGTACGCGACGCGGCCGGCGGACGTCGACCGGTGCCTACCGCCCCGCGCCCGTCGCGTCGAGCCCCGTAAGTCGGACGTACTCGAGGCCGGGTGCGCCGTCGCGGACCCACGCGGCGACCGCGAGGGCGAACAGGCCGAGCTGGAGCCACTCGAACGGCCCCATCGCGTAGTAGGTGAGGATGGCGTCGAGGATGCCGGCGACGGCAACCTCCTCGGGCGCCGGGAGCAGCGGCCAGACGAGGTACGCCGCGGTCGCGGGGTCGCCGGCGAACGCCGCGGGCGGGACGTCGGCGAGCAGGTGCGAGAGGTGCCCGACGACGAACGCGACCCCCGCCTCGGCGCGGCCCGCCGAACGGGCGAGCGCGTAGACTACGGGCAGGGCCAGCGCGGCGAACAAAAGCGAGTGCGCGAGCGTCCGGCCGGCGGGGAGGACGCCGGCCGTCCACGCCAGCGGCTTGTCGAGCAGGTCCGGCGCCTGCGAGCCGACGGCGAGCGCGACCGCCGGCAGCGCTCGCGGCGTCCGGCCGTAGCGTCGACGGGCGTAGACGCGGTAGCACAGGTACGCGACGGCGAGGTGTCCCCAGGGCCACATCGGCCCGGGCTTCGCTCACCGGCGGCATAGGCGCTTCGGCTCCCGACGCGTCGCGAGCCGTGACCGTCAGCCGAACCCACATTGCAGGGGCAGGGCCAACGGTTTCCGCCGCGTCGGGCGACACCTCGGTGTATGGCGGAATCACTGTCGAGCGGGCGCGGCGTGCTGTCGGCGCTCGAAGGGCGGGGCTGCGAGTTCTGCGCGGACGGGACGCTCGTCCGCGAGCGGTACAAGGGAAACAGGGCGGCCGTCTGCGATAGCTGCGGCACGCCCCGGGCGCAGTTCTGGGCGATTTCGGGCGAGTGATCGGGCCGTCGCGGCCGGCGGGGGCCGGTGCCACGGGCCGCGGTCGACCCGACAGGGGTGCGCCGATCTGCCACCCTCACCGGGTGCGACTCGCCGGATAGTCGTGGCCGACGATCAGCGCGAGCGCGTTGACCGCAAGCAGCCCGAGGACCAGCCAGAGCCGCGCGAGCGAGTCCACCCCGAGGACGAACACCGGGAGGTAGGCGACCGGCAGGAGCGCCGAGCCAGAAGCCGACGACGGTGATCGCTCGCCCGGGTCCGCGTCGCATCCGTCACCGCATCGACTCGAGGTCGACGTACGAGCCTTCGTGGGCCGTGATCCAGGTCGTCAGTAGCTCCTCCTCGCTCGCCTCCCGCGGGAAGAGCGCACACTCGTTCGGCGCGTCGTCGTTCTCGACCGTGACGTGATCGATCGGCGGCGACTGCGGGTCGGCGCCGTCGCGCCGGGTGTCGACGTCGGGGTCCGAGCTCATGACGGGTCTTCGGTACGGCCGAGCGGGGTATTGTTATCGATAGGCTATACCTTCCCGGCGCGACGAACCGGCCCCGTTGGCTCCGAATTCAGTCGAATTGACCGGGGTCGAGCGACGGCGGCGATCGGCGCGGACGACCGCGCTACGGGCCACAGCCCGCCAGTAGGAGGGGTCTTCCGCCGGGGTAAGCACCGCTTTCGAACGGTTTTCACCCCGACGCCCACCCGTTCGGGGCGGGCCGCTCGCCGAGGGTCACCTCGACGGTCGTCGGGTCGCCGTCGCGCAGGAGGCGGATCGGCACGGTATCGCCCGGACTCGTGTCGAGGGCGAGGAACGTCGTGAGCGCGTGCATGTCGGGGATCGGCTGCCCGGCCATCTCGCGGATCACGTCGCCGCCGACGGGGAGGCCGGACCCGTCGGTCCCGTCGGTCCCGTCGCTCCCGTCGAGGACGCCCGCCGCGGGCCCCTCCCGGAGGACGTCCACGACGATGACCCCCGACGCCTCGTCGAGGTCGTTCGCCGCGGCGATCCGCCGGTCGACGGTCGCGAGTTCGACCCCGAGGAAGGAGTGGCGGTACCTGCCGGTCTCGATCAGCGACGGGACGACGCGCCGCGCCAGCGCCGCCGAGACGGCGAAGCCGACGTTCTCGCCGCCCGTGGCGTGGACGACGCCGACGACGTCGCCGTCGAGGTCCACGAGCGGCCCGCCGCTGTTGCCCGGGTTGAGGGCGGCGTCGGTCTGGACGACGTTCGGTAGCGAGAACCGCGCGCCCGGCGGCGCGTACGACCGGTTGACGCCGCTGACGATCCCCTGTGACATCGAGCCTTTGAGCCCCAGCGGGTTGCCGATCGCGAGCACCTCCTGACCGACGACGGGCCGGCGCTCGGACAGCGACAGCGGCGCCGCGGCGTCGGGGACGTAGTCGGCGTCGAGCACCGCGAGGTCGCTGTAGGGGTCCGTACCGACGACCGTCGTGCCGCTCCAGTCGCCGGTGACGTACTGGAGGTCGACCGCGTCGGCGCCGGCGACGACGTGGTGGTTCGTGAGCAGGTACGAGTCGCCGTAGCGAAACGCGGACCCGGAGCCGCGTCCCTCCTCGCCGGTCGCGGGGTCGGTGACGCCGTCGACCTGCACGAGCGCGACGGAGTCGATCGTCGCCTCGTAGACGTCGGTGTACGTCGACCCGTCCGCGCGGTTCTCGCGGTCGATTCCCGCCCCGACGGAGGAGTTGCCGCGCATCGACGCGTCCGACGCCTCGCTCCGCGGCCCTGCACACCCCGCGAGCGTCCCGGCGACCGCGGCGCCGGCCGCGAGGAACGCGCGGCGACCGAGTGGTGCCTGTCGCATACGCGATCGGTCGGACGCCACGTATTTCAACCTCGGCTATTCGACCGCTCGGCGGCGAGCGCCGAAGGGAAAGCGTGTTACCGGCGGCGCGCCCACGGGTGGACATGACGCTCACCGACGACGCCCGCGCGGCGCTCGCGACGGGGCCGGTCTGTGACTCCTGTCTCGGGCGCCCGTTCGCCGACCGGAGTTTCGGTCTGGCAAACGCCGAGCGGGGGCGGGCGCTGCGGACGACCGTCGCCATGGAAGACGACGAGCCCTTCGAGGCCGTCGAGCCCGCCGACTGCTGGGTCTGTGAGGGGTACTGCGGCGCCTTCGACGCGCTCGCGGAGACGGTCGTCGACGCCCTCGACGGCGTCGGGTTCGAGACCTATCAGGTCGGCAGCCGCGTCCCGCCGCTGGTCGAGGAGAACGAGGAACTGCTGCGCGAGGACGCCGGCCTCCCCGCCGACGCCGGCGAACCGCTCAAGCGCGAGGTCAACCGCGAGGTCGGCCGCCGCGTCGGCGCGGCGACCGGTGCCGACGTCGAGTTCGAACGGCCCGACGTGCTCGTCGTCCTCGACCTCGAGGCGTTCGACCCGCGCGACGACGACGAGGTCACGAGCCACGCGGTCGACGTCCAGGTGAACCCGGCGTTCGTCTACGGTCGCTACCGGAAGCTCGAACGGGAGATCCCGCAGACGGAGTGGCCCTGCCGCGAGTGTGGCGGCGACGGCGTCCAGCTCGGCGACGAGGGCGAGGAACCCTGCGAGCACTGTGGCGGCTCGGGGTACATGTACGAGACGAGCGTCGAGCAGGCCGTCCGCCCGCACGTCGTCGAGGCGATGGACGGCGACGAGGGCAAGTTCCACGGCGCCGGTCGCGAGGACGTCGACGCCCGGATGCTCGGCGCGGGCCGGCCGTTCGTCCTCGAAGTGAAACGCCCCCGAAAGCGGCGCCCGGACGTCGAGGCCCTCGAACGCGAGATCAACGAGGCCACGGCCGGCGCGGTCGAGGTCGAGGGGCTGCGGCTGGCGACCTACGAGATGGTCGAGCGCGTCAAGGAACACGACGCGAGCAAGCGCTACCGCGCGGACGTCGCCTTCGACGAACCCGTCTCCGCCGACGAGTTCGAGGCCGCACTGGCCGAACTCGGCGGGACGACCGTCGAGCAGTACACCCCCCAGCGCGTCGACCACCGGCGGGCGAACCTGACCCGCACGCGGACCGTCTACGAGATCGACGGCGAACTGCTCGAAGCCGACCGCGCCGAGGTCGACATCCACGGCGAGGGCGGGCTCTACGTCAAGGAGCTGATAAGCGGCGACGACGGCCGCACGGAGCCGAGCCTCGCGGGACTGCTCGGCGTCGGCGCCGAGGTCACCGCGCTCGACGTGACGGGGGTCGAGGGCGAGGACGAGCCGTTCGAGCGCGAGGCGTACTTCCGGGACGAACCCCGGGACGACTGAGCGGGACCGGCTTCCGGGTCGCTCGTCGAGTTCTTCGTCGTCCGTCCGCGCGCCCGTCTCACGTACCCGCCGTGGAGTCACAACCGTTATGCCGGCCGGTTACGAGGGATCGGCCATGCCGTTCGGCGTCGACGAGGCGGGGAAGGGGCCGGCGCTCGGGTCGATGTTCGCGGCGGCGGTCTGGGTCGACGACCGCGCGCGCCTGCCCGACGGAATCGCCGACTCGAAGCGTCTCGCGCCCACACGCCGCGAGGAGTTGGCGGGGCGGATGCGCGCGAGCGACGGGGTCCGGATCGGCGTCGCCGAGGTCACCCCCGCGCGGATCGACGACCCCGAGACCGACATGAACTCGCTGGCGGTCGCGGCCCACGCCGAGGCCATCGAGGCCGCCGCCGACGCGGCCGGAACGGAGGGACCCGCGGGACTGTGCGACGCCTGCGACACCGACGCAGACCGCTTCGCGCGGCGGGTCGCCGACGCCTGCGGGATCGACGCGACCGTCGAGGCGCGCCACGGCGCCGACGACGAGGACGCCCTCGTCGGCGCGGCGAGCGTGATCGCGAAGGTCGAACGCGACGCCCACGTCGCCGCCATCGCGGCCGAGTACGACGAGTACGGCGGCGTCGGCAGCGGCTACCCGAGCGACCCGGCGACGCGGGCGTTCCTCGAAGCGTACGTCGACGACCGGGGCGAGTTACCCCCGTGCGCGCGGTCGTCGTGGGCGACCTGCGAGGAGGTGCTTGCGACCGCCGAGCAGGCGAGTCTGGGGGAGTTCTGAGTCGAGCGGTGCGTGCGTGTGCAACCGTCGTGGCTACCCGTCCGGCACGGAGTCGAGCCGGATGCCAACCTGTACGAACTGCGGCCGGCCGGTGTCGCGAAGAACGGTGACCCGGTGTCTAGCGGTCGGTCAGCAGCCGCCGGAGGATGTCGCCGTAGGCGGGCCGGGTCACGAGGACGCCGACGAGGACGCCGAGGATCGTGATGATCGCGAACCCGCGGAGGTCCCCGAGGGAGAGCAGCGCCAGCGGCGAGAGGGCGACGATCGTCGTCGCCGCGGCGGCGCCGATGACCCAGAACGCCTTCTTGAACCGCGACTCGAACACGCGCCGGGAGTTGACGTCGCCCTCGTCTAACACCTCGTCGGCGATGATGACGAGGTCGTCGACCCCCGTCCCGACGACGGCGATGAAGCCGGCGACGTGCGAGAGGTCGAGTGGCATCCGGATCAGCGCCGCAAAGCCGAGCAGGATGACGACCTCCGAGACCGCCGTCAGGATCATCGGGACGGCGACGCGCGCGTCGGTGTAGCGCAGGTAGACGACGCCGCTGACCGTCACGACCGAGAACAGGCCGATGAACAGCGAGTAGACCTTGAACTGCTCGGCCAGTGCGGGCTGGAGCGAGTAGACCTGATCGTTCTCGAAGTCAAGCGGCGCGGTCAGCGCGCCGGCCTGGAGGTTGACCGACAGCACCTGCGCCTCCTGGCGGTCCTGCGTGGGCAGGATGTACGTCGGGCTGTTCTTCCACTGGCCGGACTCCATGTCCGCGCCGAGGTCGGGATTCATCCCACGGGCGTCGACGACCTCGCCGTCGACCCGGGTGAGCAGGCAGTGGCCCTCGCTGGAGCCGTTCTCCTCGTAGCGGCAGACGGGGTCGCTCGTAAAGCCCGTGTCGACCATCTTCTGCTCGAACTGCTCGGCCGCGTCGTCCTCGAGGGTCACCGCGACGTAGTAGTACCCCTCCCGGTCGTTGTACTGGGGGGGACTGATCGTGTCCATCTCGTCGCGCGTGAGGACGACCTCGTTGACGTGCTCGCCGTCCTCGCCGGGGTAGTGGGCGACGACGTCGACGACGCCGCGGTCTTCCAGCAGGCCCCGGACCTCCTCGTAGGTCATGTCCGGCACCTCGACGACGATGTAGTGTTGGTTGCCCGACCCGGAGGACGAGTCGAAGACGCGCGCACCGCTGAGCCCCGCCTCGTTGACCTTCGTCTCGACGGTCGTCACGATCTCGTCGCGGGTCTGGGCGGTGACCCCGTCGCGGACGTCCGATTCGGTGGCGTCGACGCCGGCCTCGTTCAGCGCCGCGGCGAACTCCGCTTTCGTGACGTCCTCGACGAACACCTCGACGGTGAACTCGTTGCTGCCCTCGTCGTAGCGGACGGCCGCGTCGCCGGTTTCGAGGTCGAGTTCCTCGGAGAGCGTCGCCTCGACCTCGTCCTCGCGGTCGGCGACGACCTGCGGGTCGTCCGTCGTCGGGTCGACCCCGAGGTCGACGTCCTCGACGGTCATTCCGACGACCGGCGCGCTGACGCGGGTGCCGCCGTCGAGGCCGAGGCCGTACTCGAGGTTCGTCGGACTCTCCCGGAAGCTCTCGTCTTCCGCCCCGGCGTAGCTGTCGTCGGCGAAGACGCCCCCGGGGACGAACAGCGCGACGAGCGCGAACGCGACGAAGACCCCGAGCAGGGCGATCCGCCAGTTCTCGCGCAGGGCCCCGATCATCGGGCCACCCCCTCGAACTTGTACCAGCGAAGCAGGCTGAGGTTCAGCATGTAGGTGTTCAGCAGGTCGGTCGCGAGGCCGACGACGAGGATGATCCCGATCGACGCGAGCAGGTCGATGCCGAACGCCCACGCCGAGATGGCCATCACGAACATCGCCGACATCGACGTGACGGTCATCGTGACGCCGGTCTGCATCGCCCGGTACGTGCTCTCGTAGAAGCTACCGCTCCGGCGGAGGATGTGGTTGTTCAGCAGGATGTCTGAGTCGACCGAGTAGCCGATCAGCATCAGCAACGCGGCGATCGTCCCCAGCGAGAGCGGGATACCGACGACGTTCATGAACGCGAGCGGGATCATCACGTCGGAGAACGCCGAGACGACGATGGCGATCGACGGGACGAACGTCCGAAAGAGCACGAACGCGAGGAGGCTCATGCCGACGAACGCGGCGGAGAGGCCCAGCAGCGCGGTCCGCAGGGTCTCGAGGCCGAAACTGGCCGAGGTCGACGACGCCGAGAGGACGACCTCGTCGGAGCCCTCGATCGGCTGGAGGTTCGACGCCGCCTGTTCCCTGAGCTGGGTGAGGCGGTTCTCCCCGTCGCCGCTTGCCTCCCCGTCGACGTCGTCGGCGGCGGGGAACTTGACGATGTACTGGTCTTCGGTCTGGATCGACTGGATCGACTCGGGCTCCTCGTCGAACGCGGCCGGAATGTCCCCTTCCGGCGTCGACGTCTGGACGGTGAGCTCCGAGCCCCCGGAGAAGTCCATCCCCAGCTGGACGGGGGTCCCGTAGACGACCCAGCCGCCCGCGAGGACGAGCAACGCGACCGCGAGAAGCGCGAGCGGAACCGCCGCAAGTTGACGGTTCGTGTACCGTGAGTAGTCGATCTCCGGTACCTCGAAATAGCCCATATATTCGCCCTGTGTCCCCCGGCCAAAGTAAGCCTTCTCAATTCGTCAGCCACCCACCGCCGAAGCAGTTCCGTTCGGATGACTCCGGTGGGGAGTCGGCCCTGCCATCGTCGGCGGAACCGTGGCACGGCGCGTACGCGTTCCTCCCACGGCTTTCGCCGTGGGTTCGCTACCGCTGTGACGGGACCCCCGTCCGCGGGGCACGCCACACCTTTGCCCGTCGATCCCCTACCGTCGCGCATGAGCGCCGATCCGAGCGAGCGCGCGGACGGGACCGCAAAGCGAGTCGTCGTCTCCTACCCCGAGGACCTCTCGAATTGGGGGCGGTTTCAGGTCGAGAAACCCTCGTTCCGGGCGTTCCTGCGCAAGACCCGCGAGGAGGCCCGCGAGGGCGACGTCTGGGAGGAGTTCGTCGGCGTCGGCTGCTGTGGCAACACCCTCGACGTCCCTCTGCACGTCGAGCGCGTCGAGGGCGGCCCGCGGGTCGACGAGGACACCGACATCGAGTACGACGTGCGCGAGGCCTGTGACATTCAGGGAAGCTGGCGCGTCCAGAGTCAGGGCGGGCCGGGCAGGGCGTGAGCGACCACTCGAACGGTTATTCCTGCGGCGCGCGGTCGGCCGGGCCGGCGAGCGAGGCCGATGCCGCTCAGTCCGGGAGGTAGCGGACGCTGAGTACGCCCTCCTCGGGCGACCGGCGCACCTCGACCCGGACGGCCCCGAGGCGGGCCGCCCGCGCGACCGTCTCGACGTCCTCCAGGACGTCGCGGGCCGCGCTCTCGGTCTCCGCCGGCGGGAGCGAGAGGACGTGGATCTCGCCGGCACCGGCGCGCTCGGTCCGGACCAGATCCCCGACGTCGGCCTCGCCCGCGGCCTCGACGGACTGGCGGGTGGGTTCGAGGTCGCTGTCGACGAGGTCGATCGTCCGTCGTTCGTCGACCTCGACGACCTTCCAGGTGACCGACAGCGGCGGGTCCGGCGCGACGGTCGCCTCGATGACGTCGTGGACCTCGACGCCCGGGTTAGACGAGAGGGTGTGTACCTGCGCGGTGTCGACGTCGCGGACCACGGCCGACTCGGACTCGGCGTGAGTGACGACGAACGTGCCCGTCTTCTCGGTCATGGGAGGGCGTTCGTCGGCGACGGCTTTTGGGGTTTCGTCTCGCGGCCGCCGCCGACGCTACTCGACCTCTTCGAGGGCCAGTTGCGACTCGGGGAGCGTCTGGCCGCCGTCGACGACGAGCGTCGTCCCGGTTATGTACCCGGCCCGGTCGGAGGCGAGAAACGCCACCGCGTGGCCGACGTCCTCGGGCGTGCCGAGTTCCCCCTTCGGGATGGACTCGCGCATCCGGTCGAGGTACTCCTCGCCGAGGTCGTCGAGCCCGCCCGTGCGGACGTTCCCCGGGAGCACCGCGTTGATCGTGATGTCCGCGTCGGCGACCTCGATGGCGGCGGTCCGCACGAAGCCGAGCATCGCGGCCTTGCTCGCGCCGTAGTGGGCCCAGCCGGGGTAGCCGACCATCGGCCCCGTGATCGAGGAGGTGAGCACGATGCGGCCGTAATCGTGCTCGCGCATGTACGGCAGACACGCCTGCACGGAGAGGAACGCCCCCTTCACGTTGACGTCGTTGACCCGGTCCCAGTCGTCGACCGACAGCTCTTCGAGCGGCGCCGACGGGAAGATGCCCGCGTTCGCACACAGCACGTCGATGCGGCCGTACTCGTCGACGACGGCCTCGGCGAGCGCCTCGGTCGACTCGCGCTCGGTCACGTCGACCCCGACGGCCGTCGCCGGCCCCGGGAGGTCGTCGGCCGCCGCCTCGGCGGCCGGTTCGTCGACGTCGGCGACGACGACCGTCGCCCCGTCGTTCGAGAGCACCTCCGCGATACCGTAGCCGATCCCGCTCGCACCGCCGGTCACGATGGCTATCGAGTCCTCGACTGTCATCTGAATCCCCACCGGTGGTACGCGGGGTGTGAACCTAAGCGTACCTCCGGCGCGGCCTCACCGCGAGAGCCGGTGGACGGCGTAGATCGACGCCGCGGCGGCGCAGACGACCGCGAGGCCGACGGTCGGCGGCAGTTCGTACAGCCGGGCGACGACCGGCCCGAGGGGGCCGCCGGCGGCCTCCCGGTGTTCCGGCGGGACCGTCGCCACGAGGCCGACGTAGAGCCAGCCGCAAAACCAGAAGCCCGCGAGCGCCAGCCGGCGGTCGTAGCGGGCGTCGTCGGCGCCGCGGCGGTGCCGGCGCGCGACCAGCAGGATCGGCGCGAGGATCGGCACGAGCAGGGCCACCCCGACCAGCAGGACGAACGACCGCGAGAACGCGAGTGTCGCGGAGGCGTCGGCGGTCGCGTCGATGACGACGATCAGCCCGAGCGCGAACAGCAGCGCGATCAGGGCCGCGAGCGCCGCGCCCACGAGGGCGTAGAGTCTGAACAGGAGGGAGTCGCTGTGGCGGAACGCGAACCAGAGCGCCCCGGGCAACCCCCGGTAGCCGTCCTCGCCCATCGCCGGGACGTTCGGCCCGCGGGCGAATATACCCCGCGCCGGCCCGCGCGCGCCGAGAGCGGGGCCATGACGGAACGCCTTTGGCCCCGGCCGTCGCCGTCTCGCGCATGGACGTCGACATCGGGAACGCGCTCGCGTCGGTCGCCTCGCCGGGCGTCTCGCGGGACGCCCTCGAACGGCTGGACGAGCGGGTCGCGGACGCCCACGAGCGCATCGAGGCCGGGCGGGCGAACGACGAGCACGGCTACGCCGCGCTGAACCTCCCCGAACGGACGGACCCGGACGAGGTCGGCGCGGCGGTCGACCCCGTCGCGGACGCCGACGCGCTCGTGACCGTCGGCATCGGCGGCAGCGCGCTGGGCGCCGCCACGATCACGGACGCGCTCGGCGACGACACGGAGACCGTCTTCCTCGACAACGTCGACCCCGCGTGGGTCTCCGCGCGCCTCGCCGACCTGCCGTTAGAGCGGACGGCGGTCAACGTCGTCTCCCGGTCGGGGACGACCGCGGAGACGCTCGCGAACTTCCTCGTCGTCCGCGAGGCGTTCGCGGCGGCGGGCGTCGACTGGACCGAGCGGACGGTCGTCACGACCGGCGACGCGGGGCCGCTTCGGGACCTCGCGGACCGCCACGGCCTGCCCGCGCTCGCGGTCCCGGACGGCGTCCCCGGCCGGTTCTCGGCGCTGTCGGCGGTCGGGCTGGTCGCCGCCGCGGTCTGCGGGGTCGACCTCGAAGCGCTGCTCGACGGCGCGCGGGCGGAGGCCGAGAGCCTGACGGGGTCGCTGTTCGAGTGTCCCGCCTACGCCTACGGCGCGACGGCGTACGCCCTCGACGGGCGCGGGGCCGGGATCAACGCGATGATGCCGTACGCGGAGTCGCTCGAAACCTACGCCGAGTGGTTCGCCCAGCTGTGGGCCGAGAGCCTCGGGAAGGACGACCTCGGGCAGACGCCGGTGCGCGCGCTCGGGGTCACCGACCAGCACTCCCAGCTACAGCTCTACCGGGCCGGGCCGCGGGACAAACTGGTGACGTTCGTCCGGCCGCGGGCGGGCGCGGATCGGCCGATCCCCGCCACCGAGGTCGACGCCCTCGCCTACCTCGGGGACGCGACGCTCCGGGAACTGCTCGACGCCGAGTTCGCGGCGACCGAGGCGAGTCTGGCGGCCGCGGGCCGGCCGAACGTCCGCGTCGAAATCGAGCGCGTCGACGCGCGCGAACTCGGCGGGCTGCTGTACGGGATGGAGGCCGCCTGCGTCCTCGCGGGCGAACTCTACGGCGTGAACGCCTTCGACCAGCCGGCCGTCGAGTGGGCGAAGAAGGCCACCCGCGGGCTGCTCGGCGGGGATGACGGGGCGGCCGAGGCGGTCGCCGAGAAGACGGAACTGCGCGTCGAACGGTGATCCTATGAGGGTCCGGCCGAACGATCACCCATGAACGAGACAGCGCGGGCCGACGACGGCCCTCTCGCGGCCGACGGCGCCGCCTCCGCCGCGGGCGCCGCCCTCGCGGCGGTCGCCGCCGGCGGCGTCGCCGTCCCGATCCGTCGCGGCGTCGCGGAGCCGGCCGTCGCGACGGCGACCGTCCTCGCGCTCGTCGCGCTCGGCGCGTTCCTCGCCCGCCGGTACGGCGTCGTCGAGCGGCGACGCGCCGGAGCGGTCGCCGTCGCCGCCAGCGTCGGCGTCGTCCTCTCGTCGGGGTACGCGCTCAACGTCGGCGCGACCGGCGACGTCGGGCTGCCGGGGCTCTCGGGGACGCTCCCGTTCGTGTTCGTGACGTTCCTCGCGGGCGGCGGGGCGGCCGGCCTCGGCGTCGCCCAGTACGCGGGCGTGTCGAACGCGGGGCTGTGGCGGCGGACGACGCTCGCGGTCGAGTTGACGATCGTCGGCGCCGCCGGCCTGATCGCGACCCAGATCGGGACGGTGCTCGTCGCGTTGCCCGTCTTCGCGGCGGTCGGCGAGCCGACCCAGGGAGGGCTCGTCGCGCTGAGTCAGGTCGGCCGGGCCGTCGGTACGCTCGCCCTCGTGGTCGGCTACCTCCGGCTGAAGGGGTACGACCTCGGCTTCGTCGACCTGCGCGTCCCGTCGCTGCGCGACCTCGCGTGGGGAATCGGGGGCGTGATCGCGCTGTTCGCCGCGGTGGTGGCGATCACGGAGCTCATGGCCGCGGTCGGGGCCGAGAGCTCACAGCACGGGACCGCCCAGCAGGCCGAGCAGAACCCGGAACTGATGCTGGTGTACGTCCCCGCGGCGATCCTGGTCATCGGGCCGTTCGAGGAGTTGCTCTACCGCAACGTGATCCAGAAGTCGCTGTACGGCGTCTTCTCGCGGGCGGGCGCGGTCGTCGTCGCGAGCGTCATCTTCGCCGCGGTCCACCTGACGGCCTACGACACGGCCGCGTTCGGGGCCGTCCTCGCCAGCCTCGCGACCGTCTTCGGGCTCTCGTTGACGCTCGGAATCGTCTACGAGCGCACGGAGAACCTGCTCGTCCCCGCGGCGGTCCACGGCCTCTACAACGCCATCGTCTTCGCCAACCTCTACGGCGCGTACGCCTGAGAAGCGCGTCGAGGCCGGGCTACGTCGGGTTCTTCCGCGCCAGCCCGGAGCCGCAGATCGGACAGCGGTCTTTCTCCTCGTCGAACTCGCGGCCACAGCCCCGACACTGGAACCGCCAGTCGCGCACCTCGGAGATGCCCTCGCGGGCGATCACCTCGACGTCGACGTTCAGCTTCTCGGCGACGTTTTGCATCGCGTAGTCGTCGGTGACGAGCGTGGCGTCGAGTTCGAACGCGGCGGCGACGAGGCGGACGTCGGTCTCGGAGAGCACGTCGAGGTCGCCGGACTCGCGGGCGGCCCGGTGGACCGTCTCGGTGGTGTCGTCGTTGGGGATGTGGACGTGCATCCCCGACCCCTCCATGGCGTCGTAGCGGTAGGCGCTCTCGTCTTCGAGTTCCTCGCGGACGAGCGGGATCGTCGCGGTCTGTTCGGTCGTGTGGAAGTCGTGGATAAAAGCCGACGAGTCGAGAACGTACATACCCTTAGCGCGTGACGACAATGTAGTCTTTCACCGCCTGAACGCGGCTGACGGGGACGAGAAACCGGCCGGCGTCGTCGTACTTGAACCGGACGGCGTCGAGGGCGAGTTCCTCGTCGGGTTCGACGACGAGGTCGTGGAGGCTGCCCGATTTGAGGTCCATCGTGATGTTGTAGAGCATCCCGAGTTCCGTACCGTCGGATCCCATGACGGCCTTCCCCGAGAGGTTCTCGGCGAGTATCTCGCTCATACACCCCCGTTTCGGGTAGTCGATATTAAAAACCACGGGGGTGTCTGACGCGCGTCGGCGTCGCGTCGTTCGCGGGGGAGACCCGGATGACGATGGGTTTAACTACGGGCGTACGGACGTTTTTGCAAGGACCTTCTCGGGTGGTTCACTATGTCGGATACGGATACGCGCGACCCCACGTCTCTCAGAACGCCGATCGTCGCCGTCCTCGGACACGTCGATCACGGTAAGACGAGTCTCCTCGACAAGATCCGCGGCTCCGCGGTCATCGAGGGCGAAGCAGGTGCGATCACCCAGCACATCGGGGCCACGGCCGTCCCGCTCTCCGTCATCTCCTCGATCGCCGGCGAACTCGTCGACCCCGACGACTTCGACCTGCCCGGTCTGCTGTTCATCGACACCCCGGGGCACCACTCCTTTACGACGCTTCGCTCCCGCGGGGGCGCGCTCGCCGACATCGCCATCCTCGTCGTCGACGTCAACGACGGCTTCCAGCCCCAGACCCTCGAAGCGCTCGACATCCTGAAACGCTCGCAGACGCCCTTTATCGTCGCCGCGAACAAGATCGACACCGTACCCGGCTGGAACCCGACCGAGGACGCGCCGATCACCCGAACCTACGAGGACCAGTCCGACCGGGTCCGCTCGCGACTCGACGAGAGCCTCTACGAGATCATCGGCAACCTCTCCGAGGAGGGTTTCTCCGCCGACCTCTACTGGCGGGTACAGAACTTCCAGCGCAACGTGGGCGTCGTCCCCGTCTCCGCGATGACCGGCGAGGGCGTGCCGGACCTGCTCGCCGTGATGATGGGCCTCTCCCAGCGGTACATGAAAGAGGAGATGGAGATCGACGTCGCCGGCCCCGGCGTCGGCACCGTCCTCGAGGTCAAAGAGGAGAAGGGGTTCGGGACGACCATCGACACCGTCATGTACGACGGGACGATCCGCACCGACGACACGATCGTCGTCGGGGGGATGAACGATCCGATCGTCACCGACGTGCGCGCGCTGCTCCAGCCACGCCCGCTCGCCGAGATCCGCACCGAGAACCGCTTCGAGAAGGTCGACGAGGTCGGCGCCGCGGCCGGGATCAAGGTCGCCGCCCCCGACCTGGCGGACGCGATGGCCGGCGCCCCCGTCCGGGTCGTCCGCGACCGCGACCGCGAGGAAGTGATCCGCGAGGTCGAGGCCGAACTCGCGGACATCGCCGTCGACACCGCAGACGAGGGGGTCGTCGTCAAGGCCGACACCCTCGGCAGCCTCGAAGCGATGGCCGACGCGCTCTCCGAGGCCGAGGTGCCCATCGTCCGCGCGGAGGTCGGCGACGTCGCGCCGCGGGACGTCTCGGTCGCCTCGACCGCCGACGACCCCAAAGAGCAGGTCATCCTCGGGTTCAGCGTCGACGTCCTCCCGGACGCCGAGCGCCGCGCCGAGGACGACGACGTCCGCATCTTCACCGACGACGTCATCTACCAGTTGATCGAGGAGTACGAGGAGTACGTCGAAGGGATCGAACGCGCCCAGCAGGACACCATCCTCAAGAACATCACCCGGCCCGCCCGCTTCCGGGTGCTGCCGGATCACACCTTCCGCCAGAGCGACCCCGCGGTCGTCGGCGTCGAGGTCAACTCCGGCACCCTCCGGAACAACGCCTTCGTCGTGAACTTCGAGAACAACGAACCCGAGCGGGTCGGCCAGATCAAGGGGATACAGGAGCAAGGCGAGGACGTCGACGAGGCCCGCGCGGGCGAGCGCGTCTCCGTCGCCATCGACGGCCCGACGGTCGGCCGGCAGGTCAAGGAGGACGACGAACTCTGGACGGAGATTCCCGAGAAGCACGCGAAGATTCTGGAGCAGGAACTGGCGAGCGAGATTCCGGCCGACGAACTCGAAGCGCTGAACATGTACCTCGAGAAGCGGCGCAAGCGCGACCCCTTCTGGGGGAAGTAGACGAAATCGTACACACAACTGTGTACAACGACTAAATGAGACGCGCCATTAGTAGCGACTGCAATGGAGTGCTTCAATTGGCCCTCTGATTTCCTCTTTTAGCATCTCTTCTGCGGTATTGAATCGGTCGTTGTATTCTGATAGTCCAAATTCAGAGTAGTCGCTTTGCTTGGGGTTGTCTACCTTGCGGTGGAGAAATGAGTTAGTGTCGTGAATTTTATTGAAGGCTTCCAGCAGAATCTCATGCTGTTCGTCGCTGAGAAAAACTGCGGCCCTATCCATTGCTCGCTCATACTTATGATACCAGTCAATCACATCATCATACTCTTCTTGTGAAATCTCTCCGTACACAGCCTTATCTGCCGTTTTCTTGTACTCCCGCCGTGTCTCTTCGAGAATCGCATAGAGGCTCATCAGCGCCTCCACCTTCTGCTGAAGATAATACTCTCCTCTCCGTCGTTCTGTCTCGGCTTGCTGTCTGATTCGGAGGTTTTCGCGTTCGGCTTCCATTCTTTGCCGTGTAGATAGCCAATTGAACGCGCCAGTGACCAATGAACCTATTATAGCCCCGCTTACACCGATAACAGCGCCGATAACCGTGTCTGAGACCATATCGGCTGTTCACAACCTTGATACATCAAAGAGTGGGGGTCGTGTCCGTCACTATCCTATCAGTGTGGGTTTCGAGCGGAATTAGAGCGGGATGAGTAGGGTGCGTGCTTTTCTCGCGGACGTATATGCTGCCGCTGGTGTGGCGGCTATGCATCTCTGGATGAAACTACGAAACGGGTTACAGGGTTAACGTAGCCTCTCTATCGGCTCCGCTACTTCCCATCGGAGGACGGAGTTTGCTTCCGCGTAGGCTTCGTTGAATTCGTCAAAATCGAACATCGATGCGCGCCTTTCAATCTCTTCTTCATGTAAAAATTCTGAATGTAGTAAATGATTTTCAATCTCACTAATGTTCTCTTCAGTGGCTTCAAGAAGGAATAACTGAGCATTCACTAACTGAAAGTGATAGGTGTCAATTGGCTCCATCTTCTCATTATCCAAAAACATCCCTGCAGCGTTGCCCTTCGCTTCGACTTCTGAAGGCAGTTGTAGAAGCCGTTCCACAGGAAGACTTTCGTCATCAACAGCGAGTGAGAGACATTTCAGTATAAATTTGTATGAATGGCTGATTTCTGAAGACAAGTCCAACAGTTCGTTAACTTTCCTCTCTGCAACAAATTCGGCCCGTTGTCGCTGGTTGGCTGACTGTACCTGCTGCTGTGTATTGAGATAGTTGAACCCACCAGTCAGAAGCGAACCGACAATAACGCCCCCGAGTGTGCTGAGCACTGTCTCTGAGACCATACCCGCTCTTTGCAACTGTGATACATCAAAGCGCGGGAGAGAGCGCGCAGTCTGATGGCCCACCAGCCGCGTGTGCACCCCCTCTGTAAGACCTAATTTTGCCACGGTGGGGTCGCACTACCCTTGAGACGTGAATCGCCGTACAGCGCGGTGATAACTATTCTGATAAACTCATTCTGATAGTTCCGTCGGTACTCGAACAGACCGTTGATAGGGGTGAAATCGCCAGACGGGAGCGCGATTCGCCCCGATATTTTTGTGTGAACAATCTGTTGTACAATTCGGTGGCTTCTGGGGGAAGTGAGAGGCGAGTAGTTTTTTGTCCGACCGACGCGGAAGCGACCGCATGGTCTCCCGCGAAAACCGCGTCGTCGCCAGCTTCGTCGCGCTGGCGCTCGCCCTCACGGTACTCGCGGTCACGGTCACGGACTGGGGGTCGCGGGCGGTCGTCGCGATCCTGCTCGTCGTCGGCGTCTTCCTGCCGCAGGCGGTCACCGCGTCCCTGAACCGCGGGTGACGGCGGCGGCCTACCGCGCCGTCGGCTTCACGTCGTCGCTAACGGCCTGCTTGACTTGCAGGGCCGCGCTGGCGGCCAGTCCGCGGGCGACCTCGTCGCGCTCGTCGGCGTCGATGATCGCCTCCGTGATCTCGGTCGCTTCGTCGACGTCGGGCGAGAAGCCGGCGCTGACGGGGTGGCCGACCGGCGGCTGGACCGCGACGGTCACCTGCGGCCCGGCGACGCCCGCCGAAATCTGGGAGTCGACCGCGTACTCGTCGGGGAGGAGTTCGCGCGTCCGGGCGGCGATCCGGGAGACGTCGCGGTGGAGGACCCGCTTCTGGTCGCGCGAGAGAGCCGGGACGTCCGCCGCTGCTCGCTGGCCGGCCTGCGTCACACCCGGCAGCCCCGCGTACGGCGTGTTTCCGTTCATGAGAATTCGTTAAACAGTACAAAGGGACCGGCGGCAAAAAGGGTTCGCCTTCCGACAACGCCGACCTAGACGATCGGCTCGCTCTCGCCGTAGACCGCCAGCACGAGCGCCGTCGTGTACGAACCCGACTCGGCCGCCGCGCTCTCGGCGCGCACCGTCGGGTCGTCGAACGCCCAGTCGCGCAGTTCCTGGCCCGCGGCCAGCCCCTCCCGGACGCGGGTCTCGACGTCCGCGGCGTCGGTCTCGTCGGCCACCTCGTAGAACAGCCCCGGTCCCGCGCCGCGGTCGGACTGCGCCCACGCGAGGGCGGCGCTGACCCGCCCCGGGCCGGCGGTCGTCGCGCGCGCCTCGACGACCGTCAGCCGTTCGCCGGCCGGCCCGAGGTCCGGCGCGGTGCCGACGGCCTCGACGTCGGCGGTCGCGGGGATCACCGAGGAGACGGGCACGAGATTGTAGTTCTCGACCCCCGCGTCCGCGAGCGCGGCGTCGTAGGAGGCCATCGCCGTCGGCGCGGAGCCTGAGCCCCAGACGATTCGGATCGTTCCCATAGTCGGGCTGGGGGTTCGACGGCGTAAGGGCTTGCGATTTTGCGGGACGGTCGCCGCAGGTCAGCTCGGAAACAGGTTTAAATACTAACACGGGGGTAACCCGGGGTGCTATGTCCGCACGCATGGCAGACGCGATGATCGATCGCTCGATGAACGACGAATCCTTCCTCGCGAAGGTGCGCTCGGACCCGGAGGCGGTGGTCGAGGAGTACGACCTGGACGGTGACGCCGCCGACGCGGTCGCGGCCCGGGACGAAGAGGCGGCGGTCGACGTCTTCTCCATCGAGACCTCGACCGTCGTCATCATCGTGGTCGTCTAGACCGCCCCCGAACGCCCACCACCTACCTCCTCACATGTCAGAACACCTGTGCGACATCTACGTAGTCGGTACCGGAATGGTCGGCACCCGACAGCTGACCCGCGAAGTCGAACTCGCCTTCGAGTCGTCGAGCGAGGTGTACCTGCTGGATCACCAGCCAGAGATCATGCGCCGACACCTCGACTCGTTCGACGCCGAGGTCACGGACCTCCGTGAGCTGTACGACGAGGGCGGCCTTCGAGAGAACTCGTACGAGGCGATGGCCGAGACCGTTCTGGACGCGGCCGAGGCGAGCGACGAGCCGGTCACGCTCGCGCTGTACGGTCACCCGTTCGTCTTCGTCTCGCCCAGCCGCTGGATCGTCGAGAAGGCCCCGGAACGCGGGTTGTGCGTCGAGAAGCGTCCCGGCGTCTCCTCGATGGATTGCCTGTACGCCGACCTCCCGCTGGATCCGGCGGCGAACGGGGTGCAGATGTACGAGGCGACGGACCTGCTCCTCCACGAGTACGACCTCGAACCGCGAGCGCCAGCGATGATCTGGCAGATCGGGATCGTCGAAACGCTGCGGTACACGGAGGCCGACCACCGCCCGGAGCGGTTCTCCCGGATCCGGCGGTACCTCCAGCGGTTCTATCCGGACGACCACGAGGTACACCTCCTGCAGACGGCGACGTACCCGTTCACGGAGTCGCGACGGCTGACGTTCGCCCTCTCGGAGTTCGAGGCCATGTCGGACGAGATCAACGCGGTCCAGACGCTCTACGTCCCCCGCGTCCCCGAAAAGGAGGTCGTCAACGAAGCCCTCGCCGACCGGGTGGCGTCCGCGGACCACCTCGAGACGATCACGAGGGGGCGGGCCGACGAGTCAGGATGACCGAGGGGCTCGGACGCGCCTTAGAGAATCGCCGCTTCGCGGCCCTCTGGGCGGCCAACCTGGTCTCAAGCGTCGGATCGAGCGTCCACTCGATCGCCGTCATCTGGCTGGCGTACGACGTGTCGGGCGATCCGCTGGTGGTCTCCGCCGTCGCGGTTGCGGCGCTCGTTCCGGACCTCCTCTTTTCGGTGCCGGCCGGGGCGCTCGTCGACCGCTGGAACCGAAAGCGGGTGATGATCGCGGCCGACCTCACCCGGGCCGTTGCCGTCGGAGCGCTCCCGGTCGTCGCGCTCTACGGGCCGGAGTCGTGGCTCCTCCCCGCCGTCGTCGCCGCCGCCGTCGTCGAGGGGTCGATGGCGGCGTTCGTGACGCCCGCCCGGAGCGCCGTGATCCCGGCGATCGTCGACCGGGAACGGCTGGACGCAGCGAACGGGCTGTTAGCCCTCACGACGAACGCCGCGCGCATCTGCTACGTGTTCGGCGGGGCGCTGATAGCCGTCCTCGGGACGACCGTCGCGTTCGGCATCAACGCGGCGAGCTTTCTCCTCGCCGCGGTCCTCCTCGGTCGCGTTCCGACGAGCGCGGGCGTACCCGAGAGCGACGCGAGCGACGGGACGAGTCGAACCGTGCTCCGCGACGCCGTCGACGGGCTTCGATACGTCGTTCGAACGCCGATCGTGGTGTCGGTCGTCTTCCTCTCGATGATCGCCGGCGTCGCGACGGGCCCTCTCGCCGTCGTCCTCCCTTTCTTCGTCGAGACGCAACTCGACGGCGGGAGTGCCGCCTACGGCCTCCTCTACGGGAGCACCTTCGTCGGGACGATCTGCGGGTCGGTGCTCGTCGGCGCGAAACCGAACGCGGTCACCGAATCGCGAGGGCCGGTCATGATCGTCGGATTGGCCGTCAGCGGCGTCGCGCTCGCCACACTCCCGATCGCCGCCGCGAGCGCACCCCTCCCGCTCGTGACCGGGACGCTCTGTATGGCCGCGTTCGGCGCGGGTATCGCGGCCGTTCAGGTCCCCGGCCGGACGCTGATGCACGCGCTCGTCCCGGACGATCACCGCGGGCGGGTCTTCTCCATCGTCAAAGCGCTCGCGCTGGCCACGCCGCCGCTGGCGATCGCCGTCGCGGGGCCGCTGCTCGAGGCGGTCGGCGCCGCTCGCGTGCTCGCGATCGAGGCAGGGATCATCGTCCTCGCCGCGCTCGCGCTCCTCGCCTCGCCGTTAGCCGGCGTCCGCGGCCGCTCCGACCCGGTACGCTCGACGAGCGAGAGCCCCACGAGTGCCCGAAACCGCTCGCCGGCCGACGAAAACTGATATCGGCGGACGAAAGCGGGTCGGACACCGCCCGCCCGTCGTCCCGGTCGCTACTGGAAGAAGTAGTTCTCCGACGGGATCACGTCCGTCGTGTCGTCGTTCTCGATCTTGTTCAGCGCGTCCTCGAAGTCCTCCTGGCACACCTCGTCGCGGTCGTTCCGGATGGCGAACATGCCGGCCTCGGTCGCCACGCTCTCGATCTCGGCCCCGGAGTAGCCCTCGGTGGCGTCGGCCAGTCCGTCGAAGTCGACGTCGTCGACGACGTTCATCTCGCGGGTGTGGATCTCGAAGATCCGCTCGCGGCCGTCGCGGTCGGGTTCGGGCACCTCGATGAGGCGGTCGAACCGGCCCGGACGCAAGATGGCGCGGTCGAGCATGTCGAAGCGGTTCGTCGCCGCGATGATCCGGATCTCCCCGCGGGCCTCGAAGCCGTCCATCTCCGAGAGCAGTTGCATCATCGTCCGCTGGACCTCGGCGTCGCCGGAGGTCTTCGACTCGGTGCGCGTCGACGCGATGGCGTCGATCTCGTCGATGAAGATGATGGCGGGTTCGCGCTGGCGGGCCATCTCGAACAGGTCGCGGACCAGCCGCGACCCCTCCCCGATGAACTTGCGCACCAGTTCGGAGCCGGCCATCTTGATGAAGGTGGCGTCGGTCTGGTTGGCGACGGCCTTCGCCAGCATCGTCTTGCCCGTCCCCGGCGGCCCGTGCAGCAACACGCCCGACGGCGGCTCGATGCCGACCTCCTCGAACACCGCGGGATCCGAGAGGGGTTGTTCGACCGCCTCGCGGACCTCCCTGATCTGCTCGTCGATGCCGCCGATGTCCGCGTAGCTCACCTCGGGGCGCTCGGTGATCTCCATCGTCTGGGCGCGGGCGTCCGTCTCGGCGTCGAGGAGCCGCTGGACGCCGAAGGAGTCGTCGACCGCGACGCGGTCGCCGGGGTCGACGCGCTCTTCCATCCGCGGGGAGAGCTCCGTCAGCACCTCCTGGTTGTTGCCGTGCTGTTTGACGATGGCTTCGTTCTCCCCCTCGAAGAGGTCCTCGACGGTCGCGACGTACAGCGAGGAGCTCTTGAGGGCGTCGTTCTCACGTTCGACGCGGTCGACTTTCTCCTTGAGGCGCTCGCGTCGCTCGGTGGCGGCGTCGAGTTGGTCCGACAGCTGGGCGTTGACTTCGACGAGCTCTTCGAAGTGGCCGCGCAGCGCCTCGAGCCGTTCGTCGGGCGGGAGATCCGGGTCGATCTCGCGACGGGGACGATCGGGGAGAGACGGGCTTCGAGACATCCTGACGTGCACGGGTAAGATGCCGAGGATAAATGTGCCTTTGGGTCCCGGCCGGTTTCCGGTGCAGGCAGCGGCAAGGTCGTCCGGTGAACGCCGCCGACCCGGCGCCGAGTCAGCCCGCGGGGACGCTCGTCACTCCAGCAGCGCCGCCATCTCGTCCAGACGCTCCCCGTAGGTCGCCAGCGCGCGGTCGACCGGCCCGGAGGTGCTCATGTCGACGCCGGCGATCCGCAGCAGTTCGAGCGGGTACTCCCGCGAACCGCGCCGGAGGAACGCGCGGTACTCCTCGGCGGCCGCCTCGCCGTCCTCGTCGATGCGGTCGACGATGGCCAGCGCCGCCGAGATGCCGGTGGCGTACTGGTAGACGTAGAACGCCCGGTAGAAGTGCGGGATGCGCATCCACTCGCGGGCGATCCGGTCGTCGACGACCGCGGGCTCGTAGTACGCCTCTTTGAGCCCGCCGTAGAGGTCGTCGAGCCGGTCGGCCGTCAGCGGTTCGCCGTTCTCCTCGAGTTCGTGTGTGCGGCGTTCGAACTCCGCGAACAGCGTCTGGCGGTACAGCGTCGAGCGCACGCGTTCGAGGAACTCGTTGAGGACGGCCCGGCGGAACGCGGGGTCGTCGACGGCGTCGAGCAGGTGGTTCGTCAGCAGCGCCTCGTTGACGGTGCTCGCGACCTCGGCGACGAAGATCTCGTAGTCCGAGTAGACGTACGGCTGGGTCTCCGTCGTCAGTTCGGAGTGCATCGAGTGGCCGAGTTCGTGTGCGAGCGTGTACATCGAGGCGACGTCGTCCTGATAGTTCATCAGGATGAACGGCTGGGTGTCGTACGTCCCGCCGGAGTACGCCCCCGAGCGCTTGCCCGCGTTCTCGTAGACGTCGACCCAGCGCGAGTCGAGGCCCTCGGCGACGCGGGACTGGTACTCCTCGCCCAGCGGCGCGACGGCCTCGACGACGTGTTCGGCCGCCTCGTCGTACTCGATCTCGGGGCCCTCGTCGCCGGTCAGCGGCATGTAGAGGTCCCACATCTGCAGTTCGTCGACCCCCAGCGCCTCGCGCTTGAGGTCGGCGTGGCGGTGGAGTTTCCCGAGGTTGTCCCGGACGCTCTCGACGAGCGTGTCGTACACCGCGACGGGGACGTTGGGGCCGTCGAGGGCCGCCTCGCGGGCGGTGTCGTAGTCGCGCGCCCGCGCCAGCTTCACGTCGGCCTTGACGCTGTTCTTGTAGGAGGTCGCGACGGTGTTGCGCACCGACTCCCACTCGTCGAAGTAGGCCCCGTAGACCCGCCGGCGGAACGCGCGGTCGGGCCGCTTCAGCAGGTTCGTGAAGTTGCTCTGGGTGATCTCGACCGGCTCCCCGTCCGAATCGTCGACGGTCGGGAACTCCATGTCCGCGTTCGAGAGCATGTTGTAGACCTCGCCGGTGGCGCCCGTGACCTCGCCGAGGTCCGCCAGCAGCGCCTCGACCTCCGCCGAGCGGGTGTGTGGTTTCATCCGCAACACGTCGTCGACGTAGTGGTCGTAGGTTTCGAGGGACGGCTCCTCGTCGACCATCGCCGCGAACTCCTCGCGGGTCAGCTCCTGGAGTTCGGGCTCGATGAACGAGGCCGCCGACTGCGCGTCGGCGACGAGCGACTGCGCGCGCGCCGACATCGCCTGATACTCCTGATCGCGGGTGTCCTCGTCGCTTCGCATCCGGGCGTAGGCGAAGACGGTCGACACTTCCCGCATCAGGTCGTCGCGCAGTTCGAGCACCGCAAGCAGCGTCGCGGCGTCCTCGACGGTCCGCCCCTCGTACGCTGCGAGGTCGTCGACCCGCTCGGCCGTGGCCTCGTAGGCCGCCTCCCAGTCCTCGTCGCTCGCGTAGATGCTCTCGAGGTCCCAGGTGTACTCCCGGTCGACCTCGGAGCGTTCCGGCACGGAACTCATGGCACCCGTTTCGAAACGAGGGTGGTAAAGGGTGTCGAACCCGGAAACGACGACCCGACGGCTTTTGTCGCCGCCCGGAGAAACGGGGGCCATGACGGACGCCGACGACCGCGACCCCGCCCTCGAACGCGCGATCGGTCGCGCGTGGGCCGACGACGCCCCGTGGGAACTGCTGACGGAACTGACCGCCCTCGACCACCGGATGGGCGGTTCGCCCGGCGAGCGTCGGGCGGCCGAACTCGTCCGCGACGCCTTCGCGGACGCCGGCCTCCGGGAGGTCGACGTCGACGAGTTCCCGATGCGCTACTGGGAGCGCGGGACGAGCGAGTTCGCCGTCGTCGGGCCCGACGAGCGGTCCTTCGAGGCGATCGCGCTGCCGTACTCGCCGGCCGGCGACGTCGAGGGACCGCTGGTCGACGTCGGCTACGGCACCCCCGAGGAGATCGAAGCCGCCGGCGAAACGCTGCGCGGCGGCATCGCGGTCGCGAGCACGACGACCCCGCCGGGCCGGCGGTTCGTCCACCGGATGGAGAAGTTCGGCCACGCCGTCGCCGCGGGCGCCGAGGCGTTCGTCTTCGCGAACCACGTCCCCGGCCAGTTGCCGCCGACGGGCGCGCTCGCGTTCGACGGCGAGGCCGCGATGCCCGGCGTCGGCGTCAGCGCCGAGACCGGCGACTGGCTCTCCGAGTACGCCCGCGACGGCGGTCGGGCCCGCCTGCGCGTCGACGCGACGACCGAGGCCGGGACGAGTCGGAACGTCGTCGGCACCGTGGGCCCCGACACGGATGAGGAAATCGTCGTCGTCGCCCACTACGACGCCCACGACGTCGCGGAGGGGGCACTCGACAACGGCTGTGGGATCGCGACGGTCCTCGGCGCGGCCCGCCTGCTCGCGCGGATCGAGGACGACCTCGCCCGCCGGGTGCGGATCGCGGCCGTCGGCTGCGAGGAGGTCGGCCTGCTGGGCGCCGAGGCGCTCGCCGACGACCTCGACCTCGGCGCCGTCCACGCGGTCGTCAACGTCGACGGCGCCGGCCGGTTCCGCGGCCTGAAGGCGTACAGCCACGCCGCCCCGGAACTCGCGTCGCTCGCCGACCGCGTGACCGACCGCTACGGCCAGCCGGTCGTCCACGAGCGCGACCCGCACCCGTTCAGCGACCACTGGCCGTTCCTGCGTGCGGGCGTCCCAGCCCTCCAGTTGCACAGCGACCCCGCCGACGGCGGCGAGCGCGGCCGCGGCTGGGGCCACACGGCGGCCGACACCCGCGACAAGGTCGACCCGCGGAACCTCCGCGAGCACGCCGTCCTGACCGCGTTGCTGGTCCGCGACCTGACCCGGACGGACGTCCCGCGGATCGACGACGACGACCTCCGGGACGCGCTCCGGGAGCAGGCCTACGAGCCCGGAATGCGAGCATCGGGGATCTGGCCGCCGAAGTGGAAGTGATCAGCGGCGCATCTCGGCGTCCACGGCGGTTCTGACGACGCGAGCGACCCCCAGCACGCCGAGGAAGCACCCGACGAAGACGATGCCGGCGAACAGGACGACGCCGAGCACCGTCGCGCCCGCCTCGGGGTGGTCGAGCAACGGCGCCGCGAACCGGTAGCCGAAGAAGAGCACGAGCGCGCCGGCCGCGACGCGCGTCGCCGCCCCCCAGTAGGCGCCGTACTCCTCGGGAGAGAGTTCCATGCGTCGACCAGTGTGTTCGGCCGACAAAAAACGCACCCACCGCCGCCCGTCGGCGCGTGAACCCGTTCATCGAACCGTTCGGCGGGATCGCTCACCGAACGCCGTCGCGCAGGCGCCGCGAGACGCGCGCGCCCGTCAGACGGTCGATGCGCCGGCGGTCGAACACCGCGCGGGCGCCGGCGGCGGCCCGCTCGTCGACCGCGAACGCGAGGTCGGGGTAGTCGACGGCGGTCAGCACCAGCGGCTCCGGCGGGGCGGGGGCGACCCCCTCGTGCCCGGGCAGCGGTTCCGGATCGAGGACGCGGTCGATCTTTTCGGGGGGCTCGACGCCGGCGCCGACGTCGCGGGCGAGCGAGACGAGTCGGCGGACGAGTTCCCGCGAGAAGCCGCCCGCGGCGACGGTGACGGCGAGGAAGTCGCCCTCGCGGCTCGCCGAGAGCGTCGGCGCTCGCTCGGTGTTGTCGTCGTCGGGCGTGAGATTGGCGACGTCCTGCGGACCGGAGAGGGCGTCGAGCGCGGCGGCGAACCGGTCGTCGTCGACGGGCGCGGCGTCCTCGACGGCGGGCGGCGCGGCGTCGGCCGGCGCGTACAGGTAGTACGTGTACTCCCGGCGGGTCGCGTCGTGGGTCGCGTGGAAGCCGGCGGGCGCGTCGGCCGCGGCCCACGCCCGGACGTCGGCGGGGAGGTCGGCGTTCAGCGCCCGGGGGGTGAGCCAGTCGGGCGCCTCGAACGCGACGGTCTGGGCCAGCGCGGAGACGCCCGCGTCGGTCCGGCCGGCGGCGGCGTAGCCGGCCGGCCGGTCGGCCTCCGCCGGGAGGACCCCGAGCGCCCGGAGGGCGTCGAAGACGGCGTCCTCGACGGTGGGGACGTCCGGCTGGCGCTGGAAGCCGTAGTAGTCCCGGCCGTCGTAGGCGATCCGGAAGGCGCGCGTCGGCATCGGTTCGACCGAGGGCCGCGGGGGCGTTAATCGCGTCGGTCCGCGAAAGCGGCGTCGCGCAACCTCAACGCCCTGCGCTCGCCGGGGGGGTGGCCTTCCGAACGACCGGCGGAGGTGGGGGTACTATGGCGAGACATGAGGACAACGGGGGCGATGCACCCAGCCACTCCACCGATCGGATCGAGGACGGCCCGAACGTGGCGCTGGTCGTCCTCGATACCGCCCGGGCGCGAAGCGTCGACGAGCGGACGATGCCGACGCTGTCCGCGCTCGCCGAGGAGGGGACGGCCTTCGACCGGGCGTTCTCGACGGCGCCCTGGACGCTCCCCTCGCACGCGTCGCTGTTCACCGGCACCTACACCTCCGAACACGGCGCCCACGGCGGCCACACCTACCTCGACGACTCCCTGCGAACCGTAAGCGAGGCCTTCTCGGCGGCGGGCTACGAGACCGTCGGCGTCTCGAACAACACGTGGATCACCGAGGAGTTCGGCTTCGACCGCGGCTTCGAGCGCTTCCGGCGGGGGTGGCAGTACCTCCAGTCGGAGGTCGACATGGGCGGGGTGATCCGCGCGAAACACCTCCGCGCGAAACTGCGGGCCGCCAGGGATCGGCTCTTCGAGGGCAACCCGCTGATCAACGCCGCGAACGTCGTCTACAGCGAGTTCGTCCGGCCACAGGGCGACGACGGCGCCGACCGGACGACCGAGTGGATCGAGGGATGGCTCGCCGACCGCGACGACGACCGCCCGTTCTTCCTGTTCTGTAACTACCTCGAACCTCACGTCGAGTACCGCCCGCCCCGCGAACACGCCGAGCGGTTCCTCCCCGACGGCACGGACTACGAGGAGGCGACGGCGATCCGGCAGGCCCCGCGGGCCTACGACGTCGGCGAGTACGACCTCGACGAGCGCGAGTTCGAACTGCTGCGGGCGCTGTACAGCGGCGAGTTGGCCTACGTCGACGACCAGCTCGCCCGGCTCCGGGCCGCGCTCGTCCGGGCCGGCGAGTGGGAGGACACCGTCGTCGTCGTCTGCGGCGACCACGGCGAGAACGTCGGCGAACACGGCTTCTTCGGCCACCAGTACAACCTCTACGACACGCTGTTGCACGTCCCGCTGGTGATCGCCGGCGGCCCGTTCGACCGCGGCGGCCGCCGCGAGGCGTTCGTCCAGTTGCTCGACCTGCCCGACACGCTGCTCGACGCCGCCGGCGTCGACGACCCCGAGTTGCGCGAGCAGAGCCACGGCCGGTCGCTGCACCCGCGCGCCGCGGGCGAGCCCCGCGACGCCGCCGTCGCGGAGTACGTCACGCCCCAGCCGTCGATCGAGATCCTCGAGGATCGGTTCGGCGAGGTGCCCGACCGCGTCCGCGCGTTCGACCGGCGGCTGCGGGCGATCCGCACGTCGGAGTACAAGTACGTGACCGGCGACGACGGCTTCGAGCGCCTCCACCGCGTCCCGACCGACCCCGACGAGAAGACGAACCTCGCCGACGAACGACTCCGCGTCGCCGCCGACCTCCGCGAGCGCCTCGACCGGCGGTTCGAGGGCGTCGAAGTGGCCGACGCGTCGGGGAGCGTCTCGATGCGCAACTCGACGAAGGAGCGACTCGCCGACCTGGGGTACCTCTAGGCGCTCGGCGCCCGGTCGCCACCGGCTGCACGACCGGCACCCCCTGCCGGACCGGCAGCGGATAACTACCTACTCCCGGACCGCGTAGCGTCCCCTGCGAGGAGGTGACCGTTATGACACAGGCACACAGACTCGACTGCGAGAAGGAAGCCGCCGACTGCCGGTTCATCGTCCAGTCGGAGGACGAAACTGAGGCCGTCGAACTGGCGCGAAGCCACATGCGGGAGGTGCACGGACAGGACTACACGGACGACGAACTCCGCCAGGAGTACATGGAGACCGTCTAGGGCCGACGAGCGCCGTCGGCCCCGGACACCGAATAGTTCTATACCCCCAGTGTGCGTACGAGTAACATGGTTCTGCGAGCCACGAGTTCGAGCACGGCGGGGTCGCCGATCGACGACATCGCGTACCTCGCGCGAGCCGAACACCGCATCCCGACGCTCGTCGCGCTGGCCACAGGGCCCCTGAGCCGGGCCGAACTGGGGGATCTGACCGGGGTCTCGTCGTCGACGGTGCGACGGACGCTCCGCGAGTTCGAGGACCGCAACTGGGTTCGCAGGGAGGGGCCGCGATACGGGGCGACACAGCCCGGAGCGTTCGTCGCGGCCGCGATGGAGGCGCTGATCGACCGGATCGAGGCCGAGCGGGCGCTCCGCGGCGTCTGGCAGTGGCTCCCGGGCGAGGAAAGCGGCTTCACGATCGAGATGTGTTCGGACGCGGTCGTGACCGTCGCCGAGCCAGACGCCCCGTACCGCCCGGTGAACCGGTTCCTGTTGCTGCTGGCCGAGACGGACGAGTTCCGGTTCGTCGGGTCCGACGTCGCCCTGCTCGAACCCTGCAAGGACGTGCTCCGTCGGCGCATCGTCGACGGGATGCACACGGAGATCGTCGACCCGCCGAGCGTCGCGCGGTACATCCTCTCGACGTATCCGGACCACTGCGCCGCCCCCCTCGAGAGCGGCAACCTCTCGGTCCTGCTACACGACGAGTTGCCGCCCTACGGGCTGGGGCTCTTCGACGACCGGATCGCCGTCAGTTGCTACGATCAGGGCAGCGGGGCGGTCCGGGTGTTGATCGACACCGACGCGCCGGCGGCCCGCGAGTGGGCGACGGCGACGTACGCGTCGTTCCGGGACGAGGCGCGGCCGCTGGCGCCGGAATCGGTCGCGGAGTGACGTGGTCGGCGGGACGCGGCGTCGCGGGACGGGGACGACTCGCACGGGCACGGCGACCGGGCGGCGGCCGGTGCTCGCCGTTCACCGGCCGCCCGAACGGCAGCGGCTGCCGAACCGGCACCGGATAGCTACCTAACCCGGGTCCCCGTAGCGTCTCCCGCCGGGGCCGGCGGCCACCGCGTGGCGGACGGACGTGGAGCGCGTCGCCTCCGGCGGGGAATATCATGGGAGTCACGAAAGGGGTCGCGGATCGGGTAGGACAGGTCGAACGCAACGCGGAGCTTCGAACCGGATCGGTGCTGATGGCGCTCGCCGGCGTCGGCTTCGTCGGCTACGGGATCGTCTTCCTCGCGATGAACTTCGCGGGGAGCGGCTTCGAACTCGGGGTCGCGAGCCTCGACGGGGCGGCCCGGGCGGATCTGGATCCGACAGTCGCGTTCTACATCGGGCACCTGCACGTCGCCACGGCGGCGTTCATCATCTCCACGGGAATCGCGGTCGCCGCGCTCTCGTGGTACGGGGTCCGTCGGCGCCAGCGGTGGGCGTGGGCCACCGCGACCGTCGCCGCGGTCGTCGGGCTGGCCATCGCCCTGCCGATGCACTGGGTCGGGGGGTTCGAACACGACTGGGTGACCCACCTCGGGCCGATCTACCTCGCGGCGGGCGCGTTCGTGATCGGGGTCGTCCTGAGCCACCGGGGGATGCAAACGCCGTAGCCGACGCGGTGTTCGAGGTCGGTTCGAGTCGCCGAGCGCGGCGACCTCAGCCGAGCGCCTTCGACACCCACGTCCGGTTCGGGTCCGCCGTCTCGTCTAACCACGCGACGAGTCGCTCGCGCATCTCGCGGCGGACGTCGGCGTAGTCGGGGTGGTCGATCAGGTTCCGCAACTCGGCGGGGTCGGCCGCGAGGTCGTACAGTTCGTCGCGGTCGGGGCCGTTGTAGACGTACTTGTGCTCGCGAGTGCGGACCGTCCGCTGGGTGTAGAGGCCGAACTCGTCGCCGTGGTACTCGGAGAACGTCGAGTCCCGGCGGTCGGCGGCCTCGCCCCGGAGGAGCGCCACGAGGCTCTGCGACTGGAACGAGTCGGGGACCGACACCCCGCCGATCTCGAGGAACGTCGGCGCGAGGTCGTGCAGGTGGACCGGCGCCTCGCAGGTCGACCCGGGGTCGACCTCGCCGGGCCAGCGCACCTGCAGCGGGATCCGGTAGGTGTCGTCGTACGCCAGCGGACCTTTGTTGAACTGGCGGTGGCCCCCGACGAAGTCGCCGTGGTCGGCGGCGTGGACGACGACCGTCTCCTCGGCGAGTCCGCGGTCGTCGAGCCCCGAGAGGACGCGGCCGAACTGGTCGTCGATGAGCGAGACGAACCCCCGGTACTTCGCGATCACCTCGGCCCACGTCTCCCAGTCGAAGCCGTCGACGCCGCGGTAACGCAGGAACTGCTCGTGGACCGCGGGCTTGCCGTCGAACGTCTCGGCGTAGCTCTCCGGGGGATCGATCTCGTCGGGGTCGTACATCGAGGCGTACGGCTCGGGGACGACGTAGGGGTGGTGGGGGCCGTAGAAGTCCGTCCGGTGGAAGAACGGTCCCTCCCGGTCGCCGTCGGCGTACGCGTCGAGCGCGTCGAGGGTCATCTCGGCGAGGAAGTACGCCCGGGTGTCCTCGACGTCGACCGGCGTCGTCGCCGCGGCGAGCACGCCCTCGTCGGGGCCGCCGTGGGTGTATATCTCGTCGTCGAGGTCGGTCTCCTCGACCGGCGTCCCCCGCTGGCGGCGGTACTCCCGGAACGCCTCGTCGATGTCGTCGTGGTGTCTGTCGCTGCCGCCGAGGTACTCGAAGCCGAACGTCTCGGGGGTCTGGTCGCGGCCGACGTGCCACTTGCCGGTGTAGGTGGTGTCGTAGCCCGCCGCGGCGAGTCGCCCGGAGAACGTCGGCAGGGCAGTCGAGAGGTTCGCCCGGATCGCGTCCGCCTCGTGGGCGTTGTTGAGCATCCCGTGGGCGTGGGGCCACAGCCCGGTCAGCAGGGAGGCGCGGGCGCTCGTGCAGATGCCGATCGGCGTGACCGCCCGCTCGAAGCGCATCCCCGCCCGCGAGAGGCGGTCGAACGCCGGCGTCTCGACCGGCGGCCCGTCGGGGGCCGTGTAGTCGTAGCGCTCCTGATCGGTGAGAACGAACAGGACGTTGGGGCGGCTGTCGGCCATCGGACGACGTACACCACCCCGGCAGTTAACGCTACGCCCAGCGCCGGCGCCGACCGTCAACGCTGTCCAGATCGAGCCGACCGGCTAAGGGGCCGGCCTCGAAACGTCCCACCGTGAGCCGAGCGTACTGCCGCGAGTGTGGCTGGGAGGCGCGAGCGGGCGAGGACGGGACCGGGACCGACCTCGACCGCGCGATGATCGAACACCACGTCGAGACCGGTCACGCGCCGATCGAACGGACGGGCGCCGGTCGCGACGCGCCGCGACGGGTCCGGCCCCGGACCCGATCGATCGTCGGCCTGCTCGAAGACGGGTGAGCGGCCGCCGTCAGGCGAAGTCGTCGTACGTCGGCCGCGTGCGGTCCCCGGGGAACTCGTCGACGGGCACCTGCACCTGATCGCCCGACTCCATGTCCTTGACCGTCACCTCGTCGTTTTCGAGGTCGCGCTCGCCGACGATGACGACCGTCTCGGCGTTGATCGAGTCGGCGTAGTTCATCTGTGCGCCGAACGACCGGCCGGCGACGTCGGTTTCGACGACGTGGCCCCGCTCGCGCAGGTCGCGGGCGATCCGGGCGGCGACCGGCCGGGTGTCGCCGACCCGCAGGACGTAGTAGTCGGTCCGCAGCGCCTCCTCGGGCCAGACGCCGGCGCGCTGGAGCAACAGCGGCAACGTCGAGTTCATCACGCCCGGCGCGAAGCCGACCGCGGGCGTCGGCTGGCCGCCGAAGCTCTCGATCAGGTCGTCGTAGCGGCCGCCGCCGAAGACCGCACGCGAGACCTCGCCCGCGGAGTCGAAGCACTCGAAGACGACGCCCGTGTAGTAGTCGAGCCCCCGCGCGGTCTCCAGCGAGAGCGTACAGTGCTGGCGGACGCCGAAGTCCTCGGCCGCCGACAGCACCTCCTGCAGGTTCGTCACCGCCGCCTCGATGCGGTCGGTGCCGGCGAACTCGACCAGTTCGTCCAGGTTCCCCTCGCCGACGGCGAGCAGGTCGTCGAACTGCTCGGCCTGATCGTACGAGAGGCCGGCCTCGGCCAGCAGGTCGTAGTACTCCGCGCGCTCGACTTTCGCGCTCTTGTCGACCGCGCGGATCGCCTCGCGGGTGTCGACCTCGCCCTCGAAGGTCTCCAGCAGGCCGCCGAGGATGTCGCGGTGGGAGACGCGGAACTCGAAGTCCTCGCGCTCCAGACCGAGGTTCGTGAGCGTGTCGCCGGCGACCGCCAGAATCTCGGCGTCGGCGGACGGGTCGCTCGACCCGAAGATATCGACGTTGGTCTGGTAGAACTCGCGGAACCGACCCTGCTGAGGCTCCTCGTAGCGCCAGAACGGCCGCGTCGAGTACCACTTGATCGGCTTCGACAGTTCCTGCTGTTTCGCGACGACCATCCGCGCGACGGTCGGCGTCAACTCGGGGGTGAGCGCGACGTGCCGTCCTCCCTGGTCCTCGAAGCTATAGAGTTCCTCGACGATCTCCTCGCCGCTCTTGTCGACATACATCTGCGCGCGTTCCATCGCCGGCGTTCCGATCTCGCGGAAGCCGTACCGGCGGGCCGTCGCCTCGATCTCGTCGATCGTCTCGCGGTAGGCCCGCATCTCCTCGGGGTAGAAGTCTCGAAACCCCTTGATGCCCTCGTACATGCGAGCGGGTTAGCGGAGCGGACGCTTGAAACCTGTCTTTCGCGTCTCGACGGCGATCACAGCGCGATGAGCGTCACGCCCGCGACCGCCAGCACCGCCGCGACGATCCGGACGCGAAAGTGCTCCTCGCCCAGCAACACGCCCCCGAGCAACACCGCGACGATCGCCTGCGTGTTGATGATCGGCGAGGCGACGCTGGCGGGCACCAGCGAGAACGCGACCGTGGTGGTGTGCTCGCCGAGCGCGACGACCGCGCCCGCGGCGGCGAACTTCGGGAGGTCGCCACGCAGGTCGTCGGGGCGCTCGCGGACGGCCGACGGGAGCAAGACGACGAGCACCCCCGCGAGCAACAGCGGTACCCACAGCGCCGTGGGAATCGCCAGTTCCTGCAGCGCCACGCGCTTGCCGACGTCGCTGACGGCAAACAGCGCCGCCGACAGCAACGCGAGTTGGGCGGGCCGCGAGCGGGCGGCCCGGCGGAACGGGTCGAGGAGGCCGCCGGCGCGGTAGTTCGCCACGTAGATCGCCAGCGTCGCCACGAGGACGCCGACCACCTGCAGCGGCGCGAGCAGTTGGCCGAGGACGAGCACCTCGATCGGCAACACGAACGCCGGCACGACCTTGTTGATCGGCGCGACGTAGGAGACGTCGCCGTCGGCGATCGCGTACAGGAAGAGCACGAACGCCGCCGCCGTCGCGCAGACGGTCAGCGCGACGACGCCGACGTGGGTCGCCCCCGCATCCGAGAGCGAGGCCGCCGCACCGTCCGAGAGCGCCCGCAGCGTCACCGGGAGGTAGAAGGCGATCGCGAAGGCGTTGATGCAGACCGACAGGGTCGTCGCCGGATACCCCTCGAAGTACTGCTTGAGCCCGAACAGGTACACCCCCCAGACGACCGCCGCGAGAACCGAGTAGCCGAGTCCGGGGTCCATCTAGTTACGGGACTCCGTCGGGGCGACATGAACCCCGCGATTCGCCCGCCGGCCGCCGCTCCCGGGCGTCAGCCCTCGTGGATCCGGTTGACGCGCGTCTGTTCGTGGTCGGGGAAGAGGTCGGCGACCGCCTCCTCGCCGTCCTCCTCGGCGATGATCGCCCGCAGTTCGGCCTCGTAGTCGGCGCGGGCGATCTCCTCGCTCGGGCCGACGGTCACGTCGAGGGTCTCCTCGACCAGCCGGTCGACCGCGCGCCGGCCGAACCCCGACAGCGGGGCGATGTAGTCGAGGTCGTGTCGGTCCTCGAGACTCTGGGCCTGCGCCCGCGAGACCGTCGGGACGCGGTCGTCCCGGCGGGTGCCGTCGGCGACCGCGTCGTAACCCTCCTCTGCGACCCGCTCCAGGGCGTGCTGGTGGACGTGCTGGATGCCGTTTCGCGGGAAGCCGTCCTCGCGGATGCGCTCGACGGCCTCGTTCGCGACGCCCGGGTCGAGTTGCAGACGCTCGAACGCGAAGCCGGCGGCCTCGGCGGTCGCGCGGGCGTGCTCCCAGTCGTCGGTGACGCCAAAGTGTGCCGTCGTCAGCGTGACGTCGTAGAACTCGTCGAGGAGCAGCGCCGCGAGCGTCGAGTCCTTGCCGCCGCTGTAGAGCAGCCCGAGCCGCATCAGCGCCGCCGGATGTCGAAGCGTTTCTTCTCGGGCTGTAGCTCCTTTAGCAGCTGTTTCATCTTCTCGTCGTCGATCTTGTCCCGGATGCGGCCGCTGCGCGCGAGCGCGACGACCTGCTGTTCGACCTGCTCGCCGAAACCGGGCTTGCTCATCTTGACCGTGTTGAGCCGCTTGCGGGCCTCGTCGGTGAGGTACTGGCGCAACAGCGCCTGCTTCTGGGCTTCGGCCTGCTGCTGGGCGGCCTCGCGGGCCTCCTCGTCGGCCCCCTGAGTCTCGGCGCGTTCCTGAAGCTCTTCCATCTTCTTGCGCCGGAGCTCCTCGAGATCGTCGTCGTCCGGTGTGCCGCTCATGCATCCGTGTTGTCCGGCGCAGGGGAAAATGATTACGGAGCGCCGTTTTCGGTTCGGCCGTGCGAACCGACGACGCCGTCCGGCGAACTCGCTCGCCGGAGCCGCGAGACGCGGGCATCTCACCTGCCCCGGTAGCGCGTCTTCGGTACGCGGAAGAACGGAATCGCATTTCACTCGGCGGCGCGGCTTCCTCTCCGATCCCGAGGGTCGGGTTATCCACCTCGAACTGCCGTGACCGCCGCGGTCAGTGCGGAGAACAGAGTTATCGGTCCGTCTCTTTCCAGTCGTCCGGGTCCCCTTCACGGAATTCACCCTTGGCATGGCGCTCGCGGGGCCAGAAGGTGACACCCAGCAGTACGACGTAGAACACACCTACAACGGCGACCACAACGATCCCGGGGATACGGACGATTCCAGCGGTTGTCAGCCAGTCCTGGCGCGGCGCGAACGCTGTAATCCTGAAGACCCACGCGACCAGCAGGACACCGAGCAGAGCGAGGTACACACGTCGGAGCCGGTTCGTGAGTGCTTCGTAGAACGAGACTTTCAGCGTCGGCCTGCGATAGTCCCTGCTCAGTTCCGCTCGCCAGTCGTGACTTTCAGTGCCCTGGGACGGATCGAGAGCGTTTGCGAACAGGTTCTCTTGGATGACTCGAGCACGAGAGCGAAAGACATCGTAGTCCCGGTACCGCCGTGCTTCGATGCCCAGGAAGACGGTGACGACGACGATCCCGATCAGCAAGATATAGTGTGGGTTATCGGTACTCGAAAACGCCCACGTCAGGATTGCTGCCATCAGCGTCACCGCCCACGTCGTCGTCTCGTCGAGGCGCTGGCGCCACGTCCCCACTCGGTCTATCTCTCCGCGATAGGCGTGGGCCATCACCGGACCGAGTCCCGTACTGTCGTCGACCATTTCGCGGCCGATCTCCCGTTGGTCCGGTGCCGTTGGGTCGAACTCGTCGTTACCCGAATCGGCCATAGAGGGGAGACATCTCCTCGCTCCATAAGCAGTTATGGTGATGGTGTGATAGGAGTGCCACGTAGTAGCGCACGTCGAACAGTGCGCGCTCCGTATATCGCCAGATTCCGCTGACGTCACGCAATTTTCACCGCATCACACAGAATTGGATGGGCGCCCGTGCCGAAGCGCGCTACTCGCCCTCGCGCAGTCGTTCTCGTCGACGCTCGAACTCCTCGTCGGACAACTCCCCGCGAGCGTACGCGACCTCGAGTTCTTCGAGCGCGCCGTCCGTCCGCCGACTGTCCCCCTCGTTCAGGCCGGCGTACAGGACGTAGCCGAGACCGACGAGCACGAGAAGCGGGAGCACCGCCGGTATCGCTCCGCCCCAGGCGCCGGTCCCGGCCGCCATGTGACCCCAGCCTCCGATCGCCATGGTCGACACTCCGAGGGCCATCGCGAGTACCGGGATGGCCACGACGGCCGCGAGCACGAGCACCGACGTCCGGAGGGCGGACCGGCCGTTCGTCATCGTCGCTCCCCCCGTCCGACTCGCCGGGTGCTTGCTGGCGGCCGAATCGTCCGCCGTATCGTCGCGTTTGATCGCATCGGTGTTCACCACGGGAGCCACTACGGACGGGAGACTGTTATGAAGGAGGGCGTGAATTCATCGAGGAGACCGTTCGAGACGCGTTCTACGACGTCCTAAACGTTTATTTCTCCCGTAACCGTTTGTCCGAAGCGAATTCGGCGGTTCACGCGCGCTCGTCGAGGTCGTCGGCGGGATACACGCGGTACGTCCGCCCCTGTGGCTCCCGATACAGCAAGCCGCGCTCTTCGAGGTCGGTGACGGTCTGGCTGACTTTGCTTCTGGAAAATCCCGACCGGTCGGCGACCGTGCTCTGTGTCAGGCCGGGCGACTCGACGACGGGTTCAAGGATTCGGCGCTCGTCGTCCGGGAGCACCGCCAGAATCCGCGGCTTCGCGGCCGCGTCGGCTGGCGACGGATCGGCCGCGTTCGCGCCCTCCGTCGCGTCGATTTCGGCGGATTCTTCGGCGGCATCACCCGTCGTTTGCGTCGCGCGATCCGACGCGTCCGGGATCAGTTGCCCGCGGACGAGGACGTAGACGCCTCCGACGAGACTGGCGACGACGAGACTGCCGAGAAAGGGCCCGACGGAGTGGAGCAGGGGCGCCGACTCCATCTGCCCCATCGCCGAACCGTCCATCAGGGACAGTTGTACGGCACTGACGGCGCCAGCCAGCAGAATACTCGCGATCAGGGCGCCGACGGCGATGTCCGCTCGTCGCCGGGTTACGAGAGTCACGTTCCTGAACTACGTGGTCGTAGGGCGAATACAAGCGTTACGGACCGGTCCGTTCCGCCGCGTCGCTTGCGGAACGAATCGCCGTCGAAACGAGCGAGAATAGCTCTACGCGTAGCGTTCGAGTTCCGGGCGGTCGAGTTCCGCGAGGACCTCGCCGGCGGTCTCGTCGAGCAGGCTCTGTCCCTCGGGGGTGATCCGGCGGCCCTCGCCCTCGGCGGTCTCGACGAGGTCCTCCGCTTCGAGTTGCTGGAGGATGGTCCGGATCACGCTGCGCGAGCCGTCGGCGCGGCGGTCGGGGGCGACGCGGTAGCGGTTCGAGCCGCCCTTGGAGCCGCCGTACTCGGTCGCGAGGCGCTCGACGCCGACGGGGCCGTTGTCGGCGACCTTCCGGAGCAGGCTGGCGGCCCGGACCGCCCAGAAGTCCTCCTGCTCGGGGGGCAGTTCGCGGTCGGCGCCGGCCTTGGCGAACTTGGCCCAGTCTGGTTCGTCGAGTCGCTCCGCGAGGTCGTCGGCGAGCGCGTCGATGAGCGCGTCCGCCGGAACGTCGTACATCGTAGCCATTGGGGTTTCGTTCCCCTCGGCGCCATTTAAGAGCATCGTTGTCCGGTTGAAGGCGCTCTCGCTCACCAGCGCGCCGTCGAGCCGAACGCGAACGCGGCCGCCCCGCCCAGCAGCGTCGGCAGCCAGTAGGTGGCGAACCGATGACAGAGGACCGCGGCGCCGACCGCCGACGCCGGCAGCCCCGTGATCGGCGTCAGCAGGACGACCAGCGCCGCCTCCATCCCACCGAGCGCGCCGGGAAACGGCGTCGCGGAGGCGACACTTCCCAGCGGGACCGCGACGAACGCCGCCGCGAGCAGCCGCGGGTCGCCGAAGCCGAGCGCGGCCAGCGACAGCCACAGCGAGGCGATCAGCCCGAGCCAGCCCAGCGAGACGTACGCGAGGGCGAACGCGACCGCGCGGGGCTCGCCGGCGACCCGTTCGAGCGCGCCGACGAACCCCCGGGCGCGGCGTTCGAGCGCGGCGGCGGTCGGCGGCCGCCACCGCGGAATGACGCGCCCGAGGCCGCCCAGCACCGCCGCGAGGCCGCGGGCGGTTCCCGAGGCGACGCCGTCGCGCCGGCGCCACAGCGCCAGCCCGACCGCGGGGAGGCCGACCGCGAGCGCACAGAGCGCCACCGCGGCGGTTTCGAGGCGTTCGGAGAGGGTGATCGTCGTCGCGTAGTAGGCGATCCCCAGCAGGCCGAACCCGATCGGGGGCAACAGTTTGAGCGCGTCGAGGCTGACGATCGTCGCGAGGCCGGTCTCGTACTCGGTGTCGGCGACCGACGAGATCAGCAGGGCGCTCACCGGTTCGCCGCCGGCCTGGCCGAACGGGGTGACGTTGTTCGCGAAGACCGTCGCCGCGAACACCGCCGTCGCCTGCCTCACGCTGACGTCGATGCCGAGGATGGCGAGGACCGTCCGGAGCGCGAGCGACCACGCGAGCAGCCAGCCGAGCGCGGCCAGCGCGACCAGCGCCAGCACGTCGACGTCGGCGCGCCGGAGCGTCGCGACGACCTCCCCGACCCCGACGAGCCACAGCAGGACCGCGAGCACGATGAGCGCGCCCGCAAACCCCGCGATCATCGACCGCCGCCGCGCTGGCGCTGACATATCGGTTCGGAGGACCACCGGACGCTTCAAGCCACCGGAGTGTCGATCCCGCGGGGGCCGGCCGATTTCCGAGTCCCTTTTCGGCTTCGCATCGAACGTGACCCTATGGACGAACGCGACGCGCTGGCGGCCCTCGCGGAGGAACTCGAGGCGGCCGGCGACGACGCCGCCGTCGTCGACGACCTCGTCGTGACGACCGACATGCTCCACGAGCGGACGGACTTCCCCGCCGGCACGACGCGGTACGCCGCGGGCTGGCGGGCCGTCGGTGCGTCGCTGTCGGACGTCGCCGCGATGGGCGCCGAGGCGACGGCCGCCGTCGCCGCCTACGCCGCCCCGGCGTTCGACCGCGAGGAACTGCTCGCGTTCGTCCGGGGCGCCCGGGACGTCTGCGAGCGCGTCGGCGCCGACTACGTCGGCGGCGACCTCGACGCCCACGAGGAGTTCACCGTCGCGACGACCGCGATCGGTCGGACCGACGACCCCGTCTACCGCGAGGGCGCCCGGCCGGGCGAGGTCGTCTGCGTCACCGGGACGCTCGGCCGGAGCGCCGCCGCCCTCCAGCTTTTCGAGCGCGGGGACGCCGACCGGGCGAACGACCTCTTCCGCTTCGAGCCGCGGGTGGCCGCCGGCCGCGCGCTCGCGCCGTACGCGACCGCGATGATGGATTCGAGCGACGGCCTCGCGCGCTCGCTACACCAACTCGCCGAGGCCTCGGGCTGTGGCTTCGCCGTCGACGCCGACCGGGTCCCCGTCGACGAGACGGTACGCGAGGTCGTCGACGAGCCACTGGAGACGGCGATGACCTTCGGCGAGGACTTCGAACTCGTGGTCACCGTTCGCGAGGCCGACCTCGACGCCGCCCGGGAGGACGCGGACGTACCGATCGCCGAAATCGGGACGGTCGAGGCGGAAGCCGAGGGGATCACGCTCGACGGCGAACCCCTGCCGGATCGGGGCTACACGCACTGACGATCAGCTGACGACGGCGATAGGCACCGGCATGAAACAGAGCACGCCGAGGGCGAAGGTGACGACCCCGACGACGAACCGGCCGACGCCGAGCCGGGAGTCGTCGACCGGCTGGGCCGGCCCGACCGCCGCGATGAGGGTGGCGAACAGCCCCCAGAACACCCAGATGAACACCGAGTTGCCGCTGTAGCCGCTGACGTAGTAGAGGTAGGCGGCGAGCGCGAACAGCGCGCCGGGGACGAGCGCGGCGATGGTCTCCTGGAACTCGCCGGCCATCGCCCGGAGGACGTGGCCGCCGTCGAGTTGACCGACCGGCAGCAGGTTGAGGAACGTGACGAACATCCCGACCCAGCCGCCGATGACGACCGGGTGGACGACCGTCGTCGGGTCGTCGCGGTACAGCGGCTGGTCGAACGCCGCCGCGAGCAGTTCGAGCAGCGGCGGGTAGCCGAGGCTGATCTCGATCGTGTTCGTGCTGTCGACGAGTTCGGGCGGCGCGTGGACCGGCGGCAGGTGCAGGCCGATCACGGTGACGACGACCGTCGCCGCGAGGCCGGCCAGCGGGCCGGCGACGCCGATGTCGAACAGCGCCTTGCGGTCGGGCATCCGGCCTTTCATCTTGATCACCGCCCCCATCGTCCCGATCAGCGTCGGGACGGGCAGGAAGTACGGCAGCGACGCCTCGACCCGGTGGTAGCGGCTCAGGACGTAGTGGCCCATCTCGTGGACGCCAAGCACGGTGAGGATGGCGACGGTGAACGGCCACGCCCGAAGCATCCCCGTCGGGTTCGCGAACGGGTCGATGTAGTACCACTGCGAGCCGGCGAACAGCGTCGAGCCGACGGTCGCGAGAAAGAGGATCACGTTCGTCCACGGGACGCCCTCGACGCCGATCGAGATCGGTTCGGCGACGACGACGTACTCGCCGTGGCGAAGCCGGAGCTGGGCCTCGTAGCCCGCCTCGCGAAACGCTGGCCAGAGTTCGCGCATCGCCGCCTCCGGGTCGAGCAACGGGTCGCCGTAGTATCGAAGCTCGTCGCCGTCGGTCTCGACGTCGTAGACGGCGAAGACCGACTCGATCCGCTCGAGCGAAGGGCCGGACTCGGGCGGGTCAACGTCGTACATCGTCGGTCATTCGGCGCCGCCGGCTATAAATCGACTGCCGAGAATCCGCGCGTGTGATCGCGCGTCGGCCGAGCGGGGAGCCGTCGGCGGGTCGGTTCGGAGCGGTTCGTGCGTCGACGGAGGGCGCAGGAACCTCAGGCCGGCTCGACGCGCCACGTGGTCGCGCTGGTGTACGACCACTTCTCGATCTCGAGGTCGGAGCACGACTCGGAGAGTTTGACCATGAGCGCGCCGATCTCCTTCGGGGACAGGCCGACGTCGTCGGCGATGAACTTGCCCTTGAAGTAGAGCTCACCGTCTTTCGCGCGTTCGTGCAGGTATCGCTTCAGGCGGCTTTCCTTGCTGTCCGTGGAGGGGTGGGCTGTCGTGCTCATCGACATCGAACCGTAGCGGCGGAGATGGATTATAAAGGCGGGATGGTTAGCGGCGTTTCGGTTGCGTTCAGCGGATCGGGCCGTAACGAATACGTTTTGCGCCCCGTTTCGCGATGTTTTACGAGTGTCTTAGATCGCCGTAGACGTTTTAAAATCGCCTGAGATTCGTTATCTCGGCTCGCCGGATCGGGCCCCGGATCGCGTGTCATTCCGTGACACGGCCCGATTATATTTCGAACGGACGCGGACAGAACGAACGGCTCACGAGCGGTCGTGAACCCAGAACTCCTCTTCGACTGTCACTTCCTTTTTGAACAGCGGCACCTCGTCTTTCAGCCGGTTGATCCCGTCCTCGACGGTGCGAAACGCCTCCTCGCGGTGGCCCGCGAGCACGACGACGAAGACGATGTCCTCGCCGTCGCGGACGACGCCCGTCCGGTGGTGGAGTTCGACGGCGTGGACGCCCTCGCGCGCCTCGAGGTCCTCCCGGATCGCCGCCAGTCGTTCGTCGGCGACGCCGTCGTACTTCTCGAACTCGAGGGACTCGGTCCGCGGGTCGTCCGGGCCGTCCTTCGCGCGGACGCGGCCGGTGAACGTCGCGATCGCACCCGAGCGGTCGGCGCCGGGCGCGGCCTTCACGCGGGCGACCAGCGAGTCGAGCGTCTCGTACGGGTCGCGGGCGTCGAGCGCGTCGGCGACCGCCTCGGCGTCGAGATCCGCGGGCGAGTCGACCGTCGCGAGCGCATCGTCCGCCGCGTCCTCGTCGCCGACGACGACCGACGGGTGTCGGCGCGGCGAGAGGCCGACGACGACGGCGTACGCGCAGTCGGTCGCCAGCGACGCGAGCGCGTCGTCGACGGACAGGCCGGTGCCGCAGGCGGACCAGTCGCCGTCGGCGCCGAGGGCGTAGGTGACGTCCCCGCCCGCGCGGGCGGCGGACTCCCCGAACGCGGCCGTCCCGTCGGCGATGGTCGCGTCGTAGCGGACGACGCCGACGCGGCCGCGCCGCGAGAGCGCGTCGACCAGTCGATCGACGGTCCGTTCGAGCGGATCGGCGCCCGCCCCGCCGTCGAGAACCCCGAGTACGTGCATGGTGGTGAGATAGCGCGCTCGGGCTTTGTAGCTGTCGCCGGTCAGTTGGCAACCCTTAAGAGAGCAACCCGGTTACTCGGCCATAGTATGAAAGTGGTCGTTTCTATCGGCGGGAGCGTGCTCGTGCCCGAACCCGGCGCCGACCGGGTGGCCGAGCACGCCGCCGTCGTCGAAGACCTCGTCGCGGACGGGTGTCGAGTGGGGGCCGTCGTCGGGGGCGGCGGCGTCGCCCGCGAGTACATCGGCGCCGCCCGCGACCTCGGAGCGAACGAGATCGAACTCGACCAGCTAGGGATCGACGTCACCCGGCTGAACGCGCGCCTGCTGATCGCGGCGCTGGGCGAGGAGTCCGTCCGGGCGCCCGCGCTCGACTACGAGGAGGCCGGCGAGGCGCTCCGGCAGGGCGACGTCTGCGTGATGGGCGGGGTCGCCCCGGCCCAGACGACCGACGCCGTCGGCGCCGCCCTCGCCGAGTACGTCGACGCCGACCTGCTGGTGTACGCGACGAGCGTCCCCGGGGTCTACAGCGCCGACCCGAACGAGGACGACGAGGCGACGAAGTACGACGAACTGACCGCCGCCGAACTGGTCGACGTGATCGCCGGCCTCGAGATGAACGCCGGCGCCTCGGCGCCCGTCGACCTGCTGGCGGCGAAGATCATCCAGCGCTCGGGGATGCGGACCATCGTCCTCGACGGCACCGACCCCGAGCGGATCGCCCGCGCCGTCCGCCACGGCGACCACGACGGCACGGACGTCGTCCCCGCGGGGGCGGGCGAGGAACCGACATACTGGGCCAGCGATGAGCGCTGAGGACGACGCCGACGCCGAGAGCCCCTACACCCTCCAGCGCGAGCGCGAGGGAGGCGAGGAACACCACGTCTTCTGGGCCGACGAGGTCGCAGACCGGATCGAGGCCCGCGACCCCGACGAACCCATCGTCATCAAGGGCGGCATCTCCCCCTCGGGCGTCCCCCACCTCGGCAACGTCAACGAGATCATGCGCGGCTACTACGTCGCCGCGGTGCTGCGCGAGCGCGGCCACGAGGTCCGGCAGGTGTTTACGGCCGACGACCGCGACCCCCTCCGCAAACTTCCGCGCACCCTCTGTGACCTCGACGGGAACCTCGTCGACCTCGGTGACGTGGACGCGGGCGCGCTCGGCCGGAACCTCGGCGCGCCCTACACCGACATCCCCGACCCGTTCGGCTGCTGTGGCTCCTACGGGGAGCACTTCTCGACGATCATCCAGGACAGCGCCGACGCCGTCGACGTGCCGATCGACCTCGTCTCGACGACCGACCTCTACGAGTCCGGCGACCTCGACGCGGTGACCCGCCACGTCCTCGGGAACCGCGAGCACGCCCGCGAGGTGCTCTCGAAGTACCAGGACAAGGTCGACGACGACTACGTCCCGTTCAACCCCATCTGCGAGGAGTGCGGGAAGGTGACCGAGACCGTCACCGGCGTCGACCTCGACGCCGGCGAGGTCGGCACGGTCGACTACCGCTGTACCGACATGGAGGCCGGCGACCGGACCATCGAGGGCTGTGGCCACGAGGGGACCGCCACCCTCCGCGAGGGGAAGATGCCGTGGCGCTTCGAGTGGCCCGGCCAGTGGCAGGTACTCGGCGTCGACTTCGAGCCGTTCGGCAAGGACCACGCCGAGGGGTCGTGGCCCAGCGGCGAGGACGTCGCCCGGAACGTCCTCGGGATCGAACCGCCGGTGCCGATGGTCTACGAGTGGTTCACCCTCGACGGCGAACCGTTCTCCTCCTCGGCGGGCAACGTCATCCTCGTCTCCGACGTCCTCGAACTGCTCGAACCCGAGGTGCTGCGGTACTTCTTCGCGAAAGACCCCTCGAAGGCCCGGGACTTCAGCGTCGAACGCCTCGACCTGCTGGTCGACGAGTTCGACCGGTTCGAGGCGATCTACTTCGGCGAGGTCGACGCGAGCGAGGACGAGCGGGCGTTCGCCGAGCGGGTGTACCCGCTCGTGGTCGAGGAACCCCGCGAAGAGCGGCTCCGCCTCCCGTACACGTTCGCCGCGGTGCTGGGGATGACCGACGACCCCGACCTGCGCGAGAAGATCGCCCGCCGGGAGGGCCACGTTCCCGAGGACGCCCCCGAGTGGGCCATCGAGGACGCCCTCGAACGCGTCGAACGCGCCCGCACGTGGGCCCGCCGGACGGGCAACCAGTTCGACTACGAACTCAAGCGCTCGGAACTGCCGGACCACGAGTTCGACGCGGCGACCGAGGACGCCCTCGACGAACTGGCCGACTTCGTCGCGGCGGGCCACGGCCCCGACGAGATCCAGGGCGAGATCTACGAGACCGCGAAACGTCACGACGTCCCCGTCGGCGACTTTTTCGCCGCCGGCTACCGCCTGTTCTTCGACGAGGAGCAGGGGCCGAAGCTGGGGCCGTTCCTCGCGAACGTCGACCGGGAGTTCGTCGTCGACAGGCTTCGCCGCGAGCGCTGAGGGACAGACAAAAGCCATTTGAAAGCGCCCCCCGGAAGTAACACCGATGGAGTACGGTCCCCCGGCGGCGGTCGGCGTTCCCGACGTGACCGGTTCGAGCACGCTCACGTGGGTTCTGGCCGGCGTCGCCGTCTACTGGTTCGCGATCGTCGCCCTCCGCCAGCGAGGCCTCCTCCCGTCGTACGTCGGGACGCAGGGGCCGATCCTGACGATTCACACGAAACGGGGCCGGGAGCTACTCGACCGGCTCTCCCGGCCGAAGCGGTTCTGGCGCGCGTGGGCGAACCTCGGCGTCGGCATCGCCCTCGTCGTGATGGTGAGCATGTTCGTCTTCCTCGTGATCGTCGCCGTCGGCACGCTCACCAACCCACAGCCCGCCTCGCCGGTCCAGCAACCCCGCAACGCCCTCGTCATCCCCGGCGTCAACGACTTCCTGCCGCTGTCGGCGGCGCCCGGCATCGTGATCGGCCTGCTCGTCGGCCTCGTCGTCCACGAGGGCGGCCACGGCCTGCTCTGTCGCGTCGAGGGCATCGACATCGAGTCGATGGGCGTCGCGACCCTCGCGATCCTCCCGATCGGCGCGTTCGTCGAACCCAACCAGGAGAGCAGCAAGCAGGCCTCCCGCGGCGGGCAGACCCGGATGTTCGCCGCCGGCGTCACGTTCAACTTCGCGGTCACGGTCGTCGCGTTCGCGCTGCTTTTCGGCCCGGTCGCCGGCTCGATCGCCGTCGCCCCGGGCGCCGCGGTCGGCGGCGTCGCCCCCGGCTCGCCGGCGGCGGACGCGGGCGTCCAGCCGAACGACCGGATCACCGCAATCGACGGGGTCGCCGTCGCGGACAACGACCACCTCCTCGAACGCCTCGACGCCGCGGAGGGCGAGACGATCACCGTCGAGCGCAACGGCGAGGAGACGGTAACGATCGAGCGCTCGCTGGTCGTGACGGCGGCCGCGTCGACGAACCCGGCCGACCTCGCGGTCGGCGACTCGATCCTCGCGGTCGACGGTGAGTCGATCGCGACCGAGGACGGCCTGCTGGCGGCCGTCGGCGACGCGGAGGTCGTCACGCTGACGATCGAGCGCGCCGACGGCGGCGACCGCGTCGACCGCGAGGTGCCGATCGGCGCCGCGGTCGAGGTCGACGCCGACGGCCCGCTGGCCGCGAGCGGCGCCCCGGGCGGGGCGAACCTCGTGATCACCGAGTTCGACGGCGAGCGGATCTACGCGTACGAGGAACTCGCGGGGGCGCTGTCGGACCGCGAGCCCGGCGAGACGGTCGCCGTCGCCGGCTACCGCGACGGCGAGCGCGTCTCCTACGAGGTCACCCTCGGCGAGCACCCCCGGACCGACGCCGGCTTCCTCGGCATCCTCGGGACGCCCGGCGTCTCCGGGTTCTCGGCGACGGCGATCGGCGTCGAAGCCTACCCCGCAGACCAGTTCCTCGCCGCGCTCGGCGGCGACGGCGCCGGCGCCGAGGTCGCCGACAGCTTCCTCGGAAAGATCGGTCTCGCGCTGTTCCTGCCGCTGGCGTCGGTCGTCGGCGTCTTCCCGTTCAACTTCGCCGGCTTCGTCGGCGGCATCGAGAACTTCTATCAGGTGCAGGGGCCGCTCGCGTTGCTCGGCGACTGGGTGGTCTTCGGGCTCGCGAACGCGCTGTTCTGGACCGGCTGGATCAACGTCCAACTGGGCTTTTTCAACTGCGTCCCGGCGTTCCCGCTCGACGGCGGGCACATCCTCCGGACGAGCACCGAGGCCGTCATCTCGCGGCTCCCGATCGAGGCCACCCGCGGGATGGTCCGGGTCGTGACGACGACCGTCGGTCTGACGATGCTGATCAGCTTCCTGACGATGCTGTTCGGGCCGCAGTTACTCGCCGGCTGATCGGGGGCGAGTCACTCGTGGTCGACGCCCTGTCGGTCGTAGAACTCCTCCGGCGTCTCGTCGGTGCGCTCGAACTCGGTGTCGAAGTAGTGTTCGTGGTGGCGAACGACCTGTTCGACGATCCAGGCGCTGAACGTCTCGTCGAAGCGCCACTCGGCTTCCAGTTCCGGAATCTCGAAGCGCTCGTCGGTCGAGAACGCGGCGTAGACGTGGAAGAACCCGAGGATGACGTCGGCGAAGTCGCGGGCCTTCTCCGCGCTGGACTCGCGGCGCTCGGCGAGTTCCTCGTGGCCCGCGTCCGTGAGTTCGAAGTACTTCCGGTCGGGTTCGTCCTCGCGGTCGATCCGCTCTGCCCACCCTTTCTCCTCGAACTTGTAGAGGATGGGGTAGACCGAGCCGTACGAGGGCTCCCAGTGGCCGCCGCTGATGTCGCGGATCTCCTTGAGGATCTCGTACCCGTACCGCGGTTTCTCCTCGAGCAGTTCGAGCACGAGATAGGCGATGAGTCCTTTCGGCGGCCCACTTTTCCGCATGTGACCTGTGATTTAAACGGACGAGGGTAAAGGGTTTCGGTCGGGGTGACGACGTACCGGATTCGCGGCCGAGAGCGGCCCGATGTGGCCGTTTCGCGGCCCTCGAAACGACGGGTCCGGCCGCGGCGCGGAAACCGTTCGTTCTTTTGTGCTCCGCCCGAACTCGCGGGTATGGAACGACGGAGACCGCCACGGACGGCCGAGGGCTGGTACGCCCTCCACGACTTCCGCTCGGTCGACTGGGACGCCTGGCGGGAGGCACCCGACCACCGCCGCGAGCGGGCGATCGACGAGGGGATCGACTACCTCACGGCCCGCGAGCGCGTCGACGACGCCGCGGAGGGCGCGTCGGCCACCTACGCGGTCGTCGGCCACGAGGCCGACCTCATGCTGGTACACCTGCGGCCGTCGATCGCCGAGCTGGAGGCCCTCGAACGGCAGTTCGAGCGGACCGCCGTCGCCGAGTTCACCGAGCGGGTCGACTCCTACCTCTCGGTGACCGAGGTGTCGGGTTACGTCTCACAGGAGTACTTCGAGAACCCCGAGAACGTGGATGCCGGGCTCGAAAGCTACATCGAGTCGAAGCTGAAACCCGAGATTCCCGACGCCGAGTACGTCACCTTCTACCCGATGGACAAGCGCCGGGGGCCGGAGTGGAACTGGTACGACACGCCGTTCGACGAGCGCGCCGAGTACATGGGCTCTCACGGCGAGATCGGTAAGGGCTACGCCGGCCGCGTCAGCCAGATCATCACCGGCAGCGTCGGCTTCGACGACCACGAGTGGGGCGTCACGCTCTTCGCCGACGATCCCACCGACGTCAAGGACCTGCTCTACGAGATGCGCTTCGACCCCGCGAGTTCCCGCTTTGGCGAGTTCGGCCGCTTCCGCTTCGGCCGCCGACTCGCCCCCGAGAACCTCGGGGCGTACCTCGCCGGCGAGCGGGTGCCCGAGGCGGCCGCGACCGACCCACACGGCGGGTCCGCACGCGGCCACGGGTCGTCCCACGGCGCGGACGAGGGCGGCCACCCGCACGGCCACGGCACCGGCGACGACGGGGTCCGCGACGAACTCGACGAGATGGGCGTCTACGCCGGCACGCCCCACGGCGAGGACGTCCACGCGGTCGTCCTCTACTCGGCGGCCGACCCCGACGACCTGTTCGAGGAGGTCGAGGGCCTGCGGTCGAACTTCGACCACTACGACACCCACGTCAAAACCGCGGTCTACGAGTCCGAGACCGGCGCCTCCGAGACGGCGGTCGTCAGCCTCTGGGAGACCGAACAGGCGGCGAACACCGCGGCGGGCTTTCTCGCCGACCTCCCCGAAATCGTCCGGCAGGCCGGCGACGACGAGGACTCGTGGGGGACGATGGGGATGTTCTACACGGTCAAACCCGACTACCGCGAGGAGTTCGTCGAGACCTTCGAGGAGGTCGCCGACGTGCTGGCGGACATGGAGGGCCACCGGAAGAGCGACCTGCTCGTCAACCGCGAGGACGAGAACGACACGTTCATCGCCAGCCGCTGGGACTCCCGCGAGGACGCGATGGCGTTCTTCCGCAGCGACGAGTTCGGGGAGACCGTCGAGTGGGGTCGGGACGTGCTCGCCGACCGGCCGCGACACGTCTTCCTCGCCTGAGCCGCAACCGGCACGCTCCACGGCCTATCGTCCGGTTCGCCGCGTCGCAGGTCACGGTGAGTCCCATCGACGGCGACACCGCCTGATACGCCCGCCCGAAATGCAGGCCGACGATCGATTCGACGGCGGCGCGCGGGCCGGCGGGGTGGCGGCGGCCGACGACGCCGGCGTTCCGGCACACGGCCGAGCGATCAACGTCGTCCCGACTTCGCCGCGTCATCCGAGCGGAGGTAGCCTGCGGCCCCGAACACGCCGAAGACGAGGGTGAGAAGCGGCCACCTGCCGGGGTCGCGGTCGGTCGCGTTCGCGTGGACCGTCACGCCGACCGCGAGGCCCGCGTGGGCGACAGCCGTCGCGACGAGGAACGTCCGGAGCTTCATCGCCCGAGGGTTCGCCGACGCGCGCTTAGGGGTTTCGGAGTCGGCCGCAGGGGAAAAGTACTCGGCGACGCCCCAGAGTGGGGGAGGTAGTGAACCGACGAGCGTTCCTCGTCTCCGCGCCGACGGTCGCGTTCGCGGGCTGTGCGACCCGCCTCGGACTCGCCGACAGGGTCGAGATCGTCGAGAAGGTCGTGCAGGCGAGCGACGGAAGCGCCCGGGACGAACTCGCCGTCCGGCGGTTCGATCCCGACGAGGGGCCGTACTACGACGGCGAGATCCGCGAGCCGCTGGCCCCGGAGATCGGAACGGACGACCCGCTGGTCGTCTCGGAGGCCCTCGCGAGCGAACTCGACGGACAGTTCGAGACCGTCCGCTTTGCCGTCCGGGGCTGTGGCGAGTCGCTGGCCGGCCCGGGCGAGGCGGAGGGCTGTCGGGCCGCCCCGGTCGTCCGCTCTGACTTCAACGAAGTCGAGGTCGGCGACGTGGTCGACGTTCGGTACGGCGACGCCAGCGCGGGCGTCATCTCGGTCCACCGGCGCCGCGAGAACCGGGACTGACCGGGAGAGCGGGCCGACGACCGACCCGGAACGGGCGAAGCGAGTGGAGCGAAAGGCGGAGGTTTTTGGCAAGCGTTTGCCGAGTGCGGTCGCTCCGCGGCCGCACGCAACACGAACGGTGAGTCCTCAGAAGTCGTGGTCCGGGTCGTCCTCGACCGAGCGCTTCAGCGAGTCGCGGCGGGCCTTCGCGTCCCGGCCCGTGGCTTCGAGCAGGAACTCGTTCTTCGCGGAGACGGCCTCGCCGGCGGCCTCGAGTTCGTCGGGGCCGAGTTCGGTGGGGTCGCGTTCGTAGAACTCGACGCCGAGTTTGTCCTTCTTGCCGGAGTACTGGACGGCCCCGACGACGATCCGCTCGAAGACGGGGTTGTCGGGTTCGTCGACGACGTACAGCTCGCTGCCCTTGTACTCCTCCGTGCTCGTGATCGAGCCGAAGTACTCCTCGACGGTGGCTTCCATGTCGGGGATACGGTCTTCGAGGTGTTCGCCGCGACGCATCTTGTACTCCTTCATGGCTCGATGGTACACGTGGGCGTGTATACCTCTTTTCATAGCCAACGTTTTCGTCCGTCGACAGGAGCGAGAGCGGTCGCGTCGGCCCCCTGCGAGGGGGCCGTCAGCGCTCGCGCTCGCCGAGGTAGCCCTTGCGACACTCGGGGCAGATGTCGCCGGGGCGCAAGGACCCCCGGTCGCCGGGGGCGACGAACTCACAGCGCGGGCAGAAGAACTCGGTGGGGACGCTCTCCCGCGGGGCGCTCTCGCCGGGCGCCGGCGCCGCGCCGGGGCTGGCGATGCCGGTGTCGGCCTCGCCCGTCTCGGCCTCGGTCTGGACCTCGGCCGGGTCCGGGTCGGCGTCGACGAAGACGGCGTCGTCCTCGGCCGCGTCGACGGGGTCGTCCTCCTCGAAGGAGAACGCCTCGCCGACGTCGACGTCGCTGGCACCGTCGTCGGCGTCGGGCCAGGCGGCGGGTTCGTCCCGCGCGCCGACCGGCGGGCCGACGTCGTCGGAGTCGGGCCACTCGCCGTGGCCGCGCTCGGAGGCGGTCGGCCCGTCGTCGAGTATCTCGGCGTCGTCGGTGATCGGGTCGCCCTGTTCGTCGGTCGGTACCCCGGATCCGTCGTCGAAGCCCTCGGCCGCGTCGGCGTCGGCCTCGTCGTCCGCCCCCGCCCCGGCGTCGAGGCTCGTCACCTCGGTGTTCTCGCTGAGGACGTGACGCTCGCCACAGCGGTCACACTCCTCGAACTCGGTGACGACCACGACGACCTCGCTGCCCCGTTCTTCCCGCTCGCGTTCGACCTCGGGGTCGCCGAAGTCGTGCCCGAGCAGCGAACATCGCACGACCATTGCTCCACTGTACCAAGCCTAGTATGAAAAACGTACCGAATCCGATAGGTCGGTTGACAGGGTCGACGGTAACGGCAAACGTCAAATCCCGGGTCGACGAATATCCACGTGGATGAGAGCGAAGCGTGAGTACCGGGACCGGGAGGCGACGCAGGTTGCGGTGCTCGACGTGCTCGTCAATCGAGCCGAAGACGGGATGACCATCTTCGAACTCCGGGCGGCGGTGTCCGTCGGCATCGACGAACTCGAGGCGGCGCTGGCGACGCTGAAAGACGACGACCTGATCGTCGTCGACGCCAGCACCGACCGGACCGTGATCAAGCCCGCCGACCGGGTGATCCCCGACGAACCGACCGTCGAGGACGAGGAGTCGATCGCCGACTGGCTCCGCCGGCGGATGCCCTTCTGACTGGCGGCGAGCGGCGGGTGACGCGACACCGAAACGCCCGAGAGGCTCCGACGCCTCCGGTTCCCCATGAGCGTCATCGAGTCGGCACACGAGGACCTCGGCGCGACGTTCGGCGAGCGCGCCGGCCGGCGGGTCGTCGACCACTACGGGCGGCCCGAGCGCGCCCACCGCGCCGTCCGCAACGCCGTCGGCCTGTTCGAACCCGCCTACGGGGTCGTCGTCGTCGAGGGCGACGACCGCGTCGAGTACGTCGACAACGTCGTCACCAACCGCGTCCCGAGCGAGGACGGGGAGGGCTGCTACGCGCTCGTGCTCGACCCGCAGGGACGGATCGAGCACGAACTGTACGTCTACAACGCCGGCGAGCGCCTGCTGCTGTTCACCGCGCCCGACCGCGCCGGGGCGCTGGCGGCCGACTGGTCCGGGAAGGTGTTCATCCAGGACGTCGAGATCCGCGAGGCGACCGACGAGTTCGCCGTCTTCGGCGTCCACGGCCCGACGGCGACCGAGAAGGTCGCGAGCGTCCTCGGCGGCGCCGCCTCCCCCGACCGGCGCCTCTCGTTCGTCCGCGGCTCGATCGGCGAGGCGGGCGTGAGCGTGATCCGCACCGACGCACCCGCCGGCGAGGAGAGCTACGAGGTCGTCTGCGCGGCCGCCGACGCCGGGACGGTCTTCGACGACCTCCTGACCCGCGGGATGAACGCCGCCCCGTTCGGCTACCGCACCTGGGACACCCTCACGCTCGAAGCGGGCACGCCACTGTTCGCGACCGAACTCGCGGGGACGGTCCCGAACGTGCTCGGCCTGCGGGTCGCACTCGACTTCGAGAAGGGCTGTTACGTCGGTCAGGAGGTCGTCTCGCGCGTCGAGAACCGCGGCCAGCCCAGCCGACGGCTCGTCGGGCTGACGGTCGAAGCGGACGCGGTTCCCGAAGACGGCGCGGCCGTCGTCGCCGGCGACGCGACCGTCGGCGAGGTGACCCGCGCGGGGACCAGCCCGATCCGCGAGGCGCCGGTCGCGCTCGCGCTGGTCGAGTTCGACCTCGCAGACGAGGCCCTCGCGGTGCGCGTCGACGGCGCGGCGGTCCCCGCCCGCCGGACCGCCCTCCCGTTCGTCGAGGGGTCGGAGCCGTCCGCACGGCTCCCCGAGTACCCGGACGCCTGAGCGGCGAAGGCGACGTTCGATCGGAACGCCGAGCACCGCAGGCGAGGGTCGCGCGGCGCGAACCCACACGTTCAACTGACATCGGCGCGACCCTCGCGTGTGGGACTCGATCCGGCGGAACTCGGGGAGGGCCTCGCCGAGACCCGACGGTACGTCCTCTCGCACCACGAACCCGAGGAGTGGTACCGGTGCTACGCGCCGGTGGTCTTCGGCCGGCGGATCAGACTCTGTGCCCGCTGTACGGGCGTCTATCCCGGAATCGCGCTGGGGGTGCTCGCTTACTTCCTCGCTCCCGGCGCGGTCACGGGCCTTGCCGTCGTCGCCGCGGTTCCCGCACCGGCACTCGTCGACTGGACGGTCACGACGTTCACCGACCGCCGCGGCACCAACCCCGTTCGAACGGCGACCGGCGCGGCGCTTGGCTACGGCTACGGCCTCGGCGTCGCGCGCCTGCTCTTCGAGGCGGCGCTCCCGGTGGTGGCGGTCGGTGCCGTCTACGCGGTCGCTGCCGGAACGTTACTGTACGTAAACGACGAGTACTGACGGCCCGGAGGACAGGTATTTACAATCCGGCTGAGACGTGAAACACAGTGATGAAACACTGTGTGAACTGCGGCGCCGAAATCGACGATCAGGCCGAACTCTGTTCGAACTGCGGTGTCAACCAGACGAAGCCGCTCGAAGGCGCGTACGAGGAGCGCGGCGAGAACCAGAAGTACTGCGTCGACTGCGGCGAGTTGATCGCCAAACAGGCGGAGGTCTGTCCCGAGTGTGGGGTACGACAACCCGACCTGACCGGCGGTTCGAGTTCGGACCAGATCGCCGCCGGCGTCCTCGCCCTGTTGCTCGGTGGACTCGGCGCGCACAAGTTCTATCAGGGCAACGTGAAGCTCGGGTTGATCTACCTGTGTTTCTTCTGGACCGGCATTCCGGCGCTGCTCGGCATCGTCGAGGGAATCCTCATGCTCGTCGCCGACGAACGCGAGTACGAGGAGAAGTACGCCGACGGCAGCCTCCTCGGGCGGTAACGGGTCGAGCGGTTACGACCTCGTGAGCGTCGCCTTCAGGTGCTCGACCGAGAGGACCGACGTCGGCCGGTCCATGTGGACCCCGATCTCGCCGGAGAGCGCCCCGAGGCCGAGCCGCTGGACGGGTTCGGGCAGCGAGTAGGCCCGGCGAAGCAGGTGGCCGAGCCGGATGTCGCGTTCGAGGTCGGCCCGCCACGCGTGTTCGTAGGCGGCGAGCGTCGTCGGCCGGTCGGGGTCGATCTCGCGGACGGCGTGGTCGGCACAGGTCATCCCGTAGAGGATGCCGCCGCCGGTGAACGGCTTGGTCTGGGCGGCCGCGTCGCCGATCAGGAAGCCTCGCCGGGAGGTGACCCGCTCGGGCGGGCCGATCGGGATCGCGCCCGAGCAGCGACCCGAGACGTCGACCTCGTAGCCGTCGATCAGGTCCTCGAAGTGCTTGCCGACGTGGGCGCCCGGCGGCGCGGCCAGCCCGTACTCGACGCCGGCCTCGCCGCGGGGGATGCGCCACGCGAAGAAGCGCGGCGCGGTGAGGTGGACGTCGACGAACTCCTCGTCGTCGGGGTCCTCGTCGAACGCGAGCACGCCGTGGAGGAGTTCGCCGGGTTCGGGCAGCGAGAGGGCGTCGCGCACCCGCGAGCGCGGGCCGTCGCAGCCGGCGACCATCTTCGCCTCGTAGGTCTCGACGCCGTCCGGGCCCGTCGCGGTCACGCGGACGCGGTCGCGGCGCTCGTCGACTTCGGTGACGGTGTGGCCCTCGCGGACGTCCGCGCCCGCCTCCCGGGCGCGGTCCGCGAGGTGGCGGTCGAGGCCGACGCGGTCGATGACGTTCGAGACGACCTCGCGCTTGTAGAACGGGTACGAGTCGCTGCCCGGGCCGCCGACGTGGAACCGGGCGCCGCGGACCTCGTTCTGGAGGAGGGCCGCGCGGGCGTCCGCGCCGGCGAACGACCAGACGTCGGTGCTGACGTGGCCCGAACACGCCAGCGGCTCGCCGATCCGCCCCTTTTCGAGGGCGAGTACGTCGTACCCCTCCGCGGCCGCGCGCCGGGCGAAGCGCGCGCCCGGCGGGCCGACGCCGACCACGACGAAGTCGTACATATCCGTCGAGTGTGTCGGCGGCAGTAAATAGTTTCTCGAATCGACACCATCCGCGCCGGGACGGGGAGTACCCGCGACGGACCGTGCTATCGCTCGTCGGTTTCGTCAGCCGGGTCGTCGCTCGGTTCGGCCGACTCGTCGCCGCCGGCTTTGTCGCCGGTCCCGGCGACACCGTCCCCGACCGCATCGTCGGCGTCGTCACCGCCGTCCGCCGTTTCGTCGTCCGAGTTCGACTGCGTGTTCGACGCCGGCCGCTCGGGGCCGACGTCGATCCGGCGGCGCGAGTCGTCGTCGCGTCCGTCCGTACTCGCACTCCCGCCGTTGGCTTCCGCCGACTGCTCGCCGGCGACCCGGCCGGCGATCAGGTCCGCGGCCGGGTCGAGGGTGACGTACAGCACGGCCGCGACGAACGAGAGCGGCGCCAGCGCGACCAGCAGGAACGCGACGTCGTACGCCCAGGCCGCCTCCCCGAGCAGCGGGACGACCGCGGGCGCGAGGCCCCGGTGGGCGACCAGCACCGCGACGAGCACGACGACCCAGTGGACGATCGAGGCGACGTTGGCCGCGAGGTCCCGCGGCGCGAGCAGGGTCCGGACGAGCGCCGCGAGCCCCGACGCGAGGTACCACAGCAGCGCGACGACGGCGAACGTCGCCACGGCGCTCGCGAGCGCGGCGACGGAGACGCGCGTCTCGGGGAGCAGCCGGTCGATCCCCGGGAGGAGCGCGAGCAGATACAGCACGAAGACGGTCGAGAACGCCGCGAGCACCAGTTTGCTCATCGCGCGGACGCGTTCTCGACCGCCGAACGATTCGCGTATCGCGACGTGAGTCGGTTTCGGTCGCATCGTGTCCCGCGCTCGGCGTCAGGGCCCCATGAACGTCCGCCTCCGTTGAAACTCTTTACTGGCGGCAAGACGGTTTACGAACCGTTCGGCGCCGTTTTCGCGCCGTGAACGCCGCGGCTCGCACGGGACGTGCCGGCCGGCTTACGGTTCAGCGAGCGTGAACCGTTCGCCGAACCGGGCGACGGTATCCCCGACGCAACCGGGTGACGCCGGCGTCCGAGCAACCCCTACCTGCCTCGGGCCCGTACCGCCTCCCATGACACCGACGACGCCCGGCCTGCACCACGTGACCGCCATCGCGGGCGACCCACGGGAGAACGCCGACTTCTACGTCGGGACGCTCGGCCTGCGGTTCGTCAAGCGGACGGTCAACCACGACGACCCGGGGACGTACCACTTCTACTTCGGCGACCGCGAGGGGACGCCCGGAACCAACGTCACCTTCTTCCCGTGGACCGACGGCGGTCCGCGGGGTCGGTTCGGCGCCGGACAGACCCGCGACGCCGCGTACCTGATCCCCCCGGACGCGCTCGACTACTGGGTCGATCGGCTCGAATCGGCGGGGGTCGACGTCGACCGAGCCGAACGGTTCGGCGACCCCGTCCTCCGGTTCGCCGACCCCGACGGCGTCGGCCTCGAACTCGTCGCGAGCGACGCGGCCCGCGAGTCGGACGCGACGCCGTGGACCGACGGGCCCGTCCCCGAGGAGCGTCAGCTTCGCGGCTTCCACTCCGTCACGCTCGCGGTCGCGTCGTTCGAGCCGACCGCGTCCGTGCTCGCGGCGGTCCTCGGCTACGAGTTCGAGGCCGAGGCGGACGGCCGCCGACGGTACCGCGCGGCAGGGGGCGGGCCGGGATCGGTCGTCGACCTCGTCGAGACCGACGCCGACCGCGGGCAGACGGGCGTCGGGACGGTCCACCACGTCGCGTTCGAGGCGAGCGACGTCGAGGAACAGGAGCGCTGGCGCGAGGCGTTCGCCGACCGCGGGCTGACCGTCACCGGGGTCGTCGACCGGAAGTACTTCCGATCGATCTACTCGCGCGAACCCGGCGGCGTCCTCTTCGAGGTGGCGACCACGGGCCCCGGCTTCGCGGTCGACGAGGACGTGGAGAACCTCGGCTCGCGCCTGACCCTCCCGGAGTGGCTCGAAGACGACCGCGAAGGGATCGAAGCCCGACTCCCGGAGTTCGAGGCGCCGAGCGTCGCGTCTCGCGGGGAGTGAGTCGGCCCGGCCTTCGATGGTCTCGCCCGTCGCCAGAACGGTGACGCGCATACGGCGCGGTCCGACGACGAGCGAGGAACCCCCTCGCCGCGGGCGAACGGGTCGGCGAGCGTGACTGTCGACCGAATCGCGGGAGAGACTTACAGTGGTGACTGTCAGAGGAACAACGTGACGGACGATGTACGATCTCACCGCCTTCCAGCGCGACCTCCTGTACGTGACCGCGGGGCTCGACGACCCCCACGGGCTCGCGATCAGGGACGAACTCGAGAGCTACTACTCCTCGGAGGTCCACCACGGCCGGCTCTACCCGAACCTCGACGAACTCGTCGAGAAGGGGTTGATCGAGAAGGGGGCACTCGACCGGCGGACGAACGTCTACTCGCTCACCGACCGGGGCCGGCGAGAGATCGAGGATCGGCGCGAGTGGGAGGACGGCTATCTCGACGACCTCGCGGGGGACTAGTCCGCCGGCCGCCAGTCACGGGTCGCCGCGGCGGCCGGAATCCGGACGCGGATCGCGTCGGCGGGGGACAGCGGCAGACGCATCTGCATCTCGCCCCGCCGGGTCTCGACCGTCTCGAACCCGAGCGAGCGGTAGAGGCGGACGGCGACGCGGTTGCACTGTTCGACTTCGAGCACGAGCGCGTCGCGCCCGCGAGCGGCCGCGGAGGCGACGACGCACTCACACAGCGCCGTCCCGATGCCGCGGCCGTGGAACGCCTGGTGGACGAACACCGCGAGTTCGGGCTCCGGGCGCGAACTCGGGACGTAGAGGCTGTGGCCGACGATCCGTCCCTCGCGCTCGGCGACGAAGTTCGTCCCCTCCTCGAGCAGGCGGTCGAGCCAGTTCTCCCGTCGGGTAGCGGTCAGCGGCGGGATGCCCTGCGCGCGGTGGTTCGGGTCGAAGTCCTCGTACATCTCGAACAGCCGATCGCGATCCGACGGCCGGTACGGCCTGACGCGCACGGTGACCCCCTCGTCGTCGACGAGGCGAACGGGCGGCAGCGGGCGGTCGGGCGTCGCCGCGGGGGGACTCCGGGGGGTCATCACGCCTAGACGTTCGAACTAACTGCGGATAAGACGCGACACCGATTTCCAGAAATCGAGAACGATCGGCACTCGGCCGGCCGGCGAGCGAGGGATCGAGGTGGACCCCGGACGGCAGGCGGTTCGGTCGCCGCCCGAACGACACGTTTTCGCCGATTCAACGCCGTTCGAATCGTACCGAAAAGCGCGACAAACGGGCGCAAACGTCCGTCAAACGTCGGAAAACGGCGTCCACTTCCGACCGGGTTGAAGTCGGTCCGACCCCCGACGATCGAGTGCAGCATGATCCGAACGAAACTGCTCGCGATCGCGTTCGCGGTGCTCGTGGTGACCGCCGGCGTGGCCGCCGCGGCCCCCGGGAACGCGCCCGCGGACGCCGCCAACGACAGCGAACAGCACGCGGACGAACACCCCGGGAACGCACCCGCAGAGAACGCACCCGCAGAGAACGCCAACGGTAACGCCGACGGCGTTCGCGGGCCCCCGGTCGACCTCCCCGACCAGGTGCCCGATCACGTCAGCCAGATCCACGACCGGATCACGGCGTTCCTGAGCGGCGACCTCGGCGGCCCGCTCGGCGACGCCATCAGCGACGTGACGCCGAGTGACGCCGACGACGGTGACGACGAGGACGCGTAGTCCGACACGCCATCCCCCAACCTATGCCGGCTACTCCGGCCGCCGTCGGCCTCGATGATCGTCTGGTGACGTTCGCGGCGAGCCTGTTGCTCGGCGGCGCCGCGATCCACGCCGGCGCCTACGCGGTGGCGGAGGCGCGGAGCTACGCGGACGCGGTGGTCACCGCGCTGCTCGGCGCGCTCGTCTGGGCGCTGTTCGAGCCGGTACCGCTGCTGGGCGGCCTCCTGGCGCTCGTCGCCTGGGTCGGCGTCGTCCGGTGGCGCTACCGGAGCGGCTGGCTCCGCTCGGCCGCGATCGGCGTCGCCGCCTGGGCCGCCGCGGTCGTCGCCCTCGCGGCGCTCGACCTGCTCGGCCTCGGCGCGGCGGGCGCGCTCGGCGTGCCGGGGGCCTGACGGCCGCCGGTTCTCGCCGATGCTCCGCTCCCGAGACCACCACAACTTTACCTTCCAGTTCGAAAGGGAGTCACGAAATGGTTCCCTTCGTCGGATCGATCGTCGCGTTCGTCGTCGCGCTGCTCGTCGGCGGACTGGCTATCTTCGTCGGCGCGACGATCATCGTCGGCGTCGAGGACTACGGCCACGCGGTCGTGACGGCCCTCGTCGGGGCGCTCGCGTGGGCGCTAACCGCCTGGGTCCCGCTCGTCGGACCGCTGCTCGCGCTGGTCGCCTGGGTCTGGGTGATCGAGCGGCGGTACCCCGGCGGGTGGGCGACGGCCGCGCTGATCGGCGTCGTCGCCTGGCTCGCGGCGGCCGTCATCCTGTCCGTCCTCGACGGTCTCTTCGGCGTCGGCGTCGGCGCGTTCGGCGTCCCCGGCGTGTAGAACCGAGCGAACGAACGACTTTCGGACGATTTAAGCGATGATACGAACACCGACCCGTATGCGCGTTCGCGTCGGTCTCGCGGCGGTGCTGGTGATCGCGACCGTCCTCGCGGGGGCGGTTCCGGCCCCCGCCGCGGCCGCCGATCCGGCGGGGTCACAGGACGCCCTCGCCCCGCAGTTCGACGAGGTCGACGCGGACGAGGTGCGAATGGACGTCGCCGTCCGAGAGAACGGCGACGCGGAGTGGACCCTCGAGTTCTGGATTCGTCTGGACGACGAGGAGAGCGAGGCGGCGTTCGAGTCGCTCAGGAGCGACGTCGAGAACGACTCCGAGGGACACGTCGGGGAGTTCGCCGGCCGCATGGAGGAGACCGTCGCGGCGGCGAGCGAGGCGACCGGCCGGGAGATGTCGGCCGACGAGTTCGCCGTCGAAACCGAGCGACAGTCGGTCCCGCGGGAGTACGGCGTCGTCAGGTACACGTTCGTCTGGCGCGGGTTCGCCGCCGTCGAGGGCGACGAACTGCGCGTCGGCGACGCCGTCGAGGGGATCTACCTCGACGACGGGACGCGGCTGCTGATCGCGTGGCCCGAGGGGTACGAACTCGACGCGGTCGCCCCGGACCCGGACGACCGGCGCGAGCGGGCGGTCATCTGGCGGGGCGGACGGACGGACTTCGTCGCCGGGGAGCCGCGGGTCGTCGTCTCACCGGCGGGGCCGGGACTCGCGCTCGTCGCGGCCGCGACGCTCGTCGGCGCGGTCGGCGTCGCGGCGGTCTACTGGTACCGTACCCACGAGCGCAGGGCCCCGCTCGCCACGCGGACGGACGACGACGACCGCGGCGACGACCGCGGCGGGCGAGCCGAGCCCCCGGCGGGCGAGGAGCCCGCGACCGACCTCCTGAGCAACGAGGAGCAGGTGCTCCGCCTCGTCGAGGAGCGTGGCGGCCGGATGAAACAACAGGAGGTCGTCTCCGAACTCGGCTGGACCGACGCGAAGACGAGCAAGGTCGTGACCGGCCTGCGCGAGGCGGGGAAACTGGAGTCGTTCCGCCTCGGCCGGGAGAACGTGCTCTCGTTGCCCGACGAGGACGAGTCCGACGAGTGACAAACGATGCGCGAACGAAACGCCGCGAAATCGCCCGCCCGCGTCGCGTCGAAAACGGCGTTGAACGGCGTTGACGGTCGTCGAACCGGGATCACGATCGCGGACGTATATGGCGGGCGAGTCCGTACGACCGCGCAATGAGACGGAGCACGTCGATCGCGCTGGCGCTCGCGGCCGCCGTCGCGCTGGCGGCGGTCCCCTTCGCCGCGGCGGGCGGGTTCGCGGCCGGTGGCGTCCAGGGCGACGGGACCACAGGAGATGTGAACGCGAGCGACGACGGCGTCCGGCCCGGCGAACGCCTCGCGGGCGTCGTCGGCGTTCAGGGGGCGGAACTGCACGGCGAGGTGGCCGAGCGGTCACACGGCGTCGCGGTCGCGAACGCCGAAACCGACCAGGAGCGGGCCGACGTCGTCGCCGAGCGCGTCGCGGCGGCCGACGCGCGACTCGACGAACTGGAGACGCGACTCGACGAACTGGAGGCCGCCCGCGAGGCGGGCGAGATCGGCGAGGGCCGGTACCGCGCGGAGGTCGCGACGATAGAAGCGGAGACGCGGGCCGTGGAGCGACAGGTCGCGGCGGCGGCGGCCACCGCCGACGGCCTCCCCGCGGACGTCCTGCGCGAGCGCGGCGTCGACGCCGCGTCGATCCGCGAGGTGCGCGAGCGCGCGAGCAGCCTCGGCGGCCCCGAGACGGCCGAAATCGCGCGCTCGATCGCCGGGGACTCGGTCGGCGAACCGGTCACCGGCGACCGCGACCCCGGCGCGCCGATCGACGCGCCCGGGAACGGGGCCGGCCCCGACCGGGCCGAGAACCGGACCGCGGACTGATCGCTACTCCTCGAGGAGCGGCCGCCAGGCGCTCGCGGCGACGAGCGCGCCGGTCGCGACGACGCCGACCATCGCGACCAGCGGGTTGAGAACGCCCAGCAGCGCCGCGGGGATCGCGACCGCGTTGTACGCGCCCGCCAGCCGGAGATTCCGGTCGAGGCGCTCGCCCGCCGCGGCCGAGAGCGCGAACGCCCGCTCGACGGCCGCGAGGTCGTCGTCGACGATCGCCAGATCCGCCGCGTCGGCCGCCAGCGCGGTGCCGCCGCCCAGCGAGATCCCGAGGTCCGCCGCCGCGAGCGCGGGCGCGTCGTTCGTCCCGTCGCCGACCATCGCGACGCGGTTCCCGGCGCGCAGGCGGCGGACGGCGGCGGTCTTCCCGTCGGGCGGGACGCCCGCGAAGACGCGGTCGACGGCCGGGTGGCGCGCGAAGGCGTCGGCGGCGGCCTCGTCGTCGCCGGTGAGCACGACGACCTCGCGGCCGCTCTCGTGCAGGCTCGTCACCGTCTCCTCCCAGCCCGCACGGGGTTCGTCGCCGACGACGACGACGCCCTCCGCGGCGCCGTCGCGGCCGACGACGACCGGCAGGCGGCCGACCCCGCGGGCGTCCGCGACGCGGCGTTCGAGCGCCTCGTCGACCGTCCACCCGCGCTCGGCGAAGAGGTCGGGGTGGCCGACGAGGGTACGCCGCCCGTCGACGACCCCCTCGACGCCCGTCGCGTGGCTCCGGAAGTCGCACACGCGAACGTCGTCCGCCAGCGAACCGCCGTCCGCCCGGGTCCCCTCTCCCGCGAACGCGCTCGCGATGGCCTCGGCGGCGGGGTGGGACGCCCGCTCCTCCAGCGCGGCGGCGGCCCGCAGGAGGTCCGCGGGGGCGTCCGCTTCGAGTACCTCCGTGCGGCCGGCGGTGAGCGTCCCCGTCTTGTCGAAGACGACGACGTCGACCGCGCGGAGGCGCTCGAAGACCGTCTCGTCGAAGACGACGAGCCCCCGCTCTACGGCCTCCTCGATGCTGGCGGCGACCGAGAGCGACGCCGCGAAGCCGAGCCCCCACGGGCTCGCGACGACGAGCGTCAGCAGCGACGCCATCGCGGCGGCCGTCGGGTCGGCGCCGAGCGCGAGCGTCCCCGCGCCGACGACGACGGCGGCGCCGACGACGAGCGGGGCGAGCCGCGAGGCGAGGTCGTCGGCGCGGCGCTGGACGCCGTGGTCGGCGCTCTGGACGTCCCAGACGGCCCGCGTGAGCCGGTCGATGCTGCTCGTCGTCCGTTCGCCCGCGTCGACGACCGCGGCGCCGTCGGTGACGACCGACCCGCCGACGACCGCGTCGCCGGCCTCCTTCGCGACCGGGAGCGACTCGCCCGTGACGACGGCCTCGTCGACCGTACACGACCCCTCCGCGAGGGTGCCGTCGACCGGGACGCGCTCGCCCCGGCGGACGAGCACGCGGTCGCCGGCGGCCACCTCCTCGACGGGGACCGTCGCCGTCGTCCCGTCGGCGTCGTACAGGCGGGCCTCGTCGACCTGCGAGACCGTGAGGTCGGTGAGGCGGTCCGTCGCCCGGCGCTTGGCCGTCGCCTCGTAGAACGAGGCGGCCATCACGACCGCCGCGACGGCGACCGTCAGATCGTAGTAGACGTCGAGCCCGCCGGTCACGCCCGCGAGGGTGCCGTAGGCGTAGGCGCCGACGATGGTGAGCGCCGCGAGCAGCGCCGCGTTCGGCCGGCGCATCTTCAGGCCGACGTACGCCCCCCGCAGCAGCGGCATCCCGGTCAGATAGAGGACGATGCCCGTCAGGACGAAAAACGCCGAGAGGAACAGCGGTTCGTCGAGGCCGGTAAACGCCTCGCCGAACAGCGCCAGCATCCCCCAGTCGGCGAACGACGAGAGGTAGACCGGGTAGAGCACCGCCACGTAGGGCAACAGCAGGAACGAGCCGAAGACGACGCCGACGACGTACCGCATCTCGAAGACGTCGTCGGCCCGGCGTTTTCGCATCCCCGTCACCTCCCGGGACCGGCGGGTGCCGCCCGTCTCGCCGTCGGCGGCGGCCGCCTCGTCGCGGCGGTAGGCCGTGTAGCCGGTCGTGGTCAGCGTCGCTTCGAGGGCGGCCGGCGAGACGCGGTCGGGGTCGTGGTCGACCCGGACCGTCTCGGTGACGTAACTGGCCGCCGCGTCGACGACGCCGTCCTCGGCCTCGGCGACCGATTCGAGGTACGCCTCGCAGGTCGCCGAGTGCATCCCGTCGACGCGCAGGAACGTGCGGACGGTGCCGTCCGAGCGCGGGCGCTCGCTGTCGGCGTCCGCCTCGTCCGCGTCGCTCCCGTACAGGGCGGCGACGTCGCGACAGCCGGACGAGCAGAACCGCTCGCCGGCGTCCGCCTCGACGGCCGACCCGGCGAGGGCCGTCCCACACAGCGTACAGCGGTCGTCACGGCTCCGTCGATCGGTCACGTTGCCGTACCCTGCGCGTTCGAACGGGATAAACGGTCGGCTCAGATCGCCAGCAGGACGAGCGCGTAGCCCGCGACGCCGCCGGCGAACGCCCAGAAGCGGCTCCGGCGCTCCGAGGGCAGTTCCTCTTTCATCACGTTCAGGATGACGCCGCCGGCGAGGAACGCGAACAGGACCGCCACGAGGACCTCGCTCACGGGGCCGGTGTACCCGACCGCGAAGCCGACGAGCACCGCCCCGGCGAGCACCCACCGGCCGTACCGGTGGTAGGTCCGCCCGTGGTGCGAGCGGAGGCCGTAGTCGTTGACGACGAAGTGCAGCGCCATCGCGACGAAAAAGAGCGCGAGCGCCGTGACGCCGCGCTCGTCGCGGTGGACGAGCAGGTAGCCGACGAGCGCGTTGTACGCCCCGAAGGAGGCTGTGTGGAGCCAGAAGACGCCGTCCGGTTCCCGCTCGCCGTCGCCCTCGCCGCTCGCCTCGCGGACGTACCGTTCGAGGCCGAAGAAGGCGACGAACCCCGTCAGGACGACGAGGTAGACGTGGTACTCGATCGCCGCGAGCGCGCTCTCGCTGCGCTCGATCGTCTCGGCGGCCGCCGCGAGTTCGGGCAACACGTGGACGAAGACGTACGCGACCGAGACGCCGCCGGCCAGCGACAGCCACGGACTGCGCGGGATCACGTCCAGCGAGAGGAGTCGCGCGCCGAACAGGTGGACGACCGCGAGGCCGACCGCGAACGTCGGCGTGAGGACCGCGACGGGATCGGCACCGATCACGCGCCGAGTTCGTCGGCGAGGTCGTGGACGCTCTCGATCCGCAGGTCCGGGTCGACCTCGTACGGCCCCCAGCGGCCGTCCGCCCGGTCGAGCCACACCCCCTGCATCCCGGCGGTGATCGCGCCGGGGACGTCCCACCAGCCCGCGGCGACGTACGCGAGCGACGCCGGCGGCGCGCCGATCCGGTCGGCGGCGTGGCGGTACAGCCGCGGGCGGGGTTTGAACCGCTCGACCTCGTCGGCGCTGACGGTCCCGGCGAGGAGGTCACCGAGACCCGCCCCCTCGATCGTCGACTCCAGCATCGCCGCGTCCCCGTTCGAGACGACGTAGCACTCGTAGCCGGCCTCGCGAAGCCGCTCGATCCCGCCGCGGACGTCGTCGAAGGCGGGCAGGTCGCGGTACGTCGAGAGGATCGCCTCGCGGTCGGCCTCGTCGACGTCGGCGCCGGCGGTTTCGAGCGCGTACCGCAGCGCGTGGCGGTTCAACTCGTAGAAGGCGTCGTACTCGCCGACCGCGTCGCCGACGATCGCGTACGCGAGCGACCGCTCCCGCCAGATCGTCGCCACCAGTTCCGGTTCGGCGACGTGTTCGGCGAGGGAGTCGACGACCGCGTCGACGTCGACGAGCGTGCCGTAGGAGTCGAACGCGACCGCCTCGACCGCGTCGGGGTCGAACGTCGTGGTCATGGTGGCCGTCTACCCGACGCGCGTCGAAATAGCTTGGCCCGGCCGTCGCCTCACTTCTCGGTCGGTGCCGCGGCCGCGCCCTGACGCGGCCCCGCGCGCTCGGCCACCCGCCCGTAGAGCTTCGTGAACGGCGTCGACGTGAGGCCGTGGACGACGATCGAGCCAGCGATGACGAGGCTGGCGGCCGTCCAGACCACCTCGTGGCCGACCTCGCGGAGCGCGACCATCGCGTAGAACAGCGCCGCGATGCCGATCGGGCCGAACCAGCCCGCGAAGAGCGCGTCGAGCGCGTTCTCGAGTGGCTCGACGAACCAGCGGAACGCGATCACCATCGGGACCCGGCGCAACAGCAGGACGCCGACGGCGAGCGCGACGCCGGTCCACCCCAGCGACGCCCACCCGTCCCACGGGAGGACGACGCCGAAGACGACGAGGACGGGGAAGGTGAACAGCCGCGTGAGCGTCTCCTGGACCCGCTGCTCGTCGGCCTCGTCACGCGCGTCGGCGAGCCGGTTGAACGCGAGCCCAGCGACGAACGCCGCGAGGATGCCGTCGCTGCCGAGGAGTTTGACGCCGCCGAGGACGGCGAACGTCAGCGCCACCGTGACCGTCAGCATCGACGTCTCCTCGAGGTACTCGTGCTCGCGGGACCAGCGTTCGAGCCGGCCGGCCGCGGCGCCGACCGCCAGCCCGAGGACCACCGCCGCGCCGACCTCCCAGAGCAGCGTCTCGGTCAGCCAGTCGCGAAGTGCCGTCGCCGGCGGGTGTTCGAGGGCCAGTATCGAGAGGAAGACGAACGGGTACGCGAGGCCGTCGTTCGCGCCCGCCTCCGCGGAGAGCACGTGGCGGGTCTCCGCGGCGATGTTCCGTTCGGCCGTCGCCCCCGTGACGATGGTTCCCGCGAGTACCGGGTCGGTGGGCGTCACCACCGCCCCGAGCAGCATCGCGACCCAGAACGACAGGTCGAGCAGCGCGTACGCCAGCAGGCCGCTGACGAGCCACATCCCCGCCATCCCCGGGCCGAGGACGACCGCCATCCCCGTCGCGTGCTCGCGGAAGTACCCCCGCGGCAGCCGCAGCGCGAGGCCGACGACGGCGACGCCGACGGTGAGGCGCGCGAACTGCTCGGCGACGACGTGCGGGTCCCCGAGACCGGCGACCCCGAGGCGGTCCAGCCCGGCCGGGCCGACGACCACGCCGAGCAGCAGCGCCGCCAGCGGCTCCGACAGGAGGTAAGACTTGTCGTGCAGCAGGCCGGCGATCAGGCTCAACACCAGCGTCAGGCCGCCGATCGTCACCAGCGCGACGTTCAGGTCTTGCATGGGCGTTCACCGGGCCGCACGCGGATCCGCGGACGGCGCCGCGTCGGAGGGGGTTACACGGCAGGCGAGATAGCCGTTGGGCGGTCGTACGCCGGCCGTCGACGCCGACGGGGAGCCCTACCCCGACCTTCGAGCGGCGGGGACGCCAGCGAGTTCCGTCCCGTCGGAACCGAATCGCGCGGAAAGGAACTGCGGGCCGGCGACACGATGTGTGCGATAGTGGGAATTACGCGCAATATTCATGTGTCGTCGGCCCCTTCCTCCGACTATGAGGGCCATATTCGCGACCGACCTCTCCGAGGCGAGCGAGACGGCGATTTCCTCGCGGACCTGCCTCGAGTGCCTCGAACGCATCGGGATCGACGAGGTACACCTGATCACCGTCCTGAGCGCGAACGTCCACTACGGGATGCCGGGCATCAACTTCGACGAGCAACGCGAGCGCGCGCTCGCGGCCCAGCGCCGACTCTTCGAGGAGGCGGGCTTCGACGTCGAGACGCACGTCGTCCGCGGCACGCCCCACCGGCGGATCAACGGCCTCGCCGAGCGAATCCGCGCCGACCTCGTGATCGTCGGCTCGCGCGGGCAGAGCCCGCTCGAACGGCGGCTGATCGGCAGCACCGCGCGCAACATCGCGCGGACGACCGTCGCGCCGTTGCTGATCGAGCGCATCGCCGAGGACGACGGCGACCACGAGGTCGTCCGCGAGCACCTCTTCCAGCGCGTGCTGTACGCGACGGACTTCTCGGAGAACGCCGAACGGGCGTTCGAGCAGTTCCGCCACCTCAAGGATGCGACCCAGGAGGCGACGCTGCTCCACGTCGCCGGCCCCGAGCAGCGGCGGACGGACGCGGCCGTCGAGGACCCCGAGACGCGCCTCGACGACCTCGCGGCCGACCTCGAAGAGTGGGGGATCGAGACGACGACGCAGGTGCGCGAGGGCAAGCCCGCCGAGGAGATCCTCGCGACCGAGGCGGCGGTCGATCCGACGGTGATCCTGCTCGGCTCGCGCGGTCACAGCCGACTGCGCCGCCTGCTGATCGGCAGCGTCTCCGAGCAGGTCGTCGCCCGGGCGAACGGCAACGTGCTGATCGTGCCGCCGTCCCGGATGAGCTGATCGGCGTCAGGGCCTGACCGTCCGGAGCAGCCACGTCCCGAGCGAGGCGCGCTCGACGTCGAACCTCGGGAAGCCGTCGCGCTCGTCGACCCCCGCGACGTCCGCGAGGAACCCGCGTACCGGCGACGGGTCGCGGTCGCTCGCGAGGACGAACGGGTCACCCGGCGCGGTCGACTCGAAGGCGGTTCGAACCCGTTCCCGCCGTTCGCCCGGGGACAGCCCCCTGATGTCGACGGCCGCGTCGGGGACGGCCGCCGGCCCGAGCAGGTCCGCGACCGCCTCGACCACCGGTTCGACGGCGTCGGGCGCGACGCCGGGCTCGGCGGTCCGCTGGAGGGCGCGGTCGAACGGCAGTTCGGCGACCGTCGCCGCGTCGATCGAGTCGTCTCCTCCGGCGTCCGTCGGCTCGAACAGCGGTTCGCGCTCCCCGCAGTGGGAACACTCGCTGTAGGCCATGTTCCGCACGGTGCCGATCACCGACACGCCGTTCTCGCGGAACAGCGCGAGGCTCCGGCGGGTGTCGGCGACGCTGGCGTGAAACGGCGTGGTCACGAACAGCACGCCGTCGACCGGCACCTCGTCGAGCGTCGTCAACACGACGTCGCCGGTGCCCGGCGGCAGGTCGATCACGAGCACGTCGCTCGCCTCCCAGGCCGTCTCGCGGAACAGTTCCGTCACCGCGTCGTGGACCATCGCGCCGCGCCAGGCCAGCGGCGCCCCCTCCTCCATCAGGCCGACGCTCATGATCTCGAGGCCGCCGGCGTCGATCGCCAGCGGGTGGCCCTCGTCGTCCGAGCGGACGGGTCCGGTCGCGCCCAGCAGCGACGGCGCGTTCGGGCCGTGGACGTCGGCGTCGAACAGGGCGACCGAGCGGTCGGCGGCCAGCCCGCAGGCGAGGTGCGTCGCCACGGTCGACTTGCCGACGCCGCCTTTCGCGCTCGCGACGGCGATCACGGCGTCGAAGCCGGCGACGCCCGCCGTCCGTCCCTCGCTCGGGGGTGCCGCGGCGGGCTCGACGCGGACCCGTTCGATCCCCTCGTGGCGGACCGACCGGAGCATCGCGTCCATCACCGACCGGCCGTCGCGAGCGTCGAACCCGTCGAGGGCCACCTCGACGGTCACCGCCGGCGCCGCGTCCGCCTCGCGGTCGACGCGGATCCGTTCGACCAGTCCGGCTTCGATCACGTTCGTCCCCACGTCCGGATCGACGACCCGCCGGAGCGCCGCCTCGACGCGCTCTCGAACGTCGCCGTCCGGTTCGTCGGCGCCACTCGCGTTCGGGGTGTGTGCGTCACGTGTCACGGTTACAGGTCCGGCGTTCGGTTGAGCACGTCTTCGCCGCGCATCGTCCGCCGACGGTCCGAGAGCGCGCCGCGGAACGTCCGGCGGAAGCGCGCGGGGTCGGCCGCCAGCGAGCGCGCCGCCGTCGCGCGGACGACCTCGGCTTCGGCCTCGTCGGCGGCCAGCGCGCGGAGTTTCTCGCGCGCCCGGTCGTCGTCGACGCCCGCCAGCAGGTGCGCCGCCCACTCGCGGACGCGTTCGCTCTCGTCGTCGGCCTGTTCGAGCAACACCTCGATGGCGCCCTCGCCGCGGCGCTTGAACGCGGAGATAGCCGCGTTGCGCCGGACGGCGTGGTGGTCGTCCCCGAGCGCGCGGTCGACGGCGTCGGCGTTGGCCTCGCGGTCGATCCGGTCGAGCGCGACGACGGCCTCCGCGCGCACCCACGGGTTCCCGTCCGCGAGCGCGGAACGTGCCGCCGCCGACGCGACCTCGCCGCCGCGTTTGCCGAGGGCCTCGACCGCGAACTGGCGGACGTCCGCGTCGGCGTCCGACGCGACCGCCCGCGCGAGCGCCTCGTCGACGACGTCGTCGTCGGGGCCGTCCGCGAGCGCGAGCGCGGCCCGCCGCCGCTCGACCGGGTCGTCGCCCGAGAGCAGCGCGAGGACGCGCTCGGTCGGCTCGTCGGCGAGCGGTTCGGTGTCGCTCGCGGTGAGTTCCCGCGGCGTCGCCTCGCCGATGGTCACGTCCGGCCGGCTCACCTCGATGCTCTCGAGTCCGTCCGGATCCGCCCCGAAGCCGGGGCTGCGCTCGGGGTCGAGTTGCGGGTCCGGCGGCCCGTCGGTGGCCTCGTCGGGGTCTTTCACGACCGCTCACCTCCGGGTCCGCGGACGAGCGCGAGGCCGACGACGGCGGCGAGCCCCGCCGCGATGCCGACCGGGACGCCGGTCGCGAGCAGGACGCCGGCGCCGAGCGAACGGGCGCGCTCGCCCGCCCGTGCGAACGCGACGGCGCCGGCGACCGCGCCGCCGACCGCGAGCGCGACCGCGACCCCCGGCGCGCCGACGACGCCGCCGGCGATCAGGGCCGCCGCCCCGAACGCGAAGGGCGCGGCGGCTCCCGCCCACGCGACGCCCGCGGCGGCGACCAGCCCGAGGGCGACGGCGGCGCCGTCCCGGCGTTCGAGCGCGACGCCGCCGAGGGCCGCGAGCGCGAGCAGCCACGCGCGCGAGCCGAGCGGGCGCAGCGACGGCGGTTCGATCCCCAGGAACGCGAGTGCCGACGCGACGAGCGCGACGAGCGCGAGGGCGGCGACGGCGGGGGCCGCGAGGTCGTTCGGCCGCCGTTCGAGGGCGGGGGCGACGACCGCGGCGGCGCCAAGGAGGAGCGCGCCCGTCGCCGGCACGACGGCCGCGTCGTCGGCCGCGGCCGCCCCGGCGAAGACGGCGACGAGGACGAGGCCGAACGCGCCCGCGTCGCGTCGTGCGACGGTCGCCAGCCCGAGCGCGGCGACCGCCGTCCCCGCGAGGGCGGCCGCGGCGGCCGGCCTCCGGAGGCCGACGACCGGGGCGCCGTCGACCGGCGCCTCGACGACCAGCCGAACGAGGAGCGCCGCGCCGACGGTCGCGAGCGCGAGCGCCCCCGCGCCCTCCCGGACGGAGAGGGGGAGGGCCGTGCGCGCGCGGTCGCCGGCGCGTTCGACCAGCCGGACGAACGCGGCCGCGTCCGCGCCGAGCGAGCGGGAACTCACCGGTCGCCACCCCCGGCGTCGGGGCGGCCCGCGCCCACGCCGCCGTCGTCGAGGCGCTCGACGAGGTCCGCCCGATCGGCCGCCGTGAACCGGTCCAGGAGCCGTCCGAGGTCGCCGTACAGGCCCGTTCCCGGCTCGGCGTCGAGGCGCTCGGCCACGCCCGCGGCGACGTACCGCAGGTGGCGGTCGTGCAGGTCGAGCCTCGCGCCGGCGGCGTCCGCCGAGACGGCCGCCTCCCGCCGGGCGAGGTACCCCGCGAACTCCAGTTGGAGTCGGAGGTGGTCGTGGTGCTCCCGGCGCGACTCGTCGACGGCGAGCCCGAAGTACTCGTACGCCCGCGCGAGGTCGAGGTTGACGTCGGTCCAGGCGACGTCGGACCGGTAGGACGACTCGTACAGCGAGACGGCCGGCCCGGTCGCGTCGAGGGTGCCGTCGGTGCGGTCCTCGTACTCGACGTAGCCGGTGACGAACAGGTCGTTGTAGCGTGCCTGGAGCGTCCGGCGGTCGTCCGCGGTGTCGAGGGTCGGGGCGTCGACGTCGAGGGCGGACGCCGCGAGCAGGCGCTCGCACGTCGCCGCGAGCGTCCCGTCGGCGGCCGCCGCGGCGAACCGCTCGCCCGGCGCCTCGAACCCGCGTGCCAGCAGCGCGTAGAGGGCACCGCGGGCGGCCGCTGGCTCGTCCACCTCGAACCCGCCGACGTCCCGGTCCGTGCGTTCGCTCACGGTCAGGTCCTCCTGACGCCGAGGATGGTCACGGCGATCACGACGGCGACGGCGAGGCCGGCGACCGTCCAGAGGATCGCCTCGTATGGCGGCCCCGCCGGGCCCGGCCCGAACGGGAGGTAGTACCACTCGCTGACGCTCTTCTGGCCGGCTCGCTCGGCGTTCGACCCGTTCCAGGCCGCAAGCGAGACGTCGACGTCGCGGTCGCCGCCGATCGCCGTCCGGTTGTCGGCCCCGTCGACCGTGCGGTCGCGCACGAAGACGACGCGCCAGCGGTCGCCGTCGCGGACCGCCTCGGTCTCGACCGTCGAGTTCCCCAGCGCCGTCGTCGTCCCCGGGCCGCCGGCGAGCAGTTCCTGTCCGCCCGCCCGGGCGTTCCAGTACCAGACGTTCACGGTGTTGTCGTCGCCGCCCATCGTGATCGGGGGCTGTTCGGTGCCGTCGGTGGGCAACTGGACCGCGACCGCGTCCGCGAACGCCTCGGGCGCGCCGCTCTCGTCGTCGACGGTCGAGTCGTTCCACGACAGCCGGAGGTACAGCCGGTCGTCGGTGCTGGCGGCCTCGACGGCGACCGACTCGACGGTCACGTCCTCGGCGTTCGGGACGTCCGCCTGCGCGCTCGCCATCGGCACGTCCGTCGTCGGAACGTCGTCCCACGCCTCGGCGGTCGGCGAGGCGGGGTCGCGGTCGTCCGAGAGGTCGACGAGCGCGATCTCGTTTGCCGGGCGCCCCTCGCCGAGCGTCGGGACGAGCACGGTGAACGCGACGAGACAGACCGCCACGGCGACCACGAGGGGGGCGAACCCGCGGGCGCGCCCGCCGTCAGTCACCGTCGAACACCTCGAGGCGGTACTGCTCGGCGTAGTCGGTGTGGATCAGCAGCTCCATCAGTTCGCTCTCGCCGCCCTGCATGACGGTCTCGCGCTCGCGTTCGATGGTGTCGAGCGCGTCGTTGACCGCCGGGCCGAACAGTTCGCGGAGGTACTCGCGGGGGATGCGGTCGACGTCGACGGTCTCGCCGTCGTCGTTGTGCTGGGGCGGGGCGTACGGCGGGATGTAGTACACGTTGGGCTGCGTGCGGTACTCAGGGTGGAGGCGCACGGCGACCTCCCACTCCTCGACGAGCCGGTAGATGGGGCCGTCCTCGTCGTCGAGGAAGCCGACGAACCGTAGCTGTGGCGGACACTCGGTCGCGCAGGCGGGGCCGTGGACCTCGTCGTCGGGACCCGCCCCCTCGATGCGGGGGTAACAGAAGATGCACTTCTCCGACAGCTTGGTCATCGCGTTGTAGTAGACCTTGTCGTAGGGACAGCCCTCGACGCAGTAGCGGTAGCCGCGACAGCGCTCCTGGTCGACCAGCACGATGCCGTCTTCGGATCGCTTGTACAGCGCCGAGCGCGGACAGGCCTCGACGCAGGAGGGGTGCGTACAGTGGTTGCAGATCCGGGGCAGGTAGAAGTAGTAGGAGTTGGGGTACTCGCCGCCGCCCTCGTCCTCGTCCCAGTTGGGCCCCCACTCGGGGTCGGCCTGCGGGCGCAGCGGTTCGTCGGTTCCGTCGTAGAACACCGAGTCGTGGTTGAACGCCCAGTCGCCGCCGAAGTCGCGCTTGGGCCGGACGTTGCCGACGCTGCGCTCTTCGGGGGGCTGGCCGCCCTCGCCGTCCGGATCGTCGCCCTGCCAGCCGCCGCCGGAGCCCTCCCAGTCGCGAGGGTAACCCTCGCCGGGTCGGGTCTCGACGTTGTTCCAGTACATGTACTCGCGGCCGCCCCCGCGGGTCCACAGCGTCTTGCACGCGACCGTGCAGGTCTGACAGCCGATGCACTTGTTCAGGTCCATCACCATCGCGACCTGGTGGTCGATGCCGTCGGCGAGGTCGACCTGGAAGGCGGGGTCGCCGTCGGAACTCACGTCCCCTCACCTCCCTCGCCCTCGGTCGCGTTGTCGGCGCCGTCGGCGTCCGTCCGGTTTCCGGCGTCCGTCTCGTTACCGTCGCCGGCGTCCTCCGCGGCGGCCTCGGGGACCGACAGCCCGTCCGGCACGTCCTCGCCGCCCTCCTCGCGGCGCGGGCCGGCCTCGACGAACTCGACCTCGACGCGGGCGTCGCTGTTCACCCCGGTCGGCCCCCAGTAGTTGGGGACGAACGAGAGGTGTTCGCCGGTCTCCTCCGGGTACTGGATCAGTTGCGTCGGCTTCAGGTACATGCCGACGAGCGTGTTGAAGTTGCCGCGGTTCGGGAACTGGAACCGTTCCCAGGCGAAGTACATCCGCGCGACGCCCGGTTCGCTGCTCGGGTAGATCTTCGCCTGCAACTCGACCGAGTCGAAGCCGTTGTAGACTCTGACCGTGTCGCCGTTCTCGATGCCGCGCTCGGCGGCGTCCTCGGGGTGGAGGTAGACCAGCGGCTCGCCCCGCTGGAGCCTGAGCATCGTCTCGTTGTCGCGCCACGTCGAGTGGATCGACCACCGGCCGTGGGGCGTGTTGTACCGCAGCGGATACTCCTCGGGGTCCTGTGGCTCGGGCGGCGCCTTGAACGTCGGCAACTCCTCGCCGAAGTCGAGGAACCAGTCGTGGTCGATGTAGTACTGCTGGCGACCCGTGTACGTCGGCCAGGGGCGTTTCCCCCGAACGAACCGCTTCCAGGGGGTGTACGCCTCGCCGTCCTCGATCGGCGAGGTCCAGTGGTCGCTCGCCGCCAGGAACCGCCGGGGCTGCTCGTCGGTGTCCTCGAAGGTGATCCGCTCGTCGCTTCCCTCCGGGTTGGTCTCCTCGGAGTGTTCGAGAATGAACTCGCAGGCCGCGCGGTCGTCCTCCAGAGCGCCCTCCTCGCCGGTCTCCCAGTCGCGGACGAAGTCGTCGTAGACGGTGGTCGGATCGATCTCGCGGTCGAACGACCGATCGGGGACGGGTTCGACGCCGCGCTCGCGGGCGAGTTCCTGAATCTTCGCCGCGAGGTCGCGGAAGATCTGCCAGTCGGACTTCGCGTCGCCGAGCGGTTCGACGGCGGGGGTAAACGGGTGGACGTACGTGTGCATGTCCGTCATCGACAGGTCGTACTTCTCGTAGTGGCTCGCCGTCGGGAGCACGATGTCGGCGTACAGCGCCGAGGAGTCCATCCGGAAGTTGACGTCGACCACGAGGTCGAGTTTCGGCCACAGGTTCTCCTGGATCGCCGCGCCGCCTTTGGACTGGTTGAAGTAGTTGCCACGCCAGACGAACAGGACGCTCGGGTCGGGTCGCGAGCCGTCCTCGCGCTCCTCGGGGTACAGCGGCATCCACCCGCGATCGATCGCCTCCTCGATCCGCTCGGCGGTTCCGGTCTCCACCCGGTCGAGGATGCCGGCGTGGTAGTAGGTCCACAGCGCGGTCGCGACGCCGCGGACGTCCCCGGTCGGGAACGTGAGCTTCTGCCACCCCTCGTAGGTCCAGATCTTCTCCTGTCCGACGTAGTGGTCGAGGCCGGTCCCCTGACGACCCAGATTGCCGGTCAGCGTGACGAGCAGTTGGATGGCGCGGTTGCCGAGGTCGTTGTGGTACCAGTCGTTGACGCCCTTGCCGTGGATGATCTTCGCCCGGTCGACCGTCGCGAACTCCCGGGCGACCCGCTGGTAGGTCCGCTCGCCGACGCCGGTCTCCTCGTGGACGTACGACGGCGTGTACTCGTCGAGTTCCTCGCGCAGGCGGTTCCAGACCGACCGCACCGCGACGCTTCCGTCCCCCGTCTCGGCCGTCCCGTCGACGTCGAGTCGCGGGTCGAAGCCGAGTTCGATGCTCGCGTCGGGGTCGTTCTTGCCGTCGCGGTCGCCAAGCGACGCCGGCGCGACGCGGAGGTCGCCGCCCCCGTCGCGCATGACCATCGCGTGTTCGGGACGGTCGACGTCCCCGCCCAGCCCCGGCACGTCGGCGACCCGGAGGAACTTCCCGGTGTCCTCGCGGACGAGCAGTGGCATGTCGGTCTGTTCTTTGAGGTGGGCCTCGTCGTAGAGGTCCTCCTCGACGATGGTCCGGGCCATCCCGAGCGCCAGCAGCGAGTCGGTGCCCGGGTCCGGCGAGAGCCACTCGTCGCAGTGGATGGCCGTCTGCGAGTAGTCGGTGAAGATCCCGACCCGTTTGGTGCCGTTGTACCCCGCGTCGAGGAAGTACTTGGCGTCTGGGATCCGGGTGACGTTGACGTTCGAGCCCCAGGCGATCAGGTAGTCGGCGTTGTACCAGTCGGCGCTCTCGGCGTTGTCGGTCTGGACGCCCCACGTGATCGGCTGCCCCGGCGGCAGGTCCGAGTACCAGTCGTAAAACGAGTGTGAGACCCCACCCAGCAGGTTGAGCAGCCGCGAGCCGGAGGCAAAGGAGACCGGGCTCATCGCCGGAATCGGCGTGAACCCCGAGATGGCGTCGTAGTTGCCCGCCTCGACCTCGTCGACGACCTTCTCGGCGATTTCGGTCAGCGCCTCGTCCCACGAGAGCTGTTCCCACTTGCCCTCGCCGCGCTCGCCGGTTCGGCGCAGCGGGGTGGTGATGCGGTGGTCGGCGTTGACGTAGTCGGTGTAGCAGGCGCCTTTCTGACAGCCACGCGGGTTGGGGTTCGGGAGGTCGTCGTCGAACGTCGGGTAGTCGGCGGCCTGCTCCTCGCGCCACACCTGTCCGTTCTTGACGTAGACGTCCCAGGAACACGACCCCGTGCAGTTGACGCTGTGGGTGCTCCTCGCGACGTCGTCCCACTCCCACTTCTCGCGGTAGAGGTCCTCCCACTCGCGGTAGGGGTAGTTGCCGATGGGGTCGTCGACGACCTGTAGCCGCTCCATCGCGAACAGGTCGTCGGCCAGCGCGCCGCCCGTCGCGCCGAGAACGGCGCTCGCGCCGATCCCCTGCAGGAACGATCGCCGGTCGGCGGTCGCGCGACTGCGGTCGGTTTCCTCGCGGTTCGCCTCCTCGGTGTCGTGCTCTCGATCACTCATTCGTCGGATCTCCGTCGGTCGATCGGTCCCGTTCGTCGTCTCGCTGTACGAAGACGGTCGCGAGCGCGGCTGCAGCGCCCGCGACCGCGAGGATCACCCCGCCCGCGGTGCCGCCGCCGACCTCGAGGCCGGCCCCGACGAGGGCCACGCCGAGAAGCTTCGTCGTCCGGTCGAGCCAGCCGTACGCGCGCGGCGAGAGCGCGACGGCCCGGCGCTCGCCCTCACTCACCGCCGGTCACCTCCTCGTCACCGGCGCCGTCGGCCGCTACCGGGTCGCCGCCCCCACCCTCCTCGCCGAACCCGCCGAGCGTCCAGTAGGTGATCGCGCCGGCGACGAGCGGTCCGACGAACAGCGCCACCGTCAGCGGCGCGTGCAGCGCCGTCGAGTCCGTCCCGAGGACGTCGGCGAGGATCACGTCCATCCCGGCCAGCGAGGCGATCATCACGAAGACGACGCCCGCGACCCCGACCGCGGTCTGCCAGGGGCGTTCGAGCGGGTCGGCGGTGAAGTGAGTCGGCTCCGACTCGTAGTCGACGAACGGCCAGACGAACACGGCGAGAAAGACAAGCCCCGGCAGGACGACGCCGCCGAGGAACTCGGAGCTGACGTGTACGCCGACCAGCGGGACGTCGAAGCTCATCCAGGAGGGGATCAGCTTCAGGAAGCCGTACCCCCACATGAGAAACCAGTCGGGCATGATGAGTTCGGGCGTCGAGGCGGGGTCGTTCGGCCCGTACTCGGCGACGTTGTGGACCGGCAGGAACCCCGCGAGCAGCGACAGCGCCGCGAGCGTCAGGAAGAAGACGACCGCGCTCACCGCCGTCTGGTTCGGGTACGCCGGCAGCCCGACGACGACGCCGTCGTCGTCCCGGTCGACGCGTTCGTCCCCGCCGGTCACGTCGCCGTCGCGGGGCGCTTCGGTGTGTTTCTGCCGGACGAGGATCCACAGGTGCGCCGCCAGGAGCACGCCGATCGTCGCCGGGATCACGAGCACGTGCAGGAAGTACAGCCGCGGGATCGTCGCGCTCGACGGGAATCGTCCGCCGAAGACGATGTCGGCCGACGTCTCCCCGATCACCGGGATCGACTGCACGACGTTGAACCCGATTCCGGTCGCCGTGCTGGCGAACTCGTCGTAGGGCAGCGCGTACCCCGTGTAGGCGGCGCCCATCGCGAGCACCGCGAGGCCGCTCCCGACCAGCCAGTTGGGCTCCCGGGGGTTGCGGTAGGCGCCGGTGAAGAACACCCGCAACATGTGCAACCCCAGCGAGGCGACGAAGAAGTGCGCCGCCCAGTGGTGTATCCGCCGGAGGAACATGCCGAAGGGGACGTCGTAGGTGACGTTCAGGACGCTGACGTAGGAGGCCGGAAGCTCCTCGCCCTGGAACTCGTCGACGCTTCCCTCGTACTCGACCTCGGTCGTGCTCGGTTCGAAGAAGAAGCCGAGGAAGATCCCGGACAGCACGAGCACGAGGAAGCAAAACAGCGCCACCTCGCCCAGCAGGAACGAGTCCTCGGCGGGGAACGCCTTTCCGAGCAGCGTCGCGTCGCGGTCGAGGTCCAGCCTGGCGTCGACCCAGCCGTAGGCGCGTCTGCCGGCGTCGACGACGCGCCCGGTCGCGGACCGCCCGTCGGCGGCCATCACCCACCACCGGGGCCGACGGCCCCGTCGAAGTCGCCCGCGGCGATCAGCGCGCCCTCCGCCGAGAACGTCAGCGGAAGCTGGGGGAGCGGCCGCGGCGGCGGGCCGCCGACCACCTCGGCGCCCGTGAGGGGGTCGAACTTGCCGGAGTGACACGGGCAGACGAGGACCGAGTCGTCCCGGTCGGAGACCATACACCCCGCGTGCGGACAGACCTTCGAGTAGGCGGCGTAGCCGCCGATGGTGAACTCCAGTTTCGTCTCGCCGCCGTAGGCGTCCTCCTCGAAGCGGACGAGCAGCGTGGGCGCGTCGGCGATCCCGGGTCGCGGCTCGGGGAAGACGGTCATGTGCTCGCCGACGGCGAGCGCGTTCTCGTCGACCGGTTCGCCCTCCTCGTCGACGAGGGCGACGCCGTCGCCGTAGATCGGGCCGCTGTAGCCGCGCTCGAACACGCGCGTCAGCCCCGCCAGCGGGACGGCGAGGCTCCCGAGGGCGGTCAGCCCGCCGATCGTCGCGAGCACCTTCGCGACGTCGCGCCTGCCCAGTTCGGCGCGGTCGTCGGTGAACAGCGACGGCCGCCGGGGCGCCGACGTCCCCTCGCACTCACCGGGACAGCCCGGACGCGAGCCGTCGGCGTCGTCGCTCATCGTTCACCCCGGCGGTGGTCGCGGTACTCGGCCACCTCGACGTGGGGCATGAACCACGCGTAGTAGGCGACGGTCGACCCGGCGAGCGCGAGGAACATCGCGGCGGCGTAGACGCCGAAGTACTGGGTGCGTGCGAGCGTCAGGTACTCGCCGATGAACAGCGCGGCGAAGACGATCGCGACGATCGTCAACCCGGCCATGGCGATCAGCCCCTCGGCCTGTTCGGCGGGGCGGGCGTACTCGACGACCCAGCGTTCGTCCGTCGCGAGCCAGGACGTGCCGGTCCGACCGCCGTCGGTCTCCGCCGCCCCCTCGGTCCGCTCGGCGCTCGGGCGGACGGCGTAGTTCATGAACCGGTGGGCGGCGGCGAGGACGCCGACGAGCGCGAACAGCGCGATCCAGACGATCGTGCCGACCTGACTCGGCGAGAGCTTGTTCGGCGCGTCGACGAACCCGTCGAGCGGCCGGATGTCGGAGACGCTCCGATCGATCGCGATCTCCTCCGACGGCGGTTCGCCCTGCATCGCGACGAACCACATCGGCAGCAGTACGCTGGCGACTACCGCGCCGATAACGAGGAGTTCCCGCCTCATCGCGCCCCTCCGTCGACGGCGCCGGCCGGGCGTCGCGGGCGCTCCACGGATCCGCCGGTGAGCCGCCCGGACGGCGGGCGCACGAGGACCCGCAGGTGCCGTACTGTCACACCGCTACGTGAAGCCGCGGACGGGGATATGACGGCCCCCACGCTACCGTGGCCCTTTATGCGGCCGGACGTGGGCAGACCACCCCATGGCGTCGAGGATCCGGGTGGAGGTGTACGTCGGAAGCCCCGAACACTGCCAGCTCGCCCCCCTGACGACGGACGGCGCGCGAGTCACGGACGTCGCCCGGAGCGCGCCCGCCGACCGCTCCGGGCGGGTGATCGAGGAGTTCGCCACCGACGCCGAGGTCACCGCCCGCGAGTTCGAGGAGGCGTTCTCGTACGACTCGCGGACCGTCTACCAGTACGCTCGCGAGGCCCGCCAGGGGTGCGTCTGCGAGGTCGTCGAGGAGACGGGCCACCCGGTGTGGGACGTCCACGCCGTCGACGGCGCGCTCGTGCTCTCGTTCTACGCGAGCGACGTCGACGAGGTCCGCGACGTCGTGAGCGAACTCGATCGGGCGTTCGACGACGTGGCGATCCGGCGGCTGACCCGATCGGGTCCCGACCGGAGCGACGACGGTCCGCTCGTCCTCGACGGAAGCGGCCTGACCGCCCGGCAACGACAGGTCCTCCACACCGCCCACGAGATGGGGTACTTCGCGCACCCGCGCTCGGCCAACGCCGCGCAGGTCGCCGCCGAACTCGAAATCTCGTCGGCGACGTTCAGAGAACACCTCGCGACCGCCCAGGCGAAGTTACTGGATCACGTCCTGGAGGCGTGACGCGGACGGCAGAATCGGGTACGGACGTCGGCTCGAACCGTTCGGACTCGCGCCCGCGCTCGCCGCGGCCGCGGTGGTCGGAACTCGGTGCTACCGGGAGGTCGCGTCACCGGGAACGTCTCAGACCAGCAACTGGACGTCGGATTCGGCCATGTGCTGGAGCGCGGTCGCCGCGCCTACGCCGGTGGTGACGCCGTCGTAGAAGTCGTCCTCGTCGTACTCCATCAGCTCGATGGTCATCTGGCAGGCCTGCAGGTCGACGCCGCTTTCGAGCGAGAGTTCGATCAGCTCCTCGATCGTCGCGGTGCCGTTCTCGTCGATGCGCTTTTGCATCATCTTCGTCGCCATCGAGTCCATCCCCGGCAGGGCCGCGAGCGCGTTCGGCATCGGCATGTTCGGGTTGCCGACGGCGCTCAGCTTGAGGTTCTTCGACTTCTCCTCGTGGAGGATGTCGAGCCCCCAGAAGGTGTGGAAGACCACGACCTCCCAGCCGAAGGCGGCGGCCGTACTCGCGAGGATCAGCGGCGGGTAGGCCATGTCGAAACTCCCCTTCGTGGCGACGATGGTCATCTTCTTCTGCTCGTCGCCCGTTGCCGCTTCGAGTTCCGCCAGCCGGTCGTCGAGTTCCTCGACGCGCGCGCGGAGCGCGTCCTCGTCGAGCGCCTCGGGTTCCCCGCCGGACTCGTCCGTCTCCGTGCTCATTTCACTCGGTCTTCTCGACGTAGTGTCTGTAGACGTCGCCGTCCTCGACCTGATCGAGGAGGCTGACGCCGGGGGTACCGTCGGCCCACCCCTGGATGTCGCTCATGCTGCCCGAGTCGGTCGCCAGGACCTCGAGGACGTCGCCCTCGCCGAGGTCGTCGATCGCGTTCTTCGTCTTCACGACCGGCATCGGACACGATGCGCCTTTCACGTCGAGCGTCTCCGTGACGTTGAATTCCGTGCTCATAGTTGGTTCGTGGTTGCTCTGTATTGGAGCTACCGCACAATAACGGTGCATCCAATAAAAGAATGTCGGTTCTTGCAGGTGGACCGAACAGCCGTACAGTTCTACTAGTTCGCGTGTACGCCAAAGATCGTGTGATAGCGCCGAGTTCGAGCGCGGTCGCTCCGTCATGGCCGATCGTTAGTATTGCGTAATCAAGGAAATACTATGCAAACTCTTATGTGGGTCCGTCCAGTACACCCGGATGCACAACATGGACGACATGGACTTCCCGACTCCGGATGTTCCCGTCGAATCGGTCGCTCCCGAAGAGCTTAAAAACCGTATTGATGAGGGAGAGGACGTCACGATCCTCGATACGCGGATGACGTCGGACTACGACGAGTGGCGCATCGAGGGCGAGACAGTCGAGTCGATCAACGTCCCGTACTTCGAGTTCCTCGAGGACGAGATCGACGACGACGTCCTCGCCGAGATCCCCGACGACCGCGAGGTCACGGTGCTGTGTGCGAAAGGCGGCGCCAGCGAGTACGTCGCCGGCGCGCTCGCCGAGCGCGACTACGACGTACACCACCTCGAGGAGGGCATGAACGGCTGGGCCTCGATCTACGAGCGCGTCGAGGTCGGCCGCTACGACGGCGCCGGCACGCTCTACCAGTACCAGCGCCCCTCCAGCGGCTGTCTCGCGTACCTGCTCGTCGACGGCGACGAGGCCGCGGTGATCGACCCCCTGCGAGCGTTCACCGACCGCTACCTCGAAGACGCCGAGGAACTCGGCGTCGACCTGACCTACGCCATCGACACGCACATCCACGCCGACCACCTCTCGGGCGTCCGCGACCTCGACGCCGAGGGCGTCGAAGGCGTCATCCCCGAGGCGTCGGTCGACCGCGGCGTCACCTACGCCGACGACGTGACCCTCGCGGACGACGGCGACGAGTTCGCGGTCGGCGACGCGACGATCGAGACGGTCTACACGCCCGGTCACACCTCCGGGATGACCTCCTACCTGATCGACGGCGAACTGCTGGCGACCGGCGACGGCCTGTTCACCGAGAGCGTCGCCCGCCCCGACCTCGAAGAGGGCGACGAGGGCGCACCCGACGCCGCGCGCCAGCTCTACGAGTCGCTCCAGGAGCGCGTGCTCACCCTGCCCGACGAGACCCTGATCGGCGGCGCGCACTTCAGCGACGCGGCCGAGGCCGCCGACGACGGCACCTACACCGCGCCGATCGGCCAGCTAGAGGAGGAGATGGACGCGCTGACGATGGACGAGGACGATTTCGTCGAGCTGATCCTCTCGGACATGCCGCCGCGGCCGGCCAACTACGAGGAGATCATCCCGACGAACCTCGGCCAGCAGGACGTCGACGACGAGGAGGAAGCGTTCACCCTCGAACTCGGCCCGAACAACTGCGCAGCCAGCCAGGACGCCCTGACGGGTGACTGATCGGACTGCAAATGGTAGCCGAGATCGTCCCGCTCGCGCTCGTCGATCAGCCGTTCCCTAACGGCATCTATCGGTACGCCGTAGGGGGGCTGCTGGTCGGCCTCGGCGCGGCGGTCATCTACCTCGGGACCGGGATCATCGCCGGCGCCAGCACGTTCCTCGAGTCGACGCTGTCGTACGTCTCCGACCAGTCGCGGTTCCAGCGGTACCGCGCCTCGCGGGACTGGCGTGTCGTCTTCTCGGTGGGGATCGTCCTCGGAGCGGCGGTCTACGCCGTCTTCTGGCAGGGCGGCGCGTGGACGACCGACGTCCAGCCCTGGCGGCTGCTGCTCGGCGGCCTCTTCGTCGGGATCGGCACCCGCATCGGCAAGGGCTGTACGTCGGGTCACGGCGTCTGCGGGGTCGGCTCCGCGTCGAAGACGTCGATCGTCGGCGTGATCACGTTCCTGACGGTCGCGATCGTGACCGCGCAACTGGTCGCCGCGCTGGGGGTGAGTCCGTAGCATGAGCGACCGCCACCCCCTGTTCATGCCGCTGATCCTCGTCGGCGGCCTGATCTTCGGGTTCGGCCTCGGCTTCAGCCACATGGCCCGCCCCGAGGTCGTACTGGACTTCCTCCAGTTCACCGACTTCGGGCTGTTGTTCGTCATGTTCGGCGCGGCGATCGTCACCGGCATCGCCTTCGCGATCATGCCGCGGCTGGGCAAGCCCGCGCCCCTGACCGGGAAGGCCTACAGCCGCCGGCTGAAGTCGTTCGACCGCAACGTCCTGATCGGCGGCGCGGTCTTCGGCGTCGGCTGGGGGCTGTCGGGCATCTGCCCGGGCGCCGCCTACGCCAGCCTCGGCATCGGTAACGTCACCATCCTCTGGGCGCTCGCCGGCATGTTCGCCGGCGCGTACCTCCAGGGGGTCTGGCGCAGTCGGCAGGCCGTCGACGAGGCCGCGCCGACCGGCGCCGACTGATCGCCGCGACGACCGACGCGGTCACTTCTATTACGCAGATGGAACTAACGACACTCGTCCTGTTTCTGCTCGCGACCGCCGCGAGCGCGTTCATGGCGTGGGTGATCGGCGCCGGGTCGAGCGGCGCGACGCCGTTTGCCCCCGCCGTCGGCGCGAACGCCATCTCGACGATGCGCGCGGCGTTCGTCGTCGGCGTCTTCGGCTTCCTCGGGGCGGCGACCCAGGGCGGCAACGTCTCCGACGCCGTCGGCCGGGGGCTCGTCACCGGCGTCGAGTTGCCGGCGGCGGGGGTCATCGTCGCGCTCGCGGTCGGCGCGGGGCTCATGGCCGTCGGCATCTACACCGGTTACCCGATCGCGACGGCGTTTACCGTCACCGGCGCGGTCGTCGGCGTCGGCCTCGCGCTCGGCGGCGACCCCGCGTGGCCGAAGTACCGCCAGATCGGCGCGATGTGGGCGCTCACGCCCGTCGTCGGCGGCGGCATCGCCTACGGGCTGGCGAGCCTCCTGCCCCGGTCCGACGTCCCCGAACGCGTCAGCGTGCCGCTGCTGGGCGCGCTCGTGGCCGCCGTCCTCGCGAACCTCCAGTTCACGCTCCCGGGCGCGAGCGGGTCGCTCGCGGGCGCGGGCCGGACGCACCTCCCGGCGGCGGTTCCCGGCGGCGTCGTCGCCACCGTCGTCGCCGCCGGCGCGGTCGCGCTCGCCCTCCGGCAGGCGGTCGTCCGGGACCAGGCGGGGGCCCTGCGGGGGTTCCTGCTCGCCCTCGGCGCGCTCGTGGCGTTCTCCGCCGGCGGCAGTCAGGTCGGGCTCGCGGTCGGCCCCCTGCTGCCCTTGCTCGACCAGGTGGCGCTCCCGGCGACGGCGGCGCTCGCCGGCGGCGGCCTCGGACTGTTGATCGGCTCGTGGACCGGCGCGCCGCGGATGATCAAGTCGCTCTCGCAGGACTACTCCTCGCTCGGCCCGCGCCGATCGATCTCGACGCTGGTGCCGTCGTTTCTCATCGCCCAGACCGCGGTGCTGATCGGCGTCCCGGTCTCGTTCAACCAGATCGTCGTGAGCGCCATCGTCGGCAGCGGCTACGCCGTCGGCGGCCGCTCCGGGGTGAGCCGGCGGAAACTGCTCCTGACCGGCGCCGCGTGGGCCGGCTCGTTCGTCGTGGCGTTCGTCGTCGGCTACGTCGCGATGATCGCCGCGGCGCCGGCGTAAACCCGTCGCCGCGCCGACAGGCGCGCGCGAGCGAATTCGGGCCCGTTCTCGGCGGATCGCGCGGGGAGTCGAACGGGAGCTATATCTGCATAAGTTATTCCGATATTCCCATTGGATAGCGATGAGATTCCTCGTAGTAATATTGTGCACATTTCCCAAAAGCGTTATTAACACCACCCGGTTAGGGGATGTTGAGCAGAAAAGCATGATCCGTACACAACCGGAACGGAACGGCTCGGGTGATCGTCACCTATGATCGGCGGCGAATCGCTCGGGCTGAGCATGGAAGCAGCGACGCTCGTTGGCACGGTCCTCGTGGAGGCCATCGTCCTCTACGTTGGGTACGGCGCCATCGAACGAGTAGCCGGACGGACCGTGGTCGAAAAACTTTCGAGTGAGTGATCGATGGATCCACTAGGAATTAGCACGACGATGCTGACGGTGTTCGTCAGCTTCGGGTTCATGGTCGGGGTCCTGTTCGGCTTCTTCGGGATGGGGGGGTCGTTCCTCGTCACGCCCGCATTGCTCGTGATGGGCTACCCCGCCCCGGTCGCCGTCGGTAGCGGCATGGCGTTCGTCTTCGGGACGGCGGTCATCGCGACGCTGAAACACCACGACCTCGGGCAGGTCGACTACAAACTCGGCGGCCTGATGATCCTCGGCACCGCGGTCGGCATCGAAGTCGGGCGCATGGGCGTCTACTACCTCGAAGACCTCGGCCTCGCCGGCTCCGTCATCGGGGTCACGTACGTCCTGTTGCTGGGCGGCATCGGCCTCTTCGTCACCCGCAACGCGCTGAAAGGCGACGGCGGTGGCGGCGGCGGCCACGACCCCGACGCCGAGATCGATCCGGACGACATCCCGGACATCGCGAAGACGATCCAGTCGTACCGCGTCCCGCCGATGATGACGATCCGCGGCGGCATTCAGGTGTCGCTGTGGATGGTCCTCGGCGTCGCCTTCGCCACCGGGGTCCTCTCGGGCTTCCTCGGCGTCGGCGGCGGCTTCATCCGCATGCCCGCGATGTTCTACCTCATCGGGGTCCCCGTCCCCGTCGCGGTCGGGACCGACCTGTTCGAGATCGTCTTCTCGGGCGGGATCGGCTCGTACCTCTACGCGATGGACGGCGGCGTCGACCTCTCGATCGTCGCCCCGCTGCTCGCGGGCAGCGCCCTCGGCGCGCGCATCGGGTCGGCCTCGACGAGCATCGTCGACGAGGGCGACATCAAGGTCTACTTCGGCCTGATGCTGCTCGGTGGCAGCGTCGCCGTCGCCTTCCAGCAACTCGGCGACTACCTCGGCATCGAGATCCTGAACACCGTCGGTCTGGGGCTGATCTTCCTGTCGGCGATCATGGTCAGCGGCGCCGTCATCGTCAGCACGATCTCCACCCTCCGCGAGGAGTCGCAGGGAACCGTCGCGACCGCGGACTGATCGCGTCGCCGCGCCCCCACCCGCGGGCGGCGCGTCCAGAATTGCACAGTTTTCACAAAACCCTTATGCCCCCGTAGCTCCTACCTCGAAACGGGAAAATGCCGGATTCGATGGCCGAACAACTACGACAGGAGATGGTGTGCGAGGGGTTACTGGAGTGTTTCCACGGGTTGAAACAGCTGGACAAGGAGTGTTTTCAGGTGCTCGTCGAGAGCGACGAGCCGTTGACGATCGACGACGTCGCCGAGGCGGTCGACCGGGAACGCTCGACGACCTACCGATCGATCCAGCGGCTGCTCGGCGCCGGATTCATCCAGAAAGAGCAGGTCAACTACGATCAGGGCGGCTACTACCACGTCTACTCGCCGACGGACCCGTCGAAGATCGCAGACGACATGCAGCGGCTGCTCAACGACTGGTACGCCAAGATGGGCCAGCTCATCCAGGAGTTCGAGGACAAGTACGAGCAGGCCGACGAACGCCCCGTCGCCGTCGACGGCTAGACCCGTGAGCGTCCCCGAAGCGGTCCGTCGACCCGACGAGGACGACCTCGCGGCGACGACGCTCGACCTCCTCGGGTTCGACACGACGAACCCGCCGGGAGACACCCGCGAGGTCGTCGGCTGGCTCGAATCGTCTCTCGCCGACCTCGGCCTCGAAACCGAACGCGTCGCCGCCGACCCGGCGAAGCCGAACCTGCTCGCGACGCTCCCGGGCGAGCGCGAGGAGACCCTGCTCTTTCTCGGCCACCTCGACGTCGTCCCCGTCGACCCCGACGGCTGGTCGTTCGACCCGCTCGGCGAGCGGGTCGGCGACCGCGTCTACGGCCGCGGCGCGACCGACATGAAAGGTGCCATCGCCGCGATGCTCCACGTCGCCCGCGCGTACGTCGAAGCCGGAACGCGGCCGCCGGTGACCCTCGCGTTCGCGTTCGTCGCCGACGAGGAGGTCGGCGGCGACGCCGGCGTGGGCGCGCTGCTCGACGCCGGCCGGCTTGACGCCGACGCGTGCGTGATCGGCGAGCCGACGGCCACCGGAGGCCCCCCGTCGATCACGGTGGCCGACCGGGGGAGCATCTGGCTGACCCTCGAGGCGACGGGCGAGGCCGCCCACGGCTCGCGGCCGATGCTCGGCGAGAACGCGATCGACCGGCTCTGGGCGGCCGTCGAGACGGTCCGGACGCGCCTCGCGGAGCGCTCGCCGCCGATCCCGCCGGCCGTCGAGCCGATCGTCGAGGAGTCCGTCGACTACTACGCGCGGTCGATGGGCGAGACGACCGCCCGACGGCTGTTCGAGCGGCCGACGGTCAACCTCGGGACGATCGAGGGCGGCGAGAGCGTCAACAGCGTCCCCCGGGCCGCCCGCGCGGAACTCGACGTCCGGCTGACCGCCGGCGTCGAGACGCCCGACGTGCTCGCGGCGGTCCGCGAGTGGCTCGACGACCACGGCGGCGTCTCCGTCGCGGACGTCAGCTGGAGCATCGGCACCTACGAGGACCCGGAGTCGCCGGTGGTCGCCGCGACGACGACCGCCGCGCGGGCGGTCCTCGACGAGCGGGTATATCGGCGCAGCGCGACCGGCGGCGGCGACGCCAAGCGCCTGCGCAACGCCGGCATCCCGACCGTCGAGTTCGCGGTCGCGACCGACACGGCCCACGCCTGCGACGAGTACACCACCGTCGACGCCCTCGCCGCGACCGCCGAGGCGTACGCCCGCCTCCCCGAGGCGTTCGCGGGGCGGAACTGACTCAGGCGGTCGCCGCGACGGCGCGCGCCGTCCGCCACCGGCCCGCGATCCGCGCGAGGTAGTACCCCCAGACCGCGAGGACGACGGCGTAGCCGACCGCGTGCAGGGACGCCGACCACGCCTGATCCTGATAGAAGAAGCCGACGCCGATCAGCAACACCGCCACGTTCCAGGCCAGCACCGTCGGCGCCCCGACCACGGACGGCACGCCGCCGTCGGGGACGAGGGGGTGGCCGCCGTAGCCGGCGCCGTCGGTTGGCCCCTCCCGGCTACCGACGTACAGCAACGCGCCGGCCAGCGCGACCGGGAGCGCCCACCCGAGGAAGAAAAAGTGCAGCGCGCCGGTCTCGATCCACGCATCGGGGATGCCGAGGGGGACCCCGAAGAGGATGAACGGGGCGAACCCCGCGGGGCCGAGGATCCACGCCTGCGCGACGAGTACCCACAGCGCGGTGCCGTTCGGCGTCCCCGCGCGATAGGCCCGGACGAGCGAGGCGACGTACAGGAGGTAGCCGACGGCGTACAGCAGGAGTCCGGCGGCGGTGACCGTCCGCCCCATGCCGAGCACCGGGCCGAACGCCAGCGGGAGGATGCCGACCGCGAACAGCGGGAACGAGTAGCGCCGCAGTCGGTCGACGCCCACGTCGGCGTCGAGGTCGACGAGCCGCGGGAAGACGTCGTACAGCGTGCCGATCGCGGCCAGCCCGAGAAAGCCCCACGCGTTGGCGTGGACGTGGCCCTCGCGGAGGCCGTACCAGCCGCCGGGGAGGTCCCACGCGTGGCTGAACAGCCCGAACGCGAAGGTGAGGCCGATCAGGTAGACAAGCGGCGAGAGGAGGTAGAAGCCGATCGTGGGGTCGCGAGCGCAGCCGGCGCGACGGACCGTCGCGAGGAGGACGACCAGCAGCGCGAGGGTGAGCAGCCACAGCGTCGCGAGGCCGACGTCGAACCAGAGCGGTTCGCCGAACGCCCGACCGTACCACGCGGCGAGCAACGCGGCGTTCAGCCCGAGGAAACTCGCCCGCTCGTACCGCCGCGAGGGCGACTCGACTCCGAGCCGCCGGGCTGTCAGCCGCGGGAGCGTCCCGAACAGCAACTGGGTGAACGCCCCGACGGTGACGAAGTGGATGTGGGTCCACGTGATCCACGACACCCGGGGGACGAGGGCGAACTCCTGGAGCCCCTGGTAGAGGGCGAGCGCGAACCCGGCCAGCAGGAAGGCGATCCCGAGGACGTGAAACGGCGTCGTCGGGAGCGACGGCTCGCGGCTGCCGTCCCGCTCCGACGTTGACTCCGACATACGTACCCGTCCGAACCGAAGCGGCGTAGCCGTTCCCGCGAACATCACACGGTCGGTCGAACATGTTAGCAACACCTCCTACGCCCGCGCGTCACCGACCGACGGGTATGCCCCGCGCGAAACTCGTCGTCTCGGTCCCCGAGGAGCTCTGGATTCACGAGGTGTCGACGGCCTGGCCCGAGGTCACCTTCCGCGTCATCTCGCTGCTGACGGCGCCGTCCGGCGCCGTCGGCGTGATCGAGGTGGCGGCGTCGAACCCGGTGCCCGTACTCTCGGCCGCCGCCGAGTGCGAGGACGTCCGCGAACTCGAGTTGCTCTGGAAGCGCGGCGACGCGGCGCTGCTCCAGATCGAGGCGACGAACCCGGCGTTGCTCGCGCCGACGGTCCGCGCGGGGGTGCCACTCGAAACGCCGTTCGAGATCCGCGACGGCGAGGCCACGTGGGAACTGACGACCAGCGGCGAGCGCCTCTCCGAACTCGGGACGCACCTCGAAGAGAGCGGCATCGCCTACCGCATCGAGTACGTCCGGGACGTCGACGGCGACCGCGACGACGACCTCCTGACCGACCGCCAGCGGGAGGTGTTCCTCGTCGCCCTCGAGGAGGGCTACTACGACGTCCCCCGCCGGACGACGCTCACGGCGGTGGCGGACGTCCTCGACGTCTCGAAGGCGACCTGCAGCGACGTCCTCCACCGGGCGGAGGGGAAGATCGCCCGCTGGTTCGTCGAGGAACACGTCGCGCCGCGGCCGTGACGGTCACCGATTCCGGCCGACGTCCCGCGAGTGGAGTTCGTCCTCGGCCTGCCAGCGACGGGGCCGGAGCGCGACGGCCAGCGCGAGGAGGTAGCCGACGGCGACGACCGCGGTGACCGCGAGGCCCGGAATCTCCCCGACTGCGGCGCTCTGGGGCCACGGCGCGTCCGCGAAGGCGGCGACCCGGACGGCCCACGCGCCGAGGATGATCGTGAACAGCAGCAGGTAGACCCGGCGCAGGCGGTGTGCGATCGCCTCCTCGGCGGCGATCTTCATCGCCGGCCGCCGGTAGTCCTCGCTCAGCCGCCGCCGCCACTCGGGGTCCTCGACGCCGGCGGAGGGGTCGAGCCCGTAGGCGAAGACGTTCCGCTGGAGCGTGCGGACGCGCCCGCGCCAGACGTCGTAGCCGCGGTAGCGTCGTGCCTCGATGACCAGGAACGCCACCAGCGACGCCGCGCCGAACAGCAGGACGTAGTGGGGATTGTTCTGGCTCGAAAAGGTCCACGTCAGGATCGCGCTCATGATGACGATCGCCCAGTAGGTCGTCTGATCGAGCCGCTCGCGCCAGAATCGCATCCGGTGGATCTCCCCGCGGTAGAGGTGTGCCACCGCCGAACTCGGCCCCATGTCGGTTTCGAGCAGTCCGCTGCCGACCTCCCGGTGGTCGGCGTCGGTCGGGTCGACGTCCTTCGCCGAGTCTCTGTCCGCGTCCATGCTCGTCGCCGCCCTACGCCGCCGACGGGCAAAGGCGTGGGGCGCGCCGGCTCAAGGTCGGTCCGGGTACCCGGCCGAGTCCGGGCGCGAGCGGGCCGGTATCGCCGCCCGCTCGCGGACGGCGGCGCTCCCGGCGTCCGTCGAACGCAAGAGGTAGGGCCCGTCGGCGATAACTGTCGAGCCGTGAACCGGAACCGAACCGACCTCGCGGCCGCCCTCGTGGTCGGCGCGGTCCTCCTCGTCGGCGGGGTCGCGACGTGGGGGGCCTACCGCCGGTGGGCGGCGCTCGACGAGACCATGGGGCACATGGGCGGCGGCGCCGCGATGCACGGGACCCACCCGGCGTGGTACCTCCTCGGGACGGTCCTCGTCGCGAGCGTCGTCGCGGGCGTCTACCTCGTCGTCCGCGATCAGGTCGTTCCGGCCGCCCCCGCCGGAACGGGCCGAACGCCGCGCGAGGACGAATCGGTGGACGCCGACGACGCGGACGCGGGCCGCTCGTCCGCGTCGTCGGCCGCCGAGCGGGTGCTCGACGTCCTGCCGGACGACGAGCGCCGGATCGTAGAGCCAGTGCTCGAATCGCCCGGGCTGACCCAGATCGAACTCAGGGACCGCGCCGACTTCTCGAAGAGCAAGGTCAGCCAGACCGTCACGGATCTGGAGAAGCGGGGACTGCTGTACCGGGAGCCCCAGGGCCGGACGTACCGCATCTACCCCGCCGACCGCCTCGAAGGGCGGCCCTGATCGGCCCGCCGGGACGAGACGGCCGAATCCGACCCGGACGAACGATCTTCGGTGAAAGAAACGATTAAATCGCCGCAAAAACGTTCTCGGACGGTCTCCGGAGTGAGTTCGCGCCCACAGCCGTAACTACGGCCCCCGCGTAGCTACGCCCGAGGTGAAACGTGATGAACTCCACAACTACGCGCCTGCTGTTGATCCTCGCGGTCGTCGTCGCGGTCCTCGCGGCCGCGACCGTCGTGACCGCCGAGACGAACGCGTCCGCCGACGGGCCCGACCGCGCGATGGACGGGAGCGGCGAGCGGTTCGCGTGGGCGTACGGACAGATGGCCGAACACGCGGGCGACCACGTCCCCGGCGTGCACGCGGCCGACCACGCGCCGGGTGAGCACGTGAACGAGGGCCACGGCGCCGCTCACGGTACGGGAGCGAACTGCTAGACTACAGCCCCGCGAGCGCGCGCTCGAACCGTTCGCGGGCGTCCTCGCCGATCGGATCGACCGCGGGGTCGTCCACGACGTCGAGCAGTTGCACGGGGTCGACGGCGCTGACGACGACGTCACCGTCGTCCTCGTAGACGACGACGTTACACGGGAGCAACGCCCCGAGTTCGATCTCCGCTTCCAGCCCCTCGTGTGCCAGTCCGGGGTTGCACGCGCCCAGAATCCGGTAGTTGCGAAACTCCTCGCCGAGTTTCTCCGTGAGCGTCTCGCGCACGTCGACGTCACAGAGAACGCCGAATCCCTCCGCTTCGAGCGCGTCGACCGTCTCCGCGACGACGTCGTCGAACTCGCCCTCGACCCGTTCGTTCAGAGTGTAGGACACACCGTGCAAGACGCCTCGGCGGCGGATCACCGTTGACCCGGAACTCGCAACGTCGGCCGAGCGCCGGACCCAAGGGATTTGCCCGCCCGGGACGAACGCCCCGCCGATGGCCTCCCGGCGTACGACCCGACTGCTCGGCGGTCTGTCGGCGCTCGCCCTGCTGGCCGGAGTCGCCGCGCTCCGGTGGCGGCGGAACCCGTCGCCGTGTCCCTACTCCCAGCGCGGCTGGCTCGACCTCCCGCGGCCGATCGTCACCCGGTCGCGACTGCGCGAGGTGCTGGACCCGCGGCCGGGCGAGCGCATCCTCGAAGTCGGCCCGGGGACGGGCTACTACGCGGTTCCCGTCTCGCGGTGGCTCGAACCGGACGGGACGCTGCACGCCCTCGACGTCCAGCGGCCGATGCTGGATCGCGCGTGCGAGCGGGCCCGCGACCGGGGCGGGCGCCTCGAACCGGTCCACGGCGACGCGCGGGCGCTCCCGTACGCCGACGACGGCTTCGACGGCGCGTACCTCGTCACCGTCCTCGGCGAGGTCCCCGACGGGGAGCGAGCGTTGCGGGAACTCCGCCGCGTGCTGCGACCGGGCGGTCGCCTCGTCGTCGGCGAACTGCTCCCCGACCCGCACTTCGTCCCGTCGGAAACCCTCCGGGAACGCGCCGAGCGCGCGGGGTTCCGGTTCGACGAGCGGGTCGGCACCCGGATCGGCTACTTCGCGCGCTTTCGCGTCCCGGCCTGATCGGCGTTCGAGGTCGGTATCTCACAGTTCGTACAATCTCGCGACCGTCGGGCGTGCCCCTCGGTAATTACGTGCACGGGCCCCGAACCCATCCACCGATAGCGTATCGCCCGTAACTCCCCTTCGTAGCCCACGAGACGCCCGGTCGGCCGAACGACGTCGGCCGTGATATTGCGTGGCTATATTGTGCAATACATACAAAACCCTTAAGCACCCGAGGGTACAACGAGGATCTGATGACGACCGATACGACTCCCGATTCGCCAGCAGGATCGTTCGACCAACCGGTGCACGTCGACGGCGCCGCCCACCTCGACGACCTCGTCGACGAGCGCGACGTCGTGCTCGTCGACTTCTTCGCGACGTGGTGTGGTCCGTGCCGGATGCTCGAACCCGTCCTGGAGCGGCTGGCGGACGAGACCGACGCGACGATCGCGAAGGTCGACGTCGACCAGCACGGCGCGCTAGCGGCCGAGTACGGCGTCCGGGGCGTCCCGACGCTCGTGCTGTTCGCCGACGGCGAGCAGGTCGAACAGCAGGTCGGCGCCTTGCCCGCCGACCGCCTCCAGTCGATGATCGAGGGGTACACGAACGAATGAGCGAGGAACCGCGAGAACTGGTGATCGCCGGGTCGGGGATCGCGGGCCTGTCGGCCGCGGTGTACGCCGCTCGCGCCGACCTCGACCCCCTCGTCCTCGAGGGCGACGAACCCGGCGGTCAGCTGACGCTGACGACCGACGTCGAGAACTACCTCGGCTTCCCCGAGGGCGTCGGCGGGATGGAACTGATCCAGCGGGGCCGCGAGCAGGCCGAACGCTTCGGCGCCGAGTTCGAGCACGGCCTCGTCGAGTCGGCCGCGGTCGACTCGCGGCCGTTCACCCTCGAACTCTCGACCGGCGAGACGGTTCGGACCCGGTCGCTGATCGTCGCGACCGGCGCGAGCGCCCGCTGGGTCGGCGCCGACGGCGAGGACGACCTGATGGGCTACGGCCTCTCGACCTGTGCGACCTGCGACGGCGCGTTCCACCGCGGCAACGACGTGCTCGTGATCGGCGGCGGCGACAGCGCGATGGAGGAGGCGCTCTTCCTCGCGAAGTTCGCCGACTCCGTCACGGTGGTCCACCGCCGGGACGAACTGCGCGCCTCGGAGATCATGGCCCGCCGCGCGCTCGACCACGACGCGATCGAGTTCGCCTGGAACAGCGAACTGCTCGAGATCCACGGCTCGCGCGAGGCGGGCGTGACCGGCGCGACCCTCGTCTCCCACCCCGACGGCCACCCGACCGAGAAACTGGAGGCCGGCGAGGACGTCGAACACGAGGAGGTCGACGTCCAGGGCGTCTTCTACGCCATCGGCCACGAGCCGAACACCGGCTTCCTCGAGGAGACGGCGGTCGACCTCGACGAGTCGGGTCACCTGCTGACCGGCGAGGGGACGCACACGAACGTCGAGGGCGTCTTCGCCGCCGGCGACGTGATGGACCCACGCTACCGGCAGGCGATCACCGCCGCCGGGACGGGCGCGATGGCCGCCCTCGACGCCGAGCAGTGGCTCGACGAGCAGGCGGCGGCCGCGGCCGAGGAGGCCGAGGAGGCCGTCGCGGCCGAACCCTCCGCGTGACGCATCGGCGCCCCGTCTCACCGACGCCTCGCTGAAGCCCCACCTCGTCGGCCGCTCCGGACAGGCCGACGACCCCATTATTTATATTCGTTTCACAGAGAGGGTAAGCGAGAATGAACGGTGGGGACGACGGCGAGCTTCCACCCACGGTGTGCGAGCGACTGGCGACGCTGAAAGCGCGTGGCTGTAACCTGCTGGTCACCGGCGCGGTCGCGCCCGAGGTGACGTTTCACGCCTCGCGGACGCTCCTCGGGACCGGCGGCGCGCGCGAGCGGGTCCTCGTCTGTCTCGACCTCGAACCCGACGCCGACCACTACCTCCGCGCCGGCTACGCCACCGAGCCGACGTCGATCACGGTGCGAAACGGCTTCCAGCGGAGCGTCTCCGGGTCGAGCACGAGCACGCCGTCGGACGACGAGACCCTGCTCGACCACCGGCTGCACCCGCTGCAAAGCCGGATCTGCGAGTCGATCGCCGACTCCGACGAGCGACGCGACGACCTCGAACCGGCACAACTGCGGCTGGGAGTCCTGACGCTGCGCCCGATCATCGAGGAGTTCGACCGCTACGACGTCGTGCGGTTCGTCCGCATCGTCGCGAACCTCGTCGAGGGCGTCGGCGGAATGGCCCACTACCACCTGCCGATCGAGGACGACGACCGGCTGGTCGAGGAGTACGCCGGCCTGTTCGACGGGCGCATCGAACTCAGACAGCGCGGACGGCTCCCGGCGGAGATGCGCTGGCACCTCCACGACGTCGGCCGCACGACGGGGTGGTTCCAGCTATGAGCGACGTCAAACAGCCGGAGATCCGGCCGCGGGGCGAGCGGACCCTCGAAATCTGGGACCCGATCGAGCGCTCGACGATCGGCTTCGGCTTCCCCGACCCCGTCGACCTCGAACCGGCGCCGACCGAGGACTTCCACTTCCCCGTCGAGTCGGCCGTGCGCTTCGAGACCTCGACGATCGAGTGCGAGAGCATCTGCGACGTCCACGTCTGGACCGCCGACGGCGAGTTCGTCTCCGAGGTGACCAACGGCCAGCCGCTCGCGCTACCGGACGGCGAGTACCTGTTCGACGTCACGGGGTCGATCAAGACCTACTTCCGGGTCGACTCGTCGATTCGGGTGCTCTCCGACGACGAGCGGACCTCGCTGCTGCTCGGAGACGAGACCGAGGTCGAACTCGGCATCCGATCGTTCCACGACCGGCCGGCGAGCGAGATCACGGTGCCCGACGACCCGTACGCGATGCTCGAAGCGGTGTCGTACTTCGGCGACTCGCTGCAGACGCTCTCGCCCGAGCGGTCGTTCCCGTCGCTGCGGGGCCACCCGCCGCGGGTGAACCTCGGCGACGAACTCGCGATCCCCGACGGCCTCTCGAAACCCGACTCGGGGATCACGCTCCAGCTCCCACCCTCCCCGCGTTACCTCTACCCGGCGACGCCGCTGGCGTACTACCTCGGGGCCGAGGTCGTCCCCGGGTCGCGACCGAAACTCGTGAGCGCGGGCGCCGAGCGGTCGTTCGACGACGGCGAGGGCGAGGCGTTCGACCGCGGCGTCGCCGAGACGCTCCAGCAGGTGTTCTTCCTCGACTGTGTCACCCGTACCGAGGGCTACTACCAGATCCACCTCCACGAGCGCGACCAGTTGCGGTGGCTCTTCGAGCGGCGGGGCGAAGCCGACGAACTGCCGGACTTCGCGGCACTGTACGAGGCCCCGATCGACGAACGCGTCGCCCGCTACCTCGAGGTGCCGTTCGGGTGTATCAAGCCGCTGCTCCCGACGTGGCGGCTCACCGCCGACGTCCAGCCCGACCCCGAGTACGTCGAGTCGCTGCCGTATTTGGCGGCCGACCTCGCGATCGTCAGGTGTCCCGACCCGACGCCGCTGGGCACCATCCCCGAGACGCCCGACGCGATCGAGGACTTCTTCCGGAGCGGGGCGGTCGAGCGCGAGAGTATCTCCTTCGTGGACGTACCGGGGACGGACTCGATCGAGCAGGCGTTCGTCGGCGACTCGAACCCGATCGCCGCGAACAAGGCGACCATCGACTCGTTCGAGGCCCGCCTGGACCGCGTCGCGAAACGGAGCGGGGAGATATCGGTGGCGGTCGTCGTCAACGACGAGCGGATGCACGCCGAGCGCGACGCCGTCCGCGACTGTTACAGCGCCCTCGAACACGCGGGCTCGACCGTCGAGTTCGTCGACGACGCGACGACCGAGGAGATCCGGGAGCTGTTGCACGCGGACATCGACTTCCTCCACTACATCGGCCACGTCACCGGCGACGGCATCTCCTGTCCGGACGGCCACTTCGATACCACGACCGGCGGCGGCTACGGCGTCGACGCGTTCATCCTCAACGGCTGCCAGTCCTACCGGCAGGGCGAGGGACTCGTCGACGGCGGCTGCGTCGGCGGCGTCGTGACCGCAAGCGAGGTGATGAACGACCCCGCCGTCGAGATCGGCGCGACGTTCGCCCGACTGCTCACCGACGGCTTCTCGCTGCGGGCGGCGACCGAGATCGCCAGCCGCCGGCGGATCGTCGGCAACCAGTACCTCGTGATCGGCGACGGCGGCTTCCGGATGGCCGAGCGCGTCAACACGACGCCGCTCGTCTGTCAACTCGAACGCTACGGCGACGACGAGTTCGAGTTGACGATCGAGACGTTCCCGAATTCGGATCTGGACATCGGCGGGCTGTTTACACCCCACATTCCCGGTATCGGGAAGCGATATCTCAACTCGGGAACGATCGACACGTTCGACGTGTCGAAAGAACAGCTGAAATCCTTCTTTAGCCCGACGGCGGTTCCCGTCGAGTACGGCGGCGAACTGCTGTGGAGCGACGAACTTCCGATCGACTGATCAGGGACCACCCAGCGTCGAGGAGTTTTTCGCCATAACGGGCGTCGCCTGCGCGAGCAGCAGCGCCAGCGTGAACAGGGCGCCGATCATCCGCGGGTTCTCTTTCAGGTACGTCGCAACCGTCGAGTTGCTGTCCTCGTGGGACATGCCTCGGGGTAAGACCGCTTGCAATATTATATTATTTAAATAGTTCTTATATTAGTTAGAAGTATATAACGAGGTAGAATATTGATATTTTCGGCAGGTGCCCGCTCACCAACGATCGAACGCGCGTGACGTCGCCACCGGCGGGCGATTCGCGACGACGGCCGCGAGAGCGGTCGCCGATCCCGCGGATGGCAAACCACAGTGATTATTTCTGATATATCGGCGTCACGGGCGTCGGCGTCGGATCGCGGTGGATGGAGCCGAACGGCGGTCGCCGTCGACGGTACCTCTAAGAACGTCGGGCATCGACGTACGCCCACTGTGAGTGCACCGATACGCCGCCTCGTCCTCGACCTCCTGAAGCCACACGAACCGGACATCGTCCAGTTCGCCGAGCGCGTCGCGGCCCGTCCCGGCATCGACGCCGTCAACGCCGTGCTGGTCGAGACCGATCGGGACGTGGACACGATCAAGCTCACCGTCGAGGGCGGCGACGTCGACCTCCCGGAAATCGAGGAGACGATCGACGGCCTCGGCGGGTCGATCCACTCGATCGACGAGGTCGTCTGCGGGGAGCGCCTGACCGAACAGAGCGAGACGCCACAGGACCGGTGACCGACGGGGAGACGAGATGACGGACCTCCGGGAACTGCTCGCCGACGAGGACGTCGCGTCGATCTCGCGCCGGTACTTCATCTCCAACGGGTTCGACGGCACGCTGACGAGTATCGGCGTCGTCGTCGGCGCGTACCTGTCGGGGGTGAGCGACGGCGCCACCGTCTTCCAGATCGGGCTCGGGGCGGCCGTCGGACTGGGCACGTCCGGCGTCTGGAGCGTCTGGGAGATCGAGCGCGCGGAGAAGCAGGCCGAACTCATGCGCATCGAACGCGCCATGCTGACCGATCTGGAGGACACGAAACTCCAGCGGGACCGCCGCGGCGCGCGCAAGATCAACGCCGTCGCGAGCGGGATCGGCCCGATCATCGGGATCATCCTCCCGCTGCTCCCGTTCTTGCTACACGGGACGGCGTTCTCGCTGCTTCAGGCGACCGTGGTCGCGGTCGGGATCGGCGTCGGACTGCTGTTCGGCTTCGGGGCGTACCTCGGCTCGATCTCGAAGCAGAACTGGGCGGTCGCCGGCGTCCGGATGGGGCTCGCCGGAATCTTCGTGGCCGTCCTCAACCTGTTCCTGCCCGGGTGAATCCGTGGTCCACGCGCCGCTGGCCGCGGCGTTCCCACGGGTCGAGAATCGGCGTTCCGGTTCAAGCGTGCGTGGGGATAACACGACCGCTTGGAGGGTGACTCTGTATGAAACATTCCACCGCCCCGCACGGGGAGACGTCCGTTTCGACCGCGGCGGGTGCCTCGGTGCTCGCCTACGACGTGCTCCGCGAGAGGGGATGCGATGACGTCGTCGTGGACACGCCGTACCAGACGAGCAGCACGTGGATCGTCCCGGCCGTCGCGGACGGCGAGCCGTGGCGCGTCCACGTCGACCCGGAGTCCGGCGCGACGCGCACGGTACGGGCCCGTAGTTGACCACCGGTCGCGGACGCTGCTTCTCCGCCGGCGATCCGGCGTCCGGCCGCCAGAACCGCGCCCGACGAACCGCTCGTCGAGCGGTCAGTACGGCGGCCGCTGTGCCCGGACGACGCCGGCCATCTCCTGGTGCTCGTCGGCCAGCAGTTCGTTCAGGTCGTCGGCCGTGATGATCCCGCGCAGGTTCCGGTCGTCGTCGACGACCGGCAGCCGGCGGACGCCGTACCGGCGCATCATCTCGGTCGCCTGGTAGAAGCCGTCGTCGGGTCCGATCGCGTGCAGGTCCGGCGACATCACGTCGGCGGCGTCGAGCGCCGCCGGATCGGCGTCGGTCGCCAGCACGCGGACCGTCAGGTCCCGGTCCGTCACGATACCGACCGGTGCGCCCGCCTCCGTGACGACGACGCTCCCGACGCGCTCGTCGCGCATGGTCGTCGCGAGGTCGCGGATCGACGCGTCGATGGATGCCGTGACCACGTCGCTTCGGGCGAGGTTCTGGACTGGCATAGTAGCCTCTACCCGTGCGTTCGTGACGAACCGTGATAGAATCGGACAGCGATTACCGGCCGGATGGAACGATGCTGTACGTTTATTCGGCGAGACGCAACCGGGATACCGCGGGCGCGCGGGAGAGCCGCGAATCTCAGCGCCCGGTCCCGCGTTCGAGCGACGCTCGAAGGGACTCCGTCTCCGCCCGCAGGCCGTCGCCGATCCGGACCTCGTAGGGCTCGGGGTCCTCGATGCGGCGAGTGGCCGCGGGGAGTTTTCGACGCCGCTCGGCCGCGGTCTCGCGGATGGCGTCGAGGTCCGGAAGCGGCGCGACCCGCCCGCCGCCGTCGAGGACGGTCACAAGCTGCTCCTCGCCGGGCAGGTCCTCGTCCCGGAGGCCGACGACGTCGCCGGCGTAGACGCCCTCCTCCTCGGTGCGCCGGACGCTCTTGGCGCCCGGGTACGTCACTTTCCCCGTCGAGAGCTTCATCGTCGGGCGCATCTCGCCGTCTCGCTCGACCGCAACCAGTTTGTAGACCGCCTCGACCTTCGGCGCGTCCGTGCTCGTGACCAGCGCCGTCCCCGGGCCGAACCCCGCGGCCACGCCGTCGCGCTCGAAGAACTCGCGGATCGCGTACTCGTCGACCCCCGAGGAGATGAACTGGTCGAGGTCGGGCGCGACGTCGGCGACCGCCCGGGAGAGCGCCGGCAGGTCGCCGGAGTCGAGGCGAACGCCCCGGAGGTCGACGTCCGCCTCGTCGGCGACCGCCGCCGCGAGTTCGGCGCCGGCGACCGTGTCGTAGGTGTCGATCAGGAGGACGCTCGCCGCGCCGTACTCGGCGACGAACGTCTCGAAGGCCTCGCGTTCGGTATCGAAACTCTGGACCCACGAGTGAGCCATCGTCCCGAACGCGGGGATGCCGAACAGTTCGGCTGCGGCGGCGTTCGACGTGCCGTCGAAGCCGCCGACGTACGCCGCCCGCGCCGCTTTCACCCCCGCGTCAGTCCCGTGGGCGCGCCGGGAGCCGAAGTCGACTAGCTGCTGGTCGTCCCCCTCGCGGTCGATCACGTCCCGCATCCGGCTGGCCTTGGTCGCGATCAGCGTCTGGTAGCCGATCTGGTTGATGACGGCCGTCTCGAGGAGTTGCGCCTGCAGGATCGGCGCCGTGACTTCGAGCAGCGGTTCGTTCGGGAACGCCGGCGTCCCCTCCGGGAGCGCGCGCACCTCGCCGGTGAACTCGAGATCCGAAAGCCGCGAGAGGAACGCGTCGTCGAACCCGAGTTCGTTCAGGAAGTCGATCGCGCGTTCCCCGAACGAGAGGTTCTCGACGTAGTGGAGGGCCTGTTCGAGGCCGGCGGCCACCGTGTAACCGCGGTTCGGGGGCAACTCGCGGAAGAACAGGCTGAACGTCGCCGTCGGATCGTGTCCCCGGTTGTGGTACGCCTGCATCATGCGAAGTTCGTACAGGTCGGTAAACAGCGGCCCGTTCTCCGGGGTCAGGAACCCGAACGTGGGTCGAGTCATCGGTACGGACGACCACGCGAGACGTTATAGTACGCCGCGGCAATTGTGCCGTGCCGGGGCCCACGGCGTCAGCGGACGACGGTCACGGGGATCGGCGCCTCACGGACGACCGTCTCGGCGACGCTGCCGAGGAGGACGCGCGCGGCGCCGGTACGGCCCTGACTCCCCATCACCACCGCGTCGGCGTCTTCGGCGTTGTCGACGATCGAGCGCGCCGGCGACCCGATGCCGGTCTCGGTGCGGACCGCCCCGTCGAATCCGGCCTCGGCCGCGAGGTCCCGCGCGCGCTCGAAGACCTCGTCTGCCCGTTCCTCCAGTCCCCGCTGGACGGCCTCGTCGTAGGCCAGTCCGGTCTTCTCGCTCGCCGCCGAGGAGTCGACGACGTGGAGGACGGTGATGTCGGCGTCGGGGTAGAGCTCCATCGCGTACTCGAAGGCCCGCTCGGCCGCTTGCGATCCGTCCATCGGGACGAGGACGTGGGTCGTCATCGCTCGGAGGTTTCCACGGACACGGGTAAAGTACCCCCGCCGGTACAGTATTGTACCGGGCGCCGGTAGGGTGGCCGGCATGGTCCTCTCGCTCCGGATGGGCTGGCGTAACGTCCTCTTCGCCAACTGGCCGGTCGACCCGGCGGTCGTCGACGCCCACGTCCCCGACACGCTGACGGTCGACACCTGCGACGGGCGGGCGTGGCTCTCGGTCGTCCCGTTCACGAACGTCGACGTGCGGCCGCGGCGCTGTCCCGCCGGGACGGGGGTGGCGCTGCCCGAACTCAACCTCAGGACCTACGTCACCCGCGACGGGACGCCGGGCGTCTACTTCTTCAGCCTCGACGCCGACGGCCTCGCCGCGGTCTGTGGCGCCCGACTCTTCCACCACCTCCCGTACTACTACGCGCGGATCACCCTCACCGGGGCCGACGGCCGGGTCCGGTTCAGGAGCCGACGGCGCCACCCTGGGGCCAGACCGGTACGCTTTGCGGCGCGGTACGGGCCGGTCGGGGATCGGCTGTCGGCCGAGGACGCCCTCGCTCGATTCCTCACCGAACGGTACCGGTACTACACCGAGTCGCCGGCCGGCGACCTCCGCTACGCCGACGTCGACCACGAGCCGTGGCCGCTGTACGAGGGCGAGATCGAGGTCGAGGAGAACGGCCTCTTCGCCGCGAACGGCTTCGCAGTCCCCGACGGCGACCCCGTCACCCTCTACAGCCCCGGCGTCGAGACGGTCGCCTCCGCGAGCAAGCGCGCGGAGTGAGCGGACCGGTCGCGGGTGCGACCGTCAGCGACCCGGACTGGCGGCTCGCGTACGTCGAGCGACACGACGACATTGTCGACTACGGGGGAAGCCGGGACGGCGTGACGACGCAACTCGAACCCGTCGGACCGAGGGCGTACCCTCACCGGTCGGTCGTCGCAGAAAGCGGGCGCGACGGGATTCGAACCACGCGAACGGCTCGTCTCACTCGCCGTTCTCTACTTCAAATCCAGCGTGCCGGTTCGCTCGTCGCTTCGTTCCTCGCTGCACGGGCGCGACGGGATTTGAACCCGCGGCATCTTGGTCCGGAACCAAGGACTCTGTCCACTGAGCTACGCGCCCTCGATTCGTACGTACCAACCGATCGTAAATAACGGTTGTGACTCGCTACTCGTCTTTCGCGTGCCGTGGTACCGTCACTCGTCGACGGCGACCGGCTCCGCGTCCGTGCGGGCGTCGTCGACGATGGACTCCTTCCACGTCCCCCGGAGGAACCAGGCGACGGCGACGAACGCGCCGACGACGTGACCGAGGCTCATGCCGACCCAGATGCCGGTCGCGCCCCAGCCGAGGACGAACGCGAGGACGTAGACGCCGGGAACGCGGACCCCCCAGAGGTTGAGCCACGAGAAGACCATCGCGGTCTTGGTGTTGCCGGCACCGCGGAACGCCCCGAGGACGACCTGCATCACGCCGATGAACGCGAACTCGACCGAGCGGATCCGCAGGTAGTCGGTCGCGAGCGCGACCGTCTCCGCGGCGCCCTCGACGTCGGCACCGATGAAGATCCCGTTGACCGGGCGCGCGAAGGCGACGGCGATCACGGCGACGCCGATCATCACCCCGCCGGCGGCGGCGGCCGAGAGGCGGACGGCGCGCTCGGCGCGCTCGGGCCTGTCGGCGCCGAGGTTCTGGCCGACCATCGTCTCGGTCGCCCGCGAGAGGCCGAGCGCGGGCAGGAAGACAAGCGAGATGAGCCGATTACCGAGGCCGTAGGCGGCGACGACCGGCGGGGCAAACGAGACGACCATGCCGGTCAGCACGACGAGCGCGAGCGCGTTCGCCGACTGTTCGAGCGACGTCGGCACGCCCAGCCGGGTGATCTCCCAGACGTTCTCCGCGTTCAGCCGCAGGTGCGAGAGCGAGGCGTCGGGGCCGACCTCGCTCGCGAACAGCACGTAGAAGCCGATGATCGAGGCGACCCCGCGCGAGAAGACGGTGGCGACCGCCGCGCCCGCGACGCCGTAGCCGGTGAAGCCGGTGGCGGCGTACAGCGACGCCTCCAGCCCGCCGAGGCCGAGCCAGCCGAACAGGGGGTTGTCGGCGAACCCGAAGATGAGAAACGGGTCGATGAGGACGTTGATGAGGACGCTGACGAACATCAGCCGCATCGGCGTGACCGTGTTGCCGTAGCCACGCATCAGCGCCTCGAAGACGTAGAAGCCGAACAGGAAGGGGAGCCCGAGGAAGAACACCTGCATGTAGTCGGCCGCCAGCGGGATGACCTTCGCGGCGGTCTCGGGGTCGCTCGGCAGCAGCGACAGCGCGGGGCCGGTGTAGAAGTAGCCGACCGCGCCGAGGACGACCGCGAGCAGGCCGACGAACGCGATGGTCTGGCCGGCGAACAGGCCCGCCGAGCGCTCGCTCTCGGCGCCGGTGTACTGGGCGACCAGAATGCTCCCCGCGGTGGTGAAGCCGCCGGCGACGGCGATGAGCAGGAAGACGAGGGGGAAGGCGAGGCTGATCGCGCCGACGGCGTCCGCCGACAGCTGGCCGAGCCAGAGCGTGTCGGCGAGGTTGTACGCCACCTGCAGGAGCTGGAAGACGACGATGGGCCACGCCAGCCGGAGCAGCGGGCGGCCGAGCGCGCCCTCCGTGAGCGAGTCCTCCACGTCGGCGGGCGAGCGGTCCTCGGAGTCGGAACTCCCCGTCACTGTATTTCGAAACGAAAAGTGAGCGTATCAATGCGGCGATTTCGGTCGCGCGGACCGGCGAACGAGCGCTTCGACCGGCGAGCCCGAGAGCGTCGTGTCAGGGCGTCTCGCTCGTCTCCAGCGAGAACTCCCCGCGCGGGTAGGCGACGCAGGTGAGCACGTAGCCGTTCGCGAGTTCCTCGTCGTCGAGCATCTCCTGGCCGTCGTGTTCGACGTACTCGCGGGCGTCGCCGTCGACGACGTGGCCGCCACAGGAGAGACACTGCCCCTCCCGGCAGGCGTACGGGAGGTCCCAGCCCTCGTCCTCGCCGGCCTCCAGCAGCGTCTCGTTGTTCGCCACCGCGACCGTCTCGCCTTCCTTGACGTACTCGACGTCGAAGTTCTCGACCTCGTCGTCGGGGATGTCGGCGGGGCTCGTCGTCTCCTCGGCGGGGGCCTCCTCGCCTTCCTCGAGTTCGCCCTCGGCCTCGCCGCCGACGGCGACGGCGCCGCCCCCGGCGCCGATGGCGCGGTTCATCGGCGCCGGGAACTCCGTCTCGGAGACGGTCCGGGCGCGTCGTTCGAGCACCTCGTCGGTGACGTCCTCGCGCGGCGTCCACGGCGGCCCCGGGAGGAAGTGCAGGACCGCGACGGCCAGCGTCAGCGTGACCGCGATGCCGAGAGCCAGGGGGTCGACCATGGGGCGACGTTCGACGCGCCGCCGTAACTGTATTTTCCGCCCGGCCGGAGAATGTGTCCGGACGCGACAGGTCCGCTCCCGGGACCGGCGTGGCCGAATACGGCACCGGAGCGGCGGGCGGATCCTGCACGATTGTTAACGTTTACCCGATCATGTCACCCCGGGTTTCTGTTCGTCGGGAATGACGACGCGCTTTCACGTCGGCGTGATCGGAGATTGTGGACGTGGGCCGGTCGCTCGGGCGGGCGAACCGCGCCGAGACGCCCACGAAACTATGTCAGAGAGATCCGATCGCGAACGCGCCGAAACCGCGGAAGAGAGCGTAGAGCGGGTGAAACGGTACGTGAGCGCGACACACGACATCGCCGAGAAACTCGAGTTCGAGGACGAACTCGACTTCCCGGACGTCGTACACCTCGACCTGCCACAGCGGCGTCGGTTCCTCGCTGGAACGGCGGCCGTCGGGACCGCGGCCATCGCCGGGTGTAGCGGCGACGACGACGGCGACGACGACACGGAGGACGGCGACGACGGCGGGTTCGACGACGAGTCGGTCGAGACGTTCGAGCTGACCGCCTACCAGTTCGGGTTCGAACCCCAGGAGATACACGTCTCCGAGGGGGCGAACGTCCGGATCGACTTCGTCGAGTCGACCTTCGAGGAGAACTCGAACTTCGAGGTCCACGACTGGCACCTCGCGGAGCCGTACGACCTCCACGCCGTCCTCCCGAAAAACGAGGACCCGAACGAGGTGATCGACTCCGTCGAGTTCACCGCCGACGAGACGGGCGTCTTCCCCTTCGAGTGTACGACCTACTGCGGGGACGGACACGCCCAGATGAAAGGCGAACTCCTCGTCGGCGAGGACGTCGACTCGATCGACTACCACAACCTCGAGGACATCGCACAGACCCACGAGGTGCTCACTCCCGCGTCCGACCTCGTCGACGCCCCCCAACACGGCGTCGAGGACCTGCTCGACATGATGGTGGTCGTCGAGCGCGACAACGCGTCGGTTTCGATGATCGACATGGCGAACCACGAGGTGATCGGCCGGATCGAGGACGTCGGGCAGGCCATCCACGTGATGGACTTCCCGAACACGCTCCCCGACAACGAGCGCGAGGGGGCGTACGCCTACACGATGGCCCGCGACGGCTACATCTACAAGCTCGACCTGTGGGGCCTCGACCGCGTCGCCCGCGTCCGTGCCGGCACCGACGCCCGCGACATCGCGGTGTCCCACGACGGCCAGTACGTCGCCGCCGGCTTCTACACCCCGGGTCAGATCCTCATCACGGACGCGGACGACCTCTCGCCGATCAAGCAGATCTCCACCCGCGGCATCGACCTCGACGGCCAGTACGTCGAGAGCCGGGTCTGTGCGCTCTACGACTCGCCGAAGTACGAGGTGTTCGTCGCCGGGCTGAAGGAACTGGGCGAGGTGTGGCTGATCGACTACACCGACGACGAGTTCCCGGTCGTCGCCGAGATCGACTGCGCGCGGACGCTCCACGACGGCTTCTTCACGAAGGACGGGCGGTACTTCATGATCGCCGCCCAGAGCGACGACGTCGTCTCGGTCGTCGACCTCGAGGAGCGAGAGCGCGTCGCGAACATCGAGACCGGGGCGATTCCCCACCCCGGCCCGGGCGCGCTCGACCCGAAACGCGACCGCGCGTTCACGACCCACCTGGGCGACGAGAACGTCACGACCGCCTGGAGCACCGAGACCTGGGAGGTCGAGAAGCGCATCGACGTCCCCGGCGGCGGCCTGTTCCTGCGCAATCACCACGACTGTGACTACGTCTGGTGTGACGTCGCGCTCCGGGACGACCCCGACCTCGACCAGTTGGTGTACGCCATAGACCGCGAGACCCTCGAGGTCGACGATGACCTCGTGATCGAGACGGGAAGCGAGCACGCGATCCACCCGATCTTCTCGAACGACGGTCAGGAACTCTTCGTGAGCCACTGGCCCGAGGGCGAGATCCACGTCTACGACAGCCACACCGGCGAACACCTCGACGCGATGACCGACCTCCGGCCGGTGACGGGCAAGTTCCCGTGCCGCCGGGCGGACAAGTACGAGGTCGACTGACGACACGCATGTCACGACCCGCACCGCCCGACGCGTCCGCCGGCGTCGAGGGCGAACTGGCGTTCGTGAAGCTGATGCGCGACCGCGGGTTCGCCGCGGTCGACGTGGACGGCCGCGAGGAAGACGACGGCGAGTGCGAGTTCGTCGCCCGCGTCGGAGAGGGTCGCCACCCGCACGGCCTCGCGTTCGGCCCGCGGGGCCGACGGGCGTACCTCGCGTACGCCTCCTCCGGGACCGTCGAGGCCGTCGACGTGCGCTCGTCGTCCGTCCTCGACCGGACCGACGCGGTCGGTACCGCGCCGATCGGCGTCGCCGCCTCCCGCGACGGCCGGTACCTCTACGTCACCGGCTACGGCGACCTGCCGGACGACGACGGCCCCGGGGTGACGGTGTTGCGGACGCACGCCCGCGACGACGGCCGGTTCGAGCCGGTCGCCCACCTGCCGATCGGCAAGGGCGCGGGCGTCGTCGTCGACGCCGGCGACGACCCGTGGGTCGCCCTGAAAGACGACGGCGCGGTCGTCCGCCTCGACGGGCGCCCCCCGTTCGACGTCCGGGACCGACTGTCGGTTCCGGGCGAGCCACAGGACCTGTCGTACGCCCCCGGCTACCGGCTGCTCGGCGTCAACGACGTCGACGACGGGAGCGTCTCGTTCGTCGACCTCGCCGAGCGCCGCGTCGTCGCCACCGTCGACGCGCCGAACCCGCGCGGCGGCGCGGCGTCGGCGGCCCACGACCGCTGGTTCGTCGCCGACACCGAGGGCGACGGCCTGACCGTCGTCGACCTCGCCGGCGAGCGGCCGACCCGCGAGACGCGACTCCCGCTTGGCACGCCGACGGCGTTCGTCGACGTCGCCCCCGGCGGCGCCCACGTCGCCGTCGACGCCTACGAGGACGACCGCGTCTCGTTCGTCGACGCCGGCACGCTCGACGTCGTCGCGCGCGTGCGGACCGGGGAGACGCCGCGCCACCCGGCGTTCGCCGCCGACGGCCGGCGGTGCTACGTGGCGAACGTGGACGACGACTCCGTGGCGGCGATCGACACGTCGTCGCTCCGCGAACCGGGCTCCGACCCCGACCCCCGACTCCTCGCGCGGGTCGACCTCCCGACCGACAGCGCGCCGTCGAGTTGTTTCCTGACCGAGCGACCCCGCCGCGGAGCGGACACCTGACACCCATGACGCGACCGACACCGCCACCGACGGAGCGAACGGCGCTCGTCAAGAACGCCGGCAGCGAGCACTTCAGCGTCGTCGACCTCGACGCGCGCGAGGAGGTGGGTCGCGTCGGCGACGGAACGTACCCCCACACGGCGGCGTTCCACCCGGACGGCCGCCACGCGTACCTGCTGTACATCACGAGCGCCCACCTCGAAGTCGTCGACCTCGAACGCCTGGAGACGGTCGGGCGCGTCGACGACCTCGGGACCGCGAGCGTCGGCTCCGCGCTGACCGACGACGGCCGGCGCCTGTTCGTCGGGACCGCCGGGGCGCTGCCGGACGACGACGAGCCGGGGGTGATGGCGTTCCGCGTCCCCGAGGGGCGGCCGGTACCCGAGCGGATCGGGACCCGCGCGCTCGGCAAGTGCGCCGGGATGTGCCTCGGCCCGGACGGTCGGCTGTACGTCGCCGTCAAGAGCCGGGGCGAACTGGTCGCGCTGTCGCCGACGGCCGAGTTGGCCGAGGGGACGCGGTACGCCGTCGGCGAGCGACCCCACGACGTGTACCCGGTGCCGGGGACGGACCTCGTCGCCGTCAACAACGCCGGGGAGTCGTTCACGACGTTCGTCGACGTCGGGACGAAGCGGGTCGCGGCCCAGGTACCGACCGGCGAGAACCCACACGGGATCGCGTTCGCCGACGGTCCGGACGGGCGACGCGCCTACGTTCCCGCGCGGGACGACGACCGGCTGACGGCGGTCGACCTCGACGCGGTCGAGGCCGGCGAGAACGACGCCGCCGCGTTCGTCGACGTCGGAACGACGACCGGCTTCGCCGCGACCACGCCCGACGGCCGGTACGTCCTCGTCGACTCCTACGACGAGTCCCACGTGACGGTCGTCGACGCGGCGTCGCGCTCGGTCGTCGGCCGGGTCGACGTCGGCGGCCAGCCGATGCACCTCGTCGTCTCGCCCGACGGCGACGCCTGCTTCGTCGGCAACATGGATCGCCCGTGCGTGACCGTCCTCGACCTCTCGCCGCTCCGGTCGGACCGGCCGGCGGACGTGACGGTCGCGGACCGAATCGAGGGGCTCGGCGACCTGCCGAGCGGCATCTTTACCCCACCGACATGATCGACCTCACCAGACTCGTCCACGGGATCGACAACCGCCCGGAGCGGACGCGGTACGAACGGTCGCGCTCGCGCGACGGCGGGACGGTGCCCGTCGTTGTCTGGAACACCACGCCGGCGTGTAACCTCACCTGCGAACACTGCTACTTCGGCGCCGTCGACCGCCGCTCCGACGAGGAACTCTCGACGGCCGAGGCAAAGCGGTTCATCGACGACCTCGCCGAGGCGGGGGTCCCGGTGCTCGTCTTCAGCGGCGGCGAGCCGTTCGTCCGCGACGACCTCGCGGAACTGGTCGCCCACGCCGACGAGCGGGGACTGCGGACCATCGCCTCGAGCAACGGCACGTTCCTGACCCCGGAGCGCGCCCGCGCGGTCGCCGACGCCGGGATGGCCTACGTCGGCGTCTCGCTCGACGGCGTCGGCGAGACCCACGACCGGTTCCGCGGGCTCGAGGGGTCGTTCGAGCGCGCGGTCGAGGGGCTGTCCAACGCCCAGGCGGCCGGGATGAACACCGGCGTCCGGAGCACGATGACCGCGGACACGATCGACGACCTGCCGGACGTCGTCGACCTCGCCGTCGACCTCGGCGTCGACCGGGTGAACGTCTTCCACCTGATCTACACGGGCCGGGGCGGCGCGATCACCGACCGCGACCTGTCGTTCGCGGAGACGCGCCGGATGGTCGACTACCTCTTCGAGCGGACCGTCGAACTGGCCGAGACGAACCCGGAGATGCAGATCCTCTCGGCGGGCAACTACGCCGACGCGGTCTACCTCTACCGGAAGATCGAGTCGGAACTGCCCGAGCGCGCCGACCGGGCCCGGCGGTTGCTGCTCGACGACGGCCCCGGCAGGGTCGTCAAGAAGGGCGACGGCGGGCCGAAGGTGGTCGACGTCGACCACCGCGGCGACGTCCACCCGAGCATGTTCCTCCCCGAGATCACCCTCGGGAACGTCCGGGAGCGGCCGCTCGACCGGATCCTCGCGGACAGCGACCGCTGGGACCGCCTCGCGAACCCGTCGGCTCACCTGACGGGCCGGTGCGGGCGCTGTCCGTACAGGGAGGTCTGTGGCGGCAACTCCCGGGCGCGGGCGTACGCCGTCCACGACGACCTCTGGGCCGAGGACCCGCGGTGTTACCTCACCGACGAGGAACTCGGACTGGAGGAGGGGTCGACGCGCGCGCCGATCGACGCGGAGGTCGAAGCGACCGTCGACGGCGCGTAGGTCGCGGGGGACGCGGGGCGGGGACGAACCCCGTCACTCCCGCCGGGGGACCTCGTGGCGGCCGAAGCCGTACCGCAGGCGGTTCGCGAGTCGACGCGAGAAGCGCTCGTCGGCGCGCGAGCCGAACCGTTCCGCGAGCGCGGTGTAGATCAGCGGGACGGGCACCTCCTGTTCGAGGCCCTCCTGAACGGTCCACGTGCCCGTCGAACCGCCCTCGACCCGGTCGGCGACGTCGCCGAGGGCCGACCCCTCCTCGCGGAACGCCTCCTCGCAGAGTTCGAGCAGCCACGACCGGATGACGGCGCCGTTGTTCCAGACCGACGCGACCGATTCGAGGTCGAGGTCGTACCGGCCCTCGTAGAGCAGTTCGAACCCCTCGCCGTAGGCCTGCATCAGCGCGTACTCGACGCCGTTGTGGACCATCTTCACGTAGTGGCCCGCCCCCGCGGGGCCCATGTGCGCGTGGCCGTCGGGACCGGTCGCGACGGCGTCGAATGCGGAGCGCAGTTCCTCGTAGGCGTCCTCGGGGCCGCCGACCATCAGCGAGAAGCCGAGTTCCGCGCCGGCGGGGCCGCCGGAGGTGCCACAGTCGAGGTACGCCGCCGGCGTCGACTCCGCGCGCCGGACCGAGTCCTCGAAGTGGGAGTTGCCGCCGTCGACGACGACGTCGTCGGCCGAGAGGTGCGGGTCGAGTTCTTCGAGGGTCGCGTCCACCGGCGCGCCGGCGGGGACCATCAGCCAGATGCGTTTCGCCTCGCCGAGTCGGTCACAGAGGTCGGCGATCGAGTCGGCGGGGTCGGCGCCCGCCTCGGCGGCGGCCGCGACGGCCTCCTCGTCGAGGTCGAACGCGACGACGTCGTGGTCGGCCTCGAGGAGGCGCCGGGCGACGATCCGCCCCATGCGCCCGAGTCCGATAACGCCCAGTTGCATGGTGAGGGGTGGGCGAGCCCCGGAGGTATGCGTTGTGATTTTCGCGGGGGAGAAGCGGCGACCGGTCGGACCGTCAGCGCGGGGGTCCCTCGACGCGCGCCCAGCCGATGGCGTCGAGGACGATCACGTGGTCGCCGTAGCGGACGTAGACGCCGTTGTACTCGTCGCCGTCGCCGTCGTGGTACGGCAGCGACCGCCGGAGGGCGTCGACGACGGACCACGCGTCCTCCCGGTCGAGGGTGACGTGTGCCCACTCCTCGTCGGCGTCCGCGCGCACCGCCCGATCGATCGCCCGGCGGGCGCCGGGGATCTCCCGGAGGCGACGCGAGGAGACGTCGACGACGGTCGTCTCGGGTGGCACCTCCGACCGGTCGACGACGCGCGCGCCGACCTCGGCCTTCGAGCGCGCGGCCGCGTCGCGCCGTCGCCCCTGCAGGACGTATCCCGCCGCGGCCGCCGTCCCGACGACGAGCAGCGACAGGGCGACGTCCGTTCCCCTGATCATCATGCGTCCACGTAACAGCAATCGACTAAGTATCTTTCGCAAGAATATCCATTACTGATATGACTGGACGGACGAACTGAAAGGACGGTCACAGCAACCGCGCCACGTCACCCGAGATGAGGCCGGCGACGACGAGCAAGGCGACGGCGACGACCGCCGCGGCCCGCAGGACGGGGAGGGCGTCCCGGGCGGGTTCGCGCAGTTTCTTCCCGTTGAGGCCGGTCTCGAAGCGCTTGGCGCCGATCTCGACCAGCGCCGCGAGGACGAGCCAGAGCGCCAGCATGGCGAGGACCAGCCGTCCGTTCGTGGTGTTCAGCAGGCTCCCGCCGTCGCCGTCGATCGTGTACCCCGTCCCCGCGAGGTGGCCGCCGGTCAGGAAGACGGCGGCGGCGCTCACCCGCGAGATGCTCGTCAGTTTCGCCGAGAGCGTCTCGAGCGGTTTCGTCGTGTTGAACGCCCCGTCCCGGGCCAGCGGGAGCACGACGAACGCGACGTAGAAGACGCTCCCGGCCCACAGCGCGGCGAACACAAGGTGTATCGTTCGAGCGACGACGACGTCGACCATGTGGGGCCCCTCGGAGGGACATCGTATCAGCGTTGCGACTCGCTCGATCAACTGACGGAGCGCTTACACGCGCCCGGCGCTACTCGACCCAGTCGGGCGCCCACTCGGGGAGTCGCCTGCGAACGAGCGCGTACGCGAGCGAGACCGCGACGCCCGCGGCGACGACGAGGTGGACCCAGCCGTCGAAGACGACGACCGCCGGAATCGCGAAGACGACGACCGCCCCGACGTCCTCGGGCGCCCCGTCGTAGCGGATCCACCGCCGCGGGCGGACCCACCGGCCGCGGGCGTGGTCGTAGACCGCCTCCTCGCGGGGGGCCGCCCACGGGTCGAACTCGGGGCCACCGCCGAGAGCGTCGCTCGCGGCGTGGAGCCACGCGACGACCGCGAACGCGGCCAGTCCGACGGCGAGCGTCGAGGGGGTGAGGGCGGCGACGGCCGCCGCGAGCGCCGCGGGGACGACGCCGTAGACGGGGAAGTGCAGCGTCCGCCGGTGTTCGAAGGCGACGTCGAGGTCCGGCGCGATCCCGCCGCAGACGGCGCCGACGGCCAGCGGGGCGGCGAGTTCGGGGGCGACGTACGCGACGGGCGCGACGGCCGCGAGGCCGACGAAGACGTGGGTGGTCGCCATCATGCGGGTCTCGTCGCCACGTTCGGGAGGGGAGGTGAAAACGGTACCCGAACCGGCGAGGCCGGCCGATCGCCGCGGGCGAGGAGGGCCGAAGGGGGACCGCCTCGGGGCCTACGCGTCGACGAGGTCGGAGGGGAGGACGACCTCGATGTCGCCGGCCGACTCCAGGTCGTGGAGGTGCTCGACCATGGCCTCGAACGCGTCGAGGGTGTCGTCCTCCAGGCGGTGGTAGAACAGCGAGGTGATGCCGCGGTACTCGGCCGTCCGGTCGAGGAGGTCCCGCGCCTCGTCGGCGTCCGGTTCGCTGGTCCGCGAGCACAGCGCCGGGTTCGCCGGGTACCCTCCGACCGCGCCGCCGACGCCGAAGCCGAGTTCGTGGTGGTCGGCCACGAGGTCGATCGTCGTCGCGTCGTAGTCGCCGAACGGGTACGCGAAGTACTCGGCGCCCTCCTCGAAGCCGTGGTCGACGAGCCACTCTTTCGCCCCGCGGATGTCGGCCTCCTGGTCGGCCGCGTCGAGTTCGTCCAGCGAGGGGTGACTCGCCGTGTGGCTGCCGATCAGCCAGCCCGCGTCCTGCAGCCCTTCGAGCTGGTCGAGGTCGAGGCGCTCGGAGCCGCCGAGTTCGCCGGCGCCGATCCGGTCGGTGTTGACGAACGACGTCGCCGGGTAGCCGTACTCCTCGAGGATCGGGAGCCCCTCGGTGTAGTCGGTGGCGTGGGTGTCGTCGAACTGGATCAGCACCTTCCCCGTCTCCGGGCGCGGCGTGCGGTGGAGGTCGTCGATCCAGAAGCGGACGGCGTCCTCCTCGCCGACCCACGAGCCGACTCGCACCTCGACCACCTCGTCGAGGTCGGGGTCGCCGTCGACCCGGGCGACCCCGAAGTTGTACCGCATGAACGGCAGGTCGGCCGGGAACGTACGCTGGAGGTCCATCCGGTCGCCGTCGGCGTCGAACAACTGGACGAACGCCGTCACCATCTCGCCCGCGCCGAGGGCGAGCCCCGGGAACGAGTCCGAGAAGTCGAGCGGGTCGTCGAACTCCCGGGAGATCACGACGTGGCTGTCCGACCTGTCGGCCTCCAGCATCGCCGACTGGCTGCCGACGTACGGCCGCATCTCGTCCGCCGAGAGCGACCCCTTCACGACGGTCCACGCCGAGAGGTCCTCGAAGTCGTCGATCGTCTCCTCGTCGGCGGGTCCGGACTCGACCTCTTCCTCCGCCGACTCCTCCTCGTCCGACTCGTCCGACTCGTCCGACTCGTCCGACTCGTCCGTCCGCTCGCGCTCGTCCGTCGACTGCTCGTCGCCCGATTCGTTGGTAGCGTTCGACTCGTCGGGGTTGGAACCCTCGGTGCCCGCGCAGCCGCCGAGCGCGACCGCGGCCGCCGCGAGGTATGCGCGTCGTTTCATCCGTTCCGATGACTGTCCGACGGTCGTGATTGTTATGCGCCGGGTTCCGGCCGGTAGCCCGGCCGTAACGCGACGGCCGTCGCGGCGTCGTCGGGCGATCCGCCGCCGCTCAGAGCAGGAACCGCCGTTCGAGGTCGGCGGGCAGGACGACCTCGATGTCGCCGGCCGCCTCCAGGTCGTGGAGGTACTCGATCGTCGCCGCGAACTCGTCGACGGCCTCGCCGTCGAGGCGGTGGTAGAACAGCGAGGTGATGCCGCGGTGCTCGGCCGTCCGGTCGAGGAGGGTCCGCGCCTCCTCGAGGGTCGGTTCGCCGACCCGCGAGCACAGCGCCGGGTTCGCCGGGTACCCCTCGACCGCGCCGCCGCCCCCGAAGCCGAGTTCGTGGTGGTCGGCCACGAGGTCGATCGTCGTCGCGTCGTAGTCGCCGAACGGGTACGCGAAGTATCGAGCCCCCTCCTCGAAGCCGTTCTCGCGGAGCCACTCCGCCCCGTCGGCGATCTGGGCCTCCTGGTCGGCCGCGTCCAGGTCCGAGAGCCGCGCGTGGCTCGTCGTGTGGTTGCCGATCAGCCAGCCCGCGTCCCGCAGCGCTTCGAGCTGGTCGAGGTCGAGCGTGGGGTAACCGCCGGCGGTCTCGCGGGGGACGCGGTCGGCGTTGACGAACGTCGTCGCCGGGTAGCCGTACTCCTCGAGGATCGGGAACGCCTCGGTGTAGTCGGTCTCGTAGCCGTCGTCGAACTGGAGCAACACTGCGCCGGTGTTGGGACGCGGCGCGAGGTGGAGGTCGGAACACTCGAACTCGACGGCGCGTCCCTCCCCGGCCCACGCGCGGAGTTCGGCCGCGACCACCGCTTCGAGGTCGGGGTCGCCGTCGACCCGGGCGACCCCGAAGTTGTACCGCATCGCGGGGAGGCCGCCGGGGACCGTCCGGCGGTAGGCGATCCGGTCGCCGTCGGCGTCGGTCAGCCTGATCTCCGGCGAGACCATCGCGGCCGACCGGACCGCGAGCCCCGGGATCACCCCCGAGAGGTCCGCCGGCGCGGCGAACTCGTGGGCGACCGCGACGCGAGCGTCCGCGGCGGCCGCCTCGAGGACGACCGCGTCCCCGTCGCCCGCGGCCGACCGCGATCCCGACCGGACGGTCCACGTCGGGAGTGGCGGGAAGACGTCGGTCGCCGCCTCCCGCTCGGAACCGTCGTCCGCGTCGGGGTCGCCGCCCCCCTCGCTCGCCGTCGCCTCCGGGGCGCGGTCGGTCGCCGGTCGCCGGGACGTGGTCGGGTCGGCCGGGGCGTCGGGGTCGTCGGATCGCTCGGCCCCGTCGGTGCTCGCACAGCCGCCGAGGGCGACAGCGGCCGCCGCGAGGTACGCGCGTCGTTTCATCGACCGCGACCTATCCGGGCGCGGAAATTGTTATGTGCCCGCTGGACCCGGGGACGGCGACGCGACACCGGGGGCGCGCGCGGTGCGCTCGGCCCGCGTCTCGCGGGCGACCGCCGGCGGGCGAGGCGAACGGTCGGTCGTCCGTCGTCGCCCGTTCGCCGGGCGTTACGACGGTAACGGTCACCCACGGATGAGAGTCACCGCCGCGAATATACGGCCCCTACCGGGCCGCCGTCCGGGAGTAACGGGTCGATAGTTATCATTCGGATTGTCATCGTGACTTGTATGAACATCCGTGACTTTACGTTCGAGACGTACGATCGCCTCCTCGAGGCCGCGGTCGAGAACGGGTTCGAGGTGCTCACCGTCGCGGACTACCTCGAAGCCGCCGACCCGCCCGAGCGGTACCTCGTCCTGCGCCACGACGTCGACCGGAAGGTGGACATCGCACGCTCGATGGCCCGGCTGGAGGCGCGCCACGACCTGCGGTCGACCTACTACTTCCGGACCTCGACGTTCGAACCCGACCTCGTCGAGGAGGTGGCGGGACTGGGCCACGAGGTGGGCTACCACTACGAGGACCTCGCGCACGTGGGCGGGGACGTCGACGCGGCCCACGAGCGGTTCGCCCGGAACCTCGAGGCGTTCCGGATGCACGCGGAGGTGAAGACGGCCTGTTCGCACGGGAGCCCGCTGTCGCCCCATCTCAACCTCGACATGTGGGACGACCGGCGTCCGCCGGAACACTACGGCCTGCTCGGCGAGGCCTACCACTCGATCGAGACCGACGACGCCGACCCGCGGCTGCCGTCGTACTTCTCCGACACCGGCCGGCGGTGGGGCGCCGCCGACCCGGCCGGCGGGCGGATCGAGACCACCGCCGACCTGATCGACCTGCTCGAATCGGGCGACTGCCCCCGGCTGTACGTCCTCGCGCACCCGAGCCGGTGGTCGCGCTCGTCGCCGGAGTTCGTCGAGCGCGTCGCGTGGGACGTGGTCGCGCAGGCGGGGAAGGGAGCCGTCGAGCCCGTCCACCGCGCACAGACCGGCGCGGCCGCGGTCGGCACCGACGCCGTCCGGGCGGCGATGCGGCCGATCGCGATTTCGCGACAGCTGTTACAGTTTACGACCCACGACCGGTGACCGATCCCGGCACGAGAAGACGCGTTCTCAGAGGTTCTCGCCCTGATAACTGCCGTCGTAGACGTCGTCGTGGTCGGCCTCGGCGAAGACGAGTTGGGCGATCCGGGCGCCGCGTTCGAGTTCGACGTCGTGGTGGACCTGCAGCAGGCCCTCGCCGCGGCCCTCGTAGCCGGCGTCCCAGACGGCGGTGTTGAGCATACAGGAGTTGCGCATCAGCGACGACCGCGGGTAGACGAAGCCGACGTGGCCCTCGGGGATCCGGATGCGCTCGCCGTAGCGGGCCACGTACGCCCCGCGGGGCAGGTAGTAGGTGTCCGGGGTCTTCCGGTCGAGTTGTTCGAGCGGGCGGGCGATCCGGTCGCCGATCTCCGTGCCGTCGCGGCCGATGCGCCCGGGTTCGCGCTGTTCGAAGACGATGTCGAGCGTGAGGTCGACCCCGTTGGGCTGGACCTGATCGTCGGTCGTCGGCGAGACGTGCTCGGCGACGAACGAACCGGAGCGGTACATGCTCCGTGGTGGTATCCCGGCGGTAAAACGCATTTCGAGTCCGCCCCCGGCGGGCGGCCGGCGACGTGAGCGGAAAACTGATACGTACTCACCTGAACTTCAATTCAGATGGAAGACACCTCCGACGCGAGCGGCAGACGACGATTCCTCTCTCTGGCCGCAGGGGTGGGAACCGCGGCGCTCGCGGGATGTACTACCCCCCTGTCGAGTTGGACCGTACACGCGGCGGACGAGTCGACGACGGTCGGTCCCTCCACGACCGGACTGACCGACGACGAGCGCGACCGGTACGTCGACCGGGTGGCGGAGCGATACGGGCCGTGGGCGGCCGACGAAATCGTCCCCGACGCCGCTCTGGGCCGGCGACTGCAACCGGGAATCGCGCTCGGGAACCTCGTCTGGGACGGCGAGCAGTCGCTCTCCGTGACGGACTCGTCCGGCGCGACGCTCGCCGAGTCGGACAACTACGTCGCGATCTACGAGAACGAGCAGTCGTCCGCCAGCGAAGACGAGAGATACGTCTACTGGCTCTGGTCCTGCGCCCGCCCGCGGGAGGCGGGCGAACTCCGCAAACTCTGGTCGCACGTCGACGTCACCGGCGGGCGGATCGAGGTCTACGATCCGGGCGGGGACAGGTCGGACAACGGGACGGTCAGCCCCCACCCGGAGAAGACGGGCCTAGACACCGACGAGTTCGCCGTCCGGTGGCGGGGCGAGCACGACGGGGTTCAGGTCGTAACCGGGAGCCTCTCGGTGAGTCGCGACGACGGCGACGAACGCGACTTCGAGTGGACCGCTCACCTCGGCGCCGGAACGCGCTAACCGGCCGCCGGGGAGCGGGGTTCGCCGGTGGACGTTCGGTCACTCGCGGCGCAAACGTTGCGCCGTCGGCGGCCGAATCGGCGGAGTTACACGATCGTCCGGCACAGAAACACGCTGGATTTATCAGGCCGGGAGGCCGACGTTCTGACGCTATGGGAGACACCGTCACCGAGAAGGTTCTCGACGACCACCTCGTCGAGGGCGATCTCGAACCCGGCGAGGAGATCGGGATCGAGATCGATCAAGTTCTCACACAGGACACGACGGGGACGATGGTCTGGCTCCAGTTCGAGGCGATGGGACTGGACGAGGTCCAGACCGAAATCGCCGCCCAGTACTGCGACCACCAGACCTATCAGTTCGACTTTAAGAACACCGACGACCACCGTTTCCTCCGCTCTGCCGCCGGTAAATACGGCGCTTACTTCTCTCGTCCCGGTAACGGCATCTGTCACAACGTCCACCGGGAGAACTTCGCCGCGCCCGGCAAGACCCTCCTCGGGAGCGACTCGCACACGCCGACCCCCGGCGGGCTGGGCCAGCTCGCCATCGGCGCGGGCGGGATCGACGTCACCGTCGCGATGGGCGGCGCGCCCTACTACATCGAGATGCCCGAGATCGTCAACGTACGACTCGAAGGGGAACTCCCCGAGTGGGCCACGGCGAAAGACGTCATCCTCGAACTGCTCCGGCGGCTGACCGTCAAGGGCGGGGTCGGCAAGATCCTCGAGTACACCGGCCCCGGCGTCGAGACGCTCACCGCCCCCGAGCGGATGACGATCACCAACATGGGCACCGAACTCGGCGCGACCTCGTCGATCTTCCCGACCGACGAGCAGACCCGCGACTACCTCGAACGGGTCGGCCGCGGCGAGGAGTACGTCGAACTCCAGCCCGACGAGGACGCCGAGTACGACGACGAGATCGTCGTCGACCTCTCGGACCTCGAACCGCTGATCGCCCAGCCGTCGATGCCCGACAAGGTCGTGCCCGTCCGCGAGGTCGCCGGCACGGAGGTCGAGCAGGTCATCGTCGGCTCCTGTACCAACGGCGCCTACGAGGACATCCTCCCGGCCGCGAAGATGCTCGAAGGCCGCGAGGTGAACCCGACGACGGAGATGATCGTCGCGCCCGGCTCCAAGCAGGCCAGCGAGATGCTCGCCCGCGAGGGCTGGGTCGCGGAGATGATGGCCGCCGGCGTCAACTTCTCCGAGGCGACCTGTGGCGCCTGCATCGGCATCGGCCACGTTCCCGCCTCCGATTCGGTCTCGGTGCGGACGTTCAACCGCAACTTCGAGGGCCGCTCGGGCATCGAGGACGACAACGTCTACCTCTGCTCGCCGGAGGTCGCCGCCGCCGCGGCGATCGAAGGCGAACTCGTCGACCCCCGGGACCTCGCCGACGAACTCGGCGACCTCGAGGCGCCCGCGTTCGAACTCCCCGAGGAGTACACCGGCTCGAAGACCGACATCATCACGCCCGAGGAGGCGCCCGACGACGAACTCGTCAAGGGGCCGAACATCGGCGACGTGCCGCTACGGGGCGAACTCGACGCCGACATCGAGGGTGAGGCCCTCCTGAAGATGGAGGACAACATCACGACCGACCACATCATCCCCGCGACCCAGGACATCCTGATGTACCGGTCGAACATCGAGAAGCTCTCGGAGTTTACCCTCTCCCGCGTCGACGACACCTTCGCCGAGCGCGCCGCCGCGGCCGACGGCGGCTTCCTCGTCGCCGGCGAGAACTACGGTCAGGGCTCCTCGCGCGAACACGCCGCGATGTGTCCGATGTACCTCGGCATCGAGGCCGTCCTCGCCCAGAGCTTCGCCCGGATCCACCGCGCGAACCTCTTCAACTTCGGCATCGTCCCGCTGACGATCGACGAGGACACCTACGAGGAGATCGATCAGGGCGACGAGATCGAGATCGTCGACGACGTCTACGACGCCGTCACCTCCGGTCAGGAGGAGTTCACGGTCCGCGTCGACGGCGAGGAGTACACCGCCACCCTCGACGCCTCCGAGCGCGAGCGCGACATCCTCGCCGCCGGCGGCAAACTCGCCTGGACGAAAGCGCAGGCCGAGGAGGGCGGCGCCGGCGCGACGCCCGCCGACGACTGATCGGCTCCACGAACCGCGTTTTCGCGCCTACTCCTCGATAGCGGTACCACCGGACTCCCGGCGCGACGGCGTGTACGTCGCCAGTGACACGACCGCCCCCAGCATCACGAGACCCAGTCCGAGAACGACCAGCAGGGCGTACGCGGACCCGTATCCGGTCTCGACGGTCGACTGTACGTCGAGGAAGCCGCCCGTCAAAATCACTGCGATTCCGAGCCGTTGAACGGTTTCGCCGGTCATCTCGTCGTACACGTGAGCTAGCAAATAAGAAGCTTGGGATACGCAGTTCGACTGCGGCCTGTGGCCCGCCTCGCCGGGCCGGCGACGGACGCGAACGAACACCGCCACGGTCATAGGCGAGCGGCGGATAGCCCGACCGAATGGCGACCGGTGAACACGAGAACGCGGGCTATCGACGGCTGTTCGGCGACGACGGGCTGACGTTCGGCGCGGGATTCCCGCTGACCGGCGAAAACCGGTCGGCGCCCTCGATCGACGACGAGTTGCGGCTGGCCGAACGCGTCGAAGACCTCGGCTTCGCCGGCCTCTGGGCCCGCGACGTGCCGACTTACTGGCCGAAGTTCGGCGACGCAGGCCAGACGTTCGACGCCTGGCCGTGGCTCTCCCACGTCGCCGCCCACACCGACGAGATTGCGCTCGGGACCGCGAGCATCGTGCTGACGCTTCGACACCCCCTGCACGTCGCGAAGTCCGCCGCGACCGTCGACCGACTCTCCGACGGCCGGCTCGTCCTCGGGGTCGCCTCGGGCGACCGCGACCCCGAGTTCCCCGCCTTCGGCGTCGACCGCGACGAGCGCGGCGCGCGCTTCCGCGAGGCCGTCGACGTCCTCCGGACGGTCTGGCGCGACGAGTACCCGGAACTCGACGGCGAGTGGGGTCGGCTGGACGGCGACCTCGACGTGGTGCCGACGCCGACGACCGAGACGGTCCCCCTGCTCCCGACCGGCCACGCCCGCCAGTCGGTCGAGTGGATCGGCGACCACGGCGACGGCTGGCTGTTCTACCACCTCCCGCCGGAGACGCTCGACGGGTTCCTCGACGACTGGCGGGCGGCCGCCGGCGCGAAGCCGTTCGCGATGGCGGTCCGGGTCGCGTTCGCCGACGACCCCGCGGCCGAACCGGAGCCGCTGCACCTCGGCTACCGCGCCGGGGCCGACTGGTTCCGGGAGTACTTCGCCGACCTCGAACGACGGGGCGTCGACCACGTGATCGTCTCCGTCGTCGACGAAGCCGACCCGGAGCGCGGGCTCGAACGCTTCGCCGGGGAAGTCATCGAGGAACTGTAGGGCCGGAGCCGCGGCTCCTCAGAACCGATCCAGCGAGAACATCCCGATATCGTGGTCGGTCTCGCCGTCGAGCGCGAGGTCGGCGAGCACCTCGCCGATCACGCTGGCGAACTTGAAGCCGTGGCCCGAGAAGCCCGCCGCGACGGTCACCCGGGGGTGGTCGGGCAGGGTGTCGACGACGAAGCGTTCGTCCGGCGAGTTGGTGAACAGGCAGGTCCGCAGGCGCATCGTCGGCCCCGCGCCGTCGGGAAAGTACCGCTCGGCGAACGCCCGGAGGACGGCCTCGTCGCGCCGCGTCGGCTCGCGGTCCATCGCGTCCGGGTCGACTGCCTCCTCGCGGTGGTGGTACCGGCCGAACTTGAACCCCGGCACGCCGTAGACCGGGAAGCCGTAGAACCGTCCCTCGGGGACCTGCACGTTCCAGACCGGGAACCGCTCGGGTGCGAACCGCTCGGGGACCTCGGGCTGGAGCCACGCCAGCACCTGCCGCTCGGGTTCGAGGAGGCCGTCGAGGTCGTCGACGAGTGTCGGCGTCCACGCGCCCGCGGCGACCACCAGCCTGTCGGCGGCGTACTCGCCCCGGTCGGTCTCGACGCGGACGCCGTCGCCGGTCGGTTCCCAGTCGCGGACGCGCTCTCTGGCCCTGATCGTCGCCCCGCGGTCGTGGGCGCGCTCGACGTGGGCGACGATACACCGCTCGGGGACGAGGAAGCCGCCGTCGGGCTGGTAGACCGCGGCGTACTCCTCGGGCAGGCGATAGCCGGGGAAGCGGTCGGTCAACGCGGAACTCGTGAGGTACTCGTACTCGATGCCGTGTTCCTCACACGAGCGCCGGGAGCCCGCGACCAGCGGGTCGTCCGGCGGCCCGGCGTCGACCGACCCCGTCCGGTACAGCAGTCGGCGGTCGAACGCCGATTCGAGGTCCGCCCACAGGTCGTACGCCCGGCGCAACAGGGGGACGTACGACGGGTGCTCGTAGTAGGCGAGCCGGATGATCCGCGTCACGCCGTGGGAGGAGCCGTAGCCGTGCGGGACGTCGTAGCGTTCGAGGCCGAGCACGTCCGCACCGCGGTCGGCGAGGTGGGCGACCGCGGCGCTGCCCATCCCGCCGACGCCGATCACGATGACGTCGTAGCGGTCCGCCATGGGCGGCGATACCACGGCGGCCGTCAAATACGTCCCGTGACCGCGACGGGGGCGGCCGCCGCCGGCCCGCGACCGACGACGGTAGCTTGACGTGCCGGGCGCCCCCGCCTGTCGGTATGGCAGACCCCGACGCGCCGACGATTCCGGCGGCCCGGTCCGCGCGGTTCCTGTTCCGGGGCCAGCTACTCCACGCGGCGGCCGCCGTCGTCCTCGCGACCGTCGCGTGGGCGCTCGCGGTCCCGGGGTTCACCGGCGGCTCCTGGCTCGGGCTCACGGCCGCCGGCTGGTTCCGGGCCACCGTCGGCCTCTGTGTCCTCCACCAGTGTTACGGCTGGCTCGCGTTCCGCGGACAGCTCGGGTGGGGGCTGTTCACGCGGCTGTTCGGCCGGCACGACCTGACGGTCCACGCCGCCCTCTTCACGCCGCTGCTTCTCGCCCGTCCGGTCGTCGTCCTCGGAGCGGGCCTGGCGAGCCCGCTGACGCTCGCCCTGCCGCGGTGGGCCGAACTCGGCCTCGGCCTCGCGCTGCTCGTACCCGCGGCCTACACGGGCTGGTCGGTGCGCCGGTACTTCGGCTTCGAGCGGGCGCTCGGCGGCGACCACTTCCGCGAGCGGTACCGGAAGCTCCCGCTCGTCGAGGACGGCGCGTTCCGCTGGACGCCGAACGCCATGTACGCGTTCGCGTTTCTGGGCCTCTGGAGCCTCGCGCTCCTGCTCGGGTCGCACGTCGCGCTGGTGTGTGCCCTGTTCCAGCACGCCTTCGTGTGGGCACACTACGTCGGGACCGAACGGCCGGACTTCGAGCTCGTCTACGGGGCGTGACCGCCGGTTCACTCCGACTGATCGTCCCGCGTCGCCCGCTCGCGTAGCCGGCGCTTCTGCTTGCGCTCGGTGACGTGGTCGAGCCCCGCCGCCAGTTCGTCGCGGACCTCCGTCTCGAAGGCGTCGAGGTCCGCGAGGAACGAGCCGGAGAACTCCTCGACGAGTTCGAACGTCCACTGGTCGCTGACCGCCCCCGCGGGGAGGTGGTCGTCGCGCAGCGCGTCGGCCCACTCCTCGTGGTCGGCCTCGCGCAGGGCGTCCTCGGCGTCGGCCATCCGGTCCATCGCGTGGCCCAGCTGGTGGTGGAACTCGAGCAGGTCGCCGTAGGCGCGGTAGACGTGCTCGATGCCCAGCTGGAGGTCGTGTAGCGCCGCCTCCTCGGCGTCGGTCAGGTCGAGTTCCTCGGGGTCGACGTCGGAGCCGGGTTCGGGGTCGGAACTCATGGCCGTGACGGCCACGACGAGCGCATTAGTCCTTGCCGCGGGAGCGGCAAGCGCGGCTCAGATCGAGCTGATGATCGCGACCGGACACGGCGCCTCGCGGACGACGTGCTCGACGCGGTGGCCGAAGAACGCCCGCCGGGTCACGGGGCGCTTGTCGCTGCCCATGATGACGAGGTCGACCGCGTCCTGGTCGGCGAGGTCGACGATGTCGACCTCGGGACGGTCGCCGACCGTGACGGTCGTCAGCACCTCGGCGCCCATCTGGCGGCCGATCCCGGCCTCGCGGTCGACGATCTCCTCGCCGATGGCGATCGCCTGCGAGAGGTCGGGCTGCTCGACGAACCGGTCGCTGAGCTGGGGCTCGTTGACGACGTGGACGATCTCGACGATGGCGTTCTCCTGGCGGGCGATGGCGAACGCCACCTCGGCGGCGTGGCGGTTGTACTCCGTGCCGACCGTCGGCAGGAGGATCCGCTGGATCCGCTCGCCGACCCGTTCGAGCGCCGTCTCCCCGGAGTAGGGGGTGCTGACGACCATCGTCGGACAGGGCGCCTGCTGGACGACCTCGTCGACGGTCTCGCTGAACAGCGGCTCCTCGGGGTCGCGACCGCGGCTGGACTCGCCGAGGACGAGCAGGTCGTAGCCGTTCTCGGCCTCCCCGAGGATCGCCCCGCCGACGCCCGGATCGGCCGCGCGGACGAGCGTCCGCGGCGACTGCTCCTCGCCGCCGAGCCGCGAGGAGATCAGCTCGAAGATGCGCTCGCTCTCCTCGGGGCCGTCGCCGGTCAGGGAGTCGAGCACGTCGCTCGCCGCGCTCGACCCGCCGCCGTCTACCGCCTCCGCGGCGTCCTCGACCGGTCGGGCGAGGGCGCGCCCGTCCTCGCCGTCGGTCGTCCGGGACCGCCCGACGGACCGGTTCCACAGCCTCGCGAGCGAGCCGACGAACCCCCCGTCGGCCGCGCCGCGGGCGCCCGCCCCGGCGTCGGTGACGTACATCGCCGTCACCTCGATCTCGGTCCCCCGGGTCAGCGGCCCGAGCAGGCGCGCGGCGTACTGGGTGTCGGCGCCGCCGCGGGTCGGCAGCAGGACGCGCGTGATGTTCGCGACGAAGCTGTCCCGGAGCTGTGCCTCGCGTTCGAGGCGCTCGCGTTCCGCCTCGCTCATCTCGACGCGCGGCAGCGACCACCGCAACAGCGGCGGCGCCATCAGCGAGGTGACGATCGCGATCATCACGACGATGCTGTACATCTCGATCGTCAGCACCTCCAGACCGAGGCCGATGGTGGCGACGATGATCTCCATCGCGCCGCGGGCGTTCAGCCCGGCGCCCATCGTGATCCCCTCCCAGTCGGAGAGGCCGGCCGCCCTCGCGCCGACGAAGGTGCCGACGAACTTGCCGACGACGGCGATGGCGAGCGTGCCGACGCCGACCGCGAAGACGAGCGGGTCGACCAGCGTCCCGAGGTCGACCCGGAGGCCGGCGGTCGCGAAGAAGACCGGGGCGAAGACCCCCATGGTGAGCACCTCGAAGGTGTGTTCGGTCTGGTAGTCGAAGCGGTTGACCTGCCCGGCGAGGATGCCGACGACGAACGCCCCGAGGACCGCTTCGAGGTGCAGCGCGTGGGTGAACGAGCCGACGCCGAGCGCGAGCACCATCAGCGTCGTGATCTTCGCCACCTGCCCGCCGACGTTGTTGTCGACCCAGACGAAGATCCACTTCGTCGCCCGCAGGCCGACGGTGAAGCCGACGCCGAGGAAGACCGCGAGCCACAGCAGCGTTTCGAGCGTGCTCGACAGTTCGACCGCGCCCGTCCGGGCGAGGCCGGCGACGAGCGCGAGCATGATCCAGCCGACGGTGTCGTTTATCATCCCCGCCGCGAGGGTGATCTGGCCGAAGTCGCGTCTGATCTGGCCCATGTCCATCAGGATCTTCGCGATCACCGGAATCGCGGAGATGCTCATCGCGACGGCCAGAAACAGCGAGAACTCGAGTCGGGTCCCGCCGGGGGCGATGAACCGCTCGGGGAGGTACCACGCGAACGCGAAGCCGACGGCGAACGGGACGACGATGCTCGCGAGCGCGATCAGCGTCGACTCCGTCGCCTTCGCGACGATGAGGTCGAGGTCGGTCTCCAGCCCCGTGAGGACGATCAGCATCAACAGCCCGATCCAGGCGACCACCTCGACGAGGTAGAGCTGGGTCTGCGGGTCGACCGCCTCGCCCTCCAGCCACGTGACCGCGTCGGTGACGACGACGACCGCGTCGATCAGCGACGGTCCGAGGACGATCCCCGCCGTCAGTTCGCCCACGACCGACGGCAGGTTAAGCCGGGTCGCCAGTTCGCCGAGGACGCGGGCGGTCACCAGCAACAGCGTGAGCATCACGAACAGCCACAGCAGTTGCTCGTTCTCGAGGGGTTCGAGGACCTCGTCGGTCTGGAGCAGGGTCGCCCCGTCGAGGAGCGTCGAGCGAACCGCGTTCATCGCGTCCTACCCCGTTCGTCGCGGCGCACGGATCTCACGGGCGCCGTATGCCGTACGCGACCAAAAGGCTTCGACTGGCGCCAGCCGTGGGGCGTCGCCGCCGGCCCGCGCCGCAGCGACGCGCTCGCGTCACGCTTCCTGCTCGGCCACCGGGAGCTCCGCGAACAGCGCGTCGAGGAGCTTCCGTTCGGCGAGTCTGACGTGCTGGAAGAACGTGGCCGGCGAGATGTCGAGCGACTCGGCGACCGCCTCGCCGGAGCTGTCGCGGGGCCACTCGAAGAAGCCGGCGAAGTACGCCGTCTGGAGGGCGGTCCGCTGGCGGGGCGTCAACTCGTCGAGCCACGTGCGCTTGACCCGCGTCGCGGGCGCCGACGGCCGGCTGACCTGCCGGCGCGCGACGGCCTCGAAGCCGGGATGGGTGTCCCGCACCGTCTCGATCAGGCGCCGGACGTCCGCCCCCTGCGGGAGGTGGACCGTCATGTGGAACTCGCCGTCCTCGATCACGGCGCGTTCGACGGCGCCGCCGTTCGCGGCCACCGCCGCGAGAAGCGGCGGCTCCGACAGCCGGATTTCGAACCGGCACTCGTCGAACGACTCGTCGAGGACCGACATCTCCGTCCAGTGGGGGACGCGTTCGACGAGCGCCGAGAGCGCCTGGATCCCGCCGTCGGTCGCCGTCCCGTACTCGACGAACTCGCCGCCGCCGAGGGGGACCGTCCGGTCGAACGTGATCCGCGCGTCGGCCGGGAGGTCGTCGCTCGACTCGAAGACGTCCCGGAGGCGAAACTCGAGTTCGATCACGTCGTCGGTGGTCAGCGCGCGCTTGCGCTCGACGGCGGCGAGGGCGTGGCCGACGATCTCGCCGAGCCGGTCGAGCGTTCCCCGCTCCGGCTCGGAGAACGCGTGCGGGCGATCGGTCGCGACGGTGAGCACGCCGTAGGTCGTCCCCTCGTGGACGATCGGGACGGCGGCCGACGAGGTAGACGTCGGGTCCGGGTCGGCCCGGACGTCGCCGGTCGTCCGGATCTCGCGGCGCGCGATCGCCTGCGCGACGGGGCCGTCACCGCGCTCGGCGACCGGGTCGGCCGGGATCGACGGGTCGTCGACCGGGGCGGCGACGCCGGCGGCGGTCCGCACGGTCACCGCCTGTGCCTCCACGTCGACGTCGCCGATCCAGGCGAACAGGTACGGCTCCGCGGCGGCCAGTCGCTCGCAGACGGTCGCCTCGATCCCCTCGCGCGTGGGCTGTTCGACGATGGCGTCGGCGATTTCGAGGACGACCTCGTTGATCCCGTTGAGCGCCGCTAGCTGCTCGCGCCCGCGCTGTAGCTCTCGCTCCCGTTCCTTTCGATCGGTGACGTCCCGGAAGTACACGGACAGCCCGCTCTCGGAGGGGTACGCGCGCACCTCGACCCAGATGCCCAGTTGCGTCGAGGCCCGCTCGAACGAGACCGGCCGCTGGGTCGTCATCGCCTCGCGGAAGCGGCGTTCGAGTTCGGCGCCGGCGGAGCCGGGGAACACGTCCCAGATGCGCTCGCCGAGCAACTCCTCGGCCGGCCGCCCCAGCAGCGCCTCGGCGCGCTCGTTGACGTAGGTGAACCGCCACGACGCGTCGAGCGCGTAGAAGGCGTCGTCGATCCGGTCGAACACCCGTTCGAGTTCGTCTTCGGGGCCGTCGTCGGCCGCGGCCGCCGGCGGCCGCCACCAGACGCGGCCGCGGGCGCCGACCTTCTTCGTCCGGAGGGGGCCACGCTCGACGAGGCAGTCGAGGCGGTCGTAGGCGGTGCGCCGCGGGACCGACAGCACCTCGGCGACTTCGCTCGTCGTCAGCGGCGTCCCCGGCGGCGCGGCTCGGTCGAAGGCGGCGAGCGTTTCGGCGAGCGCGTCACGGTCGGAGCCGTCCATTACCACGTTCAGACGGCCGAGAAGCATGAACGCTCCGTCGACGGCGACGCGTTGACACGGCTCGGCTCACTCGACCCGAAACGTCAGGGGGCGGGCGTACTCCGGGCTCACGGGCGCGATCCGGTCGCCGTCGGCGAGGCGGGTCGACGGCTCGGGGTCGGACCGGGGCAGCGGGTCCCCCGCCGCCCGCCGGCGGTCGAGTCCGTCCGCCGAGAGGACGTAGCGCCACTCGCCGTCCCGTCCGACGAACGTGCCGTTGACGCTCCGGTCCCGGAGCAGCCAGCCGCCGTCCGCGTGGTCGACGACCGCGTGGGCCGGCGAGAGGAACCGCTCCTCGTCGGGCAGGACGACCGCCGGGACCCGCCGGTCGGGCGTCCAGCGGCCGAGGGCGTCGCCGGGGTGGACGCGGACGGCCCGTCCGGTCTCCGGGTCGGCCAGCCGGGCCGAACGGTCCGGGACGTCGAGGTGCCGACGCAGCGCCGCGAGGAGGGCGCCGGCGTCGGCGAACCGCTCGTGGGGGGCGGGCGCGGTCGCCTGCCGGACGACGGCCGCCAGACCGTCGTCGACCGGGGCCCCCCGCGACCGCGGGTCGACCGCGTGCCACGCCGCGCGCGACGACGCCTCGAACGCGACCGTCTCGCCCGTCAACAGGAAGTCGAACAGCTTTCCGAGGGCGTAGACGTCGGTCGGCGGCCCCGTGGGCTCCTCCCGCGCGTCGGTCGGGGTCACCTCGGGCGCCTTGTACGGGTCGTGGTGGAAGACGGTCCCTCTGCCCGACCCCGGTCCCCCGTCGCGCGGCGCCGCGGAGTTCAGGTCGATCACCGCCGGGGGGCCCCGCTCGCGGCGCAGGACGTTGCCCGGCTTCAGGTCGAGGTGGAGGACCCCGCAGTCGTGGAGGAAGGCGACGGCCCGGCAGACGGGGCCGGCGACCGCGCGGAACGCCCCGGGACCCGGCTCCAGATCGTCGCCGACCGCGTCGGCGAGCGAACCACCGTCGATCAACTCGGTGGCGACGTAGGCCGCGTCCTCGCGGACCGCCCCGTCGACGAACCGGACGAGCGACCCCGGGATCGGCCCGCCCGCGAGGTGGCGAAACCAGCGCAGCTCCTGCCGGAAGTACCTGCGGACGTGGGCGCGGTCGTGCGAGCCCTCGGCTTCGAGTTTGAGCGCGACGTCGACGCCGGCGTCGCGGTCGGCCGCCCGCCAGACGGTCGCGAGGCCGCCGCCGCCGACCCGCTCGCGGAGTTCGAACCGGCCGTCGACGACGTCGCCCGCCTCGGCCCCGCGGCTCACGGTCGTCCCCCGCGGCCGCTACGACCGGAAGCGGCCGAGGAAGCTGTCATTCGCCTCGTCCTCCGCTCCGGTCGGGAGCCGGGCACGCTCGACGGAGGTGAAAAAGCGGAACGTGACCGGGTCCGTCTTCCGGGGGTCTTCGAGCGCGAACGCCGCCCCGTCGCGCAGTCGGCACGTCTCCTCGGCGTCCGGGTCGTCGGAGCGAAGCGCGAGCCACTCCTCGTCGCCGGCGACGTACGTTCCCGTGTCGCTGATGTCGCGGAGGAGCCAGTGACCCTCGTCGTCGCGTTCGAGGCGGGCGTGGTTGCGCTCGACGGAGTCGTCGTCGACGACGAGACCGATGTTCGGGCCGCCCTCGTCGGCGCCGTCGCCGGCGTCCCGGCCGACGGTGACGCCCTCGACGATCTCGTAGATCGTCTCGGTGTTCGCGATCCGGATCGCCGCCGTCGGAATCTCGCCGGCGGGGGTGACGACCTCGGCCATCGACCGGGAGCCGTCGTCGGCGTCTGAGCCGTCGCCTTCGCCGTTTCGCGGCGACTCGATCAGCGTCTCCTGTTCGATCAGTTCGTCGGGGGCGACCGCCTCGCCCCGGATCGGCAGCGAGGTCGGCGAGGACTCGGCGTCCGGGTCCTGCACGAGCGCGACCGAGAGGTTGTCCTTGCCGCCGCGGTCGTTGGCGAACGAGATGAGTCGCTCGACGGCCGCGTGGAGGTCGGGTTCCTCGAGGACGATCTCCATGAGTTCGTCGTCGGTCACCAGCGAGTCGAGGATGCTCTCGCGGGCGGCGTCGGTGTCGTCGGCGCGCTGGTACTCCTCGCGCAGCGGTTCGACGTTCGGGAAGGCGTCGATCAGCCCGTCGCTCGTGAGCATGATCACGTCGTCGTCGTAGACGTCGGCGGTGCCGAACTCGACGTCGACGCTCGGCCGGCCGTGGGGCGAGCCCCCGATGGCGTTCGTGATGGCCGTCGCGTCCTCGTGGACCCGCGCGTACACCTCGTCGTCGATCTCGCCGCGGTCGAGCAGTTCGTTCGTGACGGCGTGGTCGCGCGTCAACTGCTGGATCTCCTCGTGGGCCGTGTTGATGACGTACACGCGGCTGTCGCCGACCCAGCCGTAGTGGAGGCGCCCGTCGACGTAGACGCAGACGACGAGCGTCGTCGCCGGGCGGCCGCCGGCGTCCCGGGCGAACGCCTGAACGCGGCGGTGGGCGGTGTCGGCGGCCTCCTGGATGGCGGTGCGGATCCGCTCCTCCGAGAACGGGTCTGCCGGGTCGTCGTCCGCCGTCGGCGGCTCGTCGAGGGCGTCGACGCCGAACCGGTCGGGGACGTCCGTCCCGGCGCCGAGGATCGTCTCGGTCAGCCGCTTTCGGACGACCGTCGTCGCCAGAAACGAGGCGACGTCGCCGCTGGCCTCGCCGCCGACGCCGTCGCCGAGGACGAAGACGCCGACCGGACGGTTCGTCCGCCGGTGGTGGTTCTGCAGGACGGCCGTCGCGATACTATCCTCGTTGACGCCGCCGATCCGTCGCTTTCGTGCGCCGATGTCGACTGTGCTCGCGTGCTCCATGGTCTCTTGTCTCACTGTGGGCTGAACTGGAAGTAAAAACGCTCCGGATAGCTCGGACTGACCAGCGCGATGGTGTCGCCGTCCTCGAGGCGGGTGGCAGTCTCGAGGTCGTCCGGGATGGACTCGCCGGCGTCCCGCTGTCGCTGCTGGCCCGCCTCCGAGAGCAGGAGCGACCAGCTCCGTTCGTCGTGCTTGCTGATGTACGTCCCGTTGAGGCTCGTGTCGATCACCCGCCACTCGCCGTCGTCGTCGACCTCGAACCGGCAGTGGACCGCCGACAGCGCCCGGTAGCGGTCGTCCTCCAGCAGGATCGACGGCCGCGGGCCGTCGGGGGTCCGCCGCCCGATGGTGTCGCCGGGGCTGATCGTCCAGCGCTCGTCGCGCCCGAGCCACTCGACGGTCGCCTGCGCGGGCATCGTCGAGTCGCGGTTCGCCAGCGCGCGCCGCAGCGCCGACGCGTTCGGGTAGCGGTCCGCGCGGTCGTGCTGGGTCGCCGTCCGGACGATCTCGTTCAGGTACGCCGCGCCGTCGACGCCGAAGTCCTTCGGCGAGACGCCGTCGTCGTCCGGCACCCAGCCCACCTGCAGGAAACAGAGGATCTTCCCGATCGAGTAGACGTCGCTCCACGGCCCCTGTCGCTGCTCGGAGCCGCGGTTCAGCTCCGGCGGCTTGAACTCCCCGGGGACCGTCGAGTCGCCCTCGGAGGAGCCCGCCGAGGAACTGGTGGTAAACTCCGCGCCGCCTTTCTCGGGGACGAACCCCTTCGCGGTCGTGAAGTCGATGATCTTCGGCTCGCGCACGCCGTCGATCATGATGTTGTCGGGCTTGAGGTCGCGGTAGATGATGTCGTGGTCGTGGAGGAACGAGATGGCGTCGCAGACGCCGATCCCGATCTCGCGGACCTCGTCGGGGTCGGTGATCGGGTCCTCGTTCCTGACGACCTGCCCCAGTTCCTCGCCCTCGATCAACTCGACGACGAGGAAGGGCATCCCGAAGCCGCTCTCGCGGCCGTGGTACCCCATGATGTTCGGGTGGCCGCCCGCGTCGCGGATGTCCTCCAGCACGTCGGTCTCCCGCTCGAAGTACTTGTCCACGAGGTCGTCGGGGGCGCTCCCGTCGTAGTTGGGGTGTTTCAGCGCGACCCGCTTCCCGCTCTGGGCGTCCCTCGCGGCCCACACGACGCCGAACCCGCCGCGGCCGAGCTGTTCGAGCAACTCGTAGCGGTCGGCGAGTTCGGTTCCGGCGTTCGGCTCTGACATGGTGTATAGGTACGTCTCGGTCGACCGGTTCGCCGGTCGGCTCGTTCGTTCGGCGCTACCTCGATCCGTCGGGTCGAGTCGGCTACGACGCGGTCAGTCGAACTGACTCTCGTCGTAGACGACCGTCGTGTCCTCCTGGACCCTGCGGACCTCCTCCTCGTCGCCCTCCTCGATCCGGGTCACGTCGTGGCGCAGCGAGTCGGTGACCTGCGTCTCGCCGGCGATGACCTCGGTCTCGTCGATGAGAGCCTTCACGTCGTCGAGTTCGTCGGAGGAGTCGGCCTGCGCGATGTGGGTGCGGATCTTGGTGTCGCGGTGCGAGAGGAAGACGTCGGGGTCCTGCTGGGCGAGTTCCTCCTGATCGTCGGTGTACGTGACCTCGACCGACGTCGACGGGTCGTCCTCGACGCCTTCGAGTTCGACGGTCGCGATCTCGGACGTCTCGCCGAGGGTGCCGCCGGGGGCGTCCATCTTCAGGAAGACCTGCTGTTCCTCGCGGTCCTGGAGGTCGGGCAGGCGGACGACGACCGCGTCGTCCTCGTACTCGAGGTCGGCCTGCTGGACCTGCGGGAGTCGGCGGAACGCCTCCGCGATCTCACAGCCCTCGATCGGGTCGATGACGAGTCGCGGGTTGTTCGCGACGACCATCGACGCCTCCTGGACGACGTCGCCGAAGAACGACCGGATGTCCGTCGGCTTCGAGACGTGTGCCCACCGGCCCTGGGAGTGGTCGCCCAGCGTCCGGATGATGTCCTGGTCGTAGTTGGTGCCGATACCGGCGGAGTACACGGAGATGCCGCCGTCGGCGATCGCCTTCGCCAGCGGTTCGAACTCCGGCGCGTGGCGCCTGAGGTCACGCCCGTCCGAGAGCAGGAGGATCCGCTTGGAGATCCGATCGCCCTCGGGCAGTTCGACCAGCGTCTTCTTCGCCGTCTCGAGGCCGGCGTAGATGTCGGTGCCGCCGCGGGTCTCGATGTCCTCGAGGTAGGACTCGGCCTCCTCGCGGTCGATGTCGCCCCACCGCGTCGCCTCCATGATCACGTCGACTTCGGTGTCGAAGGTGACGATGCTCAGGTAGTCGTCGTCGTTCAGGAGGCCGAAGACGAGGTTCGTCGCGTCGCGAACCTGGTCCATCTTCCGGTAGGCCATCGACCCGCTGCTGTCGACGCAGATCGAGATGTGACGCTGCGTCGGCTCCTCCTGCGAGCCGGGCGCAATGTCGATTTCGCACGAGATGCCGCCGCCTCGCTCCGGCAGGTACGGTCGGTTGACCGACGCTGAGATTTCGGTCGTCATGGCGGTAACTACTTAGATGTCTCAGGAACGTCTGATAACTTTTTCGGGGACGCCGGAGTATACATCTCGGGTCGAACTGACAGAAACGTTATCCGACGCTGCCCGCGGCCGCGGGCCGGGCGCCGGTCGTCGCGGACGGCTCAGAGTTGGACGTCGATCTCGGCGCGGCCCGCGAGTTCGAGCGTGTCGCCGTCCGCGAGTTTCTCCGTGGCGCCGTCCATGTCCTCCCCGTTGAGGGCCGTCCCGTTCGTGCTGACGTCGGTGACGTAGACGCCGTCGTCCTCGACGGAGAACTCGAGGTGGTCGCCGGAGACGTACGTCACCGCCTCGCGGCCGCCGGCGGCCTCGACGAGGTCGTTGAGCCAGTCGGCGTCCTGCCGGCCGAAGGTGTCCCCGTCGCCGAAGGTGTAGGATTCGCCGTCGATCACGAGCGTCACCTCCCGGGCGTCGACGTCGGCCTCGCCGGAGCGGTACGGTTCGAGGTGCGTCCCACAGGAGGGACAGTATACCTCGCCGTCGACTTCGGTGCCACAGTCGGGACACTCGTCGAGCGTCGCCGCCTCCTCGGACTCGGACACGGACTCGGACTCGGACTCGTCGTCGGACCCGTCGGCGTCTTCCGCGCCGAGTTCCGACCCGCAGTCCGGGCAGAACGACGCGTCGGCGTCGGCCGTCGCGCCACAAGAGTCGCACTTGATCTCGTCGGCGTCGGCGTCGTCCGCGGCCGCTTCGGGTTCCGCCTCTTCCTCGGCGTCCGTCGATTCCGCGTCGGCGTCGTCCCCCCCGTCAGCGTCCGCGTCGGCCTCCTCGTCCTCGGCCGCTGTCTCGTCGTCCGACTCGTCTACGGAGTCCATTTCGTAGTCCGGGTGCGGCGTGTCGCAGTTCGGACAGAACCCCCCGTTCGGCGCGGGGTCGAACGTCGTGTCACACGAGACGCAGGTGAGTTCGGTCTGCTCTTGCGCTGGCATACTATTCATCGCCTATTCTCATCCATAATAGAAAAAGGTACGGTAGAAAAAGTCACTCCGGCGGGCCAAAATACCTCGCCCGCCGAACGGTCGAACCGGTTGTTACGACCGCCTCGACCCACAGGGCCGGCGATCCGCGGTTGCGCGGGGCCGCCGCCGTCCGCTCGGGGAGCGCCGGACAGTCCATCGCTAATTATTTACGTGCAAAACGGAAGGTGTGGCGTACTATGCGGCCGTCGATCGGAGCGGACGAAACGCACGCGACGCTCCTCGGCCTCGAGTTGCTCGCGGTGCCCGCGTCGGTACTCGCGGCGGGCGCCGCGTTACTTCTCGCCACGGGCGCGGTGGCCGTGGTGCGGTTCGCGGGAGCGCTCCTCGGGGTCGGCGAGACGACCCTCGACCTCGTCGCCAGCGCGATCGTACTGGCGACGTTCCTGCTGCTGGTCTCCCTCGGCGGGGCCGCGGTGGTGGGGTACCGCCACGTCCTCGAGGAGCGCTTCGACGACGTCGAACCGATCCCGACGCTGGCGGTCCCGATCGCGGCGATCGCCGTCACGGTCGGCTACGTCGCCGCCGCGAAGGGGACACTCGACCTCCCCCAGTGGGCGTTCGCGATCGTCGCGATCGCATCCCACGCCCTCGCGTTCCGGGCGGTCGCGCTCGACTCGGTGCTGGAGAACCGCCCGCGGTTGGCCGTCGTCGTCGGCGCCCTCGCCGCGGTGCCGGCCGCCCTCGCGCTGGTCACCGTCGTCGACGGCACCTTCTGGTCGGGGACGGTCTCGGAGGCGATGCTGTCGGCCGCGGACGGCACGGTCCCGCTCGACCGGTCGTTCCTCGTCGCCGTCCCGCTCGCGGTCACGGCCCTCTACGGCGTCGCGCGGGTCGCGGAGGACGACGGCCGGATCGACCTCACCGAGTGGGAAGAGCGACTGGCCGGCGCGACGGACCGACTCGCGGACGCGACGCCCGACCGCGGGCTCGGCTCCCGCGGTTCGTCCTCGTCGTCGGCTCCGCGGCGAACCGGTCACAAGCGACGGTCGGTCGTCCCCTCCAGTCCCAAAGGCCCCTCGAAGGGGGACGCCGGCGGCGACTCGTCGTCCCGGTCCCGATCCCGATCCCGATCCCGATCCGGCTCCCGCGGCGGCAAGTCGAAGAGCAGTTCGAGCGGCCCGTCCGGCGCCTCGCGTCGCGGGCGGTCGAAGTCGACGGAGAAGAAACGGCCGAGCGCGAGCGCCGGGAGCGGGGCGAGTTCGCGCGACGCCGGCGGGACCGACCCGGACGCGTCGGCCGACGAGGGGACCGGCTCCGACACCCGGATCTTCGCCCACGACTTCGGCGACGACGCCGACGAGGTCGACGAGACACCCGTGGAGGTCTGTCCGGACTGCGACGAGGACATCCCCTCGGACGGCGTCTACAAGTTCTGTCCGTTCTGTGGCTGCGAACTCTGAACCCGCAAAACGCCGCGTTGTTCGACCCACGCGCCCGCGCGTGTCCGGGGATCGCGCGCCCCGGACGGCCGGCGCCTCAGATCGTCACGGTCGTGCCCCGCGACGGCGCGCTCGCGTCGAAGCCGTCGGTGCGCAGTTCCGCGGCGAACGCCACACAGCGGTCGCCGTGGTTGACGAGTACGTCGGCGCCGCGGTAGGCGTCGAGGAACTCGACCAGGCCGTCGCGGTCGGCGTGTGCCGAAAAGTCGTACTGCTCTACCTGCGCGCTGACGGGCATCACCCGGCCATCGATCTCGGCGCGGCCGGTGTCGAGTAGATCGCGCCCGGGTGTCCCTTCGACCTGATAGCCAGTCATGGTGATCCTGTTCGTCGGATTCGCCCGAATTTCCGGAATATAGGTCATGGCCGGGCCACCGGACAGCATACCACTGGTGGTGATGATCGCTGCCTTCTGGTCACTGATCCGCTTTCGCTGACCGTCCCGACCGGTGACGAACCGGGCGTGGGAGGTCGCACGCCGGAGCGCGTCGGCGTCGCGGACGAACTCGGGGTGGCGACGCAGCATCCGCGTGACCTCCTGGCCCATCCCGTCGACGTAACAGGGGATGTCGTAGGCGTCACAGACGAGCAGCATCTCTTGCGTTCGTCCGATGGCGAACGCGGGGACGACGACCGTCCCGCCCTCCCAGAGGGTCGTCTCGACGCTCTCGGCGAAGCGCTCCTCGACCGTCGACCGATCCTCGTGCTCGACGTCGGAGTACGTGCTCTCGCAGATCACGACGTCGGCGTCCGGACGGGCGGTCGTCCCCGCGACCAGCCGCTGATCGTCCGTGTGGAAGTCGCCCGTGTAGAGCAGCCGGGTGTCCCCGTCGTCCACGAGGACGTGGGCACTGCCCGGGATGTGGCCCGCGTCGTAGAAGGTGACCTCGTGGCCGGCGGCCTCGAACGGCTCGCGGTAGCCGTGGCGTTCCGAGACCTGCGTCACTCGCTGGACGTCGGTCTCGGTGAACGGACACTGCAGCGTGCCACCCCGGAGTTTCAGCGTGTCGCGGGCGAGCGTGAGCGCGAGTTCGCGGGTCGGAGGCGTCCAGTGGATCGGCGGGCGCGCGTCGCCCGACAGCAGCGCCGGAATCGTGCCGACGTGGTCGAGGTGGCCGTGGCTGACGACGACCGCCTCGGGGTCGACGTCCGCGGGGAACTGCGGCGGGTTGTCGCTTTTCACGCCGTAGTCGAGCAGGAGTCGATCGTTGACGAGGATCGCGCTCCGACCGATCTCGCGGGCCCCACCAAGGAACCGAACGTCCATCGCGCGAGCCTACGCGTTCGAGCGGTTTTCCTCCGTCGATCCGTCGCGAGGTCAGGCCACAGAGGGAGACGTCGAGCGGGCAGGCCACGAGCGCGCTCGGAAACGCCGGCGCGAGGCCCTAGAGGGGGAGCCGGATCGGACGCGAGCGCTCACCCATCGTCCCGGTACCCGCGCTCGGTCGTAATCCGCGTCGCCCTCTCCAGTCGCCGCCGTACGCGGGGGTCGACCGCGTCGGCCGCGACGAGCGCGTCCAGCGCCGCGCCGAGTCGGTCGAGGTTCGGATCGGGTCGCGACGCACGGCGGGTGCGGTCCGCTCCGTCGGCCCCGTCAGGGGGTTCCGCCCCGGAGAGCGCCCGGACGACCGCGTCGCGCGGCCCGGGAGAGGGGACGCGGTCGAGCGCCGTCGCGAGCGCCCGGCCGTACCTCCCGAACGCGGTCGCGGTCTCGCGCGAGGCGCCCGCGGCCGTGGCGCCGAGTTCGCCCGCGACCCCGGCGAGGGCGGCCGCCGAGGACGCGTCGTCGGTCGTCGACTCGGCGGCCGAGCGTTCGAAGAACCGGCGCGCGAGCGCGTCGGAGCCGTCGATCAGGACGCGATACAGCGCGAGGCGGCGGGGGCAAGCGACCGACGCGCCGCCGATCGCCTCGTACGCGCGGGCGTGGAGGTAGTCGCTCGCGAGCACGGCGACGTCGCGCTCGGCCGTCGGGTCGAGCGACGCCGCCCGCAGGCGGACGTACCCCTCGAAGGCGGCGACGGCGGTCTCGACGCGCTCGACCGTCGATCGGTCCGCGCCCGCACCGCAGGCGGCGGCGACCCGGGCCAGCGCGACGGGGAGCGAGCGGTCCCGCGGGACGAGCGCGTCGGCGACGGTCGCCGCCGCGGCGGCCGACAGCGAGGCGTCGGCGCGGTCGAGGGGGCTCAGTTCCGGCACGTCAATCACTCGTCGCCACCTCCGTCGGCCCGTCGACGACGCGCTCGGTCCACCGCCCCCGGCGGAACCCCGCGGCGGTCGTGGCCGGTGACGTCGATCGATCGGTCCCGCGTCCCGCTCATTCGGCGGCCGGCCGGCCGGCCGGTTCGTCGTCCGCGTCGTCCGCGAGCAGGTCCGCGAGGATCCAGCCGTCGATCGCCGAGCGCACCTCGTCGAGGTACGCGTCGCGGCCGACGGTGAGTCGCCGGGTCCGCGCCCCGTCGAGGGCGGCGAGCAACAGCGCCGCCGCCGCGTCGGGGTCGTGGTCGCGGAAGTCGCCGGACTCGACTCCCTGACGCAGGATCTCCGTCAGCGACTCCCGGAGGTGGTCGTCGCCCGCGCGCAGTCGCTCGCGGTAGCGCTCCTCGTACGGCGCCTGCACGCGCAACTCGAGCATGGCCGTGTGAAACGAGGTCCGCTCGTCGTCCTCGGGGTCGTAGAGGAACCAGTCGACTATCCGCGTCAATCGCTCGGCCGGCGGTCGGTCGCGCGTCTCCGCGACGCGCTCGTCGAACCGCTCGGTCAGGAACTCGACGAAGTCGGCGATCAGGTCCTCCTTGGAGTCGTAGTGGTAGAACAGCAGGGACTTGCTCTTGTCGGTGCGGTCGGCGATGTCCCGGGTCGTCAGGTCGGTGTAGCCGCGCTCGCACAGCGCCTCGTAGGTCGCGGCCATGATCTCCTCTCGGGTGTCGGGGTCGGTCACTGACTGACCAGTTAGTCAGGGCAGAGGAAAGGAATTTCGATTCGAAATACGATCTCACGGCCGGTACTGCCGGACGGCGAACTCGGCGTAGCCGCCGTAGGCGAGTTCGAGCGAGCCGATCCACCAGTTCCACCGGTCGGCGGGCGTCCCGTCCGGGGCGTCCGACAGCTCCTCGCGGACGGCGTCGGCGGTCAGTTCGGCTCCGACGTCGGCCTCGTACCGCCCCGAGTCCGCGAGGTCGGCGGCCTGTCGGGCGACGACGCGGGCCTCGCCGGGCGCGCCGCCGAACGCCTCGCGGAGGCGCGAGGCGAGGGGTTCGGGATCGAGGGCCACGCCGGTACTAGCGCGGCGGCGCACTTGACTGTTCGAGCGAGCGGCCCGAGCGCCGGCCTCGCCGCCGGATCGTCGCCGGCCCGGGCGGAAAAACAGTCGATCGACGTATTTTTGAGCGCAGACCGATTTCCGTCGCTCATGGCAAGCTTCAGTGTCGTCGTCGGCGACCCCGAGTCGGGGGAGTCGTACCAGCTCGAGGCGGACGATCAGGACGCGAACCGGTTCATCGGCAAGTCCATCGGCGAGGAGGTCGACGGGAACGCCGTCGGCCTCGACGGCTACACGCTCGAGATCACCGGCGGCTCCGACGACGCGGGCCGCCCGCTGAACGAGTCGGTCGCCGGCCCGAACCTCAAGGAAGTGCTGATGGAGGGGCGCCAGACGGGCTATCGCCCCGAACGCGAGGGTGAGCGCCGCCGGATCACGGTCCGCGGCCGCGAGGTCTCCGACGCCGTCGCCCAGATCAACGCCTCGATCGTCGAGCGCGGGAGCGCGGACGTCGACGAACTGCTCGGCGAGGGCGACGACGAGTAACCGCCTCCGATGGCCGACCGAGTCTCGAGCGACCACCCGTCGGTGGAGACGGTGCGCGCGACCCTCGCCGAGACGGCGACCGGGATCCGCGTCGACCTCCCCGGCGACGAGCAGGAGGCGTTCCCCGCCGACGAGGTGGTTCGGGTCGTCCTCGACGGCGACGAGCGGTTCGCCCGCGTCGAGCGGGCGCTGACGGGCGAGGAGCTGTCGATCCCCGGCGTCTACGACACGCCCGACTTCGCGCGCGAGCCGCGGGAGGGGACCGACCGGCTCCCCGGGTGGGTCGACGACAACGGCGTGCGCACGGGCGGCTCCGTGCTCGTCGACGTCGTCGAACCCGAGTTCCTCTACGGCCTTCGCGCACCCGGCGAGACGGCCTACTACGACGCGCGCGAGCCGCCGGCCGACAGCCTCGCGGAGATCGCGAAGGACCTCGAGGACTAGGCGGGTCGCGCCCTTTTTCCGCGTCGAGTCGCTACCGCGAGCCATGAGCGACGCACGCGAGGAGTTTCTGGCGGGCGAGCGGCCCGAGGACGTGGTGCTGTTCCTCTCGGAGGCGGCCGTCGACGACGACCGCCTCGCCGAGTTCGGCGAGCGCGTCGACGGCGGAACCCTGCTCGTCGTCGACGGCGAGCGCGGCCGCAACGCGTTTCGGGCGGCGACCGGCGTCGGCGCGATGGAGTTTGCGGGCGCGGCGATGCAGGTAGAGGGCGTCGTCGACGACGACCTCGCCGGCGGCACCTGCCCCGACGCCCCCGACGGCGGCGACCACGAGGTCCGGTTCGTCTTCGCGTTCGCCGAGGAACGAAACGAGGAGGTCGGCGGCATCTACGCCGAGGGGCCGGTCGTCCACGCCTACGCCCAGTGTGCCTGCGGGACGCGGTACTCGGATCGGTGGGCGATCCCGGGCGCCGAGTGAAACGAGCGCCGGGCCCGCGACGGCCCGCCGAACCACGGCAGGACCGTCCCGGGCACAGGTTTTTGACGGTCACGCGACTAATCGGAGCCGATGGATTCCCTCGACGCTGCGTACGAGACCGAACGCGGCTTCGGACTCTCGAGCCGCGAGGCGCGGGTGATCGGCGGCGCCTCCGGGCTGATGGCGCTCAACGTCTTGCTGATGTACGTCTTCGTGGCGACGCCGCTGTCGGTCGTCAACGACTACCTGTTCTCGGTTCCCATCGTCGGCGTCATCGTCTACGGCGCGGCGATCACGGGCGGCCACCTGCTGGCCGAACGCGGCGTGAGCGGCGGCCGGACGGGGGTCGCAGTCGCCGGCGTGGCGGTCCTGCAACTGGCGTTCGGCGTCTTCGGCGCGGGCGTGCTCCGGTACGCCCCGCGGGGGAGTCAACTCGCGATCCTCGGGATCACGGCGGTCGTCGTGGCGCTTCTCACGGCCGTCGTCTCGGCGTACGTCTACGGCCGGTCGAAGGAGTTCGACGGCTGGGGGACGTACGCCAACTACGCGTTCATCGGGGGGATCGTCGCCATCGCCGTCGGCTCGTTCGTCTTCGAGGCGCTGCTCTTCGTCGGCTTCGTCCTCATCTTCCTCGGGTTCGTGTTGCGGCTGGGCTGGGAGATCTGGCGCGTGCGCGACCGCCGGCGGGCCCCGGTCGCCCTGCAGACGATCGGCGTCTACATCGCGGTGGCCGGCGTCTTCGTCCACGTATTACAGCTGGTGATGCGGTTCGTCGCGCGGCGGTGAGGGCGTAACGCGCCGGAACGTCGCTCACTCGTCCTCGTCCTCGCCCTCGCCCTCGCCCTCGACGACCGCCCGGAACGCGTCGAGGATCACGCGCTTCGTCACCGCCCCGCGGGTCGTCCAGTGGTGGGCGTAGTCGAGCATGTCGTCGTAGATGTCGGGCTTGCAGCCCGCGGCCTTCGGGTGGCCGCCGCCGTTGACGCGGGCGGCGACCTCGTGACAGCGGTCGAAGGCGTCGGTCCCGCGGATGGAGGCGCTGCCGGCGGGTTTGACGATCACGGAGGCGTCGGCGCCCCGCTCGCGCAGCGCCTCGGCGACCTCGTTTTGCGAGCAACGGCCGTAGGTGATCCCGACGGTGTACGCGCCGACCTCGCGGAGTTCGGCCCGGGCGACGGCCTGGTCGATCAGCGCCTCCTTCTCGACGCGGCGCTCGGCGAGGAACTCGCGGACCCACTCGGGGAGGTCGGCGCCGTGCTCGCGGACGACCTCGACGTACTCGGCCGGGTCGGTCCAGTAGGCGTAGTCCGCGAGGTCGTCGCTGCGGGGGTCCTCCCGCAGCCAGAGGTCGTGGTCGCGGGTGACGGCGGCGAGGTCCTCGTAGATCGGGTCGAACTCGTGGGCAAGCGAGCGGACGGCGACGTCGGCCGTACACTCCTCTTCGCTGTCGCCGACGACGAGGTCGACCCCCGCCTCGCGGACGGCCGCGGCGACGTCGTCGTCCCACTGGTGGTGGTCGTACCACGAGACGCGGTCCGCGACGTCGAGGGCCGCGTCGAGTTCCGCCGCGACGTACTCGTAACGGTCCGGACAGAGGTCACAGACGTAGAGGTCGATCCCCGGGTCGGCGTGCTCGGCGACGCGGGCCAGCGCGTCCTCGACGTCGTGGGGGCTGGCGGGGAGCAACGCGACCCGGTGGGGCGTCGGTTCGGGCATCTCGAGGCCCTCCCCGTCTTCGTCGTCGGTCCCCGACTCCGACTCCGACTCCGACTCCGGTTGCGGCACGTTCCGCACGTCGTCGTAGACCTCCCGGAGGAGCGCGACGCAGGCGAGGCCGTCGGCGTCGGCGTCGGCGACGACCGCGACCTCGGCCCCCTCCAGGGCGGCCCGGGCCGCCTCCGCCTCCAGATCCTCTTCGAGGGAGTCGGGGAGAAAGAAGCCGGTCCCCGGAACGACCGACTTCCGGGAGAGCGGGAGGTCGGCGCTGTCGATGAGCTCGTCGTACATACCACACCCTGTGCGACGGGGCGGGAAGAAAGCGCCGGTCGCGGTCAGGCGCCCGCGCTCGCCGCCTCGCGGTCCTCCTCGGGCAGTTGCCGCACCGTCAGGACGGGCACCGGCGAGGTGCGGACGACCCGCTCGGCGACGCTGCCGAGCAGGAGGCGGTTCTCGCCGTGGCGCCCGCGCGTGCCCGTGACGACGAGGTCGGCGTCGACCTCGCGGGCGTACTCGCAGATCACCGGCGCCGGCCGCCCCTCGCGGACGGCGGTGGTGATCCCCGGCCCGGCCCGCTCCTCGACGGCCGCGAGCGCGGCTTCCGCGTGGCTTTCGAGGGCGGCCTGGAGTTCGCCGCGGAGCTGTTCGGGCGAGGCGTCGACTTCGCCCGCGTCGACGACCGAGAGCGCGTGTACGTCGGCACCGAAGCGGCTGGCGAGATCGATGGCGACGTCGACGGCCCGCTCGACGCTCTCGGAGCCGTCGGTCGCGACGACGACCGTATCGAACATGCTCGGGGGTAGCGTCCGAGACGCTATAAACCTCCACGAAAGCGGCCCGGCGCCGACGGCGCCCGCGTCGGTCCGGCGCCGACGCCTCGGGGGAGAGTTTTTCACGTCGGCGCGCACACCACCGCGTATGGACGTCAGCGAGCCGTTCGCCGTCGAGACGGTGCTCGCACCGGTCGACGGCAGCGACGAGTCCGCCACCGCCGTCGAGTACGCCGTCGCGATCGCCGACCGCTACGACGCCTCGGTCCACGCCCTGTTCATCCTCGGACGCGGCGTCGTCCAGGGCATGAACGCCGGCACCGTCGACGAGGCCGACGTCGCCGACCACACCCGGCAGTTCCTCGAGGACGTCGCCGGTCTCGCGGACGCCCACGGCGTGCCCGTGTCGACGTCGACCGCCCACGGCTTCTCGCCGGTGCGCAAGACGCGCCACCCCGGCAGCGTCGTCCTCGACGCCGCCGACGCCGTCGGCGCGGACTTCATCGTCATCCCGCGGGAGTCGGTCTCCGACGCGCCCGCGGAAGTGCTCGAGAAGGCCGCCGAGTACGTCCTCTCGTACGCGAGCCAGCCCGTCCTCTCGGTCTAGGCGAGCCGGATCGACATCTCCTGCTCGAAGCTCTCGGACCCACAGATCTCGAAGCCGACGCGTTCGTAGACGGCGATGGCGGGGCCGTTCCAGCGCTCGACGGTGAGCCACACCCGCTCGACGCCGAGGTCGCTGGCGTGGCCAAGCAGGTGCTCCAGCAGCGCCGTCCCGATGCCGGCGCGCTGGTACGCCTGGAGGACGAAGATCGCGAGTTCCCACTCGATCTCGCCGAGGTCGTCGACCGCGTCGGGGTCGTCCGCGTCGGGCACCAGCGTCGCGTGGCCGACGACGTCGCCCTCGTGGCTGGCGACGACGTTGATCCCGTCGTCGACGATCGGCGCGAGCCAGTCGCGGATCCGGTCTTCGCCCGTCGGGGGGATGCCCTGGGCTCTGTCGGCCGGGTCGAAGCCGACGTACATCCCGACGAGGGCGTCGAGGTCGACCTCGCGCCCGTCGTCGCCGCCGAGGGCGTCGACGTCGATCCTCCGACCCTCGCGGTCCTCGAACGTCGACGGCGGCGTCGGGAACGGACCAGCCGGCTCCTCCGGGTAGACACGCGAGCCGCGCATGGTCATCGAACCAGTTTGACCGTCGTCGTTGCGTTCAGCAGGACGAACTCCGCGATCGGTCCCAGTCGAATCTTCCCCATCGGACTCAGCCGCCCGCCGCCGATCACCAGCTGGTCGGCCCCCTCGCGCTCGGCGAGTTCGACCAGCGCGCTCCCGGGGTCGCCGTCGAGTTTGCGCACGTCGGCGTCGAGACCTGCTTCTTCGAGCACCTCGACCGCGCGGCGGTACATCTCGTCTTGCGATCGCTCCGCCTCGGGTTTCTCGACGACCGCGACGACGAGGTCGTCGCCGACCGCCCGCGCCCGGTCGACGGTCCGTCGTAGCGCCTTCTCCGACTCGTCGCTTCCCGCGATGCCCAGCAACACGTTCATGCCTTCCGTTGCGGGCCGCCGGAGGAAAATAATTGCGCCGGTGACGGGTTCGGCAGCGGCCGGGGCGACCGTTGCGCGGGACGACGACGTTAAGACCGTGTGGTGAGTACGTCCCGAGAATGAGTGACGCGGCGCTCGACGTCGTGGAGTTCCTGCTCACGACGAGCGTCTACTCCGAGGACCGATCGTTAGACGAGAACGACCTGCCGCCTGCCTACCGACAGGTCTTCTGGACCGGCGGCGCCGACTCCGAGGACGACGGCGGCCGCGGCGGCATCACCCGCCCCCTGTCGGCGACCGTCGGCACGGCGCGGACGGCCACCGGCGTCGACCGGCCGTGGGACGCCGTGAGCGACCTCATGTTCACCGAGCGCGACGAGTTCTCGGGAAGCGTCTCGCTCACCCAGCGCGACCTCGCCGAGCAGTGGTTCCTCGACCGGGTCGACGACGAGCGCCTGCTCGAAAACCCCACGCTGGCGAAACACTTCGCCGACCGGGAGGGCGTCGACGTCGACTACGAAGAGGCCCGCGAGCGAAACCGCCCCATTCAGGCCGACCGGGTCTGGATCGACGGCCTGCTCGATGAGTACTTCGACGGCGAGGACGAAGAGGAGATGCTCGACCTCGTGGAGGTGCGCGCGCCCGAGGAGGTCGACGTCACGCTCGACGACCTCGTGCTCACGCCCGACCAGGAGGCCGAGATCGAGAAGATCGCGAAGGCGATCGAACACCGCGACTACCTCGCGGAGATCGGCCTGCGCGAGATCGGCAAACTGCTGTTCGTCGGCCCGCCGGGCACCGGCAAGACCTCGACGGCGCGGGCGCTGGCCCGGGACATGGACCTGCCGTTCGTCGAGGTGAAACTGTCGATGATTACCTCCCAGTACCTCGGGGAGACGGCCAAGAACGTCGACAAGACGTTCGAAGTCGCCAAACGGCTCTCGCCCTGTATCCTCTTTATCGACGAGTTCGACTTCGTCGCCAAGACCCGCCGCAGCGACGAACACGCCGCGCTCAAGCGTGCGGTCAACACCCTGCTCAAGAGCATCGACGACGTCTCGCTCATCCAGGACGACGTCCTCCTCATCGGCGCGACCAATCACCCCGACCAGCTCGACGCCGCCGCGTGGCGTCGGTTCGACGAGATCGTCAACTTCCCCAAGCCCGACCACGCGATGCGCGCGGACATCCTCCGCGTGATCACCCGCGCGATGGAGATCGACGAGTTCGACCCCGAGGTGGTCGCCGAGACGACCGAGGGACTGACCGGGAGCGACCTCCGGATGGTGCTCCGGGAGGCCGTACTCGAGGCGCTGACCGAGAACCGCACGACGCTCACGCAGGACGACCTCCTCGAGGCCGTCGAGGACTTCGAAGAGCGGGACAACCTCAAGAACATGGACATGATCGAGGGCGACCACGACGCGCTCGTCGCCGGCGGCGACATCGGAGCGGCGAGCGACGGGGGGCAGTCGCACGACCACGATCACGATCACGATCACTGACCGGCCGGCGACCACCGCCCCGTCGCTCGAACGCGTGAGCGGGCCGTCCGGGTTCCGACCGCCGATCGGCGGCGAAACTCGGAGGGGATCGGTTACTGTTCCGGTTGGACTTCCTCGTAGGGCTGGACGATGACGAACCCGTCGCTCCCCGAGAAGTCGAGTTGGTACCGTTCGCCCGAGGACTGGCCGACCATATCGCCGAGGTTCAGGTTGGAACTCCGGCCGGGAGAGAGCGAACCGCTCCAGGCGACCGTCGCGTCCGGATCGGTCTTGACCGGGGGCGTCAGGACGAGCGGATCACCGTGGGTCGTGATGGCGACGTTCCCGGGCCCTTCGAGGTAGACGTTGACCAGCCCGCCGGCTTTGGTCGCGGAGAAGCTCCCGACCGTTCCGATGCTGTAGTCCACGCTCGACTCGAACGCGAGGATGTCGTTCCCGTTCACCGAGAGGCTCTCCCCGGCCGCGAGTTCGAGGATCTGGATCTTCTTGCCCTGGTCGGCGACGTACACGTGTCCGGCCCCCGAGGCCTCCATGATCGGGGTCCCCTCACTCGTCACCTTCTGTTTGAGAAACCCCGTGAGGCCGCCTTCGGCGGAACTCTTCCCGGTGAAGGAGACGTCGCCGGTGTGGCCGACCATCGACCCCGCTTTCAGCATCGCCGACCCGTCGAGGGCGACGTCGAGGAGTTTGTCGCTTTCGAGTTGAAACCGTCCCGTCCCGTCTTTCGGTGCGTTCGCGTCCGCGAATTCGTCGAGTTTCATCGTTCTGATCCGAGTCGTCACCAGCTGCGACTCTACAAATCAAACCCAGGTAAACTACTAAAATCTTATCTATCGAGGATAGCAACATTCCGTCGCTTCGAGGGAGGCCGCGTCGGGCGGTCGACGTGCCCGCGGAACCCGCGTCGCGGACCGGGACACCCCTGACTTTACGATGGCGGGGCTACTCTGTCCGGGCAGATGCGCGTCACCCTCCTCGGTACGGGCGATACGACGGGGACGCCAACCGTCGGCTGTAATTGCGAGACGTGCGCGGCGGCCCGCGAACGCGGCGTCGAGCGCACCCGCTTCTCGGTCCACGTCGAGAACGAGCGCACCGGCGAAGCGCTGCTGGTCGACGCCAGCCCCGACTTTCGCTACCAGTTCCTGCGCGACGAGGTCGCGCTCCCGGACGCGGCCGTCGTCACCCACGTCCACTTCGACCACCTCGACGGACTGGGGAACGTCTACCGCCTGCTGGACGACCTCGACGTCTACGCCGCCGACGAGACCGACCCCCTGACCGGCGAGAGTGTCGCCGAGACGGTCGCCGACGACTACCACTACCTCGACCCCGTCACCGTCTACCCGACGACGCCGTTCGAGACCGTCGAAACCTGCGGGTTCGACGTCACGCTCGTCCCCGTCGACCACCCGCCGCTTCTGTGTTACGGCCTCGCGGTCGAGGACCCGGAGACGGGCGCGAAACTGTCGATCACGGGCGACACGAGCTACGACGTCCCCGCCGACTCCCGCGAGGCGCTCGCGGACCCGGACCTCCTGCTGGCCGACGCCATCGTCCCCGCGCACCTCTGTGACTACCACCCCGCCGGCGGACGCCACGCGGACGCCGACGGCGTCCCGCGGACGTTCGGGACGAAACACATGACCCGCGAGGGCGCGCTCGCGCTCGCCGACGACCTCGACGCGAGCGAGACCCGACTGGTCCACCTCGCACACTACTACCCCGTCGAGGAGGCGTTCGCGGAGCCGCTGGCCGTCGACGGCGAGGAACACGTCCTCTGAGCGGCCCGCGGCCGGGATTCGACGATCGTACCAGAGTCGTCAAGCGGCGCCGACGGCAAGGTCCGCCGATGACGTGGACGCGGAGGACGCTGCTCGGAGCCGTCGTCGCGACGGCGCCGCTGGCTGGCTGTCTGGGCGACGACGACGGCGCGGACGACGAGGGCGAGAACGAGGACGACGGCACCTACGACACGCACCTCGACGAGATGGACGACTACGACCTCGTCGACCGCACCGGCGCGGACGAGGTCGAGATTCGTCTCGCCCCCGACGGCGAGCCCCGGTTCGAGCCCGATGCGATCAAGGTCGAATCCATGACGCCGATCACGTGGGTCTGGGGGGAAGACGGGTACGACCTCTACCCGGTGGACGTGCCGGACCCGTGCAAGTGGAGCGGCTCCGAGCGACAGGAGCGCGGCAGCGTCCACCAGTGGCGGTTCCCCTTCGAGGGGAAACACGAGTACGGGAGCACGTCGCCGGACGGCGAGGAGTTCACGGGCGTCTTCTTCGTCGTCGACTAGAACCGGTCGAGCCCCGACTGTCGCCTGCGACGCCCCGGCGGATCGGCCACCCACGGCGTCCGGCGGTCGCGCTCGGCCGCGAGGTCGACCGCCGGCGGGTCCGCGGGGACGTGTCCCGCACAGGACGGACCGCACTCGACGGCGGCGTCGACGACCCGGCCCTTCCACGCACAGTGGGGGAGCGTTGCGCCCGAGGCGTCGTCGGCGTCGCAGCGCTCGCACGCGGGAAACGCGTAGGTGCGCCAGCCCTTGCCGTAGGCGCGCTCGGCCAGCCGTCGGCGCGCGCGGGCCTTCTCGGCGGCGGGGACGACCGCGACGTCGGTCCGTCCCGGGTGGAACGCGAGCGGTTCGATCCCGGCCTCGTCGACCGGCAGCGGCGTCGGCTCCCGGACCACCTCGATCGATTCGACGCCCGCGTCGTCGCGGCGGACCCGCCAGACGCCCACCTCCTCGGGGATGCGGTTGAGGTGTGCCCGCGTCACGTAGCTCTCGGTCGCGAGGACCGCCTCGTCGACCAGCGCGAGGCTGACGTCCGTCCGAAGCTGGGATTCGAGGTCGCCCGGTCGTCCGAGGTCCGGCTTGTTCTCGATCCCGACGATCCGGCCGAACCAGTCGGGGTAGCGGGCGACCTGCCGGACGTGGTCGCGGCCGTTGTGGCGCCGGTGCTCGAAGAAACCGGCCTCGACGGCGCGCTCGGTCGCCCGCCGGGCGCGGTCGGGCTGGCAGTCGAAGGCGTCCTTCCAGTAGCGAAAGCGGCCGGGGCCGACGTCGGCCTCGACCGCCGCGTCGGGGATCGACGCGGCCGTGAGCGACACCCGCTCGTCGAACGCCGGCCCGGGGTCGACGCGGACGACGTCGAGGACGCGGCCGCCGGGGTCGGCCACGCCCGCGCCGAGTTGGCGGGCGACGACCCCGTCGCCGCGTGCTTCGAGGGCCGCACACAGCGCGAGTTCGAACGCGAACTCCACGCGAGAGGCGAGGGCGGCGGGCGGCAAAAGGCCGCGGGTTCAGCGGCAGTGCGGTTCGGCGGGTCGGACGGGCGACTCGGCGTCACAGGGGTCGCGGTCGTCGTCGCGGGCCTCGCGCAGGCGGGCGACGGCGGCGCCGAACCGGCGGCCGGCCGCGACGGTGCCGGCGGCGACGACGGCGGCCGCGAGGGCGCCGCCGGCGAGCGCGACGAGCGAACCGACCGCCGGCGCGTCGGCGAGGGGGAAGGCGACGGCCACGCCGACGACCATCGCCTCGAGGGTCAGCGCGGCGCCGACGGCCACCTCGCCGAGGGAGTGTTCGTACCGGTACGGATCGGTCGCCGTGAACGCGTCGGGTCGGGTCATGGTCCTCGTTCGAACGGAGGGGCGCCGACCGAATAAGTATAATCTGAAAAACAGTTCTGTAACTCGCGGTACTGAAACTCGTTTCGGTAGCGAGGACGAGAGTCGGGGTACGAAAGCGGACGAGAGCGGACGGGAGAAGTTCTCAGTCGGCCGATTCGACCGTCGTCTCCAGCACGTCGAGGTCGCCGTCCATGACGACGCGGAGTTCGTCGTCGGCGACGGGCATCCGGACCTCGAGGCGGACGGGGTCGCGCCCGACGAGGCGGGTGTGCTCGTCGGAGACGCACCACGGCAGCGTCCAGTAGGGGCGCTCGTCGAGGCGGACGCCGCGCTCGCGGTGGAAGGAGACGACCGCCGAGTGGTCGAGCAGGCGCAGGCCGGGCGCCGAGCACAGCGCGTGGCCACACTGGGCACACTCGTGGTCGACGCGGACGCCGACGCCGAGACAGCACGACCCCTCCTCGGCGACGGTCGTCTCCATCCGGCCGCCACACTCCGGGCAGACGCCGTCGGCGGCGAGGCAGTGGAGGTGGCGCACCCGCTGGTCGAAGGCGTCGACGACCTCCTCGGCCGTGCGGTCGTTGAACCCGCCGGGCGGGAAGCCGTACTCGCCGTGGCGCTGGCCGCAGTCGGCACACTCGATGCCGAGGCGTTCGTCCTCGTAGACCGCCCGCAGCGGGCCGCCACAGGAGGCACAGGCCCCCTGAACGGGGAAGGGGTCGACCGTCGGGTGTTCGTTGAACGAGCCGGCGATGACCGACCGAACGACCTTCTCGCCGGCGTGTTTGAACTCGTAGCCGCCCTCCACCTGCACGACGAAGTGGCCCGTCAGCTTCTGGAGGTGGTAGTTGAACTGCGCCGAGTCGCGCATCCCGACTGCCCGCCGCAGGTCCGAGAACGAGACCGGCCGCTCGTCGGCCGCCCACAGGGCCTCCAGAATCGACAGCCGCGTCTCGTTGCCGATCAGCGCGAACGCCTCGGCGGGGGCGATGCAGTCGGTACACTCGAGGATCGTCGCGTCGGCGTCGCCCGAGGCGTCTGACCTGCTCATACGGGGCACGTGCACGCCCCACGGCTAAAACGTTCGCAGAAATCGGCTTTTGTATGTACTCCGATACGTCCGGGACGGGAACGCCGCAGCGAGACGCCGGAACGGGGCCGGACCCCGGCCGTGCCGGGGTCGACGGTTTAAATCGGTTCCGCGGGCCGGTCCGGGAGCCACCGCGACGGAGGCGTCCCGAACTCTCCAGCGGGGAACCGGCCCGAAACCCCGCGAGCGAGGCCAATTTTAGCCACGCGAGGGGGCAAAACTCTACGGATCGATCCACGTAACGAAGGGCGGGGATAGCTCGCAACCTTTATCAAGCGCACGGCGGAACCCCTAGTAAGATTACTCACCGTCTTATGGCAGGAAATCGACAACCGGAGGTGAACATCGGACTCGTCGGCCACGTCGACCACGGGAAGACGACGCTGGTCCAGGCGCTCAGCGGCTCCTGGACCGACCAGCACTCGGAGGAGATGAAACGCGGCATCTCCATCCGGCTGGGGTACGCGGACGCGACGTTCCGTCGCTGTCCCGGCGTGGACGAGCCCGAGTGTTTCACCGTCGAGGAGGAGTGTCCGGACGGCTCCGAGAGCGAGCCGCTGCGGACCGTCTCGTTCGTCGACGCCCCGGGTCACGAGACCCTGATGGCGACGATGCTCTCGGGAGCGGCGCTGATGGACGGCGCGGTGCTCGTGGTCTCGGCCTCGGAGCCCGTCCCACAGCCCCAGACCGAAGAGCACCTGATGGCGCTTGACATCATCGGCATCGACAACATCGTCATCGCCCAGAACAAGGTCGACCTCGTCGACGCCGAGCAGGCCCGGGAGAACTACCGCCAGATCCAGGAGTTCGTCGAGGGGACCGTCGCCGAGGACGCCCCCGTCGTCCCGGTCTCGGCCGGCCAGGAGGTCAACATGGACCTCCTCATCGGCGCGATCGAATCGGAGATTCCGACCCCCGAGCGAAACCCCGACGCCGACCCGCGGATGCACGTCGCCCGCAGCTTCGACATCAACAAGCCGGGGACGACCTACGAGAACCTCACCGGCGGCGTCCTCGGCGGGAGCCTCGTCGAGGGCGAACTCGAAGTCGACGACGAACTCGAGATCCGCCCCGGCCGGGAGGTCGAGGAGGGCGGCCAGTCGGAGTACGTCCCCATCCAGACGACGGTCCGCTCGCTGCAGGCCGGCGGCCGCGACGCCGACGTCGTCACGCCGGGTGGCCTGCTCGGCGTCGGCACCGGGCTCGATCCCTCGCTGACGAAAGGCGACGCGCTCGCGGGCCGGATCGCCGGCCCGCCGGGCAGCCTCCCGCCGACGTGGGAGCAGTTCACGATGGACGTCGACCTCCTCGACCGGATCGTCGGCAGCGCGGAGGGAGACGCCGCGGCCGGGGACGGCGACGTCGACGAGATCAGCACGGGCGAGCCGCTGATGATGACCGTCGGCACCGCGACCACCGTCGGCGCGGTGACGAGCGCGCGCGACGGCGAGTGCGAGGTCAGGCTCAAACGGCCCGTCTGCGCCGAACCGGGCGCGAAGATCGCGATCAACCGCCGCGTCGGCGCGCGCTGGCGGCTGATCGGCCTCGGCACCCTGCAGGAATAGATGCCGGAGCGGGTTGCCCTCGACACGAGCGCGCTGATGATGCCGGTCGAACTCGACGTGCGGCTGTTCGAGGAACTCGATCGGGTCCTCGACGGCGCGTCACGCGCGCCGGACTCGGCGACCGGCGACGAACCGCGAACGGGCGCGTTCGAGCCGATCGCCCCGCAGCCGGTCGTCGAGGAGTTGCGGCGGCTCGCCGAGAAGGGCGGAACCGAGGGGACCGCGGCTAACGTCGGCCACGACCTCGCGACCGAACGCTGCCTGCTCGTCGACACGGAGGAATCGTACGCCGACGACGCGCTGGTCGAACTCGCCCGCGAGGGCGTCGTCGACTACGTCGTTACGAACGACCGCCCGCTGCGCGACCGGGTGCTCGAGGTGGGCACACCGGTAATTGCATTACGCGGGAGAAACAAGTTAGCCATTACGCGACCATAGAATGTACAAACGGGTACGACTGAAGGATACGGTGGAAGTGCCGCCGGAGGAGCTCGGCGAGGTGTCTCCGGAGCTCGTGAAGCGACTGCTACAGGACAAACTCGAAGGCCGGATGGACGAGGAGGTCGGCTCCGTCGTCTCCGTCACCGACGTCCACGACATCGGCGAGGGGACGGTCCTGCCGAACCGGCCGGGCGTCTACTACGAGGCGGAGTTCGACGCCGTCACGTTCGACCCCCAGATGCAGGAGGTCGTCGACGGCACGATCGTCGAGGTCGTCGAGTTCGGCGCCTTCGTCGGGATCGGCCCCGTCGACGGCCTGCTGCACGTCTCACAGATCTCCAAGGAGTACCTCGCGTTCGACGGCGAGAACCAGCGGCTGGCCTCGAACGAGTCCGACCGCGCCCTCGGCGTCGACGACGCGGTCCGCGCGCGAATCGTCACCAAGAGCATCGACGAGCGCAACCCGCGGGACTCGAAGATCGGCCTGACGGCCAAACAGCCCGGCCTCGGCAAGCACCGCTGGCTGCGCGAGGAGCGCGAGGAGCGCGAAGAAGCGACGGCGGGTGAGTAAGCGTGGCGTCGAACCGACTCGTCTGTCGCGAGTGCCACCTCGTCAACCAGGCCAACGCCGAGACCTGCGAGAACTGCGGGTCCTCCTCGCTCACCGAGGACTGGGCGGGCTACGTCGTCATCGCCCACCCCGAGGAGAGCGAGATCGCCCGCGAGATGCAGGTCGACCGCCCCGGCGCGTACGCGCTCAAGGTCCGGTGACGTGACCCGCGACGACCGTCCCGCGAGCGACCGCGCCCGCGATTCCGACGAGTCCGAGCCCCGCGTCGTCGTCTCCCTCCCTCCCGCCCTCAGATCCGATCTCAAGACGCCGCTCGGGCCGATCGAGACCGACGCCCGCGTCCTCCTGGAGGACGTCGCCGGCCCGCTGATCGCCGTCGGCGACGTCGTCACCTACCACTTCCTCGAAGCCGGCCGCGCGCCCGACGTCGCCCTCGTCGACGGCCGGACGAAGCGCACCGCGGTCGACGAGGAGATCGAACGCGCCGTGACCGACGAGGCGAGCCGCGAGGTCGCCAACCCGGCCGCGACGCTCACCGAGGCGTTGCTCGTCGCGCTCCGCGAGGCGCTCGCGGCCGAGGAGCCGACGACGATCCTCGTCGACGGCGAGGAGGACCTCGCGACGCTGCCGGCGGTCGTCGCCGCCCCCGACGGCGCGAGCGTCGTCTACGGCCAGCCCGACGAGGGGATGGTCCACGTCCGCGTCGACGACGAGGTCCGCGCGACCGCCCGGTCGCTGCTGGAGCGCTTCGACGGCGACCCGGGGGGGCTGTTCGCGTTGCTGTCGGGTGCCGACGGCGAGTGAGCCGCCGCGGCCCCGCGAAGTCGTAGCCGTATCCCTTATGCGCTCGCTCCCCGAACGTCGAGCCGATGGACGGCGAAATCTCCACGGACGAGGTACACCGACTCCTCGAGGACGACGGCGAGGACGTCCACGTCGTCGACATCCGCGACGAGCGGAGCTTCGAACGGGCCCACATCCCCGACAGCGAGAACGTCCCGTTCGACGAACTCCCGGCGCGCATCGCGGAGTTCGACGACGCCGACCGCGTCGTGACGGTCTGCCCGCACGGGAAGGCGAGCGTGCAGGCGGCGCGGCTGATCGGTTCCTACGAGGGTAGCGCCGACGCGACCGTCGAGAGCATGGCCGGCGGCCTCACGGAGTGGGCCGAGGCGTACGACCTCGTCTCGGACGACGAGGCGGCCGAAGAGCCGGACGTTCCCTTCTGACGACGGAGGAGGCCGTCGCTCGGCCGTAATCGACGCCGCGCGGGGGCGGCGAAAAGTCGGTTCGACGGGTCGCGGAATCGGAAGTCGTCTCTCAGATCATCGCGGGCTCAGGCGACGTTGAAGCCGCGGTCCCGAAGGAACTCTTCGATGCGTCCGCGGTGGTTGCCCTGAAGCTCGATGTGGCTGTCCTCGACGGTGCCGCCACAGGCGAACTTGGACTTGAGATCCGACGAGAGGCTGTCGAGGTCGACGTCCTTCGGATCGAATCCTTCGATGATCGTTACTTCCTTACCGTATCTGCGCTCGTCAATGCGGATGTTGAGTTGTTGTTGCCCCTTGGCCACGTCCTCGCAGACGCAGAGCTCTTCGGGCAGCCCGCACGTCGAGCAGACTTCCGACATTACGTTCCAAGCTACGAAATGGGCATATTAAACACTATCGGGACCACGCCCCCGTCGGCCGGTTCTTTTTACGAGGATCGGCGCCAGAACCGGCCGACGGCGGGGAGCCGCGACCGGACGAGCGCGTCGACGGTGGCGATCGCCTCGTCGGCCGCCTCGCGGTCGACGCCGTCGCCGTAGCGGGCGCGCTCGTAGAGGCGGCCGACGCGGACGGCCTCGTCGTCGAACGACCGGTACCGCGACAGCGTCCTCAGGTACTGCCGGACCGACTCGGACTCCCGCCGCGGCCGGTAGCGCCGTTCGAGCAGCAGTTCGAGCCGTCGGTAGGCCCGCTCGACGTCCGCCTCGGGGTCACCCCGGAACCCCTGCCAGTAGAGGCGCGCCTCGCGCCCGACGAGCGCGGTCACGCCGGCCCGGTGGACGCCCGCGGCGAGGCCGACGACCAGCGCGAACGCGACGACGGCGTCCGCCGGCGTGGGGGTCGTCTCCCCGCCGTCGTCCGCGTCGCCGGGCGCGCCGCCCCCCGCGTCCGGGTCGCCGCTCAGCGGGTCCTCGCGGGGGATCGTCGGGCCGTCCGTCCCCTCGCCGGGGGAGGTGTTGCGCGGGTCCACGTCCTCGTCGGGGCGCAGCGTGGGGCCGGTCCCGTCTATCTCGTCCGTTCCGAACTCGTCGTCGCTCGCGCCGGGGCCGTCGACCGGCACGCCCTCGCTTTCCTCGGTGTCGACGTTCTCCTCGCCGGCCTCGCGGGCGTCTTCGAGGCGGTCGGCGTGGACCTCGTTGCGGGTGTCGGCGGGCGTCGGATCGAACGCGACCCAGCCGTGGTCGGGGAAGTAGACCTCGACCCACGCGTGAGCGTCGAGCCCGCGGACGACCCACGTGCCGTCGTCGACCTGCTGGCCGCTCGTGTAGCCCGTGACGTACCGCGCCGGGACGCCCTCGGCGCGCAGCATCTGGACCATCGTCGTCGCGAAGTAGACGCAGTAGCCCTCCTCCATCTCGAAGAGGAACGCCTCGGCGACGTTGCCGTCCGGACGGTCGACCGAGAGCGAGTAGCCGTTCGACGTCCGGAGGTGGCGCTCGATCGTCGCGGCCTTGTCGTAAGGGGTGTCGGCGCCGTCGACCACCCCGGCCGTCGCGGCCTCGAACTCGCCGGAGGTCGTCTCGGGCGTCTGCAGGTACCGCGACTCGACCTCCTCGGGGTAGTCGGTGCCGGCGGCGCGGAGTTCGGCCGGGCGGGCGTCGACGACCGCGCTCTCGACGTTGTACGTGTCGCCCCGGATCAACGGCGAGGCGGGTCTGACCTGCCCGTGGGTGGTGACCTCGGTGTTCCCGGTGATCTCGCCCTCGATCGCGACCGGCTGGGGCGCGGCCGGCATCGTCTCGACGCCCTCCTCGACGGTCACCGTCTGGCGGACCGTCTCGTACTCGCCCGGCGGCTCGTCGAGGCGGCCGTCGGCGTAGGGGGCCGCCTGCCCCGTGCGCACCCACGCGTCGCCGGTGAACCGGTCGTAGACGCCGGTTCGCCAGTAGGACTCCCGCTCCGAGCGGATCGTGAAACGGACCTCCGGGGTCAACTCGACGTCGCCGGCGATCGCCGAGCGGTCGGGCGCGGCGTCGATGCTCCCTTCGAGGGTGCCGTCGCCGGCGTCGTCGTCGGAGACGAGGATCGTCGGCTGGGCCGCGCCGCCGGGGACGAGCGTGACCGACAGCGAGAGGACGACCGTCGCCGCGAACAGCAGCGCAAGCAGGTCCGCCTGGGCGATCGACCCCTCCCGGCGTTCGAGTTCGCCGAAGCCGACCGCGGCGACGCCGCCGACGGTGCCGATGACGGTCGGCCCGAGGGCCGCGTCCCCCGTGAGCACGAGAAACAGCAGGGCCGCGCCGCCGGGGACGACCGCCAGCGCGTAGCGCCGCCGGATCGCGAGGTACCACGAGAGGAACGCCGGCCCCGGGGCGAAGCCGAGCGTCCAGACCCCCGCCTCGACCATCCGGTCCAGCGGCAGGCCGGTCGCGAGCGCGATCGTGTCCGAGAGGAGCTGGTCCGTGGCCGAAAGCGCGGTGCCGATCCCGACGCCCGCCGCCTCGAAGTAGTAGGCGAAGCCGACCAGCGCCGCGGCCGTCGCGAGCGCGGTCGCCGAGCGGGGCCGGATCGTCCGCGCGAGGACCGTCGCCACCGCCACCGCGAGGGCGACGAGCGAGATCAGCGCCTGCGACCCGCCGACGACGCGGGTGACCTCGAGGAGGACGGAGACGACCGACGCGAGCAGGATCGCCACGGCCGCGAGCGCGAGCGCCCGGAACGCCCGCGGCCCGACGACCCCGTCGAGGCTCGTCGAGACGGTCCACGAGCGCGTCCGCGTGCTCACGCGACCACCTCCGGCTCCAGCGCGTCGCGCTGGCGTACTCGCGTTCGCTCGCAGGGCTCGCTCACGCGACCACCTCCGACGCGTCACTGCCGTCGGCGCCGAGCGCGGCCGCCTCGACCGGGTCGCCGCGGAGGCGGTCGAACGGGATCTCGCGGCCGCCGACGTCGACCGCGGCGCCGCCGGCGCCGGCGTGGATCACGACGTCCGCCCGGCGCCGGTCGCGCTCGTCGAGCGGCGCGAGGTCGGCGAGCGCGAGCGTGCGCAGGAGTTCGTGGCGGTGGCGGTCGCCGGTGTCGGGCGGCAGCGAGTCGCCGGCGACGAGCAGGCCGACGGCGACCTCCCGTTCGAGCAGGTACCGCGCGACGCTGGCGGCGGCCGCGAGGAGTTCCTCCTCGTCGCCTCGCGGCGCCGGTTCGACGGCGATCATGGTCGAGCCGACGGTCTCGTCGGCGACGAACTCCTTGACGACGAGTTCGTCGTCGACGCGCTTGGCCGCCGACTTCCAGTGGACGTCCCGGAGCGCGTCGCCGCGCCGGTACTCCCGGAGGTAGTCGAACTCCTCGCGGTCGCCCTCCCGGACTTCGTCGGTGAGCAACCGCAGGTCGTAGCCGGCCCCGCCGCGGAGGTCGTAGACCCGTGGGTAGACGAGCACGGGCGTCGTCCGGCCGTCCTCGAAGCGCTGCTCGACGAGTCCGAGCACGTCCGTGACGACGACCGAGAGCGGGCCGACCCGGCGTTCGCCACGCGAGTCGAGTCGCAGGTCGTACTCGTAGGTCGTCCCCTCGTCGAGCGTCGTCTCGACGCGGGTCTCCGGCGCCGACAGGCCGTCGCCGACGGCGTCCGCGACGCTGGCGGCGGTCGGCGAGTCGGTCTCGACTGTCACCTCGACGGTCCGGCGCTCGCCGGGGAACCCCGCCTCGACCGGGCGGCGTCCGACGGTGGGGCCGTCGGTCCGGGCGACGGAGACGACAGCGCCCGCCAGCGCGACGAGCAGCGGGACGACGAGGCCGTTCAGCGCCCGTGCGCCGAACGCCGCCGCCATCACGACGGCGAAGGCGACGACGGCGACGGCGCCCAGGCCGCGAGTCGTGAGCCGCATGCTACTCGACCGGGACGCGATCGAGGGCGTCCTCGACGACCGCGGTGCCGTCGCGCTCGGCCGCGCTCGACCCCGTCCGGACGCGGTGGCTCAGCGCCAGCGGCGCCTCGTACTGGACGTCGTCGGGGGTGACGTAGTCGCGTCCTTCGAGGACGGCCCGGGCCTGGGCCACCCGCAACAGCGCGATGGTGCCGCGGGGGCTCGCGCCGATCCGGGCGTGCTCGCGGGTGTAGCCGGCGAGCCGCGTCGCGTACTCGCGGACGGGTTCGCGGACGGTCACCTCGGCGACGGCCTCGCGGGCGCGGACGATCGACTCGACGTCGGTGACCGGTTCGAGCGACTCGATCGGGTGGTGGCCGACCGTCCGCGCGAGCATGTCGGCCTCGTCGGCGGGGTCGGGGTAGCCGAGGTGGAGTTTCTTCGTGAACCGGTCGAGTTCGGCAAACGGCAGTTCGTACGTCCGGTTGGGTTCGACGGCGTTCTGGGTCGCGATGACCGTGAACGGGTCCGGCAACTCGTGGGTCTCGCCGTCGACTGTCACCTGTCGCTCCTCCATCGCCTCGAGCAGCGCCGACTGGGTCTTCGGCGGCGCGCGGTTGATCTCGTCGCCCAGCACGACGTTCGCGAAGACGGGACCCGGCTGGAACTCGAACTCGCGGGTCCGCTGGTCGAAGACGTTGACGCCGGTGACGTCGGAGGGCAGGAGGTCGGGCGTAAACTGGACCCGCCGGAAGCTACAGTCGATCGAACGTGCGATCGAGCGCGCGAGCATCGTCTTGCCGACGCCGGGGACGTCGTCGAGCAGGACGTGGCCGCGCCCGAGGATCGTCGTCAGGACGTGGTCGATCGCCTCGTCGTGACCGACGATCACGCGCCCGACGTTCGTCCGGATCTCCTCGCAGAGTTCCGAGACCGCCGACACCGGCAGCGGGTCGAGCGACGACGAGCGGTCCGCCCGGTCGGCCCGTGGAGGGGGATTGGCGTCCGTCATGGGAGTGAATAAGGAGGCGAACCACCGTCATAGCGGGGGTGCGTTCGACGCATCTCTCGTCAGTACGTCGTCAGAGGTTGATTGACATATGCCTTGTGTCGAACGGGACGACACTTCGGCAGACCGACCCCGTTATTTCGACCGTTCGACTTGCGACGGGAAGCGAAAGCGTTCGGTCGCGTAGGGGCGGCGTTCGGCGGCGAACCGGCGTACAGCGGCGGCTCCGGGGTCGTTGCGATCGGAGAACGATGCCTCAGTACTGTGGGTCTACAGTCGCTCGACGTTGGTCGCGCGTGGGCCCTTCTCGGCTTCGACGATCTCGAACTCGAGTTCCTGACCCTCCTCGAGGTCGGGGCCGCCGACGTCCTCCATGTGGAAGAACACGTCCTCGTCCGCGTCGTCAGTCTCGATGAAGCCGTAGCCGCCAGTGTCGTTGAAGAATGCGACCGTACCTTTCGCCATTGCGTGTGCACAGAGTCACGTCGAGGGCATAAATGTTCTGGAGGCACCGGCCGGGCCGGCCTCACCACGTCTTACACGACGGACAGACGAGCGCGTCGCCGTCCCGCCACGCGCGCCGCGTCGCCCCGCCGCAGTTCTCGCAGGTGTACTCCCCCCACGCGTACGTCGACCGGGCCGGTTCGACGTCGGGCGCGGCGGCCGCCGGGCCGTCCGCGCCCGACTCCGGCCCGGACTCGTCGTCCCCGTCGTCCGCCCCGAAGAAGTCCGAGAGCGTCGCGTCGTCGGTCACGACCGTCCGTACGTGCGACGGGCGTATAGGCCCACCGACCGCGCGCGACCGGCACGGACAAGTACCAGCGGTCACAACCCGCACACATGAACCCCGTGGTACTGAACGTCATCGTGGACGAGTTCGTCGAGTTGAACGAACACTTCGCCGGCGTCGCGACCGGCGAGGGCCTCGCCCCGCTCCTGCTCGCGATGGGAACGGTGCTGGTGATCTTCTCGCTCGCCGTCTTCGGCGCGCTCACCGTCGGCGCGGTCGGCAGCCTCTTCACGCGGGCCTGAACTCAGCGCTCGGCCGCCAGCGCGAGCGCCTCGCTCGCCCGCGGAATCGCCGCTTCGAGATCCGGCCCCAGCGGCGACCCCACTACGATCCCGTCGACGTGGTCGAGCGCCGCCGCGAACCGGTCGGCGACCGTCTCGGTCGTCCCCGCGATGCAGAAGGCGTCGATCATCCCCGGCGTGACCCGCTCGAACGCCTCGCCGAGGTCGCCCCGTTCCAGCGCCTCGCTGACCGCGGCCGCGGCCTCGCGGTCGATCCCGTGGCGGTCGAGGACGGGATCGGCCGCCCCGGCCGCGATGAACGCGACCGGCGGCCGCGCGGCGTCGCGCGCCGCGGCCTCCTCGTCGGCCACGCTCACGCTCGCGAACGCCAGCGCCTCGAAGGGACCCCGCTCGTCCGAACGCTCCGCCACCCCCTTCTCGACCTGCCCCGCCGCCCACTCGAAGTCCCGCGGGTGCGAGGCGTTTATCAGGACGCCGTCGGCGTGTTTCGCGCTCATCCGCAGCATGTGCGGCCCCTGCGCGCCGACGTAGACCGGCACCTCGCGGGCGTCGAAGTTGAGCGAGGCGTCCCGCGCCGTGAACGTCCCCTCGTGGGTGACCGTCTCGCCCGCCCAGAGGTCGCGCGCGAGGTCGAACGTCTCCAGTACGCGCCGCAGCGGCCGGTCGCGCTCGATCCCGAGGTTCGCGAGCGCGGATCGGTCCCCGGCACCGATCCCGAACACCGCGCGGCCGCCGCTGACCTCGTCGAGCGTCGCCGTGCGCGCGGCGAGCGTGACGGGGTGGGACTCGTAGGGGTTGACCACGCCCGGCCCCAGCCGAATCTCGTCGGTCGCGTCGGCCATCCGCGAGCACGTCACGAACGGGTCGCGGTTGAAGTAGTGACTGCTCGCGAAGGCGAGGTCGAAGCCCTCGTCCTCCGCGAGCGCCGCCAGCGCCGCCAGCCGCTCCGGCGGGTGCTCCGGTGTCAGTTCGACGCCGATGGTCGGCGCGTCCCCGCCCGTCATGGCTGGTACTCCCACCCCCGCAGCGCCTGCCGGACGAAGTCGCCCTCGACCTCCCTGAACAGCGCGTCGCTTCCCGCCAGATCGCCGAACTCCCAGCCGCGGACGACGACCGCGGGGGTGCCGCCGGCGCCCTCGCCGGTCACGAGGTTCGCCGCGGCGGCGAGTTCGTCGACCACCGCCTGAACGGTGACGCCGAGTTCGCGGCCGTCGCGGTCGCGCTCGCCGCGCCAGTCGCGGCTCGCGGGCATCCCCGCCCAGCCGACGGCGACGCCGCGCTGGCCGTGGCGGAACGGCCGCCCGCAGGTGTCCGTGACGATCACGGCGACGTCCGCGCCCGTCCGCTCGCGAAGCCCCGCGCGGATCCGCTCGGCGCTCGCGGTCGGGTCCCGCGGCAACAACAGCAGGTCGCGGTCGGGCACGTTCGAGCGGTCGATCCCCGCGTTCACGGAGACGTGGCCGAAGCGGGTCTCGGTCAGGAGAAACGGCGCCTCCATCAGGAGGTCGGTGCTCTCCTCGAGGACGGCCTGGGCGAACCGCGGGTCCTTCTCCTCGCCCGTGATCTCGGCGAGTCGGGTCGCGATCTCTCGGGCGCGGGGGCCGGCCGGGAAGTCGGACAGGTCGGCCGTCCGCCCCTCGGCCTTCGAGACGACCGTGCTCGCGACCGTCAGGACGTTGCCGTCCTCGATCGCGGCGCGGTCGGCGACGAGGTCGGCGAGGTCGTCGCCGGGGCGGACCTCCGGCAGGTCCGACACTGCGTGGAGTTCCATACCGGCAGGTGGGCGAGCGCCGTGAAAAGCGCACCGTCCCCGGAGACGACTGCAGGGGGTCCGAAACGGATTCCCGTCCGACGGCCGTCGCCTCGCGTATGGAAGCCAACGCGAGCCACGGGGGAGACGACGCGGACCACGTCGTCACCGCGTTCCTGCGAAACGGCGGCGAGGTACTCCTGCTCCGGCGGGGCGACGCGGTCGGCACGTACGTCGGCGCGTGGGGCGGCGTCTCCGGCTTCGCCGAGGGGCGGCCCGACGAGCAGGTGCGCGTCGAGATCGCAGAGGAGACCGGCCTCGCGGACGAGGTCTCGCTCGTCCGGTCGAGTCGGCCGCTGTCGGTGTCGGACCCGGACCGCGGCCGCGAGTGGGTCGTCCACCCGTACCTCTTCGACTGTGCCTCCCGCGAGGTCGAACTGAGCGAGGAACACGACGCCTGCGAGTGGACGTCGCCGACGGCGATCCTCGACGCGGACCGCGAGACGGTGCCCGCCCTCTGGGAGACCTACGAGCGCGTCGCGCCGAGCGTCCGCTCGATCGCCGCGGACGACGCCCACGGCGCGGCGTGGCTCTCGCTGCGCGCGCTCGAAACCCTGCGGGACCGTTCGGGAGTGATCGTCGCCGAGAGCGAGGCGGCGTCGTCGCCCCGGACCGGCGAACGGGGAACCCGTAAGCCGGACGCCGACCCCGCCGAGGAGTGGGACGAACTGGCCGCACTCGCCCGCCGACTGCTCGAAGTCCGGCCGTCGATGGCCGTCCTCCGCAACCGGGTGAACCGCGCGATGGCCGGGGCCGTCGAGCGCGCCGCCGAGGACGGCGACCCCGACGCGACGGCCGTCCTCGAATCGACGCTGGACGGGATCGACCGCGCGCTCGCGGCGGACGAGGGGACGGCGGCGCGGGCGGCCGACCGCGTCGAGGGGCGCGTCGCCACGCTCTCGCGGTCGGGGACCGTCCTCGAAGCGCTGCGTCGGGGCGACCCCGACCGCGTCTTCGTCGCCGAGTCCCGGCCCGGCCGCGAGGGGGTGGACGTCGCGGAGGAACTCGCCGAGGCGTGTCCGGTGACGCTGCACGCCGACGCCGCGGCGGCGACGGTGCTGGCCCGCGAGGACGTGGATCGGGTGGTCGTCGGCGCCGACTCGATCCGCCCCGACGGCGCCGTCGTGAACAAGACCGGCACGCGCGGGGCGGCGATCGCCGCGGCCCGCGAGGGGGTGCCCGTGACGGTCGTCGCCGCGAGCGACAAGGTCTCGACGCGCGAGGAGGTCAATCTGGAGTCCGGCGACCGCGCGGCCGTCTACGACGGCGCGGCGTCCGTCGACGTGGCGAACCCGACGTTCGACGTGACGCCCGCCGACTGCGTGACCGAGGTCGTCACCGAGCGGGGGACGTACGCGCCGGCGGAGGTCCGCGAGGTGGCCGCGGAACTGCGCGACCGCGAACGGTGGCAGGACCGGTGAAACGACAGACCGAAACCCCCGCGGCGCCTACTGGGAGCGGGCGGCGGTGACGAGGAGTTACCCCCTCCGAGCCCCTTGTGACGAGGGCTTCACCCCGAGCCGCCCGCTCTCATTCGCAGGAAGTTTGAACCTTCACACTCCCGTAGCGGCGCGCATGGACGTCAAGCGACTCGGCGTACACGACTCGGTCGCGGCGGTCTTCCCGCCGGAGGAACTCGCGGACGACCTCGCCGACCTGCCCGTCGACGTGGCGGTCGTCGGCGACGACGGGGTCGCCTCCCGCGACGCGGTCGTCACCCTCGAACACCGCGAGGCCTTCCGCGACCTCGCGTGGGTCCACTCGATCCAGGCGGGGGTCGACCGGTTCCCGTTCGACGCCTTCGAGGAGCGCGGCGTCGCCCTCACCAACAGCACGGGGATCCACGGCCGGACGGTCGGGGAGACGGTCGCGGGCTACCTGCTCGCGTTCTCCCGGCGCCTGCACCGCCACGTCGCGAACGGGACCGAACGCCGCTGGGACCAGCCCGAGTGGGACGAGGCGTTCACCCTCCCCGGGAAGTCGGCCTGCGTCGTCGGCACCGGGACCCTCGGGAGCGGCGTCGCCGACGTGGTCGGCGCGCTCGGCGTCGAGATCAGCGGGGTCAGGCGCACGCCGGAGCCGGTCGACGGCTTCGACGAGATCTACGCGACCGACGACCTCCACGCCGCGATCGGCGACGCGGACTTCGTCGTCGTCACGCTGCCGCTGACCGACGAGACCGAGGGGCTGTTCGGTCCCGCGGCGTTCGAGGCGATGGACGAGGACGCCTACTTCGTCAACGTCGGCCGCGGCCCCGTCGTCGACGAGGCGGCGCTGGTCGACGCCGTCGAGGCCGGCGAGATCGCCGGCGCGGCGCTCGACGTCTTCGAGACCGAACCGCTCCCCGAGGCGTCGCCGCTGTGGGGGCTAGACGAGGTGATCGTCACGCCCCACTGCGCGGCGTTCACCCGGGACTACCACCGCGACGTCGCCGACATCGTCCGCGAGAACGTCGCGCGGATCGACCGCGGCGAAGACCTGTACAACCGGGTGGTGTGAGCCGTCGATCGGCAGGCCGACCTGTCGGAACGAGGGGTATCAGTCCCCCGCGTCCGTTCGATCGTCCATGGTGACGATCCGGCCCGCGAGACCCGAGGACGGCGACGCGCTCGTGGCGGTCCACGTCGCCGCGATCCGCGAACTCGGCGCCGCGGCCGACGACGACGAGTCGGTCGACGCCTGGGTATCGTTCGATCCGCCGGTACCTCCACTCGCTCGAAGCCCGTTTCCCGCCCGTCGGCTCCGGCGGACCGTCCTTAGAACACGATGCCCACGGAGACTGGTTCGGAGCGTTCGTTTCGGATCTCGAGCGTCTCGTCGAACTCCGGCGGGTCCTCGAACCCGCTCGGACAGCCGGAAAAGAGCGACAGTGCGCCCGGGCGGAGTGACGGAGGAGCGAACGCCGATCACGTGTTCGGCTCCACCACCTGTTGCAAATACGTCCTTCTTTGGAGGAGAACGCGGCACGCGGGCGGTCAGAACAGGAACTGGAACTCCATGACGAGCACGCCGACGCCGATCAGCAGTGCTGGCCCGATCGTATCGTCGACGTCGGTGTCGTGTGTGCCGGCGGCCCCCTTCGCGAGGATGAAGACGCTCCACGCGACGACCAGCAGCGTCAGCACCGTCGAGACGGCGGTCGTCGACTCGTCGACGGTCTCGAGCTGAGTCGCCATAACGGCCGGGTCCGAGCCGTCGAACGACAGCCCCTCGACGTAGCGACGGGCGTCGGCGTACTTGACGGGGAGCGCGAGGAGGTTCGGCGCGTACGCCCACCCGGCGACGGCGATCGCGTCGCCGAACGATCCGCTCTCGCCGTCGCCGCTCAAGTAGTGCATGATCGCGGCGACCACCAGCAGCGCGACGATCGCGGTGATCACGAGGAAGACGACCATCGTCCCCATGACGCTGTTCAACGCGGCTTCGAACTCCGCGGACGCGTCGTCGACCTGGGCGAAGAGGAGGTCGGCGAGCACGTAGGTGAGGACGGTCGAGCCGACGACGTAGAGAGCGAACACGCCCAGCGCGGGCGTCAGGGTCGATCTCCGGCTCTCGAAGTACGCTTTCGGGCGGAAGAGCGGCGTTCGCGGGGCCATACGATCGGCGTCGAAGTGACAGAATATAACTCTTCCCAATTGATCGACGAGAGCGCAGTCACGCGTCCGCCGCGAGGCACGAGCGGACGCCGCGGACCGCCCTGCAGTTCACCGCGAGCGAGTCCGCCCGCGGACGAGCGAGCCGACGATCGACGTGGAGGGCCGCTCCGCGGCCCGGAACGGAGAGGAGTGCTTCTGGTCGAAACGTTACCGAGAGACGTCGCGCTGGTGGCTCCGTCACACGGCGCGACGGACCGCAGCGTAAAACTTCGGTTCTAGAAGAACTTGAACAGGTCGTCCCGGCCCTGCTCGTGGAGGTGGGTCCGGACGGCCTCGGTCAGCGGTTCGATCCGCCCGCGTGTGGCGGTGATCGGCGCGATGGTGTCCTGCCACTGCTTCCACGGCGGCAGGAGTCCGAGGCGGTCACAGAGGTCGTTCAGGCGCTCGTCGCGGTCGTCGACCTTGTCCATCTTGTTGACGGCGACCACGACGGGGATTTCGAGGTCCCGGAGGAAGTGGAACATCTCGACGTCGTAGGGGATCGAGTCGGGGCCGGAGTGGCGGTCGATGATGTCGACGACGCTCTTGCCGTCGACGACGAGGACGCCGACGAGGACGTGGTCGGCGTACGCCTCGAGGTAGCGGACGATGCCGGTCTTGATCGCCTCGCGGCGGTCCTCGTCGACGCCGCTCATGAAGCCGAAGCCGGGAAGGTCGGTGAGCACGAAGTCCTCGGGCGCCCAGTCGTAGTGGTTCGGCTCGCGGGTGACGCCCGGTTTGCCGCCGGTGTCGAAGCTGTGGCCGGTCAACTCGCGCATGAGCGTCGACTTGCCCACGTTCGAGCGGCCGACGAGGACCACCTCGGCCTCGCGGTCCGGACGGGTGTCGAACATGCCTGCCAGTAGGGAGGCGGCCAGTTATAAGGGCCGCGACGGGCGTCGCCCCGCGCCGACCGGACGGTCCCGCTGCCGTACCCCGAAGTTATGAGCCCGGGCCCCGTCGGTCAGGCAAATGCGGCTCGTACAGCTGACGGTGCCCGCCGGCAAACGCCAGACGATCCTCGAGACGCTCGACGAGCGAGGGATCGACTACGTGGTGACCGACGAGGACAGCGGCCGGGAGTACACGGCGGTGGTCTACTTCCCGCTCCCGTCGTCGGCCGTCGAACCCGTCCTCGACGAACTCCAGGAGGCGGGCGTCGAGGAGGACGCCTACACGGTCGTCCTCGACGCCGAGACGGTCGTCTCCCGTCGGTTCGATGCGCTGCGCGAGGAGTACGAGACTGGCGACGTCGAGTCCGAGCGCATCTCGCGACAGGAGCTACGGACGGAGGCCGAGGAACTCACGCCGACGCTGGGGATCTACGTCACGATGACGGTCGTCAGCGCGGTGGTGGCGACCGCGGGGCTGTTGCTCGATTCGCCCGCGGTGGTCGTCGGCTCGATGGTGATCGCGCCGCTGATCGGCCCCGCGCTGGGCGCGAGCGTCGGCTCGGTGATCGACGAGGAGGAACTGTTCTCCCACAGCGTGAGCTACCAGATACTCGGCGTGATCGTCGCGATCGCTTCGGCGGCGGTCTTCGCGTGGACGGTCCAGATGCTCAACGTCGTCCCGCCGGGGCTGAACATCACCGAGGTCGGCGAGATATCCGAGCGGCTCACCCCGGACCTGCTCTCGCTTGCGATCGCGCTCGGGGCGGGCGTCGCGGGCATCGTCAGCATCTCGACGGGCATCTCGGTCGCCCTCGTCGGCGTCATGATCGCCGCGGCGCTCATCCCGCCGGCCGCCGCCGCCGGCATCGCCCTCGCGTGGGGCAATCCCAGCGCCGCCATCGGCGCGACCGCGCTCGTGTTCGTCAACCTCCTCTCGGTCAACCTCGCGGGCCTCGTCACCCTCTGGTACGCCGGCTACCGGCCCGAACACCTGTTCGAACTCGGACCGACCCAGCAGCGCGTCCGGCGGCGCATCCTCGCCCTCGTCGCCGCCGGCCTCCTCTTCTCGGCGCTGCTCGCCGGGATCACCTACGCGTCGTACACGAACGCGAGCTTCGAGCAGAACGCACGCGAGGAGGCACAACTCGTCCTCTCCGAAGAGCGATACGAGGAGTACGAGTTGCTGAACCTCGAGGTCACCCTGAACGACGACTTCCCGATCCGCGGCCCCGAGCGCGTGATCGTCACCATCGGCGGGCCGCCCGGCGCGGCGTCGCCCGAACTGGCCGAGGAACTGACCGCGCGGATCGACCGCCACGCCGACGACGGCGTCGAGATCGAGGTGCGGTTCGTCGACGTGATCCAGCGCTGATCGCGGGCGCGAGGGGGCTGCATGGCCGAGGCTTTTCCCCCTCGCCGTCGACTACCGTCCGTGCGCGTCCTCAACGTCGTCGTTCCCGCGGATCGCCGCGACGCCGCCCGCGAGGCCCTCGAAGAGCACGAGTTCACCGTCACCGCCCTCGAAGTCGCCGGTCGGGAGGGGGTCCTCCTGCAGACGCCGGTGCCGAGCAACGCCGTCGGCGACGCGCTCGACGCGCTCGAAGCGGCGGGGGTCGCGACCGACGAGTACACGGTCGTCGCGAGCGGCGAGGCGGCGATGACCGCTACCTCGGAGACGATCGAACGGCGCTACGTCGGCGAGTACAAGCCGCTGACGGGCGTCGAACTGCGAGCGAAGGCGCGCGACCTGAGCCGCGATCGGGGCTCGTACGCGGCGCTGATGATCCTGAGCGCGCTCATCGCCACCGCGGGGTTGCTGGTCGACTCGCCGGCGATCGTCGTCGGCTCGATGGTGATCGCGCCGATCATCGGCCCCGCGCTGACAGCGAGCGTCGGCGCCGTCACGGGCGACCGCGAGATGATCGCCGACAGCCTCTGGATGCAACTGTACGGCCTCGGGCTGGCGGTCGCCGCCGGGGCGGTCCTCGCGGCGGGGTTCCGGTTCGGCGGCTTCGTCCCCGCGCCGCTTTCGCTGCCGTCGCTCGACCTCTTCGGCGTCCGCCTCGCGCCCAACGCGCTCTCGCTGGTCGTCGGCGCCGCCGCCGGCACCGCCGCCGGCATCGGCCTGACGACGAAAGGCCCCACCTCGATCATCGGCGTCATGATCGCCGCCGCGCTCATCCCGTCGGCCGGCGCGGCCGGCATCGCCGTCGCCTTCCTCGAACCGGAACTCGCGATCGGCACCACCGTCTTGCTGGTCGTCACGATGGTCGTCATCAACGTCTCGGTGCTCACGGTGCTGGTGGTCCTCGGCTACCACGAGCGCGAGCGGCCCTCCCCCGGCGGCAAGTTCGAGTGGTCGCGGGCGACGGTTGCGGCGCTCGGCCTCGTCGTCGCCGCGGTCACGCTCGCGGTCGTCGGCGCGACCGTCCAGCAGACGATGGTCGACCGCGAAATCCAGCGGGCGGCCGACGAAGCCCTCGAAGAGTCGGGCCACGAGAACCTCACCGCGGTCTCCGTCCGCGTCGAGTACGCCGACATGTCGCCGTTTACCGGCCCGCGCGAGGCGACGGTCGTCGTCGCCCAGGACGGGGCGGCCGCGCCGGACGAACTGGCCGCCGACGTCGCCGAACGCGTCGAGCGGCGGACCGGGGAGGCGGTCACCGTCCGGGTCGAGACCGTCGAGTACGAGTCCGCGAGCGCCGGGTGAGCGGGCCCGCTCACCGATTCAGCAGGCGATCGAACAGGCCGGAGCGGTCGGCCTCGGACTCGGCGTCGTCCGCGCCGCCGAGTCGCCGCCGGATCCACGTCCGCGGCCCGCCGATCCGCCTGACGACGTACGACGGGAAAAACAGCGCGAACGCACCCAGCGCGAAGAAGCTGATGCCGACGGCCGGCTGACCGGTCCGGGCGAACTCGACGCCGACGACGAACATCGGCCCGGCCATCGACATCCCGACCGCGAGTTCGATCATCGTGAGGGTTCCAACGGTGCGCATATCAACGTTCGAACGGGAGTTCGGGTTCGTAGTCGATCGCCTCGACGGCCGCGTCGAGCACCGCCTCGACGTTCTCGCCGGTCTCGACGCTCATGTGGTAGTCGACGTCGGCGTCGACCTCCCGGGAGCGGTCGGCCTTGTTCGCGACCGTGAGCGTCGGCACCCCCGAGAAGCGGTCCGCGATGTCCTCGCGCAGTTCCAGTTGGGAGTCGAGGGGGTAGCCACACTCGCCGCTGGGATCGAGCAGGACGAGCACGCAGTCGGCGAGGTGCTCCAGCGCGCTGACCGCCTGCGACTCGATCTCGTTGCGCTCCTCCGGCGGCCGGTCGAGCAGCCCCGGCGTGTCGACGATCTGGTACCGGACGTGGTCGCGCATCGCGGACCGTTCGGTCCGCTCCGATTCGGCGGACAGGTCCGCCCCCTCGAAGTGGCCGAGGCCGATCCCCTTCGTCGTGAACGGGTACGACGCCGTCTCCCCGCGGGCGTTCGTGACCGCGTTGACGAACGACGACTTGCCGACGTTGGGGTAGCCCGCTACGACGATCGTCGGCGCCTCGGGGTCGATGTCGGGCAGGTCGCGCAGGTCGTTTCGCGCCTCGTTGATCGCGCGCAGGTCGTCGTCGACCTGCTCGACGACGTCCGCGAGGCGGGCGAACGCCTGCTTGCGGTGCTTGCGGGCGGTGTCGACGTCGGTCTTGCGCAGTTTGGGCTGGTACTCCTCGTGGATCTCGCGGGCCTTGCGGCTGGCCCACATCACCTCCGAGAGGTGCTGGCGCAACTCGTCGACGTCGACGATGGCGTCGGCGAGTTCGTAGTAGAACGGGTGGACCTCCGCCTCGTAGCCGAAGTCGGGCCACGCGGTCACCACGTTCTCCAGGTTGTCCGAGACGATGTTCGACGCCGTCTGGAGCATCGACTGCTGGGCCTCGAGGCCCCGACGCGCCCTGCCGGCCCGCGCCGCCCGCGAGAACGCCTTGTCGATCAGCTCTTCCGACGTCGGCGTCGTCGGAAGGTCCTCGAAAATCATGGCCGCGAGTACGTGACGCGATCATAAAAGGCCGTTCGTTACGCGACGAGTCCTCAGGGCTTACCTTGGTCGACGCCCTACCGCCGGTATGACGAACTGGCGTGCCGTCCTCATCGGCTTCGTCGTCGCGACCGCCATCGGAATCGTCGGTCTGGCGTTACCGGGGCTCGGCCAGCTCACCGCCGGCGTCGTCGGCGGCTTCGTCGCCGGCTACCTCGCCGGCGGCGGCCTCGGCAACGGCTTCTGGCACGGCCTGCTCGCCGGCGCGCTCGGCGGCATCCTGTTCGGGTTCCTCGTCGCCCTGGTCGTCAGCCTCGCGGGGTGGATCGGCGGCCCCCTCGGCGGCGCGCTCTCGGGTCTCGCCGGACTCGGCATCTTCGGCGCCGCCGTGGTCGTCTCGCTCGTCCTCGCGCTCGAAAGCGCCGTCGCGGGCGCGCTCGGCGGCGCGCTCGGCCCCGACCGATCCGGCTACGCCGACGGGCGGGCCGACCGCTACTGACCGTCAGGCCGACGCCATCTGCCGACAGCTCTCGGCACACTCCGGCAGGATCTCGGCGCAGGCCTGACAGTGGTCGTGGTCGTGTCGGGCACACTCCTCGGCGCACTCCTCGCAGAGGTCCGCACAGATCGCCGCCAGATCCGCGTGGTAGCCCGAGTTGCGCGCCATGAACCGGGCGTGCAGCGACGTCACGTCCGCGACGTCCCGGCAGAGCCGGATACAGCGGGCCATCCCCTCGCCCTCGTCGGCGCAGGCGTCCGCACACCACTCGCAGACCTGCGCGGCCTCGAGGCAGTTGTCGATACACTCCTGCATGTGGTCGTCGGCGTGTTCGAGTTGCTGGAGCGCCATCGCACGTGACGGTCACCGCCGCCGGGGATCAAACTCGCCCGGGCGAGTGCAGGGACCGTCGGGACTCCGGGACCGAAATCGTAAGCGAGAACGGATAGCTCGCCGACGCGCCGTCGCCGCGGTCGCCCCACTCGACCGACAGCGAGGTCTCGACGACGTACGCGCCCGCGTCGAACCCCCACTCGGGACGGGCCTCGTACGTCTCGGAGGTCGGCTCGCCGGGGTCGAGGGTGGTCGTGAGGCCGATGTCGTTGACCGCGACGCTCCCCCCGGTCTCGTCGACGTGGACGTGGTCGCTCGCCTCGTACGCGTCGCTCCAGAGGAGCGCGCGTTCGTCGCCGTCGGCCGGAACGGCGTTGAGGACGCCGAACGGCGCCGGCGCGCCGCTGAAGATTCGAACGTCCTCCCGGTCGGTCTCGACCGCGAGCGCGAGCGAGCGGTCCGCCTCGTCGACGTCGCGGACCGCGACGGTCACGGGCACCGCCTCGTGGTCGATCTCGCGGAGTTCCGGTTCGTAGACGCGGTCCTCGAGGCGGACGTAGCCCTCGTCGGCGACCGCCTCGCGCAGGCCCGCCGGGAGGTCGCGGACCTGCGCCGTCCGCCGTTCGGCCGCCTCGCGCAGGAGGTCGGCGACCGCGTCGGGATACGCCGCGACGTCCGTCACGGGCGCGCCGTAGCGCTCCTCGGGCGGGACCGCTTCCAGTTCGATCCAGTACGGGGGCTCGCCTTCCTCGTACGCGTACGCGAGTTCGACGTACCCCTCGGGCGCCGGGCCGTCGTCGCCGTCGTCGGGGTAGGCGACGTGGTCGTACGTCTCGAGGAAGGCGTCGAGTTCCCCGTCGAGGGCCGTCGCGCGGTAGGTCTCGCCGGTGGGACCGTCGCGGCGGACGACCGTCACGACCGCGCCGACGATCTCGCGGTTGTCGACGCCGAGGGCGCGGATCCGGTCGTCCATCAGGCCGATCGTCCGGTCCGGGTCGACCTCGCGCTCCGGGACCTCGGTCCCCGAGACGACGTGTTCCGGCATCTTCCGGTCGACCTCGTAGATCGTCCCGTCGACCTCGACGTACTGCAGTCGAAACAGCCCGTCGAGGAGGGCCTCGTCGGGGTCGGCCGTCTCGTACCGGTCCGCCTCGATCGCCGTCTCGACGGCCGCGGCCGCCGCGTCGTTCAGGTCGGCCGCGGGCGTGACCGCGTTCGCCCGCGCGACCTCGGGGAGGCGCTCGTCCATCGAGACGACGTACGGCGGCCGGTCGAGGTCGACGGCGAAGGTCGCCCCGTCGTCGTCGGCCCCGTTCTCCGCCGGATCGTTCGCGTTCGAGGGCTCCGAGAGACAGCCAGCGGCGGCACAGACCGCCGTCGTCGCGAGGAGTCGTCGTCGTCGCATGGCCGAGACGACGGTCGCCCCGTCAAAGTCCGTTCGGGTAGCTGAAACGATCGTTTCACCTCGGCCGCCGTGGGCGCCGGCGGTTACTTCCCGCCGGCGACCGTATTCGGGACGATGCCCGGGCGACGCCGCGGACGCCTCCTCAAGCGCGTCCAGCCGCCGCCGCGGCTCGTCGACTGGTCGCTGCTCGCGCTCGTCTGCGTCGAGGTCGCGAGCGGCCTGCTCTCTTTCACCGTCGGGACGCCCGACGGGTGGTACGTCTTCCGGCTCCACCGCGTGGTCGGGATCACGCTCGTCTTCCTGCTCGCGTTCAAGCTCTCCCGGGTGCGCGGGCGGCTGCTGAACCGCGACCGATGGCGGCCGACGACCGCCCTGTCGGTCCTGACCGCCGTCGCCGCCCTCGGCGCGCTGGCGACGGGGGTCGCCTGGGTCGTCGGCGTCGTCGGCCCGGAGACGCGAATCGCCTACTGGACGCTGCTGAGCGTCCACGTCGGCTTCGGGCTGGCGCTCGTCCCGCTGGCGCTTGCCCACCTCGCGACGCGCTTCCGGCGCCCCCGCCGGGTCGACTTCGAGGGGCGGCGCACGGCGCTGCGGTTCGCGGGGCTGTTCGTCGCCGGCGCGGTCCTCTACCGCCTGCAGGAACTCGCGAGCGCCACGCTCGGGACCGGCGGCGCCGAGCGGCGGTTCACCGGGTCGCGGCCAGTCGAGGACGAGGGCGACGGCAATGGGAGCTTCCCCGTCACCTCGTGGGTCGCGGACGACCCCGATCCGATCGACCGCGCGGCGTGGTCGCTCGTCGTCGACGGCCTCGTCGAGACGCCGCTCGACCTCGATTACGGATCGCTCGACCCGGACGCCGAGCGCGAGGCGTTGCTCGACTGCACGAGCGGCTGGTACGCCGTCCGGGAGTGGCGTGGCGTCCGCGTCGGCGACCTGCTCGACCGGGCGGGACCGCCCGCGGAGGCGTCACACGTCCGGTTCGTCTCCACGACCGGCTACCGGTGGACGCTACCGATCGAGGAGGCCCGCGACGCCCTCGTGGCGACCCACGTCGGCGGCGAGCGACTGAGCCACGGCCACGGCGCGCCGGCGCGGCTGGTGGCCCCCGGCCGACGGGGGTTCCAGTGGGTGAAGTGGGTCGTCCGCGTCGAGGTGCGCGACCGGGACGACCCGGCCCAGTGGCTCGTGACGTTGATCAGCGGTTTCGACTGAGAGGGGTCAGCGTCGCGCCTCCAGTTCCGCCTCGAGTTCCTCGATCCCCACCTCTTTCATCGAGAGCAAGACGAGCAGGTGGTAGACGATGTCGGCGGCCTCGTGGGTGATCTCGTCGCTGTCGTCGTCTTTGGCCGCCAGCACCAGTTCGGTCGTCTCCTCGCCGAGTTTCTCCAGCACCGCGTTCTCGCCTTTCTCGTGGGCGAACAGCGAGGCGGTGTAAGAGCCCTCGGGCAGCGTTTCCTTGCGGTCTTCGATCACCGCGAACAGCTCCGCGAGCGTGTCGTCCATCTACAGGTCACCGGGTACCTCGCGGATGTCTTCCAGTTGCTCGAACTTCCCCCTGTCGTCTCGGCCGCTCTCGAAGACGGCCTCGGTGACCTCGATGGGGGCGTTCGTCCGGGCGGCGAGCGCGAGCGAGTCGCTCGGCCGGGCGTCGATCACGACGGAGGTTCTGGGCGTCTCGACGTGGAGGTCGGCGATGTAGGTCCCGCCCTGCCCGTCCTCGCGCTCCTCGATTTCGCTGACGACGACGCGATCGATCCGGCCGCCGAGTTCCTCCATCACGTCGAGCAGGAGGTCGTGGGTCAGCGGCCGCCCGATGTCCTCGGCTTCGAGCCCGCGGGCGATGCTGGTCGCCTCCTCGAACCCGATGAAGATCGGCACCACGTCCTCCTCTCCCTCGACCGCGAGCACGAGCACGGGCACCGGTCCCTGCGGGGTGCCCGCGACGCGCACCGCGTCGATTGACGCATTCATGGGCGCACGAACGGGGGCGAGGGAGAAAAGTCTGGTCGCCCGGCCAGCCGTCGGGCGGCGCCCGCGGTCACTCCCCCGCGCCGTCCCCGAAAAGCGCGAGGTCGTGGAGCCGCGGGTCGGCCGTCAGTTCGGGGTGAAAGGAGGTGCCGACGACGGGGCCGTCGCGTACCGCGACCGGCCGGCCGTCGACCGTCGCGAGCACCGAGGCGTCGCCGACGGACTCGACGACCGGCGCGCGGATGAACACCGCCGGGAACGGCTCGTCGAGGCCGTCGACCTCGATCGACGCCTCGAAGCTGTCCCGCTGGCGGCCGAAGGCGTTGCGCCGGACGGTCACGTCGACCAGCCCCAGCGGGTCGACGCGCTCGTCGCCGGCGTCGCGCGAGGCGACGATCAGCCCCGCACAGGTCGCAAGGAGGGGCTTTCCCGCGGCGACGTGGGCGCGAATCTCGTCGGCGATCCCCTCCTCGCGGACGAGCCGCGAGATGGTCGTCGACTCGCCGCCCGGCATCGCGAGGACGTCGCAGTCGGGGACGACCCCCGCCTCGCGAATCTCGCGGACGGTGACCGCCTCGCCCCGGGCCGCGCCGGCCCGGCGAACGGCGTCGGCGTGCTCGGAGACGTCGCCCTGGACGGCGACGACGCCTGCGGTCAGTGACATGCGACGGGGTAGGGAGAGGACGGTGAAAAAGGCCGCGTCGCGCCGCGCGGCTCCGATTCGCGCGGCTCGCGGCGCAGCGGCTCGGCGACGCGGGTCGGGTTCGAGCGGGGACGGGCGGTCGGCGGGCCGGTCTACGAGACGAACGTCAGCAACTGGACGAGCACGCCCAGCAGGACGCCGGTGGCGATGACCGTCTTCGGGTCGATGCGGATGGCGTTCGTGTCCTCTGCGTCGAAGTACCGGACGAGCCCGGCACTGGACATCAGCCCGCCGGAGTTCTCTCCGCGGTCCATGTCCGAACTTTCGTACCCCCGGCACTAAAGCTTTCGACCCGGGTTCGGACCGGTCGAGGCCCTCGACTGCGGCCGGCGGGAGTCGGGCACTTTCATTATAGATACCGTCCGACAGCCGACTATGGCGAGCACGGACACGGACCTCGTCGACGACGTCCGCTCAGCGACGGGATGTGGACGCTCCCGCCGACCGGCGAGTCGGCCGTCGAGTACCTCACGGCCGCCGTCGAGCGCCAGACCGGGACGCTGATCGACGGCACGTTCCTCGGGTGGCTCGGGGACGAGACCTGACCGCCCGGAGGCGTGGGTCACGGCCCACCGCGGCCGCCGGCCCGTTCGACGGCGGTCAGAGCGGACCTGCGGCAAGCACACACTGGTGAGAAACGCTTATCCGCGGCGCGCGGGAAAGGTCGATGAACGGTATGACTGTCACGCTCAAGGACTTCTACGCGGACTGGTGTGGCCCCTGTAAGACCCAGGACCCGATCCTCGACGAACTGGAGGAGGACTGGGAGGGGCGCTTCGAGGTCGAGAAGGTAAACGTCGACGAACAGCAGGACGTCGCCAACGAGTACCAGGTGCGCTCGCTACCGACGCTCATCATTGAGAACGAGGACGGCGTCGTCGAGCGCTTCGTCGGCGTCACCCAGCGCGAGGCCATCGAGGAAGCCCTCGAGTCCGCCGGTGCCTGACCGGCAGTCGGGGGACGTTTTCACCGGATCGCTCGAAGGGGAACGGCCCGCGTCCGCTCAGTGGAACCGCACGCCGACGTCGTGCATGCCGTCGTTGTAGCGTGCGATGTTGATCGCGAGCGGAGTGATGCTCTCGACTTCCGCCGCGTTGGCGACCGGACCGGCGTCGAGCGCGCGCAGCCCCTCGATTCCCTCCGCGAGTTGGCCCACGGTCTCCTTGGCGTCCTCGTCGTCGCCGACGAGCAGGGTGTCGAGGTCGAGTTCCGCGTCGAGGTTCGCCAGTTTGTCCGCCGCGAGGTTGTGGAACGCGCCGACGACGGACACCCCGTCGGGCGCCCGCCCCGCGACCAGCGCCGTCACGCTGCCGGCCGACGGCGGGTGGTAGTGGAGGCCGTCCTCGTCGCCTTTCATCCCGACCGCGGGGGAGACGAGCACCGTCTCCGCGTCGAGTTTGTCGGCGACGGCGTCGACCGTGTCGCCGGCGTGGTACGGCGGCACCGCGAGGACGACCACGTCCGCGCGGTCGGCGGCCATCTCGTTGGCGAACCCCTTGATCGACGCCTCGACGCCGCGGCTGTCGAGTTCCGTCTCGTACTCCTCGGCCGCCGTCCGCGCGCGCTCGGGGTCGCGCGAGCCGATCAGTACCTCGTGGTTCGTGTCGTACGCCCACCGGAGGGCGAGTCCCTGTCCGATGTCGCCCGTGCCACCGAGCAGTGCGATTCGCATGGAAGAACGTGCGGACGGCGGCGGGATAAAGGGTCGGAGTCCGGCCACGCTCGCCGCCGCGGCCACGCGACCCGCCGACCACAGCGGTTTAGCGCCCGTGCCGCGTACCCTCGCGCATGAGTACAGCCGAACGCGCGGGGGCGCTCCCGGAGCCGATCACCGTCGTCGGCGCCGACCGCGTCGCGGTCACCGACGAGGACCTCGCGTCGCTCCCGACCGTGACGCGGACCGTCGACGTCGACTGCGCCACGGGGAGCAGCCACGTGGCGGCGTGGACCGGCGTCCCGGTCGCGGCGCTGCTCGACCTCGCCGACCCGCCGGGGGAGACGACCCACCTCGCCGTCGAGGCGGGCGACGGCTATCGCGTCTGCGTCGACGTCCTCGCGGCGCTCGACGGGGTGCTCGCGCTGGTCCACGACGGCGTCCCCATCGCCGACACCGAGTCGTACGCGACCCGGTTCGTCGCCCCGGACGTCTCGGGGACGCGCAGCGCGAAGGGAGTCGCGCGGATGGAGACGCTCGTGCTGTCGCCGTCGGACGATCCCGAGGCGTTCGAGACCGTCGGCGAGGAGCCGTTCGTGCCCGAGGCGTAGGGCCGGTCAGGGCGCGTCGTCGTCCTCGGGGTTCATCGCCGCGCCCATCTCGCCGGCGTCGTAGGCGTCGCGCTCCGCGACCTCGCGGAGTCGCTGGTCGACACGGTCCGCGAGCGCCGCCCGCGCGTCCGCGTCGACGGCCGGATCGTCCGCGAGCGACGCGAGGCGGTCTCGGGCGTCCCGCAGCAACGGAATCGCCTCCGCGGCGGGGAGGTCGGCCGCGCGGTCGAGGTCCGACTCGACCGAATCGAGCGTGGCGTCGGCCATGGGCGGGCGTTCGGCGCGCGGGCGTATCAACGGTCGGCGCGCACCTGCGCCGGCGGGGCACGCGCCGTCGCGCCGGAGGATACAACCCGACGGAGCGCGTCGTCGCGGTCGATGACCGATCCCGTCGTCATCGCCCACCGGGGCTACGCCGGCGTCGCGCCCGAGAACACCGTCGCCGCGGCCGAGCGGGCCGCCGCCGACCCCGACACGGCGATGCTCGAAGTCGACGTCCAGCCCGCGGCCGACGGGACGCCCGTCGTCTTCCACGACGCCCGCCTCGACGGCGTCCGCGACGGCCGGCCGCTCACCGACGCCGAGGGACGCGTCTGGGAGACGCCGCTCTCGGACCTCCGCGAGACGCGGGTCCTGGGGACCGACCAGCAGGTGCCGACCCTCGCCGACCTCTTCGAGGCGGTGCCGGCGACCGTCGGGGTGAACGTGGAGCTGAAGAACCCGGGGACTGCGGACCTGCGGCCGGGCGAGTCGCTGCCCGAGGCCGAACGGGAGACCCGGCGTGACCTGTGGGCGCCGTTCGTCGAGCGCGTCGTCGCCGACTGCGACGCCTTCGCCGGCGAGGTCCTCCTCTCGTCGTTCTGCGAGGGGGCGCTCGCGGCCGCCCGGGACGTCGCCCCCGAGTACGCCGCGGCGGCGCTCGTCCGGAACGACCTCGAATCCGGGCTCGCGGTCGCCCGCCGGTACGACTGCGAGGCGGTCCACCCCCCGCGGAACGCGGTCGCCGGGACCGCGCTCGCGGCCGGGTCGGACGCGGGGCCTGCGGGCGGGAAGCCGTCGGTCGACGTGCTCGCGGTCGCCCACGAGGAGGGGCGGACGGTGAACGTCTGGACCGTCGAGAACTGGGTGCAGTTCGACGACCTGGCGGCGGCGGGCGTCGACGGGATCATCGCCGACTACCCGGGACTGGGACGCGTCGGCGGGAGCGAGTGAGCTACTCGAGCAACTCGGGCAGCGCGTTCACCGACTCGATCACCGCCGCGGCCCCCTCGGCCTCGTACTTCTCCCGTCCTTCGTCGCCGGTCAGCCCGCCGGTGAGGACGCCGACGCCGTGGTACTCGCGGTCGGGGTCGGCCTCGCGGGCGTTGTTCGCCGTCCGGACGTCGTCCAGCGTGTCCCCGACGAAGGCGACGGCGTCCGCGTCGAACCGCTCGGCGAGCGTCGTCAGCGCGCGCGGGTGGGGTTTGCCCTCCTCCCAGTCGTCCATCGTGAACCGGCGGTCGGCGGGGACGTCGAGGCCGGCGCGGTCGAGGGCGATTTCGGCCTCGGCGGCCGGCCGACCCGTGAGGACGCCGACGTCGTAGTTCCCGGCGAGGGAGTCGACCGTCTCCGCCGCGATGATGACGGGTTCGTCGTGGATGTAGCCGCGGGTCTCGACGTCGGGGTCGCCCCCTTCGAGGGCGCGGTAGAGGTCGGCCCCGAGGTACAGTTGCTGGAACACGTCCCGGAGGCGCTCGCGGTCCCAGCGCTCGCGGAGCCGCTGGGTCGCCGTCGCGCCGATGTCGTCGCGGACGACGCGCTCGGCGGCGTCGAGGCCGCCGCCCTCGGCGGCGACGGCGTCGGTGAACCCTTCGATCGAGCGGCGGTAGCCCTCGCCGGTCGCCAGCACGTACAGCGCGGCGGCGTAGGTGAGTTCCCAGTCGTTGTTGAACCCGCCCGCGTCCTTGAACCGCTGGACGTCCTCCCGGCGGATCGTCCGGTCGTGGACCCGCTCGACGGACTCGAGGATCGCCCGCCGGTAGGAGTCGGCGACGTCCACGAGCACCCCGTCGACGTCGAGGACGACGGCGTCTACGTTCATGGCGGGGCGAACGGGCCGGAGCGGATAAAGCCCGCCGGATTCGGGTCACCCGCCGTCGGGGGTCCCGGGGCCGTCCCGGGCGAGGAATAGCGTGTCGCCGGGGACCGACTCCCGCTCGACCGGCACCGCCGGCCCGTCGCCGCCCAGCGTCGTGAACAGGAAGTCCGCGCCGACGCGGCGGGCGACCGCTCGCGTCGGCCGGTGGAGTTCCGGCGGCAGGTTCAGCGCGTAGAGCGCGTCCGCGCCCGCGTACACGTCGAGGTCGGGGTCGACGACGTCGTCGACGACGAACCGGACGCCGTCGGGAACCTCGCGGGGGTGAACGTCGGTGGCGACGACGTGGACGCCGCGGGCGGCGAGCGCCGCCGCGACCTCGCTCCGGCGACCGATCCCGACCTCGACGACGCGGTCGTACCCCTCCAAGCGGGCGAGGATCCCCTCCAGATTCCGGCGAGTTCGTGCCACGGCGGGACGTTTATGCCCCGGGCCGCCATACCAGTTTTCATGCTCGTCGACATCGTGCCGGTCGGCAACGTGCCCGCCACGGTCAAGCGGGCGGCCTCCTCGGCGTTGCGATCGGTCTACGACTGTGACGTCACCGTCAACGACGCGCAGTCGGTTCCGGACGGCGCGTACGACCCCGGGCGCAACCAGTACTGCGCCGAGACGTTCATCCAACTGGCCGAACGCGTCGGCCGCGGCGACAAGAACATCGCGATCACCCCCCACGACCTCTTCTACCGGCGGCGAAACTACGTCTTCGGACTGGCCTACCTCGACGGCAGCGGGAGCGTCGTCTCGACTTACCGCCTGCAGACCTCCTCGGACGGCGGCTTCTCGAACAAGAGCGCCTCGGACATCTTCGAGGACCGCGTCCGCAAGGAGATCGTCCACGAGATCGGCCACACCTACGGCCTCGAACACTGCGACAACCAGCGCTGCGTGATGAACTTCTCGCCGACCGTCCACGAAGTCGACATCAAAGAGGAAAAGCTCTGTGGCAGTTGCCAGCGGCTGCTGGCCTGACTCGCGGCGACCGCGCACGTAGCACCCGGGAACGAACCCCACGACGTGAGGCCGACGACCCCCCGTTCGAGACGTCGACCGACGAGCACGACGGGGACGGGGTCGACGCGGCCGCCGGCGACCGCGGGCCGCGGGCGCCAACGACTTAGCCGCCGGGGCCCGTACGGGCACACGAACCGGTGATCGACGTGAGACGCGCGAATCGGCGGCAGGGGGCCGCGACGAGAGACGACCGCATCGACAGCGGCCGCGCTCGCACTCGGGTTCGGGTTCGCCCCGTCGACGCCCGGACGGGTGGTGCCGGATGACCGGCGCGGACGAGGAGCGCGACGAGGTCGAGGTCGAAGTCGACCGGGGTCGAGAGCGCGTCCCGGGCGAGCGCCGGGCGGGCGGCGGCTACGAGGAGGCCGACCCGCCCGAACGACGGCTCGCGGACGAACTCGGCCGGGTCCACGTCGCGACGACCGCGGAAGGGTACGTCGAGGGGCGGGTGATCGACCTGCGGTCGGTCGACGAGACGACGGTCCGCCTCGAAGTCGCCCTGCCCCACGACGAGGTGGTCGCGTTCGCACTGGAGAAGCCGATTCCGTGGTCCGAGGCGTTCCTCCTCGCGCGGATCGTCGAGGACGTCGGCTACGACGCGAGTTCGATCGGCCACCTCGTCGGCGAGCGCGTCCTGCTCGCGCGAACCGACGCCGGCGCGAACGCCGACGAGCCGACCGGCTGGCTGGCGAGCGCGCTCGAAACCGCGGGCGACCGCCTCCTCGCGTCGGCCACCGACGGCCGGTATCGCCTCTCGGCCGACCGCGCGCCCGGGTGGCGGCTGGTCGATCCGCGCGAACGGCCGGACCCGGCCGACGACGACTCCGGACTCGCCGCGACGGCCGCCGCCGCGCTCGTCCTCCTCGGGGTCGTCGCCGCCGCGGTCGGCGCGGCGGCCGGGGCGGCCGGCGGGTTCGTCGTTTCGGGCGCGGTCGTCGGCTACGCGCTGCCGGGGCTGGCGCTCGCGCTGGCGGGGCTGTACGTCCTCGTCAGAACGGCGGCGACCGACCGTCAGGGCGCGTAGTAGTACTCGCCCTGCTGGCGCTGCTCCTTGTCGAGTTGCGAGTCGGGCTTGTTGATCCGCGGCCGGGAGGTGCGCTCGTCGCGGCGGAACGTGACCTCGAGGTTCGCGAGGAACTCGTTCATGCCGTCGCGCATCGGCTGGGGCTGGCTGGCGTGACCGTGGACCGCCGGCTCGCCGTCGAAGACCATCAGCCGATCCGCGAGCAGGTCGATCATGTAGATGTCGTGGTCGATGACGAGCACCGTCGCGTCCTGCCCTTCGGCGTACCGGCGGATGGCGCGGGTCGCCTGTACCCGCTGTTCGACGTCGAGGTGCGCCGAGGGCTCGTCGAGCAGGAAGAGGTCGGCGTCGTCCGACAGACAGGCCGCGATGGCGACCCGCTGGCGCTCCCCGCCGGAGAGGTCCGAGAGGTTCTGCTCCATGATCCGCTCTAGCTGCAGGGGCTGGGCGATCTCGGTGTTCCAGTACGAGGAGCCAAACTGGTCCGTGATCGACGAGAGGAACGCGTCGACCCGCATGTGCTGGTCGATGGTGACGTACTGGGGCTTGTACGAGACGTCGAGGTCGAGGTCGGCGTCGCCCTCGTCCGGGTCGAGTTTCCCGGTCAGCAGCTTCGCGAACGTCGACTTCCCGATCCCGTTCGGGCCGACGATCCCCAGGACCTCGTTCTCGCGGATCGCGCCGCCCTCGACGTCGAGGGAGAACTCGCCGTCGCCGTAGGACTTCACGAGGTCGGGGTACTCGACGAGCGTCTCGCCGCTCGTGACCGCCCGCGGGGCGTGTTCCTCGAACTCGATGCGGTCCGGGCGGATCCGCATGTTCTCGTTTTCGAGGTAGCCCGCGAGGTACTCGTTGATCCCGTTGCGCACCGACTTCGGCGCCGTGATCACGCCGTAGGCGCCGGGCTCACCGTAGGCGACGTGGAGGGTGTCACAGAGCAGGTCGAGGATCGCGAGGTCGTGTTCGACGACGAGCATCGACTTGCCCTCCTCCTCGGCGAGTTCGCGGACGAGACGCGCCGCGGTGACCCGCTGGCCGATGTCGAGGTAGGGGGTGATCTCGTCGAGGAAGTAAAAGTCCGTATCGCGGGCGAGCGTCGCCGCAAGCGCCACGCGCTGGAGTTCGCCCCCGGAGAGGTCGTCGATCTCCTGCTCCAGCACCGGCCCGATCGAGAGGCGCTCGACGAGCGAGTCGAGCGCGTCGCGCTCGTTGGTTTGCTCGAGCAGTTCGCGCGTGTTGCCGTCGAACTGGTTCGGAATCTGGTCGACGTACTGGGGCTTGCGGGCGACGGTGACCTCGCCGTCGCGGACGTCGGCGATGTAGTCTTGCAGTTCGGTGCCCCGGTAGGCGTCGAGGACGGCGTCCCAGCCCGGCGGCTCCTCGAAGCGCCCGAGGTTGGGTTCGAGTTCGCCCGCGAGGATCCGCACCGCGGTCGTCTTCCCGATCCCGTTCGGTCCGAGGATGCCCGTCACCTGCCCCTCCTGCGGGGCGGGCAGGCCGTACAGCGAGAAGGCGTTCTCGCCGTAGCGGTGGGCGGGGTCGTCCTGGAGCTCCTGTGGGAGGTTGATGATCTCGATGGCGTCGAACGGGCACTTCTCGACGCAGATGCCACAGGTCTCGCCGAGACAGATCTCCTCGGAGATGCGGATCTGATCCGGCTGGCCCTCGTCGGCCGCCTCGCCCCGGAGCGTGATACACTCCTTGCCCGTCCGGTTCGGCGGGCAGTAGTTCTTGCACTCGTAGTTACACCGGTCGGGCTGGCACCGGTCGAGGTCGACGACGGCGATGCTGTCCTCGGCCACGCTAGACCCCCGCGCCGGTCGAGAGCAGGATGCCCCACGTCACGAACCACAGCGAGAAGGTCATGAACGCGACGAACAGGTAGTGTTTGGGCCCCAACTCGTCGTCGTCGTAGATGCCCGTCGAGGAGAGCACCGGGAACTGGAGCAGGATCGCCGCGAGGACGATCGCGAGCGCCCGGGAGTCGCCGGCCGCCGTCGTGGGATCGACGCCGCTCGTGATCGCCGCGGACGCGAGCGCCGCTCCCACGCCGGCAAGCGCCGCGAGCGCCGTCACGCCGACCGAGCGGACGTGCTCGCGTCGGTCGCTGATCGATTCGGTCGACATGGGTTGAGGTGGGAGGGCGGCGCTAAAAAGGCGTTCGGGTTTCGATCACCGGGACGGCCGAGTACTACCGGCTTACGTGAACGACGGGAGGCGAATCAGGGCGTGGCCCTCGTGAGTTCCGTCGCGGAGTCGAAGTTGCTGGCGGTGTCGGAGACGGTAACCGTCAGTTCGTACGCGGCGTTTCGGTCTATCCCGTGGCCGCCGTCGGGTTCGATGGTGATTGCAGGGTCGTCGTTCGAACCGGACCGCAAGTACTCGTTCCCGCCGGCGGACTCTTCGAACGTCCCGACCACGTCGCCGTCGCCCGCGTCGGCCCGTACCTCGAACGCCACGTGGTCCAGTTCGGAGGGCTCGTCGTTCGAGACGGCTTCGATCTCCTCGACCGTCCAGTCGTCGTCGCCCGCGCTCGCCCGGAATTTTTTCACGGTCGTGATCTCGACCGCGCCGTCGGTGCCGGTACCGAACGCGGCGTCCGTCGACCGGGTCGCCTCGAACGACAGCGCCGACGAGGTGGCCGTGATCGCGAACGGAACGGAAATCCCGCCGGCCGCGGCCTCGACCTCGACGGTTTTCGAGTCGCCGGCGAGCCCCGACGCGGCGAGGCCGAACTCGACCGTACACCCCGAGACACCGTCGGGGCCGTAGAGCGCCCCGTGGCCGCAATCGGACAGCGAGACGGTCACGTCGATCGCCTCGTCGGTGTTGTTCGTCACGTCGACGAGGCGTTCCCGCCGGTTTTTCCGGACCTGGTCGTTGACGAGCAGGCCGACGAATCCGCCGGAATCCCCGTTCACGCTCACGCTCACCTCCCGGGTGCTCGTCACACTGGTGACGCCGAGCGTCTCCCCGGCCGTGAGAAGCGCACCGCCGCCTACCAGCCCCAGCGCGGCCCGTCGCGTGATCCGAGACGTATCGGCCATGATTACGGCGGTCGCTCCACCTCGCCGAGGCGCATCCGTCGGTTCTGGACCACGTGGACGACGGCCGAACTCGCGAACAGCGCGACGACGGCGGTCGCCCAGCCGAGCGTCGGGACCGTCTCCGTCGGGAGCCACCCGAGCCACAGCCCCGCCAGCACCGCAACCGCGACCGTCGACAGCCCGAGGTAGTACACCCCCCACGGGATCGAGTCGTCGGGGACGACGTCGAGGTACACGTCGAGGTGTTCGGCGTTCTCGGTCAGTTCGATCGTCCGGTCGTCGAACTCGATCATCTCCGCGCGTTCGAGCGTCGGGAGGTGGGTCTGCTGGAGGGCCGTGTAGACGCGCTTTCGCTCCGCCGACGTGAGTTCCTCGACCGTCTTGTCCAGTTCCCACGCCGCGACGTGCTCGGCGAGGTCCCCGAGTTCGACCGGGTCGTCCTCGCGTTTGCAGTAGTGGATCACGTACCGTCGCCGGTGGTTACTGAGCAGGTCGAAGACCTTCCCTCGGTCCGTACGTCCCTCGCTTTTGGTCCCCATCAGAACGTCCGTCGTTCGTTACTGAACGTTCGCCTGACATATAACGCTTGTTGCCGCCAGCGGGCGGTAGAGTGGCTCAGGCGCGGTTCTGCGGCCGGGAGGGGCGATCGGCTCGCCGGACGCGGTTCAGACGAGGCTTGAACGGCGGTACGGCCGACCCTTCGGACGTTCCAGCTACTCAATACAAAGGGGGTGGGCGGCAGGAATGGCACAGGAGCCGTCCGCTGGCCGTAATCGACGCCTACGGCCGGCGGACGGATCGATCGGTGATACACGATGAGAATGAACAGACGCAACGTGTTGCTCGGACTGGGAACGATCGTCGCCGGCGGCGGCGCGGTGCTGGGATCGGGCGCGTTCAGTCGGGTGCAGGCGGATCGGACCGTAACCGTCGAGACCGTCGGCGACCGGAGCGCCTACCTCGGCATCAGCGTGAACGGCCCGTACGCGGCCGATGGCTCCGACTCGGGGGACGCGGCCGAAATCGACCTCGGGGATTCGAGCACCGGCGATGGATTCAACGACGACGCAGAGACCGTAGTCGACGGGATCCTGACGCTTGCGAACAATACTGCCGACGGAAGTCCGATAACCGTCGGGTTCGACGACGGGAGCGGCGACCAAACTGCCACGACGACCGTCGTCGTCGAAACGGACGGCAGCGGGAACGTCCGTTCGGAGGTCCAACTGTCCCTGGCCGACGACGACGGGAGCGGCGACCAGTACACGCTGTCCGACGGCGCCACCGTCGACGTGAACGCGACCGTCCGAACCGGGAGGAGAACGACCGACTCCGCCGGTGAGGCCGACAAAGACGGGGGGACGCTCACGCTGATAGCGAACTGACCCCCGTCTATTCGAGTCGCGCCAGACACGCGAGTTCCGTCCAGACGCATGCCCCGGGCCGCAATCTCCATCGTCGCGTTCGTTCTGCTGGCGGGAGCACTCGCCGTCGGTCTCGCGGTTCCCACCGGAGCGACGCCGGTCGACGAACCGACCGCCGGCGTCGGTATAGCCCCCCACAGCGGGCCGAACGGCGAGTTCGTCGCCGTCTCGGACGGCGAAATCGAGTTGCAGTTCGATCGGGTAAACGACCGAGCAAACTCCGAGTTCGACGACGTGTTCACGATCACGACCGACGAGTCGAGGTCCGCGTGGATCGAGGCGGAGGTCGACGGCGTCACGTTCTACGCCGACGGCGACCCGACCGACGAGATCAACGACTCGAATCCCGTCGAACTCGCCGCCGGCGAAACCGTCTCCGTCGGCGTCTCGATCGACACCCACGTCGCAACCGGGGGAACCGAGACGTTCACCGTCGTCGCCGTGGCGGGAGACGGGGACGCCGTCGGCGACCCCGACATCCACCACGTCGACACCACCGTTTCCCCGACCGAACTCCCCGTGGGCGACGCCGTCACCGTCACCCAGACCTACGAGAATCGCGGCGACGGGGACGGGAGCACGACCGCCGAACTCGTCGTCGACGGACTCGTCGTCGACACCGAGCGGGTCGTCGTCGGGGCCGGCGGGACGCGGACGGTCACGTTCGAGCGCACGGTAGACGAGGTGGGGAAGGTGAAGATCGGATCGACGGGCGCGACCCAGACGGTGATCGTCCGGCCGTCGGGCGAACCCGCGCCCGCGTTCGAGGTGCGGGACGTCGGCCTCGAATCGGCGCGGATCGAACCGGGCGAACCCGTCCGGGCGGAGGCGACGGTCGGGAACGTCGGCAACGCGACGGGCGAGACCGACGTCGAGTTCGCCGTCGGTACCGTCGTCGTCGAGACGGAGCGGATCGAACTCGATCCCGGCGAGGAGACCCGGGTGGCGTTCGAGCGGCGTCTCGACGACCCCGGGACGTACGAGGTGGCCGTCGACGGCGACCCCGCGGGGTCGGTGACGGTCGGGGACCGGAGCGCGGTCCCGACGGGCGTCCGCGAGTTGCCGCCGAGCGCGGGCGCCGCGGTCCTGCCCCCGGCCGCCGTCGGGGTGTTCCTCCTGCTGGGGGTGACGCGGCGCCGTGCGTAACGATACGCGGCCGAACGCTGCGACGATCGCACCGGGGTCGACGCGATGACCGCTCGCACCGCCCTCTCGCGGGCCGCGACCGCACTCCTCGCGCTGGTGGCCCTCTCGCTCGTGCTCGGACAACTGCTGGGCCAGCCGATCCTGCTCGGCTACGTCGCGACGGGGAGCATGGCGCCGGCGATGAACGCCGGCGACGGCTTCGTCGCGGTCCCGAGCGCGCTGGCCGGCCCGGTCGAGGGGGGCGACGTGGTCGTCTTCGACGCGGCGACGTTACACGACGGCGGGCTGACCACCCACCGCGTCGTCGGCGAGACCGACGGCGGCTACGTCACGAAAGGCGACGCGAACCCCGTCACCGATCAGGACGGCGGCGAGGCGGCCGTCGCGGAGGGGCAGATCGTCGCCGTCGCCCTGCAAGCGAACGGCGAGGTAGTGACGATCCCGCACCTCGGGACGGCCGTGATGGCGGCCCACGAGGGGCTCGAAGCGGCGGCCGACGCCCTCGCGGCCCCGGTCGGGGTGACCGCGGCGTTCGAGGGCGACGACGCCGGCGCGGTGCTGATCGGCCTCGGCGTCGCGCTGCTGGGCCTCGGGTTGCTGTTCGACTCGGGTGCCCGCCGCGAGACGAGACGGACGCGGGGCCGCGAGAACGTCCTCGCCTTCCGGACGACGCTCGCGCTCGTGCTCGTCGTGCTCGTCACGTTCGCGACGGCGGCGATGGTCGTGCCGTCGGGGACGACCGAGTACGGGCTGGTGGGCGCCGGGGAACCGACCGACGACCCGCAGGTGGTCCCCCCGGGGGAGACGGGCGAACTGTCGCGGACGATCGACAACGCCGGCTACCTCCCGGTCGTGACCGTCCTCGAACCCGAGAGCGACGGCGTCGCGGTCGAGCCAGAGGTGCTCCGCGTGGGAATCCGCGACGAGGCGGCGGCGACCGTTACGCTCGCGGCGCCGGCGGAACCCGGCGAGTACGTCCGCCACGTCGGCGAGTACCGCTACCTCGCGGTGCTCCCGGCGTGGCTTCTGGCCTGCCTCCACGCGATCCACCCGTTCGTCGCGATCGCGGCGGTCGACGCGGTGATCGTCGGCGTCGCGGCGGCGGTCGTCGTCGCCCTCTTCGGGAGCAGCGACCTCCGCGTCCGGCGTCCCGGCGGGGACGTTCCCCTCTCGATCCGGATCGCGCGAAAGCTCCGTAACCGGCGGTAGCCGCCCCGCGTCGGCCAGTATCGTTATACCCGTGGCCGGTACGGGTGGTACTGTGAGTGGTTCGATCGACCGAGCCGACCGAGGGGATCGGACGCGGGTCGGCCGCACGGTCGCGGGCGTCGACGGACCCGGCGACCGGCGGCGATCGTCGGGGGTGAGCCGACCGTGATCGACAGTCCGCGCCTCGAATTGCTGATCGCGGAGCGCGGCCGGACGCTCGTCGTCGCGCTGGCGCTGGTGGGGCTGGTCTCGGCGGCGTCGGCGGGGTGGGTGGTCGCCACGCCGGAGACGACGACCGCGACCCAGGAGCGGACCGCGGAAACCGTCGAGACGGAGGTCCACACGAGCGCCGTCGTCGTCGAGGACGGCCTCTGGGAGGCGGGGGAGAGCCTCGAGGAGAGTTCGGTCTACCTGACGAACGCCACGCCGACGCTGACGCTGACGCCGGAGACGGCGGTCCCGAGCGACGACGCCGCGGTCACCCACGAACTGGCGGTCCGGTACGAGGCGGTCCGCGACGGCGAGACGTTCTGGGAGGACCGCGACGTCGTCCTCCGGGAGGAGGCCCCCGTCGAGGACGGCCTCGCGCGCTCCGAGGCGGCCCTCGACGTCCGCGAGGTCGTCGACCGGACCCGCGAGGTCGAGTCCGAACTTCGCGGGGTCGGCACGGTCGAAGTCTCGCTGGCGCTGCGCGTCGCGTACGACACCGGGGCGAACGAGGGCGCGTTGACGGCCACCAGCCCGTTGCGGGTGGGCGCCGACGCCTACTGGCTCGAGGAGTCGCTCGCGGACGACGAGGACCACCCCGAGACGGTCGAGGTCGAGGTGACCGAGACGCCGAGTCCGTTGCGCGTCGGCGGGCTGGCGGCGCTGGCGGCGGTCTCGCTGGCCGGCGCCGCGTTCGTCGCGCGCCGGTCGCCGGCCGACCCCGAGGCCGCCCGCCGGGCGGTCCACGAGCGCCGGTACGCCGAGTGGATCTCCCGGGGGACGATCCCGATGCGGATCGGCGACCACCACGTCGCCCTCGACACCTTAGAGGACGTCGTCGACGTCGCCATCGACACCGGCGAGCGCGTCGTCCACGACCGCCAGCGGGACCTGTTCGCCGTCGTCAGCGACGACGTCGTCTACTACTACGCAGAGCGGGGCAACTGGAAGGAGACCGCGTGGCCGGAGACGAACACCGAGGCGAAACCGCCCGAAGACGACGACCGCCCGCCGGAGGGGACGCCGGCGTCCCCCGACGGCCGGCCCGACGACGACCTCGGCTGTCCGGACCGGTAATCCGTCGTTCACGCCCGGTAAGAGCCGCGTTCGGCCGGCGGCGCCGCCGGCCGATCCGCGTCGGGGCGGGCCATCCCAGTAAGGCTCAACTTTTATACTGCTGCAGGTTTCGAATCGTAACATGGAAGAGACCGACGGAGAGGAGATATCGGATCTGCCGCCGAGTGCGAAACTGGTGTTCAAGGTACTCGAGTACGACGGTCCGCTGACCCAGAAGCAGATCGTCGAGGAGTCGATGCTGTCGGCGCGGACGGTTCGATACGCGCTCGAACGCCTCGGTGAGATCGGCGTCGTCGACGAGAACATCTACTTCGCGGACGCCCGGCAGAGTCTCTACCGAATCGACGACCCGGTCGCGGCCGACGGCAGCGGCGTCGAGGAGTCCGGCGCGAACAAGGACGCCTGTTGCGCCGAGTGACGGCTCCGGGGTAAGCTATTTTCCCGGCGCGAACGAGTTGGACGCATGGACAGGGAGTCGTTGCCACGCTGGGCGTGGCTACTTCTCGGGTTGCTCGTCGCGGCGGCGGCGTCGTCGACGATCAACTGGCTTCTCGACGTCGCTCTGGAGTGGCGGGTCGTGACGACGATCGCGTTCATGTCGCCGGTGCTGGTCTACGTCGGCGTCTGGTACGACGAGGATCGACGCTCCTACTGGGAGCACTCGCGGGCACGGATCGTCGGCGACGCGCTGTTCGTCGTGGTCGCCTCCGCGCTCGGCGCGGGGATCGCGCTCGCGCTCGTCCTCGACACCGGCCTGAACCAGTTGCTCCGGGACGTCGTCGCGATGATCGTCGGCTTCACGCTCGGCTGGGGGCTGTTCTGGTGGCGAAACCCCGAACTCTACCGCGAGGAGTGAGCGAGCGGCCGCTCAGGACGAGACGACCGTGATCGGCTGTTTGCGGTCGATCGCCTGCTCTAGCTCGTCGGCGATCGCGCTGCCACGCGACACCTGGATCTCCCCGCCGCGGCTCACCGTCGCCGTGAAGAGGTAGTCGTCGCCGGCCTGCACCTCGACGGTCTCGCCGTGGTGGCCGTCGACCGGGATGACGATGTGCCGGGAGGTGATCTCCGGGGTGACCATCTGGCCCGACCCGCCGGCGCTCGCGCTCGCGCCGCCGGCGTTCGAACCGCCGCCGGTCCCGTAGTGGGGGTTCTCGTCGTGGGTGCGGACGTCGATGTCGATGCCGAGGCGGTTCTCGACGTCCTGGATGCGGCCGCCGCCCTTGCCGATGACGCTCGAGATGTCGTCCTCCTCGACGTAGACGACCGCGCGGTCTTTGCCCTTCAGGTGGACGTCGACGTAGCCGCGGGCGATCGAGCGGATCTCGCGTTCGATCTCGCCTTTCGCGATGCGGTCGACGCCGGACTCGCGCTCGCCGTCCTCGTCGGTCAGCGGGACGGTGACGACCTGCCGGTTGAACGTGTAGATCTCGTAGGCCGGTTCGCCGGTCTCGAAGTCGGTGACGAGGATGACCGGGCGAGCGAGGTCCTCCTCGGTGAGCCCCGCGGGCACCTTGACTTCGGTGTGTACGTCGTAGACGGTGTCGACCTCGCCGGCCTCGATGAAGACGACGGTGTCTACCACCTGGGGGATCATCCCGAGTTCGACGCGACCGACCAGCCGCTGGAGGGCGTCGATCGGCCGGGTGGCGTGGACGACGCCGATCATGCCGACGCCCGCCAGTCGCATGTCCGCGAACACCTCGAAGTCGTCGGTCTTGCGGACCTCGTCGTAGATGGTGTAGTCCGGCCGGACCATCAGCAGGGCGTCGGCGGTCTTCTCCATCCGGCCGCCGAGTTCGGTGTACTGGGTGATCTCCGGGCCGACCTGCAGGTCGCGGGGTTTCTCCATCGTCTTGACGGCGTAGTCGTGTTCGGAGAGGTAGCGGGCGACCGACTGGGCGAACGTCGACTTCCCGGCCCCCGGGGAGCCCGAAATGAGGACGCCGCGCTGGCGCTCCAGCAGGCGCTCTTTCAACTCGTCGGCGTGGTCGTAGTCCTCGATGTCGGTCTGGGCGATCGGCCTGACGGCGGTGATCTCGATGCCGTCGGAGAAGGGCGGCCGGGCGATGGCGATCCGGTAGTCGCGAAACTGGACGATCTTCATCCCCGGCTCCGAGAGTTCGATGAAGCCGCCGGAGGCCTCCCGGGCGCCGTCGACGATTTCGCGGGCGTACTCGTCGACGGTCGCCTCGGCCATCGGCTCGTCGTCGATCGGTTCGTAGCGCATCGCGCCCAGCGCGCCGCGTTTGGCCATCGGCACCGCGTCGGTCTTGAGGTGGACGCTCATCGTCTCGTCGTCGAAGAAGTCCTCGATCGCGAGTTCGCCCACCCGGCGGCGTTCGGGCGAGATGTAGTCCACGTCGAGCCCCTTGGCTCTCGCGACCTCCGCCTGAACGACGTCGCTGGTGACGAAGGTGGCGTCGAGGTCCTCGGCGAGGTCGCGGATGAGCGCGTCCACCTCGCCCTCGGAGGCGTGCCCGCGCTCGATGGCGCTCGGGCGGGAACCGACGTACTCCAGTTCGACGACCCCCTCCTCGGCGAGGTCGGCCAGCCGCTGGAGTTCCTCGAGACCCTCCCAGCCGGTGTCGATGCCGTCGTTGGCCTGTGCCTCGAGTTCGGCGACGACCGCCTCGGGGACCGACACCGTCGCTCCCTCGTACTGCCCGTCATCGATCGCCGCGGAGACGCGGCCGTCGATGACCACGCTCGTGTCCGGCACGACGTTCATTACCCGCCGGTTGGTCGCGTGCGCGTAAAAGGCTGCGGGGACGGCGGGGATGGGATCGCCGGAGGCGGGCGGGGAGGCTCACAGGAACCGGTTGCCACGCCGGAGGAACTCGCGCCGCGCCGTGGGCTTTAGTTGACCCGCCGACGGAGGGCCCGCATGGACGACCTCACGACGCTCGCCCGCGAGTTCGTCTCGATCCCGAGCCACGGGGACGAGACGGCCGCCGGCGACTATCTGGAGGAGTGGCTGCGACGCGAGACCGACGCCGACGTGACCAGAGACGGCGCCGGGAACGTGCTCGCCCGGAAGGGCTCCGGCGACCGGGTGGCGCTCGTCGGCCACCACGACGTCGTCCCGCCGGACGACGCGCAGGTCGAGGACGGCGAGTACGTCGTCGAAGAGCGCGACGGCCGCCTCCACGGCCGCGGGACGGCCGACATGAAGGGGTCGCTCGCGGCCGCCGCCGTCGGCTTCCGGGACGCGGACCCGGCGGGCGAACTCGTCTTCGCGAGTTTCGTCGGCGAGGAAGACGGCGGCGTCGGCGCCCGCTACGCGATCGAGAACGGCTTCGCTCCCGACTACGCCGTCGTCGGCGAGGGCTCGACGGGCTACTCCGCGGCGGGCGTCACGGACGTCGCCGTCGCCCACAAGGGCCGTCGCGGGAGTACGATCGTCGCCCGCGGCGCGGCGGCACACGCGAGCGAACCGGAGGCGGGCGCGAACGCCGTCTACCGCGCGACGGACGCCGTCTCGCTCGTGCGCGACGTCGAACCCCCGTCGGTCGAGGTGGCCGGCGAGGCTCTGGCGGGGAGCGTCGTCGTCACCGGGATCGAGGGCGGGACGGCGATGAACGTGGTCCCCGAGCGCTGCGAGGTGACCGTCGACGAGCGGACGGTGCCGGGCGAGCGCACCCCCCTCGAACGCGTCGAGGGGATCGAGGGCGTCGAGTGGACCGTCGACCAGGACCTGCCGCCGATGGCGTGTACCGACGAGGCGTTCGTCGAGGCGGTTCTCGACGCCGCCGACGCGGCGCAGTCGGGGTCGCCCGAGGCGGTGGCAAAGCCCCACGCGACCGACGCCGGGTGGCTCTCGGCGGCGGGGACCGAGTGCGTGGTCTGCGGGGCCGCGGAGCCTGGCGAGGCCCACACCGCCGACGAGAGCGTCTCGATCGAGGTCCTCGAACGGTGTTACGGGATCTACCGGCGGGCGGCCGAGTCGTGGCCGCGGCCCTAGTCGCCGGCCGACGCCGACTCGACCGCCCGGGCCGCGCCCCCGGCCCGCTCTCCGTCCCGCTCGCCCTCGTCCGCCCGGACGACGGTCAGCGCGATCAGCACGCTGGCGACGGCGAGGACGACCCCCGCGACCACGTCGACCAGCCAGTGGATGCCGAGGTACATCGTGGCGACGAGGACGTTCGCCGCGAGGAACGTCGCGAGCCACGCCCACGGGCGGTACCGGGCGCGGGTCCGCCAGGCGAACAGCGCCACGGTCACCGCGAGCGAGGTGTGCAGCGACGGGAAGACGTTCGTGCTGGTGTTGACCGCCGCGGTGAGCGTCACCACCTCCGGGTAGCGCTCGAACATCGGCGCGCCGACGGTGGCGAGGACCTTCCGCGGCCCCTGGGCGACGAAGAGGACGTAACAGACGGCGCCGACGCCGTAGTTGACCGCGTAGGCGACGAAGAGTTCCTTCAGCGGCCGCCGGGCGGGGTGGACCAGGTACGCCAGAATCGGGAACACGAGCAGGAAGGTGAAGCCGAACAGGTAGACGAACGAGAAGTAGCCGGTCAGCCCGGGCGGGATGGCCGCCTGCAGGGCCGCGACGAAGTCGCCTTCCACGGCGTAGAGGGCGTCGGTGATGTGCAGGCCGACCGCCTCGGAGACGCGCTGGCCGCCCGCGTGCGACCACCGGTTGAAGAGGTAGACGGCCCCGAGGACGGCGACGTAGGGGCTCACCTCGATCGCTCGCGCGCGGAGTTCGCCCCGCTCGCGGAGGAGCACGAGCGGGTTGACTCCACAGACCGCGCACGTCGGAACGGCCAGTCCGACGACGATCAGCGATACGAGTGCGAGGAGTGCTAACAGGGACATGGCTCTCGGGGGATTCGTGGAGGGGCGTGCGTCGCTCTGCGAGTACTGTCCGAGTACGAAAAAAACTGGCGCCTACTGTCCCCCGGTTGGGGGGTGACAGCGAAACGCGAACTTCTTTGGCCGGCCACGAGTATTTCGATTCGATGTCCACCGATCAAGCACGGTCCGCGGAGGGCGACGCCTACGAGGAACTCGAATCGCGCGTCGAACGGATCGCGAACGTCCAGAACGCCGCGGGGGTCCTCCGCTGGGATCAGGAGGTCGTGATGCCCGAGGGCGGGACGCCCGCGCGGGCGAAACAGCTGTCGACGCTGTCGTCGGTCGGCCACGAACTGCTGACGGCCGACGAGACCGGCGAGTTGCTCGACGAACTCGAGGGCGAGGACCTCTCCGGCGAGCGGGCGGCGGTCGTCCGCGAGGTGCGACGCCGGTACGACCGGGCGACGAGCGTCCCGAGCGAACTCGTCGAGGAGATTTCCGAGACGACCTCGAACGCCCACCCCGTCTGGAAGGAGGCCAAAGAGGAGGACGACTTCGAGGCCTTCGCGCCGACGCTCGAGAAACTCGTCGAACTCAAACGCGAGTACGCAAACCACATCGACCCCGACGCCGACCCGTACGCGGTGCTGTTCGCCGACTACGAGCCCTATCTCGACCTCGAAACGGCCGAGCGGGTACTCGAACGCCTGCGCGACGAACTCGTGCCGCTGATCGAGGCGATCGAGGACGGCGACGCCGACCTCGCCACCGACGCCTTCTCGGGTACCTTCGCAGACGACGACCAGGAGGCGCTCGCCCGCGACGCCCTCGACGCGCTGGGGTACGAGTGGGACCGGGGCCGCCTCGACACCGCGCCGCACCCGTTCTCCTCGGGCACCCAGTTCGACGCCCGCGTGACGACGCGGTTCGACGAGTCCGACCTGCTGGGCTCGCTCACCTCGACGATCCACGAGTTCGGCCACGCCAACTACACCCTCGGGCTCCCCGACGAGGGGTACGCGACGCCGCTGGGCGAGTCGCGCGACCTCACCGTCCACGAGTCCCAGTCCCGGCTCTGGGAGAACCACGTCGGCCGCTCGAAGGCCTTCTGGGAGTACTTCCTGCCGACCGCTCGCGAGCGGTTCCCCGAACTCGAGGACGTCGGCCCCGGGGAGGCCTACGAGGCCGCCAATCAGGTGTACGACGACAACCTCATCCGGGTCGAGGCGGACGAACTCACCTACCACCTCCACATCGTGATCCGCTTCGAGATCGAACGCGACCTCATCTCGGGCGACCTCGACGTCGAGGACGTGCCCGAGGTCTGGAACGACAAGTACGAGGAGTACCTCGGCGTCCGCCCCGAGACCGACGCCGAGGGGTGTCTGCAGGACATCCACTGGAGCCACGGCTCGTTCGGCTACTTCCCGACGTACTCGCTGGGGTCGGTGCTCGCGGCGCAACTGTACGCCGCCGCCGAGGACGAACTCGGCGACCTCTCCGGGGACGTCCGCACCGGCGACTTCGACCGGCTCAACGGCTGGCTGCGCGAGAACGTCCACCGCCACGGCAAGCGCTACACCACGCCCGACCTGATCGAGGAGGCGACGGGCGAGGAGTACGCCGCCGACCACTTCCTCGAGTACGCGAAGGGGAAGTACGGCGAGTTGTACGACCTCGACGGCTACTGAGCCCCGGCCCCGGGGACGACCGCCCGCGAACCGCGACTCTCTGTTCTCGCCGACCGTTCAGGCGCCATATACGTTCCGTCGACGGCACGGTCGCGGGAACCACGACGTAGGTATATGTCCCCGCGTGTCGACGTCAGTCGTGCATGGAATTCACACGCGAGGAGTCGCGCGAGCGACTCGAGGAGACCGTCTCGAACGGGGAACCGATCGTCGGCGCGGGCGCGGGCACCGGCATCTCGGCGAAGTTCGCCGAGCGCGGCGGCGTCGACCTGCTCATCATCTACAACTCCGGGCGCTACCGGATGAACGGCCGGGGGTCGCTGGCGGGGCTGTTGCCGTACGGCGACGCGAACGAGATCGTCGTCGAGATGGGCCACGAGGTGCTGCCGGTAGTCGAGGACACGCCGGTGCTGGCCGGGGTCAACGGCACCGACCCGTTCCGGCAGATGGACGTCTTCATCGAGGACCTGAAGCGGCGGGGCTTCTCGGGCGTCCAGAACTTCCCCACCGTCGGCCTCATCGACGAGGACAGCGGCTTCCGCCAGAACCTCGAGGAGACGGGGATGGGCTACGACAAGGAGGTCGACATGATCCAGGAGGCCGCCGAACAGGAGATGCTGACGTGTCCGTACGTGTTCAGCGAGGAGCAGGCCCGCGAGATGACCGAGGCGGGCGCCGACGTCGTCGTCTCGCACATGGGCCTGACCACGTCGGGCGACATCGGCGCCGAGACCGCCCTCGACCTCGAAGCGGCCGCCGAGCGGGTACAGGCCCACCACGACGCCGCCAAGGAGGTCGACGAGGACGTGCTCGTGATCTGTCACGGCGGTCCGATCGCCTGGCCCGACGACGCCGCGTACGTCCTCGAGAACACCGAGGGCGTGGTCGGCTTCTTCGGCGCCTCCAGCCTCGAACGCCTGCCCACCGAGGAGGCGATCGAGAATCAGGCCCGCGAGTTCAAGGGGATCGACCTCTGATGGCGGTCGTCATCGTCGGCACGTTAGACACGAAAGGCGAAGAGATCGGCTTCGCGCGGGACGTCGTCGAGTCCCAGGGGGTCGACGTCCACGTCGTCGACGTCGGCGTGATGGGCGACCCCGAGATCGAGCCGGACACGTCGGCCGCGGAGGTAGCCGAAGCGGCCGACACCACCCTCGAACGCCTGCGCGAGGACGCCGACCGCGGCGAGGCGATGACGGCGATGGGCGAGGGTGCCGCGGCCGTCGCGACGCGCCTGCACGAGGCGGGCGTCCTCGACGGAGTACTCGGCCTCGGCGGCTCCGGCAACACCTCCATCGCGACCGAGGCGATGCGGGCGCTGCCCGTGGGCGTCCCGAAGCTGATGGTCTCGACGATGGCCTCGGGCGACACCGAGCCGTACGTCGGCGCCAAAGACGTCGCGATGATGTACTCCGTCGCGGACATCGAGGGACTCAACCAGCTCTCGCGGAAGGTGATCGCCAACGCCGCCCTCGCGACGGTCGGGATGGTCGCGAACGAACCCGACGTCGAGGTCGAGGACCGGCCCACGATCGGGATCACGATGTTCGGCGTCACGACCCCCTGCGTCCAGACGGCCCGCGAGTACCTCGAAGACCGCGGCTACGAGACGATCGTCTTCCACGCGACCGGCACCGGCGGCCGCGCGATGGAGGACCTCGTCCGCCAGGGGGTCATCGACGGCGTACTGGACGTGACGACCACCGAGTGGGCCGACGAACTCGTCGGCGGCGTCCTCAACGCCGGCCCGGATCGGCTCGACGCCGCGGCCGAGACCGGCACCCCGCAGGTGGTCTCGACCGGGGCGCTCGACATGGTCAACTTCGGGCCCCGCGAGTCGGTCCCGGCGGAGTTCGAGGGGCGCACCTTCCACGTCCACAACCCGCAGGTGACGCTGATGCGGACGACGCCCGAGGAGAACGCCGAACTCGGCGAGATCCTCGCCGAGAAGCTCACCGCCGCGACGGGGCCGACGACGCTCGCGCTCCCGCTCGGGGGCGTCTCGATGCTCGACGCGGAGGGCGAGGACTTCCACGACCCCGAGGCCGACGCGGCGCTGTTCGAGGCGCTCCGGAAGAACCTCGGCGACGACGTCGAACTGCTCGAACTCGACGCCGCGATCAACGACGACGCGTTCGCGGAGGCCATCGCCGAACAACTCGACGAGTACGTACGCGAGGCCGGCCTCGGTCCCGAGGCGTAGACGCCCTCCACTCGCCTCCGCCTTCCCGTCGCCGAAAGGCCGAACCCCCTCGAACGCGATGTCACGCGCATGGCATCCGAGAGACGCCTCGACGGGGCGGCGGCGATCGTCACGGGAGCGAGTTCCGGCATCGGCGCGGCGACCTGCCGCGCGCTCGCCGCCGAGGGCGCGAACGTGGCACTCGCCGCGCGCAGCGAGGACCGAATCGAGGCGCTGGCGGCCGAACTCGAAGACGCCCACGGCGTCGAGGCGCTCGCGGTCCCGACGGACGTCCGCGAGGAGGCGCAGGTCGAGGCGCTCGTCGAGGCGGCCGTCGACGCCTTCGGCGGACTCGACGTGCTCGTGAACAACGCGGGTCTGGCGCGGGGCAGCGACGTCGAGTCGCTGCCGACCGATGAGTACCGCCTGATGCAGGCGACCAACGTCGACGGCGTCTTCTACGCGACGCGGGCGGCGCTCCCGCACGTCCGCGAGCGCGAGGGCCACCTGCTCTTCGTCGGGAGTTTCGCGGGCCAGTACCCGCGACCGTTCAACCCCGTCTACGCCGCGACGAAGTGGTGGGTGCGCGGCTTCGCCAAGAGCGTCGCCGCGCAGGTCGGCGGCGACGGCGTCGGCGTCACCGTCGTCAACCCCTCGGAGGTGCGCACGGAGTTCGAGACGACCGACGGCGACACCTTCGCCGAGCGGTTCGACGCGGGCGAGGTGACCGAACCCGAGGAGGTGGCCGCGGCGATCGCCTTCGCCGCGACGCGCGAGCGCTCGTCGGTGACCGAACTCGACCTCTACCGGCGGGACAAGTTCGGCGGGTTCTAGCGGCCTGTCATCGGCCCAAGAGCTTAACGTCCCTCGATTCACTCTTTCGAGACGAAATATGGGGGTCACGGACGAGGATCAGGCGGCCGAACCGGGGGCGTACGAGCGACTCCTCGACCGGTCGCGGAAGCTCGCGAACGTCAGGCAGGCGTCGATGGTGCTGGCCTGGGATCAGCGGGTGACGATGCCAGACGGGGGGACGCCGGCGCGGGCCGAGCAGCTATCGACGCTGTCGTCGGTCGAACACGACCTGCTCGTCGACGACGCGGTCGGCGAGTGGCTCGAGACGCTGCGCGGCGCCGACCTCCCGGACGAGCGCGCGGCGGTCGTCCGCGAACTGCGCCGCGAACACCAGCGGGCCGCCGGGGTGCCCGCGGAACTGGTCGAACGGCTCGCGCGCCACCGGACCGAGAGCCAGCAGGTCTGGCAGGAGGCGAAGGAGGCCGACGACTTCGAGCGGTTCGCGCCGGCGCTGGCCGAGTTGATCGACCTCCACTGCGAGCGGGCGCGGGCGATCGACCCCGCGGAGAACCCCTACCGGGTGCTGTTCGAGGACGCCGAGCCCTACCTCCCGCTGGAGACCGTCGAACGGATCTTCGACGACCTGCGCGAGCACCTCGTCCCGCTGATCGAGGAGATCCGCGAACGCGGCCGCGACCTGCCGTCGCCGTTCCGCGGCCGCGAGTACGACGAGGAGCGCCAGCGGACGCTCTCGGAGGCCGCCCTCGACGCACTGGGGTTCGAGTGGGACCGGGGCCGCCTCGACACCGCGTCGCACCCGTTCGTGGCGGGCAACCAGTTCGACGCCCGCGTCACCACCCGGTTCGACCCCGAGGACCCGCTCGACGCGCTGCTGGCGACGATCCACGAGTTCGGCCACGCCACCTACCAGCTCGGCCTCCCGGACGAGGAGTACGGCACGCCGCTTGGCGCCTCGCGGTCGTCGGGCGTCCACGAGTCCCAGTCGCGGTTCTGGGAGAACCACGTCGGCCGCTCGCGGGCGTTCTGGGAGTTCTTCCTCCCGACGGTGAGAGAGCACCTCCCCGGCCTCGAAGACGTCACCGTCGACGAGGCCTACGCCGCGGTCAACCGGGTCGACCCCGACAATCCGATCCGGGTCGAGGCGGACGAACTCACCTACCACCTCCACGTGCTCCTGCGCTGTGAGATCGACCGCGCGTTCGTCGAGGGCCACCTCCCCGTCGAGGAGATTCCCGAGGAGTGGAACCGGAAGATGGAGTCGTACCTCGGCGTGAGCCCCGAGAGCGACGCCGAGGGGTGCCTGCAGGACACCCACTGGTCGTCCGGCTTCGCGCGCTTCCAGAACTACACCGTCGGGAGCGTGCTGGCCGCCCAACTCGACGCCGCGATGCGCGAGGACCTCGCGGTCGACGACCTCGTCCGCGAGGGCGAGTTCGCGCCGATACGCGACTGGCTGACCGAGCACGTCCACCGCCACGGCCAGCGGTACACCACCGAGGAACTGATCGAGGTGGCGACCGGCGAACCGCTGACGGCCGACTACTTCCTATCGTACGTCGACGGGAAGTTCCGGGACCTCTACGACCTGTAGCGTGGCCCACGCCGCGTCGATACCCCGGGTCGTATAAAACGGGGGTGGGAGTGCCGGGCGCACGCTCTCCCGTCGGGGCCCCGTCGGTCCGCCACCGTGAAGATCGACATTCCCGCCCTGCCGGGCATCTACTACGACACCGACGCGGAGTCGACGGCCGTCACCGTCGCGCTGACCGCCGCCGGCCGGCGCGCGCCGAAGCCACAGGGGTACGCCGTCCAGTTGCTGCCGTACCTCTGGGGGCTCCAGGTCGACCTGCGGGAGGTGCCGTCGGACCACCCCCTCCAGTACCTCCACCCCGAGGGCGCCCGGAGCGTCCAGGAGTTCACCCGCGACCGGAACGCAAGCGAGGTCGCCCGCGACGTCGACCGCGCCGTACGAACCCTCTGGGAGATCAACGCCGAGACCGAACGCGGCGTCGAGCGCCTGCTCGGCCGGCCCGACCGGCCCGCCGAGTCGGGGATCACCATCGAGATCGAGGAGGGATCGCCCGAGGGTCACGCGACTATGGAGTACGACGAGGAGGCGGACGCCGACGTCGCGGGCGACGAGTTCCGGCCGGACGAACTCGGCGCGGAAGGTGGCGCCGACGACGGGAACGGGGACGACCGCTAGCACGCTTTTTGAGCCGCGGGTCCGTAGCGACGGCCATGCGAATCGTCACGACGCTCCCGTCGGCGACGGAAATCGTCTACGCGCTGGGGCTCGACCCAGTCGGCGTCTCCCACGAGTGCGACTATCCGCCAGCGGCCCGGGAGACGCCCGCGGTCACCGCCTCGCGGATCGACGCGGACGCCGCGAGCGGCGAGATCGACCGGCAGGTGCTCGAAGCGGCCGACGAGGGGGTCTACGACGTCGACGTCGAGACGCTCGACGACCTCGACCCGGACCTGATCGTCACGCAGGGGATGTGCGACGTCTGCGCGGTCGACGAGGTCGTCGTCGAGCGCGCCCTCGCGGGGATCGAGGCCGATCCCGAGGTGTTGACGACCGATCCCCACACCGTCGACGACGTGCTCGCGGACCTCGAACGCGTGGGCGAGGCGACGGGCCGCGAGGAGCGCGCGCGGGAGGTGATCCGCGCGCTCGACGGCCGGATCGACGCCGTCCGCGAGTGGACCGCCGACCTCGCGACCGAGGAGCGCCCCCGGGTGGCGATCCTCGACTGGACCGATCCCGTCATGGTCGCGGGCCACTGGACCGCGGAACTCGTCTCGTGGGCCGGCGGCGAGTACGGGCTGGCCGACCCGGGCGAGCGCTCGCGGCCGCGCGAGTGGGCGGAACTGGTCGCGTACGACCCCGAGGTACTGGTCGTCGCCCCCTGTGGCTTCGGCCTCGACCGGACGGCGGCGAACCTCGCGGACCTCACGGACCGCGAGGGGTGGGACGACCTGACCGCCGTCCGCGAGGGCCGCGCGTGGGCGATGGACGGCGACCACTACCTCAACCGGCCGGGCCCGCGGCTGGTGGACACGCTGGAGGCGCTCGCGCCGATCGTCCACCCCGAGCGGTTCGAGGCGCCGCCGGCCGACGTCGCGGTCCCGCTCGCCGACCTCGAACGGCGGGCCGAGGCGTGAGCGACGACCGCCCGGGCGCGGCGCCGACGCTCGTCCTGCCGCGGTCGATCCGCGAGGCGATCGTCGCCGAGGCGCGTGCGGGCGCGCCCGAGGAGGTCTGTGGCGTCCTCGGCGGCACGTTCGGCGACGAGCGGAGTCGGGTGGCGTCGCGCTACCGGACGCGGAACGCGGCCGACGAACCGCGGCGACGCTACCGGATCGACCCGGTCGAGGCGCTCGAAACGTTCGAACGGCTCGAATCGCGAGGCGAGGAGATCGTCGGCTTCTACCACTCCCACCCGCGCGGGCCGCCGGCGCCCTCGCCGACGGACGCCGAGGCGGCGGCGTGGCCCGATCGATCCCACGTGATCGTCTCGTCCGCGGACGAGACGACGGTACGGTCGTGGCGCTGGCGGGCGGGCGAGGAGCGGTTCGAGCGCGAGCGGATCGTCGTGGACGACGAGCGAGCGTGAGCCGACTCGACCCGGACCGGCGTCAGTCCGCCGAGATCGAACAGGTCTCCTCGTACTCGACGTCGTGGACCGACTCGATCGCCGGGTCGTCGCCGCAGACGGGACAGTCCGGGTTCGGTCGAACCGAGACGGTCTCGAAGGTCATCCCCATCGCGTCGTACAGCAGGAGACGCCCTTCGAGGAGGTCGCCGCGGCCGATGAGGTGCTTGACGACCTCGGTGGCCTGAATGCAGCCGACCGTCCCCGGCAGGACGCCGAGGACGCCCGTCGTCGCGCAGTCGGGGACGGTGCCGGGTTCGGGTGCCTCCGGGAAGATACAGCGGTAGCAGGGGGAGTCCTCGTCGTTCGAGAACGTCGTCACCTGCCCCTCGAAGCGATAGATCGCGCCGTGGGAGAGCGGCGTCCCGGTCAGCGCGCAGTAGTCGTTGAGCAGGTACCGCGTCGCGAAGTTGTCGCTGGCGTCGAGGACGACGTCGTAGCCGTCGACGAGGTCCGCGACGGTGTCGGGGGCCAGCCGCGTCTCGCGGGCTTCGACGTCGACGTCGGGGTTCAGCCGGGCGACGAAGTCGGCGGCGCTGTCGACCTTGGGGCGGCCGACGTCCTCGTCGCCGTGGACGACCTGCCGCTGGAGGTTCGATCGCTCGACGACGTCGTCGTCGACGACGCCCAGTCGGCCGACGCCGGCCGCCGCGAGGTACTGGATCGCCGGCGAGCCCAGCCCGCCCGCCCCGACGACCAGCACCGACGCGTCGAGCAGCCGCTTTTGTCCCTCCGGGCCGACCTCGTCCATGATGACGTGTCTCGAGTAGCGGTCGAGCTGGGTCGCGTCGAGGCGGAGGTCGCTCATGCCCGACCGTTGGGACGAGAGGGGGAAAAAGACGACGGGCCGCGGGAGGCGATCCGTCGGCGCGACGACGGGTTCGCGGCGACGAAGGAGGCAGTGCCTGTCCGGACCCGACGATTTAATACCGTGGTGTACCTTAACACACGTATGGCATCCTCACCCGACGGTGCCGGCGAGGACGTTTTCGACCAGTTCCTGACGGACCGCGGTCACGCCGTCGAGCGAACGGGGTGGGAACGCGACCACAACAAGAAGCAGTGTCCGGACTGCGGCGGCCTCCACGACACGTCGGCGACCTGGTGTACCGTCTGCGGGTGGGATCCGCGGGAGTGACGGCCGCCCCGACGAGGGCGTGACCGGCGCGACGCCGCGTCGGCCGATTTTGACGTCGACACGTCGATACGAGTGTGCCCTGTGGGATAGTTACGACGACGTGAGGTCACGTGCCCGAGTGCCAGAACTGCGGGTCGTTCGTGACGGACGCGTACGTGCCGACCGACGTCGACGACCCACGCCAGCCCGGAGTGTACGGACGTGATCCGCGACGGCGCGGCGAACCGCCCGGTCGCCCCGGAACGGTCGACGGGTGACGGCGGACGGCCGGGAAACCGCCGAACGCGGCGACTGGCGAAAGATTTGTCGAATCCGCCGCCGAGGAAAACCCACGTCACTTATAGGTGTCGCGTTCGTGAACAGCTACAATGGCTACGACGGACACGCACGTCACCCGCCTGTTCGGCGGCCCCGGCAGCGGGAAGACGACGGCCCTCCTCAACCGCGTCGAGGACATCCTCGAGGAAGACGACGTCTCCTTCCGGGACATTCTCGTCGTCTCGTACACGCGAGCGGCCGCACAGGAGGTCCGCGAGCGCCTCGCCGAGCGCCTCGACGAGAGCCCCCGGGCGCTGCAGGGCAACGTCTGCACGATGCACGCCAAGGCCTACGACCTGCTCGATCTCTCCCGCGGCGACGTCATCGGCGAGAAGGACAAAGAGGAGTTCTGCGACCAGTACGGCATCGAATACGAGGACGAGTACTCCGGTGCCGGCCGCCGGACCGCCCGGTCGACGACGATCGGCAACAAGGTCATCGCGACCAGCCAGTGGCTCCAGCGCACCCGGCGCGACGTCTCCGACTGGTACGACGTCCCCTTCCAGTGGAACGTCGAGGAGGTCCGCCTGCCGCCGGAGATCGACCCGAACGCCCAGGAGGGCAACAAGTACACGCCGACGTGGCCCTCCGACGACGACCGCATCGACGTCCCCGAGGCGATCCGCGCCTGGCGCAACTACAAGGGTACGGAGGGGAAGATCGGCTTCGCCGACATGCTCGAACGGGTGAAACAGCGGTCGCTGCTCCCGAACGTCGACTACCTCGTGATCGACGAGTTCCAGGACATCACGACGCTGCAGTACGACGTCTACCAGGAGTGGAAACCCCACATGAAGAAGGTCCTGATCGCCGGCGACGACGACCAGGTCGTCTACTCCTGGCAGGGCGCCGACCCCGCGTTGCTCCTGGACGAGGCGGTCGACGAGGACGTCATCCTGCCGAACTCCTATCGTCTGCCCTCGAACGTCCTCAACGCGGTCAACCGGGAGATTCGCCACATCGAGAAGCGCCAGGACAAGGACCTCAAGCCACGCAAGGAGGGCGGCACCGTCGAGGCCCACCGGAGCCCGTCGATGCTCGACCTCGTCCGAATGGTCCGGCGCACCCTCGTCGACGGCGAGGGGACGATCATGCTGCTGTTCCGGGCGCGCTACCAGATGTTCCAGTTCATCGACGAGTTCATCACCGAGGGCGTCCCGTTCACGGCGATGACCGACCAGCGGATGTGGACCGACCGCCTCACCCAGTACGTCCGGGCGGTCGAGCGCCTCGACGCCGGCGAGGACGTCACCGGCCTGCAGGCCCGCCGACTCGCCGACATGCTCATGGACTCGGCGTTCGGGACGAACGAGCGCGACGAGTTCTTCGACGAGATCGACGAGCGCAAGGAGGACGCCGGCGTCGACGACCTCGAAGAGTTGACGATCCCCAAGGAGGTCGTCACGGACTACGCCCCGTTCATGCCCGGCCCCGCCTCCGCGGCGGACATGGTCCGGAAGGTCACGAACTTCCAGAAGAAGAGCGTTCAGGCGTACTTCGCCATCGGCACCTACCAGGGGATGGAGACCGACCGCGTCCGCGTCGGTACGATCCACTCCGCGAAGGGTCGCGAGGCCGACCACGTCTTCGTCGCGACCGACCTCACCGAGAAGGTCGTCGAGCAGATGGTCGCCACCGTCGAGGACCGAGCGACGTCGGAGACGTCGAACGGAGCCGGTGAAACCGGCGGAGTCGAGGACGTCCCCGGCGTCGAGGAGTTCACGAAGACCACCTCGCCGGTCCCCGTCCTCACCGACAACGAACGGCGCGTCTTCTACGTCGGCATGTCCCGCGCCCGCGAGCGACTCGTCTTGCTCGAGAACCTCGTCGACGGCGCCCCCACCCTCCCGATCGACGTCCTGCTGAACGGGCAGCCAACCGGCGCCAGCCTCGACGAACTGGTCGAGCAGGCCCAGGAGCCCGCCGCGCCGGAGGTCGAAGCCGAGACGCCGTGACCGGCCCGCGGAACCGCGCCGAGTCGACCCTCGCCGCGGAACTCGACGCCCGCGACGCCGACGCCTTCGTCCACGTCGGCCGCGCCCGCGACCCCGCGATCCGTTACTGCGCCGGCGGGGACGACCCCGAACCCGGGACGATCCGCGCGCTCGCGTTCGACGGCGAGTCGTGGCGCCGCCGGGGGGCGGCCCCGAGCGACGCGGCCCACCCCGCGACGGCCCTCGCGTCGGCCCTCGCCGACGCCGGCGCCGAGCGGGTGCTGAGTCCGCGGGCGATCCCACACGACGCCGCGCTCTACTTCGAAGGCGCCGGCCTCGAACTCGCGTCGACCGACGCCCTCGAACGGGCGCGGGCGCGGAAGACGCCGGCGGAGGTCGAGCGGATCGAGCGCGCGCAGGCGGCCGCGAGCGAGGGGCTTCGCCGGGCGGCGTCGACCCTCGCCGGGGCGGCCGTCGTCGACGGCGCCCTCCGGGGCGACGACGAGGCGCTGACACCCGAACGGCTTCGCCGGGAAATCGACCGCGAGGTCGTCGCCGCGGGGGCGTCCCCGGCGGACGGAACGGCGGTGTCGGCGCCGGGAACGGGGCCGCTGCGCGCCGGCGAACCGATCGTCGTCTCGGTCGCCCCGCGCGAACCCGGCGGCTACCGCGGCGCCCTCGTCCGCACGCTGGTCGTCGACGGCGAGGGCGGCCCGGAGCGGCGCGCGCACGTGGCGATCACGCACGCGTTCCGGTCGGCCCGGGCGCTGCTGACGGCGGACGTACAGTCGGTGACGGCCGTCGAGGCCGACCTCGAAGCCGAGGTCCGGGCGTTCGGCTTCGCCGAGGACGACGGGATCGAGACGCGCGTCCGCGGCGTCGGCCTCGACCCCGTCGAACGGCCCGCGCGGGGCGACGACGAGGTCGGTCCCGGGAGTGTCGTCCGCCTCGACGTCGCCGTCGGAACGGAAAACCGGGTCCGCCTCGCGGATCTCCTCGTGGTCGAGGCGGACGGACCGCGGACGCTCGCGGCGCCGGCGCGCTCGCTGGAGCCCGCGGCGGCGTTCGAGGTCTAGTCGTCCTCCTCGGGCTCTTTCGGAATCGAGCCGAGGACGCGTTTCGCGACCTCAGCCGGAACGTCAGACGGGAGCGTGAGCCGCTGTTGACCGACGACGAGCCCCGCCGAGAGCACGAGGAGGACGACCCCGGTGACGTGGTCGCCGCGGACGAACAGGAACTCGAGGCCGGCCAGCGCCGCGGGAATCGCGAGGACGAGGGCGCTCGCGAGTGCGATCGTATCGAGGATGCCGGACATCGGTCGGGGTAGCGCGCGCTCGGGCAAAAACGCGACGACCGTTCCCGTCACGAAATCGAGATGCGTCGCGGGATCGGAACGTATTTCGGCTCCCGGCGGCCACCCCCGAGTATGTTCACGGGGATCGTCGAGGAGACCGGAGAGATCGTCGCCCGCGAGGAGACCGAGGACGGCCTGCGGCTACGGATCGCGGCCGACGGGGCGGCCGCGGGGCTGGCCCACGGCCGGAGTATCAGCGTCAGCGGGGCCTGCCTGACCGTCGAGCGCTTCGAGGAGGGCGCGTGGTTCGAGGTCTTCCTCGCGGCCGAGACGGTCGCACGGACCTACCTCGGCGACCTCGACGTCGGCGAGACGGTCAACGTCGAGCGGGCGATGCCCGCCGACGGCCGGTTCGACGGGCACGTCGTCCAGGGACACGTCGACGCGGTGGCGACGGTGGAGACGATCGAGTCGGTCGGCGAGGACTGGTACTTCGAGTTCCGGCTCCCCGAGGGGTACGACAGCTACGTCGTCGAGAAGGGGTCGATCACGCTCGACGGGATCAGCCTCACGGTCGCCGAGCGCGAGGGCGACCGCGTGCGGGTCGCGATCATCCCGACGACCTACGAGGTGACGACGCTCTCGGAGAAAGAACCCGGCGACCCCGTCCACCTCGAAGTCGACGTGCTGGCGAAGTACGTCGAACGGCTGCTGGAGGCGCACCTCGACTAGCCGCTCACCGCTCGCGTTCGAGTCGGTGGCAGCCGCGTACCAGCCGCTCCGGGAACGCGCCGGCGTTCGTGACGAGCGCCTCCAGTACGACCGACACCTCGTCGAAGGCCGGGCCGCGCCGGGCGTGGAAGGGGTCGTCGGCCCAGCGGACGTAGCCGTAGTCCGAGAGCAGCGGGAGGTGACGGTGGCGCAACCTGACGCGGAGGGCGTCCCGATCGACCGGGTCGGTCGGGGACGCCGCGGCCTCAGGGAGCGACACCGGCCGCTCGGGCGGGACCTCGCGCAGCGACGCGAGGAGCCGCCGGCGCGGTTCCGCCGAGAGCGCCGCGAACACCCGATCCCAGCGCTCGGTCGTGCCCGCATCGTCTCGCGATCGCTCGACGGTCATGGGCGACAACACGGTACGTTAACATATAGCACTTATGCCCGGAGATCAGCGGCGCGCGGGGTCGAACTCGGTCAATTCCGGCGCCGGGTCGGTCTCCTCGTGGGATCGGACGGCGCGGTAGGTCCGACGGTAACGGCTGAGTTTCCGGTAGAGGTAGTAGCCGATCGCCGCGTCGAAGGCGACGACGTAGCCGACGAACGCGAGTTCGGGGCCCACCGGGAACAGTCCGGAGAGGATCGACGGCACCACGCCGACCGTGGAGTTGTACGTCCCGTGGACGAACGCGGCGATGAGCAGTCCCTTGACGACGAGCGGGCCGGCGTAGCGGGGGTTGAACTTCGCGAGGCCGAGGTAGTAGCCGGCGATCGCCGAGTAGATGACGTGGCCCGGGCCGACGAGCGCGCGAAGGGTCGTGATCCCGGTCGCGGCCGCGAAGAACCCCGCCTCGACGTCGGCGATGGTGCCGGCGATGTAGATCACGTTCTCGATGGCGGCGAACCCGAGCCCCGCGATGGCGCCGTACACCGCGCCGTCGATGACCGCGTCGAAACTCGCGTTCCGGTAGGCCAGCACGCGCACGGCGAGGAGTTTGACCGCCTCCTCGACGGGGCCGACCACGAGGTAGAAAAAGAGGATGCTGCCGACGACCGGGATCGCCTGCAGGCGAAACGACGCGACCGAGTTGACCACGGCGGCGAACGTCGCGAACAGCACGGCGAGCAGGAACGTCGCGACGAGCAGGCCGAGCGGTTCGCTGGTCGTGATGTCGGAGCGCCAGATAAACGCCGCGAGCAGGAGCGCGGGGACGACCGACAGCGCGAAGAAGACGCCGAGGATCGGCTGATCGGCGACGATCAGCGCCGGCGAGGCCAGCAACGAAATCGTGATCACGAACGCGACGAGCAGGACGATGCCGTGCAGTCCGTAGTTGATGGCGGCGTACAGCCCGTACGAGAAGCGGTCGAGTAGCGAACGGGGTTCCCACGTCGAGATGTCGTAGAGGTCGGCCTCGTCGTCGGCGAACCGCTCGACTAGGTCGCGTCTGCGCTTCATACCCCCGGTATGGGCCACGGCGTGGAAATACGTTGGCGAGCCTGTACTAGTATGATATTAAATACCAATACGAGTATTAGGGTACCGCTTAAGGAGGTTCGACCCCGATCCGGGTCCATGCGACTTTCCAGCCGCGGATTCCTGTACACGGCGCCGCCCGGACCGGACGACGAGGAGGATCGAGCGCGACCGGAGACCCCCGCGTCGGACGACGCGACCGACCCCGCCCGCTCGCCCGCCGACGACTGACCGAACCCGGAATCGACTAAGGTCCCGCCTCCCTACCCGGGAGCATGCACTTCGACCAGCGAACCCAGCGGGCGCTCCGCGAGGTCGGCCTCGGAACCGACGACCTCCGGGCGGCCTCCGAAGCCGTCGTCGAGGCGGTCGCGGCGGACGCCCGCGCGCTCGAATCGTTCTTCGACGACCACGACGTCGTCTACTCGGACGTGGAGATGGCCCACTCGAGCGCCGAGTACCCCGACCACCGGGTCGAGTCCCTCGACGTGACGACCCACGGCGCGGAGATGCGCGGCTGGCTCCGGTTCGACTCGTGGGGCGTCTACGTCGAGGACGGCCGACCGCTGGACGACGAGTACGTCGAACTGACGCTCGGGCCGACGGTCCACGACCGCGTCCGGTTCGCGGCCGACCGCGAGACGCTGCGATGAGCGAGGCTCGGACGACGGGCCGGGTCAGGGGCATCTACGCGACGGCGCTGACGCGGCTGCTGGACGAGAACGGCGTCGACGTGGTCCAGGCCTCCGAACCGATCCGCGAGCGGTTCGACGAGACGTTCCCCGCCGCGCCGGCCGCCGTCGCGGTCGAGACGACCCGCGACCGGCAGGGCGTCGAGGTGTCGGGCGATCCGGCCGCGGTCGACCGGGTCGCGGACGACATCGCCGGCGTCGCGGTCGACGCCTTCCGCTGGGACGCCGACGCCCCCCGCGGCGCGGTCTTCGACGCCGAGGTGCGCGAGGCGGCCGGCGGCCGCGGCGCGGTCGTCGACCTCGGCGACGGCCGCCGGGGCTATCTCAAGTACGACGACGTCGACGGCTACGTCGACGCGGGCGACCGCTACCGCGTTCAGGTGCGCGAACCGACGCCGCCGTGGGACGACGACCGCCCGCGCGTGGCGCCGACGCTCGAAGTGCGGACGGGGCTGGTGACGCTCTCGCGGGCGCGCGACGGCGTCTCCGCGGCGCTGTCGGGCGAGCGGGCGAACGAACTCGTCGGGATGACGGACCTGCTCTCCGTCGACGTCCCCGACGGGTGGGGCGTACGCTGGCGCCGCACCGCCGCGGACGCCGACCTCGACGCGATGGGCGAGGCGCTCGAACGGGCCGGCGAGCGCGCGCGGGCCCTCGACGACGCGCTCGTCGACGCCGGGGACGGCGACCCCGGACCGCTCGCCGCCCCCCGGGCCACCGCGTGGGTCTGGTTCGGCCGCGAGTCGCGGTTCGCCCTCGACGAGGCCAGACGCGCGGTCGAGACGACGATGGCGGGCCACCACCGGATCAAGACGGCCGACCGGGCCGCCAGCGCCGCGGTTGACTTCGCCGAGGCCGTCTGCGACGACGACGGCGCGAGCGCGGACGACTTCCCCTTCGACGCCGTCGCCCGGCAGTTCGGCCCCGCGGAGGGCGACCGCCTCTCGCTGGGCCACGGCAAGCCCGACGGACGACTCGTCACGCTCGGCACCGGCGAGGTGACCGCGTGGGACCCCGAGGGGAAAGTCACCCTCGAACGGTCGATGCGCGGCGGCGGCACCTACGACGCCCTCGGCGTCCCGAAGGAGGACGGCGACGTCGCCGTCACGAAACTCCGCGAGGGGCGGTGGTGGTACCCGACGACGTACAGGGACGCCGACGGGACGGCGAAGGGAACCTACGTCAACGTCTGTACGCCGGTCGAACTCTTCCCCGACTGCGCGCGGTACGTCGACCTCTACGTCGACGTGATCCGCCGGCCGGACGGCGAGGTCGCGGTCGTCGACGAGGACGAGCTGGCGGAGGCGGTCGCCGACGGACTGGTCTCCGAGGAACTGGCGACGAAGGCACGGAGCGTCGCGCGGGCGGTCGAGCGGGCGCTGTCGCCGTAGCCCCCGCCGTCCTCGCCGGCCGCCGCCTCTACGCCGGCTTCGACGGGATCGTACTCAGGTACCGCTCCTCGTCGTCGTGAAAGCAGTCGCCGCGACGGCAGCGGTTTGGCCGGATCGACCTTCGTCACGTGGGTGATCTCGTCCCACTGGACCGTCGTGGGCGGACATTCGAGGTCCGGGAAAAATAGGTACTGATCGCGCTGGCACCGGCGAGGTCGTGGTTTCGGCCGGGAGCCGTCAGTCCGCGGCCAGTTTGTCCAGCCCCGCCGCCTCGATGTCGGCGCCGTCGACCGACGAGCGCAGCGCGTCCATGCCGTCGTCGCGGTCGACGCCGAAGTTCTCGGCGTACAGGTCGGCGACGCGGGCCATCTCCTCGTCGGAGAGCTTCGGGACGTCGCTGGCGGCCGCCCACGCCTCGACGTCGGCGGGCGTCCGGAAGGTGGGCGTGACGGTGGCGACGGGGTCGTGGCTGAGCAGCCACGCGATCGACGCCTGAGCCATCGTGCGCTCTCCGTCGCGTTCTCGCGGGCTCTGCCCGCTCGAATCCTCCGCGGAGCCACGCTCCGCGCGTTCCAGGAAGCGCAGTCGTTCGAGTTTCTCCCAGCCGGTCTCGTACCACTCGTCGGGGCGGAAGCCGCGGTGGTCGCCCTCGCCGAGTTCGGTGTCGGGGGTGACCTGCTCGTTGAGGAGGCCCGAGGAGTGGGGTACGCGGGGGATCAGGCTCGTCGTCGACCCGGTCTCCGCGATGGTGTCGAGGAAGTGGTTGCCGACCTCCTGCTCTAAGAGGTTCCAGACCAGTTGGACGGCGTCGAACTCCTCCTCGATGGCGAAGTCGCCCTCGGCGAGCCAGCCGATGGAGGGGCCAAGCGCGAGGCCGCGGGCCTCGATCACGCCCTCCTCCTCGAGTTCGTCGAGCAGTTCGAGCACGTCGGGGGTGATCTCGTCGACGTTCGCGTTGTGCAACTGGAGGACGTCGACGTAATCGGTGTCGAGCCGTTCGAGGCTCTTCTCGACGGCCTCGCGGAGGTAGTCGGGGTCGATCTCCTTCGGGAGTTCGCCGTGGCCGGCCTGCGGGTTGTCGTAGAAGTCGTAGCCGACCTTGGTGGCGACGGTCACGTCCTCGCGGACGTCCGCGAGCGCCTCGCCGAGCAGTTGCTCGCTGCGGCCGTGGCCGTAGACGTCACCCGTGTCGAAGTAGGTGATCCCGCAGTCGAGGGCGCGCTCGATCATCTCGCGTGCGTCGGCCTCCGAGCGGTCGCCCCACCAGTCGGTGCCGACGACCCACGCGCCGAAGCCGACCTCGCTGACCTCGACGCCCGAGGTGCCGAGTTCCTGGTACTGCATGTCACCGGGTTGGGAGCGAGGCCACTTATCGGGTACGGAACGCCGCCCGCGATATCGCGGTTTATTCGGCACCGACCGAGTTATTGCAGTCGGCCGACAGTCGGCGGGTATGGACGACGCCCTCCACCGGAAACTCGATCGGATGACGTGGCTGCTGGCGCTGAACGCGGTCCTGCTCGGCGCGCTGGTGTTCGTGCAGGCGCCACCCGGCGTCAGGGAGGTTCTCGTCCCCCTCCTCGTTCTCCTCGGCGGCGCCGCGGCCGCCGTCGGGGTGCCGGCGCTGTTGGCCACCCTCGCCTCGGCCACGGGGGAGTGAGCCCCGACCGGGCGTCGAGGACCGTCCCCTCCCGCGATTGCGACCGGGGCGGTAACGGTGACACAACCGAATGCCTATGAACTCCGGTGCGCTACGACGGGGTATGACCAAGCGGCACGTCTCGCTGCCCGAGGAGGCCGAGACGGGGATGCGGGAGTTCATCGCGGAGGTCGACGACCGGCTCTCGAGCGACGAGGACACCTGCGCGGTCGTCGAGGACGTCCTGCTCGACCTCACCGGGGACCGGGAGGCCTACGAGCGCTGGCAGGCGGGCGAGTCGGTCTCGCCGGCCGAGCGGGTCCGCTTGCAGAGCTACGACCCCTGCAACACCACGCTGGAGAGCGAGTACTACGCCGAGAAAGACGAGGAGGCGTTCCGCCGGTCGAAGCACCTCCAGTGGCTCTGGCGGCAGTTCGACAGCCTGCCGATCGCGGACAACGTCGAGTTCGCGCTGCGGTTCCGGTCGATGCTCGCGACCCACCTCTTCGAGGAGTGCGGGGAGAACTGCCGGTTCTTCAAGGGGATCACGTTCACCTACGGCCACAACATCCGCGTCGGCGACAACGTGGTGATCCACGACGACGTCCACTTGGACGACCGGGGTCGGCTGACGATCGGCGACCGCGTCTCCCTCTCCGACGGCGTCCACCTCTACAGCCACGATCACGACGTCGTCGACCAGACCGAGGTGCGCAACTACCACACGGTCGTCGAGGACGACGCCCGGGTCACCTTCGACGCGATGGTGCGCGCGGGCAACAGAGTCGGCGAGAACGCCATCGTCGGCGCGCGCGCCGTCGTCCAGCACGACGTCCCCGACCACCACATCGCCGTCGGGATGCCCGCAAAGAGCGTCAAGATCAAACCCGGCTGGGAGGACGTCGCCGTCCCGCTGGAGGAGGCCGGGCGAAACCGACAGGACGAGCGCCGCATCGAGTACGAACTGGACGACGACCTCGAAGTCTTCGACGAGTTCGAGCGCGACCTCCGGCCGCCGAACTAGCCGCCGGAGTTCGCACGGGGAATATCCAAGTGCCTAGAGAGAGTATGTCACACCGATGGAGCTCTGGCAGTGGCTCGTCGGATACGTGGTCCTGTTCGCGCTCCTCCACCTGCTACTGTACTACTTCTACGCGCGCCGCGGGAACGACGACGGCTCGCCGGCCCCGTCGCTCACCAACGGCAACCACGCGAGTTTTCGGCCGCCCGGGGGGTCGGAGAGCTACCCCGGCCCGGTCGACGACCCGGACGGGTCGCAGATCGACCACGACCACGACGCCCTCGAATTCGACGGCGAGACGGTGACCTGCCCCCGCTGCGGGGCGACCAACGAGGCCGACCCGACGTTCACCTACTGCTGGAACTGTATCTCGACGCTCCGGCGGTGAGCCGGCGGGTAAGGAACGATTACGCTTTTACCGTCGGGCCCGAGAAGGGTAGCAGGCACGCGACGTCATGAGACCGCACCCCGCACCCGCCCCCCACGGACCGCCCGCGAGTCCGCCACCCGTCTACCGGACGTACCACGACCCCGACGGCCCCGCGACCCTCTCGACGACGGTCGTCCACGCGCTGGCCGACTGCATGGGCGTCGACGTCACCGACGGCCGCATCTCGCTGTACGACGCCGTCGACCCCGACGCGCTGGACGCGCTCTTCCGGCCGCGACACGACGGCAGTCCGCGAACCGGCGGCCACCTCGTCGTCTTCGTCCACGACCACCGGGTCACGGTCTACGGCGACGGCGAAATCGTGATCGAACCGCCGGCGCCGGCCGCCCGGCGCTAGTCGGCCAGCGCCGCCTCGAGCGCGTCGAGGTGGTCGACGCCGACGACGGCGACGACCGACCCCGCCGAGCGCAGCGACGTCAGGCGGTCGATCATACACCGCTCGCGCGTCTCGTCGCGGTAGGCGAGCGCGCTCGACTCCGCCCCGCCCAGCAGCGCCGCCACGCCCGCGACGTGTGCACGCTCGTGGGCGGCCTGCCGTTCCGGCGGGTCCGCGCGCGTACACTCGTAGTCGACGGGGTCGTCGAACGCCACCGTCATCGACGTGGCGTGCGTGAGCGTCGCCGCGACCCGGCAGGCCAGCGCGGTCCGGGTCGCGCCCCCGAGGCTGGCGAGGACGCGCCGCGCCGTCGACGGCGGGACGCGGTCGGCCAGCAGGCGCGCGAGCAGCCGCCGGAGGAACGACCAGCTCGGCGCGTCGATGCCGGCGACCTCCGCCCCGGGCGCGGCACGGATCGCCGCGCTCATCTCGCCGCCGAAACGCGGCTCCTCCCGGGCGTACGCCCGGTACAGCGGCACCGCGGCGGGCGGGAGTTCGAGCGCGAGGACGTCGGGGCGGACGGCGTCGAGGACCGCCTCGACGCGGCCGACGCTGGCGGGATGGTCGTGGACCACGCCCACGAGCGTCAGGTCGGCGTCGCCCGACGGGCGGCGGCAGAACCGCGGCGCGACGCGGGGGTCGTCGAACGACGGGAATTCGTCCATTGATCGAGTGCTAGTACGTTTCTACCGGGATAATCCTTCCGTTGTACGCGCCTAATAGGCTCTTTCCGTCGGTTTCCGCCACTGTCAGGCCGTCCGACGCCTCGATCGACGACCGGCGACGGTCGGATCGGTTTCGGCCCCTCGCGGGCGCGCCTCGCCGCTCCGGCGGCGTCAACGACGAATTACCCGGCGGCGGCGCGGGCGAACCGCTGGAATCCGGGACAACGGTTTCGGCGCTTTATGCCCCCCACGGCCGTAGGGACGGCGACTGCGGCGCCCAGGGCGACCGGCACCATGACGGACGCGAGGCTCACGAAATCGGACGAGGGGAAACGCGTACTGAACGTCGACGGCACCGAGGTCGGCCGCGTCGTCGAGGTCCGCGACGGCCGGGCGTACGTCGAACCCGACCCCGGAATCGCCGACACGGTCAAGGCCAAACTCGGCTGGGGGGAGGCCACCGCGGACGCCCACCCGCTGGACGACGGCAGCGTCGAGGAGATCACCGACGACGCGGTGCGCCTCCGTGGCGTGCTCTGATCGGCGCGGGTTCTCGGCCGCGACGCCGCCGCTCGCGGGTCGCGGTCGGTCGAAACGAGAAGTGAATCGAAGCGCCAGCGCCCTCCTGGCTCGATTCACGTCACGGTCCGGTGTCGCTCGTCCCGGCGAGCGTCGCTCGCCGGAGACGGCCCGACACGGACGCCCCCATCGGAGCGGACCCGTCCGTCCGCTCCCTGCGCCGTCCTTCGCCCGAGCCGTCCACCCCGACCGTTCGAGGCCGTCGTCGCCTACTCGGCACGTGGGAAACGGCCGTATTGAGGCTTGTGGCCGGCAGCAGGTCCGCTTAATCGTTGTGGCCGTCGGCCCCGCGAACGGCCGAAGCGCTACGTTCAAGTGCCGCGAGGGGAAACCAACGAGGTGACGACGCGCGCCGGTGGTCTAGTGGTAGGACATGAGCTTCCCAAGCTCATAGCCCGGGTTCAATTCCCGGCCGGCGCACTTCCGGGCGGCTCCGCAACCACAGCGGACAAATACCGTCAGTAGAGAGTTTCGTCTCACCCGACATGGTGTTCGAGCCCGCACTGTGGGAGCTGGCGAACTCGGAGCGGTCGGTGTTCGGCCCGACGTCGTTTCGCGATTACGTCGCCCGGCACGGCCTCGACGCGAGTCCCCGGACCCCGCGGTACGTCTCGGTGGACTCCCTCGACGACCTCGCGCCGGAGCTGCGCGATGCGGGGGCCATGGTGCTCCGGGTCGGCTGGTGAGCTTCCACCTGCTTCCGACGCCCACCGAACTCGACGAACGTCCACGTTTCACGCGTTAGGCGAGGCTATTAGGTCGCCGCGGGCGAACGTTGGGGTGATGATCGACGTCCGATTCTCCGAGGCGGAGCTAGAACGACATCGCGAACACATCGTCACGTTCGTCCGCGAGCGGGTCGACGCGGCAGGGGCCGACGGCGCCGTCCTCGGGCTCTCCGGCGGCATCGACAGCACGCTCACCGCCCACCTCGCCGTCGAGGCGCTCGGCGCCGAGAACCTCCGCGGGCTCGTCCTCCCGGCCCGGGTCAGCAGCGAGGAGAACATGAGCGACGCCGAGCGCGTCGCGGAGTCGCTCGAGATCCCCTACGACGTGATCGAGGTCGAACCCGTCGTCGACGCGTTCCTCGACGCCTACCCCGAGGCGGCGGGCGACCACGTGGCCGTCGGCAACGCACGAGCGCGCGTCCGGGCGGTGTGCAACTACCTCGTCGCGAACCACGAGAACCGGCTCGTCCTCGGAACGGGCAACCGGAGCGAGGCGGCCGTCGGCTACTTCACCAAGTACGGCGACGGCGCCGTCGACTGCCACCCGATCGGGAACCTCTACAAGGGTCAGGTCCGCCAGCTGGCCCGCCACGTCGGCGTCCCCGACGATCTGGCGAGCAAGCCCGCGACGGCCGAACTGTGGGCCGACCAGACCGACGAGGGCGAACTGGGGATCGACTACGACACCCTCGACTCGATCCTCGTCGCCCACGTCGACGGCCCGCTGTCGGCCGCGGCGACCGCCCGCGAACTCGGCGTCGACGAGGCGACCGTCGAGCGCGTGCGGACGATGTACGAGGCCAGCGGGCACAAGCGGACCGCCCCGCCGGCCCCGGAGCCGCTGCACTGATCGGCGCCGAAGTCGCCGCGCTGATCGGCGCCCGGACCGCTGTGCCGACCGACGCGGACGCCGGTCGCCGACCCTCCTACTCCCGCAGCGCCGCGACGTCGTCCGCGTGGGCGGCGACGAGGTCCGCGAACGCCTCGGCCTCGCGTCGTTCGCGCGTCTCCCGGTCGGCGTCGTCGCGCAGTCGCCGCTTCAGGACCGCGAGCGCGTCCGGAGGGTTGGCCGCGATCTCGGCGGCGACCGTCCGCGGCTCGTCGACGATCCGCGATAGCAGTCCCGTCCGCAGCGCCGCCTCGGCGTCGAGGGTCCGGCCGGAACACGCGAGGTCGAAGGCCACGCTCTCGCCGACGACCCGCGGCAGGCGGACGGTGCCGCCCCACGCGCCGAACAGCCCGAACGTCACCCCGGGCTCGCCGAACGTCGCGTCGGGCGTCGCGACCCGCACGTCGCAGGCGAGCGCGAGTTCGAGCCCGCCGCCGCGGGCGGGGCCGTCGATTCCGGCGACGACGACCGACGATGCGGATTCGATCGCACGCGCGACCCGCTGGCCCAGCCGCGCGAACGCCGCGGCGCCGTCGGCGTCGAGGTCGGCCACCGCGTCGAGGTCCGCGCCGGCGCAGAACGCCGGCCCGGCGCCTTCGAGGTAGAGCACGGGTTCGTCGGCGTCGACGACCGCCGCCTCGAGGGCCTCCAGCCCGGCGACGGTGAGGGCGTTGCGGGCGGCCGGCCGATCGAGCGTGATCGTCCGCACGCGGCCGTCTACGTCCTGTTCGATCATGCGCCGTGTGGGGGTGGCGTTTCCAAAGGTCTTTGCCTCCTCCGCCGTAAGGCCCGCCTGATGGACAGGGCCGATACGTGTCGGCGAGCCGCCCGCGACGCCGTCGCGGACGTCGACCCGCCGCGACTGCACGACGTCATCGCCGACGTCCTCGACGACGCCTCGATGGTCCCCGGTGCCCTCACCCTCGAGAGCGCCGCGTCGATCGACCCCGGCGCCGACCTCGAAGCGATCGCCCACCGGGCCGCGGGCGTCCAGCTCATATACGAGGGGCTGCGCCTGACCCGGACGCTCGCCCACGAGGAGCCCTGGTCCGGCGCGGACGACGGCGGCGACAGCGACCTCGAAGTCCTCGCCGCCGACATCCTCGTCGCTCGCGGCTTCTACCTGCTCGCCCGCACCGACGCCGCCGACAAGGCCGTCCGTACCGTCAGGAACTTCGGCCGGGACCAGACCCTCCGCGACGACGCGGCCGCCGCCGACGAGGCCGACGACCTCGACGCCAATCTGGAGCGCGACGTCCTCGAACTCGCCGTCCTGACCGGCGCCGCCGCCGTCGGCGCGACCCCCGCGCCGGAGTCGCTCGCGGCCGCCCACGACCTCGCCGCCGGCGCCAGCGTCGGCTTCCCGCCCGCCGACGAGTGCCTCCCCGCCCTCGACGCGGACGAACCGGACGCGGAGGCCGAGACGCCCCCGAACGACGGCGTCCCGACCGACCGGGCGACCTCGGCGACCGACCCCTGAGTCGGGTCGACGGCGGACGCCGTCGCCTCGTGGCGAATCGAAACCCATAAAGACGACTCACGTCAACCACCGTATGCGCGCCTGGGTAGCTTAGCGGTAAAGCGCGTCCTTGGTAAGGACGAGAGCCCGGGTTCAAATCCCGGCCTAGGCTTGCTGTAGATTGGTGGAATCCTGCTTATTTAAAGGATAGCCGTCTTCTAACGCAAGTTCAGCGAAGCGGCTGGCGTGAACTGTATCTCGCGATAGGGGCTGCTGTTTCCAGTGGAAATCGGGGGGTGGTAGCGTGACGACGTGGCTGCTGCTCGCCGGCGACGGCTACGGCTGCCACCTCGAGTCCGGGCTGAAGTACACGACGCTCTGCGGACGGACGTTCGACCCCGACGCCGTCGAGCGCGTCGAGTACGAGGGCGCGGACAGCCACGACCACCCACACTCGGCGAAGTGCTTCGACTGTCTCACCGTCCACAGCGGCGGGTCGATCAGTCCGCGGCGCCGTGAACTTCACTTCCCGGGTGGTCGCACATGATCGGTCGCCGATCGTACGCCGGCGACGCGATCGACGCCTCCTACCAGTATATCACCGAACGGCCGGAACTCGACGAGGAGGCCGAGGACGTCGTCTACGCGACCGAGCCCGAACCGGACGGGACGGAACGTGCCAAGAATGTCCCAGTCCCTGAGCCTGACGAGGAACCCGATCGGCCCGCCGTCGAGGGCCAGACAACACTCGATGACTGGGGGTGGTCAGCGTGACGGACGAACTCCCTCTCGAGGTTCAGGTCGAGCAGTACCTTGAGGGCAACCCCGACGCGTCGATCCCGGAGATCGCCGGCGCAATCGGCGCGCCGCCTGCCGCCGTCCGCGAGCTCGTCGATGGCGACAGCGCCGACTCGGACGAAGCGTCAAATACCAGACCGCGGAATCGCATAAGAGGGTCGCGACCGCGGTCGAATACGGACCTGCGCACGCGGTTCGACGAGTGGGCCGACGCCGACTTCGCGAACCCCATCTCGGGAGTGTGGCCCGACGAACTGCTCGAGCGCGAGCAGTGGATGGGCCACGTCGAGAAGAAGCCGTTTGCGCCGTGGGCCGATCGCGACCATCCGGACGCTGATCCCGACGAGGACGCCCGCTGGAAGTGGGGTCTCGAGGAGAACTACGTCGACGGCGAGACCATCGCGATGGCCGAAGTCGATCCCCGCCTCGACGGCCGGGCGTTCCTCCAGCAGGAAGACGATCCGTATGTCTACGTCGACGGTGACGACGTCCGCTGTCCCGAGACCGGAGAGGTCCACCCGGCGTTCGTTGCGATGCTCGAACACCTCGGTGCGACCTACGCCGACGTCTCGACGAGCGGGACAGGCGTCCACGCGATGTACCGCGGCGACCTCCCCGAGGGGGTCAAGCAGGCCAGTTGGGAGCTCGCCACCGAGCCGTGGGGTGAGAACGAGGACCTCCCGAGCATCGAGATCTACCCGGGCAAGCGTGTCTGCGTCGCGACCGGCGAGCACGTCCCCGGGACTCCCAACGAGGTCCGCGAATGGAACGCCGACATCCTCGAACCGATCCTCGAGGCCACCGGCGAGGTCGCGAAGGCCGCACCCGAGCGCGAAGCACCGCCGGCACGCGAGACGCTCGACCTCGACGACTACGAGCCGGTCGCGACCGACGTCGACGAGACGACCGACGACATCCGCGACGTCTTCGCTGCCCTCGACCGCCTCGACGCTCAGGCGGTCGCCGAACGGACGATCGTCCACCGGTGGAACGACGACGTCGCGACCAGCGCCGGCGAGCGGGCGTTCTACCCCACTTGGGGGCCGAATTCGAACGGCCGTGCGAACATCGTCAACGCCGAGCGCTGGCTCGACACCGGGTCGAAAGGTGGGTACGGGGGGCCCGTCGTCATGGCGCTCATCGACGCCGGCGAGATGCACCCGGAGAACGCCTCGCCCAGACGGGCGACCGGCGACCGCTGGTGGAGGGGGATCGACCACCTCCGCGACCTCGGCTTCGCCATCCCGAAGTACCAGCCCGCCTCCGAGGACGAGTATCAAACGGACAGCGATGGGCGGGCGGTCTCGGCACTCCCGATCGGCCAACTGGATGCGCTCGAGCCTGCTGACCGTCGGCGCTACGCACGCAAGCGGGGGCTCAACTGGCCGTCGACGGACGAGGCTCGCGACCGGCTGTTCGAGACGATCGCCGCGGTGATGCGCAACGAAGACGACCGCGTGATCGACGCGCCGACGTCGCTCGGGAAGTCGCATACAATCGCCGCGACGCGGTGGGGCGCCCGCAGCGAGCTCACCGACGGGCGGCCGGTCGTCCACCTCCTGGAGACGCGCGACGCTCGCGACGAGGCCGTCGCCGTCGCTGAAGAACACGGGGGGCAGTACCACGTCCTCCTCGGCCGTCGCGAAGCCTGTCCCGTTGCCGCCGGCGAGTACGACGCCGAGATTACGATCGACGGCGAGCCCGCGAGCGAGTGGCTCGACGCGAAGTGCGACGGGCAGGGCATCCCGTTCTCGACGGCCCACCGCTACCTCGAGGATCACAACGACCAGCAGACGAAGCTCCCGTGCTGTTCAGGCGAGACTCACTACGACGAAGAAACGGGTGACTTCGAGGAGACGCCGTCGGTCTGCCCCGCGATCTCGCAGTGGGATACCTTCCGTGAGGGGCCGCCGGGCGACGAGCGCGAGACGTGGCCGCTCGTCATCGCGACGCACAACTTCGCGTACGCGCCCGGACTGCGGATGCACAACAACATCGTCGTCGACGAGGAGCCGACGTTCGAAGCGGACCTCTCGACCGAGCGCATCCGGCGGGCCGTCGGCGCCTACCTCCGCGAGATCGACGCGCCCGTCTCGACGTGGGAGGCGTTCATCCAACTCTCCCGGCACGAGGGCTACGAGGGTGATGCGGCGAACGAGCGCGACGCTCTCGAGGATGCGCTCTATCAGGAGCCCGACCGTGACTGGTACTTCGAAGAGCCGGACGCCCACACGCTCGCACCGGCGCTGGCGCGGGCGATCTTCCGTGCCGAGGAGCGTGCGAACGGCCGCCGCTTCGGGAAGACGATGCACGAGCCCCCGCGGCTCGAGGCCGGCGTTCGCGATGACGATGAGTGGAATCGTGAGTGGGTCTCGGTCGTCCTCGACGAGAACAACGACGTCCACTCGGTCCGGGTCGTCCCCGACTTCGGCGCCGCCCGCTCGCTGATCGGGCTGGACGCCCACCCCGCGGTGCCGCTCTGGCAGGCGAACACCGTCCCGTGGATCAAGACCAAGCGTGTCCTCGACCCCAAAGAGCGGCAGCTCTGGCGCCGGTACGAACGCGGCCTCCGCGTCGTCCAGGTCGGTGATGCTACCCGACCCCTCTCGGGCGAGAAGGCGCTGGAGTGGCTCAACGAGGCCAAGCTCGAGGTCCTGCTCGAACACCTCGTCGACGAGTACGGCGCCCAGTTCCGGACGGCGATCACGACCGCACAGGTCGAGGGTCGCCTTGAGGAGCTGATGGAGGACGCCGGCTGTCACCGGCCCGAACTCATGCACTTCGGCGAGGAGAAGTCGCGCAACGACTTCGCGACCGAGCGCGTCGGCCTCGTCAACGGCTGCATGGATCCCGGCGACGACTACGTCCTCGACCTGCTCGCCGAACTCGGTCTTGAGGCCGAACCCGAGCTCGCCGTCGACGATGCCGGCGAAGAGTACCGCGCCCGCGGGCGCGGCTTCGAGGGCGAGGACGCCGAGACGGCTCAGGAGATCCTCGCGAGCGTTCGCGAGAACCACATCGCCCAGGCCGCCGGACGGTATGCACGCGACCCGACCGATCCCGACGTCACAGCGACGGTGTTCGTCCGGACCGACGCGATCCCGCCAGGGTTCGCCGACGTCCAGGTGCCGGGCGTCGAGTGGGTGTTCACCGACCTCCAGGAGGCGATCGTCGAGGAACTCCGGTCGAGCCGACGGTCGCGGACGGCGCGGGAGATCGCCGACGCTGTCGGTTGCTCGAAACAACACGTCTACGAGACGCTCGAGCGCCTCGCCGACGACGAGTTCGGACCGCCGGCGATCCAGAAAGTCGAAGGCGAGGGCGCGAACGGTGCAACGCTGTATAGTGCCTCCGGGCTGGCACATTCAGGGGTCTGTGACGTTCAGGAGTCGCAAACTCCCCCCTATAGTGACTCTAGTAGGTGGGCCCTTGCGATTCGCGACCCTGTCAGGGGTGATGGCGCCGACCAGGCGGTAACGAACAGTTCCAGCAGTGACAGTACGCCGATTTGGGACTGGCGGGCCCCGCCTGATCCAGGTGATTGACCTCGTCGACCGGCCACTCGGCGCCGTGTTCGCCACGGTTCGACCAGCGGCGGCTCTCGACACGAAACGAACCCCATGGACGTGAACGCGAGCGCCCCCGACGATCGCGACGATGACGACATCGACCTCGGTTCCGATGCCGATGCCGATCTCCCGCCGAGTGCGCGCTACGTCGTCTACGTCCTCGAAGACGCTGGGGGCACCGCCGGTCGGGATGAGCTCCTCGATCGGACTGGCCTCCCCGAGCGGACCGTCGACGAGGCGCTCGCCCGACTCGAGGCCGAAGCGGTCGTCCGACGTGATCGGGCTAGCGACGACCTCCGTTTCGTTCACGTCGAACTCGCTGAAAAATCCTGAAGCGCCTGAAATCGTGTGCCTCAGAGCAACGACCGCGAATACCGCGGTCGCGCACATCCTTATTACCTCCGGTCGCCGACGTGATAGATAGCCTGTTCGCGACAGGGCGGTGAGTCGGTGACCCCGGCCGCGAGGGTCGCCGGCGATGACTCCGTCCGCCCTGGAGCGACGCTTTTCTGCTATGAGTACGACAGCACCCTCACCGAGTGAGAACGGCACTGGGTCCATCTCGGCAGCACGAGCATTCGACCGCGTCGTCTGGCACAATCCCGAATGCTGCAACGGTTGTTTTGAGCGTATCAAACACGTCGACGCGTACACGGTCTCGTTTGGTGCGACTGATCATGATGTCCAGGACCACCACCGCACCGCACATGCCACGCTCGAACCCGACACCGAGAGCCACGACGACTACGGCGAACTCGAGGTCTCGATCCCGCGGACGACCTGTCGGACCTGCGGCCGGATCGGCTGCTGGGCCGACGACGACACCCTCACGAAGGTCCAGGCGCTGCGGCTGACGACGCCGCTGCTCCGCCGGCTCGAGGAGGCCGGCGTCGAGGCGAGCGGTGCGAAACTCCGACGCGCAGTTCGCCAGCTGAAGTCCGTCGACGCGATCCAGGGATTCGACACGGAAATCTTCCGGCGGGCAACTAAACTCGCCGTTCGCGAGGCCCGGTCCCGGTGATATTCATGTCTGAGAGAGATGACCCCACTGTTCTGAGCCGACTCGTCCGCCTCGTCCGCGAGGCAGGCGCCCCGAGCGAGGACACGTACGACCGCGACGGCTTCCTGAGCTACCACGCCGAGAGCCACGCCGCCGGCATCGGGATCGGCGTCGGTGCCGCGGCCAGTGCGACCGGCGACCTCCGCTATGTCGGGGCCATCGTCGCGCTCGCATTCGGCGCCAACCGCGGCCCCACGCTCTCGAGCGCGAAGATCGCCGAGGACGTCCGCCAGGAGCCCCACTACGCCCTCGGCGGGCTGGCCCTCGGCTTCCTCCTCGGCGCCGTCGTCTGACCTCGAGAGCTGAGAAATGCCATGTCCGTCAAACCACGCCACGAAGACCCGATGGATCGCGCGAAAATCGAACTCGTCTGTCTGGGGAGAGCACTGATGCCCGACGATGAATCACTCGACCGGACCGTCGCCACGCTGACGCTGTTCGCGGTCTGGGCCGGGATCGTCCTCGGGCCGATGTTCACCCATGCGGACCCGCCGCGCTACGAGATCGTCGTCGGCGTCACCTCGGTCGTCTTCCTCATCCTCGGGCGGATGTGGGGGATCGAGGTCGAGCGCATCCTCGACGGCATCACCATCTCCGCCGGCGGCGACCGGTCGGACGAGGACGACTGATGTGGACCTGCTCCTCCGGCGCCGCCGACAACTGCGTCGGGTCGGACCTCTACGATCCGCCCGTGCGCACGGTGCAGGGTGAGTCGCTCTGTTTCCCCTGCGCCCGCGCCCTCGGTCTCATCACACCACACGGGAGCGAGCGAGACTCCCCCGGCCGGTCTGACCTACCGTACGGCCAGACGGACTGACCATGACCAACGAACTCACCTTAGACGACCTCCCGCAGCCTGTCGAGGAGACGACCGTCCATCCGGATGACCTCCACGTCGACGGCGACAACCCGAACGAACAGAGCGAGGAGATGTTCGGCCTCCTCTGTGACAACCTCCGGGCGAAGGGGTGGCTCGGCAACGCCATCGTCGCCGACGTCGACGGCTGCATCGCAGACGGGGAGCATCGCTGGCGCGCCGCCCAGGAGATCGGCCTCGAGGAAGTTCCGGTCAAGTTCTACGAGATCGACGAACCCGAGCGCCGCCTCTGGCGCCAGGAGCTTAACAAGATCTCCGGTGAGCACGACACGAAGCGGGATGCCCTCGAGTACGACTACTTGCTGAACGAGGGGATGGCCGAGGACGTTCAGGACCTCGTCGACGCGACCGACGAGGACCTCGACGAGCTGCTCGCGGAGATCCGCGTCGACAAGTCGAAGCGGCCGGCCTACGAGTACACCCCGTCGACGGAGGTCCACTTCGAGGACGCCGTCGAGGGGATCGACGACCGCGTCGACGACGACAGCGTTGATCTGGTGCTCACCGACCCACCCTACGGCGTCGACATCGATCTGACTGAGACGCTCGGCGCCTCGGACGTCAAGCACGCCGGCTCGCTCGAGAACGATGGCTACGAGGAGGCGGTCGGCCTCTGGCGGGCGATCGTCCCCGAACTCAAACGGGTGCTCGCCCCGACCGGTCACCTCTACGCCTTCGCGTCCTGGAAGACGTACGACGACTTCCGTGACGTCCTCGAGGACGCCGGCTTCGAGGTCCTCAACTGCATCATCTGGTTGAAATCGACGCCGAACAACCAGACAACGTTCGGAAGCGGCGGCGTCCGCTACGGCTATCAGCACGAGTTCATCCTCTACGCCGTCCACGACACGAGCGACGCCAGGCCGCTCGACCGGACGATGTCGGACATCATCCTGCACAAGCACTCCTCGCAGGACAACGAGCATCCGACGGAGAAGCCGGTCGGCCTCCTGGAGACGCTACTCGAACAGTCGACCGAGCCGGGCGACCTCGTCCTCGACCCGTTCATGGGATCGGGGTCCACCGCAGTTGCCGCCATCCAGAACGAGCGGGACTGCATCGGCTTCGAGATCGACGCGGAGACCTACCGCCCGGTCATCGAGCGCCGCATCGGCGAGGCGAAACGCGCCCGTGAGGCCAGCGTGAACCAGACTCCGGAGGCCTAACATGCCCGACGACACGGACGTCTGCGGCTCGACCGACACCGCGACGGGCGAGCCGTGCCAGCGCCCGGCCGGCTGGGGGACCGACGGCGACGAGGGCCACTGTGCCACCCACGTCGAGGACGGTGAGGAGCCCGGCGGTCGCCCCTCGAAGTTCACCGACGAGCGCGCTCGGGATGCGATCACGGCGGCCCGCCAGTCGAAAAGCGAGGCGGGGTGTGCGCGGGCGGCGGGCGTCAGCCACACCACGCTCCAGAACTGGAAGGAGGTGAATCCGACGTTCATCGACGAGAGCGGCCGGGAACGCGCGTTTTTTGCAGCCTATATGCGCGCACGCGCGGATGGCGAGACGATCCTCGTCCAGGGCGGCCTCCGGGACGGTGACATCGACACGTCGATGGCGAAGTTCCTGCTCGCCACCTCGTTCGACTATACGAAGACGGAGAAGCGTGAGATCACTGGAGAGGCTGGCGGCCCGGTCGAGATCGACGTAACGAACAACATCGTGGGGACGGGTGACGATGGCGACGAGTAGCCTTACCGTCGACTTCGACTGGGCTGACTACCAGTTCGACGTCGTCGAGGAACTCGAAGAGGGTGATAGCGACGTCGTCGTCCTCCGGACAGGCTACGGCGGTGGGAAGTCCTACACCGGCGCGCAGTGGATTCACCTCGGGAGCATGCAGCTGTCGAGCGGCGAGTCGCTCGTCCTGGCGCCGGACTTCCAGAAGGGCGGGCCCGCGACCTACCGGGTGTTCTTCGAGACGCTGCCCGGTGAGAACACCATCCCAAACGATGCCGGCGGCGACCCGGAAAACTCGCCGATCGTCGCGGGCTACAACCAGAACCAGAAGCGGGTGACGTACGTCTCGGGCCACGTCGTCCGCCTCGGGTCGGCCGACAAGTGGAACCGCTACGCCGGCTCCGAGTTCCACCGCATCTGGATGGACGAGCCAAGCCACTACGACAACACGGACCTCTACGACCTCCACGAGATGCTCATCTCTCGACAGCGCACGCAGGCCGGCCCGAACACCTGTCTAATGACGTCCACGGGGAACGGCTTCAACCAGTTCTACGACATCACCGAACGGCAGGTTGACGCCAACGGCGAGCCACTCCCGTGGGCGGACTCGATGGAGGTGTTCGTCCACTCGAGCCTGCAGAATCCGTTCCTGCCAGCGGACGCGAAAGAGAAGCTCCGCCGGCAATTCGAGGGAACCGAGCGTGAGGAGCAAGCGCTCCACGGGGGGTTCGCCGCGGCCGAGGGGCTGGTCTACTCATCGTTCACCCGCGAGCACCACGTCGTCCCGGAGGCCGGCGTCAACGATCTGGTCAACTGGAACGCGCCGGCGATCTACGGCTATGACTCGGGGTGGGACCACCCGCGCGTGTTCATCGAGTGGCGCCAGACTCACTGCGACCAGTGGATCGCGGTCGACTGCTACTACGAATCGGAGAAGCCGTTCGAGCACCTCTGCGATCCACGCAACGAGTCCGGCTGGGTGTACGATCGCAATTGCGACCGCTCGGTCGTCTACTGCGAGCACGAACCCGAGCACATCCTCAAGTTCCGGCAGGCGGGCTTCCGCGCCATGAAAGCCGAGAAGAGCCTCGACGAGGGCATCCCGTTCGTCCGTGGCCTCCTCGAACGCAAGGGCGACCCGCCGCGGCCGGGACTGCTCGTCTCGGATCGCTGCGTCGAACTCATCCAGGAGTTCCAGTCCTACAAAGAGGAGCACGTCGGCAAGTCGGGCGACGTCCCCGATCACGCGCTCGACGCCAGCCGGTACGCGCTGTTCTCGCACACACCGACGACGTCGGACAGCGACTCGAGCGGGGTGAGTTACCTGTAACATGACATATATAACTGACGACACGAAGGTCTCGGTCAACGTCGAAGGTATCGGCGGCCAGAACGCACTCTCGAAGGCCGAGACCAGCACGCAACTCCCCGACCGCCGCGTCCGCTCGCTGAACGTCGGCGTCAAGCCGCCGTACAACCCCGACCGGCTGGCCTCCTTCCTCGAACTGAACGAGACGCTCGCGACGGGCATCCGCAAGAAGGCCCGCTACGAGGTGGGCTACGGCTTCTCGATCGTCCCGCACCGAGACGTCGACCCGGACGAGGCGAGCGAGGACGAGCGCACCACCGTCCGCGAGTTCTGGCGCGGGATCGACTCACGCTGGCAAACCAAGGCCCGGCAGGCGGCCGAGCCGACCACGCCCGAGGAGGTCCTCGAACTCGCCCGGCAGGACTACCACCTCATCGGGTGGGCGGCGATCGAGATCCTCACCAACCTCGAGGGCGAGCCGGTCGGCCTCGCACACGTGCCGGCGAACACGGTCCGCGTGCGCAAGCCCCAGAGCCGGTTCGACCAGCCGCGCCACCCCGAACAGGGGACGTTCATCCCCTCGGAGGACGCCCGCCTCGCCTCGCGGGGCTACGTCCAGATCCGTGACGGTCGAAAGCGGTACTTCGGCGAGGCCGGCGACCGCTATCGCGGGCGCGGCGAGGACGACGACCGCGAGCCGATCTTCGTCGACCGCGAGACTGGCGACGTCGTCGAGGGCAGCGCCGAAGCGCTGCCGAACGCGCCGGCGAACGAACTCATCTTCGTCACGAACCCCAGCCCGCTGGAGGACTACTACGGCGTCCCGGACTGGGTCTCGGCGATCCGAACGATCGCCGGCGACGAGGCGGCGAAGGACTACAACACCGACTTTTTCGATAACGACACGATCCCCCGGCTAGCGATCAAGGTCACGGGCGGCGAACTCTCCGAGGAGTCCAAGAAGGACCTCCGGCAGATGCTCGACGGCCTTCGCGAGGAGTCCCACCGGACGGTGCTCCTCGAGGTCGACAAGTTCGAGACGCAGATCGACGAGGACGTCAAGATCGACCTCGAACCGCTGGGCCAGGGCATCAGCGAGGAGATGGACTTCCGGCTCTTCCGCGAGAAGAACGAACACGAGATCGCGAAGGTCCTGGAGGTGCCGCCGATCCTCATCGGCGTCACCGAAACGAGCAACCGGTCGAACTCCCGCGAGCAGGTCCGCGAGTTCGCGACCGACGTCGTCGCGCCGGAGCAGCACAAGTTCGCCGAGCGCCTCTACCAGATCCTCCACCAGCAGGCGTTCGGCGTCCGCGACTGGACGCTCGAGTTCGACCTCCACGGCGCCGAGCAGCCCAAGGAGGACGCGACGGTTGCCCGCCAGAAGATCAGCGCGGTCCGCGGCGCGATCCCGGTCAACCGCGCCCTCGAGATGATCGGCGAGGACCCGCTCCCCGAGGACCACCCGATCGACGGCGACACGCTCGTCGCCGACATCGGCAGCGGGGCGCCGGCGGGCGAGCAACAGCCCGAGGAGGGCCCGGCCGACGAGCCGCCCGGCGACGTCGAGGAGCAACTCCCGCCGCCGGAGAACAAGCTCGGCGAGCGCGACTGGGCGGAGGTCGAGGCCGTGCTGGCCGTCGAGAACGGCGTCGCGACCAAAGACCCGATCGAGCAGACGCAGTTCGATAGCTCGAACCTCGCGGAGGGCCTGTTCGACTTCGGCGAGAACGAACTCTATCTGTCGTTCCACCGCGAGGGCGGGCAGAACTCACTGTACGTCTACGTCGACGTCCCGGCGGCGGAGTGGTCCGGGCTGGTGAACGCGTCGAGTCACGGCAGCTACCACTACGACTCGATCCGGCTCGAGTTCCCGTATCTCGAGATAACCAATCACCACTCACGGCTGCCGGAGGGGCCGGCGCCGGATCCGGACGACGTCCCGGACGACATCCCGCTGTAACGCGGACCGCCGATGACCCAGGGAGCGCCCCGACTCCCCTGTGCGAGGCTCGACCGGGCACGAAGCGACTTTTCGACCACGATCTCATGACCGAGAAGCACACAGAGCGCGGCGAGAAGCGCGGCGTCCTCTCGACCGGTCGAGCCAAGCAGCTTGACAAAACGAAGGACGCCGTCGCCGACTCCGACCGCGCCGACGCCGACGACGAGGACGATGCGGAGGGCTGACCCATGCCGCCCGTGACGAAAGCCGGCGGCGAGCAGTTCCGCAAGGACGTCGCGTTCGCTGCCACGGAGAAAGACGAGGACGGCGAGTACGAACTCCGGGCCACCGGCATCGTGATGGTGCCTGACAAGGTCGACCTCCAGGCGGACTTCGCCCGCGAGGAGACCATCCGCGGGTTCGCCGACCAGTTCGCCACCTTCTACGAGGCCGGGCAGGCCGGCGGCGGCGTGATGCACGCCGTCTTTCCCGACGGCTGGATGGACCTCGAACGCAACGAGGTCCTCGACGAGGCCGAGGAGATCGGCGACGAGACCGCCGACGCCGGCGCGTGGGTCCAGGAGTGGGGCATCGCCGACCCGGAGCTCGCGGGACTCATCGAGGACGGCATCCTCGAGGGCTACTCGATCGGCGCCATCCAGGTCGACTGGGCCGGCCCGTACGAGGTCGACGACGTCGACGACGTCGAGGTCCCCAACGAACTCGGCGAGGACCCACTCATCTGGGAGCTCACCGACGGGATCATCCGCGAAGTCTCGGCGGTCGACATCCCGGCCGTTCCGGACGCCCAGATTCTCGAGGCGAAGGCACTCGAGAAGCGCCTCTCGGATCACCTCGGAAACCGTGACGCGTTCATCGCCGAGGCCCTCGAGCGTGGCCACTCCGAAGCCGATGCCGAGCGCCTCTGGGACGTCCTGAACGCGGCCGTCGAGACCGAAGGCTCGGACGAGCCGGGCAAGCAGTCGCTGTTCGCGAAGGCCGGCAAGGCGTTCCTGAACGCGCTCACCGGGACCGATGACGACGACACGGCGAAGACGTCCGAGGACCCGGGCCACGGTCGCGATCGCGACCACGGCGCCGCCAAGGAGGGCCGGACGCTGTCGACGGCGAACCAGAACGACCTCAAGGCGTCGATCGACGCGGCGGTCTCGATCCTCAACGACGCCGGCGTCGACCACGGCATCACGCGGTTCACCGACCGTGAGGACGACCCGTTCGACCTCTCGGAGCACACCGCCCGCGAGTTCGCCGACCCGGACGACGAGGAGGGTGACGAGGAGCAGGTATCGCCCATGAACGACGCCCCCGGCGGCGACACGCCGGACGCAGACACGACTGACATGAGCAACGACACCGACGACCCGATGGCCGACGCCCCGGAGTGGGCGAAGGCCCTGAACGACCGCATCGACGACCTCGAGAGCGAGGGCGAGAAGGACGCCGACGCTGACTCGGACGACCCCCTCGCGGACGCCCCCGAGTGGGCGAAGGACCTCGCCGAGCGCGTCGACGAGATCGAGGAGAAGGCCCTCGACGACGCCGGCGCCGAGGCCGAGGAGGACAAGCCCGAGTGGGCGAAGGACCTCGAGGCGCGCATCGACCGGATCAGCCAGCAGAGCGGCGTCTCCACGCAGCTGGAGGCCGGCCGCGACACCGAAGAGAGCGACGAAAGCGGACTGGAGGGTCTGGGGAAGGCCCTCTCCTGACGAGGTGACCACGACATGAGCACGAACACGATCGACGCGGTACGGCAGCAGAACCAGGAGGCGGCGCTCTCCCAGAAGGACGTCGGGCTGGCGGAACTCGACGGCTTCCAGCTGCCGAGCGACGTCACCGAGGAGTTCCTCGAGCGGATGCAGAAGGAGGTGCCGATCCTCGGGATGGCCGACACCATGACGCTCGAGCGCCTCGAGCAGGAGGTGCCGCAGTTCGGCGTCCCGCAGCTCTCGGGCAGCGTCCGCGCCGAGGAGGGCACCCGGACGGCCAACTCCGCGGTGGAGTCGGGCTACGTCAAGTTCAACGCGACGGACAAGTCCTACTACATCCTCGTCGAGCCCAAGCGCGACGCGCTCAAAAACACCCACTACGGGCCCGAGCAGTTCGGCGACTACATCGTCGACCAGTTCGTCCAGCGCTGGGGCAACGACGTCGCGCTGATCGGGATGCGCGCCGGCGCCTCCAGCGGCAACCTGCAGTCGATCGGCGGCGCGGCCGAACTCGACTCGACGTGGGACGGCTGGATCGCCCGCGCCGAGGGCGACACCCAGAGCCAGGACGACGTCGGCGACAGCACCCGGATCGGCCTCGAGGACACCGCCACCGCCGACGCGGACACCATGCCGTCGATCGACAACACCGACGGCAGCGGCAACCCGCAGCCGATCGACACCGACGTCTTCAACACGACGATCCAGACGCTCGACAGCCGCTACCGCGACACCGACAGGACGGTGTTCTTCTGCAACCCGGACCAGGTCCAGCAGTACGCGATGAACCTCACCCAGCGCGAGGACCCGCTGGGGTCGGCGGTCATCTTCGGCGACTCGGACCTGACGCCGTTCGACTACGACATCGTCGGCGTCAACGGCTGGCCGACCGAGTACGCCATGTTCACGGACCCGGACAACCTCGCGTTCGGGCTCTTCGAGCAGATGGAGCTCGACCAGACGACCGACACCGACAAGGTCCACGAGGAGCGCCTGCACTCGCGCAACTGGCTCGAAGGACAGTTCGACTTCCAGATCAAGGAGATGCAGGCGGGCGTCCTCGTCACGGGTCTCGAGGACCCGGTCGCGTAGAGGTGAGCACTGATGCCCACCACTAACGCACGAGTCCGTGCGCACTTCGAGGGCGACTCGCCCTACGTGGCGACCGACAGTCCGGCGAACGGCGCCGACACCGTCGTCGGGGAGACCACCAGAACGCACGTCGTCTCGGCCGACGGGACGAACACGGTCGACCTCTCGAACGCGGCCGCCGAGGGCCACGAGGTTACCGTCGTCCACAACGGCGGGGCGAACACGCCGGCAGTCTCGTTCGCCGACGCGGACTTTGTCGGCACCGGGCCGGCTAACATGACCAGCGCGGGCGCGACGGCGACCGTCCGCAACATCGACGGCACGGCCTCGGGCTGGGTCGTCGTCGCCACCGGGAGCGCCTAATCATGTCGACGGTTACGGTTGAGAAAGTCCAGGGCGGGCAGGTCTACCTCCGCGCGCTCGAGCGCCGACTCGCGATCGGCGACCGCGCCGAGGTCAGCGAGGAGTTCGCCGCCTACCTCGTCGACGAGCGCGGCGACTTCGAACTGGTCAGCGAAGAGGGCGACGACGTCGTCGACGATGACGAGTCCATCGCCGCCCAGATTGAGGTCGGCGAGTGCCCCTGGTGCGACGAGTACGAGGGCGAGAACGTCGGGATGCACGCCTCGCGGTCCCACCCCGAGGCGTGGGACGAGTTCCAAGACGAGGAGGACTGACCGATGCCACCGTTTTACGACAGCACCGTCATCGCCGATTCGAAGACGTTCGCGGCCGGCGAGACGGCGACCGCATCGGTCGCGAAGTACCACACGCCGGCGATCTGCGTCGCGCTCGAGAACCTCGAGGGAAACGCCGACGACACGCTGACGATCGAGATCGTCGGCGCCGCCGGCACCTACGCGGTCGACAGCCGGACGCTCTCGGAGACGGGCAGCTACGTCGTCGACGTCCCGCAGGCCGACACGGTCCAGTTGACGAGCGCGAACGGGTCGACGATCAGCGCCGAAGCACGGAACAACCCGCGGTAACATCCCATGCCCACCGGTTACTGCACGCTGGAGGACGTCCGCCGCGCCCTGCGCAAAGCGCAGTTGCCGGGGGACATCTCGCAGGACCAGACCATCGCCGTCGACGCGATCGCCGCCGAAACGGAGCCGCTCGAAAAGGAGCTCAAACAGCACTGGTACGCGCCGACGGGGGCGTCGATCCTCGACGAGGCGACGGTGATCGACATCCCGACGGCGCCGAAGACGCGCGACGACGAACACGACCTCCCGACCCACGGCGGGCTCGTCCACGGTGCCAGCGAGCGCGATCGCTACCGCCATCGGCAGAACAGCGACGCGCTCCTCGAGGCCGACCCGCGGACCGATCGCCAGCGCCGCGAACTCCGGCGCGATCCCAAACGCGAGATCCGCATCGCCATCGGCGAGTACCTCGACGGCCATCGCGATGACCGGCCGGCCTACACGCGGATCACGCTCGATCGCCGGGACGTCGAGGCGGTCAACGAGTTGCACGTCATCGGCGAGGACGGTTCGTATACCGACTGGGTCGCCTCGAGCGACTACGACGGCGGCGTCGGCACCACGCACCGCGGCGAGGACTACTGGGTTCGGATCAACAACGGCGGCGTCTCCGAGCTCTACCTCGACGTCCACGCGATGGACGACGACCTCGCGTCGCTGTCGAACGCGGTCTACGTCGACCTCGACTACGGGCACGAGGGCATTCCGCGGGCGATCCGCCGCGCCGTCGCCCTGCGTGCCGGCGCCGAACTCGCCGAGGAGGCCGTGATCGAGATCCCGCAGAACGCGACCGTCTACAACATCGAGACCAAGGCCGAGACGATGCGCGAGAAGGCCGACGACCTCCTCGCCGAGTACCGCCGGGAGGACATGTGATGGTGACCCTCGAGTCCGACTTCGAGTCGAAACTCGAACAGGCCCTCCTCGACGACGTCGAGCAGCGGCTTCGCGACGAGATCGGGCCGGCACTCGAACAGGCCGCCCGCGAGAACTGGCAGGCCTACGCCGCCCGGAACGACTACGACATCGACCACGTCTGGGAGGAGGTCGAGGGGCCGTTCGTCGAGCGCGACGGCGACAGCGTTTCGCTCCGGATCGAGTGGCCCGGGCTGTCGGCGCTGTTCGAGTTCGGCGTCTCGCCGCACACGATTGAGGGCAACCCGCTGCTTCACTTCTACTGGGAAGAAGCCGATCAGTGGATCACGACCGACGAGGTCAACTGGGGCAGTGAGACGGGCGGCATCCCGGAGTCGCGGGCGATCCGTAACGCGCTGAACGACCTCCGGCGTGAGGTGGTCCGATGAGCGCCGAAGTCGACTGGGTGCTCGCGACGATCAAGGCGAACTGGGCGGCCGGCGCGTGGGCGGACGTCCCGCTCGAGCGGATCGACCGCGACAACTCGGAACTCCTCGAGGGCGACATCCGCTCGCGCAAGGAGGACCTCCAGCGGTCGAACTACGTCGGTGCCGCACTCGCCGACCGGGCGACGTCGCCGCTGGGCTTCGAGTACGACCACGAAGTCGAGGCGGTCGTCGGTGTCCGCGTCGAGGGACTGCACGCCGACCAGTGGGGGCACGTCGATCCCGACGGGGCGCTGCCCCCGACAGCGGACGACGACGGCGTCCCGTTCGACGCGCTCGTCCGCGAGATCCGGAAGACGCTGCTGCGCGACCGCACGTACCCTCAGACGAACACGCCAGACACCGACCACTACACGGTTCTGGTGACGAACGAGTCGCCGGACTCGGCCGCGTTTCGCGACTACTACCGCTATGACCTCGACGTCATTCTACGCGGAGACGAAAAACTCCCATGACTCGACACTACACGCACGCTGACGGAGGTACAGTATGACCAGCGCAGGGACGACCAGCGTCGCCTGGACTCGCGAAGACAGTTTCCTGACTGCGCCGTCGACGCCGACGTACGTCTACCCAGGACGGAACGTCTCGGTCGAAGACGTCTCGCTGCAGAACGCCCTGCAACGCTCGCGCCTCCCGGACGATAACGAGGCGGTCGAGGCGATCGCGCAGACCCTCGAGGGCGCGCTCTCGGTCCAGTACGACCTCGTCCACCCGTGGGCGCTCACCGACGTCTTCGGGCAGGACGGTGTCGACGACGGGACGGGCGTCCTCGAGTGGGCGATGGGCGCCGGCCAGATGGCGACCTCGAGATGGTACCTCGGCGTCGACATCGCCGGCTCGGTCGCCGAGCGCGAACTCCAGGGCGCCGCGACGACGCAGTTCCAGATCCAGGTCAGCCAAGGTCAGCCTGTCCGGGTGACACAGACGCTCGTCTACGCGGACGAGGCGCTGAACACGGCCCTGACGCCTGGCTCGATCGTCGGTGGCGACGAGTCGCCGTACGTCTTCCACGGCGGCGACCTGCAGGTCGACGCGACGACCCAGAAGAAGATGCAGCAGGGGACGCTCGAGATCGCCAACGGCGCCGGCCTCGACCGCGGCTGGGACCGGACAGCGGTCGACGCGCAGCTCGGTGACGCCGAGTACACGCTGAACGCCTCGAAGATCGCGACCGCGGAGACGCCGACCAACGTCGCCCTCGCGTACGGGTCGACGGGTGCGACGGCGCCGCAGGACAGCATCGACGCCGTCACGGGCTCGCTCGATCTCACCCGTGGCGACGGCGACTCGATCACGTTCCCGCTGACGGGCGTCCGGCCCAACTCGTACGGCTGGGATAACATCCCGCCGTCGGGCGACGAGCGCGTTCAGGAGGCGATCGAGATGTACGTCGACGTCGTCGAAGCCGCGGCCGACGTCTCGATGGCCGATCCGTTCGCCTGACGCCCACCACTTTCCAGACACCACATCATGCCACTCACGACGGAGACCACGACGATCGACGAGGCGATTGAGGCCCTCGAGGAGCAGCGCGAGGCCCTCGCCGACCAGCTCGCCCAGATCCCGCCGGCCGAGCGCACGCCCGACAACGACGAGGTCGTCCAGATTCAGGCCGAAGCCAGCGAGGTCGAACGGCATCTCGGCGGCCTCGAGTGGGCCTGCGAGCAGTACGGCGGCGACGCCGTGTTCGAACTCGCGGGGCTGACGACGTCGGAGATCGCCCACGTCAACGACCGGACGAACGACTTCCGCCAGACGACGATCACGCCGACGCAGTCGGTCGAGGGCGCCGCGAGCGTCTTCTGGATCGCCGAGGGCGTCCGCGAGGCGCCGTTCTTCGACGGCGTCGACGAGGCCGACGACCCGTTCGAACGCAAGGTCGCGGCGATCCGCGGGCTCCCGAAGCAGCTGACCGACTGGCTCGAGGCCGAGATCAACGACCTCAGCACGGTGGGGGAACGGGAGGGAAACTCCTTCGACGCGCTGGTCGCGGCGAAGAGCGAGACCTACCACCCGGACTCGAACTGACGCTCGCGAAGGCCCTTCTCATGGCTCACGGCCACGACCCGCGCGACATCGACGACTACGCCTGGCGTGACGTCGAGGCGTTCCTCATCATGTTCCCGTACATCACCCACCCCACCGGACTCGGAGGCTTCCCATGACCGAGTTTTCGACCGGCGCCAGCCTGAACGTCGAGGTCTCCCCGGCCTCGCTGCGGAGCGCCCGCCAGGAGATCGAGGACGGCCTCGGCGATGTCACCGTCGACGTGGCGGTCAGCGGCGGGAACGACCGGTCGCAGATCGCCGGCCGCGAGCGGGCCATGTCCCGGCAGTTGGACACGACGCGCAACGAGCACCTGCTGTCGATCGGCGACGCCTGGGAGGAGGCCCTCGACCTCAGCCGGGAGCGCAACGACTTGCTCCGACAGCTCGTCGAGACGGCCGAGCTCAGCGCCCGGACCGACGCCGCCGGTAGCGGCATCGGTGGTATGGGGACGACGGGCGCGACCGTCGTTGGTGGTACACTGGCACCTGCAGCGGCCCTCGCAGCCGTCGGCGCCGGTGCCCACGCCACTTTCGGAGAGCAACTCGGGGAGTGGATCCGTGGAACTGGCGCCCCGGGGAGTGACACTGTCGGCGACATCGCTGAGGTCGGGCCGTCGACGGCAGTCGCAACGGGCGCGATCTGGGCTGGATCGCAGGTCGGCGAGGCCGCCGACCGCGTGTCGGGGACGGTCGACGTCGACGAGATCCTTGAGGGGACGGCGGACCTCGCCGACCGCGTCACGGGCAGCGTGAGCGTCGACGACGTCCTCGAAGGGACGGTGGACGTCGTCGACCGCATCACGGGCGGGCTGTCGGCGTCCGACCTCATTGACGACGCCGCCGGTGCCGTCGACCCGTCCGAGCTCATCGGCGAAGCCACCGACATCTCGCAACTCATCGACGGCAAGATCGATCTGGGGAGTCGTGTGTCCGGCATAGCAGACGACATCGCCGAGGCGATCGACGATGCGCTGTCGATCGATCTCACCCAGGACGTCCAGATCGAGCAGGTGAACGACATCACGGCGCCGCTGGACGACATCGAGCGCGAACTGCAGGGGCCGATCAACGACCTCCAGAACGACCTCGACAAACTCCGGCGGAACCTCTCGACCTAACCCGCGATCACCGCGATTATTGCTGTAACAGCCCCGAGGAAACTGGCCACCATGACGAAGACCACAACCTCGCTGGTCGAGAGGCTGGCATCGGCTATGCTCTCGAACCGGCGCCGGGTCGCCGGGATGGATACGAGGCCGGCACCGGTCCAAAACATCCCGGGCGTCGCGGCCCCCGCGAGGAAGAAAAAGCCGAGGCCGTTGGCAAGCGCGAACACGCCGTACACCGTCCCCACGATGGTTTCGGCGGTTGATCCTTGCCCGCCGACGGGATCTGAGTCCGGCCGCGAGGGTTCCGACTGCGACTGTGACATGCCCGACACTGGGCGGGCGGTTCTCAAAACGCTACCGACTATTTACATATGACCTCACCACCACGCATCGAGTTGACAGCCGACTTCGGCTCAGGCCCGGTGACCGGCGTCTTCGAGGCGTTCGTCATCGGCGAGGGAAGTGGCGATGTCGGCGACGACATCCGCACGGGCTTCCTGCTCTCGGGCGCCGGCGACCAGGCGATCGGCTTCCTGCTCGGCCTCCTGGACGCCGGCGAGACCGCCCGCAAGGGCGTCCACTACGACGCCGGGGGCGGCGAGCACGCGATCCCTATCCGCGCGAACGTCACCTCGGGTCCGACGCCCAACGGCGAGGGCGGCGTCCTCCAGTGGGGTGCGAGCGCCGACCCGGATGTCCTCGATCAGACGACCGCCACCGGCGGCACCGCGATCCAGAAGGCACAGATTTTCAACCACTATCTGAGCGTGGCCGGTGGTGGGACGGACTCGCTTGCACCGGCCACCCTCGAGTGGGGCGAGTACTCGACCGACGGCGTCCTCGACCCGCTGGAGGTCGTCCTCGAGGAGCCCTCCTTCGAGCGGCAGGGGCCGGATAGCTACCGCTTTTCGACGACGTGCGTCGAGACAGCGACGCTCGGTAGCTTGCTCGACGGCAGTAAGCAAACTGATGGGTGATCGACCATGGATCAGGACCTCAAACTCTACACGCTGATCGTCACGGCATCGGCACAGACCGACCTCGGGAAGACCCAGCGCCAGCGCCTCGCCGAGGCGGGCGTCCTCGGCGGCGATCAGGCGGCGGTCGAACACCTCGCGACCGAGGCGGGCGACCAGACGGTCCGGGGCTACTACCGCGGGCGGTACGCCGCGAAGATGGCCCAGGAACTCGACGAACTGTCGTCGTCGAGTGGCTTCGAGGCCGTCCCGCTCGCTGGCGTCGACTCGCCGACCGGCCGCGACGGCTACTACGCCGTCGAGAACGCCGACATCGGCCCGCCGAGTGCCTCCACTGAAAACGTCCAGGAGTTCACCCTTTCGCTGTCGAAGAAGGGCCGCCGGGCGTCGCACTTCCGGGCGGTCGAACCGACGCAGCGCCAGCTCGACCACGAGTTCGGCACCGACACCTACGCGTACGTCGCGGCGCCCACCACGGCGAGCAAGGTCCTCTGGTTCGACCCGGAGACGAAGGCACGCGAGCGCCCCTCGCCGGTCGCGACCCGCAGCGCGGAACTCGCGGACGTCGACGTCTACGACCCGGCCAACTCGACGCTCTCGACGAGCGACCCACTGCTCGTCTACCAGATCGACTACGCCGACGAGGAACTGGTCGACTGCCGCGTCTACGATACGCGCGGTTTCGACGCGAAGCACGACGCCGACGGCGGCCTCCAGTGGGCGAAGGTCTTCTCAACCGAGCACGACGTCGACGCCGAGATCGTCCTCGACAACGGTCTCCTCCGGCTGCGCCCGGACGAGACGGCGGGGACGATGGGCGCTGAGACGTGGGACGACACGGCCGGCGCCTGGTCTGATACCGGCCTCGCGGGCAACCAGCCGGCGACGGTCACGCTGCTGGACGTCGACCTCACCCACGTCGGCATGGTCCGCGACGTCGCGCAGTTGCTCTTCGACGTCGACGGCTCGCTGTTCGCGCTGAATGCGACCGTCGCGAAGGGCTACTCCGACGTCCTGTTCGGCATTCCGGAGAACGAGACGGGCCCGATCCCGACCGACCTCGAGACGTGGCTGTCGTCGATCGCGTCACCGTCGATCACGGACCCGAACGCGGCGAAGACGCTGGTTGCGCGCGCGGAGGTGCGGCGGTAGATGCCGACGACGCAGACGGTATCCGAGACGTTCGACACGGCCGGCGAATACACATACGACATCCCAGCTGAAGCCGAGAGCGTCTGGGTCGAACTCGAAGGCGCGGGTGGCGGTAACGGGAATGCGAACGGTGGCGCCGGTGGCTACGCCGAGGGGAACATCCCCGTCTCCGTCGCCGCCGGGGCGACACTGACGATCCGCGTCGGCGGTGGCGGTGACGACGGTGAAGTTAGTGACGGTGGATACAACGGCGGCGGAAATACTGGCGGCTACTACGGATCTGGGACCGGCGGCGGGGCGAGCGACATCCGCATCGGCGGGACGACGCTCGACGACCGGGTCGCCGTCGCCGCCGGCGGCGGTGGGACAGGCGGATCCGACTCCGCGTATGTCGACGACAATCACGGCGGCGATGGTGGCGGCCTTCAGGGCCAAGATGGGTACGACACTGGTGCGGGCGGTGGTGGAACCCAGACAGCCGGCGGTGCCGGTAGCGGCGACGGCGAGGACGGGTCGTTCGGCGTCGGCGGCGATGGTGGCACCGGCACTGTATACGGCGGTGCTGGCGGTGGCGGCTGGTATGGTGGCGGTGGTGCTGACTCTGACGGGTCGGGCGCGGCTTCTGGCGGCGGTGGCGGTGGGTCGTCGTACATCGACGATCTGACGAACGCAACTACGACGACTGGAGGTGGAGCCGCGCCCGAGGGCGATGGCTCGGTGTACGTCGAGTACGACATCACGGTCGAGGCTCCCACCGATCTCGCGGTCACCGGAGAGCGGAATACGGAACTCGACCTCTCGTGGACCGAGGTGGACACCGAGGTCGACGGCTACCGGCTCTACCGTTCGACGACGTCGCCAGTCGATCCCGCGACGGATACGCTCGTCGTCGACCTCGCACAGGGCACCCAATCGTACACGGACACGGGTCTCGACCACGGGACGGACTACTACTATCTGCTCGAAGCGTACCAGAGCGACGGTAGCGGCGGCGAAGTCACCGAGACCTCGAACGAGGCCAACGGGACGACGACGATTCCAGATGTCACCGGCTTCGTTCTCGACGGGTCGGTCCAGGGCGAGCTCCTCGCCCAGGAGTTCGACGCCGGGCTCAACACCGGGCAGTACCGCATCCGCTGGAAGCGGTCGGTCAACAGCACGTACGACCCAGCGGACGAGGCGACAGTCCCGTTCGACGCCGATCCACTCGAGTACAACATCATGGGTGTCCTTGACGGCGAGCAGTACGACGTCGGCATCCGGACCGAGACTACCGACGTCACCGGCACGTGGCATCAGGCGAACGAGATCACGAAACTCCACGCGGCGTCGAGCCTCACCGCGACGTCGGTCGGCAAGCACTCGGTGGGCCTCGGCTGGACGGTCGAGTCGGACTTCGACGGCTCACAGCAACTCTGGCGCCGGCGCGAAGACGGCAAGCGCGATCGCGTCTACGACGATCCCGACGATGGTGAACTCCTCGCGACCCTCGATACGGTGACCGAGAGCTACACCGACGACTCCGCCGGCCTCTACCCCGAGCGCGAGTACACCTACACGGTCCGGGAGCAGACGCAGTACGTCTACGCGGACGCGACCCTCACCACTGAGACCGAGAGCGCGGGCCTCGCGCAGTCGGCGGCGCCACCGCGGGGGTGGCACGTCGAACTCGATCATCCGTCGGGCCAGACGCTCACCCCGCAGATCCTCGACGGCGCCCGCCTCGAACCCAGAGTGAACGACCTCCCGCGGGCGCGCATCCCGATCCCGCGCGACGACGCCTACGCGCTCCAGTCGTACGAGGGCGCGCCGATGCGGGTCTACCGCGACGGCGCGCGCCAGCCGATCGACGAACTCCGCGATGTCGTGATCGAACCCGGGCGAGCCGCACTCGTCGGCGTCGGCGGCACACAGTTGGAGCGCCGGATCCAGCGCGATGTCGACCAGGAGGCTGCCCACACCCTCGCCAGCGATCTCATCGCGACGGAGACGTCATACGCGGCGGTTGTCGACGCGCCCGACGTTGACGAGGTCCTCGACGAGCCACTCCAGACGGCGTCGACGGGCACGGAGTTTGAGGAGTTCTTCTCGCCCAAAGCGACGGAGCCGGTCGTCTTCCGCGACGGCGGCCTCGAGCCTGCGCGAACCAGTTTCCTCAAAGACATCGAGTACTACATCGTCGGCGGCGCAAGTGCTCTCTCGGATCCGATCTACTCGATGGGGGAGTGCTACACGTTCGACACCAGCGGGGACGGCCTCGAATCGACGTCCTTCTCTGTCGAGTACACGATCCCGGCCGACGCGGTCGGGATCTCCGCTCGCGTCGGTTGCGACACCGGGAGCCCGGCGTACTTCCGGGTCCACGTCGTCGACGACTCCTCAGGCACGTCGCTGGGCAAGGCTACGTTCGCCGACATCGGGTACGGGAGTAGCCCCGGCTGGTTCGGCGACTCGACGGATTTGACCTCGTCGGGGTTTACCCCGTGGGATGGCGGCGACATCCCGCCGGGCGAGTACCGCATCGAGGTCGACTGCTACTGGGACGGCGATCTGGTCTACTTCGACGCCGCCTCGCTCCACGATATGCGATACTACGACAGCACTGACTTCGACGAGAACGGGGAACTGACCGATGGTAAGGCGCTCGACAGGCCAGCGGACTACAAGCCGGTGACGGTCGAGTCGGACGATGCCCAGACGGTCTACTCGGTCACGACGGGGTATCTCGACACGACGTGGGACGATACCTCGGGCGCGCAGGCGATCGCACTCTCGAACGACAACGGCCGGTCGTGGACCGAAGTCGAGAACGCGACGTCACTGACGACGTCGTTCGACGTCCTCGGCGCGGACCTCCGGGCACGGCTCTCGTTCGACGGCTACGAACCGGACGGCGTCCGGAGTCAGTCACCCCGGTATGGCTATGCGCCCCAGCGCGTCGAGAGCTACGAGTTGTCGTTCGACGGCGACGACACCCCGCTGGTCGTCAACGCGAGCTGGGATACCGACCTGCTGGACGTCCTGGTCGAGATTGCCGAGCAGTCCGACTCGCTGTTCGAGGTGCGGTATAGCGACGCCAACGGCGGGATCGAGATCCACTGGGCGCAGGCCGGCCAGCGCGCGAGCGCCGAGGCGCTCTCGCTCGCGAACTACTCGGTGACGAAGCGCGGTGACCGGACGCTGCGGGCGACCGTCCTCGGCGGGGGCCGCTCGGAGACCGAGACGATTTCCGCCGACCTGGGGACGCCGATTTCCCTCGCGCACACGAACCTCATCCCGGGGACCGAGACCGTCCGGGATGCAGACACCGGCGAGAGATTCGAATATCTCCAGGACTACACGCTCCAGAACACCACCGGGACGATCGAACTCCTCGCCGACGGGAGTATCACTGACGGCCAGCCCCTCGAAGTCTCGTACAATTACAAGGTCTCCGGCACCTACGAGGCCGACGCCTACGATGGCGACCCGCGCTACGATCGGACGGCAACGATCTCAGGCATCACGACCGAACGCGGCTGTGAACTCGCCGCGAAGCTCATCGTCGACACGACGTCGGAGCCCCGCTGGGAGGCAGACGTCGAAATCCCGGCGAGCGCGGCCCTCGATGGCCTGCTGGAGGCACTCGATCTCGAGGCGGTGCCGGGCGAGGCGATGAGCGTCTACGACCTGACGGTCTCACCCGAACGCCTCTCGCTGCGGCTGGGCTCGCGCGAGCGCGTCCGGGAGACGATCGAGCAGATTCGCTCGACGGTCGAGACGGCCAGCGAACGGGTCTAAGTTTTTCAGTCGGTTCGACAGGGAATCGATTTGTCTAACCCTACTCTGGCACTCTCAGTGTTTTCGAAGCGCCATCTCCTCGTTGATCGTTACAGGACTGCAGGCAAACTCCTCGGCAGTCCTGAAGTACTCGAGAAGATATCGCACGTTGCCTGCCACAGCACGATGGGCCCGCAGGTCAGATTCGGTGAGGGGATCGTCGAGTTCTGCGTACAGGTCAGCCAGTGACAGCTCATCTACGCGGGCGCTCTTCCCTTCGTTCACTGTGTATCGTCGATCAGGGTGCTGTTCGAACCGGGTGCGGTCGATGATCCATCGGGTGCCGTTCGACCGCTCTTCGAGGACAACCCGCTCATATTTCGTTAGCGTACGCTCGCCGAGTTCGTGGAGAATCCAGTCATAGACCTCCCGTGGGACACTCGTCTGGAGGGTGTCTTTTTTCGAAAAATCAAGCCGTTCGAGTGCCTCGCGATGTTCCTCAACGAACAGTTTCGCAGCGGCGCGTTCATCCCCTTCGAGGTAGTAGACGTCTGCTGTCCGACCCGGCGTATTCGATTGACTCAGCCCTTTCGTCCCGGTAATAGAGATCTGACGGACCTGCTGGCGCTCTTCTGGATTGAGATTGCTCAGGTTGATACCAGTTTGTGGCGACTCCTGAAGCGCGTCGTAGAGTTTTGTCACACGCTGTGGGTCTGTGTACCCGGGTGCGTGAACGTATCGCTTCGACTCGCGGGCCGACCGACGGCTGTCGGACGAGTGCCGCGGCTACGGGGCGTGGCGTCCGATAAAATGGAAGTGGCGCAAGGGCCGGCGAATGCCGGTGGTTCAGCTACTGATGCTTACTCCTGCTTGCGCAGGGCGAGCATCGCAGCGGCGAGCAGGGCGACGAGCGCGACCGCGACGCCGAAGCCGGGCTGGCCGTCGGAGTCGCCGTCGTCGGAGTCAGAGTCGGAGTCGGTCTCCGAGTCCGAGTCCGAGTCCGAGTCCGAGTCCGAGTCCGAGTCAGAGTCGGAGTCGGAGTCAGAGTCGTCGTCCGTGCCGCTGTCCTCGACGGTGAGCGTACCGGACGCTTCCTCGTCACCAGCCGTCACGGACCACTCGATGTCGCCCGCTTCGGAGGTGTCGATGTCGTAGCTCTGCTCCCAGGCCTGTTCGGTCTCCAGGAACTTCGTGTCGGAGTCGACTTCCTCACCGTTGATCGTCACGGTGTAGTCGAACTCCTCGGTCTTCTCGTCCGGGCTGGGGTTCTCGAGCGTGATGTCGAGCGAGGCGTCACCGTCGACTGCGACCGAGCTCGGCGCGTCAGCGCTGAGCTGGACCTCAGCCGGGATGGGGTCCTCGGCGTCCCAGACCACGCCACCGTCGTCATACGGGAAGTTGGTGCCGCGGAGAGTGACGCGGACAGTCTGGACTTCCTCACCGGCTTCGCGGTCGCTGAGGTCGAACGTGCCGACGGCCAGACCGTCCTCGTTGACGGTCGTGTCCTGCATCACGACATCGGTCTCGAAGCGGAGGTAGAAGCTCCCTTCGGTACCGGGCGCGAGGTTCGTCTCAGCGGTAACCTGCGACTCCGCACTGTTTCCGATGCGGAGGCTTTCGTTCTCGTCGAAGCTCCCCTTGAACTCGACGCTGACGTCTTCGTACGTGAAGTCAGTCTGCGCGACTTCGCCCGTCTCTGCGTCGGACGGGACGTAGTCGTTGTCCGGGGTCACGTTGAACGAAGCGTTCCACGTCTGGTCGTAGTTGATGTCGGCTTCGTCGCTACTCTGCTGGAACGCCGTGTCGGTCGTGTCGATGACCACGTAGAACGTTTCGTTCTCCGCGTCGGTCAGGACTTCGTAGCTGTCCGAGCTGAGGTGGTCAAGCGCGTACGTGCTGTCACCGCCGTAGCGCGGCGGGTTCGTGTTCTCGAACTCGAACGCGAGGCCGTGCTCACTGCCGTCCCACTTGCTGACGTCCGAGATGTAGCCGTAGACGCCCGAGGCTTCGACTTCCGTGATCAGGAGGTCGCCGCGAGCGACGGTGTTCTTCTGGGTGGAGACCTCTTCGATGTCCGACACCGAGAGGTCGTTCAGCTTGAGGCTACCCTGCGGGGCGACGTACTGCTGGGCGTCGCCGGTCGAGCGCTCGTTAAGCACCAGGAACGACACGTCCGTCACGGACGCGCCGGCGTCGGCTTCGAGCTCGTAGTCGCCGGGCAGGAGGCGGTTCTCGTCGTAGGTGTCAGCCTCCAAACCATCACCGATGGTTTCGCCGTCAAGCTTCTGCGTGATCGTAACTTCGTCGGTGATGTCGTTGTCTTCACCAGCGATGACGGTGAAGGCCGACTGATCGCTACTAAGGTCGCCGCGAGCGGCGTAGTAGGTGTTGAACTCGACGGTCACGTTGTCCGCGTCCATCCCTTCCGGGAGGTTGAGCGTGGCCGTGTAGAAGTCGTCCTGGTCGGAGATGTAAATCGTGCCGGTTTCGGTCGCACTGAGTTCGACATCGAACTCGGCGACGTCACCGACGGTCCCCGTGTAGGAGTTCGCGCCGAAGTCGACGCTTGCATCGGAGTCGGTCACCGAAACCTCGGCGGTGTCGGTGGCCGTCGTGTCGACAACATCGACCGTGAAGTTGTACTCGCCGACATCCTCGTTGCTGAGGTCAGCGAAGATGGAAGCCTTGTTGTCTTCGAGAGTGATCTCGTTGAGCGTGACGACGCCGTCACCGGTGTCCGAGACGTTCTCGGCACCGAAGATGCCCTCGAGGGTGCTCGCGCTGACCGTCGCGTTGTCCTCGCCGTATTCGGCGCTGACGTTGGCGACAAAGCCACTGCGCGGGGCGTCAGGGGTGACGTCCTCGATGATGAGGCTCGTCGATCCCTGATTGACCGACACCGGGTCGAACGAGGCGTCGATCTGGTGCTCGTTCACCCAGAACGAGTCACCCACAGTGTTCCCTTCGCTGTCTTCGATGTGATAGCGACCCGGATCGAGATCGCTGGTGTCGAAGACGGCCGTTTCATCGCTGACACGGAGGTTCTTGACGACATCTCCGTTGCTGTCCACCAGGTCAGCAGTGGACGGGAGACTTGTTGCCTGTACTTGCTGTCCAATGTATACGTCGCCATCGGACACCTGCGCATCGTAGTGTGAGTCTGCCGCCGCCGCGCCCGCGAAGCTCACGGACATGGCGAAGACAGACAGTACCATAAGCGCGGCAAGGGCAACTGCGCGGCCCTTTTCGCGATATGATGTGTTTCCTGTCATTATTATCGTTGTGTTTGTTTTCTCTGGAGCGTCGCCCGGCAACCACACGGTATGTCACCGAAGCGGACATCCAGGGTGGGTAGGGGTAACTGTTTCTTTACACAAGTCCGTAATAAGCTTTCTGTATTATTCGCTCGAAATCTCATAGAATGCAAAAGAGAATTACCCAGACGGCGTACCTCCGCGTACGCACGCAAACAGAAGATTAATGCTCTCGAATCGAGGAAAGACGTACGTGGGACTAGACCCACAACACGGGTAATACGGAGTTACCGTACTACCTGTCATGGGCGTGCCGGGTCTCTCCCCTGGGTAGGGATGGACCATTTCTCACCGGCACGTTTTCCGCCAGCTGAGTAACAACTCGGTGTATCTATCGGCGGCTATACTCCTCAGCGATCGCGACGGCCAGCCACCGCGCCCGCCTCGCGAGGTCGGGATCGACGTCTTCGTAGTCGTCGGCGAGACGCTGCAGCGCGACGATCACGAGCCAGTCCTCCATCGGGGAGGTTTCGATCTGCATCGCCGGCGTTGGCCGCGGCTTCGGATATAAACCTGTAGAGAGGGGAGAGAAGACAGAAATGGTAGTGCTCTGGGTACCCCGACTGGCAGGGCGGGCGCTACTGTTCGCCACGCCGAATAGGGACCGTTAACGTCCCAATCACCGCCGGGCGAGAAGTCCGCGATGTGGCCCGAACACCCCCGCTCGTCCGCGAATTCGTGCGTGGTTCTCCCGGCGGCTACGCTACCGCGACCGCGACGAGAGTGCTCCCGGCGGCGCCGGCGACGACGCCGACCGCCTTGGCCAACTGCGGGCCCCACGAGACCGTTCGTTCGAGCGAGAGCACGAGCGCGATGGTCGCCATCCAGAGGACGTTCATCGAGCCGGCGACGACCACGAACGCGAACAGCGCCCAACAGCACCCGACGCAGAAGACGCTGAAGCGAAATCCCACGTGCGCGGCGCCGCGAATCCCGGGCCGGTGATAGGTCAGCAGGAACCCGAACGGCGACCGGCATTTGTCCAGACACCGGTACTTGTACGGTGAGAGCTGGTATCCGCCCAGGACGAGCAACACGCTTCCGAACAGGAGCGGTCCGTGGTCGGCGGCGAGGGACGCGATCGGGACCGCGGAATTTACCGTCAGTGGAATCAGGCCGGTGAGCCCCCAGACGAGCGTATACGTGCCGAGCAGCGCGCTCAGCCGGGCGAGTTTTCCGGCTCTCGAGTCGCCCCGAAGCGTCCCGTAGTACAGCCGGAACAGCGGGACCGACGAGGGATACATCATGGCGATCATCATCGTCGCCCACATCGCCAGATAGAGCCCCACCCCGACGAGGCCGTGTCCCGTCGCCATCGCCTCCGGAACGCCGGGGTCGGACATCCGCGCGCCCGTTTCCCCGCCCGGCATCGGCAGCCACTGTCGGAGAACGAGTAGCCACGCTACGAGCGCGATGCCGTAGAGGGCGACTGCGACGAGCGGCAGCCGACGGGCGGTCGTAACCCGCCGAATAGCGTCACGTGTTGCCATGGTCGATACCGAGCGGTGCGTTCAGGTGTTCGCCATCTCGAACTCCCCGAAGTACGAGTTGTTGCCGCCGACGTCCCACGAGAAGTCGTCGTCGAAGTCGACGGTCGCTTCGGTCGTCTTTCCGGTGTTCGGTTGCTCGTCCGGCGGAACGAACGGGTGGGGGTACACCGATCCCTGCTCGTCGCCGAAGCCGACGGCGCCGTCGGCCTCTATCGTGACGACGTCGCCGGCACTGAACGAGCGGTGGCCGTCCTCGGTCGAGTAGGAGAACGGCACGACGACGCTGTCCTCGACCGTCTCGACGAGCGGCGCCGCAGCTTCGAACAGTCCGCCCGCCCGTCCGGAGAAGATCCGTTCGAGCGCCGCCGCCTGTTCCTCGTCGGCGGCCTCGTCGATCACGAGGACGACGTGCCACCCGCCTTCGAAGAGGACCCCCTCGTCCAAAACGAGCATCCCGGCCCCCAGCCCGTCCACGGACACGTCTCCGTACGTCCCTTCCTCGATGTTCCAGAAGCCGGCGAAGGTACACCCGCCGTCGTCCGCCGGTTCGTGCCACAGACACTGACACGGGACCGAACAGTTACACGCTTCGATGAACTCCCCCTTGAGGTGCCAATCGGGCACGTCGGTCGTATCGTCGGTCATGATAGTACTCCCGTTGCCCGCCGCTGTGTCCAGCGTGCGGGGTGAGACGCACGGTCACCCGCTACATATAGATATCACAGTGGCAACGTAATTGATCGTCACGCCGTTTGGGGTGCGATCGCTCGGAGTGGGACACCACGTGGTAGTCGGTATCCGTCAACCGCGGGCGTGTAAGCGTTATCACCCCACACGGGGTGCTGTCCGTATGACCACTCGAGACGGCCCGCCGGCGGGCGATCTCGATCCCGACGAGTTCCGGGAACTCGGGTACCGAACCGTCGATCTGATCGCCGAGTACTACGAGCGAATCGAAGACCGGCCCGTCTACGTCCAGGCCGACCCCGGGCGCGTCGCCGCGGCGTTCGACGAACCCCTCCCCGAGAGCGGTGAGGACCCGGACGCGATCCTCGACGCCGTCGAAGAGCGCGTCATCCCGTACGCGACCCACAATCCGTCGCCGCGGTTTTTCGGCTTCGTGATGGGGTCGGGAACGCCGCTCGCCCCGCTGGCCGACGCCATCGCGGCGACCGTGAACATGAACGTGGGCGGGTGGCACCCGGCGCCCTCCGGGACGGAAGTCGAACGCCGCTGTATCCGGTGGTTGGCCGAGGCGATCGGGTACCCGCCCGACACCGGCGGGCTGCTGACCAGCGGGGGGACGATGGCCAACGTCACCGCCATCCTGTCCGCGCTCCGCGACCGGACCGACCACGAGACGGCCGGCCCCGGGTTACAGGGGAACGACCGGCCCCGATACACGCTCTACGTGGCCGACCACGAGTGCCACACCAGCGTCGTCCGAGCCGCGGACATGCTCAACCTCGGGCGCGATGCGGTCCGGCGAGTGCCCAGCCACGAGGACTTCACGATGGACGTCGCCGCCCTAGAGCGGCTGCTCGAAGACGACCGAGCGCGCGGCGACGAGCCGTTCTGCGTCGTCGGACAGGCGGGCTCGATCAACGTGAGCGCGATCGATCCCTTGGACGACGTCGCGGACGTCTGTGCCGAGCGCGACCTCTGGTTTCACGTCGACGGCGCCTGCGGGGCGGTGGGGGCGATGGTCCCGGAGTTCGAATCCCGCTACGAGGGGATGGAGCGCGCGGACTCCGTGACGCTCGATCCGCACAAGTGGCTGTTCGTTCCCTACGAGTGCGGCGGGGTTCTCGTCCGCGATCGGGACGTCCTGGCGAGGACGTTCGCAATGGACGCGTCGTACCTCCGGGGGTCGATCGCGGAGACGCCGGAGGAGTTCGACTACTACGAGTTCGGGCCGCAGATGTCCCGCGGGTTCCGGGCGCTGAAGCTCTGGACGAGCCTGAAACACTACGGGCTGGATGGGTATCGGGATCTGCTTCGGAACGGCGTCGCCTGTGCGGAGCGGTTAGACGCCCTCGTCCGTTCGCACGACGATTTCGTGGCGGTCCAGGAGCCGAACCTGTTCATCTACTCGTTCCGGTACGTGCCGGCGGACCTCCAGGAAGTCCTCGCCGATCCGCCCGCGGTCCCGCTGACGCGGGTCCACCGGTATCTGGACGAACTCAACCAGGAGATCGCGGACGAAGTCGTGCAGAGCGGACGCGCGTTTCTCACGACCACGGCCATCCGCTCGCGGCGCGCCCTTCGGATGTCCATCTGCAGCCACCGGACGACCGCGTCGGACATCGAGACCGTGTTCGACGCCCTCGCGGAGACGGGTGCGCGGGTGGACGAGGAGTGGCGCGAGCGCGCGAGCCTCCCCGTATAGGGCTCTCTCTCCGCGCCGGCCGGCGTGTGCCGGGCGAGTGGGGCTCCCTTCGGGTCGCGTCCGCGTCACAGCCCGTCGGCCCCTTCGACGAGTTCCCGCAGCCGTTCCAGAAACCGCGCCGCGGGCGCGCCGTCGACGACGTCGTGGTCGAACGTCGCCGTGACGGAGAGGTACTCCCGGGGTTCGATCTCGCCGTCGACGACCCCCGGTTTCCGGTCGATGCCGCCGACCGTGAGCTGGAGCGTGTAGTTCGTCGGGGTGATCCCCCACCCGCCGCCGGTGCCGAACATCCCGACGGACGTCACGGCGACCGTGCCGGCGACCCGCTTCCAGCGCCGGGGGAACCACCGCGGGAGCCGGAAGAACAGCCGCCGGACGGGCCCGGGGAGGCGGAGGGCCAGCGAGGCCGGCCCCGGCAGGCGGCGTTCGGCCGGGTCGGTCTGGGCCGTCCGGATCTCGTCGTGGATCGACCGGAGCGACCGCCGGTTGGCCGCTCGGACGACGTGTGGGACGCCGATCCGGGTCCCGTCGAGGTCGACCTCGACGACGACCATCACGTCGACGTCGTCGAAGCGGACGATCCGCCCCCGCCAGTCCCGGTAGGCGTTGAGGTCGGGGTGATCGTCGAGCGCCCGGGCCAGACAGAACACGAGAAACGCGGTGAACGAGCGGTCCTCGCCCGTCCGCTCCGCCCGGTCGCGAACCCGCCGTCTGGCCTCGGTGACGTCGAACTCGACGAGGCCGTGGACGTCGCTTCGCCGGCCGGCCGCGCGCATCGCGTCGACCGTCCCCCGCCGCCGTCTCGGGAACGGCTCGGTCGCGTCACCCGGATCGGTCATGGCGCTCACGAACGTCGTCGGCCGACGAAGGGGGTGCGTTCCGGTCGTTCCCGGCGGCGTCGGGCGGCGCGACGCCGAGTCGCCCCTCGACGAACGCGGCGACGTCGGCGGCGAACGCCTCGACCTCGTCCCAGTCGGTGAACTCGACGTCCCCGGACGGCTCCGGGTCGGGCATCTCGGGCACGGCCCGCCTGGCGATCCGTCGCATCAGCAGCCGCTTCAGGAACCCGTACTTCGAGTACCGGAGCGCGCCGCCGAACAGCCCGATCCGGTCGGGGTTCCAGCCGGTGTCCGCGACGAACTCCTCGACGTACCCCGCCGCCTGGGCCTCGCCCCGCTCGTCGGCCGACGACAGCGACACCTGGAAGAAGGCCGTCGGTTTCGCCGCCAGCGCGTCGCGGGCGGACGCGACGAACTCGCGGACCGACGGCTGGTGTTTGCCGCCGTGGACGGACGCGCCGACGAGGACCGCGTCGAAGTCGTCGACGGAGAGCCCCGGCGGGACCGCGTCCGCGTCCACGACCGTCGCGTCGTGTCCCCGTTCGACGAGCGCGTCGCCGACGCGGGCGGCGACCCTCGCGGTCTGTCCCTCCCCGGTTCCGTAGAGTACGAGGAACGATAGCATTGCGAACGTCGTCTAGGGTCGCGGCGGCAATAAACGACGCCCGGTCGGGCCGCGCGGACGCGTCGGCTGGCGACACCGTCAGGCCCCGACGACGGTCCGGCCGCCCCACACGTCGACGCGACGGCGTAACACGCCGTGGCCGTCGCTGGCGGATCGAGGTCGGAAAAGCCCGCAGCGGGCCGCGGGTGCTGGGTGCCTCTGCGCCGGGGGCGCCGTGACGGCGGGCAGGGCCGGACCGGGGGTGGGCTGCGTCGGACGGCCGGTCCCCTGCCGTGGGGACGGACCACGACGCGGCGGATAGAGCTACCGCCAAAATAGTTGGGCACGCCGCGCTCGTCTCAGTCGCGGCCGCCCGGGCCGATCGAGCGCGCGGAGTTGAGGACGACGAGGACGCTGCTGGAGGCCATGGCGACGGCGGCGAACAGCGGGTTCAGCAGGCCCGCGAGCGCGATCGGGATCGCGATCGCGTTGTAACAGAACGCCCAGCCGAGGTTCTGGCGGATGCGCCGATTCGTCCCGCGGGCGATCGCGAACGTCTCGGCGACGGCGCCGAGGTCGTCCCCGACGATCACCGCGTCGGCGGCGTCGATCGCGAGCGTCGTTCCGCCGCCGAGGGCGATGCCCACGTCCGCGGCCGCGAGCGCGGGCGCGTCGTTGCTCCCGTCGCCGACCATCGCGACGGTGCCCTTCGAGCGGAGCCGTCGCACCGTCTCCGCCTTCGCCTCCGGGGGGACCCCCGCGAACACTTCGTCGACGGCGTCGACCTCGCGGAAGCGATCCGCCGCCGCGCCCTCGTCGCCGGTGAGGACGACGACCTCGCGGCCCTCCGAGAGCGTCTCGACGGCCTCGCGCCACTCCTCGCGGGGGCTGTCGCCGACGACGACCACGCCGCGGGCCCGGCCCGCCCAGCCGACGACGACGGGGACGTCGCCGTCCCCGCGGGCGCGCTCGATCGGTTCCTCCAGGGCGGCCGGGATCGCCAGCCCCCGCTCGGCGAGGAGGTCCGGGTGGCCGACGACGACGCGGGTTCCCTCGTCGCCGCCATCGTCGACGACCCCGGCCACGCCGCGGTTCGTCCGCTCGAACCCCTCGACGGCGACGTCGTCGAGGTCCCCCTCGACCGCCTCGGCGACCGCGACCCCGACGGGGTGCTCGGAGAGGCGCTCGACGGCCGCGGCCCGCCGGAGGACGCGGTCGGGGTCCGCCTCGGGGGCGCGGACGCCCTCGACGGTCATCGAGCCCTCCGTGAGCGTCCCGGTCTTGTCGAGGACGACGACGTCGACCTCGGGGGCCGACTCGAAGATCGCCTCCGCGGCGACGACGATCCCCCGCTCGGCCGCCGAGCGCACCCCCGAGGCGATCGCCAGCGGCGTCGCGAGCCCCAGCGCGCACGGACAGGAGACGATCAGGACCGTCAGGGCGACCAGCAGCGCCCGCGACGGGGCCGCGCCGGTCGCGAGCAGCCAGCCCGCGGCGGCCGCCGCGAGGACGAACACGAGCGGGACGAAGATCGTCGCCAGCCGATCCGCCAGCCGCTGGGCCCCCGGGCGGGAACTCTGGATCGACCAGAGCAGTTCGACGAGGCGGTCGAGCGTGCTCTCGGCGTCCGCGCCGACCTCGACGACCAGCGGCGCGTCGGTCACGACCGTCCCGCCGCGGACGGGGTCGCCGGGGACCTTCTCGACGGGCAGCGACTCGCCGGTGACGAGCGACTCGTCGACCGCGGCCGACCCCTCGCGGACCGTCCCGTCGAGGGGAACCCGCTCCCCGGGGCGGACGAGCAGCGCCTCGCCGGGGCCGACCGCCTCGAGCGGGACGACCTCGCCGTCGTCGGCCCGGCGAGCCTCGTCGACCTGTCGCTCCGCGAGGTCCGACAGCAGGCCAGCCGCGCGGCGTTTGACCAGCCCCTCGTAGTAGGTACCCGCGGTGACGACGAGGACGATGGCGACCGTGACGTCGAAGTAGAGGTCCGTCCGCGACAGCACCATCGCCAGCGTGCTGTAGACGTACGCCGAGACCGCGGCGACCGACACCAGCAGGTCCATGTTCGGCAGCCCGGCCCGGAGGCTCACGTACGCCCCCCGGAGGATCGGGTAGCCGGTGTAAAAGAGGACGAACGAGGTCAGCAGCCAGACGTTCGCGAAGACGTAGGTGCCGTCGAACCCGCCGAGGTCGACGACCGGGTCGTAGCCGAAGTACGTCGGGTACAGAAAGAGGACGTACCACACCATCACCATCATCCCGAACAGGCCGCCGCCGATCAGGAACTTCACGAGGGCGTCGTCGTCGCCCTCGTCGCCGCCCTCGCCGCGCGTCCGGGCCTCGTAGCCCAGCCCCGAGAGGACGCCGGGGAGGTCGTCCTCGTCGACGACGTCGGGGTCGTAGACGAGGCGGACCGCGTCGGTGGCGTAACTCGCCTCCGCCGCGCGGACGCCGTCGGTCGCGGTCGCCCGCCCCTCGATGAACGCCTCGCAGGTCGCACAGTGCATCCCGTCGACCGCGAGGAACGCCTCCTCGCCCTCGACGTCGGCCACGTCCGGCCCCTCGTCCGCCAGGGCGTCCTCGACGGCGCCGGCCCGCGCGTCGTCGACCTCGCCGAGCGCGCGCCGGACCTCGAGACAGCCCCGGCAGCAGAACGTCCCGTCGACGTCGGGGTCGGTGATCGGGTCGTCCGGCGTCGGCAGGCCACAGAGCGTACACTCGTCGGGGGCGTCGGCGCCGCTGTCCTCGCGGGCGGGCGCGTCGTGGGCGGGGCGGTTTCGGCTCATCGGCGGGCGGTCACAGCGGCTGGTAGAACGGGACGTGCGGGTGTGGCAGGTGGATCCCGTAGAGCATCAGTCCGTGCTGGAGCGGGATGTACCCGAGCAGGAGGAACGCGACGCCGAGCGCCCGGTGGAGGCGGACGCGGGTCGTCGCGTCGATCGAGCCCAGCAGCGTCCCGTAGAGGAACAGCGCGGGGATCGTCCCGACGCCGAGGACGCCGAGCGAGAGCGCCCCGCGCAGCGGGTCGCCGAGGGCGAACGCGTAGAGGTACGCCGGGTAGATGATCGGACACGGGAACAGCCCGTGTGCGGCCCCGAGGGCGACGATCCCCGGCGAGTTCGCCAGCCGGTCGACGCGGCTCGCGACGAGCCGCGACAGCGACGCGAACAGGGTGCCGACGACGGGGAGCCCGTGGCCGGGGACCCCCGGCCGGCCCCGGAGGTAGTAGAGGCCGCTGAGGACGATGGCGATCCCGACGAGGATGCCGACCGCGCCGCGGACGGCGTCGCCGGCGGCCGAGACCGCGTCGACGGAGGCGAACGCCCCGGCGCCGAGCAGGCCGAAGACGCCGCCGAGCAGCGCGTAGCTTGCGGCCCGGCCGAGGTTGAACAGCCCGTGCTGGCGGACCTCGTGGAGCGTCAGCGCGTCGCGTCGGCGCGCGTCGGCGCCGTCGGCGAACCGGTCGGCGTACGTCGTCACGAGCGGCCCGCACATCCCGAGACAGTGGGCGCCGGCGAAGAGACCGACGAGCAGGAACGCGAGCAGGTCGACGCGGTCGGCGGCCGCGGCGTAGTCGGACGTCTGCGCGAGCGTGACCGCGAACCCGGCGGACGAAGCCATCTACGCCGACGCGCCGCCGTGGCCGTTACCGTCGTGGCCGTCGGCGACGGGGCTGAACGCGAGATAGAGGGAACCGAAGATGAGGAGGACGTTGATACTCGAGACGAACCCCGCGGTGAGCGAACTTCCGAACCCGTACCAGAGCACCGGGAGCAACGCCAGTAGCGCGACCGCGGCGACCGTCCTCGGCGAGATGTCCACGAGAGTCATGCGGCTAGCTCGGATTGAGGAGTATATAAAACCCGCCACCGTTCCTGTTCGGTGGGAACCGCTGTAGCGACTAAGGAGCGACTGTTCGTACCCCCCGGCATATGACGGCGATAGAAGAGCAGGACATCGATCACGAAGGGGTCGAGCGGATCGGTCACGACGAGTACGATCCGGTCGGAACGCTGGCGCTGATCACGCTGTACTTCCTCATCCTCGTGTTCATGTGGTTGTTCATGTACTTCGTCGAGTTCCTCGGAAACGGTCCGACGGTGGTGGGGATGGTATGAATATTCACACCTACGAGAAGCTGTGGCTGGCCGCCTCGATGGTACTGATCGTCGGCTTCATCGCGACGATCGTGTACGGCTCGGTCGGCATCGGCATCGCGATGGTCGACGACGATGGCGGGACGATCGATCCGAACGCCCTCGGCGAGGACGAGCGCTTCTCCGAGCCGCGCGTCGAGCAGGTCGGCGAGAACGAGTACGAGGCGTACGTCGTCGCCCAGGCGTTCATCTTCCAGCCGGACCCGATCGAGGTGCCGGCCAACAGCGAAGTCACCTTCTACGTCACGAGCCGGGACGTCACCCACGGGTTCGCCGTCGCCGGGACGAACGTGAACACGATGGTCATCCCGGGTCAGGTCGCCGAGATGACCGTCCAGTTCGACGAACCCGGCGAGTACGGCATCGTCTGCAACGAGTACTGCGGCTCGGGCCACCACTACATGGAGGGCAAACTGATCGTCCACGAGGAAGACGAGTACGAGCAGGAGGTGATGGACGATGAGTAACGTGAGCGCGGACGCGACCGCCGGCGCGTTCGTCGACCAGTTCCCGACGGAGGCGCGGGTCATCCGGGCGACGTTCTGGAGTTCGTTCCTCGCGCTGTCGATCGGCGCCCTCTTCGGGCTGATTCAGGTACTCCACCGCACCGACGTCTACCGATTCATCGACTCGGCGGACTACTACACGATCCTGACGGCCCACGGCGTCTTCCTCGCGATCACGTTCACCATCTTCTTCCTCACCGGCATATTCACGTGGGCGGTGACGACCAGCCTCGACCGCGGAGTCGTCGACCCACGGTTTACCTGGGCGTGGTACGCGCTGATGGCGACCGGGACGACGCTCGCCGGCGTCACCATCCTCGCCGGCCTGCTCGACGACCCGCCGTTCGGGCTGAGCGCCGACGTGCTGTTCACCTTCTACGCGCCGCTCGAGGCCCACCCGCTGTTCTACGTGGGCCTCGTGCTGTTCGTCGTCGGCTCGTGGCTCGCCGGCGTCGACTGGTTCCGCACGTGGTGGGCCTGGCGGGGCGACAACCCCGGCGAGCGCATCCCGCTGCCGGCGTTCATGGTCCTGACGACGACCATCATGTGGTACATCGCCACGGCGGGGGTCGCGGTTGCGATCCTCGCGTTCCTCCTGCCGTGGTCGCTCGGCCTGATCGACAGCGTCAACCCGCTTTTGACCCGGACGCTGTTCTGGTACTTCGGCCACCCGGTCGTCTACTTCTGGCTGATGCCCGCGTACCTGCTGTGGTACAACCTGCTGCCGAAACTGGCCGGCGGCCGCCTGTTCAGCGACCCGCTCGCACGCGCCGTGTTCGTCCTCTTCTTGCTCCTGTCGACGCCGGTGGGCATCCACCACCAGTACCTCGACCCCGGCATCGCCGAGGGCTTCAAGTTCATCGCGATGACGAACACGATGTTCCTGCTGCTGCCGAGCCTGCTGACGGCGTTCACCGTCGTCGCGAGCATCGAACACGGCGCCCGCCAGCGCGGCGGCGAGGGCTACTTCCGCTGGCTCGGCGCGCTCCCGTGGCGCGACCCCGCGTTCACGGGCATGGCGCTGGCCGGCCTGATGTTCGCCGCCGGCGGCTTCTCCGGCATGATCAACGCCGGGATGAACATCAACTACCTCATCCACAACAGCATCTGGGTGCCCGGCCACTTCCACCTCACCGTCGGCACCGCCGTCGCGCTGACGTTCATGGCCGCGACCTACTGGTTCCTCCCCCAGCTTACCGGCAAGCGGGTCTGGAGCCGCTCGATGGGGCTCGCACAGGTCCTCCTCTGGTTCGTCGGCATGACGTTCATGTCCAACGCGATGCACCGCGCCGGCCTGCTCGGCATCCCGCGCCGGACCGCCGAACCCCAGTACAGCGGCTTCGAGTTCGAGGCCGGCGTCGGCTCCGTCGCCGAACTCGACGCCCAGATCGCCCTCGGCGGGACGCTGCTGTTCGTCTCCGCGATGCTGTTCCTCGCGAACGTGATCGCCACGACGTTCGGCGGTGAGACGGCCCACGCCGTCGACAACGCCCTCCCGCCGGCGCTGTCTGGCCCCGACGACTCGCCGGCCGTCCTCGACAACCTGCGCCTCTGGACCGCCATCGCCGTCGTCCTCGTGGTCTTTGCGTACGTCTTCCCGCTCGCGAGCATCGTCGACAGCGGCGGCCTGTTCGGCCCCGGCATCGACGGCATCAAGCCGCTCACGAGCGTCGCGCTCCCCGGCGGCCTCGAAGCCGCCGTCGAGAGCGTCGCCGAGGTGATCGCCTAGATGGAGCTTCGGATCTCGAAGGGGGCGTTGCTCGTCCTCGTCGCCGTCTCCATCCCGTTCCTGGTGGAGTTCCGGACGGTGCTTGCGTTCTTCGGGGTCGACCTCTCGATCCCGGCGACGATCGGCCTCGGCGCGCTCGTCGTCGCCGCCATCGTCGCCTGGGCGGCGCTGCCGGCGCTGCGCCGAAATTTCGGCAAGTCGGGCCTCGCGTGACGTAGCCGACTACAGGAACCCGTCTTCTTTCGCCAGCAACAGGCCGCCGAGCGTCGCGTCGTTCGCCGGCCCCTCGCGGGCGCGGTCGAGCGCCTCGCCGGCCGGCACGGTCCGCACCCGGAGGAACTCGTTCGAGTCGAGGTCGCGCTCGCCGGGGACCAGCCCCTCGGCGGAGACGATCGCCCGCTCGTGGCGCAACACGCCCGTCGCGACCGCGTACTTCTGGAGGACCGCGAGGCTCGACGGGCGGAAGCCGGTCTCCTCCTCCAGTTCGCGGGCGGCCGCCTCGGTGTAGGACTCGCCCTCCTCGACGATGCCCGCCGGCAGTTCGAGGTGGGTCTCGCGGACGGTCGGCCGGTACTGCTCGACGAAGAGGACGCCGTCGCCGTCCGCACGCTCGCCCTCGCTCTCGACGGCCGCCCCCTCGACGCGCGCGACGATCACCACCGCCGGCGGCAGGTCCGCCCAGTAGTAGCGCTTCTCGGTGCCGTCGGGCTGTTCGACGAGGTCGTAGCCGCCGTCGTACCAGCCGGTCTCGTACTCCGTCTCCGAGTCGAGGACGGGCCAGCCGTCCCCGTTCACGTCGCCACCCTCGTCGTGGCCGTTGCCGTCGTTCATCGGCTCTCCCTGCGGGTTCGAGTCGGTAGAAGCTACTGGTTCGGGCGCAGGTGTTCGCGGTAGAGACGGCCGAACGCCTGCCGGCGCAGCGTCGCCACGGCCGCCTCCTCTCGGTTCTGGAACGTCGCCGCCACCGCCTCGCCGTCGGGGCCGGCGTGCCAGGCGACGCGGTCGACGTTCTCGCTGCCGACCTCGGTCACCTCGCCGTCGTAGCCCTCGCGCCAGGCCTCGTACTCCTCGCGGCTGCCGACGTCGACCGCGAGCAGGCCGGCGAACAGCGCGTCGCGGGCGGTCTCGACGACGTCGTCGGTGACGCGCTCGGCGTACTCCTCGCGGTCGAACGCCATGGCCTTGGCAGCCTCGCGGACGACCGTCCCCGCCGCGGGGCCGACCGCCTCGTAGCGCTCGCGGGCCTGTTCGACCGAGTCGGGCGCGAACGTCCCCACCGTGTGCATACCCGGACGCTCGCGCGGCAGCCAGTTACCAGTTACGCGTTCGGCCGCGCCGTCCTCACTCCTCCCCGTCGGTCCCGTCGCCGTCGTCCTCGTACATCCGCCGGGTCAGCTCTCGGGCCTCTTCGAGGACGCGTTCGGTCTCGGCGTCGACCGTGGCCGCGCCGCGGCCGGGGCCGCGGCTCTGCCGGGCGAGTTCGTCCTCGAAGGTCGGCGCGTCGCCGCCAGCCGACTCGAACTCGGGCGTCTCGACCTCGGGCGCACGCTCGCGGACGACCGCGGCGAGTTCCGCCGGGCCGGCGTCGGCCCAGTCCGGCGCGTGCTCGTCGAGCCACGCGAGGTGGTCCTCGCGGCCGAGCGAGGCGGTGATCGCGAGGTGGTTCGCGAGGTGGACGGCGTCGGCCTGCTCGGCGTCGCAGACGGGACAGGCGTACCCCATGTCCCGCGGTAGCGCCGCGGCGGGTAAAACGGCCACGGCTCGCCGGTCAGCGGAGGTCGCGAATCATCACGATGGCGTCCTCGCCGTCGTCGTAGTACCCCGGCACGCGCCGGAGGGGAGCGAAACCGAACTCGCGGTAGAGCCGCCGGGCGGCGTCGTTGGACTCGCGTACTTCGAGTTTGACCGAGTCCGCGCCGTGGCCGGCGAGCACCGCGAGCGCACGCGCGAGCAGCGCCGACCCGACGCCCGCGCCGCGACGCGCCGGGTGGACGGCGATGTCCTTGACGTGGCCGAGGTCGCGGCCGTAGTTCGGCGTCACGTCGGCCACGACGTAGCCCGCGACCCGGCCGTCGTCGGTCGCGACGAGAAAGCCCGGTTCGCCGAGGAAGCCCTCGAAGGCGTCGTACGGCCACGGCTGGGTGAACGACTCGCGCTCGATGCGGACGACCGCGAGCAGGTCCGCGCGCTCGGCGGGTCGGATCTCGAGTTCGTCGTCCCCGAGTTCCGACGCGTCCGTTGTCACGCCCGTCCGTTCGCGGTCCGCGGGCAAAGAAGTAGCGCCCCGAGTCAGATGGGTTCGAGGCGGCTCGTCTCCTCGTCAGACCAGTCGTAGAAGTGCCGGTCCGTCGTCCGGAGGACGTCGACGCACTCGTTGTACCGCTCGCGGGCCTCGTCGACGCGCGGGTCGTCGGGGTTCTCCTCGATCCACTCGCGTAGCTCCTCGAGCGCCGCCGGCGAGTAGGTGTCCATCCGGTCCTGGTGGCGCAGGATCTCCACCTTGCGGCTCTCCTGGCGGAGCGTCCGCGTCAGCGCCCAGCCGGCGACGCCGTAGAAGGCGAGCAGGGTGAACGCGAGCATCGCGAGGACCTCGGCGGTCAGCGCCATCAGTCGTCACCTCCGGCGGGTTCGGCCGTTCCGGGCCTGTCGCGGCCTTCGAGTACCGACATCAGCGCGTAGCCGATGAGCGGGAACGTGACGAGCACGACCATGCCGCCGATCATCTCGGGGGTGCCGTACTCGTCGTAGGCGAAGTACGCCACGATGAACAGCATCACCGCGGGGATGACGTACTTGATCAGCGGGTCCCACCACGGGCCGACGTAGACGCCGGCGTTGCGGTTGACCGACAGCACGCGCAGGCGCTCGGGGCCGAGTTTCCAGCCGATGACGCCGATGATCGCCAGCGTCGCCAGCGGCAGCCCCCAGTTGCCGAAGACGAAGTCGAGGTAGTCGAGGACGTCGACGGAGTAGGCACTCGGGATGCCGAGCAGCCAGATGCCCCCGCAGACGACGAGGACGGTCTGGATGCGCGAGAGGCGGGTCTCCTCGGAGAGCGTCGTCACGCTCACCTCCGTGATGAGCAGCCCCGAGGTGTACGTCGCGAGGAAAAAGCCCACGAAGAAGAAGACGGCGACGACGCCGCCGAGGGGTATCTCGGGGAACACCTGTACGAGCGAGATGAACGTGAGGTTCGCGCCCTCGTCGGGTTCGAGGCCCGTCGCGAACACCACCGGGAAGATGGCGAGCGCGGCGAGAATGCCGATGCTCGACTCGCCGACGGCGGTGAACACGCCGCCGCCGAGGGGCACGTCGTCGTACTCGCGGAGGTAGCTACCGATGGTGAGCGCGATCCCCCACCCGAGGCCGGTCGAGAACAGCGCCTGTCCGAGTGCCGTGATCCACGTGCTGCTGTAGGTGAGGTACTCCCACTCGACGCCGAAGACGAACGCGATCCCCTCGGTCGCCCCCGGCAGGGTCAGTCCCCGGACCGTCATGACCAGCAGCGACAGGACGAGCGCGGGCACCGCGTAGACGACCAGCCGTTCGACGCCGCGGCGGATCCCCAGCGCGAGCACCGCCGCGATCGACCCCATCACGACCGTGTGGAGCCCGATCATCAGGGCGGGGTTCTCCAGCAGTCCCTCCCAGAACGCGGTCGGGTCGAAGCCGCTCCCCGTGAACGTAAACAGCAGCGAGTGGATCGCGTAGTACAGCGTCCACCCGACCACCGGCGAGTAGTACGACATCAGCGCGACGTTGACCAGCAGGACGACGACGCCGAGGCCGACCAGACCGCCGCGGCCGACCACGTCGCGGAACGCGCCGATGACGCCTTTCCCCGTGTACCGCCCGAGCGCGACCTCGGCCATCAGCCCGGGCGCCGCGAGCAGGAACAGCAGCGTCAGGAACGCGAGGATGAACGCGCCGCCGCCGTTGTTCCCGGTCACGTACGGGAACCGCCAGATGTTCCCGGCGCCGACCATGGCGCCGATCATCGCCATCAGGAACCCGAACCGGGTCCCCCACTCGGCACGGGCCGTTTTCGTGGGTGCGTCTGCCATCGTGGGATCACGCCGGGGAGGTCGACGCCCACCGTCGTATAACTGCGGTATTCGCTAGCTCTGCACACGGCTGAAATAATTTGGTTCGACCGCCGCCGATCGACGCCGAGAACCGGGAGCCGCCGGGGCGCTCTCCGCGTCGTCTTCGGTCTCACCCTCGGCGCCGACGAGGAGGTCCTCGCCGCTGTCGCCGTACTGGGTCTGGTCGTCCGTGCGCTCCTCGTCTTCCTCGTCCGCGTTTGCGTCCGTCACGGCTCTCACGCGGGGATGGCGTCCATGTCGAACTCCTCGGTGAGCGCTTTCAGCTCGTCGAGGGCCGCCTGTTCCTCCCGCAGGTTCTCCTCGAGGAGGTCGGCCGCGTCGTCCATGCCCAGCTGAGCCGCCAGCGGGAAATCGCGCCAGTCCGCGACGGCAGGCGCCGACAGGGGTGTCGCTACTCGCCGTCGTCGCCCCGTGCCCGCTCGACGCGTGCGGCGTGGTCCTCGAGGTCGGCGGCCAGCGTCCGGGCCTGCTCGGGCGTCAGCCCGAGGTCGGTCACGTGCGCCGGCAGGTTCGTCTCGGTCATGTTGTCGAGTTCGACCCGCAGGCGCACCCGGTCGGGGCTCTCGCGGTCGGCGGTCGCGTCCACGACGGCGAACGTCGCCTCCTCGAAGTCGTGGCCCGTCGCGACCGCGTCGACGAGGTCGAGGGTCGTGTGGGCGGTGACGCGCATCAGTCGGTCGGCCATGGCAAGGGGGAGTCCCCGCGCGCACTTCAGGGCCGCGACGGCGACAATTCGAACCGCCGCACCCGGGAGACCGAAACCCCGACGGCGGCGAGGAGTCACCCTCGGCTCAGTCGTCCGTCGGAAGCGACGTCCCGTCGGCGCTCGCGGGCGCGGGGCTCGCCTCCATGGCGTCGTCCTCGGCGTAGGGGTACCACGTCCGCTTCGTGTTGTGCATGTACGGGTCCTCGTAGTCGGTCTCCTCCGGTTCGACGAGGGCCGCCAGTTCCTCGTCGTCGCGGGCGGCGACGAACTCGCGGAACGTCTCGTCGCCGGCGCGTTCGGCGGCGAAGTTCTCGAGCAGGTTCCGTATCGCGCCCGGCACCTCGTCGGCGGGGACGCGCTCCGTCACCCACGAGGCGAACTGCGGGTCCTCGCCCAGACCGCCGCCGAGACCGATATCGAGGGCCTCGACGGGGTCGCCGTTCTTGCGCGCCTTCATCCCGCGCAGGGAGACGTCGGCGATCTGTGGCTGGGCACACGACGCGGTACAGCCGGAGAGGTGGACGTGAAAGTCCGCGACGCCCTCGGGGAGGTCGACGTTCTCGACGAGCCAGCGCGAGAAGCGCACCATCCGGTTTTTCGTCTCGACGATCGACAGCGAGCAGAACTCGGTGCCGGTGCAGGCGATCGAACCGCGCTGGAACGGGTGGGGGTCGGGGCTGTAGCGGTCGAGCAGGGATTCGGCGAGGAGGTCGTCGAGGTTCCCCCCGGGGACGTCCGTGAGGATCACGTTCTGGCGCTGGGTCAGGCGAACCTCGCCGGAGCCGTACTCCGCCGCCAGCGCGGCGAGTTCGACGGCCTCCTCGGCGCCGATGCGGCCGACGAGGACGTTCAGCCCGACGTAGTAGTTCCCGTCGACCTGCTCGTGGACGCCGACGTGGTCGCCCTTGCCGTCGCCGCCGGCGTTGTAGCTGTACGACGAGCGCAGGTCCTCGCCCGCCGGTTCGAGGTCGAAGTCGACGTACTCCGCCCGGAGCACCTCGCGGACCCGCTCGGGGCCCCACTCGTCGACGAGGAACTTCATCCGGGCGGCGTAGCGGTTCTCGCGGTTGCCGTGGTCGCGAAAGAGCGCGGAGATGCCGCCGGCCACGTCGACGGCCCGTTCGGGCGTGACGAAGACGTCGATATCCTTCGCGAACCGGGGCTCGTTGCGCGCGAGGCCGCCGCCGACGCGGACGTTGTAGCCTCTCACCCGCTCGCCGTCGACTACCTTCTCGGCGGGTTCGAACGCGAGGTCGTTGATGTCGCCCTGACCGCAGCCCTCGTCACAGCCCGTCACCGACACCTTCCACTTCCGGGGGAGGTTCGAGTGCGCCTCGTTGCGCTTGAACGCGTCGTGGAGCTCCCGGGTCAGCGCCAGCGCGTCGACGTGCTCGTGTTCGTCTTTACCCGCGACCGGACAGCCGACGATGTTGCGCCAGGAGTCGCCACAGGCCTGCACGGTCGAGAGGCCGGCGTCCGCCAGCGCGTCGAAGATCGCGGGGACGTCCTCGATGCGGATCCAGTGGAGCTGGATCGCCTGCCGGGTCGTCACGTCGAGCCAGCCGTCGCCGAACTCGGGGTTCTCCGCGGGCCCCGTCGCGTACTCGCGGGCGAGTTCGGCGACGGCGCGCAACTGCCCCGGTTCGAGGACGCCGTTCGGCGGCCCGATCCGCATCATGAAATACGACTCCTGACCGGCGCGCTGGTGGTACAGGCCGTACCACTTGAAGCGCTCGAACCACGCGTCGCGCTCGTCCTCGGGGATCGACTCCCACCCGCGCTCCGCGAACCGCTCGACGTGCTCGCGGATCGCCGTCCCGTAAACCTCGTCCTTCCACGTCTCGACGTCGCTTGGCATCGATGCGGACGGCTACGGCGGGATCGGGTAAACCGCCGCCCGTCGCGTCAGTACTCCCCGGTGCTCCCGCCTCGCGGCCGTTCTTGCCGCGCCGCGTTACCGGGTGGGCCCACACGGCGACCGGACGCCGCCGGGGTCGTACGGCGCGAACTCGCCGTCGACGATCCGCCCGACCGCCAGCCGGTCGACCGAGCCCTGCCGCCCGCAGTCGAGACACCGCCCGACCGCCCCGGCGACCACGACGGCCCCGTCGACGCCCGCGTCGGTGAAGCCTTCGACGAGGACGTACGCCGGTTCGCAGTCGCAAAACGGCCCCCGCGAGAGCGTCCAGACGTCGCTGACGCCGACCTCGCGGGCGTCGTCGACGCTGATCCACGCGCCGTCGTCGAGCGTCCGCAGGGAGATGGCCATGCACCCGTTTTCGCGCCGGGCGGCGTCGGTCCGTCGGCCCGCGCAATCCTTACCGCTCGCGCGACGCCGCGCCGCGACAAAACCGCACGACTGCGACGCGACCCGCCGCCGGAGCGGGGTCCGGGATAGCGGCGAGGCTTTCCGCGAGGGGCGAGTCGGGGTAGCCATTGCACCCGTAGCGGCGCTTATCCCCGCTCCTGTGCAAGGACCGGCCATGTCAGACGCCACGAGGAACCGTCGCGGCTCGCGCCAGCACGCTTCGGCCGACGTCGCCCCCGAACTGTACGAAGCGGAGGACCGATGAGCGACGCCGGCCCCGAGCGCCGCGCCGCCCCCGACGGCGACGAACGCGCCGAGGAGGAGGAGGCAGAACGCGACGACGACCACCTGGACGACGTCGCGGTCGGCGCGGGCTGTACCGAAATCTGGGAGCACCTCGCGGAGCGGCGCGACGAGTGAGCGCCCTCGCCCCGGACGGGAAACGTCGCCGGAGAGGAGAGCTTTTTGGCGTCGAGCGCCCAACCGACGTGAAATGACCGACGACCGTCCCGGCCGACGACGGGCAGGCGAGGACGACCGGGACCGGGACTGCACGGTCCCCACCGACCGCGAGTCGCCCGTGGGCACGCCGGTGATCCGGGGCGACGAGTCGGTCACCGGCAGCCGCGCCCGCGAGGCCGTCCAGTTCGACCCGGCCGACCCCGAGAGCCTCGCCGAGGCGGCCCGGACCGTCGCGGAGTTCGCCGCCGGCGGCGGCGACGACGACCACCTGTTCATGCTCCGGGGCGCGGCCGGCTGTGCCGCCCTCGTCCGCGGGGAGGGGTCGTACAAGGCCGCCGCCGAGCGCGCGAGCGCCGTCGTCGACGACGGCGAGCCCGTCCCCGTCTCGTTCATCCGCAAGTGGGCCCGCGTCCACGACCTCCCGCGGTCCGTCCGGCGGCAGGTCGCCCTCGGCACCATCGCCCCCTCCGCGGCGAAGCACATCGCCCGCGTCGGCGGGGCGGACCGCCTCCTGCTCGCGTGGGCGACCCTCGACTGTGACCTGACCGTCCGCGAGGTGCGCCGCGTGGCCAGCGCCGTCAACGACGGCACCCCCATCGAGCGCGCGCTCGCCGACCGCGGCGTCGTCCTCGGCCGACTCGAACTCACCCTCCCGGCGGCGACCTACCGCGACCTGCGCCGGCAGGCCTCCCTCGAGGGCGTCGACCCCGACGTGATCGTCGCCGCGGCACTCGACGCCTACCTCGACTGACCGTCAGCCGTCGCGTTCGAGAAACGTCGTCGCCGCCCGCGAGAGCACCTCACCCGCGAGCAGCACCTCCTCCCAGTCGACGCTCTCCTCCGGGAAGTGCGCCCGATCGACGCTGCCCGGCCCGAACACCACCGCCGGGACGCCGGCCTCGACGAAGTGGCGGTTGTCCGCGCCGTAGGTCGCCCCCCGCGGGGCCGTGCCGTCGAGGCCGACCGCCTCCATCCCCGATCTGACCGCCCGGACGACGGTCTCGTCGGGGTCTACCTCGGCGGGTTCGAACTGGATGGAGAACCGCTCGAACGTCGGCGGATGCGCTTCCAGCCACGGGTCGTCGGCGACGACCTCGGCGAAGCGCGCCTCGAACTCGCGTTCGACTTCGGCGACCGTCTCCCCGGGCGCGACGCCGATCCGGACCTCGGCGACGAGTTCGTCCGCGACCGACGACGCCCACCGGCCGGCCTCGACCCGCCCGACGCAGACCGGCCACGGAACCGGGTACTCCTCGTACAGCGGATGGGTCACGCGCTCGCCCCGCTCGCGTTCGAGGTCCGCGAACGCCCGCCGGATCCGCTCGAAGTGCGGGAGGACCGACTCGCCGCGCCAGCGCGAGGCCGCGTGCGCGGAGCGACCGTCCAGTCGCAGCCGCGCCATCAGGCTCCCCTCGGTCGCCGTCACCGGCCGCAACTCGGTCGGCTCGGCGACGATCGCGGCGTCGCGTTCGAACGGATACGGGCTCTCCAGCGTCGCGGCCGCCGTCCCGACGCCGCCTTCCTCCTCGCCGACGACGCTCTCGACGACGAGTCGTCCGTCGAGGTCCGTCGCCGTCTCGGCTACGTGCCGGGCCGCGAAGAGACACGCACCCAGACTGGCCTTCATGTCGGCCGCCCCCCGGGCCGTCAGTCGGTCGCCGTCCCACCGGGGTTCGAACGGGTCGCCCTCCCACCCGCTGCCGGCCGGAACGACGTCGACGTGCCCGTTCAACACGAGCGTCGGCCCGGCGTCCGGGTCGCCGAACTCGCGGACGCCCGCGACGCTCGGCCGCCCCTCGGCGTCGATGGCGTCCGGGTCGTCCGGAAACGACGGGTGGGCCGCAAGCGTCGCCGGGTCGGCCTCCCACTCGTAGGTCTCGAAGCCGTACTCCCCGAGGCGCTCGCGCAGCCACCGCTGGGCGTCGGCTTCCGCGCCCGCGACCGTCTCGAACCGGCACAACCGTTCGACGACCGATCGTAACTCGTCGTCCCAGCGCGTCGCGAAGTCCATACCGAAACCGAGGGGGCACCCGCTCAAAACACCGCGGGAAAAGAAACGTTTAACCGCGACTCGCCAGAAGTGCCTACCGTAGGGCCGGTAGCTCAGTCCGGCAGAGCGTCTGGCTTTTAACCAGACGGTCGCGTGTTCAAATCGCGCCCGGCCCGCTTTCTGCAACGAACTGGTGAGCGCAGCGAGTGGAGGCTCGTGAGAACGGGTTCTCACGACGAACGCGCGCGAAGAGCGAACCGACGGCTACCGCACCCGTTCAGCCGCGGACCGGCATGAACGCGAGTCCGAGCAGCACGACGACCGTCAGCACCGACAGGACGACGACCCACCAGAGCCCGGAGATGCGGTCGTGGAACTCCTCGACCGCCTCGTGGTCTTGCTCGAAGCTCTCGACGTCCTCGGTGAGGTAGACCTGATCGGCCGACGGGAAGTAGACGCCGAACTCCTGGTCGCCGACGGCGACTACCTCGCCGTCCTCGAGGTCGTAGGTCGTCGACTCCTCGCCGCGGTACTCGACTGTCACCGCGTCCCCGCTGATCTCGGTGACGTTCCCCTCGACTTGCGCTTCCATCTCCTCGCCCTCGTAGAACTCGACGCCGTCGCCGACCTCGAGGGTCCGGCCGTCGATCTCCTCGAACTCCGTAACGGGGACGAGTTCGGGGTTCTCGCCGTCCTCGACGACGACGTAGAGGCCGTCGTCGCGCTCGACGGTCTCGTACTGCTCCTCGTCGTAGTCCCCGACCAGCGTGAACGACTGCGGCTGAGCGCCGTCGGTCTCGTTTCCGCCGTCGGTCTCGTTGCCCTCGGCACCCTCCTGGGTTTCGTTGCCGCCGTCGCCCGCGGCCTCGCCGCCCTCGCCGTCGCCTTCAGTTTCGTTGCCGGCAGTTTCGTTACCGCCGGTCTCGTTGCCGCCCGCCTCGTCGCCCTCGCCGGGCTGGTTGATCAGTACCGTGTACTCCTCGCCTTCCTGGAGTTCGACCGTCCCCTCGTCTTCCCACTCGGCCTCGAGGACCGCCGAGTCGTTGACGAACTCGATCGTCCCCGTCCCCTCGGACAGTTCGGAGACGTTGTACGTCTGGTTTCCGATCGTCGGCTGGTCGCCGGCTTCGAGCTGGTAGTCCGCTTCGGACTCGTCGACGGTCACCTCCGGGGCCTCCGCGGTCGCGATCACCCCGTAGGCGCCCGCGGCCACGACCAGAAGGAGCACGGCGTAGACGAGCGCCGCTCGAAACTGCATACGTAGCCAGTCGGTCGCGGGCCGTAAAACGGTTATCCGCGTATCAGGACCTGAACGTCTCGATACCGTGATTTTCGCCGCTCGTGACGGACGGGTTCGGCGGCGCCCGGCGGACGCCCGGCCGGCGTCGGTATCGTCGCGCGAACGAACCGCCGGACCGGCGAGGGAAGGCGGCGCTCACTCGGTCCCCTCGCCGACTGCCGGCGTACCGGAGGCGACGCGCCGTTCGACGAAGCCGGATTCGCGAGAGGGGCGCCCCGTCGACCGCCGACACCGGAGATATGGCGCAGAAGCCATAAGGCGGTCGGCCGTGTTGAACCGTACCATGGGGACGGCTTCGTCGAGGGCCGGGAAGGAGTTGAGCGAGGACGAAGTTCGCGCGATGCTCGCGTCGAACCACCACGGCGTTTTGAGCATGGGGGCCGACGACCGCGGCTACGGCCTCCCGATGACGTACGGGTACGACGAGGCGGACGACCGCCTCGTCCTCGGGTTCGTAAGCGCCCCCGACAGCAAGAAGCGTCGGTTCGTCGCCGCGGCCGAAGAGGTGACGCTGACGGTCTACACCTACGAGGACGTCGACTCGTGGCGGAGCGTCGTGGTGACGGGGACGCTGGAGTCAGTCTCCGAATCCGAGGTCTCCGGCCACCTGGCGCCGCTGTTCTTCGTCGAGGAGGACGAGGCGACGGGCGAGCGCCGGTTCGTGGAGTTCGGCGAACTCGAACGGGAGTGGTACGAATTCCGGATCGACGACCTCTCCGGCCGGCACAGCGGCTGGCCGGAGGACTGAGCCGAGAGCACGCCCCGGTCGCCCGCGGTCGCGGGCCGCGTCAGGACACCCGTCGAGGAAGTCCCGAGGCCGGTCGACGTAGGCGTCGGCCGGTCGGCCACGACCCAGTGGCCCGCCCAGTCCGACACTCGACTCCCTGAAACTCGTCTTCAGCGCTGCCGAGGGGTTTGCCTGCAGTCCTGTAACGATCGACGAGGAGATGGCGCTTCGAAAACACTGAAAGTAGCACACGGGATCGGACGGATCGACTCCCTGTCGAACCGTCCGAGAAACTGAGACCCGTTCGGGCACGGTCACCCCCCGACGACGGCGGCGATCCCCGCGCCGACCCAGTAGGCCGCTACCGCCACCGCGAGCCCGACGCCGAGGAGCGCGTAGTTCGCGATCGGGTTCGCCGCCCGACACACGCCGAGCGAGTAGTGGCGACCGTCGGCGAACGGCCGAACGCCCATCGGCGTGAGCGCGTCGGCGCCGAGGTGGCTCAGGACCGCGACCGCGCCGAGGGTGAACCCGAACGCCGCCAGGGCGATCATCCCGAACGGCCCACCCGTTGCGCCTACCACCCCACCGAGGGTACCCGTCACGACACCGACCGCCGCCGCGAAGTAAACGGTGTGCGTCGGCCCGCGGTGGGACACGTTCGGCAGGCGCACGTCGACGTCCGGGAGCATCGACAACCCGACGACGACCACCGCGCCGCCGACGGCCGCGGCGTCGAATCCGAGAGCGACGACGACGGCGCCGACGGGGCTGTACGCGAGCAAGGCGGCGCCGTAGTGGCCGGACTGGTGCATCGGTAGTATTGAAAATACCGTCAGATGATAAGAGTTGCCCGCTGCAGACGAGGCAAGCAGGGAAGAGAGTGACAATCTCAATTCCTGCTCGACAGATACAAGAACAGTTCGCCGAGACTCCGGAGAAACGCGCCACCGATGACGAGGAGACTCCCACCTGCAACGATCAGGGCGATTCCCATGGCCGCCGGGGCTGGCGCCGATCCTGGCGACTGGCTCTCCGTGAGTACAGCGATGGCAAAAATGACCGCCAGACCGGCCACGACTGCGACGACTTCGATCCCCCGAAGCAGCGCGTACCACGGACGTTCAGAGACACGGAAGGTCGGTACAGCAGGGTCGTGCCGGCGGAACAGGCCGGTCAGGGTCTCGTATGCAACGATGACGACGATGAGCAGCCCAACGAGCGGTACCAGGATGAACCCCAACAGTCCGTGATACGAACTGTACTGAACGGAATAATCCACTATTCCGGGGATTACCGCTCCAGCGATGAGGACGAGTTTGCTCACCTGGAGGGCAATAGCGCCTTCGAACTCCTGGACCATATCAGTCAGTAATTGCCGTACGATAAAATACCTCGTAGCCTGCGGTGTACTCGTCGCAGACGGTGGGCCTCCCGTGTTTCGGGTAGTGGATCACGACGTCGGCGGTGCAGCCGAACGCTCCGCAGAACGGGCCGACCCCGTCGCTCGCGGAACTCACGCTGAACACCTCCCGGGTCCGACTGCAGAAGCTGGAGCTGTCGCTATCGCGAGAGAGAATTCATTACAACGTCGGACGTATCGGAAACAGGAGTGTGAAACGCGTCGGGGCACGTCTGACCCTTCCAATCCGATTGGATTGTGAGGGTTTGATGTAAGCCAAGGGCCGGATTTGAACCGGCGGTGGGCGGCTCTGCAGGCCGCTGCGTTCGGCCGGACTCTGCCACCTTGGCGCAGTCGAGCGTAATCGCTCCGCTCGTTTAAGCGTAGCGGTACGACGCCGATGGCGTCGCTCCACGCTGTAAATACGAAAACCCCACACAGCGAGTGCTGTGTAGGGTGTGGATGAAGTATGAATGGAGGCGGCGAATCGGATTTCCCAGAGGGTCTCCCACTCCAGTACTGACCGAAACGCAGGCGGGCTTATCTTCCGTGTTCGGGATGGGTACGGGAGTAACCCCGCCGCTGTGGCCGCCTTAACGCCGACTCGCGGAATCGAACCGCGATACGCCATCGTCGGTGGATCGACCGTGTGTTCGTGTAGTCCAGTTAGCGCCTGGACCCGTTTCCGGGTACAGATCCATGCGAAATGAATGGTGGCTCGACCTGTTAGTGCTCGCGGGCTCAACACCTCGTTGCCTCGGTGCGTACACCCCGAGTCTATCGAACTCGTCTTCTACGAGTGGTCTCAGTGGTACCTCTTTTTCAGGTGGGTTTCGAGCTTAGATGCGTTCAGCTCTTACCCCGTGGTGCGTAGCTGCCCGGCACGTGCCCTTTCGGACAACCGGTACACCAGTGGCACCCATTCGTAGTTCCTCTCGTACTATACGAACGTTCCCGTCAGGTACCGTAACACCCCCAATAGATAGCAGCCGACCTGTCTCACGACGGTCTAAACCCAGCTCACGACCTCCTTTAATAGGCGAACAACCTCACCCTTGCCCGCTTCTGCACGGGCAGGATGGAGGGAACCGACATCGAGGTAGCAAGCCACCCGGTCGATATGTGCTCTTGCGGGTGACGACTCTGTTATCCCTAAGGTAGCTTTTCTGTCAGCAATTGCCCGCATCAAGCAGGCTAATTGGTTCGCTAGACCACGCTTTCGCGTCAGCGTCGGTTGTTGTGCCCGACACTGTCAGGCTTCCTTATGCTCTTGCGCTCTTTCTCGGGTCTCCGACCCGAGTGAGGAAACCTTGGGGCGCGCTCGATATCTTTTCAAGCGCGTACCGCCCCAGTCAAACTGCCCGGCTACCGGTGTCCTCCTCCCGGAGTGAGAGTCACAGTCACCATCGGGTAGTATTTCAATGATGGCTCGGCGGCCCGCTAGCGCGGGTGCCTGTGTAACGCCTCCTACCTATGCTGCACAATGGCGACCATGTCTCAGCGACAGCCTGCAGTAAAGCTCTATAGGGTCTTCGCTTCCCCTTGGGGGTCTCCAGACTCCGCACTGGAATGTACAGTTCACCGGGCCCAACGTTGGGACAGTGGCGCTCTCATTGATCCATTCATGCAAGCCGCTACTGAAGCGGCAAGGTACTACGCTACCTTAAGAGGGTCATAGTTACCCCCGCCGTTAACGGGTCCTTCGTCCCATTGTACTGGGTGTTCAGATACCCGCACTGGGCAGGATTCAGTGACCGTACGAGTCCTTTCGGATTTGCGGTCACCTATGTTGTTACTAGACAGTTGGAGCGCCCGAGTCACTGCGACCTGCCCCTTTGCAGGGCAGGCATCCCTTATTGCGAACGTACGGGACTAACTTGCCGAATTCCCTAACGTCGGTTATTCCCGACAGACCTTGGCTTTCGCCGCCACGAGTACCTGTGTCGGATCTCGGTACGGACGGTGTGCTCGTCTTTTCACGGGCTCCAGGTTGACCCAACTTGCGCTATCCCGCCGTTCGTTCGCTTCGTGCCATTACGGCTTCCACGAACTTTGACGGTTCGACCGGGCGAATGCCCGGCTTGGGCGGCCCCAAAGCGTCGACTTTTACTGCACACCGGCACAGGAATATTAACCTGTTTCCCTTTCGTCCTGCTCGAATTGCGACAGGACTTAGGACCGGCTAACCCTCAGCTGATCAGCATTGCTGAGGAACCCTTACTCGTTCGGCCGTCGGGGTTCTCACCCGACTAACGCTGCTACTATGACCAGGATTTTCTTCACCGCACGGTCCACACGATCTCTCGACCGTGCTTCCACCCGAACGGAGTGCCAACCTACTGGATCGCGGTGTGATCCGCGCCGCCAGGTCTCGGTGGTGGACTTGAGCCCCGATCATTTTCGGCGCCCCGAACCTCGGCCGGTAAGCTGTTACGCTTTTCTTAGAGGGTAGCTGCTTCTAAGCTCACCTCCCGGCTGTCTAGGGCTCGGGACCACCTTCGATCGCACTTAGTCCACACTTGGGGACCTTAACCCAGCTCTGGGTTGTCTCCCTCACGGTACACAGGCTTACCCCGCGCACCGGACTCCCTGCGTCGACGGCGTCCGTAGGTTCGGAGTTGGACAGGGAGGCTCACTCCTCTCGGAGTGAGGTCTCCCAATCCGTCGCTCTACCCCACGGACTACCTCGGCAGAGGTCATGCTTCGACATGTTTCGGTTGGAACCAGCTGTTTCCGGACTCGATGGGCCTTTCACCCCTAGACGTAGGTCACGGGAGGGTATTGTAGGACACCAACCCTAACGGGCCTCCACGTGGCTTTCGCCACGCTTCACCCTGCCCACGCCTAGATCGTCCGGTTTCGGGTCGTGCCCGTTTGACTCCCCGCGCTTGAACACGGCGGCCCTCGCAGAAGCTGCGGCCATGTCGGTTTCCCTACGCCTTCCCCGATGATCGGGTTAGACTCGTCAAACAGGCACACTCCCTGGTTCGTTTTTCAAAACGTACGACGGAACTCCGGCTCCCCGAGATTCCTACTGGAGGCTCGCGCCTCGGTCGTTTCTCTCGGAGCCTTGTAAGCCCCGTCGCTCTATCGCCAACTGATTTCACGCCCTATTGCACCTCCCTTCTTGGGGTGCTTTTCAGCGTTCGCTCACGCTACTTGTTCGCTATCGGTCTCGAGGAGTGTTTAGTCTTCGCGGTCGATGCCCGCGAGATTCACGAGGGATATCCAACCCCCGCTACTCTGGAGCTGACGCACATCGTACTGACCCGCAATACGGGGCTGTCACCCTGTATCGCACTCCGTTCCAGAAGACTTCTTGCGGGATTTCCGATGATGAGAGTCAGTCCGAACACCACATTGCCCGAAGGCTTCGGTTTGGACTGTGTCGGGTTCACTCGCCGTTACTAACGACATCGCGTTTGCTTTCTTTTCCTGCCGGTACTAAGATGTTTCAATTCCCGGCGTTCCCCATTGCGCGAAGCAATTGCGGTGGGGATTCCCATTCGGAGATCCTCAGTTCTTCCCCTCCGTGCGGGTCCCTGAGGCTTATCGCAGCTTGGCACGTCCTTCATCGGCTCTCGAGCCGAGCGATCCACCAGCTGGCACAGTAGCCACGTTCGTCGGATCTGAGTGACCCGGGAACGGGTCCAGTGGACGCCTGGACTACACGTACACACGGTCTCATCTGCAGCGCCAGTAGACGGCTGGCGTGCATTAACCCTTCCCACCCACGCTTGCGCGGGGTGGTGCATCGGTTTCGTTCGGGATCGGATCGTTGCCCCGTCACCCACTTAAGGGGATCGGTTCACGGTCGTCACCCGAGAGATGGACCCACTGGGATTCGAACCCAGGGCATCCTCCTTGCAAAGGAGGCACTCTACCACTGAGCTATGGGCCCACCCCCTCTCGGGGGCCAAACGTTAGCCTTGACAGTTCAAAGGTGCCCGATCGGCCGGCTCGGCGGTCGATCGAACGCGGATGGGCCGGGGCGTCGCCCCGGTCCCGGTCTGTGGAGGTGATCCAGCCGCAGATTCCCCTACGGCTACCTTGTTACGACTTAAGCCCCCTTGCGAAGCCCAGATTCGACCGGCGTTACGCCGGCCTCATCCGGACCTCACTCGGGTGCTTTGACGGGCGGTGTGTGCAAGGAGCAGGGACGTATTCACCGCGCCCTTCTGAGGCGCGATTACTACCGAATCCAGCTTCATGAGGGCGAGTTTCAGCCCTCAATCCGAACTACGACCGAGTTTAGGAGATTAGCGCCCTCTTTCGAGGTGGCATCCCACTGTCTCGGCCATTGTAGCCCGCGTGTCGCCCAGCACATTCGGGGCATACTGACCTACCGTTGCCCGTTCCTTCCTCCAGTTTGGCACTGGCAGTCCTCCTAATGTACCCAACCACCACAAGGGTGTTGCTGGCAATTAGGAGTGCGGGTCTCGCTCGTTGCCTGACTTAACAGGACGCCTCACGGTACGAGCTGACGGCGGCCATGCACCTCCTCTCAGTAGCTCCAGTAAGCTCATCACACTGACCTTCACGGCTACTGTCGGTGCTGGTGAGATGTCCGGCGTTGAGTCCAATTAAACCGCAGGCTCCTCCGGTTGTAGTGCTCCCCCGCCAATTCCTTTAAGTTTCATCCTTGCGGACGTACTTCCCAGGCGGTCTGCTTCACGGCTTCCCTACGGCACAGCACTGGCTCGTAGCCAGTGCCACACCTAGCAGACATCGTTTACAGCTAGGACTACCCGGGTATCTAATCCGGTTCGTGACCCTAGCTTTCGTCCCTCACCGTCGGATCCGTCTTCCTGAGGCGCTTTCGCCACCGGTGGTCCGTCCAGGATTACGGGATTTCACTCCTACCCCAGACGTACCCCTCAGGTCTTCCGGTCCCAAGCCGAACAGTTTCCGCCGGACGCCCGCACGTTAGGCGTGCGGATTTCCCGACGGACTTGATCGGCCGGCTACGGACGCTTTAGGCCCAATAATAGCGGTCATCACTCGGGCTGCCGGTATTACCGCGGCGGCTGGCACCGGTCTTGCCCAGCCCTTATTCGTGTACCACCTTACGGTACACAAAAGCGAGGACGATATGCCCTCGCACTTGGAGTCCCCTTATCGCACTGTCGTGCAGTGTAAAGGTTTCGCGCCTGCTGCGCCCCGTAGGGCCCGGAATCTTGTCTCAGATTCCGTCTCCGGGCTCTTGCTCTCACAACCCGTACCGATTATCGGCACGGTGGGCCGTTACCCCACCGTCTACCTAATCGGCCGCAGCCACATCCTCTGGCGCCGGAGCGTTTCGAGCTCGAGCCAGTTCCAGGCATCGAGCCGTATGCGCCATTAGCCTCAGTTTCCCGAGGTTGTTGCGCTCCAGAGGGTAGTTTGGCCACGTGTTACTGAGCTATTCGCCACGAGTCTGAACTCGTACGACTAGCATGGCTAAATCGGACTCCAATAGCAATGACCTCCGGCAGGATCAACCGGAATGCTATTCCCCGGACGAGCCGGGGAGGTTTGGCGGTGAATGTAGGTACACACTCACACTATGGGTCCGCGTTCGGTGACCTGATCGAGTAGACCGATCGGGCGTCACCGAACTGTCAAGGCTAACATCAGATTCCATCTGTACGGCGGACCGCAGGGGTGGAATCCTCATTTCCTTCGGACTTCTTTGTAGGCCATCAGGGGTATATAACCCCTTCGGACCGAGTCCGAGACGACGGAGCGAGTCGAACGCCCCGTCGATCACGCGTTCTTTGCGTTTGCATCCGAGTGCCCTTATACACTTAAGGGCTTCGGATCCGAGCCGGCCCGAAAGTCGCATCCGGGTCGGCGACCACGTGCCCCGAGATACGCGCCCCATTCATATAAGGGCGTCGTATCCAGTTCGGGGCAAAGAGACCGGCGAAGCCGACCTCGGTCGCGTTCGAATCCGAATCGTCTCGAACACTTAAGGGCGTCGGATCGATCCGACGTGAGACGTCCGAGACGGATGCATCGTGCCTACCTCCGTGCCGGGGAACGGCCGGAGGGAACGTGGCGGCGTGCGCCACGTCGTTCGCATTAGAGACGAGTGCCCGGTTAGTATATAAGACCGTCGAACCGAGGGCGTTTCGGACCCCGATACCATGCCACGGTTTTCCATCCGCCAATCGGTTCGATGACACTAATAAAGCTGCCGGTGGCTCCGGTCGAGGACCGACGGTCGCAGAACGTGTCGCGCGGGCGGAGGTCGATCGGTCATCCCGCCCGTTGCGGACCCGGTCTGATCGAGTGGTACCCGCGCGTCCGCCCATTCGGGCGTGCACGCGTAAAGTGTACGCTTTCGCGAACGGCCGCCACCCGACCCGGCAGTGTCCGGGCCAACGAACGTCCGCCTCGGGGCGGTACGACCCCGCGGGATGGTCACCGACCCAGTTTGCGGGCGCGCCGTCACCCCGCAAGACACCGAGATTCGGTCGCTGAAAGGCGGCGAGACGTACTCCTTCTGCTCGATCGACTGCCGCGAGCGCTTCGAGGAGAACACCGAACGTACCTGTCGTGACCGAACCGGCACCGTGTGGGCGCCCCGGACGCGGCGACACCGATGCCGATAAATCGGCGGCCTGAGAAGACAGGTACGAATGGTCCGGGACCCGATCGCTTCGAAGTCGGATCCGTCGGCCGAGGAGATCTGCTCCGCGCTCGACGATCCCGACTGTCGGGAGATCATCCGGCATCTGGACGAACCAATGACGGCTTCCGAGCTCACCAACCGGTGTGATATCCCTCAATCGACGCTGTACAGGAAACTCGAGCTGCTCACCGAGTCGACGCTCATCGAGGAGTCGACCGAGATCCGGCGGGACGGCCACCACGCGAGCAAGTACTCGATCGCGTTCGAGGAGGTGACGATCTCCCTCGACGAGGACCGGTCCCTCTCGGCGACGATCGATCGCCCCGCCCGGACGGCCGATCAGCGCCTCGCCGACCTCTGGTCGGAGGTGAGAAAGGAGACATGAGTCCCCACGGATTCACCGAGACGGAGATAGCGATCGCGCTCGCGGTGGTCAAGACGCTCTCGCTCATCTTCGGCGGCCTGATCACGTACTTCGCGTTCAAGGCCTACCGCCGCACGCGCCAGCGCGCTCTCGGCTACCTGTCCGCGGGGTTCGGCCTCGTCACCCTCGGCCTCGTGCTCGCCGGCCTGCTCTACGAACTGCTAAACGTCGAGCTCTCGGTGGGCATCCTCCTCGAGAGCCTGCTGGTTCTCGCCGGCTTCACGATCATCGCGTACTCGCTGTACGTACAGTAACCGCCGAACGGGCCGAGGATCCGCCAGTGTCGTCGCCCCCGCGGGATCTCCGACCGCACCGATCAGCCCTCGACGCCGGCATTCGCCACGATCTCCGCGACTCGTCGGTCTCTTCCCGCTTCGTTCTCGACCGTCCGGAACCGGCGGCCACGGGTGTGGAACGCGTGGGACCTGGCCCGCGTTGACGACGTGGAGCCGAACCGTCTCGCCCTCGCTCACGATCGGCGGCGAGCGGAGTTCGGGGTGGAACGCCGTGGGGCGCCGCGACCGTCGACCGGGTAGAGGGGCGGCGAACGTCGGCGGTGCCGTAGTCGGCGGCGCCGCCCCACTCACGCGTCGTGTGGAAGGAAGCGAGAAGGAGGTCGTTTCGCCCGAACGGCATCGGGGAACGATCAGCGGTTCAGCGTGTGGATCGCCCGCCCCAGCGCGTTCTCGGCGGCTTCCATCACCGACTCGGCGAGCGTCGGGTGGGCGTGGACCGTCTCGGCGACGTCCTCGAGGGTCGCGCCGAGTTCGATCGCGAGGCCGAGTTCGGCGATCAGTTCCGACGCCTCGGGGCCGACGACCTGCGCGCCCAGCACGAAGCCGGCGTCGGCGTCGGCGACGATCCGGACGAACCCCTCCGCGTGACCGGTCGTGAGCGCGCGGCCGCTGGCGCGGAAGGGGAACTTGCCGGTGACCGTCTCGAAGCCCTGCTCCTCGGCCTCCTGCTGGGTCATCCCGACGGTACCGATCTCGGGTTCGGTGAAGACGGCCGCTGGCATCGCCTGGTAGTCGATCGCCGACGGCTCGCCGGCGATCACCTCCGCGGCGACCTGCCCCTCCATCGACCCCGTGTGTGCGAGCATCGGCTCGCCGGCGACGTCCCCGATGGCGAAGACGTGCTCGACGTTCGTGCGCGCGCGGTCGTCCGTCGGGACGAAGCCGCGCTCGTCGGTCTCGACGCCGGCGTTCTCGAGGTCGAGCGTCTCCGTCACCGGCGTCCGGCCGACCGCGACGAGGACCTTCTCGGCGTCGATTTCGAGGGGTTCCTCCTCGGCCTCCCGGGCCTGCGCGCCGCCGTCGGTGGCCGCTTGCGCCTGCCCCGCCGGCTCCGTGACCACGCGGATGCCGTCGCCGTGTTCGTACCACTTCGTCGCCGTCCGCTCGAAGTGGAACTCGACCCCGAACTCCTCGGCGCGCTTCTTGACCGGGCGCGCGAGGTCGTCCTCGTAGCCCGGCAGGACGTCCTCGAGCATCTCGACGACCGTGACGTCGGTGCCGAGTTTGGCGAAGACCCCCGCCAGTTCCATCCCGATGTAGCCGGCGCCGACGACGACCAGCGACTCCGGGATCGATTCGAGCGCGAGCGCCTGCCGGGAGTTGAGCACGGGGTCGTCGTCGTACGAGAAGTTGGGGATCTCGATCGGCCGCGACCCCGTCGCGACGACGGCGTGCTCGAACTCGATCGACTCCGAGCCCTGGCCCTCGCCGCCGTGGGAGACGCGGGCGGTGTGCTCGTCGGCGAAGTGGGCCTCGCCCTCGATCAGGTTGACGCCGTTTGCCTTGCACAGCTTCTCGACGCCGCTTGTCAGCTGGTTCACGACGTCGTCCTTCCAGCCGACCATCCCCGAGAGGTCGACCGCGGGGTCGGCGTGGACCCCCATCTCCTCGGCGTGGGCCGCCTCGTGGGCGACGTTCGTCGCGGTGATCAGCGCCTTCGAGGGGATACAGCCGTGATTGAGGCAGGTCCCCCCGTAGGCCTCCTTCTCGACGAGCGTTACGTCCAGATCGAGCTGGCCGGCGCGGATCGCGGCCACGTAGCCCGCGGGACCCGCCCCGATCACCAGCACGTCCGTTCCGGTTGCGATGTCTCCGACGACCATCTATTCTAACAGTAGCAGTTCGGGGTTTTCGAGGTACTCCATCACCTTGTTCGTAAATCGGGCGCCCTCCGCGCCGTCGATCAGCCGGTGGTCGAACGACAGCGAGAGGGTCATCACCGACCGCGGCTCGATGGACTCGTTCCCGTCCTCGTCCGTGACGACCCGCGGCTTGCGCTTTATCTCGCCGACCGCGAGGATGCCCGCCTCGGGGTAGTTGAGGATCGGCGTGGCGTACTCGCCGCCGATGCCGCCGATGTTCGTGATCGTGAACGTCGACCCCCGCAGTTCGTTCGGACTGATCGAGCGCTCGCGGGCCTTCTGGACGAGTTCGTTCATCTCCGAGGAGAGCTGAAGGAGTCCCTTCCGGTCGGCGTCCTCGACGACGGGCACCATCAACCCGACGTCGGTCGCGGTCGCGACGCCGACGTTGTAGTAGTTCTTGTAGACGATCTCCTCGTTCTCGTCGTCGATCATCGCGTTCATCTGGGGGAACTCCTTCAGCGCCGCGATCGCGGCCTTCATGATAAACGGCATGTACGTCAGGCCGATCCCCCGCTCCTCGGCGACGGGCTTGAGCCGTTCGCGCGTCTCGACGAGTTTCGTGACGTCGACCTCGTCGTGGTGGGTGACGTGGGGCGCCGTGTACTTCGAGCGCTCCATCGCCTCGGCGATGGTCCGCCGGACGCCCGTGAACGGCTCGCGGCGTTCGCGCTCGGCGGGTTCCTCGCGGCCCGCCAGCGCCGCCGCGTCGGCCTCCTGGGCCCGCCGCTGGGCCTCGGCGTACTCGCGGACGGCCTCGGGCGTGACGAACGCCTCGCCGTCGCGCTCCTCGGCCGCCGGAACGGCGTCGATGTCGACGCCCTCCTCATCGGCGATCCGCCGGGTCGCGGGCGCCGCGAGCGTCCGGTCGCGGTCGGCCGACTCGACCTGCGGGGCCGCCGTCGTCTCCGTCGACGCGGGAGCCTGCGCCGCGCCGGCATCGCCCGCCTCGCTCGCGGGGTCGGCGGCTCCGGCGTCGGCTTCGGCGGCCGTCCCGCTCGCGCCGCCCTCGGCGGCGGCCCGGACGTCGCCCTCGGTGATCCGGCCGCCGGGGCCGCTGCCCTCGACGGTCGAGAGGTCGACGCCCTCCTCGCGGGCCAGCCGTCGCACGCGCGGGGGCGCGAAGACGCGGCCCTCGGGGGTGGCGACCTCCTCGGACCCCGCTTCGGCGCCGCCCTCCTCGGCTTCGGGCTCGCCGGCCCGCTCGTCCGATTCGGCGGGTTCGGCTTCCGCCGGCTCCTCGCCTTCCACGTCGAACGTGACGATCACGTCGCCGACGGGCACCATCTCGCCCGCCTCGGCGCGCAGTTCGCGGACCGTGCCGTCGACGGGCGAGGGGACCTCGACGAGGGCCTTGTCCGTCTCGACCTCGGCGACTGGCTGGTCCTCGCTGACGGCGTCGCCGGGTTCGACCAGCCACGAGACCAGTTCGCCCTCGGCGACCCCCTCGCCGACGTCGGGGAGTTTGAACTCGCGAACCATGGTCAAAACTCCATCGCGTCCCGGATGCCGTCCTCGATGCGGGCGGGTTCGGGCAGGTAGTAGTCCTCGAGCGCGTACAGCGGGAACGGCGTGTCGAAGCCGGTGATCCGCTCGATCGGCGCCTCCTGGTAGAGCAGCGCCTCCTCCTGGATGGTGGCGGCGATCTCGGCGCCCATCCCGCCGGTCTTCGGCGCCTCGTGGACGACGGCGCCGCGGCCGGTCTTCTTGAACGACTCGACGATGGTGTCGACGTCCAGCGGCGAGACCGTCCGGAGGTCGACGACCTCGACGTCGACCTCGCCGTCGAGGTTCTCGGCGGCTTCGAGGGTGGGCCGGGTCATCGCGCCGTAGGTGAACACCGAGATGTCCGAGCCCTCGCGGCGGACGGCGGCCTCGCCGATCGGCACCTCGTAGGGTTCCTCGGGCACCTCGCCGCGGAAGGCGCGGTAGATGAGTTTCGGTTCGAGGAAGACCACCGGGTCCGGCGAGCGGATCGCGCTCGTCAGCAGCCCCTTCGTGTCGTACGGCGTCGAGGGGATGACGACCTTCAGCCCCGGCTGGTGGACGAACATCGCCTCGGTCGACTCGGAGTGGTGCTCGGGGGCGCGGATGCCGCCGCCGTAGGGGGCGCGGACGACCAGCGGGCAGGTGAATCGACCGCGCGAGCGCGTGCGCAGGCGCGCCGCGTGCGAGACGATCTGGTCGAACGCCGGGTAGATGAACCCGAGGAACTGGATCTCGGGGACGGGTCGCAGCCCGTAGGCGGCCATCCCGATCGCCGTGCCGACGATGCCGGACTCGGCCAGCGGCGTGTCGATCACGCGGTCCTCGCCGAACTCCTCGTAGAGGCCCTCGGTCGCGCGGAAGACCCCGCCGTTCTTCCCGACGTCCTCGCCCATCACGACGACGTCGTCGTCCCGTGCCATCTCCGTGGCCAGACCGTCGCGGACCGCCTGGACCAGCGTCAGGTTCTGCGTTTCGCCAGTTCGTTCGGTTTCTGCTTCTGCGGCCATGGTCAGTCCTCCAGGAGTGCGTCGTCGCCGTACTGGTCGCGAATGGTCCGGAACCACTCGATCTGTTCCTCCAGCCTGCGGGGCATCCCCGCGTACACGTGTGCGAAGATCTCCTCGGGTTCGGGGCGCTCGACCGCCTCGGCGGCGTCGATGGCGTCCGCGACCCGCTCTTCGATCCGCGACTCGATCGCGTCGACGCGCTCGTCGTCGAGCATCCCGTTCGAGCGCAGGAACGTCTCCATCCGCGGGATGGGGTCTTTCTGCTTCCAGCGTTCGACCTCCTCCTCGTCGCGGTAGACCGACGGATCGTCGGCGGTCGTGTGTGCCCCGAAGCGGTACTGGACCGCCTCGATCAGCGTGGGCCGCAACTCGTCGCCGTCGGGATCTTTGGCCTTCTCGACGGCGTCGCGGGTGACCTTGTACACCGCGAGCGGGTCCATCCCGTCGACCTGCACGCCCTCGAAGCCGTAGGCGCGGGCCTTCTGGGCGATCGTCTCGCTGGCGGTCTGGCGTTCCCGGGGCACCGAGATGGCCCACTGGTTGTTGTTACAGAAGAACACCGCCGGGACGTCGAAGACGCCGGCGAAGTTCAGCCCCTCGTGGAAGTCCCCCTCCGAGGTGGCGCCGTCGCCGAAGTAACAGAGGAACGCCTTCTCCTCGCCTTTGAGCTTCGAGGCCCACGCCGCGCCCGTCGCGTGTGGGATCTGGGTGGCGATGGGGACGGCGACGGTGAAGATGTTCGCATCCTCGGGGACGGCGTTGCCCGTCTCGTGGCCCATCCAGTACAGCAGGGTGCGTTTCAGCGAGAGTCCCCGGACGAGTCCCGCGCCGTGTTCGCGGTAACTCGGGAAGAGCCAGTCGGCCTCGCCCAGCGCGTGGGCGCTGCCGATCTGGGCGCCCTCCTGGCCCGATAGCGGCGGGTACGTCCCCATTCGACCCTGGCGCTGGAGACTCACCGCCCGCTGGTCGAAGTGACGGGCCAGGCGCATCTGTTCGTACATCTCGACGAGCGTCTCCTCGGAGAGGTCCGGTACCTCCGCGCCCTCCCTGACGCGACCCGCGTCGTCGAGAACCTGTACGCGGTCCTGGGGGTCGTACTGTAACGTGCTCACGGGTATACCCACCTTCGCATATCCTAACGGTCTATCGCTCGCGTTAAAGGATTTTCGTAAATAGTTTACTATCGAAACGATTCTTGCACGGCTATCATATGGGCGTGGATAGTTCCGGCAGGGAATCGACCGTTCGTGCCCCGATCGTGCAGTCTGTGAACGTACGGCCACAATAACCAGAAACGATAGTCGGATACTGGACGGGCGGTCACCGCCGGGACGCGAGGCCGACCGCGTCAGTCGCCGTGGACGCCCGAGGCGTCGCGGGCGCGTTCGCGGGCCGCCTCGACGCTCTCGCCGTCCCGGAGCACCGCGTCGACGAACAACTCGCCCGCCTTGTACGACGACCGGACCATCGGCCCGCTGGCGCAGTAGAGGAAGCCGAGTTCCTCCTCGGCGACCCGCCGCCAGGTCTCGTACTTGTGGGGGTGGTCGTACCGTTTCACGTCGAGGTGGCGACGGGAAGGCTGGAGGTACTGGCCCAGCGTGACGATGTCGACGCCGCGTTCCCGGCAGTCCGCGAGCGTCTGGTAGACCTCGTGGTCGTACTCGCCGTGGCCGAGCATGATCGAGGTCTTCGTGTAGACGTCGGACTCGCGGTCGACCTGTTCGAGCACCGCGAGGCTCTGCTCGTAGCCCGCCCGGCGGTCCCGGACCGGGAACTGCAGGCGCTCGACGGTCTCGACGTTGTGCGCTATGACGTCGGGTTCGGCGTCGATGATCTTCCGGACGAGCCGTTGCTCGCCCTGAAAGTCCGGGATCAACACCTCCACGAGGATGCCGGGGTGGCGGCGCTTGATCTCCCGGATCGTCTCGGCGAAGTGGCCCGCCCCCTGATCGGGGAGGTCGTCGCGGTCGACGCTCGTGAGCACGACGTAGTCGAGACCGATCTCCGCGACGGCGCTCGCGACGTTCGCCGGTTCGTCCGGGTCGAGCGGCTCCATCCCGCCCGTCTGTACGTCACAGAAGTTGCAGGCGCGCGAACAGCGGTCGCCCATCAGCATGAACGTGGCCGTCCCGCCGTCGCCGGACCCGCCGTCCCGGCCCGACCAGCACTCGCCGAGGTTCGGGCAGTTCGCCTCCTCGCAGACGGTGTGGAGGCCCCGTTCGCGCAGCGTCTCCCGGATGCCGGCGAACTCCCGCCCCGACGGCGGCCGCATCTTCAGCCAGTCGGGCTTTCGTGCGCGACTCATACCCGAACTCTCGGCCGGTCCGGTGAAAAACCGTGTGGTTAGTCCGGCCGAGCGCGTCCACTGTCATACTGTGGAAACTTTTATCACGGCTAGCGGCAATTTCCGTGACAAACCGAATGCTCGACGTCGACCGAGAGGACATCACCGACGGGCCGATCACGAGGACACTCGTCGTCCTCGCCGCCCCGTTGCTCGTCCAGAACCTCGTTCAGATCGTCCAGCAGGTCGTCGACACGCTCTGGCTGGGCCGTCACAGCCTCGAGGCGGTCGCCGCCGTCGGCCTGAACTTTCCCATCGTCGGGTTGCTCTCGGCGGTCGGGGTCGGCGTCGCCGTCGGCACGCAGGTGCTCGTCTCCCAGCGCGCGGGCGCGGAGGACCTCTACGGGGGGCGCCGCGCCGCCGTCAACGGCACGGTCCTCGGCTGTCTCGTCGGCCTCGCGGTCGGCCTCGTCGTCTTCTCCCTCGCCCGGGACGTCGTCGGCCTCTTCGGGGCCGGCGGGACCGTCACCGAGTACGCCGCGATCTACCTCGCGGCGTACGCGCTCGTCTTCCCCATCTTCACGACCAGCGATACGTTAGAGTCGGCGTTCGTCGGCTGGGGCGACTCCCGCGCGGCGCTGTACGTCAACGCGCTGGCGGTCGCGATCAACGTCGTCCTCGATCCCTTCCTCATCTTCGGCTGGTGGGAGTTCCCCGCCCTCGGCGTCGCCGGCGCCGCGTTCGCGACGGGCATCGGCTACGGCTTCGGCTTCCTGCTCGCGCTCGGTATGGCCGTCGCCGGTCGCGACGGCTTCGTCTTCACGCGGGACGTGCTCGTCCTCGACGCCGGCGACTGGCGCGAGATCGTCGAGATCGGCTGGCCGACGGCGGGCCAGTACACCGCGAGTCAGGGCGCGCGGGTCGCGATGGTCGCCGTCGTCTCCGCGGTCGGCGGGGACGCCGGGCTGGCCGCCTACACCGTCGGCGCGCGGGTCGCGACGGTGGCGTTCGTCCCCGCGATGGGGCTCCAGCAGGCCGCCCAGAGCATGGTCGGCCAGAACCTCGGCGCCGAACTCCCCGAGCGCGCCCGCCGGACGACGTGGACCGGCGTCGCCGTCGCCGCCGGCGCGCTCACCGTCGTCGGCGCCGTCCAGTGGGCGATCCCCGAGACGCTGTCGGTGCTGTTCGTCCCGGACGCCGCCCCCGAGGAGGTCGACCTCGCCGCCGCCTACCTGCGCATCCTCGCGTACGGCTACTGGGCCATCGGCGCGACGTACCTGCTGCAGGCGGGGTTCAACGGCGCCCGGCGGACGCGGACGAGCCTCGTCGCCACGCTCGCCCAGTACTGGGCGATCCGCCTGCCCGTCGCGCTCGCGCTGGCGTTTACGACCGTGACGGTCCCGTACGTGGGCGTCACGGTCGCGACGCTGCCGGCGATCGACGTGGGCGTCGTCGGGGTGTTCTGGGCCGTCACGGTCTCGAACGTCGTCGCCGCGATCGGCCTCGGACTCTACTACCGCTACGAGACGAGCGGCGGCATGAACGCGCGGGCCGTGGCGGCCGCGACCGCCGACTGACCGCCGAGCGACGGCGGAAATCGCCGCCTACCCGCGACAGATTTACGGCAGGGGCCGGAATACCGGCGACCGATGGCGCAGTCGACCCCGAACTGGCTCCACCTCTCCGACGGCGAGGACGTGGTCTGGGAGAGCCGTCCCCACCCCGTCGAGATGGGCCTCGGCGTCCCGGCCGGGGTGGCGCTCGTCCTCGCCGGCTTCCTCCTCGCGGGGTGGAGCGCGACCCAGGACGGCGTCGGCGCGCTGACGCTCGTCGGCGTGGCCGTCTCGCTGCTCGGCCTGGGGTTCGCGCTCGCGCGCTACGTCGTCTGGACCAGCACGCGGTACGTGATCACCACCTCGGAGCTGTACAAGAAACGCGGCGTCGTCTCCCGCGACGTCACCCAGTTTCGCCTCGACCGGGTCCAGAACACCAGCCTCAGTCAGGACGTCGGCGGCCGCCTGCTCGGCTACGGCGACCTGACCGTCTACACCGCCGGCTCGGGCGAACCCGAACTCACCTTCGAGCGGGCGCCCCGCCCCGAGTACGCGACCGGCCTGCTCAACGACCAGCTCGAGCGCGCGACGAGGTCGGCGACCGAGTTCTGAGCCGCGCCGCGAAGGAAACGCCTTTGACTCGCCGCCCCCCGTGTCCACCCGATGGAGGTCGCCGAGGTTCTCCCCGACTTTGCCGACGCCTTCGCCTTCGAGGAGTTCAACCGGATGCAACGCGAGGCCCTCCCCGCGCTGCTCGACCGCGAGGAGAACGTCGTCGCGAGCGCGCCGACCGCCTCGGGGAAGACCGCCCTCGCCGAACTGGCGATCTGTAACGCGCTGGCCGACGGCGGCACCGCGCTCTTTATCGCGCCGCTGCGGGCGCTGACCAACGAGAAGGAGGCCGACTGGGACCGCTTCGAGGAACTCGGCTACTCCGTCTACGTCGTCACCGGCGAACGCGACCTGAACCCCCGCCGGGCCCGCCGGGCGGACATCCTCGTGATGACCCCCGAGAAACTCGACTCCGCGACGCGCAAGCACGACTCCCGGCGGTACGACTTCGTCACCGACGTCGACGTCTGCGTCATCGACGAAGTCCACCTGCTCGACGCCGACCGCCGGGGCTCGGTGCTCGAAGTCACGATCTCGCGGCTGCGGCGGCTCTGTACGCCCCGGATCGTCGCGCTGTCGGCGACGATGCCGAACGTCGACGACGTGGCGGCGTGGCTCGACGCCCCGCCGGAGTGTACCTTCGAGTTCGGCGAGGAGTACCGCCCCGTCGACCTCAACGCGGGCGTGAAGACCTACACGCACGGCGAGAACACCTTCGCCGACAAGTACCGCCGGCTCTACCGGGCGCTGGACCTCGCCGAACCCCACCTGCGCGAGGACGGGCAGGCGCTCGTGTTCGTCTCCTCCCGGCAGGACACGGTGCGGGCGGCCAAGAAGGCCAGAGACGAGATCGCCGAACGCGACCTCCGGATCGGCCCGCGCGGGGACTACGACTTCCACACCGAGACCAAAGACGCCCTCGACAACGAGACGCTGCGCAACTCGGTGCTCGACGGCGTCGCCTTCCACCACGCGGGGCTGTCGAAAAACGACAAGGACCTCGTCGAGGAGTGGTTCAAGGAGGGCAAGATCGAACTGCTCTTCTCGACCTCGACGCTCGCGTGGGGGGTCAACCTGCCCGCCCGCTGTGTCGTCATCCGCGACACGAAGATCCACGACCCGCTCGAGGGCGAGGTCGACATGAGCCCGCTCGACGTCCTGCAGATGCTCGGGCGGGCGGGCCGCCCGGGGTACGACGACGTCGGCTACGGCTGGGTCGTCTGTGACACCGCGGAGGCCGACAAGTACCGCCGCCTCCTCCGGGAGGGCAAGGAGATCGAGTCCCGCCTCGCGGACAGCCTCGACGCCCACCTCAACGCCGAGATCGCGATGGGCACCATCACCGACCTGGAGGACGTGATGGAGTGGCTCGAAACGACGTTCTACTACGTCCGCGGCCAGTCGAAACCCGAGGCGTACGACTTCCCGAACCTCCGCGGGAAGGTCCGGGACTGCCTCGAACGGCTGGTCGAGGAGGGGTTCGTCGAGACCGGCGAGGACCTCTCGATCGAGGCCACCCCGCGCGGGGTGCTCGCCTCGAAGTACTACCTGCGTCTGGAGACGGCCGCCCGGTTCGCGGCGCTCGCGGAGCGCGACGAGGGGGTCGACGCGGACGCCCTCCTCGAAGCCGTCGCCCGCGCCGCGGAGTTCGACTCCGTCTCGGCCCGCCAGTCCGAACGCGACGCGATCAACGCGGTGCTCGTCGGCCGGGAAACGGGCGACCTCGACGCCGGCGAGCGGAAGGTGCTCGCGATCCTCCGGGGCGCCGCCAGCGGCACCACCCCCTCGGAACTGCGCAGCGACGCGTGGGTGATCCGCCGGAACGCCCTCCGACTGCTGTCGGCGCTGCGGGCGTTCCTCGACCGGTTCGCCGGTCCCCACGACGCCAACCTCGCGCGCAGGCTCGAAGCCCGGATCGAGAACGGCGTCGCCGACGACGCGGTCGGGCTGACGGCCGTCGACGGCGTCGGCTCCGGCCGGGCGAGCAAACTCTCGAAGGAGGGGCTGTCGACCCTCGGCGACCTCGTCGACGCGGGCGTCGCCGGCCTCGTCGACGCCGGCCTCTCCGAGGGCGTCGCGGAACGGGTGTACGAGAGCGCCCGGTCGCTGCCGGCCGTCGAGGTCGAGTGGGGCGCGTTCCCCGACTCGGTCGCGACCGGCGAGAGCGAGATGTGCGAGGTGACGGTCGGGAACGTCGGCGAACCCGCCCGTGCGGGGGTCCGCGTGACCGTCAACGGGGTCGAGATGACGAGTTCGAACACCTACCTCCGGGAGACGGAGACGGTCCCGGTCGGCGTCTTCGGCGCCGACGCGGACGAACTCGAATTTTGCGTCAGCGTGGCCTTCCCGGAGGAGCCGCTGGTTCCCCACGAGGAGACGCGGACGGTCGAGGTCGTCTGAGCCGCGATCAGTCGACCAGTCCGAGCACCGTCTCGCGCAGTTCCGCCGGCGAGTCGACGACCTCGTCGGCCGGCGAGAGGTCGAGGTCGTCGTGGGCGTCGATCCGGTAGGCGACGACGACCGTCCCCGCGCGGGCGGCCGACTCGATCCCGTTCTCGGAGTCCTCGACGACGACGCACTCCTCGACGGCGACGCCGAGGTCCGCGGCCGCGCGCTCGAAGATTGCGGGTTCCGGCTTGCCCGGCCCGTCGATCCCCTCGGCGCTGACGACCGCGTCGAACGCCCCGTCGAGGTCGAAGCGGTCGAGCACCATGTCGATCCAGTCGTGTGGCGAGGAGGAGACGATCGCGGTCGCGACGCCGCGTGCGTCGAGTTCCGCGAGCAGGTCGTGGGTACCGTCGAGCAGGGAGACGCGCTCGGTGTAGAGTTCGTGGGCGGCGTCCTCGAAGACGTCGACGAACTCCTCGCGGGAGACCGCGGTCCCGTACTCCGCGTCGAGGTAGTCGTAGATCTCGCGGTAGTTCATCCCCGTGATCTCGGCGACGTCGACGTCGTCGTCCGGGACGACCTCGGGCAGGATCTCCTCGCGTTCGAGTTCGACCCAGTAGTCCTCGGAGTCGACCAGGACGCCGTCCATGTCGAACAGGGCTGCGTTCATGTACGCGGACATTGCCGCGGGAGCGTATAGCCGTTCGGTCGGCGGCCGATCGGCCGGCCCGATCGGCCCCGCGGCCGCCTCAGCGGACGACCTCGCCCCGCCGCTCGTGTTCCATCTCCCGGGCGACGCGCTCGGCCACCTCGGGGCCGAACTCGCGTTCGAGCAGCCACAGCGCGAGGTCGATGCCGGAGGTGACGCCGCCGGCGGAGAGCACGTCGCCCTCGTCGACCACCCGCGCGTCGGTCACGTCGGCGTAGTCGGCGAGGTCGTCGACGGCGTCGCGGTGGGTGATCGCGGGCCGACCGTCGAGGACGCCGGCGGTCGCAAGCACCATCGCGCCGGTGCAGACGGAGGCGACGGTCGTCCCGTCGGCGTGCAGGTCCGCGACCCGCTCGGCGAGCGCGCCGTCCTCGACGACCCGGCGGACGCCGCCGTCGTCTCCCGTCCACCCGCCGCCGGGGACGACGAGCAGGTCGGGGTCGTCGAGGACGCCGTCGGGTTCGACCCGGAGGCCGTGGCTCGCGCGGACGCGCTCGGTCGGTTCGAGCGTCACGAGTCGGACGGACAGCGAGGCGCCGGCGCGGGCGCCGTTCGCGAGGACCTCGTAGGGGCCGATCGCGTCCAGTTCGTCGAAGCCGTCGAAGAGGACGATCGCCGCCTCGGTGTCGACCATGCGGGGACGTCGGGCGGCGGGGACAAACGCGTTTCGCGACGACGCGTCAGCGTTCGATCGGGTCGAACGCCGTCGCCAGATCGTGGGGGATGTGACCGTCGCCTTCGCGGGCGCGGTCGAGGTACGCCCGGAGGTCGTCGCGGAACGCCGGGTGCGCGCAGTTCTCGACGACGCGCTCGGCGCGTTCGACCGGGCCGACCCCGCGCAGGTCGGCGACGCCCTGCTCGGTCACGATCGCGTCGACGTCCTGCCGGGGGTGGTCGACGTTGGTCGCCTTCGGCACGATCCGGGACACCTCGCCGTCGCGGGCGGTCGACGGCAGGACGAACACGGAGACGAGCGCGCTGCGCGCGAAGTCCCCGCTGCCGCCGACGCCCTGAATCAGCTTCGAGCCGCGGACGTGCGAGGAGTTGGCGTTGCCGTAGACGTCGACCTCGACGGCGCTGTTGACCCCGACGACGCCGAGGCGCCGGATGACCGAGGGCTCGTTCGAGACGCTGACGGGCCGGACGCGGACGTCGTCGACGAACGGCTCGGGGTCGTCGTAGAGGCGGTCGAGCCACTCCTGGGAGATGACGATCCCGGTCCCGCTGGCGCCGTCGATCGCGCCCTCCTCGACCAGTTCGAGCAGACCGTCCTGGATCACCTCGCCGTAGTACGAGAGGTCGCGGTCGGCCGTCGAGAGGTCGCCCAGCCGCCGCATGATCTCGTCGCCGAGGGTGCCGACGCCGACCTCGATGGTCAGTCGGTCGTCGAGGGTCGGGTTGCGCTCGACCTCGCGTTCGAGAAACGCCACGGTCGAGTCCGCGATGGCGCGCTCGTCGTCGGTGAGTTCGCGGAACGGGTACGGCATCGGCGGCTGTTCGGTCCGGACGACCGCGTCGGGGCCGTCCGGCAGTTCGACGAACGGGTCGCCGATACGGTCGGTGGGCGACGAGACGGGGATCGGCTCGCGTGGCGGCGTCCCCGGCACGTACACGTCGTGGAACCGCTCGACTTCGAGGGGGACCGCCTCGTTCACCTCGACGATCACCCGGTCGGCGTGCTCGACGAACGTGGGGATGGCGCCGACGGCCGTCGTCGGGACGAACCGGTCCTCGTCGACCGACACCGCCTCGACGACGGCGACGGACGGGCCGTCGAACTGGCCCTGCCCGACGGCGAGGGAGATCGACGAGAAGTGGTCGTCGACGAACTCGAGGCTCCGGTCGTTGGCCGCCCGGCGGTGGTCGGGCCAGACGGCGAACGGGTACCGGAAGTCGACGCCGCCGCTTGCGATCAGTTGCGTGTCGGCCAGAAACCCCGCGTCCGCGCTGCTGACGACCGACAGCGACAGGTCCCGGTCGGAGCGGGCGAGCGCCATCGGCACGTCCTTCGGTCCCGCGCCGACCCCGCTCGCGTACACCGTCGCCTCCGAGGGAATCAGTGCCGCAGCATCCTCCGCCGACGTTACCGGGAGTCCGTCCGCGATCCGTTCACTGCTCATGTTCGACGGTACCGACGCGTCCCGGATAACTGTTATTTAATTTAAAATTTGAATTGCGAGAGAATTTGAATACGTTGAAACCGACGCCGCGGGGGCGGCCGCGGGTTTATGTACGAAACCGGGACCAGACCGACCATGATCGCCGACGCAATCCGCGTGCTGGCCGGCGACTGCACCGTCATCGTCGACGGCGACGACCGCGAGGAGTACCGCGGCCGCGTGACCACGCTCGTCAAGCCCGACAACACCGTCCTCGTCCACGACGTCGACGGCTACCAGCCCGTCGCGTGGCTCACCCGCGCCGACAGCGTCTCGAGCGAGCGCGCGGGCGGGGTCACGCTCGTCGCGCGCAAGGACGACCGCCTGCTGCGGATCGCCGCCCACGACCGCGACGGCTTCGCCCACTACCCCGCCTCCAGCGCCGGCGTCCCCGTCGGGGACTGTCCGAACCCGGACTGCGGCGGCGTCCTCGTGCGCGCGAACGGCGTCCACTGCGTCGACTGCGGCGACCGCTACGGCGTGCCGGCCGACGCGGCGATCCGCGACGACCGCTGTGACTGCGGCCTCCCCCGGATGCGCGTCGAACGGGGGCTGGCCTTCCGGGTCTGCCTCGACCGCGACTGCGAGTCCCTCGACGAGGCCGTCCGCGAGGCGTTCGACCGCGAGTGGACCTGCCCCGACTGCGGCGACGACCTCCGGATCCTGCGCCGGGGCGGACTCATCGCCGGCTGCGAGCGCTACCCCGAGTGCGAGACTGGCTTCGCGATCCCCACGGGCGTCGTCGACGGCGAGTGTGCCTGCGGGCTCCCGACGTTCGACACCGGGGGCGGACGGCGGTGTCTCGACGCGACCTGCGAGCGCGTCCGCGAGGAGTCGGCCGCCCCCGCCGAGGGGTGAGGTCGCCCGACGACGTCGGCGTCGAAACGCGCCCGATCCGCAGGCGCTTTGTGCCGCGCGGGCCGAGCACCCGGTATGGGACTCGAGGGGACCTTCGACGGCGAGGTGGTCCGCGTCGGCGGCGACGCCCGCCAGCGCTATCACGACGCCCGCGGCTACGGCTACCCGCTCTCGGGCAACGAGATCGCCCTCGCGCCCGTCGAGGCGGCCCACCTCCTCTACCGCGGCGACCTCGACGCCGTCGTCGTCGACGGCGACCGGCTGACGTTCCGCGAGTTCGTCGCCCGCGAACCCGGCGAGGGGTTCGGCGTCCGCTTTCTGGTCTACGCCGACCTCCGCTCGCGGGGCTTTTACCTCTCGCCCGCCCGCGAGCCGTGGGTCGTCGACCCGCCGCGGGCCGACTTCGCCGTCTTCCCCCGCGGGAAAGGGCCCGGCGACGGCGAGGTCGAGTACGCGCTGCGGGTCGTCGGCGAGCGGACGGACGTCCCCGCCGGGGCGCTCGCCGAGGGGGTGCTGGCGGTCGTCGACGAGGAGAGCGAAATCACCTACTTCGAGGTCGGCCGTCCGACGATCGACGGCACCAGCGGGACCGACCTCCCGGCGGGCGTCGACGCCGACCTCCTGACGGATCGGGTCGTCTGCTGGGACCCGCCGCTGGAGCTCTACGAGCGGGCGTTCTACGGCCAGCCCCTCGAAGGACGGGAGTACGACCGGCCCACGCTGCAGTGCTCGCTGCTCGAAGCCGCCCACCTCGCCGAGCGCGGCGTGATCGACCTCGACCCCGCGACGGTCCGGCGGCGCGGCCGCGAGGTCGAGGGCGAGCGCTTCGACCGCCGCCTCCGGGTGTACGAGCACCTGCGTTCGCGGGGAGTCGTCCCGAAGACGGGCTACAAGTTCGGCGCGGACTTCCGGACGTACGCCGACGTCGAGTCGGTCGCCGACCTCGACCACTCGGAGTTGCTGGTCCGGGTCCTCCCCGCGGACCACGTCTTCGAACCCCGGGACCTCGCGCTCGACGTCCGCCTCGCCCACGGCGTGCGCAAGACGATGACCTTCGCGCTGGTCGACGACCGCGGGGACGTCGAGTGGTTGGCGTTCGAGCGGCTGACCCCCTGAACGCCGGGCGCCGACCGGACGGCGTTGGTTGCGACTTCACGAGCGGAAAGATTAAAATATCGAGTTTCGATGCGTACCCTATGGAGTTCGAAGTGATCGGTCTCGGCGGCGCCGGCGTGCGGATCGCGTCGGCGCTCCGGGAGGCGGACGCGGCGGCGGGCGGCATCGTCGGGGGCGCACACGCGTTCGACACCGACGACGCCGCCCTCGCGACGGGGAGCGCGATTCCCGAGTCGAACCGCCACCGGATCGGCGAGACGGACGGCGGCCTCGACGGCGACCTGCAACGGGGGTTCGAGACGGGCAAGGATCGCGCGGGCGACCTCACGGGACAACTTCTGGAGGAACACGGGTCGGACGCCGACGCGATGTTCGTCGCGATCGGTCTCGGCGGGGCGACCGGCGGCGGGGTGGCCCCCGCGTTCGTCGCGACGCTCCAGCGGGCGTTCGACGGCCCCGTGTACGTCCTCGCGACGCTTCCGGCCGACGACGAGTTCGCCCCCGGCGGCGACGCGGCGGGCGCGGACCGCCGGCGGAGCGCGGGCGGCACCCGCCCGGCGCGGCCGCGGGTGGCGGCGAACGCCGTCCGCACCCTCGAACGGCTCGACGGCCTCGCCAGCGCCGTCGTCTGTTTCGACAACGAGGAGTGGCTGCGACGCGACGAGTCCGTCGCCGAGGCCCGCGAGCGCCTCAACGGGACGTTCGCCGAGCGGGTCGCGGCCCTGCTGGCGGCGGGATCGGAGGCGACCGCCGACGTCGCCGAGAGCGCCATCGACGAGGACGACGTCGAGCGGGTTCTGGGCAACCGGACCGAACTCGCGACGATCGGCCACGGCGCCCAGAAGGTCGACGCCGGCGGGTCGCGGTTCGGCCTCGGGCTGTTCTCCTCGACGCCGGACGTCGAGACGGCCGAGGCGGTCAGCGCGGTCGAGACGGCGGTCGGCAAGGCCGTCCGCGGGCGACTCACGTTCGAGTGCGAGCGCGAGAGCGCCGAGCGGGCGATGTTGATCGTCGGCGGCCCGCCGGCGTGGCTCGAACGGCGCGCGGTCGCCGACGCCCAGCGCGACCTCGAATCGACGATCGACACCCGGTCAATCGTCGGCGGCGACGCGCCGCGGCCCGACGGCGACGCCGTCTTCTCGGTCGTCGTCTTCGCCGGGGTCGACCCGGGGCCGCGACTCGACCGGCTACGCGAGGCGGCGGGCGAGCAGGCTCGCGCGGACGACTGAGCGACGCGAAGGCGAAGGCTTTTGCGCTTCGGAGCGCCAAGGCGGTGACGATGACCGGAGACGAGCCGATCGAGGGGTCCGAATCGGGAGAACCGTTACCGGATGGAGGGACAGCAGGCGCCGACGACGTCGCCCTCGACCCCTGGGGCTCCTCGACCGTCTCCGACTACCGAAAGCTGTTCGAGGAGTTCGGCATCGAGGAGTTCGAGGAAGTGCTCCCCGAGGTGCCGGACCCCCACTACCTGATGCGCCGGGGGGTCATCTTCGGCCACCGCGACTACCGCCCCGTCGCGGAGGCGATGCGCGAGGGCGAGTCCGCGGCGGTGCTGTCGGGATTCATGCCCACCGGCGACCCACACATCGGCCACAAGCTGGTGTTCGACGAGATCATCTGGCATCAGCGGCAAGGCGTCGACGCCTACGCGCTGATCGCCGACCTCGAGGCCCACGCCGCACGCGGGCTCTCCTGGGAGGAGATCGACGAGCACGCGCGCAACTACCTGCTCTCGCTGCTCGCGCTCGGCTTCGACCCCGACGAGGGCGAACTCTACCGCCAGTCGGAGAACCGCGAGGTACAGGACCTCGCGTTCGAACTGGGGATCGAGGCCAACTTCTCCGAACTCGGCTCGATCTACGGCTTCGACGGCGAGACCGACGTCTCGCACATGCAGTCGGTCGTCACGCAGATGGCCGACATCCTCTACCCGCAACTCGACGAGCCGAAGCCGACGGTGATCCCGGTCGGCCCCGATCAGGACCCGCACGTGCGGCTGGCCCGCGACCTCGCCTCGCGGATGCGCTACTTCGGCGTGACCGAGGCCTACGCGAGTTTCGAGGCGACCGCCGACGAGTCCGCGGTCATCGCCGAGGCCTACGAGGCTCGCGAGGCGTACGCGGACGACCCCGGGACGCCCCGCTGTGCCGAGGCGGCCGAGTGGCTCCGCGGCGAGGGCGGCGCCCGGTTCGAGGTCCCGGACGACGAGCGGACCGTCGAGCGCGCCGCCGAGAAGCTCGAAAACGCCGGGATGGAGCCCCTGCGCCCACGCACCCGGTTCCTGAACCGGCGGGCCGACGAGGACGCGTTCGAGGCGCTGATCGAGGCCGTCGACGGCGAGAAGCGCGTCTTCGAGGCCCACGTCGACGCCTTCGACCTCGACCGCGAGGCGGCCGAGGAACTCGCCCGCGAGGTCGAGGTCGAACACGGCGGCTACGGCTTCCTCCCGCCGTCGTCGATCTACCACCGGTTCATGACCGGCCTGACCGGCGGGAAGATGTCCTCGTCGATCCCCGCGAGCCACATCTCGCTGCTGGACGACCCCGAGGCGGGCTACGAGAAGGTGAAAGCGGCGACGACCGGCGGCCGCGAGACCGCGGAGAAACAGCGCGAACTCGGCGGCCGGGCCGACGAGTGTCCCGTCTACGAACTGTACGCCTACCTGCTCGCGGGCGACGACGACGAGTTCGCCAAGCGCGTCTACGACGAGTGCGTCGGCGGCGACCGCCTCTGTGGGGACTGCAAGGAACAGGCCGCCCGGTTGATGGAGGAGTTCCTCGCCGACCACCAGGAGAAACGCGAGGAGGTCGCCGAGTTGCTGGAAGACGCCGACATCGAACTCGAATCGTCGCGCGCGAGGTAGCAGACGGAGCGGCCCGAAGGCGTGACGAAGCGAGTCAGTACCGACCGATCTCGTCGCCGAGTTCGCCGTTGAGGTACGACCCGGTCGCGCCGCCGGCCGTCGCGAACGCGACGACGTAGAGCGGGCCGACCAGCACGGATTCGGGGAAGAATCCGGGAACGATTCCGTTAGCGAGGAACAGGCCGGCCGCGACCGCAGCGGCCGCGATCACACCGGCGAACGCGCCGGCGACTGTGCCCGCCGTGAGATCGTCCCCTTCGAGGTAGCCCGAAACGAGACCGCCAAACAGCGGCGCGAAGGAGACGAGCGAGAGCAGAAACAGCGAGACGAGGGCGCCGAGCAGCCCGTTGACGGCCGTCGGCCGCCGGTCGGGATCGACGGTGGCGTCGCCGTCACCGAGATCCGTAGCGGGACGACCGGAGTCGGCGTGGTCGCCGCCGGGGTTCGTGCGGTCGCCCCGGTCGGCGGACCGCCCGGTAGTGCGGTCGTCGGCGGTGTGATCGTCGCTGGAGTCGGATTCGTCGTCCGGATCGGTGCCGGCCATACGTGTTCGCTCTCACGTCGGCAGGAGAAACCTTCCGGTTCGAGAGTACGCGACGGCGCGACGGCGCGATGTGGCCGTGGGTCACCGCAACGCTTTTGCTCCGGCCGGAACACGACTCGCGTATGGCACTCGAATCCCACGGGCGTGCCGGCCTCGCACTCCAGCCACGGCGACCGCGATCGGGATTCGGCTTCTTCTTCGCCCGGTGAGTCCGGGGCGGTGGATCGGCGAGCGCCCACACCGGGCGCACGCGGGGAAACCGACCGTTCGAGGGGTCGTCCGGCGACTCGCGCCGGGCGGTATCGGAACCGCTAACTGACCGACTCGCAGTGATACCACCAAGCGAATGCAGCTACCAGAACCACAGGTCGCGGTCCTCGAGGCCGCGAGCGCGGACGAGGCACGGTCCGTCGACGCCCTCGCCGCGGCGACCGACCTCCCGCCGGAGACCGTCACCGGGGCGGCGTTCGAACTCGGGGCGGAGGGGCTGGTCGCCGTCGACGAGCGCGTCGAGGAGACGATCGCCCTCACCGACGAGGGCCGGGAGTACGTCTCGGACGGACTCCCCGAGCTACGACTGTACGAGGCGGCCCTCGAAGCCGGCGCCGATTCGGACCCCGTCGAGATGGGCGAGGCCATCGGCGCGTCGGGGCTCGACGGGCCGGCGGTGAACATCGCGCTGTCGAACTACGCCCGCAAGGGCTACGGCGCGATCGACGGCGGCGAGATCACGGCCGATCCCGACGCCGATCCCGTGTCCGACGCCGAGGCGACGGCCCTCGAGACGCTCTCGGACGCGGAGACGGACGACGGCGGAGGCGTCCCCGCCGACGCCGTCGACGTCGCCGCGGCGACCCTCGACGCGCTCGAACGACGCGACCTGCTCGAACGACGCGAGAGTACCGTCCGCGAGATCACGCTGAGCGAACGCGGCGTCACGGAGCTGATGGCGGGGGTCGAGACCGCCGAGACGGTCGGTCAGGTCACCCCCGAGATGCTCACCAGCGGCGAGTGGCGCGACGTCGAGTTCGCCGAGTACAACGTCGAGGCCGACGCCGAGCGGATCGACGGCGGCCGGGTCCACATCCTCCGCCAGACCGCCGAGCGGGTGAAAGACGTCCTCGTCGGGATGGGCTTTCAGGAGATGGCGGGGCCACACGTCGACGCGGACTTCTGGATCAACGACTGCCTGTTCATGCCCCAGGACCACCCCGCCAGAACCCACTGGGACCGGTTCGCCCTCGAAACTCCCTCGGAGATCGACCACCTCCCCGAGGACCTCGTCGAGCGCGTCGAGCGCGCCCACCGCGAGGGCGTCGGCGAGGACGGCGAGGGCTACCGCTCGCCGTGGGACGAGGACTTCGCCCGCGCGCTCGCGCTGCGCGGACACACCACGTCGCTGTCGGCGCGGTACCTCTCCGGGACCGAGATCGGCGAGATCGAACCGCCGGCGCGCTTCTTCAGCGTCGAGAAGGTGTACCGCAACGACACCCTCGACCCGACGCACCTGCTGGAGTTCTTCCAGATCGAGGGGTGGGTGATGGCCGAGAACCTCTCGGTGCGTGACCTCATGGGCACCTTCGAGGAGTTCTACGCCCAGTTCGGCATCACCGACATCGAGTTCAAACCCCACTACAACCCGTACACGGAGCCGTCGTTCGAACTGTTCGGTACCCACCCGACGACCGGCGAACTGGTCGAGATCGGCAACTCGGGTATCTTCCGCGAGGAGATGCTCGAACCGCTCGGCGTCGACTGCGACGTGATGGCGTGGGGGCTCGCGCTCGAACGGCTGTTGATGCTGATGTACGGCTTCGAGGACATCCGCGACATCCACGGGACGCTCTGTGACCTGCAGCTGCTGCGCGAGACGGAGGTGACCTACTGATGCCCACGGTCGAGATCGACCCCGACGAACTGCGCGGGCTGACCGGCCACGAGGAGAAAGGCGACGACGAACTGAAGACGGACCTGTTCGCGCTCGGTCTGGAGTACGAGGGCGAGACCGAAGACGGCGCGTTCGAACTCGAATTCGCCCCCGACAGGCTGGACCGGCTCTCGGTCGAGGGGGTCGCACGCTCGCTGCGCTACCAGTACGGCGACGCCCGCGGCGTCCACGTCCCGAAGACGAATTCGCCGGACTGGACGATCGAGGTCGACGAGTCGGTCCCCGACGAGCGCCCGTACGTGACCGGCGCCGTGATCCGCGGCGTCGATCTGGACGAGGAGGCCCTGGATTCGCTGATCCAGCTTCAGGAGAAGCTTCACGCGACGATGGGCCGCAAGCGCGCGAAAGGCGCCATCGGCATCCACGACCTCGCGATGCTCAAGGGTTCGCCCGCCACCGAGGGGAGCCCGAGCATCCGCTACGCCGGCGTCGAACCCGACGAGGACCGGTTCGTCCCGCTCGACTTCGACCGCGAGGTGACCCCGGGCGAGGTCCTCGATGAGCACCCGACCGGCCGGGAGTACGCCCCCCTCGTGAACGGCTACGAGCGCTACCCGGCGATCTACGACGACCTCGGGCTGTTCTCGTTCCCGCCGGTGATCAACGGCCGCCGGACAGAGGTCTCGACGGACTCGCGGGAGCTGTTCGTCGAGATGACCGGCACCGACCAGTGGACGATCGACCGGATGCTGAACGTCGTCTGCTACGCGCTGGCGGCCCGCGGGGCGACGATCGAGGCGGTGACCGTCGAGTACCCCGACGAACCCGCCTACGAGGACGTCGGCACCGAGGTCGTCCGTCCCGACCTCTCGACGGAGACCAAGACCGTCGCCCACGACCGGATCGAGTCGATCCTCGGGATCGGCCTCGACCCCGAGGAGGTGATCGACCTCGCCGAGCGGGCGGGGCTGGACGCCGAACGGGACGAGGCGGACGGCGACCTCGTCTACGAGGTGACGATCCCGCCGTACCGCGTCGACGTGCTCCACCCGCTGGACGTGATCGACGACCTCGGGCGGGCCTACGGCTTCAACGACCTCGAACCGCGCTACCCCGAGATCGGTACCGTCGGCGGCCGCCACGAGCGCTCGCGGCTCGAAAACGCCGCGCGCACCCAGCTCGTCGGCCTCGGCTTCGAGGACCTGCTGAACTTCCACATGATCAACGCGGCGGAAAACTACGAGCGCCTCGGGATCGAGCCGGGCGAGGGAGTCTACGGCGCGGGCGAGGCCGCGACCATCAAGGAACCCTACAGCGAGGACTACACGATGCTGCGGACGTGGGTACTCCCCTCGCTGCTGATGGTGCTGGAGAACAACACCCACCGGGCGTACCCGCAGGACCTCGCGGAGATCGGCTTCGCCGCCGAGGTCGACGAGACGGAGAACACGGGCGTCGCCGAGCGCCGGGCCGTCGCGGCAACCCTCGCGAGCCACGACGCCGGCTACGAGGACGCGAAGGCCCGCCTGCAGGCGCTCGTCCGCGGCTTCGGCAAGGACCTCGAGACGCCCGCGACCGACCACCCGTCGTTCATCGACGGCCGCGTCGCGAGCGTCGTGATCGACGGCGAGGAGGTGGGCGTCGTCGGCGAGGTCCACCCGAAGGTGCTCGTCGAACACGACCTCGAAGTGCCCGTCTCCGCCTTCGAGTTCGACCTCGCGGCGCTGCGGTAGGCCGCCCTACCGGATCTCGCCGTAGGTGCGCACCAGATCCCCGTCGACGTACCGCCGTTGCTCGAAGCCGAGCGCGTTACACACCAGCGTGTGGCCCATGAACGAGACGGCGTAGTCGGCCATCCCGAACGGGTGCAGGACGGTCTGCTGGGCCGGCGGGAGCACGGAGCCGAGGACGACGACCTCCGCGTCGCCGTCGGCGGCCGCGAGCGTCCCGGCGCCGACGCCGGTGCCGACCGGGGCCGGCCAGCCGTCGACGACGTCCCACTCGGTGAGGGTGCCGGCGACGGAGCCGCCGGCGGCCTCGAAGGCGTCGCGGTCGACGACCGTCGCCGGCTGGTCGACCCACGTCGTGTAGCCGAGCTGCGAGCCCTTCCATATCTCCCGCTGTCGAGGCCTGACGCCCGCGAGCAGCGGGTGCTCGAAGTCCCGGTCGTCGAGGTTGGCGAACCACATCTCGATCTCGTCGACGTCGTCGGTTCCGATCGCGGCGGCCTCCCCCACGTCGAGTTCGGCGAGCAGGTTCACGCCGGCGTCGGTGAGCACGAGGTCGCCGCCGGCCTCGACGAACGCCTCGATCGCCGCGACGTACGCCGGGTCGTCGACCCCCTCGTCGTGGGAGACGACGAGTTTGTCGTAGCGGCGCTCGCCCGAGTTCCCGCGCAACAGGCGACCGATCCGGACGTCGTGGACCCGCAGACCGTCTATCTCGCCGTCCTCGAGGTGCGGTTCGAGGTCGGCGAAAAACTGCATCGGGTCGACGGTGTACTCGCGCTGCTCGTAGCCGAGCACCGCCTCCGGGTCCGGGTACTCGTCGGCGTCGAGCACCGTCAGGTCGGCCTCGATCTCGGCGTCGGCCTCGACCTCGACCTCCCACCGGCCCGCCGCGGGTCGGCGGACGAACCAGCCCTCGAAGTCGTGGGGCCGGCCCGGCGCGTCGGTCTCGGGAGCCGCCCGCTCGGCGAGGTCGACCTCGTGGACGACGGTCCCGTCGGGGTTCCTGACGCGGACGACGCCGTCGGTCGCGCCGGCGACGCCGGCGAGGTGGATCGACAGCGAGTGGGAGGCGTCGGTGGCCGCCACGTCGACGCTCGCCCGGCCGTCGGGGCCCGGCTGGACGACGTCGTGGCGGCGCCGGACCTCCGCGGCGCGGTCCCGACCGGGGCCGTCGCCCTCTCCGGGTCGCTCGTCGGTGTACGGGAGGTCGGCCGACGACCGCGTGAGCGCGTCGGTCGTGACGTAGGCGGTGTCCCGCCCGCCGGTCGCGACGGTCGCGTTCGTCTCCGCGGCGGTCATCCGGGCGAACTCGCGCATCGAGATGCGGTAGGCCCTGACGAGGTGGCGCTCGACGTAGGGTTTCCACTCGATTACGGCCTCCGGGAAGTGGTTCGCGCGGACGATCTCGGGGGCGACCGTGACGGCGCCGAGGCCGCCGAACGCCTCGGGTTGGCCGGCCCAGCCGAGGAACGCGCCGGTCACCTGGTAGGCAAGCGAGTCGTAGATGGTGCCCCAGTCGAAGAGGCCGCCGTAGCTGTCGCCGTCCGGGACGAACGGGAAGCCGTACATCTCCTCGCCGGACCGGGCGAGGTCGTCCGCGAGCGCGTCGACGTCGCCCCACTCCTCGCGCATCCCCTCGCCGATGCGGACGTTGACCTCGTCGAGGTCGTGGGTCCCGTCGTGGTCGAACGGCGCGTTCGTCTCGAGGTTGAACACCACGTGGTCCGCGACGTACATCCCGTGGTAGTCACAGAGGTACTCGACGTTCTCGTACCCCCGGAAGTGGTCGACGATCGCCAGCGCGTCCGGGACGACGTCCGCGTATCCCAGCCCCTCCTCCTCGTAGCCGGGCCGTACCTCGGGGGTGTCCTCGGGTTCGGCGGGCCAGAACGCGGGGTCGACCCACCCCATCGTCGGGTACTGCCGGTTGGTGTCGACGCCGGAGGCGTTCCCGCGCCGGAAGTTGGTCCGGGTCTCGCCGTAGGTGATCTCGTACTGGGGCTCGCGCGAGACCCAGCCGTCGGGGTTCGTGAACACGAAGACGACCGCGACGTCGTCGAGCAGTCCCGCGAAGTCGTCGGCCTCGCCCCGCGCGAGGTCTTCGAGGAGTCGACAGCCGGCCTCGACGCCGGCGCGCTCGTCGCCGTGGATCGACAGCGAGAAGACGACCTTCTCCTTCGCGGCGAACGACGCCTCGTCGCGGACGTCGGTCGCGACGTCGACGACGTAGATCTCCTGCGGGTCGGGGTCCGCCCCGGTGTACCGGTTGGGCCACCCCGGCGACCCGTCGAGGGCGTGGACGCGCACGCGGTCGGGGTAGGTCTCTTCGAGGTGGTCGAGCGCCCGCGCGGTCTCCCGGTAGGAGACGAAGTCCCGGGCCTCCTCGACCGGCGGGAAGACGCCGTCGGCGTATGGGTCGTCGAGTGTCCACCACGGGTTCGCGCCCGGCGAGAAGTCCATCAGTTCGACGCCGTCCATTTCGAGGACGTCCACGACCTCGTCGGCGGTGAGGTGGGCGTGTGCGGCCGGCGTCGGCGACTCGCGGGTCACCGCCTTCGGCGCCCGCGACAGGTCGGGGTCCGGGTCCGCCGCGTACTCGTCGGCGAACGCGGCGAGCGCGTCCCGGTCGGCGAACTCGACGACGGTCGGCGCCTCGTACTCGTCCGGCGTGTGGTTGACGACGAACGCGTACTCGTCGGTCAACGGTTCGCCGTCGACGGCCGCGGTCGCGCTCCCGGGCAGGGCGAGCGCGGCGCCCGTCGCCGCCGAGAGGGCGAGGAACCTCCGACGGTCGACGGGGCTGTCCGCGAAGTCGGCGTCGCGCACCTCGTCGGGGTCGACTCTCGCCCCGTCGGCGCGTGCGGTACGGTCGGTCGGTCTGGCGTGGTCCGGGCTGCGTGCCATTGTCTGTCGTGGGAGGGACGTCCCACGACCGGGGACCACAATGATTCCGAATAAATACCCTCAGGAACGAGAGAAAGTAGCTGGGAGACGTACGTTTAGGTATTCGGCCGTAGTAGAGCGAAACTCCGGAGAATCGGTGTTCGCCCGGCGGCCGTCGAAGACGGGTCGGTAACCGGAGGCGGTCGGCGCGCCCGTCGGTCACGGAACGGGCGTTCAGAACTCGTGTTCTACGTCATCCTCGTCGGCTTTCTGGATGATGATCTTGCCGTCTCGGACGCGGACGAAGACCTCGTCGCCGATATCCATCCCCGCGACTGCGAGTTCGTCCTCGTGGAGGTTCAGGTGGACGTTGTGGTAGTTGCCGTCCTCGTCTTTCGCACCGCTTGGACTCAGCTTCTTTTTCCGTACCATCGCGGGACTCTACCTCGACCTTCGCCGTAGGATATACTTAAGTGTTTTCTACGGCACATCGACCGACAACGTCCCTTACAGGTCGCTTCGGGCGTCGTCGGCCGACGCGCCTCGACGTCGTCGTCCACTGCTGGCGTGTGGTGGTGAGGCGAACGCACTTAAAGATACCGACGCTGTCGGTCGGTTTTTGGGGATATCTTTATGTCGGACCATGTGCTCGATTGGCACGGAGGGCGAAAACCATGGTACGTGAAGACGGTAAGCGGAACTTCGCACTGCGCGATTCGAACGGCGAGGAAGACAGCGTCTTCTCGGGCAACACGCCGAGGCAGGCGGCCCTGAAGGCGGCCCGTCGGCTCGACCCCGGCCCGAGCGAGGACGCGGCCGACCGGATCGAACTCCGACTCCGCGAGAAGGGGACGGACAAGGTCCACATCTACGACGGCTGGGCGTGGGAGGAGACCGCGCCGGACGACAAGCCCGACTGGATGCCCGACCAGATCACCGAGGCGAACGTCTCGAAGAAAGGCATCGAGCACCTCGACGAGTAGCGGGCGACCCCCGTCTCCGACCCGAGACGTGAGACGCGAAGCCGAGTCGCGGCGTCGCGGCCAGCGTCGCCGCTCTCGACGCGTTTTTGTCCCGCTGCCCGCTACGGGGTGGCATGATCGCAGTCACCCTCGGACCCGAGGGGACCTACTCCCACCGGGCGGCCCGCGCCGTCGCCGACGAGATCGAGTTCCGCCAGTCGGTGACCTCGATCGTCGACGCCGTCGCCGGCGGCGAGTACGACCGCGGGGTCGTCCCGATCGAGAACAGCATCGAGGGGAGCGTCACCGAGAGCCTCGACGCCGTCGCCGAGTACGACGTCGCCGTCGTCCGCGAGATCGTCACCCCGATCAGGCACGCGCTGCTCGCCCAGAACGAGGCGTTCGAGACGATCGCCAGCCACTCGCAGGCACTCGCGCAGTGTCGCGCCTACCTCGAACGCGAGTACCCCGACGCGGCCCTCGAAGCGGTCGCCAGCACCGCCCAGGGGGTCGAGTACGCCCGCGAGGACCCGTCGGTCGCGGGGATCGGCCACCCCGACAACGCCGACGACGACCTCCGCGTGCTCGCCGAGGACATTCAGGACCGGTCGTCGAACGCCACCCGCTTCTTCGCGCTCGCGCCGGCCGACGAGCGCTCGAAGGCCGGCGGGAAGACCTCGCTCGTCGTCTACCCGAACGCGAACTACCCCGGCCTGCTGCTCGAGTTGCTCCAGCCGTTCGCCGACCGCGACGTCAACCTGACCCGCGTCGAGTCCCGCCCGAGCGGCGAGCGCCTCGGCGACTACGTCTTCCACGTCGACGTCGCCGCGGGGCTGTACGAGCGTCGCACGCAGGAGGCGATCGCCGACCTCGAAGAACTCGCCGCGAACGGCTGGGTGCGTCGGCTGGGTTCGTACGACACCGAACACGTCGTCGACTGACGGCCGCGGGGAGTTCTCACCGAAACGACTTTTTGACTCCGACTGGACGCGTACCGACGGATGGAACCCCTGTTCGACCCGGAGCGCTTACGCGACGTCGCGGACGACGTTCGGCTGTTCGTGGAGTGAGCGAGCCGAGACTGTCGCGGGCCCCGAAAGCCGTTTCCGGCCGCCCGAAGTACGGACCCGCATGGCACTCGATCCGGGCGACCCCGCGCCGGCGGTGACCGCGCCCAATCAGGACGGCGAGGCCGTGACCCCCTCGTTCGACGGGCCGACGGTCGTCTACTTCTACCCGAGAGACGAGACGCCGGGCTGTACGACCGAGGCCCGCCAGTTCCAGCGGGAACTCGGGAGCTACCGCGAGGCCGGCGTCGACGTCTACGGCGTCTCGACCGACGACGTCGACTCCCACCGGTCGTTTTGCGACGCCGAGGGGCTGGCGTTCGACCTGCTGGCCGACCCGGACGGCGAGGTGCTCGAAGCGTTCGACCTCGAACCGCGCCGCGGCGGCGCCGCCCCGCGGACGACGTTCCTCCTCGCCGACGGCGAGGTGAAGGCGGTCTACGAGGGCGTCGACCCCGACGGCCACGCCCGCGAGGTGCTGCGCGACGCGCTGGAGGCGGGACTCGCGAGTTTGCCGGAGTGAGCGGCCGCGTCGGGCCGGCCGGGTTCGCGGAACCGCCGCGTTCTGTCGTTCGCCGACGGGCAGATTTTATCCCCTTCGGACCCGTACGCGAGAGTATGCGACGCAACCCGTTCGACGAGTTAGAGGACGTGCTGGACCGCGTGACCCGACAGGTCGAGGAGGGAATGAACGCCGGCACCGGCTTCCCCGTACCGGGGTCGGTGGCCGTCGACGTGGTCGACGCCGGCAAGGAGTACGTCGTGACCGCCGACCTGCCGGGGTACGACACCGACGAGATCGACCTGACGCTGTCGGAGGGCGTACTGCGGCTGGACGCGAGCCGCGAGGAGGACGTCTCGGTCGAGGAGGCCCACTACCTCCGGCGCGAGCGCACGCGCCGGTCGGTCGACCGGCGGATCCGCCTGCCCGAACCGGTCGAGGAGGAGTCGGTGACCGCGGGGTACGAGGACGGCGTGCTGACGGTCCGCCTGCCGAAAGTCGACGAGGGCGAGGACTCGAAGCACATCGACATCGAGTGATCGCCGGCCGCTTCGCCGAGAGCGCGCCGTGGCGTGGCGGACTGTCAATGTGGTAGCGCTTTTATCCGTCCGCCACAACGACGAGCCATGAGCTACGACCCGCAGGAACTCGAGTCCGAGTGGCGCGCGCGCTGGGCCGAGTCGGGGCGGTACGAGGCCGACCCCGACGGCCGAGACCCGAGCGAAGCGACGTTCGTGACGGTGCCGTATCCCTACCCGAGCGGGGGAATGCACATCGGACACGCACGTACGTACACCGTCCCGGACGTGTACGCGCGATACCGCCGCCAGCGAGGGGATACCGTCCTCTTCCCGATCGCCTGGCACGTCACCGGCACGCCGATCATCGGTGCCGTCGAGCGGCTCAAGAAGGGGGAAGAGGAACAGCTGTCGGTCCTACGGGACACCTACAACGTCCCCGAGGACACCCTCGAGGACCTCGAGACGCCGATGGGGTACGCCCGCCACTTCATCGAGGAACACTACAAGAAGGGGATGCGCCGGCTGGGACTGTCGATCGACTGGCGTCGCGAGTTCACCACGAACGACGAGCGCTACTCGCGGTTCATCACCTGGCAGTACGAGACGCTGCGAGAACGCGGGCTGCTCGAGAGGGGCCTGCACCCGGTCAACTACTGTACGAACGAGCAACAGCCGGTCACGACCCACGATCTGCTCGAGGGCGAGGACGCGGAGTTCCAGGAGTACACGCTGATCGAGTTCGAGGATGCGGAGGGAACGGTCTACCCGATGGCCACCCTCCGGCCCGAGACGGTCCGCGGGGTCACCAACGCCTACGTCGACCCCGACGCGACGTACGCCCGCGCGACCGTAGACGGCGAGGAGTGGATCGTCGCCGAGACGGCGACCGAGAAGTTCGACCTGCAGGCCCGCGACGTCGACGTCGAAGAGACGTTCGAGGGCGCCGAACTGGTCGGCGAGTACGTCACGAACCCCGTCACCGACGAGGAGATTCTCGTCATCCCGGCAGACTTCGTCGACACGGACAACGCGACCGGGGTCGTGATGTCCGTCCCGGCCCACTCGCCCGACGACTGGGTCGCCCTCGAGGAGGCCAAAGAGCGCGCAGACGACCTCGCCGAGTACGGCGTCGACCCCGCCGAGGTCCGCGCGATCGAACCCCACGCGATCCTCACCATCGAGGGCTACGGCGAGTTCCCCGCGAGAGACGCCGTCGAGGAACACGGGGTCACGTGCTCGAGCGATCCCGCACTCGAACACGCGACCCAGGAACTGTACAACCGCGAGTTCCACCAGGGGGAACTCATCGAGGAGTACGGCGAGTTCGCCGGCGACGTCATCGCGGACGTCCGCGACGAACTCAAAGAACACTACCGGAGGAAGGGCGCGTTCGACGCGATGTACGACTTCGCCGAGGAGGTCGTCTGTCGCTGTGGCGGCGACGTCGAGGTCGCCGAACAGGAGACGTGGTTCCTGCGGTACAACGACGAGGAGTGGAGCGAGAAGGTTCTGCGGGCCGTAGAGAACCTCGACGCGATTCCCGAGACGACTCGCGAGCAGTACGTCCACACCGTCGACTGGCTCGAGGAGTGGCCCTGCATCCGAAACTACGGGCTGGGGACGGACCTCCCGTGGGACGAGGACTTCGTCATCGAACCGCTCTCGGACTCGACGATCTACATGGCCTACTACACCATCGCTCACCGGCTCGAAGACGTCCCGCCGGAGGCGATGGATCGGGACTTCTTCGACGCGCTATTCTACGGCGAGGACGCGGTGGACGACCCCGACGAGCGCGCGCTGGAACTGCGCGAGGAGTGGGAGTACTGGTATCCCGTCGACTACCGCTGCTCGGCGAACGACCTGATCTCGAACCACCTGACGTTCTTCCTCTACCACCACGCCGAACTCTTCGACGAGGAGAGGTGGCCAGAGGGGATCACCAGCATGGGGATGGGCCTGCTCGAGGGCGAGAAGATGAGTTCCTCGAAGGGCCACGTCGTCTTGCCCGACGAAGCCATCGAGGAGTACGGCGCCGACACCGTGCGCTTTTTCCTGCTGAACAGTTCGGAGCCGTGGCAGGACTTCGACTGGCGCGCGGAGGAGGTCGGCGCGACCCGCGACCAGCTAGAACGGTTCTGGAACCGCGCGATCGACGTCATCGAGGGACCCGACGGTGAGCGGGACCTCGGGACGATCGACCGCTGGCTGCTCGCCCAACTACAGGAAACCGTCCGGGACGTGACGGACGCGATGGACCGATTCGAAACCCGGACCGCCAGCCAGCACGCCTTCTACCGGTTCGAGGAGCACCTGAAGTGGTACCGCCGACGGACCGACCTCGACCGGCCGGGCGCTCGCTGGACGCTCCGGACCGTCCTCGAGACCCGGCTGCGGCTGCTTGCCCCGTTCGTTCCGTTCATGGCCAACGAACTCCACGAGCGCCTGATCGGCGAACCCGCCGAGGACGTCCCCTGGCCCGAACCCGTCCCCGAGTTCGAGGACCCGACCGTCCTCGCCCAGGAGGGACTGGTCGAGGACGTCCGAGACGACGTCCGGGACATCGTCGAGGTCACCGGCACCGATCCCGAGACGATCCGCCTGTACGTCGCGGCCGACTGGAAGCGCGACGTCCTCGACACCGTAATCGACGTCGGGCCGAATCAGGGACGTGTGATGGGCGAAGTGATGCAAAACGAGGCGCTGCGCGAGCGGGGCGACGCCGTCAACGACCTCGTCGGCGACCTCGTCTCGGTCGTCCGCGAGCGCGATGCGGAGACCATCGAGACTCTGTCCGGGATCGACGAACGGGCGGTCTACGAGGTGGCCGCCGACTTCCTCGCCAGCGAGTTCGGCGCCGACGTCGAGGTCTACGCGGAGGACGGGAATCCGGTCGATCCCGACGACAAGGCAGGTCAGGCCCGGCCGTTCCGGCCGGCGATTCACCTCGAGTAACGACCGCCGTCGAGCGGCCAGAACGTCCGAGCCCCGACGGTGGCAGTCGGTCGTGTTCCTCGTCGCGCGTCGGCCGTGCTCTCGCTGACGTCGCCGAGGGAGGGTCGCCCGAACTGTAAGCGAGAGCGCCGACGCGGAACGAGCGAAGATGCGAAGGTATACGGCTCCCTCGGGCGCACTGGTACACAAATGAGTCAACGGGGATACGACCACGCGAGGGTCGAACGACGCTGGCAGGAGGCGTGGGACGACGCGGACGTCTATCGAACGCCCGACGACGTCGACGATCCGACGTACGTCCTCGGGATGTACCCGTACCCCTCGGGCAAACTCCACATGGGGCACGTCCGCAACTACACGATCACGGACGCGTACGCCCGCTACCGGCGGATGCGCGGCGACGAGGTGCTCCACCCGATGGGGTGGGACGCGTTCGGCCTCCCCGCCGAGAACGCGGCCAAGGAGCGCGACACCAACCCACGGGACTGGACGTTCGACTGCATCGAGACGATGCGCGAGCAGATGGACGCGATGGGCTTTGGCTACGACTGGGAGCGGGAGGTCACCACCTGCACCCCCGACTACTACCGGTGGAACCAGTGGCTGTTCCGCCGGTTCCACGAGGCGGGCCTCGTGGAACGGCGCGACGCCGAGGTCAACTGGTGTCCCCACTGCGAGACCGTCCTCGCCGACGAGCAGGTCGAGGGCGAGGCCGAACTGTGCTGGCGCTGTGACACGCCCGTCGAGACGCGCGAACTCGACCAGTGGTTCCTGAAGATCACCGAGTACGCGGACGAACTGCTGGAAGCGATCGACGACCTGGAGGGGTGGCCCAACTCGGTGCGCCAGATGCAGCGCAACTGGATCGGCCGGCAGGAGGGGACGGAACTCGAATTTAGCGTGGAGGGCTACGGCGAGGTCGAGGCCTTCACCACCCGCGTCGACACCATCTACGGCGCAACCTTCTTCGCGCTCGCGCCGGACCACCCGATCAGCGAGGACCTCGCGGCGGAAGACGAGGCGGTTCGCCACTTCGTCGAGCACGAGGCCGACCCCGAGGGCGACGAACCCGAGGGGGTCGAGACCGGCCTGACCGCCACCAACCCCGTCACCGGCGAGGAGATTCCCGTCTACGTGGCGGACTTCGTCCTCTCGGACGTCGGGACCGGCGCGCTGATGGGCGTCCCCGGCCACGACGACCGGGACCACGTCTTCGCCTCGAAGATGGGCGAGGACGTCGTCCCCGTGATCGCGCCCGAACCCGAGGACTGGGACGGCGAGACCGTCCCCGAGGCCCCGGACGTCAGCGAGGGGGCGTTCACCGACGACGGCGTGCTCGTCAACTCCGGGGACTACTCCGGGCTGGACAGCGAGACCGCTCGCGAGCGGATCACCGAGGACGTCGAGGGCGCCGAACACGCCACCCAGTACCAGCTTCGCGACTGGGGCATCTCCCGCCAGCGCTACTGGGGGACGCCGATCCCGGTCGTCCACTGCGAGGACTGCGGCCCGGTGCTGGTCCCCGAGGAGGACCTGCCGGTCGAACTGCCGGCGTTCATCAACACCACCGGCAACCCGCTGGACGCCGCCGAGGAGTGGAAGGAGACGACCTGTCCCGACTGCGGCGCCGACGCGACCCGCGAGACGGACACGATGGACACGTTCGTCGACTCCTCGTGGTACTTCCTGCGGTACGTCTCGCCGGACCTCGAGGACGCACCCTTCGACCGCGAGCGCGCGAACGACTGGATGCCGGTCGACCAGTACGTCGGCGGCATCGAGCACGCCGTGATGCACCTGCTGTACGCGCGGTTCTTCACGAAGGTGCTCGCCGACCACGAGGGCCTCGACCACCGCGAGCCGTTTACCAACCTGCTGGCCCAGGGGATGGTCCAGCTAGAAGGCGAGAAGATGTCGAAGTCGAAGGGCAACGTCGTCTCGCCCCAGCGGATCGTCGAGGAGTACGGCGCCGACACGGCGCGGCTGTTCATGATGCAGGCCGCCCAGCCCGAACGGGACTTCGACTGGAGCGAGGAGGGGGTCCGCTCGACGAACGCCTACCTCGCGCGGCTGAAGGAGCTGGTCGAGGAGTTCGTCGCGAGCGCGGCGCGTGGCGCCGCGGAAGACGCGAGCGGCGATCAGCCGCGAGCGGACGAGCCCGACGGCGAGTACGACGCCGTCGCGGGCTACGTCGACGACGAGATCGACGCGACGGTCGCCATCGCCACCGACGAGTACGACGACCTGACGTTCAACCGGGCGCTGCGGGAGACCCAGGACCTGACCCGGACGCTGCGCCAGTACGCCGACTACACCGAACCCCACGCCGAGACGTTCGAGCGCGGGCTGTCGGCCGTCGTGCGCCTGCTCGCGCCGGTCGCGCCCCACCTCGCCGAGGACCTGTACGACGACCTCGGCGACGACGGTTTCGTCGTCGACGCCGCGTGGCCGACCGCCGACGTCGACCGCGACCGCGTCGAGAAACGCCGGAAACTGGTCGAGAACACCCGCGCCGACGTCCGCCAGATCGTCGACGTCGCCGGCATCGAGGACCCGAAGGGGATCGACGTCGTCGTCGCCCCCGACTGGAAGTACGACGCCCTCGAAATCGCGATCGAGAGCGACGCCGACAACCTGATCGGCGAGTTGATGCAGGTGTCTCACATCCGCGAGCAGGGTGACGCCGCCGCAAACTACGGGCAGGACCTGCAGGCCGAACGCGAGGCGCTGTCGATGACGCTCGGCCCCGAAGCGGAGTACGACGCCCTCGAAGCCGCCGCGTGGCTGCTCGAACGCGAGTTCGGCGCGCCGGTGCGGGTCGTCCGCGCCGCCGCGGTCGACGACGAGAGCGTCCTGAAGAACGCGGAGCCGGGTCGGCCCGCGATCGAGATCGAGGACTGAACTGCGGTCGCCGGCTCTCGTCGATCGTCGAGCCCCGAACCGCGCCGGGAGCGTCACGGCTCCTGACAGTCGCCTGTCTACTTTATCCGGCGTCGCCGCGTACGAGTGGTATGAGCGCGGACGACGACGAATCGGGATCCGAACGAACGCTGCGAACCGTCACGCCGTCGTACCACGGCCGCCCCGACCGGGAGATGACCCTGATCGGCTGGGCGTACTTCCTCGGCCTGCTGATCGTCCTGCTCCCGTTGCTCCCGTTCGCGATCATCCTGTGGCTCGTCAGCCGGTTGCTGGACGCGGTCGCGGACTCCGGCGAGGAAGCATGAGCCGGCGCGAAGCGACCGAACGCGAGCGTCGCCGCCGCGGCCGCCGGTCGGGCCCCGAGACGCCGTGGTTACCCTTCCCGTTCTCGATGACCTGGCGCGACGGGGCCTTCTTCCACTGGCCGGTCGACCCCGACCGACTCCGCCCGCACGTCCCGGCCCCGCTCGACCTCGAGACCCGCGACGGGCGGGCGTGGCTCAGCGTCGTCCCGTTCGTCCTCGCCCGGACGGGCCTCCGGGGTTCGCCGCCGGCCGCCCGGCTGACGTTCCCCGAGGTGAACCTCCGGACGTACGTCACCTGCGGTGGGCTCTCCGGGCTCTACTTCTTCAGTATCGACCTCGACGGGCCGCTGCTGGCGACCGCGGCCCGGTACGCGACCGGCGTCCCCTGCTTTCACGCCCGCCAGCGGGTGGCCCGCGTCGACGACCGGATCGCCTTCGCGAGCGCCCGCCGCGAGGGCGACCGCCCCGCGGCGTTCGAGGCCGTCTACCGGCCCCGCGGGGCGGCCAGCCGCGCCGATCACGACTCGCTTGCGGGCTGGCTGGTCGAGCGCCGGCGGACGTTCGTCCCCCGCGGCGGCCGCGTCTACGTCGCCGAAATCTCCCACGACCCCTGGCCGCTGAAGCGGGCCGACGCGACGATCGAGGCGAACGACCTGTTCGCGGCCGCCGACCTCCCGACGCCGTCGGGGGACCCTCGCGTCTCCTACTGCGACCGCCTCGAGATCACGGGGTCGGTGCTCCGGCGGTTCGACCCGTGGTGATCGGCGCTTACTGGACGCCCGTGTCGATCATGCCGAACTCGTAGCCGGCCCCGTCCTCGCGGGCGTTCTCGTAGGTGACGTGGGCGGCCGCGACGTCCTGGATCGCCAGCCCGGTCGAGTCGAAGACGGTGACGCCCGTGTCGGCCGTCCGGCCGTCCCGCTCGCCGACGACGATCTCGCCGATCTCGCCGTAGATGTCCTCGTCGCCGAGGACGCCCTCGCCGTAGGGGACGTTGACCTCGCCGGAGTGGGTACACTGCTCGTGGTCGTCGATGACGACCGTCGCCGACAGCAGGAGGTCGTCGGCGAGTTCGTGTTTGCCCTCGGCGTCGGCGCCCATCGCGTTGACGTGGGTGTGCTCGCCGACGTCGTCCGGGCCGACGATGGGGTCCTCGACGGGCGTCACCGTCGAGAGCACGTCACAGCCCCCCGCCTCCGAGATGGAGCCGTCGCGGACGTCGAACTCGTCGCCGTAGGCGTCGATAAAGCGCTGGACGCGCTCGTCGTCGACGTCGCTGACGACGACCTCCTCGATGGGCCGGACCTCGGCGATGGCCTCCAGTTGCGTGTACGACTGGACGCCGGCGCCGACGAGTCCCAGGCTGGTGGCGTCCTCGACGGCGAGGTGGTCGGTGGCGACCGCGGCGGCGGCGCCGGTGCGTTTCATCGTCAGCGCCGTCCCGTCCATGATCGCGAGCGGGAACGCCGTCTCGGGATCGGAGTAGACCATCGTCCCCATGACGGTCGGCAGGTCGTGGTCGGCGGGGTTGTTCGGGTGGACGTTCACCCACTTGATCCCGGCCGCGTCCCACTCGCCGGCGTCCATGTACGACGGCATCGACCGGAAGTCCCCGTCGTACTGGGGCAGGTCGATGTAGGACTTCGGCGGCATCTGGGCGTCGCCGCGCTCGTAGGCCGCGAAGGCCTCCTCGACCGCGCGGATCACGTCCGGGAGCCGCGCGTTCTCGTCGACCTCGTCGCTGTCCAGGAGCAGCGTTTCCATAGCCGCGAATATTGCGGGGCAGGACTTAGTTCATGCTATGCACGTCTCCGGGGACGGAGCCGTCGCCGGCCGGCCGGCGGTCGAAAGAAGTCGATGTCGCGCGCGTCGACGGTTCGGGGGTCGGGCGTCCAGCGGGTGAGTACGGGCTATCGGCCGACGCTCACATCGCGCCGCCCATGCCGCCCATACCGCCCATACCGCCCATACCGCCCATGCCGCCGCCCATACCGCCGGCGGGCATGTCGTCGCCCTCGTCGTCGTCGGAGCCGCCGCCTTTCAGGTCGCCGGCGGCGATCACGTCGTCGATGCGCAACAGCATGACGGCGGCCTCGGTGGCCGACTCGATGGCCTGAGTCTTCACGCGCAGGGGTTCGTAGACGCCGTCGTCTCCCATGTCGACGACCTCGCCGGTGTAGGCGTCCAGCCCGTCGCCGGTGGCGCCGCCGTCGTGGGCGCTGCGGAGTTCGACGAGCGAGTCGATGGGGTCGAGCCCGGCGTTCTCCGCGAGGGTGCGCGGGACGACTTCGAGGGCGTCGGCGAAGGCCTCGATCGCGAGTTGCTCGCGGCCGCCGACGGAGTCGGCGAAGTCCCGCAACACGAGCGAGAGTTCGATCTCGGGCGCGCCGCCGCCGGCGAGCACCTTGCCGTCCTCGATGGTCGTGCGGACGACGCCCAGCGAGTCCTCGATGGCGCGGTCGACCTCGTCGATGACGTGCTCGGTGCCGCCACGGAGGATGAGCGTGACGGCCTTGGCGTCCTCGACGTCCTCGACGAAGATGCGCTGGTCGCCCGCGACGTCCTTCTGGGCGACGCTACCCGCGTGGCCGAGGTCGTCCTCGGTGATCTCCGAGACGTCGGAGACGGGGCGGGCGCCGGTGGCGCGGGCCAGCCGCGTGGCGTCCGAGGACTTCACGCGCCGGACCGCGAGGATGCCCTCCTGGGCGAGGTAGTGCTGGGCCATGTCGTCGATGCCCTTGTCGACGAAGACGGCGTCGGCGCCGGCGTCGGCGAGCGCGTCGACCATCTCCTCGAGTTGCTGTTCCTCCTGTTCGAGGAACTGCTGGAGCTGGTCGGGGTCGGTGACGTTGACCTCGGCGTCGATCTCGGTCTCTTTGACCTCGAGGGCGCCGTCGACGATGGCGACGTTGGCGTCCTCGACGAAGTAGGGCATGTTCTCGGAGACGCGCTCCTTGTCGACGATGACGCCCTCGACGAGTTCGGAGTTCTCGATCGAGCCGCCGACGACCTTCTCGACCTTGACGTTGTCCGTGTCGATGCCGTCCTCGTCGGCGATGGCCTGGACGGCGTCGACGACGAGTTCGGCCAGCAGTTCCTTGGCGTTCTCGGCGCCCTTGCCCGTCATCGCCGTCGCGGCGATCTGGTTGAGGACCTCCTCGTCGTCGGGTTCGACGTCGATGGCGACCTCCTCGACCGCCTCGCGGGCCTTCTCGGCGGCCTGCCGGTAGCCCTGGACGAGCGTGGTCGCGTGGATGTCCTGTTCGAGCAGGTCCTCGGCGCGCTTGAGCAGTTCACCCGCGACGACGACCGCCGAGGTCGTCCCGTCGCCGACCTCGTCCTCCTGGGTCTCGGCGACCTCGACGATCATGTTGGCCGCCGGGTGGTCGATGTCCATCTCCTTGAGGATGGTGACGCCGTCGTTGGTGACGACGACCGAGCCCGTCGAGTCGACGAGCATCTTGTCCATCCCCTTCGGGCCGAGCGTGGTGCGTACGGCCTCGGAGACCGCCTTCCCGGCCGTGATGTTCATCGACTGCGCGTCTTTCCCGGAGGTTCGCTGGCTCTCCTCCGAGAGAACGATGAGGGGCTGGTTACCCATCTGTTGTGCCATAGTCAGGGAGAGATTGATTGCTATTCTATATAAAATCTTCGCATCGGAGCGTGGCAAACCGCAACACGAGGGCGCCGTATAGCGATGTCCGACAGAACTGGGAGCCGGTATTTATGCAGCGTCTACGGCCGGGGACGACGAAGGTCGCGACGCCGCTCGGTCAGGACTGCCCGCCGGGGAACCGGTGGTACTGCAGTCCCTGCCGTTTCATCTCGTTGTGCTTCTCCTCCAGGAACGAGTAGACCGCGCCGTGGGGGGCGCCGTCGAGTAGCATCTCGGCGGCGCTGCGGACGGCCTCGACCTGCGTGGGGGTGCCGATCGCGCCCAGCGTCGAGCCGTAGATCACCACGGACGCGCCGGTGAGTTCCTCCATCAGTTCGCGCGTGCGGCCGCCCTCGCCGATGAGTCGGCCTTTCTTGCGCTTGAGGTCGTTCTTGTTGCGCGAGGCGGCGTCGATGTCGACGACGTCGAACATCATCATCTCGTCGGCCAGCAGGTCCATCGCGTCGTCGGGGGCGAACCCGCGGCCGATCGCGCGGACGATGTCGGGACCCTTGAGCCCGCGGACCGGGTCGCCGACGGTCTCGACCGCGACCGAGCCGTTCTCGGAGTCGATGTCGAGGCGCACCTCGGCTTCGGACTCGATCCGGCGCATCGTCTCGCCCCCTTCGCCGATGAGAACACCGATCCGGTCCTGCGGAATCTTCACGTGCTGCATGTATCGGGACTACTCGCTCGGGGCGTTTAAGCGCTCGGTCCGCGCGTTCCGGCCCGTCGCGGCCGGCGTCGGCTCAGCCCAGCGCGGGGATCACGTCCCGGAGCGAGCCCTCCTCGTCGACGACGGTCCGGCGGTACTGGGCGTACGCCGCCCCGAGGGGCGGCTGGAGGAGGTAGGCGAGCGCGATCGGCAACACCGCCTCGGCGGGCGGGAAGCCGGGCGCCGCGGCGATCGCGAGCGCGATCGAGAGGTTCCGCATGCTCGTCGCGTACACGAGGGCGACGGTCCGCGAGGAGTCGAACAGGAGCGAGCCGACGACGGTTCCGATCCCGAGGACGGCGGCGTAGAACGCGACGAGCGGGACGACCACGACCAGCGACGCGACCGGGTCCGCGAGGATGCTCTCGGAGCGCATCGCCATCGCGACGAAGACGATCAGGACGACCCCGGCGGAGCTGAGGCCGCCGAGGGTCGGCTTGAGCCGCCTGAAGTCGTCGGCGCCGTACCGGCGGAGCAGCCCCCGCCGGGTGACGGCGCCGGCGATCATCGGGAGCACGACGATCAGCGCGAGCTGTCGGTACAGCGCCGTCGGCTCGAAGCCGACGTCCGCGCCGACCAGCGCCGACAGGTACACCGGCAGGAGGACGACCGCCGCGAGGAGGTTGACCGACATCGCCACGAGCGCACCCTCGAGGTCGCCGCCCGCCAGCCCGGTCCAGGCGGCGGTCATCCCCGACGTCGGGATCAGCGCGATGAAGTACAGGCCGACCGCGTAGTGTGGGTCGCCCGCGAAGAACAGCCGGGCCAGCCCCACGGCCGCGAGCGGCGCGAGCCCGAAGTTCACGAGGAGAGTCGCGCCGACAAGCCCCGCGTGGCGGCGAACCTTCAGCAGTTCCCGCAGGTCGAGGGTGACCATCATCGGGTAGACCATCAGGAACAGGATCGGGACGACCGCCGACTGAAGGACGCCCGCGACGCCGGGGCCGATGAACTGCCCGCTCACGAGCCCGAGGGCCAGCGAGAGGACGACCGCCGGAACGAGGTTCGCCTTGATGCTCTCGAGGAAGTCGGATATCATTCGATGTTGTGGGTATTGCACAATCGAGGCAAAAGCGTTCCGATAGCGCTCGGCACCCGCTCGAACCGGCGATCGGTGCCCCCGGAGGGCCGTCGCCCAATGGATTATGAGGATTCGCGACGAACCCGGTGACCGATGCAGATCGGAATCGTCTCGGACACCCACGACAACGTCGCGGCGGTCGACCGCGCGAACGACGTCTTCGCGGCCGAGGGCGTCGAAGTGTTGCTCCACTGCGGCGACTTCGTCGCGCCGCCGACGGTCGCGGAGTTCGACGGGTTCGAAGTCCACGGCGTGCTCGGGAACAACGACGGCGAGGTCGCCGGCCTCCACGCGGCGTTCGACGCCCTCGGGACCGAGAGCGAACTCCACGGGCGGTTCGCCGACCTCACGTTCGACGGCCTCTCGTTCGCGGTATTGCACGGGGAGTCGAAATCCGAGGTCGAAGCGCTCGCCGCCGCCGGGGCGTACGACTTCGTCTGCTACGGCCACCACCACCGGCGCGAACTCACCGAGGAGGGCCGGACGACGCTGCTCAACCCCGGCGCGCACTTCCCGACCGTGCCGGACGAACACCGGACGGTGGCGGTCGTCGACACCGAGACCGAATCCGTCCAGTTCCGCCGCCTCGAATAGGCCTCGCGAGACACGCCGAACGGGTTCCGGTTCCCGCGGGGGCTTACGGCGTTAGGCCCCAACGATTTCTCCCCGCCGGATGGAGGGACCCCCGTGCCAATCGAAACCGTGACGTGTCCGAACTGCGGCGAGTCGGTGTCGATCGGACTGCCGAAAAACTACGCCGCCCTCGAGGTGAGCGCCGACCCCGACCCCGAAAAGCCCGAGGACGCCCGCCACCACACCCGTCGCGTGCGCTGTCCCGCCGGCCACCCCGTCTACTTCTACTTCGAGCGCAGGTACGGGGAGTCGGACGAGTAGGCGGCCCGCGGGCGCGTCGCGGGCACCCGAACGCCGGACCCGGCACGGTCGCGTCACGGAATCCGGGGGACGCCCGCCGATTCCAGCGCCCGCTCGCGCTCGTCGGTCGTCAGCCGGTAGGGTTCGAGTTCGGTCGCGAGGTCGCCCAGTTCGTCGCGCCGGCGCTGGTGTTCCGCGAGGAACTCCGCGATGCGCTCGATCGCTATCTCCTTGAGGTCGCCGCTGAGCAACGCGCCCGCGCGGTACTCGCGGGCGAGTTCCGCGAGGCGGTCGTCGTCCGGTTCGAAGAAGAATCGCAGGTACTGGAACGGCACGTCGACGGTCGGGTCGCCGCCCTTCTCGCGGTGTGCTTCGAGGCTCGCCCGACCGCCGGTGTAGGCGTGGTTCCGGATCGTCTCCGCGACGGTCCCGGGGTCGTCCGTGAGTTCGATCGAGGGCGCGTCGCCGGAGGAACTCATCTTGCCCGGCCCCGCGAGGCCGGGGAGGAACCGACCGAGGAGGGCCCCGGGCTTGGCGACCGGCAGGGCCTCCTTCGCCGCGACGTCGCGACAGACCCGGACGTGGGGGTCCTGATCGACGGCGATGGGCACGAGGGTGGGCTGGCGGCCCTCGACGAGTTGCGGGAGCAGGAGGTGGGCCGCCTGCACCGCGGGGTAAAACTGCAGGCCGACGGTGTCGGTCTCGCCGTAGACCGCCTCGACGGTCGCCGGCGTGAGGTGCTTCGCGAGGCGGACGGCGACGGGGTAGACGACGTCCGCGTCGGCCGTGTCGACGACGATCCGGGTCCGCTCGGGGTCGAAGCCCACCGCGAGGACGTCCCGGAGGTTCTCGCGGGCGTGCTCGCCGACCTCCGCGAACGACTGCCCCTTCGCGAGGAACTTCTCGTCGTCCGACAGCGGGAGGTAGACGGTCGCGCCCGTCGCCGCCTGGAAGCGCTTCGCGAGGTACAGCGGGAGGACGTGCCCGAGGTGCATCGGCCCCGAGGGGCCGCGGCCGGTGACGACGGCGTGTGGGTCGCCCGCCTCGGCGGCGTCGAGGTAGTCGTCGACGTCCCGGCCGGCGTAGAACGTCCGCCGGCGCAACATCGGGTGGTCGGGGAAGCGGTCGATCTGTTCGTCGGTGAGCGGGTCGGCGCCGAAGCGCTCCAGTAGCTTCTCGTAGTCGACGTCGCCGGAGACGGCGTAGGGGGTGACGACGAAGTCCCCGGGGTCGTCGGATCGGTCGGCGTTCGATTCCGCGTCGTGAGTCGTGTCGGTCATGGTCGCGTCGTGGATCGGGATGGTACGGCCGAAAGACGATTCCGCGAGAACGGAGGACGAAGGGAGCGTCGCCGGCGCGTCCGCCGGGTTAGGCCGCGCCGGCCGCGGCGGCGACACTGTCCGCTCTCGAAGGGCCACGCCAGCGCCGGACGAGAGCGGACGTCATCGGACGATCGTTGCGGAGCGACGAGCAAGAGGGTTTCGGCGGGTCGAGAGCGCTCGCGGGCGTCGGGGCGCCGGCGCGGGGTCTCACCGACCGAGGCGGTCCAGCACCCGCAGGAGGAGCGGCCGGTCCCGGCGTCGGGCGTCCGTCCCGTCGGCCTCGCGGCCGTCGAGGACGAGTTCGTACTGGTCGACGACGGCCTGCCGGCGGCGTTCGCTCTCGGCGAGCGCCCGTTCGAGGGCGGCGACCTGGACGCGCAGTCGGGCGCGTTCCAGTCTGCCGTCGACGGTGGGGCGGTCGTCCGGGCCCGCAGTTCGCGGGGCGGACGGCGACGAGTCGACGGACGACGGTTCGGCCGGGGAGTCGGCGTCCTCGGCGTCGGCGGCGGACTCGGCGTCGGCGTCGTGATCGGCGGGGTCGGAGGGTCGATGCTCGACGGACATCGGGACGAACGCCTACCACAGGGGTGCTGAAAAAGCTCAGTCAGTCGGGCGTCAGACGGGTAGCGGCGCGTCCCGGCCGGACCTACGCCCGCAGGTGTTCGAGCACGCCGTCGGTGTCGGCCGGCACCGGTTCGGGGTCGGCGCCCGCCGCGGCCGCCGCGTCGGGGTCTTTGAGCAGGTGGCCCGTCGTGAGACAGACGACGCGCTCGTCTCCCCCGACGGCGCCCTCGGCGCGAAGCGTTCGCAGGCCGGCGACGGAGGCGGCGGAGGCGGGTTCGACGCCGATCCCCTCGCCGGCGAGGTCGCGCTGGGCCGCGGTGATCTCCGCGTCGGAGACGGCGACGGCCGTCCCGCCGGTCTCGCGGATGCCGGGGAGGGCCTTCGGCGCGTTCACCGGGTTGCCGATCCGGATCGCGGTCGCGCGGGTCTCGACCTCGTCCCACCGGCGGACCTCGTCGGCGCCGTTCTCGACCGCCTCGACCATCGGCGCCGCGCCCTCGGCCTGAACGCCCGTCAGTTTCGGAACGTCGTCGGGGGCGAGCGCGCCCGTCTGGACGAGTTCCCGGAACGCCTTGTACAGCGCCGCGGTGTTGCCCGCGTTACCCACCGGGAGGACGATCCGGTCGGGCCACGCGCCGTAGTCGTCGCGGAAGGCCTCGAGGATCTCGAGGCCGATCGTCTTCTGGCCCTCCAGTCGGAAGGGGTTCAGCGAGTTGAGCAGGTACGCCTCGCCGCGGGCGGCGAGGTCCTGGACGACGTCGAGGCAGGCGTCGAAGTTGCCGTCGACCTCGAGGATGCGTGCGCCGTGGAGGCTGGCCTGTGCGACCTTCCCCGCGGCGACCTTCCCGGCGGGCAGGAGGACGAGCGTCTCCATCCCGGCCCGCGAGCCGTAGGCCGCGAGCGCGGCGCTCGTGTTGCCCGTCGAGGCGCAGGCGAGGCGGTCGACGCCGAGTTCGCGCGCGACGGCGACGCCGACGGTCATCCCGCGGTCCTTGAACGACCCCGTCGGGTTCATCCCCTCGTGTTTGATCCGCAGCGCCTCGACGCCGACGTCGGCTTCCAGCCGCGGCACCTCGTACAGCGGCGTGTCGCCCTCCCGAACGGAGACGCCCGATTCGAGCGGCAGCGCGTCGGCGTAGCGCCAGACGCCCCGGCCCGAGAAGTCCTCGAACGTCGGCGGGTCGGCGTAACGGACTTCGAGCAGGCCGTCGCAGGCGTCGCAGGTGTACCGAACGTCCTCGAAGGGGGCGAACGTCTCCTCGCAGGCGATGCACTCGAGCCAGACGCCGTCGACGGCGTCGGCCGGCGGCGCCGGGGCCGCCCCGGAGAGAGCGAGACTCATTGGCGGGTCGAAGGCGGGGGAGGGGGAAAAGTGAGCGGGTTGGCGCCGATGCTGCCGACGGCCGCGGCGGCCCTCACCCCGGTTCGGCCTCGAACTCGTCGATGGTCTCGTGGACCGTGGCCGTCCACGCGTCGAGGGCCTCGTGGAGCATCGCCTTCGCCGCCGGCAGCGCGACCGCGGTGTACTGGTAGACGTAGCCGCCGCCGTCGAGCAGTCGGCGGTCGCGCCGCGCCAGCCCCCGGTCGCGCAGCGTCGACAGCGAGCGGGTGACGGTGCTCCGGTCGCGGTCGAGCGCCGCGGCCAGTTCCTCGACCGTGCTACCGGGGTATTCGAGCAGGACGAGGTAGGTCCGCGTCTCGTGGTCCTCGATCCCGAAGACGCAACTCATCACCTCGTCGAACGGGGGGTCCGACCGCTCCATCAGTTCGCCGAGGCGGTGCCGGGGGGCGTCGGTCATGGGCCGACCTACGGCGGGGAGGACGAAAGGTGTCGCGCCGGGTCACGCCCCCTGCTCGCGCGCGTAGCCCATCTTCCGGATGCAGGCGCGCATCTCGTCGACGGTCTCGTGGCGGTGCAGGCGCGTCGGCGTGTCGCAGTAGTACGTCCCGCCGGCGAGGCGCAGCGTCACCTCGTGTTCCTCGCCGAGGGCCGTCGTCGTCACGACGACCCGCCGGCCCTCGCGGAGCGCGTCGAGGATCGCGTCGACGGCGAGTTCGCCCGCCTCGATCCGCAGCGGTTCGGGCATCGAGCGACACTGCTCCCGCGACGTCCAAGAGTCTTCCCGTGGCGCTTACGGTCGCGCGCGACGCGACGACCGTGGCCGTTTCCCGGTCGTGTGCGCGGCGCCCACCACCGAGACAGTGCTACCCACACCCGAGGTGTGTGGACGCACATGGCACAGGAAACTGCCACCCGAACCGGAGTACGAACCGACACCGCAGTCGAACCGTGGCAGGCGGGCGTCGCCGGCGGCATCGTCGGCGCCCTCGCCTTCGGCGCGCTGATGGCGGCGACGAGCCCCGAGATGCTCGAAACCGTGATTCCGTCGATGTACGGCCTCGAGGGCGGCCTCGCGGGCTGGTTCGTCCACGTCTCCCACGGCGCGATCCTCGGCGTCGTCTTCGCGGCGCTGCTCGTCGCGGCCGGGCGACCGCACCCGAGCCTCGGCGCGGGCACCGCCGCGGGCGTCGCCTACGGCGTCGTCGTCTGGGCCGCGCTCGCGGTCGTCGTCATGCCCGTCTGGCTCGGGATGCCCGAGATGGTGCCGAACCTCGACGTCGGCAGCCTCGTCGGCCACGTCGTCTACGGCGCGGGCCTCGGCGTCGTCTACGCGCTGCTCGAATGAGCCGCGAGGGCGCGGTCCGCCCGTCGCTTGCCGGCTCTTCCCCCGTCGCGCCCACTCACACCAGGTAAACGACGACCAGCAGCGCCGGTCCCCCGACCAGCAACAGCACGGCGAGCAGTAGTCTCAGTGACATGCTCCGCGGTCGGATAGCGCGGATCGCGGTATAACTATCGTCTGCGTAACAGTACCGAAAGCAGTCACGGAATCCGTTAATTCACGGTTAAGCGGCGTTCGAACGGCCGACGCGGGGGTCGGCCGTCAGGCCGCGTCGTCCCGGAGCGTCCGGGCGACGCGTTCGAGGACCGCGACCGAGCGGTCGAACTCCGCGAGCGGGAGGCGCTCGTCGGGGGCGTGGTCGAGGTCGGAGTCGCCGGGGCCGTAGGTGACCATCGGACAGTCCCAGGCGTCGGCGTAGAGGTTCATGTCGCTGGTGCCGGTCTTGCGCAGCAGGCGGGGCTCCCCGTCTTCCGCCCTGATTGCGACGCGGAACGCCCGCGCGAGGTCGGTCCGCGGGCTCTGCATGACCGGCGGGATCGGGTCGGCCCACGAGACGGTGCCGACGTCGAGGTGGGCCTCGGTCGTCTCCCGGACCGTCTCGACGTCGAGCGCGGGCGGGACGCGCAACTGGACGTCCATCGTCGCCTCGACGGAGAGGCCGTCGTCGCTGACCCCGCCGTCGACGGCGACCGGCTTCGCGGTCACTTGCTCGAAGACGGGCGCTTCGCCGGCGTCGCCGTCTCCGTCTCGTCGTTCCTCCGGAACGACGCCGTCCTCGAACGCCTTCTCCACGCGCGACCACCAGCGGATCGCGTGCTGGACGGCGTTCGGGTCGGGCCGGGAGGTGTGGCCCGACTCGCTGGTCGCGACGTAGGTGCCGGCGAGAAAGCCCCGGTAGCCGAGGGTGATGCCGTCGGCGCCCGAGGGCTCGCCGTTGACGACCGCCTCGGGGGGGTCGCGGTCCGCGACGAGGTGGCGCGCGCCCCGCGAGTCGGTCTCCTCGCCGACGACGCCGACGAACGAGACGCCGGCGTTTACCGCCGCGGCGGCCATCGCCGCGAGCGGCCCCGTCGCGTCGACGCTGCCGCGGCCCCGGAGGACGTCCGCGCCCTCGGCGGCGACGGGGTCGTCGGCGTCGGCCGGTTCGACGGCGACCGGAATCTCGCCCGGAACCGTGTCGACGTGCGAGGTGAGCAACACGGCGTCGTCCGCGGGGGCCCGGACGTTGCCGACCTCGTCGAGCCACGCCTCGCGGCCGTGGGCCCGGACGAAGTCCACCAGTCGCTCGGCGGCCTCCGCCTCGTCGCCGGACGGCGACGGGATCGAGACGAGGTCGACCAGCAGGTCGCGGGCCTCCTCGCGCGAGACCTCGGGGGTCGAGGTCGCGTTCGCGCTCATGGTTCGGCCGTCGGCGCGAGGACGTCCGTCAGCGCCTCGAGCAGTTCGTCCGCGTGGCCCTCCTCGACGATCAGCGGCGGGAGCAGGCGGACGACGGTCCGGCCGGCGGGCAGCGCCAGCACCCGGTGGTCGAGCGCGAGGTCCCGCAGGACGCGGTTGGCCCCGCGTTTCACCTCGATCCCGAGCAACAGCCCCTCGCCGCGGACGTCCCGGAGCGGGAGGTCACTCGCCGCGAGCCCCGCCGTCAGGTAGTCGCCGACGGCGGCCGCGTTGGCCGCGAGGTCCTCCTCGACGAGCACGTCGAGGGTTGCGTTCGCCGCGGCGCAGACGACGGGGTTGCCGGAGAACGTCGAGCCGTGCGGGCCGGCGTCCTCGGCGATCCAGTCGGCACAGATCGTCGCACCGAGCGGGAGGCCGCTGGCGAGGCCCTTCGCCGTCGTCAGGACGTCGGGGACGACGCCGTCGCCGGCGACGGCCTCGTTCTCGCAGGCCCACAGCGACCCCGTGCGGCCGAGGCCGGTCTGGATCTCGTCGAAGATCAGCGCCGCGCCGGCCTCCTCGGTCAGGTCGCGGGCCGCTTCGAGGTAGCCCTCGGGCGCGACGTGGACGCCACCCTCGCCCTGGACGGGTTCGAGGATCACCGCCGCGGTGTCGGCGTCGACCGCCGCGGCGAGTTCGTCCGCGTCGCCGTACGCGACGAACTCGACGTCCTCCAGCAGCGGTTCGAACGGCGTCTTGTACTTGGGTTTCCACGTCGCCGAGAGCGTCCCGGCGGTGCGGCCGTGGAACGCGCGCTTCGCGGCGACGATTTTCGTCTTCCCCGTCGCGCTGCGGGCGAACTTCAGCGCCGCCTCGTTCGCCTCGGTCCCCGAGTTGCAGAGCCAGACGTTCCCGAGGTCGCCCGGCGCGAGCGCGCCCAGTTTCGCGCGGAGGTCCGTCCGCGCCTCGACCGGGTACGAACCCTGCACGTAGAGCAGGTCGGCGGCCTGCTCGCGGACCGCCTCGACCACGTCGGGGTGGCAGTGGCCCGCCGGCGTGCAGGCGTAACTGGCTCCGAAGTCGAGGTAGTCGGTGCCGTCCTCGGCGGTCAGGGAGACGCCCTCCCCCGAGGCGATAGAGATGGGCTTCTCCGAGAAGACGAAGCCGCTCCCGGCGCCGCTCACGCCTCCGTCACCTCGAATTCGTCCGCCTCGGCTTCGAGGCCGAGGGCCCCGGGTTCGATCGTCGTCCCGTGCCCGCCGAGCGCGTTGAGCACGGGGTCGTTCGCGTTCGCGTCCGCGACGACGACCGACGCGGCGCCGCCGGACAGCGCCTCCGTGGCGGCCATCACCTTCTTCGTCATGAACCCCTCGGCGGCGGCCTTCACGGCCTCGAACTCGGCCTCGGTCGTCGCCGCGTCGATCCGCGTCGACGCGTCGTCGGGGTCCTCGTAGACGCCCGCGACGTCGGTCAGCAAGACGAGGTCGGCCCCGAGCGCGCCCGCGACGGCCGCGGCCGCGCGGTCGGCGTCGGCGTTGACGGCGGTGTAGCCGCCGTCGCGCTCCTCGCCGAGCATCGGAACGGTGACGACGGGGACGTAACCGCCCGAAAGCAGCGTTTCGAGCAGGTCGGCGTTGACGGACTCGATCCGCCCCGAGTGGTCGCCGCGCTTGATCTTCTTCTTGCCGTCCTCCAGCACGCGCACGGCGGACTTGCGCGGGCCCGAGAGCAGTTTGCCGTCGGTGCCCGACAGCCCGACGGCGTCGACGCCCTCGTTCTGGAGGGCACAGACGAGGTCGGTGTTGAGTTTGCCGGGCATCACCATCTCGAAGACCTCCATCGTGCGCTCGTCGGTGAAGCGCCCGACGACGCCGTCGGGCGTCTCGACGTACGTCGGCTCCTCGCCGAGTTCCTCGAGCGTCTCGTCGACGGCCGTCGAGCCACCGTGGACGACGACCACCTCCTCGCCGTTGGCGGTCAGGTGGGCCACGTCGGCGAGCGCGCCGGCGGGGTCGACCGCGCGGGCGCCGCCGATCTTGACGACGGTCGTCACGTCAGGGCGCCCCCACGGGGTGTAGCCCCGCGAACTCGAGTCCGGCGGTCTCTTCGAAGCCGAGCGCGATATTGGCCGCGTGGACGGCCTGCCCGGCCGAGCCCTTCATCACGTTGTCGATGGCCGAGAAGACCACGACGCGCTCGTTCGCGGGGTCGAGTTCGAAGCCGACCTCGGCGTAGTTCGTCCCCGCGACCGCCTTGGGTTCGGGGTAGCGGTAGACGCCGGAGCCGCCGGCGGCCATGCGGACGAACGGCTCGTCCTCGTAGGCGCCGCGGTAAGCCTTCCAGAGGTCGGCCTTCGAGACGGGCGCGGACGGGAAGACGTGGCTCGTCGCGCTCGCGCCGCGAACCATGTCGACGGCGTGGCAGGTAAAGGCCACGCTCGTCCCGAGGAACTGTTCGATCTCGGCCTCGTGGCGGTGACCCGTCGGCGCGTAGGGTCGGACGACGCCCGACCGTTCCGGATGCGAGGAGGCCTCGCCGCCGCCCGCGCCGCCCTCCGAGGAGCCGACTTTCACGTCGACGACGATTTGCTCGCCGCCCTCCAGCAGGCCGCTCTCGAAGAGAGGAGAGAGCCCGAGAATCGTCGCCGTGGCGTTACAGCCGCCGCCGGCGATCAACTCGGCGCCGGGGAGGTTCTCCCGGTTGATCTCGGGGAGGGCGTACTCGGCCCGTCGGAGGTACTCGGGCGCCGCGTGGCCGTCGTACCACTCGTCGTACTGTTCCTCGGTGTCGAGGCGGAAGTCCGCCGAGAGGTCGACCACCGTGTCCGCGACCTCGAAGAACTCGTCGATCCGGTCCATCGAGACGCCGTGGGGCGTCGCCGCGAACAGGACGTCGACCGAGTCGAGGTCCGCGGGGTCGCCAAAGCGCAGTTCGCTCCCCCGCAGCGGCGGGTGCTTCGACCCGACGCTCTTGCCCGCGTACGAGCGGCTGGTCGCCTGCTGGATCTCGAAGTTCGGGTGGCCCGCGAGCAGCCGCAGGAGTTCGCCGCCGGTGAAGCCGCTGGCACCGACCACCGAGGCGGTGACCGTCTCCGCGCCCGCGTCGGCGTCGGTCGCCCCCGCGACGGTCGACGGCGCCATCAGGCGGTCACCTCCGGTGCGTCCTCGTCCGCCGGTTCGCCGGCTTTCGCTTCGAGCCAGTCGACGACCGCGGCGGGGACGTCGGCGTCGACGGCGTCGTTCAGCGCCTTGAACTCGACGGTGTGGTTGACCTCGTGGACGGTGTACGAGTCCCCGGTCTCCATGAGGTCGACCCCGAGCAGGCCGCCGCCGACGGCGTCGCTGGCTTTCTCGACGAGCGCCTTCGCCTCGGCGTCGAGTTCGAACTCGGCGGTCTCGGCGCCCTTCGCGGCGTTCGTCAGCCAGTGGTCCGACGAGCGGACCATCGCCGCGACCGGTTCGCCGTCGGTCGCGAGCACGCGGATATCGCGGCCGGGCTTCTCGACGAACTCCTGGACGTAGAACACCTTGTGCTCGTAGTGGCCGAGCGTCGCCTTGTGTTCGAGGATGGCCTCCGCGGCGTCCCGCGAGTCGATCTTCGCCATCAGCCGCCCCCACGAGCCCACGACGGGTTTCAGCACGCAGGGGTAGCCGAACGACTCGATCGCTTCGAGCGCGCTCTCCTTGGTGAACGCCACCGTCGTCTCCGGCGTGGGGACGCCCGCGGCCGCGAGCGCGAGGCTGTTTTTCGCCTTGTCCGCACAGACCTCCGCGGTCTCGTTGCCGTTGACGACCGGGACGCCGTAGGCCTCACAGAAGCGCGTGGCGTACAGGCTGCGGCTCGTCGCCAGACAGCGGTCGACCACGAGGTCGAGGTCCGCGAAGACCTCGCCGCCCGCGGCGACGTCGAACCGCTGGTCGCGGACGTCGATCTTCTCGACGTCGTGGCCGCGCTCGCGGAGTTCGTCGAGCAGGAGCTTCTCGTCCCTGCGGATCCGGGAGTAGAGTAATCCTAGTTTCAAGATCACTCACCCCAGTCCTCTTCGAGCTCCGGGGCTCGATCGAGGACTGGCGGCTCGACGTCGACTACTTCCAGTTCCGCACCGCAGGTCGTACAGTCTACGATCTCTCCCGCCTCCAGATCGTCGTGCAGGGTCAGGTCTGCCCCGCACTCGACACACTGGCTCATTGTACCCTCACCTCAACCGGGAGGGACCTTAAATCCTTCGAATCTATCAGCTAAAATATAGGTGCCATACCCAAGTCTAATGGCGCAAATAGGGCGTTTTCAGGCAAATTTTGTTTTCCATATCATGGAAGTGGTATGTAGTCCCCCGGAGGGGACGGCGGCGGCGAGGGCGCCGGCCTCGCTCGCCCGGGGGTCGGGCCCCCGGACGGCACGACCGGCGGGCACCGGGGCGCGTCGCGTACGGGTTCAGACATACGCGTTCACCTCCTCGCGCAGCGCCGCGTTCGCCTCTTCGAGCGACGTCCGGAGCGCGTCGACCGCCTCGCGGTCGTCGGCGAGGGTCGCCCGCGCGGCCTCGAGCTGGTCTGCCACCGCGTCGGGGGCGGGCCCGCCCGTCGAGTCGCGGCTCGCCACGCTCTCGGCGGGGTCGAGCGCCGCCTCGACGGCCGCGGGGTCGGCGTACGTCTCGAGGGGTTCGCCGAGGACCTCCTCGGCCGCCGCCTCGATGGCGTCGTAGTCGGCGCCGTTCGCTCGCGGTTCGTCACCGCTCGCGTTATTCGCGGAACCGCGTTCCGCGCTCTTCTCCGCCGCGAGCGCCACCACCTCGTGGGCCGTCCGGAACGGCAACCCGTTCGCCGCCAGCAGGTCGGCGACGCCGGTCGCCGTCGAGAAGCCCGCGCCCGCTTCCGCCGCGAGGACGTCCTCGTTCCACTCGGCCGTCGCCACCGCGCCCGCCGCGACCTCGGTCGCCTCGACGACGGCGTCGACCGTCTCCCAGACGTGGGGGGTCGCCCGCTGGAGGTCGCGGTTGTACGCGCGGGGCAGTCCCTTGAGCGTCGTCGTCAGCCCCTGCACCCCGGCCGCCGCGTCGCCCGCGACCGCGCGGACGAGTTCGAGCGTGTCGGGGTTTTTCTTCTGGGGCATGATCGACGACGTCGAGGCGTAGTCGTCCGAGAGGTCGACGAATCCCCGGTTCGCAAAGAGGATCACGTCCTCGGCCAGTCCCGACAGGGTGGTCGCGAGCGTCGACAGCGCCCCCGTCGTCTCGAGCAGGAAGTCCCGCGCGGAGGCGGCGTCCATCGAGTTCTCGATCACGCCGTCGAACCCGAGTAACTCGGCGGTGCGCTCGCGGTCGACGTCGAAGGTCGTCCCCGAAAACGCCGCCGCGCCCAGCGGCGACTCGTCGATCCGGTCGTAGGTCTCGAGGAGCCGCGCCGTGTCGCGGCGGACCGCGCTCTCGTAGGAGAGAGCCCAGTGTGCCACGGTGATCGGCTGGGCCGGCTGGAGGTGGGTGTAGCCGGGCATCACCGTCTCCGCGTGCTCGGCCGCGACGTCCGCGAGCGACTCCCGCAGGACGAGGGTGGCCTCGAGCGCCGCCAGCACGTCCTCGCGTAAGCGATACCGGATGCAGGTCGCCACCTCGTCGTTGCGGCTGCGGGCGGTGTGCATCCGCCCGCCCTCGGGACCGACGCGCTCGACGACGGCCGTCTCGATCGCCTCGTGGACGTCCTCGCCGGCGGGCAGGCTCTCGTGGCCCTCGACCTCGATCGCGTCGAGCGCCGTGAGGACCGCGCCCGCCGTCTCGTCGTCGACGATTCCGCACTCGGCGAGCATCACCACGTGGGCGCGGTCGACCGCGAGGTCGGCCGCGAAGATGCGCTCGTCGGCCGCGAGCGAGGAGAGAAAGCCCCGGGCGGGGCCGCCGCTGAAGCGGTCGCGGCGGATCACGCTCTCGTCGCCCTCGTCGGTCATCGTCACTCCCCGTCCTGCGTTCCGTCGGGGCCGCCGTCGGTCGCCAGTTCGACCGCCTCCCCGGTCCCGGCGGCCGCGATCGACTCGTTGGCGAGGCGGCGCTGGAAGCCGTGGTACTTCGCGACGCCGGTCGCGTCCGCCTGCTCGATCTTCCCGACGCTCTCGGTGTCGAAGGAGGCGTGGGAGGCCGAGTAGGCGGCGTACTCGCTCTCGCGGGCGACCGGGCGCGCCTTGCCGCCCTCGAACTTGATCGTCACCGTCCCGGTCACGCGCTGCTGGGTCTCCGCGATGAACCCCTCCAGCGCGCCGACGAGGGGTGCGTCGATCAGGCCCTCGTAGGCCTTCTGGGCCCACTGGGAGTCGATCTGCTGTTTAAATTGGCGCTCCTCCTGGGTGAGCACGAGCCCTTCGAGGGCCTCGTGGGCGTCGAGCAACGTCGTCGCCGCGGGGTGCTCGTAGTTCTCGCGGACCTTGAGCCCGAGCATGCGGTCTTCCATCACGTCCGTGCGGCCGACGCCGTAGGCGCCGGCGACCTCGTTGAGGTGTTCGATCAGGTCGACGGGGTCGTACGCCTCGCCGTCGACGGCGACGGGGTAGCCCTCCTCGAAGGTGATCTCGACGAACTCGGTCTCGCCGGTCGGCTCGTCGGTCCACTCGTAGATCGCCTCGGACGGGACGAAACTCGGGTCTTCGAGGTCGTCGCCCTCGACCGAGCGGCTCCAGAGGTTGCTGTCGATCGACCAGTCGCCCTCGTTGCCGGCCTCGACGGGCAGCCCCCGCTCGGCGGCGTACTCCTGTTCCCACTCGCGGGTGAGCCCGAGTTCGCGCACGGGCGCGATCACGTCGAGGTCCGAGTCGCGCCAGACGGCCTCGAACCGGAGCTGGTCGTTGCCCTTCCCGGTGCAGCCGTGGGCGACGCCCGTACAGCCGTGCTCCTCGGCGACCTCGAGGATCGCCTCGGCGATCACGGGGCGGGCGAGCGCCGTCCCGAGGGGGTACCCCTGATAGGTCGCGTTCGCGCGAACCGCGTCGAGACAGAGGGCGGCAAATTCGGCTCGCGCGTCGACGACGTAGTGTTCGAGGCCGAGGGCCTCGGCGGTCGCTTCGGCTTCGGCGAACTCCGACGCCGGCTGGCCGACGTCGACGGTCACGCCGATCACGTCGTCGTATCCGTACTCCTCCTCGAGCAGCGGGACGCAGACGGTGGTGTCCAGTCCGCCCGAGAACGCGAGTGCAACGCGGGTCATGTCGTACCCGAGTGAACCGGGAGGAGAGTATTAAATTCAACGGTTTAGTTTTAGGAATTTAACGGTAGAGTGCACGCTAACCGGAAAAACGAGGGAGTTCTCCGAAGTTGGGAAGACACCGGGACGGGGGGAGAGTATAGTACGGGCTCAAAGGCCCGGTCGCGGTCGTCGCGGGGCGACGGTCGCGTCGCTACCGAGGAAAGCGACGCCGGTAGACGCGATCCGTCTCATCTGTCCTCCTCTACCGCGAGGGAGCTATTAAAAGCTGTCGGCGGGGCAAAGCTTGCGTCACTCGTCGTCCGGCAGCGTCAGGACGTTCTCCCGGCCGATCCGGAAGACCTCGACCGCGCCCTCCTCGCGGAGGCCGCTTACCACCTGACTCGTCTTCGCCTCCGTCCAGCCGAGTTCGGAGACGACCTCCTGTTGTTTCATCCGGCCGCCGCGCTCCTCGAGCAGGCGGAGCACGCGCTCCTCGTTGCTCAGCAGTTCCGGCGGCGGGCCGTCCGGTTCGGCGGCGCCGTCGGTCGCCGCCTCGGCGTCCGACTCCGGGGTCGGCTCCGGCCCGCCGTAGCCGCGTTCGCGAACGATCCACCAGCCGACGGCGCCGACGACCGCCAGAGCGGCGACGCCGCCCGCCATCCACGAGAGGGGGACGTCCTCGCGGGCGTCGTCGTCGGTCGTCTCGGGGTCGCCCTTCAGCAGTTCGAGGTACGGTTCGTCGTTCTCGAGGAACTCCGTCTCGTCGCCGTTCCAGACGACCGTCGCGTTGCGCTGGTCGTCGGGCGACGGCCGCACCTCTTCGAGGGTGTACGCCTCCGGCCAGGAGACGATCAACTGCGTGCGCTCGCCCAGTTCGAACTCGGAGAGCGCGTCGCCGATCTCGATCCGGTTGACCGCGACGTGGGCGAACGAGTCCCACTCGAAGGTAAACCGGACGTAGCCGAACTCCTCGGGCGTCTGGCTCCGGTCGGTCCCGACCCGGAAGTTCGAGGTCGACATGTTCCGGTCGGTCTCGGCCGCCGCGTCGGCCGCCGTCGCCGACCAGCGCTCCTCGATCAGGCCGACGTAGGCGCCGGGACGGTCCTCGACGTCCCGGCGGAGGTCATCCCACTCGTCGCTCGCGTTCTCGTCGCCGTCGAGGTGGTACTGGTACTCGAGGGTCCACGTCGCCGAGCCGTTGTCGTGGACGCTGACGTGTACCCTGAGGCCGTCGTAGCCGTTCAGCGACGGCTCCTCCGCCTGCGGCGCGACCGGGCCCGAACCCGGACCCGACCCCGTGCCCGCGGCGGCCGACGGCACCCCGGCCACCAGACACCCGAGCACCAGAAGCGCACACCACAGCGCCCGGTGCCCCCACGTAACCATTACGGGGAAATGATAGGGCCGCCTAAATAGGTCTTTCCGACCCCCCGACGACGGAAGAGCTTTGATCGCTCGCGCGAAGCTGACGATATGCGTGACAGTCGCGGAACCCTCGACGTCGAGGCTCTGCTGAAACTCGTCCTCGCGCTGGTCGCCGTGTTGCTCGTCCTCGAAATCGTCGAGACGGTCGTCGGCGCCGTCGCGGGGCTGCTCGGGCCGTTCTCGGTCCTCGTCCAGCTCGCGATCGCCGTCCTGATCGTCCTCTGGCTGCTCGACCGACTCTAATCACCACACTCATTTCCCCCGCCGCCGTACGTCGGGGCGAGTGTACAGCGTCAACGTCCCGGTCCCCGGCCGCGTCCGCCGACTCGCCGACGAACTCCACCCGACCCTGCTCGGCTTCGACACCGTCCGCGAGGAGCACTCGCTGCTGCTCAAACGCCTCGGCGAGGCCGACCACGTCTCCCAGTTACAACAGCGGACCCACCGCGCCCTCGAACGCACCCCCGCCGTCGAGGCGCGGGTCACGGGCATCGACTACTTCGCCGACCCGCCGCTGGGGAGCGCGCCCGTCGTCTACCTCGCCGTCGAGAGCCCCGGCCTCGAGTCGATCCACGCCGCCCTCGCGAACTCCTTCGACCCCGTCGAGGGCCTCGAAGGGCCGGACTACGTCCCCCACGTCACCCTCGCCCGCGGCGGCGACCTCGAGACCGCCCGCCGGCTGGCCGACCGGGAGATCGAACCCGTCCAGTGGACGGTGAGCGAACTCGAGTTCTTCGACGGCTCGTACCGGCTACCGGTGAGTCGGGTGCCGCTGCCGGCCTGACCCCGTCGCTCGCCGGCTACGGCGCCGGTGGCTCGCCGTCGTAGGCGTCGTGGTCCGCGTAGAAGTTGAGCATCGCGAACTTGAGCTTCTCGGGGTCGACGTCGATCAGTTCCTCGCGCTCCTCGTGGGGGAAGGTGCCGTTGACGCTGTACTTCCCGAGGTCGGCCTTCGCGGCCCGCGAGTAGCGGCGGTCGAGCAGCGCGCGCACGCCGACGTCCTCGGGCGAGCGGATCACCCGCCCGAGCGCCTGCCTCGTCTTGCGGACCGTCGGGATCTCGACGGCGTAGCGCCAGCCCGTGTCGGTGCCGTCGAACGCGGCGTCGTAGGCCTCCTGGACCGCCTCCGCGCGGTCGTCCAGGTGCGGGTAGGGGACGCCGACGACGAGCACCGTGTGGGCGTCGTCGGCGTCGAAGCTCACCCCCTCCGCGAGGGTGCCCCACAGCGACGTCAGCAGGACGCCGTCGTCGTCGGCGACGAACTCCCGGCGCAGGTCCTCGACCGGCGTGCCGGGTTCGTCGAGGTAGACCGTCGACCCGCAACCGTCGAGGCGGTCGGCGTACCGGCTCGCCTCGCCGTAGTTCGGGAAGAAGGCGAGCGTGTTACCGGGGGTCATCCGGACCGCGTCGCGGATGGTCTCGGCGACGACGTTCTGGACCTCGGGGTCGTCGCGCGCCGAGGCGAACAGCGGCGGCGTCTCGACCGCGTAGGTGCGCCGGCGCTCCTCGGGGAACCCCAGGCCGTAGGCCATCGTCACCGGCTTCTCGAGGCCGAGGACGTCCTCGGTGACCTCGAACGGCTGGAGGGTCGCGCTCATCAGCACCGCGGCGTAGACCTCCTCGAAGAGCCGTCCGGTGACCCGTCGCGGGAGGCAGGTGTAGAGCTCGGCCCGGCCGTAGACCTCGTCGGTGCCGGCGTCTCTGGTGACCGAGACGACGGGGTACAGCCCCTCCTTGGCCCCGTCGTCCAGCCACGCGCCCACGAACGTCGCGGCCTGCAGGGTCTGACACTCCGTGCGCGTCGCGGTCTCGCCCTCGCGGTAGGCCTCCTCGTACCGTTCGTCGAGTTTCCGGCCGAGTTCCGTCGCGGCTTCGAGGTCGTCCTCGATCCCGTGGCCCGAGTACCGCTGCAGGAACTCGAGGGTGAGGTCGTCCCGGCGGTCCTCGTTGGCGATGGGGACGTCCGTCCAGTTCTCGTCGACCCGCTCGCGCTCGCCGAAGCCGAAGGACTCCTCGTAGGTCTCGACGAGCGCGCGGTGAAACGCCGAGAGCACGTTCGCGGCGTCCTCGGCGCGCGGGTCGTCGCTCTCGGCGAGTTCGTCCAGCGCCGACTCGAAGGTTCGCTCCGAGCAGGTGCGGGTGGCGTGCTCGCGGGCGGCGTCCTCGACGTTGTGGGCCTCGTCGAACACCGCGATGACGTCCTCGGGGTCGCGGCCGAGCCACCGGAAGAACTGCTCGCGGATCGTCGAATCGAGCAGGTGGTGGTAGTTACAGACGACGAGGTCGACGCCCTCGATCCCCTCCTTGAGCAGTTCGTAGCCGCAGAACTCCCGCTCGTCGGCGTGCTCGTAGATCTCCTCGGGGGTGCGGACGTCGTCGAACAGCCAGCCGAAGAAGTCGTCGGTGTCCCCGGTGAGGTTGTTCCGGTAGTGTGTACAGACGTTGGCCTCCTCTAACTCCTCGATTCGCTCCTCGAGGTCGTCGAGTTCGTCCATCACCGCGCTGCGGGCGTCGGCGGCCGAACCGTCGCCGTCCCGACTCTCCGCGAGCAGTTCGCGCTGGCGCCGCTCCAGTTGCCGGCGGTCGCGCTCGGCGTCGACGAGCGCGCGGGTGTTGTCCCGCAGCGCCTGACACTCCTCGTAGCCGACGTCGACGTGACACATCGACGACTTCCCCTTGAAGACGACCGCGCGGATCGGTTCCCGCCGGGTGATCGCGCGGGCCTCGGCGACGAACTGGCGCATCTGCTGGTGGACGTTCGTCGTGATGACGACCGTCTTGTCCTGCTCGCGGGCCACCTCGAGCGCGGGGACGAGCGCCGAGAGGGTCTTGCCGGTCCCGCAGGCGCCCTCGAAGAGGACGTCCTGACCGCGCGAGAGCGCGTTGTGGATGCGGTCCATCGCCTCGCGCTGGTTCTCGTACGGCTGGTCGTACGGGAAAAAGCGCATGTACCCGGCGGCTTCGGACACGGTACGTGATTGGTCCCGCATCCGATAAAAGCGTTCGTCTCGGCCGGGGGCGGGGGTCCCGCGCCGCCGGCGCCGGCCCACGGCTGGCGTTGGCACGCGCCAGAACTACGGCGACCGTCGCCCTACGTGCCCGCATGACGATTCCCGGCTACGACCCCGACGACGTCGCGGAGGTCGAACTCGAACGCGAGGCCGACGCGGTCGACGCCCGCGTCTCGGTCGTCGCCGGCGTCGTCCCCGAGGCGTTCGCCGTCGAGGCGAGCGACGCCGACCCGCCGCCCGGCGCGCTGTCGCCGCCGGTCGACCTCGTCGGCCTCGACGGCCTCGCGGGGGTCGAGGCGCTCCGGATCGAACTCGCGTACGACCCCTCGAAGCTTCCGCCGGGCGCGAGTCCGACCGACGTCGCGGTGGCGGTCGTCGCCGGCGACGACCGCGAGGTCCTCGACTCCGAAGTCGACCTCGACGGGGCGACCGTCTCGGCGGTGCTCGCGGACCGACCGCCGGGCGAGACCGTGGCCGCGGTCCACGACGCGGGAGGCGACGGGCCCGAGTGAGCGCCGCGGGGCGCCGGCCGATCAGGTTTCGGGCTCGACGTAGACGCGCCGCACCTGTTCGTCGCGCGTGGCCAGTTCGCGCTCGATCGCCGTGACCCGGCGGTCGATCTCCGCTGCGTCGAGCGCGGGGTCGAACGCGACGTCCGTGGTCACGAGCAACTCCTCGGGGCCGAAGTAGACGGTCCGGAAGTCGACGACCTCGCGGACGCCGTCGGCGCCGGCGACGATCCGGCGAAGCGCTCGCTCGTCGGCCGCGGGGAGGCTCTCACCGAGCAGCAGGCGCTTGTTCTCCCAGGCGAGCGCGACGGCGAACCCCATCAGCATGACGCCGATGAGCAGGGCGGAGGTGGCGTCGTAGACGCCGTTACCCGTCACCCGGGAGAGGTAGACGCCGAACAGCGCGATCCCCGCACCAGCGAGCGCGATCGTGTCCTCGGTGAGCGCGGTCAGCGTCGTCACGTCGCTGGTCTTCGCGAACGCCTCGCGGAACGTCTCCCAGCCGTGTTCGTCCATCTGACGCGTGATCCCCTCGTAGGCCTTCTTGAACGCGTACGTCTCGAAGAGGATCGCGCCGACGAGCACGGCGTAGTTGACGTAGACGGCGTCGACGACGCCGACGATCGGGAGCACCGGCGTCGATCCGCTCGCGACGTGTCCGGCGCCGTGGACGAGCGCGTCGTAGCCGTGTTTCGCGCTCTCCCAGCCGGCGATGCCGAACAGCATCACGCTGACGAGGAAACTGTAGAAGAACTGTGCCTTGCCGTAGCCGAACGGGTGGGTCCGGTCCGCCTCCTGAGCGCCGTACCGGATCCCGATCAGCAGGAAGATCTGGTTGCCCGTGTCCGAGATCGAGTGGTACGTCTCGGAGAGCATCGCCGGGCTGAGGGTGAGCAGATATCCCACGAACTTCAACACGGCGATCGCGCCGTTCGCGAACAGCGCGGCGATCACGACGGACTTGCTACTGGCCATCGTCGGCCGGTACGGACGGGGTCGATAAAAGCATGGGCCGGCCGCGACGCGGTTAGATCCGAAAGACCCCTTCCGGCCGCGGTCGTAGCCGCCACCATGCTCGCCATCTTCTCGGACACCCACAGCGGCACCGGCCACGAACTCGAAGGTGAGGCGCTCGCCGCCGCACGCGAGGCCGACGCCGTCGTCCACGCCGGCGACTTCACGAGCGTCGCGGCGCTCGACGCGTTCCGGGACGTCGCCGGCCGGCTGTACGCGGTCCACGGCAACGCCGACGCGATGGCGGTCCGCGACCGCCTCCCGGCCGAGCGGGTCGTCGAGGCCGAGGGGGTCCGGCTGGCGGTCACTCACCGCCGCGACGGCGGCGAGACGGCGCTCGCGTTGTTCGGCCGCGCGCGGGAGGCGGACCTCGTCGTCTCGGGACACACCCACCGGCCGACGGTCGTCGACGCCGGCGACGTCGTGCTGTGCAACCCCGGGAGCCACGCCCGGCCGCGGGGCAACCGACCGGGCTTTGCCGTGCTCGAACGCGAGAGCGAGGACGGGAGCGACGTCGTACGCGGGCGAGTGCTCGAACCGGACGGGACGGTCGTCGAGTCGTTCGACCTGTAACGAAGCGGTCAGGGGGGACGGTTCGGGTGGAGACCCGAACGCGGAGAGGGGGATCCGGTCGTCGATCGGACGGAGGGCGGTCAGAGGGGGCTGACGACGACCCGATCGGCGGGCCGCGGGGACGGGGCGGCGTCCGCGGTCTCACCCCGGGGGCGGTCGGGGCGAGGGCCGCGGCGCATTTCGACGTACGGCACGGGACGAAAAATAGTCACCGTAAGGTGAAAGAACGGTTTTAGCTACGTCAGACGCGTCAGACGACGCCCCGGCGACGGGATCGCGGACGGTCGCGTTCGCCGTCGTCGGCCGCGAGGGCGGTCGAAACGGTTTTGCGCTCCGACCGTGTATCCGCCTCCCATGCTGGAATTCCTCCCCGACGATCCGGTCATCATCGCGATCGTCCTGATCCTGCTCTCGCTGGTCTTCTTCTCGTACCTCCTGCTCCGGCGGACGATCCTCGAGTTCCGCGAGGGGATGGAGGGACGGTAGGGGGTCAGGGGAGCGTTGCGGCCACGCGGTCGACCGCCGCCTCGACGTCGGCGCGGTTCACGTCGCGGTGGGTACAGAAGCGGACCGTCGTCGGCCCGAACTGCGTCGCGAGCACCTCGCGCTCGCGCAGGCGGTCGAGGACGGCCTCGACGTCGAGGCCGGTCCCCGAGACGTCCGCGAGGACGATGTTCGTCTCCGGCTCCTGGACCGAGAGACCGTCGACGTCGTCGAGGCCCGCGGCGAGGACCCGGGCGTTCTCGTGGTCGGTCGCGAGGTCGTCGACGTTCTCGAGCGCGCGGAGGCCGGGACCGGCGACGATGCCGGCCTGTCGCATCCCGCCGCCGAACAGCTTTCGGGTCCGGCGGGCGCGCTCGACGAACGCCTCGTCGCCGGCGAGCATCGAACCGACGGGCGCGCCGAGGCCCTTCGAGAGGCAGAACATCACCGAGTCGACGTGGTCGGTGATCTCGGTGACGGGCACGTCAAGCGCCGTCGCGGCGTTGAACACCCGCGCGCCGTCGAGGTGGACCGGGACGTCGCGCTCGCGGGCCGCCTCGGCGGCCGCGGCGATCCGCTCGGGGTCGATCGCGAGACCGCCGCGGGCGTTGTGAGTGTTTTCGAGACAGAGCAGGCCCGTTCCGGGGCGGTGGAGGTCCGCCTCGACGTAGCCCGCGGCGACCTGTTCGGGCGTCGGCGCCCCCCGCGGGTCGGCGTCGAGCATCCGCACCTGCAACCCGGCGTGCTGGGCCAGCCCGCCGAGTTCGTACTTCACGACGTGGCTCTTCCTGTCGGCCAGCACCTCCTGACCGCGCTCGGTGTGGACGCAGGCGGCGATCTGGTTGCCCATCGTCCCGCTGGGCACGTACAGCGCGGCCTCCATCCCGACGGCCTCGGCCGCACGGGTTTCGAGTTCGTTCACCGTGGGGTCCTCGCCGTAGACGTCGTCGCCGACCGCGGCGGTGCGGGCGGCCTCGCGCATCTCCTCGTCGGGTTTCGTCACCGTGTCCGAGCGCAGGTCGATCATGACGAGGGGTAGCCGGCCGCGGACCAAATAGGCGACGACCGCGGCGGGCCGCCGCGCGGAGCGAAACGTTCAACTCGGTGTCGTTTGTGCGAGGCCGTATGGTCCCCGCACCCGATCCCGCCGACTCCGACCCGCCGGACGGCGCCGGCGAGCGGTCGTCCCCGACGTTCTCGCGGCACGTCTCGCGGGTCACCGACCGCTTCGACGACCTCGTCCCGTTCGCGCTGGTGCCCGTCGCGCTGTCGCTGTTCGAGTTCGAGAGCGTCCGGCGGGCCCTCGACCCGTCCGCGCGCGGGTTCTCGATCAACGTCGAGTTCGCGTTCCCGACCCCGCTGTTCCACCTCTGGTCGCTCGTCGACCCGCCGGAACCGTCCGGACCCCCGGACATCGGGCCGGGAACGGGACCGCCGATCGGCGGCCCGTCCGGGACGACCGCGTCGAGCGGCCTCGACGTCACGATCGAGACGCCGTTCGAGACCGTCGCGTTGCCCCTCGACGCGGTCGGCGCCGCGGCGACGGTCTGGATCGGCGCCGTCGTCCTCGCGTACGCGGCGCTCGCGGCGGCGGTCGCGGCGGGCTACCTCGGCGGCATCGATCGACGGCTTCGCCGCGACCCGGCGTCGATAGCCGCGTGCGTCGTCGCCTACGCGCCGCGGCTCTTCGCCTACTATCTCGTCGTCTTCGCGGCGATCCTCGCGCTCGTTCCCGTGCTCGTGGTCGCGCCGCCGTTGCTCGTGCTGGCGCTCCCCGCGGCCGTGGTGTTGGGCTACCTCTTCTACGCCGCCCCCTTCCTGATCGTCGTCGACGACGCGGGAGTGGTCGAGTCGTTCCGGCGGTCGTACGGGTTCGCCGTCGAGGGCGGGCCGTACTTCCGGTTCGCCCTCGGACACGTCCTCGTCGCGGCCGGCGCCTCGATCGCGCTGTCGGTCGCCGTCAGCGCCGGTCCGGCGGGGTTCGTCCTCGCGCTCCTCGCGGCGACGCCGCTGGGACTCGTCCTGACGGCGGCGACGGTGTCGCTCGTGCAGGACCTCGTCGACGGCGGCCGCGGAGCGACGGGGTCCCGGACGCGACCCGGACCGGCGCGCGACTGAGCGGGACCCGTTTCGATCCGAAAACGGTATGCGCCCGCTGGGGGAATCTGCCCGGTATGGACCCACGCATCCGTGAGCACGCCGAGATCATCGCGAACCACTCCGTCGACCTGCAGGCGGGCGACAACGTCGTGATCGACGCCCACCCGGTCGCCGAGGACCTCGTCGTCGCGCTCCACGAGGTGATCGGCGACGTCGGCGCGAACCCGGTGACGACGAGCCAGCGCACCGGCAAACGGCAACAGCGAGCCTACCTTCGCGCCGCGGACGACGAGTTCGAGACGCCCGCACACGAACTCGCGCTCATCGAGGAGACCGACGTCTACATCGCCATCCGCGCGAGCGACAACGTCACCCAGACCAGCGACGTCGCCCCCGAAACCAGCGCCGCCTACCAGCAGGCCCACCGCCCCATTCTGGACGAGCGGCTCTCGACGCGGTGGTGTCTCACGCAGTATCCCGCGCCCGCGAACGCCCAGTTGGCGGAGATGAGCACCGAGGCCTACGAGAACTTCGTCTGGGACGCCGTCAACAAGGACTGGGCGGCCGTGCGCGAACACCAGGGGCAGATGGTCGAGATTCTGGACCCCGCAGACGAGGTCCGGATCGAAAGCGGCGACGCGACGGACCTCACGATGTCCGTCGCGGGCAACCGTACGATCAACGACCACGGCGAGCACAACCTCCCCGGCGGCGAGGTGTTCACCGCGCCCGTCCCCGACAGCGTCGAGGGCGAGGTGCTGTTCGACATGCCGCTGTACCACCAGGGCCGGGAGATCACGGACGTCTACCTCGAATTCGAGGACGGCACCGTCGTCGACCACGCCGCCGAGAAGAACGAGGATCTGCTGACCGAGGTCCTGAACACCGACGACGGCGCCCGCCGGATCGGCGAACTCGGCATCGGGATGAACCGCGACATCGACCAGTTCACGTACAACATGCTGTTCGACGAGAAGATGGGCGACACCGTCCACATGGCGGTCGGCCGCGCCTACGACGAGACCGTCGGCGAGGGCAACGAGCAAAACGACAGCGCGGTCCACGTCGACATGATCGTCGACATGAGCGAGGACTCGGTCATCGAGGTCGACGGCGAGGTCGTCCAGCGCGACGGCACGTTCCGGTTCGAGGACGGTTTCGAGGAGTAGCGACCGCGGCGAGCGCAGCGAGTCGCGGCTTTTTCATCGACGTTTTTGCGCGAGCGGTGGCGAACGAAGTGAGTCACCCGAGCGGAAAAAGGTCGGAGCGACTCGGTCATCGAGGTCGACGGCGAGGTCGTCCAGCGCGACGGCACGTTCCGGTTCGAGGACGGCTTCGAGGCCCCAACCGGCCGTCGGTCCGATTTCTTCCTCTCCCGTCGAAATCCCGGTCGAAGCCGGCAGGCGCAGGCTCAAGCGCCTCACGTCGGACCCGGGTAGCCGACACCGTCGAATCCGACCGCGGCGCGGCGACGAAACCCGGCCACGCACGGAACACCCATGAAAACCAGCCTCGAGGTGGAGTACTGGGTCGTCGACGACGACGGCGACCTCGTCTCCGCCGACCCCCTCCTCGACGTCTCGGAGCAGGTCGACCCCGAGTTCGTCGAGCCGATGATCGAGATCAAGACCACGCCGTGTGAGTCGGCGTCGGAACTCCGCGCGGACCTGCTCGGACGACTCGGCCGCGTCGTCGACCGCGCCCGCGAGCACGACAGGCGCCTCGTCCCGCTGGCGACCCCGCTTTCCGCCGCGCCGTCGGAGCTTCCGTACCGCGAGTCCGAGAGCACGGCGCTGCAGCGGCGGATCCTCGGCCCGGCGTTCGGCGACGCCCGCTTTTGTGCCGGGACGCACGTCCACCTCGAACGGTCGAACGTCGTCGACCAGCTCAACGCGCTGACGGCGCTCGACCCGGCGTTCGCGCTCGTCGCCAGCGCCGCCCACCACCGCGGCGAGCGGCTGCTGGCGTGTGCCCGCCCGTACCTCTACCGGCGGAGCTGTTACGGCGGCTTCCCCGAACAGGGACAGCTCTGGTCGTACGTCGATAGCGTCGCGGAGTGGGACGCCCGCCTGCGGGAGGCGTTCGACCGCTTCCGCGAGACGGCACTCGCCCGCGGCGTCGACGAGTCGGCGTTCGACCGGGAGTACGACCCCTACGAGGCCGTCTGGACGCCCGTCCGGCTGCGCGAGGCGGTCCCGACCGTCGAGTGGCGCTCGCCGGACGCCGCGTTGCCGAGCCAGCTGCTCGAACTCGCAGGGCAGGTACGCGCGGTCGTCGCCCGCGCCGAGGCCCGCGGGACCGTCGTCGACCCCGGCGGCGACGGCACCGACGACGACGGCCGGGTCGGGCTCCCGGCGTTCGAGACGGTCGAACGAACCGTCGACGCGGCCATACGCGACGGCGCCGCCGATCCGGCGGTGTGTCGCTACCTCGAACGGCTGGGCCTCGACCCCTCGCGGTTCGACCCGCTGGGCGACCGGCTGCCCGACGGGCGGCTCTCGCGGCGCCGCGCGCGGCGGCTCCGGCTCCGGGCGGCCGGCTGGCTCGAAGCGGACCTCGAACGGACGGCCGTCCGCGCCTGACTCGCGCCTCCGCGTTCGGAGCCCGCGGCTCCCGCCGTCGCGGTCGAGGACTACTTGTACGCCGTCGATGTGCACCCCGAACTACTTGCGACTCGGCTCGCCACTCCCCGCCGTGGCTTCCCCGCTACTCCCCGAAAGCACCGCGCTGCCCGTTCGCCGCACCTACGACCCGGACGCCGGTCGACTGGTGATCCACCTCGACGTCATGCCCGCGACCGCCGACGACCTCTCGCTTCGCGTCGGCCCGAGCCGCATCCACGTCCGCCTCGACCGCCCCGACGGCGGCCGCTACGAGCGCTCGTTCGAGCCGCCGACGGACCGCGTCTTCACCGACGACCGGCGGGCGGTCTACCACAACGGCGTCGTGGAGATCACGCTGGGGCTGGAGTAGGAGGCGTGGAAGAGCGGGCACGATGGGATTCGAACCACGGTCGCAGCGAGCTGCTCCCTGATTCGAATCCCACGCGATCCTCGATTCGTTGCTCGCGTTGCTCGCAACGGAATCAGCGGGCACGATGGGATTCGAACCCACGACCATCGGATTAGAAGTCCGACGCTCTGTCCAGACTGAGCTACGTGCCCTCGCGTACACGTTGGTCGGGCAACCGGTATAAGCGGTAGGGATTTCCGTCAGCCGTGGAACCGGTACAGCGACGTGACGTACGGCAGGCGGTTTGCCATCCAGATGGCGACCGGGAGGCCGACGACCGTGATCGCGAGCAACGCGGCGAGGTTCGCCCAGAACCAGCTGAGCCACCAGCCCACGAGGACGAAGTAGATCGCACGGACGACGAGCGACGGCTGCCCGCGGGTGGCATCCGGTTCGGTCAGCGACCGCGGTTCGGCCAGCGTCAGGACGGTCGGGACGAGGTTGATGAGTTTGATCCCGATCGGGAGCAGGACGATCGTCACGTTCAGCGCCCACGCGAGGTTGACCACGACGGGCGTCAGCCACCAGCCGACGAAGACGAACCAGATCGCCCGGACGAGGAGGGACCGCTGTGTCATACCCGAGGAAGCCAGCCGGCGGGGATAATTCCACTGATCGACGGCGACCGAACCGATCGCACGTCGAACGACCGCGGACACTCGTCCTCGTCGTCCACGAGCGGGGGCACCTCGACGTCGACGGCCCCGTACGCGACGTCCTCGCGCTGCTCCTGCCGGATCGTCGGCCCGAACCGCGAGGAGCGCTCGACGTCGGACTCGATCCGGCGGGGACGGCCGTCCTCGTCCAGCCACTGGGTGAGCGTGACCGACGACGGCTCGGTCGCGTCCTCGACGCCGCCGTTTCGTTCGAGGTCCGCGTACGCGTCCGCGTCGGGCGCGAACTCGATCACCCGCAGTTCCCGCCCGTCCAGCGCGTCGGTCCCGCGGTCGTACACCGCGGAGATGTCGAGGAGCGATCGCTGGCTCCCGGCCAGCGTCGCCTCCTCCCAGTCGACCGCCTGCTCGGGATACCACGCGTCTTCGACGTTCACCAACCAGGAGGACGAGCACCGACGGTACAGCGTGTCCCCGTCGAGGTACCACTCGTCGGCGTCGCGGTCGTACCATTCGTCGACGTCGCCGTCGGCATCGACGCGCGCGCGAGCCAGACGCTCGCGTTCGTTCACCCGACGATACCCCGACAGCGTCGCGCGAACGTCCTCGTCCCGGTGGGTCGCCGCCAGCCGACCGGACAGCTCCGACTCGTAGCCGTCGACGCCGTCGAGCGCCTCGACGCTCCGTTCGACCGCCTCGACCGCCCCGGGGTCGCTCGGTTCGCGGCGATCCAGACAGCCGGCGACGGGAAAACCGATCGCGGCGGCCGCCGCGCCGCGAAGGAGGGTCCGTCGCGTCGACGAGTCGTCGTCGGTCGGATCGGGGGAGGGCATACTCGTTCACGGCGAACCGCACCAGATAGACGTTCCGGTGTCGGGCGCCCGCCGTTCGGGCCCGAACGCGAGACACAGTCCTTATGCACGCGTCGCCTGTATCACGGGGTGATGCACGTCATCGGAACCGTGGGCCTGCCGGGCAGCGGCAAGGGCGAGGCCGCGACGGTCGCGCGCGAGGAGGGCGTCCCGGTGGTGACGATGGGCGACGTCGTCCGTCAGGAGACGAAAGACCGCGGGCTCGACCCCGCGAGGGATCACGGGACGGTGGCCCAGGCGCTGCGCGAGGAGGACGGCCCGGCGGCGATCGCCGAGCGCTCGCTCCCGATGATCGAGGACCGACTGCGCGACCACGAGACGGTGCTGGTCGACGGCATCCGCTCGGGCGTCGAGGTCGACGTCTTCGAGGAGCGCTTCGACGAGGACTTCACGCTCGTGAGCATCGAGGCGCCCTTCGAGGTCCGCAGGGAGCGCGTCGAGAGCCGCGGGCGCGACGCCGGCGAGGACGACGGCGGCGAGGGACTTGCCGCCCGCGACGACCGCGAGCGTGGCTTCGGGATGGACGAGGCGATGGACCGGGCCGACGTCGTCGTCGAGAACACGGACACGCTCGCGGCGTTTCACGACCGCATCCGGACCCTCATCCGGGAGGGGACCGACCCCCAGCGACTCGAACCATGACCGAGATCTACCGCGTCGACGTCGAGATCACCGCGCCGGTGTCCGACACCGAGGTGACCGCGCGGGTCGCCGACGCCGTCGCCAACCTGTTTCCCAACGCCGACATCGAGGAGAGCTACGGCGAGATCCGGGGCGAGACCCACTCGCTCGACCGCCTCTCGGAACTGCTCCACCGTCAGGAGATCCTCGACACCGCCCGCGGCGAGTTCTTCTCGAACCGCGAGGGCGACGCCTTCTCGTTCGCGCTGAAGAAGCAGGCGGCGTTCGAGGGCCGGGTCAACTTCGCGGTCGGGGAACCGGCCGAACTCGGCGACATCGCGGTCCGCGTCCGCGTCGACGAACCGAGCGTCGAGGAGTACGTCGACCACGTCGCCCCGCCGACCGAGGACGGGCGGCCGATCGAGGGCTGAGTCGACCGCGTCGACGGCTCAGTCGTGGGGGTGGGTCCGCTGGACCGCCTCGCGGACCGCCTCCGTCCGCCCCAGGAAGGTGACGTGATCGCCGTATTCGAGCGTGAAGCTACCGTCCGGGACGTGGGTGTCGCCGTCGCGGCCGACCAGCGCGACGAGGACGCCGTTCGGAAGTTCGCCGTCTAGCTCCGCGATGCTCTTGCCGGTGAGGTCCTCCGCGGTGATCTCGATCTCCTGTACGTCGCCGCTCCGGCCGAGTTCTGTCATCCAGTTCGACAGCTCCGGCCGCTCGATGACGTTGTTGATGGCCCACGCGGTGGCGTCCGAGGCCGATATCGCCCGCACGCCCAGTTCCTCGAACGGCTCGACGTTGTTCGGATTGTTCGTCCGGGCGATGACCCGCTCGACGTCGAACTGCGATTTGGCCAGCTGACAGACGAGCAGGTTCGCGTCGTCGTTGCCCGTCGCGGCGATGACCGTCTTCGCATCGTCCGCGCCGACCTTGCGGAGCATCTCCGAATCGGTTCCGTCGCCCCACTCCACCGTAAAGCCCGCGGCGCGGGCCTGCTCGACGATGTCCTCGTTTTTCTCGATGATGACGACGTCTTCGCCGCGGTCCCCGAGCCGTTCGGCGAGCGACCGTCCGACTTTGCCACCGCCGACGACGAGTACGCGCATGGGAAGTACGTCGAGGTACTCCGCAATCTTTCTTGCGAGACCGCCCTGGAAGACGACCGTCGCGAGGATGACCAGGAACACCGTCCCCGCCAGGATGTCCGCCTGCGCCGCGAGCGCCGGGTTCCCCTGTTCCTCGGCGATGGTCGTGAGTTCGATGGCAAACAGCGTCGCGACCGACGCGGGGATGATCCCGCGGGGGGCGACGAGGCTGACGAACAGCTTCTCCCGGGTCGTGAAGACGGTGCCGGTCGTCGAGACGAAGACCAGCAACGGTCGGAGGACGAGCGTCAGCACCAACACGAGCGCGACGCCGCCGAGCCCCAGTTCGAGCAGCGTCTCGATCTCGATGAGCGCGGCCAGCGCGATGAAGATAAACGAGAGGACGAGCAGCGTGATGTCCCCCTTGAACTCCTCGATGGCCTCCTCGTAGGGGAGGTCCGCGTTTCCGAGGATGATGCCCGCGGTGGCGACCGCCGCGACGCCGGCCTCCGTGGCGATGGTGTCGGCGACGCTGAACGCGACGATCGCGCCGGCCAGCGCGATCAGGCGAGCGTTTTGCGGCGCGTTCTTCGCCGAGAGGTCCACGTACGTGATGAGGTACCAGAGGACGGCGGCGACCAGGATGCCGACGCCGAGCCCGATGCCGACCCGTTCCGCGAACGCGCTCACGAAACTGCCCGCCACGATCTGCTGGGCGGTAAGCGCCTTGAAGACGACGACCGCGAGGATGGCGGCCGTCACGTCGTTGACGATCCCTTCGGTCTCCAGTGCCGCCGCGACCGGTCGGCGGACGGGAACGACGCTCAGGATTGGCGTGATCACCGTCGGCCCGGTCGCGACGAGCAACGCCCCGACGACGAGGGCGATCCCCCAGTCGGCGTCGAGGAGGAACCTGACGGCCAGCGCCGTCCCGAGAAACGAGATGAGCGCCCCGATCGTAACGAGTCGGAAGGCCGCCGACGGCGCCTCCCGGAGCTTGTCGACGTGGAGGTGAAAGGCCCCCTCGAAGACGATGATCGCGACGCTCAGCCCGACGATGGTCGACAGCGCGCTGCCGAACGACTCGCTCGTGACGATGCCGAGTCCCTTCGGCCCGACCGCGATCCCCGCCACGATCAGAAACAGGACACTCGGCACGCGGTATCGGTCCGCGAGCACCTGGGACGCGACGCCGAGCACGATGATGACCGCGACGATCAACATCAGGTTCGGCTCGCTGTCCGCGGTCGTTAGTAGCACGATCGCACCCCCCACCGGTCCGTCGACGCGGGTCGAATAGGTCGCGTGAGCCGCATTCCCATCACCATATCTGTGTGTCAGTCGTTACTGTCTTTCGTTACCGCGACGTCCCGTCGGTCGGGGCGTCGCGTACCGCGGTCGGCACAGCGGCATCTAAGCGGCGAGAGACGACGGTTCGGACCCGGCCGGACCCGGATAGAACGCGCCGGCGTACGGTCCGACGGTCGAACGAACGCGGTCAGCCGAACGGCCCCATCCCGCCCATGCCGCCACCGCCACCGCCGCCCTGCATCTGCTTCATCATCCGCTGCATCTCCTTCTCCGAGCCCATGTTCTGGAACTGCTTGATGGTACGCTCCATCATCTTGTACTGCTGGAGCAGTTCGCGGACGTCCTCCTCGCTGGTGCCCGACCCGCGGGCGATGCGCTCGACCTGGCTGGCACCGACGGCGCGGGGGTACTCCTTCTCGGCGTCGGTCATCGAGTCCATGATGACCTGGAACTTCCGCATCCGGTCCTGGGTGACGTCCATGGCGTCGTCGGGCAACTGGTCTTTGATCCCGCCGCCGAAGCCGGGAATCATGTCGAGCACCTGATCCAGCGGCCCCATGTTGTTCATCGCCTCCATCTGTTTTTGCATGTCGTTCAGGGTGAAGTTGCCCTGAAGCATGTCCTCGGGGTCCCAGTCCTCTTCCTCGATCTGGGTCTGCTCCATCGCGCGCTCGACGCGCTCGGCCAGTTGGCCGAGATCGCCCATCCCCAGCAGCCGGGAGATGAAGCCGTTGGGCTCGAAGCGCTCGACGTCCTCGACCTCCTCGCCGGTGCCGAGGAACGCGATCGAGGAGTCGGTCTGGTCGACGGCGGTGAGCGCGCCGCCACCTTTCGCGGTCCCGTCGAGTTTGGTGATGACGACGCCGTCGATGCCGATCGACTCGTCGAACTGCTGGGCCTGCTCTTTCGCCCCCTGACCGATCGCGGCGTCGAGGACGAGCAGCGAGGTGTCGGGCTCGACGACGTCCTCGATCTCCTCGATCTCGTCGATCAGGTCCTCCTCTAGGGCGTGACGACCCGCGGTGTCGACGATGTGGACCTCGGCGTCGCTGGTCGCCTCGAGGCCGTCGCGGGCGATCCGGACCGGGTCGTCGGCGTCGGGGTCGCCGTAGAAGTCGACCTCGGCCCGTTCGCACATCTGCTCGGCCTGATCGTAGGCGCCGGGGCGGAAGGTGTCGGTCTGGATGACCGCCGGGCGCAGCCCCTTCGTCGAGAACCACCACGCCATCTTCGCCGCGGAGGTGGTCTTCCCCGACCCCTGCAGGCCCGCGAGCAGGATCGTCTGCTCTTCGAGGGGGAGTTCGGTCGACTCGCCGATGAGGTCGACCAGTTCCTCGTAGACGATGCGGAGGACGAAGTCACGCGCCGGGGTGCCGGCGGGCGGCTCCTCGTCGAGCGCGCGGTGCTTGATGTTGTCCGACAGCTCCATCACGAGCGAGACGTCGACGTCGGCCGACAGCAGGGAGCGTTGGATCTCCTTGACGACCTCCTCGACGTCCTCCTCGGAGATTCGGGACTTCCCGCGGAGTTTGTCGAGGGTGCCCCGCAGAGAACTGCCGAGATCGTCGAGTACCATTTACCGGGGCTACGGGGCGGCGGCGTTAAAGGCTTTTTCTCGGCCGCTCTCCCGTCGACGCCGGCGAGGGCGCCGGCCACCGGTCGCCGGCCGCCGTCAGCAGGTATTTGACGACGCCGCCGATACGGACGCGTATGACCGATCCGTCGGACGAGCCGACCGCGGAGGAACTGGCCGAGGACGACGCCGTCACCGTCACGGTCGAGGACGGCCTCTACGTCGCGACCGACGACGACACCGGCATTTCCAGTCAGGGGGGCAGCGAGGACGAGGCCCTCGAGAACCTCGCCTCGGTGCTCGCGACGTACGAGGAGGGCACCGCCGGAAGCGGGGACGACTGGCTCTGAGCCGGACGGGGTTATAAGCCGGCGCCCGTGGACCGTACCGCCGCCATGGAGGAGTACGACATCGTCGTCCTCGGCGGCGGTTCGGGCTCGCAGGTCGCGACCGCGGCGGCAGACCGCGGGCTGGAGGCGGCCGTCCTCGAACCCGGCCCGCTCGGCGGCGCCTGCGTCACCCGGGGCTGTGTCCCCTCGAAGGCGCTCATCCACCGCGCCGACCTCGTCTCCGAGATCCGCCGGGCCGACCGGTTCGGGATCGACGCCGACCTCCGCGGGGTCGAGTACGGCGCCGTCACCGAGGCGGTCCACGACACCGTCTACGCCAGGGCCGACCGCCAGCGCGAGTCCCTCGAACGCGCCGACGGCGTGACCCGCTACCGGACCGCCGGCCGGTTCGTCGACGAGCGCACCGTCGAACTCGATGACGGCGGCGACCGGATCCGCGGCGAGGACGTGGTGATCGCCGTCGGCTCCCGGCCCGTCGCGCCCCCGATCGACGGCCTCGACGACGTCGACTACCTCACCAGCGACGACGCGCTCTACCTCGACGAGCGACCCGATAGCCTCGCCATCGTCGGCGGCGGCTACATCGGCGCGGAACTGGGCTACTTCTTCGCCGCGCTGGGGACCGAGGTGTCGATCGTCGGCCGCAGCGACCGCCTCGTCCCCCGCGAGGACGACGACGTGAGCGACCTCGTGACGGCCTCGATCGACCGGTACTGCGAGGTGTACGCGGGCCACGAGGCCCGGGCCGTGCGGGAACGCGACGACGGGAGCGTCGCCGTGGCCGTCGAGGCGGGCGACGACGAGGAGACGGAGGTGGCGGCCGACGCGCTGCTCGTCGCCGCCGGCCGGCGGCCGAACACCGACACGCTCGACCCCGAGAACGCCGGCGTCGAGGTCGACGACCGGGGCCACGTCGAGGTCGACGAACGCCTCGCGACGACCGCCGACGGGGTGTGGGCGCTCGGGGACGTCCTCGCGGCGTACCCGTTCAAGCACGTCGCAGACTACGAGTCCCGCGTCGTGGCCGCGAACGTCCTCGACGACGCCGGCGAGACCGTCGACTACGAGGGGGTCCCCCACGCCATCTTCACCTCGCCGCAGGTCGCAAGCGTCGGGGAGACCGAGGGCGAACTCGCCGAGGCGGGCGTCGAGTACGAGTCGACGCTCGTCACCTACGACGCGGCGCCGAAGGGCCTGATCCTCGGCGAGGACGAGAGCTTCGTGAAGGTCCTCGCCGAACCCGGCGGCGGCGAGATCCTCGGCTGTCACGTCGTCGGCCCGGAGGCGGCGACGATGATCCACGAGGTCGCCGTGACGATCCAGTCGGGGCCGGGCACCGTCGACGCCGTCGCCGACGCGGTCCACGTCCACCCCGCGCTGAACGAGGTGGTGCTGAAGGCGTTCGACGACCTCTCCTCGCGGTCGTACTCGACGGCGCCGGACTGGCGGGGGACGAACGGCTGACGGCCTACTCGCCGCCGGTCTCGACGGCGCCGTCCGCCGCGAGCCACTCGGCGAGGCTCCCCTCGTAGAAGCCGACGTCCTCGAAGCCGAGCCACCGCAGGACGACGAAGGTGTGGCTGATCCGCCGGGCCGTGTTGCAGTAGAGGACGATCCGGCGGTCGGGCGCGATGCCGCTGTCGGCGAGCAGGTCGCGGACCTCCTCGCGGGGTCGCAGCCGGCGGCGCTCCTCGTCGACGACCTCGCGCCAGTCGAAGCGGACCGCGCCGGGGAGATGGGCCTGCGCGAACTCGCGGGGGTCGCGAGTGTCGACCGGCAACGCGCCCTCCTCGATCGCGTCCTCGACCGCCGCGCGGTCGACCAGCGGGCTCTCCGCGGACGCGAGCGGGTCGGGTTCGTACGTCGTCGACTCGAACGCGGGGGCGTTCGTGGTCGTCTCGCGTTCGCGGCTCCACGCGCTGTAGTCGCCCGCCAGCAGTCGCACGTCGGGGTGGCCGTACTCGTGGGCGGTGACGAGAAAGCGCGCGGCGAAGACGCCGAAGGTGTCATCGTAGGCGACGAGCGTGTCCCCGCGCTCGATCCCCGCCTCCGAGAGCAGGGCCGCGAAGGCGTCCGCGCCGGGGAGCGTCCCCCGGTCGGCGTCGCCGTCGTCCCGGAACCGGTCGAACGGGACGTTCGCCGCGCCGGGCAGGTGACCGATCCCCTCGAACTCCCAGCCGTCGCGTACGTCGACGACGCGCACCTCCGGGTCGTCGAGGCGGTCGGCGAGCCACTCGAACGAAACGACGACGGAGTCGTCCATCGGTCTCCCGCTTCGGCGCGACGGTCGTCAGCGCGTCGATGGCGGCACGTCTCTCTCCCGTCCCGAGCCCGAGGCAACGTTTGCCGGCCGGCGGCGCCGGCGTCGCGGCGCGGCGGCGCGTTTCGCCGCCGAGCGGCCCCGCCGCGCCCGCGGCGGCGCCGTTCGCGGTGCCGGACCGGACGAGTCGCGGCAAGCGTTTCCGATATGGATCGGCGGCGACCGAATTGGCCGGTTGGCCAGCCGCTAAACGGGGCTCCGCCCAAGTGAGGGCCACATGGAAGACGACGATTACGCGAACGACGTGCTCGTCTCGGCCGACTGGGTCGAGGCGCGACTCGACGAGTTCCGGAGCGACGACGCCGACCTTCGGCTGATCGAGGTCGACGTCGACACCGAGGCCTACGAGGCGGAACACGCCCCCGGCGCGGTCGGGTTCAACTGGGAGACCCAGCTACAGGACCAGACCCGCCGCGACGTCCTCGACAAGGAGGCCTTCGAGGACCTGCTGGGCAGCCACGGGATCGACGACGACTCGACGGTCGTCCTCTACGGCGACAACTCGAACTGGTTTGCCGCCTACGCCTACTGGCAGTTCACGTACTACGGCCACGACGACGTCCGCCTGCTCGACGGCGGCCGCGAGTACTGGGTGGAGAACGGCTACCCGACCACCGACGAAGTGCCGGCGTACCCCGAAGTCGAGTACGAGGCCGGCGGCCCGCGCGAGAGCGTCCGCGCCTACCGCGAGGACGTCGAGAACGCCATCGAACGCGGCGTCCCGCTGGTCGACGTCCGCTCGCCCGAGGAGTACCGCGGCGATATCCTCGCCCCGCCGGGCCTGCAGGAGACCGCCCAGCGCGGTGGCCACATCCCCGGCGCGAAGAACATCTCGTGGGCCGCCGTCACCGACGACGACGGCACCTTCAAGAGCCGCGCGGAACTCGAGGAACTCTACGCCGCCGAGGGCATCGACGGCGACGAGACGACCGTCGCCTACTGCCGTATCGGCGAGCGCTCCTCGGTCGCGTGGTTCGCCCTGCACGAACTGCTCGGCTACGAGGACGCCGTCAACTACGACGGGTCCTGGACCGAGTGGGGGAACCTCGTCAACGCGCCGGTGGAGAAAGGCGAGGCGGAGAGCGACGCCTCGTAGCGGAACGGGGAGGCGAAGCCGACCCGTGGAGAAAGGCGAGGGGGACCGAACGGAGTGAAGGAGTCCTCGTAGCGGAGCGGTGACCGAAGGGGACCCGTGTGCCGACTCGACCGTCTCCGGCCAACCCAGTGTACGGGAACCGGAACCGTTACCGCGTTCGCGTCGGAGCGGTGAACCGATGGCCGACGAGAACTCGTGGCTCTCGAGTCGCACGGCGACGAACCAACTGCTCGTGGTGACGATCGTCGTCCTCGCGGCGGGGTTCATCAGCGTCGACGGCGGCTACGGAGGGCTCCAAGTCGTCGCGGAACTGTTTCTGGTGGTCGTCCTCCTCGGTGCGATCGTCCTGTTTCTCGGCTGGTTGGTCAGCCCGGACCGACCCGACGCGGAGAGTCGACGGGACGGCGACCGCTAGCTCGACCGGCCGGGTCCGGCGGGCCGCCCGCCACCGCGGGACTGGCCGTTGTCGACGACGATAGGCCTAACTTCCGGCCTCCCCGAACGAACGTCCATGACCGATCCCGACGCCGAGAGTTTCGTCGAGACCGTCCGCGAGGAGAACCGCACCGCCCTGTCGCGACTGGGGTCGTCCAAGTCGCTGTACGCCGCCACCGGGGGCGAGATCGACGCCGGACCCGTCCTCCGGGCGACCGCCGACGCCGAGCACGCCGCCCGGGAGACCTTCGAGGCGTGGGCCGACGACGAGACCCACGACGGCGCCCGCGAGGCGTTCGCGGCGACCGCCACGGAGGAGCGCGGCCACTACGAGACCGTCGCCGAGCGCGTCGACGACCACGACCCGGCGGCGGCCGACCTCCCGGCGCTGCACGGGTACCTCCGGGACCTCGACGACACCGTCGAGCGCCTCGGCGCGCTCGTCGGGCGGACCCTCGCCAGCGAGCGCTCGAAAGATCAGGTGATCGGCTACTTCGTCGGCGACGCCGACCCGGAGACTGCGGGGCTCTTCCGGGAGTTCGAGGCCGACCTCGACGACCAGCGCGAGCGCGCGACCGACCTGCTCGACGCGGTCTGCGAGGACGAGGGGGACTGGGAGCGCGCCCGGGAGGCTGCTACGGGTGCGATCGAGGCCGCCTACGGCGAGTACGTCGAGACGCTCGAAGGGATGGGCGCGAACCCGAAGCCGGTCTGTTAGTCCGGGAGTCGCCCGCGGCCGCCGCTACCACTCCCGTTCGAGGTACTCCTCGAACCGGTTGAACGCGACGTCGTGGTCGGCCTGCAACTCGTCGATCGGCGACTCGTAGCCGGCCTCGTTGAACCACTCGAACATCACCGCGTACTCCTCGCCCTGGTGCTCTCGAACGTCGTCGATCGACAGGTGGTGAGCGCGGACCTCGCTCCCGAGCGCGTCGGCAAAGCGCACCGCCATCGCGCGCAGCGTGAGTTCGTCGCTCGCGAGTTCGAACGCCTCGCCGACGTACCGGTCGGGGTCGGCGAAGACTTCGGCGACGAACGCCCCGAGGTCCTCGACGTCGAGCACCTGCAGCGGCGTCCCCGGTTCGAGCCCCATCGCCAGCGTGCCGTCCTCGATCGACTCGCGAAAGCCCGCGAAGTTCTGCGCGAAGAAGACCGGCCGGACGACCGTCGCGGGGAGGCCGCGCTCGTCGATCAGCCCCTCGATCTCGAACTTCGAGTCGAAGTGGGGGATGCCGGTGTCGCGCTCGGCGCCGCCGACCGACGAGAAGACGAGGTGGTCGACGCCGACCTCGTCGGCGAGGTCGACCACGTTCGTCCCCTGATCGACCTCGTCGTCGTAGCCGTGTTCCCAGAAGTTCGTCATCAGGAAGACGCCGTCGGCGTCCGCGATCAGCGGCTCGATCGTATTTTTCTCGGCGATGTTCCCCTCGACGACCTCGGCGCCGCGCTCGGCGAGGTCGCGGGCGGCAGGACCGTCCGTGTCGCGCGTGAGCGCGTCCACGTCGACCCCGCGGTCGAGCAGGTGGCGGGCGACCGCCCCGCCCTGGGTGCCGGTCGATCCGATCACGAGAACCTCGTCCGGTGCCATGGCGGGGACGGTACGACGATCCGTCACAAGAATCCCGGGCGGGCACCTGCAACGGTCCGGCGGCCACACCTCGGCCCCGGGGCCGGCCGCCCGTCGGGTGGTTCACAGCGGCTGGTAGTGTGGGAGCGGCAGCGGCGGGAGGTCGACGCCGACGACCGCGAGGCCGTGCTGGAGCGGGACGTAGCCGAGGACGACGAACGCGGCCCCGAGGAGCCGGTGGAGGCGGGCGCGCGTCTCGACGCTCACCGACTGGAACGCCGTCGCGTACAGGAAGAGCGCGGGAATCGTCCCGAGGCCGAGGGCGGCCAGCGAGGTGGCGCCGGCGAGGGGCGACCCGAGCACGAACGCGTAGAGGTACGCGGGATACGTGATCGGGCACGGAAACAGCCCGTGGGCCGCGCCGAGGCCGACGATCCGCGGGCCGCCGACCCACGCGTCGACCCGGGCGAGCAGCCGTCGCTGGAGCCGTCCGAGCGCCGGCCCGAGCAGCGGCGCCGCGAGGCCGCCGCCGAGCGCGCCGCGCCCGAGCAGGTAGTTGAGCCCCATCGCGACGATGAGCGCGCCGACGAGGACCCCCGCGACGAGGTGGACGTCCGAGACGACGGCGCTGACCGACCGCGGCGTGACGAACGCGAGCGACCCGGCGAGGCCGAACAGCCCGCCGAGCAACGCGTAGCTGGCGGCCCGCCCGAGGTTGAACAGCGCGTGCTGGCGGACCGCCCGCACCGTCAGGAGGTCCCGTCTCGGGTCCTCGGCCGCCCGCAGGCGGTCGGCGTACGTCGTCACGAGGGGACCGCACATCCCCAGACAGTGCGCCCCGCCGAGGAGGCCGATCAGGAGAAACACCGACGTGGCGACCGGTTCGGCGCGCGTCGGATCGAGTCCCGGATCGGAGCACGTCGAGAGAACGGCCGCCGCGACGCTCATTCGAACGCCGACCGGACCGCGACGACGTCCTCGAAGACTTCCTCGACGCTCGGCCCCCGCACCGGGGTGAAATCGCCCGTGTACGCGCGCTCGACGTACCCCTCCGGGTTGACGAGGAACGTCAGCGTCAGGTGGGTGAAGTCGTAGGCCCCCTCGTCGGCCGCGTCCCCGGCGTCACCGCCGTCGCGCTGGAACGCGACCCCGAGGCGCTCCTCGACGACCGCCTTGGCCTCCGCGGCGTCCTCGGGGCGGAGGTAGTGCCAGTTGCCCGCCTCGAGATCGACGCGGTTGAGCCTCGCGTGGTCTTCGAGCACCTCGGCCGTGTCCCGCTCGGGGTCGAAGGTGATCGCGAGGAACGTCACCTCGTCGTCGATCCCCTCCCGGATCGTCTCGCGCTGGACCTCGGCGAGGCTGCTCACCATCATCAGACACTCGGACGGACAGGAGGCGTAGATCGCCGTGCAGACGAAGACGTCGTCGATGTCGGCGGTGTCGACCGTCGTCCCGGCGATCGGATCCGGGAGCGTCACGTCGGGGAACGGTTCCCCGTGGGTGGGGTAGGAGAGGTCCGCGCCCTCGGGCGGCCCGTCGGCGGGAGGATCGAGGGCCGTTGGCCCGCCCTCGTCCTCGAAGGCCTCGGTTAGACAGCCGCTCGCGGCGACGAGCGTCCCCGCCGCCGCGCCCTGCAGTAGCGTCCGTCGGTACATCGTACCGACGTAGTGACGGGCCGGGCAAGAGCCGTCTGGTGCGATCGTCGAACGGCGGCCGCGACCCTACGCCTCGTCCCCGAGCAGGCGGTCGGCCATCTTCTCGGGGTCGAACCGTTCGAGGTCGTCGTACCCCTGACCGACGCCCAGAAAGAGGATCGGCTTCCCGGTGACGTGGGCGATCGAGATGGCCGCGCCCCCGTTGGAGTCGGCGTCGGCTTTCGTCAGGATGGCGCCGTCGGTTTCGACGGCCTCGTTGAACTCGCGGGCGCGGTTGACGGCGTCCTGACCGGCGACCGCCTCGTCGACGAACAGGGTCAGGTCGGGGTCGACGACGCGGCCGATCTTCTCGAGTTGGTCCATCAGGCCCTCGTCGGTATGCAGTCGGCCCGCCGTGTCGCCCAGCACGACGTCGACGTCGTTTGCCTCGGCGTACTCGACGGCGTCGTACAGCACCGCGGCCGGGTCGCCGCCCTGTTCGTGGCTGATGAGCCTCGTGTCCCGCGCCTCGGCGTGCTCGCGGATCTGCTCGTTGGCCCCCGCGCGGTAGGTGTCGCCGTTTGCCATCACGGTCGAGTAGCCACGCTCCTCGAGGTACCGGTCGAGTTTGGCGATCGAGGTCGTCTTCCCGACGCCGTTGACGCCCGTGAAGATGATGACGACGGGTTTGTCCTCGACGGCGAGGCGCTCGTCGAAGTCGAACTGGCCGACGCTGATCACGTCGAGGATGGCCTCGCGCAGCGCCTCCTCGACGACCGCGCCGGTCGAGGTGGTGAACGTGCGCGTCTCGCCGACGAGTTCCTCGCGGATGTTGTCGAGGATCTCCTCGGCGACGCTCATCTCGACGTCGCTCGAGAGCAACGCGAGTTCGAGTTCGTGCAGCGGCCCTTCGAGGTCGTCCTCCTCGATGACGAACCGCCCGCGCACGAGCGACTTCGCCTTGCGGCCAAAGCCCGTCGCGTTCGGGTCGGCCGACTCGCCCGCGTCGGCGTCGCCGCCCGCTTCGGGTTCGGAGCCGGCGGCCGCATCCGCCCCGGGCGCGGCTTCGGGTTCGGCCTCGGCGGTATCGGCGTCCGGCTGGCCGATCGCCTCGTCGTCCGACTCGGGCCGGCCCGTCGTCTCGGGCTCCGCAGCGACCGCCGACGGATCGGTAGCCGACGGCCGGGCGTCACCCTCGGGGTGCTTCGGATCGACGGCCGCTTCGGGGTCCGCCGGGGCCTCGACGGCCGCGCCGGGCGAGTCGCCCGCGTCCGCCTCCGCGTCGGCCCCCTCGGGGGCGTCCTCGACGTTCTCTTCGGGGGCGTCCGCGAGTTCCTCCTCGGGGACCGCCTCGACGTTCTCCTCGGCCGCCTCCTCGGCCTCCTCGCGGAAGCTCCCGAGCTTCTCCTTCAGGTTGTCGAACATGCCCCGGTCCTACTCTTCGTCTCCGCCCTGCATCCCCTGCATCTGCTGGCGGAGCGCCTGCTGCTGGAGCTGCTGGGCCTGCCCTTCGAGCTGGGTGCTCTCGGCTTCGAGTTCGGAGATCTCTTCGGTGATCTCGTCGATGCGGTCGTCGAGGCGGTCTTTCTTGTTCTCGAGGGCGTCGACGGCGCCGTCGCGCTCGAACTCCGCGGCGTAGTCGGCGCCGAGTTCGACGATGACCTCCTCGACGTCTTCGACGCGCGCGCGGACGTAGGCGCCGCCGCCGAGGGGAACCTGGACGACCGAGTCCGTCTCGATCGATTCGAGGGCCTCGATCGCCTCGTCGACCTCGGTCTGGCGCTGGCGGATGTTCTCGACCGACCCCTGGAGGGCCTCGATCTGTTCCTGGATCTCCTGAAGCTGCTGGGAGAGTTCCTGGAGTTGCTGCTGGCTGCTCATCGTTCCGCGACCTCCTCGAGTTCGACCTGCGTGCGCTTGACGCCGTGGCGACTGCCGAGTTGCGAGAGGACGTGCTCGCGGGCGACGGACTCGTTTTCGGCCTCGATGGCCGTCTCGAACTCCGTGTAGCTCGAACGATCCTTGAACCGACCGGTGACGGTGAACTTACTCATGCTAACCCCTGCGTCGGGGAGTCGGAAGAATGTTCCCGTTCGTGCGAGCACCCGGGAGAAGCCGGACAGCGGGGCGGGAACCGTCGGCAGTCCGACTCGAACGCCGAGACGCGCACAATGGTTTTGCTTAAATATCACAATACCAACCGGCGACTGATGGGACGGCGGTCCCCGCCGACCGACCCCGCATAGGACCACAGGGAAGTATTCGAACGTTCCAAGGCCGATTCCGACGACCTTCGATCAACACATTTATTATCGTGTTTGCATTGTATTTGCAATACTGCCCAACACCGATGCGTCACTTGGGCGGACGACACACAATGAACCGCAGGAAATTCATCTCGAACCTCGGCGTCGCCGCCGTCGCCGGCGGTGGCGCCGCGACGACCGCCGCGGCCGAGAGCGACGACGACTCCTACCAGATCGAACTGGAGCCCGGAACGTCCGTCTCGTTCGCGGAGACGTACTTCGGCGAATCGTTCATCTACGCGCCGCTTGCAGACGGCAGCACCTACTACCTGTTCCTGAACCGGAACGGCTGCTGTGAGGTGGACCGGGTCGTCATGGTGCTCTCCGAGACCGGCGAGGTGCTGTACCTCGAGAGCCTCGACGGCGTCCTCTACACCGTCGACGAAATCGGGGCGATGGCCGACCGGATCGGCGAGATGGCCGACCGGATCGTCTACACCGAGGAACTCATCGTCGAGACCGAGTACCTCGTCGTCGACGTCATCACGTACACGCAGGACAGCGTCCTCGAATTCGTCGACATGCTCGACCCCATCGACTGAGTCGGGGTCCGCGGGGCGCCGCGGCGGGGTTCGCTCCGACGCCCCGGGCTACGAACGTGGGCGTTCGGCCGGCTACGGCCTACAGAACGGACGAAGAGTACTATAGTCGACGACGTCTCGCCGGTTACAGATAGCCGAGCGCGTCCTCGATTCGGCCGAGTTCCGGTCCGGTCGTGTCCTGACCGACGACGTAGCCCGACTCGTTTGCGAGCAGGCCGGAGCCGACCAGCGGCGCGCCGTAGTTGATCGTGCCGACGTCGGCGCGGACGTCGAGTACCTCCTCCAGGTGGTCGAGTTCGGCGTCGGTCGCCTTCGGGTGACAGAGCACGCCCTCGTTGGTCGCGACGGCCGCCATCCCGACGGTGCGCACGCCGGCGAGGTCGCCGCGCTCGACGGGGACGTCGAGGGCCTCCTCGACCGCCTGTACGGCCTCCCGCGGGAGGTCGGCGTGGACGTACGCGCCGTAGTCGTTCGCGAGGACGACGTTCCCCGCGGCGTTGACGGCCCCGGGAAGGGCGACGACGGGCAGGTCGACGGCCTCCTCGAGTCGCTCCCGCTCGGATTCGAGGACGCGGCTGCTGACCAGCAGGCCGTTCTCGTTGCCCGTCGCCAGCGCGCCGACCGTCGACGCGCCGCCGACGGTCGTCGACACGGCGGGCACCGCGAGTTCCGCTGAGAGGTCGGCGACGAGGGCGTCGTCGGCGTCGGGACGGACCAGCACGCACGAGTCGGTCGCGCGGGCGAAGACGCCGACGTACGCCGACCCCGCGAAGGCGGCGCGAAGCAAGTTACTCGGCGACCTCGGCTTCGACGACGGCCTCGCCCGCCTCGTCGAAGCGCGCGGCGCGGACGCGGAGCTTTCGGGGTGGGTTCGACCGGCCGTTCGACCAGACGGCCTCGTTGATCGAGGGGTCCAGTCGGATGGCGTCCTCGTCGACCGCGAAGTGCTTGGCGAGGTGTTCGCGGACGATGGTCATCGCGAGGTCGGCGGCCTCGTGGTTGGCCCCCTTCTTCACGTCCCGCAGCGGTACCGTCACGACGCGTTCTTCGAAATCACTGGCGCTCATGGCTCTCGATCACTCGTCGGTGTCGCTTCGCCGCCAGTTACGGCGCTTGGGGTTTCGCTGCACTTCCATGTCCGTCTTGAGCATGACCCAGACCGGAACGCGGCTGTTCTGGTTCTCGAGTTTGGCCAGCCGCTTCTTCTTGGCCTTCGATTTCTTGCCCATAGTGGACGGACGTAGCTTACGCTGGCTTAAAATCTTGTCCATCTGAACGGCGATCAGCCGAGCGGGAACCGCTCGACCGTCGAGTACGCCGGTCCGTCGGGCGTCAGCGTGCTCTCGGTGAGGCGTACCTCGTCGACGGTCGTCTCGCCGACGGTCGGGTCGCGCTCGCGGACGAGTCTCCGAACGAGGTCCTTCCCGCCGGCGTGTTCCATCCGCGCGAGGGTGACGTGCGGGGTGAACTCGTGGCTCTCGGGCTCGAACCCCATCGCCGTCGTCCGCTCCTCGACGGCCTCGTGGAGCCGGGTCAGTTCCTCGCCGCCCGCCTCGACGCCCAGCCAGAGGACGCTGATGTAGTCGAGACTCGGGAAGACCCCCAGCCCGCCGTACCGCGCGGTGAAGGGGTCGACCCCCGCGTCGGCGACCGCGGCGTCGAGTTCCCGGCACAGTGCCGGCAACCGATCCTCGTCGACCTCGCCGAGGAACTTCAGGGTGACGTGGGCCTGCTCCGGGTCGGTGACGTTCAGCCCCGAGGCGTCCGCGAACGCCTCCTGGAGGTCGGCGACCGGTTCCGCGAGTTCGTCCGGCAGGTCGACGCTGACGAACAGTCGCATACCGGAGGTTCGGAGCCGCCGGACTTGAAACCGTCCTCCTGCCGGGCAGACCTTTTCGGGTCGGCGACGCGTACGCCACACGCCCGCGATGAGCGCACGCTCCCGCCGCAGCCTCCGGACGACCCTCGGCGCCGCCGACGCCGCCGTCCACCTCGCGGTCGCGGCCGCGCTCGTGCTCGGGCGCAGCGCCGGGGGCGGCTTCTCGGTCGTCACGGCCGCCTTCCTCGGACTGCTCGCGGTCGCCGCCGGCCTCGTCGCGCCGGCGTACCTCGGGGACGTCGGTCGGCGCGTGCGGGCGGCGGTGGGGTGTGAGCCGGCCGTCGACGTCGCGCTCGCCGCGGTCGCAGCGGCCGCGTTCGTCGGCGCGACGGTCGACCTCTTCGTCGCACCGGCCGTCGCGGCCGTCCGGCCCCACCTCGTCGGCCTCGGTTGCGGGGTCGGGCTGGCGTGGACCGCCCTCCTCCTCGGACGGACGAGCGGGTGGTTCCTTAACGTTCGAGCGACCACCGACTAGATGGAATGGTCGAAGCCGCCGGCATCGATCTGCTGAACCTGCTCGCGGTGCTCACGCTCGCGTGGATCGTCGGGACCCTCGCCGAGCGCGCCGGCTACCCGGCGCTGATGGGCGAACTGCTCGCCGGCATCGTCTTCGGCCCCGCGCTGCTCGGCGTGTTGCAGCCGGCGCCGGAGCTCGACGTGCTGGCCGAACTCGGCGTCTTCCTGCTGATGATCTACGTCGGCATGGAGGTGGACATCCACGAACTCGTCCAGCTCGGCCCGCAGGCGCTGATGGTCGCCTTCGGCGGGTTCGTCGTCCCGTTCGCCCTCGGCTACGGCCTCGGCGTCGCCATCGGCGCCTCCATCGAGCAGGCGCTGTTCGTCGGCATCGCGATGGCGGCGACCTCGCTCGCGACCAAGTCGCGCATCCTGGTCGACCTCGACATCCTCGACACCCGCATCGCGAGCGTCCTGCTCGGCGGCGCGCTCCTCTCGGACGTCGGCGTGATGGTCGTCTTCGCGGGCGTGACCGGCTTCGTCGAGACGGGCGACGTCTCCCTGCTGGGGCTGGCGACGCTGACCGCCGAGGCGCTCGCGTACTTCGCGATCGTGATCGTGGTCGGCGACCGCTTTCTCCCGTACCTCTGGGAGCACCTCGAACGGCGGATGGAGCGCCACGACTTCGTCGACAAGACGTCGGCGTTCACCGTCGCGCTCGTGGTCTCGCTGTCCTTCGCGTTCTTCGCCGCCGCCGTCGATCTGCACATGATCGTCGGCGGCTTCATGGCCGGGCTGTTCCTCCGGCAGGCCCAGCTCGAACCCGACATCTACGAGCACATGTACACGGTCATCTACGACCTCGCGATGGGCTTTTTCGCCCCGATATTCTTCGTGACGGTCGCGTTCGACCTCAGCCTCGGGGTGTTCACGGAGAACCCGCAACTGCTGGCCGCCGTCGTCGTGGTCGCGTTCGTCGGCAAGATCGCCGGTAGCTGGCTGTTCGCGCTGCCGACGAAGCTCTCCGCGAGGGAGGGGCTGGTGATCGGCTTCGGGATGAACGGCCGCGGCACCGTCGAGATCGTCATCGTCTCGATCGCCCTCTCGTCGGGCATCATCGGTCAGGAGCTGTTCTCGGTGCTCGTGTTCACGGCCATCTTCACCACCGCGCTCGTCCCCGTCACGGTCAAGTGGGGCGTCGACTGGCTGCGCCGGAGCGACGACCTCGTCTTCACCGACGCCGCGGGGACCGAGCCCGAGGTCTGAACGCGCCCGCCGGCCCGTCGGGACGCTCGCGGCCGAGCGCAGGTCTTAACCATCGCGGCACCCAACTCCGCGCCGATGACCGACCAGGGCGAGCGCGACCGCGACCGCGGGCACCGCTTCTCCGAAGGTGCCGGCTTCGACGATCCCTACGACGAGTTCGACCTCGATCCACCGGAGCTAGACGTCGACCCCGCGAAGGTCGACCCCGTCGACTCGCGCGTCATCGCGGACACGCTCGACCAGCACCAGATCCCGAAAGCGCAGGTCGACGCCGAGGAACTGCTCGACGTGGGGCTGAACTACATGCGGATCAACCGCTTCGAGCAGGCGACCGACGCGTTCGAGCGCGCGGCCCGCTTCGCCGACGACGACCTCGTCGAACAGGAGGCGTGGGTGAACAAGGGCGTCGCCCACGCCGAACTCGAGGAGTACGACGAGGCGATCGGCGCCCACCGCGAGGCGCTTCGGATCGACGACGAAAGCGAGCACGCCGCCAGCGCCGAGACGAATCTCGCGTACGCCCTCTGGGAGTTCGGCGAGACCGCGGGGGCGCTCGAACACGCCGAGCGCGCCGTCGAGATCGACGAACGGTTCGCCCAGGGCTGGTACAACCGGGCGTTCTTCCTCGCCGAGCGCGGCCTCGCCGAGGAGGCACTGCACTGCGTCGACAACGCGATCCGCCTCGGCCTGCGCGACGCGCAGGTACTCGAGGAGAAAGCCCGTATCCTCGAAGAACTCGGCGAGTACGACGAGGCCGAGGAGATCGCCGAGGAGGCAAACGAGATGCGCGAGCGCGCCGAGGAACGCCTCGTCGAGGAACGCGAGCGGATGCGAGAATGACCGGCGACACCGCCGACGGCGCCGGCGCCGACGGCTCGCTGATCGTCCGCGAGCGCGAGACCGAGGAGGGGTTGCTGGTCGCGGTCTGTGACCGGGAGGTCCTCGGCGAGACCTTCGAGACCGGCGACCTCTCGCTGACGGTCACCGAGGAGTTCTACGCCGGCGACGAGGTCGACGAGGAGGCCGTCGTCGACAGTCTGGCGCGGGCGACTGTCGCCAACATCGTCGGCACCCGCTCGGTCGCCCTCGCCGTCGAGGCCGGGTTCGTCGAGGAGGCGAACGTCCTCGACATCGGCGAGACGCGACACGCCCAACTGCTGCGGCTGTTCTGAGATCCCGTCGACCGTCGACGCGATTGCGAATTACCATCGGACACGAAGGTTTTTGAGCGGGGAAGCGTACTCGTGGGTATGCACTCCGCGCTCTCGCGCACGATCGACTGGCTCCGCCAGCCGGAGTACACCGGCGAGAACCGCTGTATCCCGTGTACGGCTGTCAACATGGCGATCGCGGTCGTCCTCGCGGCGGCCGCCGCGATCGCCGTCCCGCCGGCCGGGCCCGTCGTCCTCGGCGTCTCGCTCGGGGCGATCTACTTCCGCGGCTACCTCGTCCCCGGGACGCCGACGCTGACGAAACGGTACTTCCCCGACTGGCTGCTCGCGGCGTTCGACAAGGCCCCCGCCGACTTCGAGGCGCCGGAGGCGACGGACGTCGGTCGGGACGGGGCCAACCCCGAGGAGACGTTGCTCGACGCCGGCGTCGTCGCCCCCTGCGACGACGTCGACGACCTCTGTCTCGCCGACGACGTCCGCGAGGCGTGGCGCGAGCGGGTCGTCGAGTACCGGGACGGCGACCGCGAGCGGCAGGTGGCCGCGTTCCTCGGGGTCGACCCCGACGGGGTCGCCGTCGCCTCGCGCGGGGAGACCGACGCCGTCGGCGCCCGTGTCGACGGCGGCCTCGCCGGGCGCTGGGAGTCCGAAGCCGCGCTGCTGGCCGACATCGCCGGCGCCGACGTGCTCGCCGACCGGGTCGACGGCTGGGGGGCGCTGTCGGTCCAGACCCGCAGTCGGGTGGCAAGCGGCCTCCGGGCGTTCGTCGAGGTCTGTCCGACCTGTGACGGCCCGATCTCGATCGACGAGGAGACCGTCGAGTCGTGCTGTCGCTCCCGTCAGGTGTACGCGGTCACCTGCGACGACTGCGGGTCGCGGATCCTCGAAGTGGCACAGTAGCCGGCTCCGCTCGACCGAACCGCCGCGAGCGCCGGGCACGACCGAAGGAGTGTTTTGTGTGGGGACCCTCCGTACGGACAATGAGCCAGCAAGACCTCGAGCCCCTCGACGTCGAGGGGATCCGCGAGGACTTCCCCATCCTCGACCGGAGCTTCGACGGCGAGCGGCTCGTCTACCTCGACAACGCGGCGACGACGCACACCCCGGAGCCGGTCGTCGAGGCGATGAGCGACTACTACCGGCGGTACAACTCGAACGTCCACCGCGGCATCCACCACCTCAGCCAGGAGGCCTCGATCGCCTACGAGGAGGCCCACGACCGCGTCGCCGAGTTCGTCGGCGCCGACGGCCGCGAGGAGATCATCTTCACGAAGAACACGACCGAGGCCGAGAACCTGATCGCCTACTCGTGGGGGCTGAACGAACTCGGCCCCGGCGACGAGGTCGTGCTCACGGAGATGGAACACCACGCCTCCCTCGTGACGTGGCAACAGATCGCCCGGCGGACGGGCGCGGACGTGAAGTACGTCCGGATCACCGAGGACGGCCGGCTGGACGTAGACCACGCCCGCGAGTGCATCACCGACGACACCGCGATGGTGAGCGCGGTCCACGTCTCGAACACGCTCGGCACCGTCAACCCCGTCTCGGAACTGGTCGACATCGCCCACGACCACGGCGCGCTCGCGTTCATCGACGGGGCGCAGGCGGTCCCCAACCGGCCCGTCGACGTGAACGCGATCGACGCCGACTTCTACGCCTTCTCCGGCCACAAGATGGCCGGCCCCACCGGCATCGGCGTCTGCTACGGCAAACGCGAGTTGCTCGAAGGACTCGCGCCGTACCTCTACGGCGGCGGCATGATCCGCAAGGTGACCTTCGAGGAGTCCACGTGGGCCGAACTCCCGTGGCGGTTCGAGCCCGGCACGCCCCCCATCGCCGAGGCCGTCGGCCTCCACGCCGCCGTCGACTACCTCGAAGGGATCGGGATGGAACGCGTCCGCGAGCACGAGGAGGGGATCGCCGCCTACGCCTACGAACGGCTGGCCGAGTTCGACGACGTCGAGATCTACGGCCCCGAACCCGGCCCCGAGCGGGGCGGCCTCGTCGGCTTCAACCTCGAATCGGTCCACGCCCACGACCTCGCCTCGATCATGAACGACCACGCCGTCGCCATCCGCGCGGGCGACCACTGCACCCAGCCGCTACACGACAAACTCGGCGTCGCCGCCTCCGCGCGGGCCTCGTTCTACGTCTACAACACCCGCGAGGAGGTCGACAAACTGGTCGAGGCGGTCGAGGACGCGCGGGACCTGTTCGCGTAACGCGACCCGCGTCCGGGCCGTCGCGCGACGACGGGTCTGCGGGCGGTCGGAACCCTTTTCGGGGGGACGACCGTACCGACGCGTACGATGGGACTGGGCTCGGACATGTACAGACAGCAGATCCTCGACCACTACAAGAACCCCCGCAACTACGGGGAACTCGAGGACCCCACCTTCTCGCACGTCGGCGAGAACCCGATGTGCGGCGACGAGATCCGCATGGACGTCCGTCTGGAGGAGGACGGCGAGACCATCGAGCGGGTCGCGTTCTCCGGCGACGGCTGTGCGATCAGCCAGGCCTCCGCGAGCATGCTCTCGACCGAACTCGCGGGCAAGACCGTCGACGACCTGCTGGAGATGGACCGCGACGACGTCACCGACATGCTCGGCGTCGACATCTCGCCGATGCGGGTCAAGTGCGCGGTGCTGGCCGAGAAGGTCGCACAGGACGGCGCCGAGATCTACCGCGGCGAACTCGACAAGGACAAGACGACGACCGAGGACTGATTCTGCTCGGTCCCCGACTCGCCGCCGGTGAGCCTGCGGGCCGGCGGCCGCGTACAGTCGGTTCGGCACGCGACGCCGTCGCGTGACGGCCGACCACGCTCGCAAGCCGCGGTCCTACCCGCCGTCGCGGCGAAGCGACCGCATGGTCGAGACGGCCACCGGCTTCGTCCTCGGGGCGGTCATCGGCTCGATCGCGACCGCCGCGGGCTCGTACCTGCTGTACTGGAAGCGCGAGCGCGACGCCGCCCGACGGCTCCGACAGGCGCTCGCCGAGGAACTCCGGTCGTACGACTACGTCGACGAACTGGTCGCCGACGGCGGCTACGAGCGGGTGACCGAGCGCGTCGAGGCGCCGGTGATCTACGAGTCGGCCGCCGGCGACCTCGGGAGGCTCACCGACGAGGAGATCGACGGACTGGTCGCGTTCTACGCCGGCGTCCGCTGGCTACACGGCCTCGAAGACCCCGAGGACAAGAAAGCGCGGATCGAGGCGGTCGTCGAGAAGCGACGGGCGGCGCTCGACGCGCTGGAATGACCGGCGGCGGCGCGCGGCGTTTCGGCGGTTCCGGCGCCGTTGGACCCACGGGTAGGCTTTTGTCGTCCAGCGGCGTACGGAGTCCGATGATTACCGAGATTTCCGAGGGAACGGAGGACGAACGCCGATCCGTCACCGAAGCCATCGTCGACGCCGTGGCGGCGGCCGCGGACAGGGACCCGCTCGGGTTGCCGCCGCTGTGGGACGTGGTCGATCCGGAGGCGCTGGACGCGCTGTTCGAACCGACGCGAGGTGGGCGGCCGCGGGCGGGCCGCGTCACGTTCACGTACTGCGGGTACGAGGTCACCGTCGACGACCGGGAACGGGTGACGGTCTCGCTCGCCCCGCCCGGCGACGACCGGGCGGCGCGAGGCGGGAGGAAAACGGGATCGGGATCGGGATCGGGATCGGGTTAACCGGTCACTCGGGCTTCAGACCCCCGTCCTGGACGCGCATGACGGCCTCGCCGTCGGCGAGGTTCGGCGCGTCGACGAGGCGGACGATGCGCTTGTCGCCCTTGGACTTGCGGAGGTAGATGCGGAACGTCGACTTGTGGCCGAGGATGTTGCCGCCGATGGGCTTGGTCGGGTCGCCGAAGAACGCGTCGGGGTTCGAGGAGACCTGGTTCGTGACGACGATGGCGGCGTTGTAGAGGTTGCCGACCTTGTCGATGTCGTGGAGGTGCTTGTTGAGTTTCTGCTGGCGGTCGGCGAGGTTGCCGCGGCCGACGTACTCCGCGCGGAAGTGCGCGGTCAGCGAGTCGACACAGAGCAGGCGGACCGGGTACTCGGAGTCCTCGTGTTCGCCGGCGAGTTCCTGTGCCTTCTCGGCCAGCAGCATCTGGTGGTTGGAGTTGAACGCCTTCGCGACGTGGATCTTCTCGAGGACGTCGTCGACGAGGGCCTCCATCGTCTCCTCGTCGTCGGGGCTGCCCTCGATCTCGCGGTCCTCGAGGGTCGCCTCGATGGCCTCCTCCGGGAGCCCGCGGACCATGTCGTCGATGCGCTCGGGCCGGAAGGTGTCCTCGGAGTCGATGAAGATGACGCTGCCGTGGAGGCCGCCGACCTCCTGTGGAAGCTGGACGTTGACGGCCATCTGGTGGGTCACCTGGGACTTGCCGGCGCCGAACTCGCCGTACACCTCGGTGATCGACTGGGTCTCGATGCCGCCGCCGAGGAGGTCGTCGACCTCGTCGATGTGCCAGGTGAGTTTGCCGATCTTGTTCCGTCGCTCCAGCACCGCGGAACCGGTCTCGAAGCCGCCGATGTCGGCGGCGTCGCGGGCGGCCGTCACGATGTCGGCGGCGGTCGACTCGCCGACGTCGGCCGTGTTCGACAGCTCCGAGGGGGAGGCGACGGCCAGACTCTGGAAGGAGTCGAAGCCAGCGTCTTTGAGTTTGTCCGCGGTCGCCGGTCCGACGCCCGGGAGGGTCTCGAGGTCTACGTCTGCCATACCCGTCCGTTGCGCCGGATCCCTCATAAAGCCTCGTTAACAGGAGAGTGAAAGTGAAAGTGCCGGGCGGCGGCCGGGCGACGCCGGGTCGGTGCCGAGGGTTCAGGTACGAGGGCGCGCTACGGCGACGGGTCGACGTCCCACGCCAGACAGGCGAGGCGGTCGTCCTCGCGGGCGACGTAGAGGCGGCCGTCGGCGAGCGCCGGGCCGGTCGCGACGGGGGCGTCGAGCGGGAGGTGCCAGTCGAAGTCGAGGTCGTCGCGGTCGATCCCGTAGAGGCCGCCGCTGGCGTCGGCGACGCAGCAGACGTCGCCCGCGACGGCCGGCGACCCGCGGGGACGACCGTCGAGTCCGATTCCCTTCTTCGCGAACAGCAGTCCCCGGAGCTTTCGGTTGCCGAACGTCGTGTCGGTGACGTGAACGTAGCCGTCGGCGGCCGGGACGAACGTCGTTTCGTCGACGACCGTCGGCGAGGAGGTGAAGGCCGCGCCGGCCTCGTAGGCGAACCACGTCTGGCCCGTCTCGGCGTCCAGTGCGAGCAGCGTCCCGTCGTCGTCGGCGACGTACGCCCGGTCGTCGACCGCGGTCGGTCCGCCGACGACCGTCCCGTCCGTGGGTGCCTTCCACTCCTCCTCGCCGGTCTCGGCGTCGAGGGCGTGGACCGCCTCGTCGGCCGTGCCGACGTAGACGCGCCCGTCGGCGACGGCCGGGGCGCCGGCGACGGGGCCGTACGTCTCGTTCGCCCAGCGGAGGTCGCCGGTCGCCGCGTCGAGCGCCGTCAGCCCGTCGGCGTCGCCGACGTAGAGGGTCCCGTCTGCGAGCGCGAGGTCGGCCTCGACCGGCGCCGTCGCCTCGTACTCCCAGCGGCGGTCGCCCGAGGTCGCGTCGAGGGCGGCCACGGTCCCGTCCGCGCGGGCGACGCCGACGACCCCGTCGGCCGCGGCGGGCGTCGAGGCGACGGGGTCGAACGCCTCCGAGACCCACCAGCGGTGGCCCGACTCGGCGTCGAAGGCGTAGAGGTTGCCGCGGTCGTCGCCCGCGTAGACGGTCTCCCGGCCGAGGACCGGCGCGCCGACCGGCGCCCCGGAGAGGTCGGCCGTCCACGCCGCTTCGGGTCGGTCCGGCCCCTCGACGTCGACTCGCAGCCCCGTGTTCCGGGCGTCGCCCCGGAACTGGTTCCAGTCGCTCACCGGGTCGGGGTACGCACGACGGCGTCAAAACGGATGCGAAACGCGAACGCGGAACGCGACTTCGGGGCTACTCCCACGGGTGGCGCCCGCTCGCGCTCGGCCACAGCGGGTACCAGTACTCCTTCTCGCGTTCGATCTCGAGTTCGCCGTCGAGTACCGACTCGAGTTTGAACTCGACGCCCGAGTCGCGTTCGCGGCCCGGGCGGGGGGCGAACGGGTAGAACGCCCCCCGGCGGAACGAGTAGATCCAGTAGGCCGGCCCCTTCTCGCCCTCGTAGCCGAAGACCGCGGCGAGCAGCCGCGAGCCGTAGCCGCGCTCGACGAACGTGTCCGCCGCGAAGTGCATGCTCGTGACGAGGTCCTCGGGGTCCGACTCCTCGAAGACGACCCAGTGGTAGCCGTGGTCGTCCTCCGTGACCGCGAAGTCGGTGCCGGTGTCCTCGCGGCCGGCCTCGAGGATCGCCCGCACCTCGTCGACGGCGTCGCGGAAGTCGGTGGAGTCGACGCCGGCGAAGCAGAGCGCGCCCGCGCCGACCGACTCGTAGCCGAGGTCGGCCTCCATCGTGAGGTAGGCGGTGCTCATCCCGAAGAGGTCCTCGGGGTCGGCGTCGCGGCTCGCGTCCGTCTCCGCCCGGGTGCCGAAGATGGCGCGGAGTCCGTCGAGCAGTCCCATGCGTCGAGGCAGGGTACCGAACCGGTAAAGTGTCACTGGTCGACGGCGCCGGCGTCCCCCCGGCGGGGCGCCGTCGGGCGGCGCCGACGAGCGAGATCGGACGACGACGACGCCCTGACGGGGCGAATCGCCCGACGGCGTGGCGTCTTACGCCGCGGGCGACGCGAACCGGCACCCCTCGCCGTTCGTACTTTATTTTGTGAGACAAATAGCTGTAAAATGTCTGACGGGGTTTTATGGTATCGCCCGTGATACCGTTGTTCCCCTGTCAGCGAGGGAGACACTCGGCGAAGACGGGGATTCAGCCATGAACGCGTCAGAGAGCAACAGTCCACGCCCGAGCGGAGACCCGACGATCAACACCGCCCACACCCACCACGACCCGGACGACGGGGAGTCGCTGTCCGCCACCGTCGTCTCGACCGTCGCGGAACTGTCCGGGACGGAGCCGACCGACCTCGAACTGCTGTACGACCGCGTCGACCCCGACGCGCTGGACGAAATCTTCGCGGCCACGAACTCGGACAGCCGGCGGGCCGACGGCCACCTGTGGTTCCCGCTTGCCGGCTACGGCGTCACGGTGTACGGGGACGGCTTCGTCGTCGTCCGCCGCCTCGAGTGATCAGGCCACCTCGAGTTCGCGTTCGAGCTGGCGCAGCCGCTCGACCCGGCGATCGGTGGATGGGTGGGTGCTGAACAGCCGCCCGACGACCCCCGACCTGATCGGGATGATGAAGAAGGCGTTCATCTCCGCCTCCTCGCGGAGGTCCTGCTTGGGAACCTCGTCCATCCGCCCCGAGATCTTGAGCAGGGCCGACGCCAGCGCCGACGGGTTGCCGGTGATGACCGCGGCCCCGCGGTCGGCGGAGAACTCGCGGTACCGCGAGAGCGCGCGGATCAGCAGGTAGCTGACGATCCAGACGACCAGCGAGACGAGGATGGCGACGACGACGCCGCCCTGCTGTCGGTTGCGCCCGCCCCCGAAGAACGCGCCCCAGCGGACGATCATGAACGCGATCGTCGAGAGGAACGAGGCGATCGTCATCACCATCATGTCGCGGTTTTTCACGTGCGAGAGTTCGTGTGCGAGCACGCCGTCGAGTTCCTCGCGGGTGAGGGTGTTCAGTAGCCCCGTGGTCACCGCGACGGCGGCGTTTTTCTGGTTGCGTCCGGTCGCGAACGCGTTGGGAACCCCCGAGTCGACGACCGCCACCTTCGGCTTGGGGAGGTCGGCCTGCTGGGAGAGGCGCTCGATCGAGGCGTGCAACTCGGGGTACTCGTCGTCCGAGACCGTCCGCGCGCCCATGCTCCGGAGGGTGAGCGTGTCGCTGAAGTAGTACTGCACCATCGACATCCCGCCGAACAGCACCGCGAAGACGAGCAGACCGCCCCTGAAGTAGGCGGTGATCACGCCGGCGAAGACGATGTACAGCGCGAACAGCAGGAACATCGTCAGAAACATTCGAAACCGCAGCCCCCAGTCCGTCTGCCAGTTCATGCGAACCAGTACGGACGCGAGCGGGATAAGTGTCGCCGCATCGGTCCGTCGCACGCGGGGGCCGACTTGTCACCGCCCCAACACCTATCGACGCCGACACGCGAACCCCCCTATTTCGCCTGGAGGCCGTGTGGCCCGGCAACGTCTGACGGGCCACCCGAAGGACGAGTCTGACGGACGTCTGACGGATCGATCCCCGTGCTCGACCGGAACCGGAGGGGTCCGCGCGGGCGGGGTCCGCGCCGCGCCGATCGGACGGGTCGACCCGGGAACCCGAGAACGACCGGTTCGTAGCCCGCAGACGCTCTCCGGCGATCCGGCGCCGCCGTCGCCGGACGCGCAACCCCCTCGTTTCGTGTGGAGTTTTCACGCCGTGAAAATAGGCCGACGTCCCGCGGACCCCTTCGCTTCGAGTGGAGTTTTCAGCGCGCGAGAACGAATCGAGGCGGCGGCGACCGTCCGGGACGTCGAACGGGCCGCTTATGGAGATCAATCGCCAACCGTGACCGATGAGCGACACGCGCGCGTTCTGTCCGCGCTGTGGCGATCCGGTGCCCGAGCGGTCGGAGAGCGACGCGTCCGACCCGCTGCGGCCCGGCGCCGAGGTCGACCTCTGTGACGCCTGTTACTTCGAGGACTTCGAGTTCGTCGACGCGCCGGACCGGATCGACGTGCGCGTCTGCGCGCAGTGCGGTGCGGTCCACCGCGGTCGACGGTGGGTCGACGTCGGCGCACAGGATTACACCGACGTCGCGATCGAGGAGGTCAGCGAGGCGCTGGGCGTCCACGTCGACGTCGAGGACGTCGCCTGGCAGGTCGAACCCGAGGAGGTCGACCGGAACACGATCCGGATGCACTGTTACTTCACCGGCGTGGTGCGAGGCACCCCGGTCGAAGAGCAGGTGACGGTGCCCGTCAAGATCGCCCGCCAGACGTGTACGCGCTGTGGCCGGATCGCCGGCGACTACTACGCGAGCGTCGTCCAGATCCGGGCCGCCGAGCGTACCCCGACGGCCGAGGAGGTCGAACGGGCGAAGACGATCGCCAATACCGTGGTCGCCGACATGGAGGCGACGGGCGACCGCAACGCGTTCGTCACCGAGATGGGCGAGGTCGACGACGGGCTAGACGTCAAGGTCTCGACCAACAAGATCGGCAAGAAGATCGCCAACAAGATGGTCGAGGAGTACGGCGGCACCGTCACCGACTCGGAGACGCTCGTCACCGAGGACGAGGACGGCAACGAGGTCTACCGCGTCACCTACGCGGTCAGGCTCCCGCCGTACACGCCGGGCGACGTGATCGACCTCGCGGACGACGACGGCGGCCCGGTGCTCGTCCGCAGCGCCCACGGCAACCTCAAGGGGACCCGCCTCACCACGGGCGAGCGCTACGAGGCGAGTTACGAGGAGGGCGCCTCCCCCGACGCGCGCAAACTGGGCGAGCACGAGGACGCCGTCGAGACCACCGTCGTGGCGGTCGAGGACGACCACGCCGTCCAGGTGCTCGACCCCGAGACCTACCAGGCGAAGACGGTCGCCCGACCCGACTACTTCGACCCCGGGGCCGAGACCGTCTCCGTGCTGAAAAGCCGCGCCGGCCTGCACGTCCTGCCCGACGAGAGCGATGACTGAGGACGAGGCCCCGCTCGCCGCCGTCGTCGAGAAAGGCCGCTCGGAGGCCGCCATCGCGTCGCTGCGCGCCGAGGGCGTCTACGACGACGACCGGCGCGTCCGCGAGTACGACGCCGAGACGGTCGCGCTCCCGATCACCGACCCGCCCGCCGAGACGGCCGTCCGCGAGGTGATCCGGCAGGTCGACCCCGAGTACCGCCGTCGCGACCTCGACGACCTCCTCGCCGAGCGCGGCTGGAGCGACGCCGAGATCGCGGCCGCGCCGGGGTCGTGGGCCGTGATCGGTTCGGTCGTCCTCGTGTGCGTTCCCGAGGACTGCCCCGACGAGGCCGCCCTCGCCGACGCGCTGCTCGACCTCCACGGCGAGGCCGAGACCGTCCTCGCCGACGAGGGGATCGAAAACGACGGCGAAGCCGGCACCTACCGCGAGCCCCGGACGCGCCACCTCGCCGGCGCGCGGGACACGGAGACGGTCCACGTCGAACACGGGATCCGGTACGGCCTCGACCCCGCGCGCGTGATGTTCTCGCCGGGCAATCAGGCCGAGCGCGCCCGCGCCGGCGACCTCGTCGACGCCGACGAGCACGTCTTCGACATGTTCGCCGGCGTCGGCTACTTCACGCTGCCGATGGCCCGCGCCGGCGCGCGGGTGACCGCGACCGAACTCAACCCGACCGCGTTCCGCTACCTGCTGGAGAACGCGGTGCGCAACGACGTCGCCGACCGCGTCGACGCCTACACGACCGACTGCCGCGACCTCGCTGGAGACCTGTCGGTCGACCGGGTCGTGATGGGCTACTACGGCCGGGCCGACGGCGTCGACGAGTCGGGCGACGGGACCCGCACGGAGGAGGCCCACGAGTTCCTCCCGGCCGCCCTCGCGGCGCTCCGGCCGGGCGGCGTCCTCCACTACCACGAGGCGACGCCGGAGGCGCTGCTGTGGGAGCGCCCGCTCGAACGCCTCGAATCGGCGGTCGAGGCGGCGGGACGCTCGCTCGACGTCCTCGACCGCCGGCGCGTCAAGAGCCACAGCGCGGGGGTCGCCCACGTCGTCGTCGACGCGCGGGTTGACTGACCCGCGTGCGTGACTTTCTTGCCCCCGGCGGGAGAACGAACTCACGATGGACAGAAGTCAGGTCTTCGCGCTGCTGTTTGCCGTCCTGATGGTCACCTCGATGGTGGCCTACACGGCGTCGCTGGCGCTCTGAGCGGCCGCCGACGCCGCGGCGGCGGGACGGCCGGCCGCGCCGGTACGGATCGTAACGGTTTACCTAGACTGGCGTGAACTTTCATCGAGATGACCGACGAGCCGGACCGCGACGTCGCCTACCTCTCGGCGTCGGCCGCGCGCGTCGACCTGCTCGAACGCCTCGCCGACGGTCCGGCGCGGCCGGCGGACCTCGTCGAGGCGACCGGCGCCTCGCGGACGACCGTCCACCGGACGCTCGCCGACCTGCGCGAGCGCGACTGGTGTCGCCGGGACGACGGCACGTACGTCGCCACCGGCCTCGGCGAACTGGCCCTCGAAAGCTACCGGCGCGCGCGGGCGCGGTTCCGGACGCTCGACCGGGTCGCTCCGGTCTTCGCCCACCTCGACGGCGTCGACGGCCTCGACCCCGCCTGGCTCGAGACGGCCCGGGTCGCGTCGGCGACCGCGGAGAACCCCCAGCGGCCGGTCGAGTGGTACGCCGACCGCCTCGAAGCGGCCGACGGCGACCGGTTCCGGGGCGTCTCGCCGGTCATGAGCCGCCAGTTCATGACGCTGCACGCGCCCATCGTCTACGGCGACGCGCCGACCGAACTGGTCCTCGGCGAGGAGACGTTCCGGTTCGTCGAGCAGCGGTACCCCGAACGGCTCCGCGAGTCGGTCGCGCTCGACGGCTACGACCTCTACGTCGCCGCGACCGCGCCGTCGATGGGCGTGACGCTCTACGGCGAGACGGTCTTCCTCGGGGCGTACGACGGCGGTCGCCTCGCCGGCGTCGTCGAGAGCGACGACGACCGACTGCGCGAGTGGGCCCGCCGGTGGTACCGGCGCCACCGCGACGGCGCGCGCCCGGTCGACCCGGCCGACCTCGCGGCGCCGGAGTGAGGTCGGGTGTTTCACCCCCTGAAACACGTCCCGGGGCGTAGATAATTGGGAGACGGCGCCGACCGTCGACACGGCGGCAGTCGGTCGCGATGCTCGGACACCCCTGCGATTGTGCCCTCTGACTGACACCGGACCGCGCGTCGTCGACCGCCGACGGGAGTCGGGCTACCGGTCCGTCTCCCAGACGTCCGCCAGCGGACTCGACCGCGACGACCGTCGCGCCCGTCGCCGACGCCGCGAGGAGTACGACCCCTCGTCCCCGTCCCCGTCCGCGGCCGCGTCACCGCCGTCGCGACCCGACCCCTCGTTCGGCCCTCCGAGCGCCGTCCGCGGCTCGAACGCCGGCAGGTCCGGGCGCTCCATGCGGTCGACCTGATCGGCGAACCAGTCGGGCATGTCGGTTCTCGCCCGCTCGAACAGGTCGAGCAGGCTCGAATCCGCGAGGTACGTCGCCCCGCGGTCGTCGGGCGCGCGGACGACCCGCCCGCAGGCCTGGACGACCGTCCGCAGCGCCGCCCGGTAGTACCACGCCCACTGGCCCTGCTCCAGACGGTGGGCGACCCGCGAGTCGCTCGTGTTGAGGAAGGGCGCCTTGCACAGCACCTGCCACCGACAGAGGTCCCCCTTCAGATCCAGCGCCTCCTCCATCTTCACCGAGAGGAAGACGTCCGGGTCGCCGCTCGCCTTCCACGCCTCGAGGTCGGCGTCCCGGCCGTCCCGCGAGTGGGTGCGGACGCGCTCGCCGACGCCGAACTCCCGGAGGTACTCCGCCAGTCGTTCCTGGATGTCGTAGGAGTGGGCGTGGATCAGCCCCTTCTCGTCGGGGTGGGCCTGCATGATCCGGACGATCGTTCGGGCGACCTTCGGCAGCGTCTCGTCGCGGGCCTCGTAGGTCATCTTCCCCCGGGTGACGTCGTACAGCGGCCGGCGCTCGACGGGGAAGGTGTGGCCGACGTCGACGAGGGCGACGTTCGCGGGGTCGAGGCCGACGTGCCGGCAGAACGCCTCCTTGTTGAGAATCGTCGCCGACAGCAGGGCGAACCTGTTCCCGCGGTCCCAGACCGTGTGCGCGAGGTAGCGCTCGGGGTTCATCGGCTTGATCGTCAGCGGCCCGCCGACGTCCTCGTCGTCGGCGTCGGCGGGGTCGGCCTGATCGACCAGCCACGTCGTCGGGCTCTCCGGGTCGCGGTAGTCCGAGACGAACCAGTCGAGGTCGCCGCGCAGTTCCTGGAGGCGGTCGCGCTCGCGTACCTCCCGCGGGGAGAGTTCCTCCCGGCCGAGCAGGTCGTCCTTGCGGCGCTCGCAGACCCCGGCGAGGTTCTCCGCGAAGCGCGCGGCCCGGTCGAGGCCGTCGACCGCGGGGACCCGCAGGTCGTCCCAGAACGGCACCGTCCGCGGCCCCAGTCGGATCGTCGCGTACATCTCGGCCCACTCCGCCAGCCCGTGGGCCTCGTCGATCACGACGACGTCGCGCTTGCGGAACACCTCGCTGCCGGCGGTCTGCATGAAGTACGCGAGCGTCATCGCCGCGATCGACCGGTTCGAGGCGATCGCCCGGTCCGAGAAGTACGGACAGCGGTGGCGCACGGAGCAGTCGTAGCCGCGCTCGCGGACGCAGGGGGCCCGATCGACCGGCGTGTCGAGTTCCCCCGGCAGGATGCAGGTGTAGTTCGACTTCCCGCGGACGACGTTGAGGTCCGCGAGCAGGTCGTCGGCGGCGACGTCGTCCAGTTGCGAGACCTGCGGCGTCGTGTAGTAGGCGCCGGTCGCCTCGCTCGGGTCGGCCTCGTCGACCCGCCGGGCACAGCCGGCGACCGCCCGCGCGAGCAGGGACTTGCCGCTGCCGGTCGGCGCACGTACCAGCACCACGTCGTTGCCGGCCGCGAACGCGTCGCGGACGTCACGGAGGGCCCGTTCCTGGTTGCCGCGGTAGCTGGGCGCCGGAAACGCCTCGAAGATCCGCTCGGGGTTCACCGTTCGGGTGAGCGTCCGGCGGCGCCCTAAAGTCTGCGAAGCGTCTCCCGCCGCGAGGGCGACGGCCGGGGCGACACCCGGCGCCGGCGGCGGTGAAACCGACCCCTAGCGGTCGGTAGCGACCAGATTACGAATACGAACTCCGCCGTCGCCCCCGCGTGCGGAAGGGTCGCTCAGCGGAAGAGCACCGCGGGCCTCGCCCGCGGAGGCCTTCGGGCCTCGTGGCGTTCGAATCCCACCCCTTCCGCTTTTAGGGGCCGACGAGCCGCGACGTCTCCCCGTCGACCCGCTCCAGTCGCTCGACGTCCGCGGCCGTCGGCCCGTCCGGCAGCGCGTCGATACACGGGTAACAGAGCAGGTGCGTCGAGCCGTCCTCGAACTCGAGGGTCATGCCGGTGCCCTCGCTGCCGTCGCGGTCGCCGAACGTCCAGAGGTTGGCGACGCCGCCGGCGGCCGTGACGGCTCGTCCACAGCCGTCGCAGGTCCCCTGTGCCATAGCCGAATATCGGTCGCCGACGCTGAAAGTCGTTCCCCTCGGGCGGCCCCGCGACCGGCGACGACCGGGGGACAGTATTTGCGCGCCCGCGTCGTACGCCGTCGCATGGAGGTGAACTGCGAGGGCTGTGCGGGCTGTTGCATCGACTGGCGGCCGCTGCTCGACCCGGCCGTCAGGGAGGCGATCGAACACGAGCGCCGGGGGCCCCGGCGGCCGCTCGACGACACGTACAACCTCGTGCCACTCACCCGCGACGAGGTCCGGGCGTTCCTCGAAGCGGGCCTCGGCGACGCGCTGACCCCCCGGCTCTGGCGCGCGAGCGAGGCCGACGGGATCGACGGACGCGTCGAGGTCGACGGCCGCGAACTCGCCGCGGTCGCCGGCCGGCCCGCGTTCTTCGTCGGCCTGCGCAAGCCGCCGAAGCCGGTCGCGCCGTTCGACCGCGAGGCGGCCGCGTGGCTGCCGACCTGCGTCTTCCTCGATCCGACGACCCTGCAGTGTCGGATCCACGACGACGACCTGTACCCGAGCGAGTGCGCCGAGTACCCCGCGCACAACCTCGCGCTCGGCCAGGAGACCGAGTGCGAGCGCGTCGAGGGGGCCGTCGGCGGCGAGCGACTCGTCGACGACGCCCCCGACGACCCCGACGCCGGGAGCCTCCTGCTGGGCCCGCAGGCGATCGGTCAGAAGGTGTTCGTCCACCCCCGGCCCGGGGACCTCGCCGGGCGGGTCGACCGCCTCGCGGACGACGCCCTCAGCCGGGCGGACCGCGCGGAGTTCCTCGCCGTCGCGGCCGCCTCCAGCCCCGGGACGCTCTCGATATCGGAACCCCACTACGAGCGAGCGCGGGCGCGGGCGCTGGCGGCGGACTCGTGGGCCGGCCGCGCGATCCGCGAGTGGATGCGACGCCGCGACGGCGGGGAGACCCCCGACCCGGACGCGGCCCGCGAGGTCGAGGACGACCGCGGCGCACCCGGGACCCCGGGGTGGGACGCCGTGGAGGAGTCCGTACCGGGGGAGTGAGCACAGCCGCCGCTGCCGGTGGTGTCGTTCGCCGCGCGGCCGGGAGGGCGGTGCCGACGCTGCGAGCGGCCGCCAGCGACACGCCCCCGCAGAACAGTCGGCTCCGTCGGCCGCTAGTTGGACTTGATCTCCTCGAACTTGTTCAGGAGCGCCTCCGCCGAATCACCCGAGTCGTACTCGATCTTCCCGTGGTAGATCGTCCGCTCGTCGTCGAAGTCCGCGTCGACCTTCGAGGCCTGCTGCTCACGGCGCTCGTGCTCGTCCTCGTCATAGGCACCCATTGACATGGTAACTACACTCATATTTGGAAGTTGCCGCTAATCAATGTAACGGTCGTTCACACCCCCGCGGCGCGTGCACAGAAGTCGACCCGCCGCACTCGGGCGATTTTCCGGCGGGGAGACGCCGTGTGCGGAGGGGAAGACGTATGCACGCCGGCCCCGTACGGGTCGCCGTGGCACGGCCGCTTCGCTTTCGATATTCGCCCGAACACTGGAGCGAACAACGCGTTCGACGACGGATTTTCCAGCCCCTGAACAGCAACATCGGCGCCCGCGCCGTCGACCCCCGCTTCGACGCGGGCGGCGGCTGGGCGACCCACCGCTTCGAGATGCAAAACGGCGACGTCGCGCTGTTCGCCCGCCGCGACGACGAGGCCTACTGGATGGGCAACACCGAGACGCCGTCCTCGCTGTGGCGCACCGACAAGTTCGGCTGGCGCGAGGTCCCCTACCACGTCTCGCGGTGGGCCCAGCGCGAACTGCTCGCGACCCTCCACGAGGAGGAGCCGTGGCTCGCGGACTACCCGCACCTCTCGTGGTACTTCCTCCCGGTGTTCATGTCCAAGGACGGCCGCGAGTCGACCCGGTCGTTCTTCCGCGAACACGCCGCCGGCTTCCCCGACGCCGGCCGCCGCGAGGCGACCCGCTTCTTCGAGGCGTTCCTCTCGACCGGCGTCCTCGACGAGCACAGACACGTCATGTCGGGCAAACTCGGCACGAGCGACCACGTCGACCGCGTCCGCATGAGCGCCGCGATGGCCGAGTTCCTCGCGGCGAAGGTCCTCACCGACGCCGGCTACGACGTCGTCCCCGAGATCGAGGTGACGACGGGGCACTCGCTGGACTTCCGGGCGACCGACGAGGCGACGAACGTCCTCGTCGAGGTCACCCGACCCCAGCCGCCCGCGAACCGCGCGGCGGCGGGGCCCGTCGCCGCCGTCCGCGACACCGCCGAGACGAAGACGAACGGCCAACTCGAGAAACACGGCGGCGGCGCCGTCCTCTTCGTCGACTGTTCGAGTTTCCGTGACGACTCGTGGGCCGCGGTCCGCGGCGAGCGGCCGGACGTCCGCCACCGCCCGGCGGTCGTCTACCGGGCCCGCCCGGACGGGCGCGTCGAGGGCTACCGGAAGGGCGCGGTACCGCTGGACCTCGAAGGAGCGATCGAGTTCGTCGACTGAGCCGCAGAGGGACAGCTACGGGCCGTCAGAACGAGACCTGGTCGGGCGCGTACGGACTGCCGAGGGGCGTCGGGTCACGGTCGGAGTAACCGAAGCGGCCGATCGCCTTCCGGCTGACCGCCGAGTAGACCGCGAGACGGGCCTCCTCGGAGGACTCGAACGTCTCGCCGTCGAGGCGGGCGAGCGCGTCGCCGATCGTCTCGGAGCCGTTGGGGAGTTCGAGGGTCCGGTCGCCGTACGCTTCGATCAGGTCCTCGGTGGTCGCGGGGTACTCGTGGGCGTCGATGAGGTCGCCGGTGCCGTTGCGGAGCATCGTGGCCCCAACTGTGTGAACGATAATTATAAACATTGTCCATAAACGTTCTTTAGGTCGTCGGTACACCTTCGACTCCCTAGAGAGCCTAGAACGGGACCGCGTGCCACGGCGCGAGTGCGAAACGCTTTCGACCGGCCGGCGAGCGGTGTAGGTATGCCCTACGCCGACCTCCACGTCCACACCACCCGCTCGGACGGGAGCCTCGACCTCGCGGCGGTGCCCGCCGCCGCCCGCCGCGCGGGCGTCGAGGTGGTCGCGCTCACGGACCACGACCGCCGCCAGCCGTTCGACGACCCCGCCGTCGAGCGCGAGGGGGTGACGCTCGTCCACGGGATCGAACTCCGCGTCGAGGCCACCGACGGCCGGCGGGTGGACCTGCTCGGCTACGGCGTCGGACCCACGCCGGCCCTCGACGACGAGATCGAGCGGATCCAGCGCGACCGCCGCGAACGCGGCCGCGCGATCGTCGAGCGCGTCGAGGACCGCCTCGGGATCGACCTCGGACTGTCCGTCGACGAGGGGTTCGGCCGCCCCCACGTCGCCCGCGCGATCGACGCCCATCCCGACGCCGGCTACGACTACGAGGGGGCGTTCGAACACCTCATCGGGAACGACGGCCCGTGTTTCGTCCCGCGGGACGTCACCTCGTTCGCCCGCGGCCGCGACCTGCTCGCGGAGGCGTGTTCGGTCGTCGCGCTCGCCCACCCGCTGCGGTACCGCGACCCCGCGGGCGCGCTCGCCCTGACCGCGGCCCTCGACGCGGTCGAACTGGACTACCCATACGACCGCGAGGTCGACCTCGGGCCGGTCGAGCGGGCGATCGAGCGCCACGGCCTGCTCGCGACGGGCGGCAGCGACGCCCACGACGACCGCCTCGGACTGGCCGGCCTCTCGCGGGACGCGTACCGAACGCTGGAGCTTCCGACCCCCCGATCGGACCGATAGCGCAGGGTTCAATGCAGGTGGTACCGTACCGGTGGGTATGCACTGCCACTACTGCGACCGGGAGGCCGCGTTCGCCGCGGAGTCCGACGGGCTCAGAGTCGGCCTCTGCGAGGACCACTTCCGCGAGCGGTTGCAGGAACTCGCCGAGGCCGACGGGCTGGAGGCGCTGAAGGAGCGAGTCGACGTCGACCGCGCCGAGTGAGCCGGCGCTTCGCGATTTTCCTCGAGAACTGTCAGTCGTGTGCGTGACCGGGCCGCGAATCGGTCACGCCGTCCGCCCGGCGTCGACGTCGATCGCGTCGACCGGACAGACGTCCACGCAGAGCATGCAGTCGATGCACTGGGCCTCGTTGGCCGGATCCGCCTTCCGCTCGCTCTCCGGGTGACCCGGCGTGTCGACCCACTCGAAGACGTCGACCGGGCAGTCCTCGAGGCAGGCGCCGTCGGCGAGGCAGATGTCGAAGTCGACGGCGACGTGGGTGCCGTGGATGCCGAGTTCCTCGGGTTCGTCGACCGGCCCCCAGACGGCGTGGCCCTCGTGTTCGTCGACCTTCTCTCGGTTCTCGTTGAACTGCGGATCTATGGCCATTGCTAGCAGAGGCGAACGGGCGACGCGGACTTAAAAGTATGGACCCGAAAACCGCCGGGAGCGCCGGTCGACCTTTCCCCGTCGAGACCGTACCCAACCCCATGAGCGACGACGCGGCACACCCCCCGCGACTGGTCTACGACGACGACTGCGGCTTCTGCACCTGGTGTGCCGAGTTCGCCGCCCGGCGGGGCTCGTTCGAACTCGTCGGCTTCGCCGACCTGACGCCGGACCAGCGGGCACGCCTCCCCGACGACTACGAGGAGTGTGCCCACCTGCTGACCGACGACGCCGTCTACTCCTGTGGCGAGGCCATCGAGGAGGCGACGGCGCGCCTCGAGACGCCGTCACGGTACCCCGCGCGCGCGTTCCGCCGGCTACCCGGCAGCGACCGGGTCCGCGAGCCCCTCTACCGGGCGGCCGCCGACCGCCGGGCGCTGTTCGGCCGCCTCGTCAGCCGTCCGCCGCCGGCCCGACGCGAGTCCTGACTCAGTACCCGAGCGAGAGCGCCCGATTGAGCGCGAGCGCACAGAAGACGAGCGAGAGCAACCCGGCGAGGACGAGAAAGGAGACGCCCCAGCCGAAGAGGTCGGCGAACAGGCCGGTGCCGGCGGAGCCGAGCGCGCCGACGACGCCGTAGACGGTGCGGACGAGCCCGAAACCGGCGCCGCGCTCGGCCTCCGAGAGGTGGTCCATGAAACGCGGCAGCGCGGCCGCCGACCAGCCCATCCCCGTCCCGACGAGGGCGACTGCCCCCGCGACCGCGAGGAGGCCGGGGACGAACACCAGCACCGCGAAGCCGGCGGCGCCCAGCACCATGCAGGCGGCGGTCACCGGGTCGCGGCCGTACCGGTCCGAGGCCGCGCCGATCCCGACCTGCGTGATCCCCTGGACGACGAAGTACGCCGAGAAGACGACTCCCGCCGTCGCCTCCGACTGGCCGCGGTGGTAGATGAGAAACGCCGGCAGGAACGAGGCCGTCCCCTGCCAGACGAACGCGCAGGCGATCGAGATGCCCACGGTGAACGCGATGGGCGGCCGCGAGAGCAACTCGACGAGCGGGTCGAGTTCGAACCGCTCGGCGATCGGCTGGTCGGGCCGGCGCGGTTCGGTCGGACGGACACGCCCCGCGAAGAGGACGAATATCGGGACGGCGACCGCCGCCCCGAGCGCGACCGCGGGCCGCCAGCCGTAGCGGCCGCTGATCCAGACCGCCAGCACCGGGGCGACGAGGCCGGCCGCGGGCGCGCCGCCGTTGTGGAGGCCGATGGCGGTGCCGATGTCGTCGTAGGTGCGGGTCAACAGCGTCGTCGCGACGCTGTAGTGTAACCCCGCGAGGAAGCCGAGCGCGATCGTCGCGAGGACGAAGACGCCGAAGACCGGCGAGAGGGCGATGAGCAGGCTCGAAACCGCCGTCCCGCCGACGGCGACGAGGATGATCGGCCGCTCGCCGAAGCGGTCGGCGAACACCCCGCTCGGGAACTGCGAGAGGAAGTACGCCATCCACAGCCCCGTCAGGGCGACGCCGATGGCCCAGTTCGGCACGCCGAAGTCGGCGGTGATCTCCGGGACGACCGGGCTGATCGCTAACCGCGCGACCATCGTCGCGAAGAACGCGAGCGTACACAGCGCGAGGACGGTCTCCCGGTAGCGCCAGCGCATCGGATTCGGATCCCCGTCGGCCGTCGCGGACGACCGCTCGGGAGACAGTCTCGTCGGCCGACGAAAGAGTGCGTCGGTACCGGCAGGCGACGGCCGGCTACTCGACTACCTCGCGGAGCGCGTCGGCGACGCGCTCGCCTCGCGACGGATCGATCCGCTCGCGCGAGGGGGAGAAGTGGATGCCGTCGCCCTCCCACCGCGGGACGACGTGGGCGTGCAGGTGGAACACGTCCTGTCCCGCGGCCGCGCCGTTGGACTGGAACACGTTGTAGCCGTCCGGTTCGAGCGCGCGCTCGACGGCGCGGCCGACGCGGCGGACGGTCCGGAAGACGGCGGCGACGGTCTCCTCGTCGGCCGCCGAGAGCGTCGGCGCGTGCGCTTTCGGGACGACGAGCGTGTGGCCGTCGCTGACGGCGTTGACGTCGAGGAACGCCAGCGTCGACTCGTCCTCGTACACCCGGTAGGCGGGTTCCGTCCCGTCGGCGATGTCACAGAACGTACAGCTTTCGGTCACGATGGAGGATGTGACGGTCGCGCGAATAAGGTTTCGGGTCTCGTGTCGCTTCGCGTCACTCGAAGGCCGCGATACCCGTCAGATCCTGCCCCAGAATCAACGTGTGGATGTCGTGGGTCCCCTCGTAGGTGTAGACCGTCTCCATGTTCGCGAGGTGGCGCATCGGCGAGTAGTCGGTCGTGATGCCGTTGCCGCCGAGCATCTCGCGGGCGACGCGGGCCTGCTCGCGGGCCATCCGGACGTTGTGGCGCTTGGCCATCGAGACGTGCTGGGGGCGGAGGTCGCCGCGCTCTTTGAGTTCGGCAAGCCGGTAGGCGAGCAACTGGCTCGTCGTGATCCCGGTGGCCATCTCCGCGAGTTTCTCCTGTTGTAGCTGGAAGCGGGCGATCGGGCCGCCGAACTGCTCGCGGTCGGTGGCGTACTGGCGGGCGGTCTCGAAGCAGTCGCGGGCCGCGCCGACGGCGCCCCACGCGATGCCGTACCGGGCCTGCGTGAGACACGACAGCGGCCCCTTCATCCCGGAGACGCCGGGCAGGACGTTCTCCTCGGGGACGCGGACGTCGTTGAGGGCGATCTCGCCGGTGATCGACGCGCGCAGCGAGAGCTTCTCTTTGATCTCGTTGGTCGTGACGCCGTCGCGGTCGGTCTCGACGAGGAAGCCCCGGACGGGGTCGTCCTCCGCGGAGCGGTCGCGGGCCCAGACGACGGCGACGTCGGCGATCGGCGAGTTCGTGATCCACGTCTTCGAGCCGTTGAGCACGTAGCCGTCGGCGTCGCGCTCGGCGCGGGTCTCCATCGCCGACGGGTTCGAGCCGTGCTCGGGTTCGGTGAGCCCGAAACAGCCGACGGCCTCGCCCGCGCCGAGTTTCGGCAGCCACTCCTCCTTCTGGTCCGCCGAACCGTAGGCGTAGATCGGGTACATCACCAGCGCGCCCTGTACCGAGGCCATCGACCTGAGACCGGAGTCGCAGGCCTCGAGTTCCTGCATCAACAGCCCGTAGGCGGTCTCGGAGACGCCGGGAGAGCCGTAGCCGTCGAGGTTGGGGGCGTAAAAGCCCATCTCCCCCATCTCAGGGATGATCTCCGTCGGGAAGGTGCCGGCCTCGAAGTGATCGCCGATCTCCGGGCGCACGCGGTCCGCGACGAACTCGCGGGCCGTGTCGCGGATCAGGCGCTCCTCCTCGTCGAGGTCCGCCTCGAGCTGTACGTAGTCCAGCATGATCGTTCATCCGGGAGGGGGCGTCAAAAGCCCACCTATGTTCTCGCAAGAATTGCCACGGGGCGAAACGAACGGCGATGCCTAGGTTGAGATGGGGCGAGCCCGTTGTCCGATACATGACACGCACAACGCACCGGTCGATCCTCGACGAGACGCGGCTCCCGTCCGGCCGGCTCGAAGCTCTCGCGGGCCGGATCGACGCCGCCGGGGGCGAGACCATCGCGGTCCGCGCCCCCGCGACGGACGAGCCGATCGGCCGAATCCCCGCCTGCACCGAGGCCGACGTCGACGCGGCCGTCGAGCGCGCCCGGGAGGCACAGGCCGCGTGGGCGGAGACGCCGATCGAGCGGCGCGCGGCGATCCTGCGCCGGTTCGGCGACCTCGTCCTCGCGCGCCGCGAGGAACTGCTCGACCTGCTCCAGGTCGAGACCGGCAAGTCCCGCCGGCACGCCGTCGAGGAGGTCCTCGACGTCCCGCTGACGAGTTCCTACTACGCCGACGTCGGTCCCGAGACGCTCGCGGAGGGGCAGCGTCGCGGCGCGATTCCGCTCGCGACCGACGCGCGCGTCGCCTACGACCCCGTGGGCGTCGTCGGGATCATCTCGCCGTGGAACTACCCGCTGACGCTCGCGATCACGGACGCCGTCCCGGCGCTGCTCGCGGGCAACGCGGTCGTGCTCAAACCCGACGAGAAGACGCCGTTCGTCGCGCTCGCGCTCGCGGACCTGCTGTACGAGGCCGGGCTGCCGCGGGACGTCTTCCGGATCGTCACCGGCGAGGGGCCGGTCGTCGGCCCGGCGCTGATCGACCGGGTCGACTACGTCGCGTTCACCGGCAGCACCGAGACCGGCCGGACGGTCGCCGAGCGGGCGGGACGGAACCTGATCGACTGCTCGCTCGAACTCGGCGGGAAGAACCCGTTGGTCGTCCTCGGGGACGCCGACGTCGAGACGGCGGCCCGCGGGGCCGTCCAGGGCGCGTTCACCAACGCCGGTCAGCTCTGTCTCGCCGCAGAGCGGATCTACGTCGTCCGCTCGCAGTACGAGGCGTTCCTCGACGCGTTCGTCGGGGCGACCCGCGACCTCTCGCTGGGAACCGGCTTCGACTACGGCCCCGACGTGGGCTCGCTGATCGACGGCGACCAGCTCGACCGGGTCGAGGCCCACGTCGAGGACGCCGTCGAGCGCGGCGCGTCGGTCCTGACCGGCGGACGCGCCCGCCCCGACGTCGGCCCCTTTTGCTACGAGCCGACCGTGCTGACCGACGTCGACCCCGACTCGCCGGTCGCCCGCGAGGAGACGTTCGGCCCCGTCGTCTCCGTCTCCCCGGTCGCGACCGCCGAGGCGGCGATCGAGGCGGCGAACGACACCGAGTACGGCCTGAACGCGAGCGTCTGGGCCGGCGACCGGGAGCGCGGCCGCGAGGTCGCCCGCCGGATCGAGGCCGGCACGGTCTGCGTCAACGACGCCTACACCGCCGGCTGGGCGGCCGTCGACGCGCCGATGGGCGGCGTCGGCGACTCCGGGCTGGGCCGGCGACACGGCCCCGAGGGGCTCTTGCGGTACGTCGACGCGCGGACGCTCGCGACCTCGCGGGTCGGCCCGCTCGACGCCCCGCCGGGGGTGCCGACGCGGTGGTTCGTCCGCGGGCTGTCGGCGCTCACCCGACTCCAGCGCCGCCTCGGGGGTGCGTTCCGATGAGCGAGCGTGACCCCGAAGTCCTGCTCACGGGCTTCCCGGGCTTCCTCGGCTCCGCGCTGATCGAACGACTGGTCGCCCGCGGCGACGGCCCGATCGCCTGCCTCGTCCAGCCGGCCTACCGCGAGCGCGCCGAACGCCGAGCGGCCGAGATCGCCGGCCCCGACGACGACCGGATCCGGCTGTACGAGGGCGACATCACCGAGCCCGATATCGGACTCGACGGGCTCGACGACCTCGCCTCCGTCCGCGAGGTCTACCACCTCGCGGCGGTCTACGACCTCGCGGTCGACCCCGCCCTCGGCGAGGCCGTCAACGTCCGGGGCACCGAGCACGTCCTCGACGTCGCCGAGACCCTCGACGTCGAGCGGTTCCAGTACGTCAGCACCTGCTACGTCAGCGGCCGCTACGACGGCGTGTTCACCGAGGACCACCTGCGGGAGGGCCAGACGTTCAACAACCACTACGAGGAGACGAAGTACCGGGCGGAGGTCGCGGTTCAGGAGCGGATGGCCGAGGGGCTGGCCGCGACGATCTACCGGCCCGCGATCGTCGTCGGCGACAGCGAGACCGGCGAGACCGAGAAGTACGACGGGCCGTACTACCTGTTGCGCCTGCTGCTCGCCCAGCCGCGGCCGCTGGCGACCTCGTTCGCGCTGCCGGGGGCGAGCGACGCGGAGTTGAACGTCGTCCCCCGGGACTTCGTCGTCGACGCCATCGCCCACCTGAGCGGCCGCGAGGACGCCGCCGGCGAGGTCTACCAGCTCTGTGACTCCGCGCCGCTGCCGGTGCCGGCGTTCGTCGACGCCCTCGCCGAGGCCGCGGGCCGCCGGACGGTCTCGGTGCCGACGACGAAGGGGCTCGCCCGGGCGGCGACGGCACGGCTGGCCGAGCGCGGCCTGCCCGCCGAACCCGCCACGATCGACTACCTCGACCACCCGACGCGGTACGCCTGTCCGAACACGCGGCGGGCGCTGGCCGGGACCGGGATCGAGTGTCCCCCCTTCGAGTCCTACGTCGACGACCTCGTGGCGTTCGTCCGCGAGCACCCCGACGTCGGCGACGAGGCGATGGTCTGACCGGCCCGCGAGAACGCACCGCTTTTGGCCGCCCCGCGGGTACTGCCCGGTATGGACCTCACCCACCGCCCCCGGCGACTCCGACGCGACCGTATTCGGGGGCTCGTCAGCGAGACGAGCCTCGATCCGACGGACTTCGTCGCGCCGGTGTTCGTCGACGCCACGACCGACGAACGCCGCCCGATCGAGTCGATGCCCGGCCACGAGCGCGTCCCCGTCGACGAGGCCGTCGCCCGCGTCGAGGCGGTGCTCGAAACCGGCGTCGAGGCGGTCATGCTGTTCGGCGTCCCGCGCTCGAAGGACCCCGAGGGAAGCCGCGCGTGGGCCGACGACGGCGTGATTCAGGAGGCGACCCGCCGGATCACGGCGGAGACCGACGCCTACGTGATCACCGACGTCTGCCTCTGTGAGTACACCGACCACGGCCACTGCGGGCCGCTGGAGGAGGAACTGCGGGGCGATGGCGTCGCGGACGAGCGGGCCTGCGCGGCCACCCTCACCGTCGACAACGACGCGACCCTCGACTCGCTCGAACGGATCGCCGTCTCCCACGCCGAGGCGGGCGCGGACATGGTCGCGCCGAGCGGGATGATGGACGGCATGGTCGGCGCCATCCGCGCGGCGTTAGACCGCGCGGGCCACGAGCACGTCCCGATCATGAGCTACGCGGCGAAGTACGAGAGCGCCTTCTACGGGCCGTTCCGCGACGCCGCCGACGGCGCGCCCGCCTTCGGCGACCGCCGACACTACCAGATGGACCCCGCGAACGCCCGCGAGGCGCTGCGCGAGGTGCGACTGGACGTCGAGCAGGGCGCGGACGTGCTGATGGTCAAGCCCGCCCTCCCCTACCTCGATATCGTCGCCTCGCTGCGCCGGGAGTTCGACCACCCGGTCGCCGCCTACAACGTCTCCGGCGAGTACGCCATGCTCCACGCCGCCGCCGAGAAGGGCTGGCTCGACCTGGAGGAGGTGGCCGTCGAGTCGCTGCTGTCGATCAAGCGCGCCGGCGCGGACCTGATCCTGACGTACTTCGCCGAGGACGTGGCCCGCCGGCTCTGACCGGCGGGGCCGATCGAACGATCGTCCACCTCGACCGTCGGCGCGGTCGTCGAGCGGCAACGATTGCCGCGCGCGAGCGTCGATCGAACCGATACGGCGGTCGCGCCGGGACGAACGGCGGATTGCCCCCGCGTTCGACCCCGACGAACGTCGGGTTTCGCGTGCCCGTTCGGTCGGAAACCGGACGGTCGTCGTCCTTATATCCATTAAATCGACTCTAGAGTTCGTCGTTCGCCACGCGCCAGACACTATATTTAGACGCACGTCAACAACAATCCTTATACACTGCTATCTCGTGCCACTCGAACGTGATTCGGAAGACAAACGCGCGGTTGAATGGCAAAGAATCAAACGACCGTCTACTAGACGGGCGGCCGATAGCCACGGGTGCGGAGGTGACGGGATGGTAGACGCCGCCGTCCTCGCCGAGGGCGTGAACCTGCTGTGGGTGCTGGTCGTCTGCTTTCTCATCTTCTTCATGCACGCCGGGTTCGCGATGCTCGAATCCGGTCAGGTGCGCTCGAAGAACGTGGCGAACCAGTTGACGAAGAACCTGCTGACCTGGAGCGTCGGCGTGCTCGCGTTCTTCGTCGTCGGCGCCGGGCTAGCCGGCGTCGTCGGCGCGGCGACCGGCGACGGCGAGGTCGCGCTCGCCGATCTGGTCGGGACGATGACCGAGTCCGACCCGAACGCGTGGGTCGACTGGCTCTTCGGCGCCGTCTTCGCGATGACCGCGGCGACCATCGTCTCCGGCGCGGTGGCCGGCCGGGCGAAACTGCGCGCGTACGTCACCTACACCCTCCTGCTGGCGGCGGTCATCTACCCCGTCGTCGAGGGGTTCACCTGGGCCGGGGGCTTCCTCGCGGACGTCTTCGGCGTCGGCTTCCACGACTTCGCCGGCGGCATGATCGTCCACGGGATGGGCGGCATCGCCGGCCTCACCGCGGCGTACGTGATCGGCCCGCGTCTCGACCGGTTCAACGACGACGGCTCCGCGAACGTCATCCCCGGCCACTCGATGACCTTCGCCGTCCTCGGGACGCTCGTGCTGGCGTTCGGCTGGTACGGCTTCAACGTCGGCACCGCGGCGACCGTCTTCGCGGTCGAGGGCGGCGACCTCGTCCTCGGCGACTTCGCGTACGTCGGCCGGGTCGCGCTCGCGACCACCCTCGGGATGGCCGCCGGCGCGCTCGGCGCGGCCGCCGTCTCGCTGTACCGGACGAAGAAGGTCGACACGCTCTACGTCGCCAACGGCCTGCTGGCCGGCCTCGTCGGCGTGACCGGCATCGCCGACGTCGTCACCTGGTGGGGCGCGGTCGCGGTCGCGTTCCTCGCCGGCGCCCAGTTGCCGATCGTCTTCGGCGTCGTCGAACGCACGCTCAAGATCGACGACGTCTGCGCGGTGTTCCCCGTCCACGGGAGCGCGGGCGTGCTGGGCGTGCTCGCCCTGCCGTTCGTCCACGTCGACGGCTTCTCGGCCGACCTGCTCGCCGCGCAGGTCGTCGGCGTCGCCGTCATCACCGTCTGGACGGTCGCCGCGACGGGCGCCGTCTTCGGCGCGTTCAAACTGGCCGGTCAGGCCCGCGTCACGCCCGAACACGAGCGCGACGGCCTCGACGTCTCCGAACACGGCGTCGACACCTACCCCGAGTTCGGCAAGCCCGAACTCGCGACCGACGGCGGTCGCGACGACCGCGAACTGTCGACCGACGGCGGGTCCGGAATCGAGATGGTCACCGCCATCGTCCGGCCCGACCGCCTCGGCGCGGTCAAGACGGCCCTCGCGGAGGTCGGCGCTCCCTCGCTGACCGTCACCAACGTCTCCGGCCGGGGCTCCCAGCCCGCGAAGACTGGCCAGTGGCGCGGCGAGGAGTACACCGTCGACCTCCACCAGAAGATCAAAATCGAGTGCGTGGTCGCCGACGTGCCCGCGGGGGACGTCGTCGACGCGATCCGCGAGGCCGCCACCACCGGCGAACCCGGCGACGGGAAGATATTCGTCCTGCCCGTCGAGGACGCGGTGCAGGTTCGTACCGGCAAGAGCGGGGCCGAAGCGGTCTGACGGTTCGTCGCGAGGTCGGCACGGGACGACCTCGGTACTACTTTGCCGTCCCGCTCCCAACGGTCGCGCATGAACGACGAGCAGTCTCGCGCGCTGTACGATCGGGCGCTGTCGGTCATGCCCGGCGGCGTCAACTCGGCCGTTCGCGCGGCGATCGAGCCCTACCCGTTCTTCGTCCGCAAGGGCGACGGCGGCCACGTGATCGACGCCGACGGCAACCGGTACGTCGACTGGGTGATGGGGCTGGGGCCGCTGCTTTTGGGCCACGACCTCCCCGAACCCGTGCAGGCGGGGATCCAGCGGCGAGCGAGCGAGGGGCCGATGTACGGCGCCCCCACCGAGGTCGAGGTCGACCTCGCGGAGTTCGTCGTCCGGCACGTCCCGAGCGTCGAGAAGATCCGCTTTGTCAACTCGGGCACGGAGGCGACGACCTCCGCCGTCCGCCTCGCGCGGGGGTACACCGGCCGGGACAAGGTCGTCGTCATGCAGGGTGGCTACCACGGCGCACAGGAGTCCACGCTCGTCGAGGGCGACCACGAGAACCCGAAACCCTCCTCGGCGGGGATCCCGGCGGCGTTCGCCGAGCACACCCTGCCGGTCCCGTTCAACGACGAGGCGGCGATGACCGAGGTCTTCGAGGAACACGGCGACGACATCGCGGCGGTCCTCGCCGAACCGATCCTCGCGAACTACGGCATCGTCCACCCCGTCCCCGGCTACCTCGAGTTCCTCCGGGAGATCACCGAGGAACACGACGCGCTGTTGCTCTTCGACGAGGTGATCACGGGCTTTCGCGTCGGCGGTCTGGGCTGTGCCCAAAGCGAGTTCGGCGTCACCCCCGACGTCACCACCTTCGGGAAGATCGTCGGCGGCGGCTTCCCCGTCGGCGCGATCGGCGGGAGAGCGGAGATCGTCGAGCAGTTTACCCCCTCCGGCGACGTCTTCCAGGCGGGCACGTTCTCGGGTCACCCGGTGACGATGGCCGCCGGCCTCGAGACGCTCACGTTCGCCGCCGAGAACGACGTCTACGAGCACGTCGACCGGCTGGGCGAGCGCCTGCGCGCGGGCCTGACCGAGATCCTCGCCGACCGGGCGCCGAACTACACCGTCGTCGGCACCGGCAGCATGTTCAAGGTGGTGTTCACCCGCGAGGGGCCGGGCGGCGGCCGCGAGGGCCACTGCGAGGCCGGCTGTACGCAGAACCCCGACTGCCCGCGCTACGACTACTGTCCGAAGAACGCGGCCGACGTGAAACGCGCCGAGACGGAGCGCTGGCGGCGGATCTTCTGGGGGAAGATGAAAGAGCAGGGGATCTTCCTCAGCCAGAACCAGTTCGAGAGCCAGTTCGTCAGCTACGCTCACACCGAGGAGGACGTCGACCGCACCCTCGAAGCCTACCGGGAGGCGCTCTAAACCTAAACGGTTCGCGCCCCGTCAGCCGCTGCGAGGCCACCCAACGCTGAAGACGCGGGCCGTTGGCCGTTCGCCCGGCCAGTCGTGGCCAACAGGGAGTACAGGGCATCGCCATTTTTTCGAGGCGGAGCGTGGACGCCGCGAGCGCCGCAGGTGCCGCGAGCCGTCGAACTCGAACGGCCGGTAGACGTATCCACGCGCGACGGGAATCCCCGGGAGGCGATGGGACGCGTCACCGAGGGCGACCGGCGGTTCGATCCGGCGCGGGTCGCCGAGCGGCTGTGTTACCTCTTCCCGCCGGTCGTCGGCGTCGGCGCCGTCGGCGTCCTCCGGGAGGTCGACCCCGCCGTCCCGCTGCTCGGGTGGACGCTCGTGCTCGTCGGGAGCTTCGGCTACGCCCTGCTGACCCTCGGAATGACGGTCGCACTCTTCCTCGACGCGCGGCAGGTCCGCGAGACCGGCCAGTGGCTGCCGATCCCGTGGCTCGAAGCGGCGTTCGCGTTCCTCTGGGCGCCCGCCGCGGGCGTCTTCTACCTCTACCGGCGCCACCGGCGGTTCGGCACCCCCGCGGGCCGGTCGGAGTGGTGGCTGGTGGTCGCCCTCTCGCTGGCGGCGAGCGTCCTCGGCCTCGCGGCGGCCGCCGTCGGCTACGTCCTCGCGATTCCCGGCCTCGTGACGACCGCCGCCGGGGTGGCGGGTGCGATCGCGGTCGGCGCGTTTCCCGTGTCGATCCACCGGGACGCCGCCTACGTCAGCACGCGGCGGGCGTCGTGGCGGCCGAACCCGGCGGCCTACCTCGGCGCGGCGTTCGTGAGCCTGTTCGTCCCGGTGGTCCAGCCGGCGCTGGCGGCGTACTACCTCGCGAAGCGACGGCGGACGCTCGGAACGCCGTAGGCGGATGGCGGAGGGGATCCTCAGTCGTCGCCGGCGACAGCGGGGCCGTCGTCCCCGCCCTCGGCGAAGACGCGGTCGGCGATGACGTGCGAGTCGGACTCCTCGGTCGCGGTCGGCTTGCGCTGGAACAGCAGCTTCGCGGCGACGTCCCAGGCGAAGACGACCGAGCCGAGGATCACCAGGGTGTCCCCGGGCATCCGCAGCCACATCAGCGTCTGGACCGTCCCGGAGCCGTAGAACGAGAGGCTCCGGGCGGCCGCGTAGCCCTCGGTGAACGCGACTTCGAGCTGGAGAAAGCCCACCGGGAGCAGCGAGAGGAACAGCATCAACGCGAGGCCGACGTTAGAGAGCCAGAACGCGGCGCGCAGGCGACGCTCGCTCCACGCGTCGCTGCGGGTGGTCACCCGGAGGATGTAGACGGCCATCCCCATCGCGAGGAAGCCGAACGCGCCGAACATCGCGCCGTGGGCGTGTGCGACGGTGAGGTAAGTGCCGTGCTCGTAGTAGTTGATCAGCGGCAGGTTGATGAAGAACCCGAGCACGCCGGCCCCGAAGAAGTTCCAGACCGAGGAGGCGATGATGAAGTAAAACGCCATCTTGTAGGGGAACGACGTGCCGGCGTCCATCATCGCGCGGTACTCGTGGAGCGCCTCGTAGAGGATGAAAAGCAGCGGGATGAACTCGAGCGTCGAGAAGACGCTGCCGATGGGCACCCAGACGTCGGGCTGGCCGACCCACCAGTAGTGGTGGGAGACGCCGATGATGCCGCTGCCCATCACGAGCATGGCCTGGAAGATGACCGCCTTCTCGGCCGAGCGCTTCGAGAGCAGGTTCATCGAGACGAGCGTCAGCGAGATCACCACGAGGACGAAGAACTCGAAGACGCCCTCGACCCACATGTGGACGACCCACCAGCGCCAGAACTCGGTCGTCACGATGTTCGTCTCCGGCGTGTACATGAAGCCGGCCATGAACAGCAGGCCGATCGAGCCGCCGGCGTAGACGATCATGTGCGCCAGCCCGTAACGGGGCTCGCGGCGCAACAGCGGCCTGAACCCGCGGGCGACGAGGTAGGTCCACCCGAGGAAGCCGACCAGCAGGCCGGCCTGCCAGATCCGGCCGATTTCGAGGTATTCGAGGCCCTCGTTGCCGAGCAGCCACCAGAGCTGGTCGCCGAAGTAGTTGTGCGTGCCGAGCCAGACCCCGGCGAGGCCGCCGACGGCGACGACGAGTAACGCGCCGATCAGTCCCTTGACGTACAGCGCCTGCCGTCTGGGCTCGTAGCCCGTCAGCAGCGGCGCGAGGAAGAGGCCGGCGCCGAGCCAGATGGTCGCGATCCAGAGGATGCCGAGGTCGACGTGCCACGTGCGCGCGATCGACCACGGCAGGTACGCGAGGATGTCGATCCCCGCGAGTTCGTGGAGGCCGAAGAAGCCGTCGCGCTCGACGTAATAGTGGGCGAGCAAGCCGCCGAGCAGCGTCTGGGCGACGAACAGGAGCGCGCCGATGAGCACGAACCGCGCGCTCAACAGTTGACTCGGCGTGAGGTCGATCTCCCGCGGGTGCGGGATCGAGACCCCCTCGGCCTCGGGTTCGGGGAGTTCGACCGCCCGGTAGAGCCAGATGGCGGCGCCCGCGCCGGCGACGAGCAGGACCATCGCGACGACGCTCCAGGTCATCGCGGCGCCGGCGGCGTCGTTGCCCGCGGCGGGCGAGAACGGCCACTCGTTGGTGAACGAGACGTCGGTGCCGGGGCGGTCGGTGTGGGAGATCCAGGCGGTCCACAGCGCGAAGTCGGCGAACTGCTCGGCCTCCTCGGCGGTGGGGATCTGTCCCGCGGGGACGCCGCGCTCGCGGTCGCCTTCGTGGTAGCGCTCGACGTACTCCTCGCGGACCTGCTCGTGGGCGTACACCTCCGCCGCGGAGTACTCGACCTGCGAGCCGTAGCCGCTCGAATCCAGTTCCTCGCGGACCCGTTCGGCCACGGCGGCCCGCTCGCCGGCGTCGAGGTCGTCGTAGGACGCCGCGCCGTACTCGGCCTCGGCGTAGTAGTCCCGCATGTGTGCGGTCTTCGACTCGAGCGCGTCGGCGGTGTAATCGGAGTCGTAGTAGCTCCCGTGGCCGAGGATCGACCCTTGATTCATCAGCCCGTTCTCCTGGAAGACCGTCTTGCCGGTCTGTACGTCGTCCGCCGTGGCGACGGTCTCGCCGTCGGGACCGACGATCGTCTCGGGGATCTCGGGTTGTGCCTCGTAGGAGAGCCACGCGCCGCCGCTCATCACGACGAGGTTCGCGACGAAGATGGCCGCGAGGGCCGTCGCCAGCGTCTTTCGGCGTACTTTCATTACACCTCGGGCTTTCCCGTACGCGACCCTCAACCGGCGCGTCGGTTCCTGCGGGATGGAAAAGGATGGGAACGTGTTCGGCTACCGGACTACGGGTCGCGGGCGAACACGTCAGTCAGTCCGCGGAGACGATGGCGTCCTCGTAGCTCCCGAACGCGTCGAGGACCGCCTCGCGGTCGGCCGCGTCGACGTCGAACTCCTCGAGGGCCGCCGCGAGGTGGCCCACGATGGCCGCGAAGTGCTCCTCGCGAACGTCGAGGTGAGCGTGGGCCGTCTCCATATCCCGGCCGGTGTACTCGACGGGGCCGCCGGTGACCGCACAGAGGAACTGCGTCTGGTGGGCGCGCTGTCCGCGCATGTCGACGTCCTCGAAGAAGGGCGCGAGGCGCTCGTCGTCGAGGACGCGCTCGTAGAAGCGGTCGACGACGGCGCCGATGGCGTCCTCGCCGCCGAGGCGATCGTAGAGCGTGTCGCTCATGCGTGACGGTTTCGGCCGTCCGAACGTAAATCACTCCGTCCGTCGGCGCGAGTGCGCGGGCAGAGCGTACGCTTTTCATACCCGAGGCGCGGACTGTCGCCCATGAGAACGCGCGGGACGGTTCGACTGGCGACGCGAGGCTCTCCGCTCGCCCGACGGCAGGCCGCTGGGGTGAAAGCGGCCCTCGAAGAGCGCCGTTACGAGGTGAGCCTCGAAGCGGTGGAGACGACGGGCGACCAGATCAGAGACGAGTTGATCCACCGCCTCGGGAAGACGGGGGCGTTCGTCCGCGAACTCGACGAGCGCGTCCTCGACGGCGACGTCGACGGCGCGGTCCACTCGATGAAGGACATGCCCACCGAACAGCCCCACGACCTCGTGACCGCGGCGGTCCCCGAGCGCGGCCCGCCGGGGGACGCCCTCGTCACGGCCGACGGGTCGAGCCTCGACGAACTGCCGGAGGGAGCCGTCGTCGGCACGTCGAGCCTGCGCCGGCGCGCGCAGGTGCTGGCCGAGCGCCCCGACCTCGACGTCGAGCCGATCCGGGGGAACGTCGACACGCGAATCGAGAAGCTACTCGCGCCCGCGTTGCAGGCAGAACACGAGGAGCGAAGCGAGGCCGACAGGGAGCGGAAGGGCAACGCCGGGAACGACGACTTCGAGGCCGAGTTCGACCGGACGGTCGACGAGTGGTTCGACGACCTCTCCGAGATCGAACGGCAGGCGCTCGGCCGCGAGGTCGAGACCGAGTACGACGCGCTCGTGCTGGCGGAGGCGGGGCTCGACCGGAGCGGGCTGGCCCACCACGTCGAGTACGAGCGGCTCCCGGCCACGACGTTCGTCCCCGCGCCGGGTCAGGGCGCGCTCGCGGTGACCGCCGCCGACGGCGAGACCGCGCGGGCGCTCCGGGAGGCGATCGACCACCCGCGGACGCGGGTCGAGACGACCGTCGAGCGGGCGATCCTCGCGGAACTCGGTGGCGGCTGTATCGCGCCGGTCGGCATCTACGCCGTCGTCCAGGGGGAGTACGTCCACGCGAGCGTGCAGGTGTTCGACCGCGACGGCGAGGAGTCGGTGGTCGCGACCCGCGACCTGCCGGTCGAGACCCACGGCCGCGCGGCGCGGGAGTTCGCGAGCGACCTCGCCGACCGCGGCGCCAGCGACCTGATCGAGCGCGCCCGCCGGGAGGCCGCGGGCGACGACGAGTCGCCCGACGCCGCGGACGAGCCGGAGGGGAAGTGACGTGACGGGCACGGTCTACCTCGTCGGCAGCGGCCCCGGCGACCCCGACCTGCTGACGGTGAGGGCGAAGCGCCTGCTCGAGACGGCCGACGTCGTCCTCCACGACAAACTGCCGGGTCCGGAGATCATCGACCTGGTGCCCGACGACCGGGCCGAGGACGTCGGCAAGCGCGCCGGCGGCGAGCGCACCTCGCAGGCGGAGATCAACGAGCGGCTGGTCGAACTCGCCCGCGAGGGCCAGACCGTCGTCCGGCTGAAAGGCGGCGACCCGTTCGTCTTCGGCCGCGGCGGCGAGGAGGCCGAGTACCTCGCCGCCCACGGCGTGCCGTTCGAGGTCGTCCCGGCGGTCACCTCCGCGGTCGCCGCGCCCGCGGTCGCCGGCATCCCGGTCACCCACCGCGACCACGCCTCCTCGGTCTCGTTCGTCACCGGCCACGAGGACCCCGCCAAGGAGGAGTCGGCCGTCGACTGGGAGGCGCTGGCGGCCACCGGGGGGACCATCGTCGTCCTGATGGGCGTCGGTCGGCTGCCAGACTACGCGACCGCGCTGCGCGAGGCCGGGATGGCCCCCGACACGCCGGTCGCGCTGGTCGAGCGCGGTACGTGGCCCGACCAGCGGGTGGCGACGGGCACCCTGAAAACGATCGTCGACGTCCGCGACGAGGCCGGGATCGAACCGCCCGCCGTGACGGTGATCGGCGAGGTGGCGGCGACCCGCGAGCGGGTCGTCGAGTGGCTGGCGAACGAACGCGACGACGCGGCGGTGGTCGACGATGGCTGAGCCCACCGTCGCCGTCTTCCGACCGGACGACGAGAGAATCGACGAGGCCGTCGACCTGCTCGACTCGCTGGGCGCGACGCCGGTGCCGGACCCGATGCTCGCGGTCGAACCGACCGGGGCGGTCCCCCGGACCGACGCCGACCGCGTCGTGCTGACGAGCAAGACCGGGGCCGAACTCGTCGGCGACGCCGGCTGGGACCCCGGCGAGGCGGCCGTCTGCGCCATCGGCCCCGCCACGGCCGACGCCCTCCGCGAGGCGGGCTACGAGGTCGACCTCGTCCCCGCGGAGTACACCTCCGCCGGCCTCGTCGACGCGCTGGCGGACGACGGCGCCGACGGCGCCCGCGTCGAGGTCGCCCGCAGCGACCACGGCAGCGAGGTGTTGCTCGACGGTCTCGACGTCGCGGGCGCCTACAGCCACGAGACGGTGCTCTACCGGCTCGTCCGCCCCGCGGGGAGCGGCGAGTCCGCCGAACTGGCCGCCGACGGCGACCTCGACGCCGCCTGTTTCACCTCCTCGCTTACGGTCGAACACTTCCTCGGTGCCGCGGACGCGCGGGGCGTCCGGGAGGAAGCGATCGCCGGCCTCGACGAGGCCGTCGTCGGCGTCATCGGCGAACCGACGCGGGAGACCGCGGCCGACCACGGGATCGACGTCGACGTGGTCGCGAGCGAGGCGACGTTCGAGGCGCTGGCCCGCGAGACGGTCGCGGCGACGCGCCGAGAGTAGCCGACCGTCGGTCGAAGTCGTTTTCCCGTTCTCCAACGTGGAGGCGGGCACGGACCGAGTGAAACCGTGCGAGAGGACCGACCCGACGCCGATTCGTCCGGCCCCGCGAGGAGCCGACGGGACGTGCTGACCGCCGCGACCGCGGCGCTGACGACCGCCTCGGCGACGCTGGCCGGCTGTTCGGCGCCGGCGGCCGAACCGCCGCGGGTCGACGCCGAGGTCGATCCCGACCTCGATCCGGGCGAGACCGTCGCCCTCGGCTTCGGCGGCGACGTCATGCTCGGGCGGAACCTCGACGAGCGGTACGCCGACGTGGTGCCCGCAGGACCGTGGACCGACCTCCTCGACCGTCTCGACGCGCTCGACGGCCTGTTCGTCAATCTGGAGTGTTGCCTCTCGACGCGGGGGGAGCGGTTCCCCGACCGGGCGTACTACTTCCGGGCGGACCCGGCGTGGGCCGTCCCGGCGCTCGAGCGCGCCGGGGTTCGGTGGGCGGCGCTCGCGAACAACCACGCGCTCGACTACGGGCCGACGGCGCTGCGGGACACGCTCGACGCGCTCGGCGGGAGCGACGTCGCGACCGCGGGCGCGGGGGAGACCCTCGACGAGTCTCTCACCCCCTCGGTCGTCCGCGTCGGCGGCCTCGAGGTCGCGGCGTTCTCGATCGCCGACCACTTCGCCGAGTACGGCGCGACGCGCGACGCTCCCGGCATCGCCTACGCCGAGGCCGACCCGACCGTCGGCGGGGTGTTAGACCGGGTCGGGACGGCGCTCGCCCGCGCCCGCGCGGCCGACCCCGACCTGATCGTCGCGTCGATCCACTGGGGGCCGAACTGGGTCGCCTACCCCGACGAGCGGTACGTCCGGTTCGCGCGGTGGCTGATCGACCGCGGCGTCGCCGTCGTCCACGGCCACAGCGCGCACGTCTTCCAGGGCGTCGAGACCTACGGCGACGGCGTGATCGTCCACGACGCGGGCGACCTGCTCGACGACTACGCCGTCGACGAGACGCTGCGAAACGACCGGAGCTTCCTGTTCGAACTCGTCGTCGGCGCGGACGGCCTCGAGGAACTGCGCCTCCACCCGGTGGTGATCGACGACCTCGCGGTCGGCCCCGCCGGCCCGGAGGCCGCGGCGTGGGCGCGCGAGACGATGCGCGAGCGCTCGGCGCCGTTCGGGACCGCCGACGCGTTCGAGCGCGCCGAGGACGGGAACGGGCTCGTCCTCCCGCTCTAGCAACCGCGACTTTATGACGCAAGCCGACCCAGTGACGACCGATGGCAGGGCCGGTTCCCGAACTCGAGGAGCGAGCGGCCGCGTGCGCGAAGCGACTCGCGGCGGCGGATCGCGTCCTGCTCGCCTCCCACATCGACGCCGACGGGCTGACCAGCGCCGCGATCGCCGCGAGCGCGCTCGAACGCGCGGGCGTCCCGTTCGAGGCGGTCTTCGAGAAGCAACTCGACGCCGAGGCGATCGCGCGGATCGCGGCGACGGACTACGAGACGGTGCTCTTTACGGACTTCGGGAGCGGCCAACTCGACGAGATAACCGACCACGAGCGACGGGGCGCGTTCACGCCCGTCGTCGCGGACCACCACCGGCCCGCCGACGCCGACACCGAGTACCACCTCAACCCGCTGTTGTTCGGCATCGACGGCGCCTCCGAACTGTCCGGCGCCGGCGCGAGTTACGTCCTCGCGCGGGCGCTGGCGGACGTGACCGACGGACGGGCCGCCACGGACGGCGGCACCGCGGCCGACGCGCCCCGGGCGGACAACCGCGACCTCGCCGCGCTGGCCGTCGTCGGCGCCGTCGGCGACATGCAGGCCTCCGGCGGCGAACTGCGCGGCGCGAACGCGGCCATCGTCGAGGAGGGCGAGGCGGCCGGCGTCCTCGAAACCGCGACCGACCTCGCGCTCTACGGGAAACAGACCCGGCCGCTCCCGAAACTGCTCGAGTACGCCACGGACGTCCACGTCCCCGGCATCTCGAACGACGCGGGCGGCGCGTTGCGCTTTCTCGACGGTCTCGACCTCGAGTTGAAACGCGACGGCGAGTGGCGCCGCTGGGCCGACCTGACCGGCGAGGAGAAACGGCGGGTCGCGAGCGCGCTCGTCCAGCGGGCGGTTTCGAGCGGCGTCCCCGCGAGCAAGATCGACGACCTCGTCGGCACCTCCTACGTCCTGAGCCGGGAGCCGGTCGGCACCGAACTCCGGGACGCAAGCGAGTTCTCCACGCTGCTGAACGCCACCGCGCGCTACGAGCGCGCCGACGTCGGCCTCGGGGTCTGTCTGGGCGACCGCGCCGAGGCGCTCGAACGCGCGCGCAAACTCCTGCGCGAGCACCGGCGGAACCTCTCGGCGGGGATCGACCTCGTCACGAGCGAGGGCGTCACCCACGAGGAGCACGTCCAGTGGTTCCACGCGGGCGACCGAATCCGGGAGACGATCGTCGGCATCGTCGCGGGGATGGCCCTCGGCAACGGCGGCATCAGCCGGGAGAAGCCGATCGTCGCGTTCGCGGAGAAGCGCGACGGGGAGGACGGGGAGGTGAAGGTCTCCGCACGCGGCACCCACGCGCTCGTCCGCCGGGGTCTCGACCTCTCGGCCGTGATGGGCGAGGCCTCGCGGGCGGTCGGCGGCGACGGCGGCGGCCACGACGTCGCGGCCGGCGCGACCGTCCCGAAAGGCGAGGAGGAGGCGTTCGTCGCGCGCGCCGACGAACTCGTCGGCGAGCAACTGTCCTGATCAGGAGCGTTTCATCGACGCCGGCACCGTCGGCACCAGCGGCGCCCGCGACGTGAGCAGGTACGTCGACTTGCGGACCGCGGCCTTGCCGTACTGGACGGCGCTTCGCCGGATCGGCGTGCGCTTCCCGCGGATCTGGGTGCGGCCGTCGAGGATTGCGTCGACGAGGTCGTCGCCGTCGATGTCGGCTTTCCTCGCGCCCCCGCCGGCGGTGACGACCACCTCGGTGTAGGCGCGGCCGACGTTCGGGAGGTAGTGGGCGTCGCTGGCGCCGATCTCGGGGTAGCCGCGGCGGCGGGCGAAGGTGCGCGCGCGGCGGTTCCGGTAGCCGGTGAAGACCATCGAGTTGTACGCCTCGATCGCGTCGGCGTCGGTCAGGTGCCGCTTGCGGACGCCGTGACGGCTGCGCTGGAACGGGTGGGGAACGATGGCGAGCCCGTCGCGGGCGCGGACCTCGGCGACGGTCTCCTCGAACGACTGACCCGGGTCCGGACGCTCCTCGACGCCGATCGCGAGCAGGTGACCGTGACGCGTCGAGACCTCGACGCCCGGGATACCCAGCAGGCCGTACTCCGGGGCGAGGTCGGCCGCTCGCAGCGACTCGCCGATCTCGTCGTGGTCGGTGATCACGACCCCGTCGAGGCCGATGTCGGCGGCGTGTTCGAGGATGAGTTCGATCGGCTCGTGGCCGTCATACGAGTCGTCCGAGTGGACGTGAAAGTCGATAGCGAAGGATGCCCGGGAGGTCATGATCCACCGTTCGAGGTCGGCGTTATCGTAACTACCCGAGTAGCACTCATAAGTTCTCCGTACCGATGCGGACGCGGACGATCAGTCGCGAATTGATATCGCAACATGGCATTTATCGGTGGCCGGCGACCGGGACTCCAGAACCGGCGGCGAAACGCCGTTCGTCCGGTCGACGGGCGTTCGAGGGGGCGAGACCGCGCGACCGCGATTCGGCCGGGCCGAACGAGCCACGCGGACGAACTCGGGGACGGCGAGCCCCAATACATAGTACTATATAGAAAGATGTAGTATCCGGGCCGGTGCTACACCAGTAGCCGGAGGACTTCCGTGAGAGTACGCGCGTCGGAACAACGGTGGTGGAAACGGTCGTGGACGGACGAGCGGCGACCGGGCGGGCGCGGGACCGTTTCGCTCGCCGGGTGCGACGGGACGACCGCCGGGGGCGGACTCCGGCTATGACCGAGTTCGAGTCGCTTCTCCAGGTGGAAGCGGAGGTCGTCAAACTGGTGCTGGCGACGCTGCTCGGGATGTTCCTGGGGCTCGAACGCGAGTGGTCCCAGAAGTCCGCGGGGATCAGGACGTTCGCGCTGATCAGCCTGCTCGCGGCGGTGTTCACGATCCTCGACAGTCAGGCCCTGTTGCTGATCGGCGGGCTGTTGATCATCGCCCAGGCCGTGTTGCTCGCGGTCCAGAGTTTCATCGAGGAGGACGTCGAGGGGCTGTCGCTGACGACCTCCGTCTCGATGCTGGTCGCCTACAGCATCGGCGTGCTGGTCGCCAACGGCCTGTTCATCGAGTCGGTGACGGTGGCGGTGCTCTCGTCGCTGCTGCTGGTGTTGAAGCGCGAACTCCACCAGTTCGCGTGGGGACTCTCCCGCGAGGAGGTACGAAGCGCCGTCGAGTTCGTCATCCTCGCGTTCGTCGTCTACCCCCTCCTCCCCGACGAGACGATCGACCCGTGGGGCGCGATCCAGCCGCGACTCATCTGGTCGCTCGTCATCGCGGTCAGCGCCATCGGCTTCGTCAACTACGTCCTCGTCAAGAAGTACCAGGGCCGGGGGATCGCCGTCACCGGCTTCTTCGGGGGGCTGGTGAACTCGACGGCCGTCGTCGCCGAGATGGGCAAGCGCGCGACGACCCAGTCGGAACTGCTCGGCCTCGCCGTGGGCGCGATCCTGCTGGCGAACGCGGCGATGGCCGTGCGCAACGCGGTCATCGTGGCCGCGTTCGTCCCGGAGTCGGCCGTCGTGATCGGCGTCCCGCTCGGGGCCATCGCGGTCGCGGGCATCGCCGCCGCGATTCGGCAGAGCGACTGGCGGTCGAACTTCGAGGCCGACCTCACGTCGCCGTTCAGCCTCCGTAACGCGTTGACGTTCGGGGCGCTGTTTCTCGTGGTGTTGCTCGCCTCGGTCGGCGCCGAGGACGCCTTCGGCGCCAGCGGCTTCCTCGCGACGACGTTCCTCGCGGGGCTGGTTTCGAGCGGGACCGCCACGACGACGGCCGTCACGCTCGTCAGCACCGGCCAGATCACGAACGACACGGCCGTCGCCGGGGTGATCGTCGGGACGGCCGCGAGCATCCTCGTCAAGACTGTCTTCGCCGCGGGCATCGCCCGCGAACTGGTCCGGCCGGTGCTGTTCTGGAACCTGGTGTTGATCGCCGTGGGCGCGCTCTCCGGGGCGGCCGTCCTGTTTCTCTGATCAGAACTCGAACGTCCGGTCGCCCGGAACGAGGTCGCTGAGCGAGACGTCCCGGAGGGCGGCCTGAACCTCGATCGGGTCGTCCGGATCGTCGACCGTCTCGTGGACGCGGTTCATGCACGCGAGGAGGCCGTCGATCGCGGCACGGCGGGTGGCGACGCGCCCGATCGACTCGGAGACGGAGAGTTCGCCGAGCGGAAGCCGGTAGCGAAGCTCCCAGCACCGCCCGAGACCGAGCGACGGGTGGGAGCGGTCGGCGTCGGTGCGGGCCGCGATCAGTTCGATCGCCGGCCGGACGCGGCGGTACGCGAGGTGTTCCTCGCCGGCGTCGGCCGGCCCCCACCCCGGCGGAAGCGCCTCCGGCGGGATGGGGTGCTGATCGGATGGCATACAGGCGGGGAGTGGCCGGACGAACGTGTGGTCGTTCGGCTTGCGTGGTCACCCCCCGTATGTAGGGAGTGCGTACCGGGTCAGCGAGCCGACGTGTCGGCCACACGGGGACCGATCGTCCGACTTTTGTCCCGTCCGCCCTTCCGTGCGGACATGGCCGACTTCGACCCCGAGAAGTTCGAGGACAAGTACGCCAACTACTTCCCGGAGCTCCAGCAGGCGTACAAGAACGCGTTCAACCGGATGAACGAGCGCTACGACTCCGAGTTGATCCACGGCATCGACCAGTTCGTCCTCAACGAGAGCGAACCCTTCTACGAGGGCGACGGCGAGTTCCGCATCGAACTCCCCGACGAGCCCTACGAGCGCCTGCAGGGCGTGCTCGTCGACCGCGAGAAGTTCGAGTCCGTCCTCGAAACCTACATCGAGGAGATCGAACGCGAACTTCGGCGCGTCTTCGGGTTCGCCTGACCGGAGCCGAAGCCAAAGTACGGCCGAACGGGCACGACGGAAGGTTTAGGGAGGCTCGTACCCAAGGCGGGTACATGAGCACCGAGAGCCAGGACGGAGACGACCTCGAGGAGCGCGTCGCCAACTTCCTGCGGCGTAACTTCCCGCAGATCCAGATGCACGGCGGTAGCGCGGCCATCCAGGACATCGACCGCGAGACCGGCGAGGTAAGCATCGCCCTCGGCGGCGCCTGCAGCGGCTGTGGCATCTCGCCGATGACGATCCAGGCGATCAAGAGCCGGATGGTCAAGGAGATCCCCGAGATCGAGCAGGTCCACGCCCACACCGGCATGGACGGCGGCATGGGCGGCGGTGGCGGCGGTGGCGGGATGAGCCCGTCGTTCCCCGGCCACAGCACCGACGACGACGACGGCGAGGACGACGAAGGCCCGCAGGCTCCCTTCTAGTTACCGCAGTTCTCGTCCCCGCTCCCACGTCCGGATCAGCGCCGCCAGCGTCTCGTTCGTCGGCGCGTCGAGCCCACGGGCCGTCGCCCGGTCGACCACGTAGCCGCTGATGGCGTCGATCTCGGTTCGCCGGCCGGCGAGGACGTCCTGACGCATCGAGGACGTGTTCGTCGCCGTCGCCGCGGCGACCTCGGCGAGCGCGGCCAGCGCCTCGCGGTTCGAGAGGGCGACGTCGTGCGCGCGGGCGACGCGGGCGGTCTCCCGCGCGGCGGCCCGAGAGAGGTCCCGCGCCGGTTCGCGACGCACCGCGCCGTTCTCCGTCGCCGTCAGCGCCGTGACGGGGTTGATCCCGGCGTTGACGGCGAGTTTCTCCCACAGTCGCCGGGGCATCTCCTCGCTGACGACCGTCTCGACGCCGGCGCGGGCGAACGCACCTCCCGCGCGCTCGGCGGCCGGCGAGGGGCCGCCCTCCCGGGCCCCGAGGACGACCTCGCCGGTCCCCGTACACTCGACGACCCCCGGCCCCCGGCGGACCGCGCCGTACGTGGCCGTCCCCGCGAGCACCGGCGCGTCGACGTGATCGGCCAGCGTCTCCTCGTTTCCCATCCCGTTTTGCAGCGAGCAGACGGCGTCGAACGCGCCCGTCGCGAGGGCCCGGGCCGCCGCCTCGGTGTCGAAGGCCTTGACCGTCACCACCGCGAGGTCGGCGTCGAGTCCGCGGCCGTCGGTCGTCGCCGACGGGCGGACCACTCCCTCGACCTCCCCTTCGAGGCGCAGTCCGTCCTCGCGGACCGCGGCGGCGTGGGCCTCGCGGGCGACCAGCGTGACGTCGTGTTCGCGCGCGAGGAGGCCGCCGACGAGGCTCCCGAGGCTCCCCGCGCCGAAGACGACGATCTCCATGTGAGACGGTGGCGCGAGCGGCGGTAAAACCGTTTTCGTCCGCGACGCGCGCTCGCCGCCGCTGACGACCGTCTCGACGCGTCAGTCCGTCCGGCGGCGAACCGCGCGAAATCGGCGATAAACTAGAATGCGCTATATCAAAGGGGGCGTGGTAGCCGATCGGCTGGGCGAGCGCGTCGGTCCGCGACGGACCGACCGTCCGGCCGGGGAGGTGGGACATCGGCGAGACGACGAGAACGGGCGGCGAGCGGTCAGTCCTCGGTCCAGTACATCAGGTTCTCCTTCCGGGTGCCGCAGTTGGGACACTCCTCGGGAAGGCCCCCCTCGATGTCGCCCATCTCGCCGCACTCGGTGCAGCGCCACATCAGGTGCGCCTCGCCGAACTCGTGGCCCGAGCGGGCGTGCTCGACGCTCATCGCCTCCGCGCCCTCGCGGGTCGTCACGAAGAAACCGCTGCGCTCGAAGCCGCGGACCCGTCCCAGTTCGTTACCGTCCTCGTCGTAGACCCGCTGTCCGAAGTCGACCTCGTGGACGTCCTTTAGGGCCTCCTCCTCCCCCTCTCTGGCCGGAGTCTCACCCGTTTCGACCATGGTCGACTTCCCACCGCGAACGTCGATAAAGCCCCGGCGCGCATTGTGCGAGAGCGACTCGGCGGCGACGCGGCACGCGAGAACCGGCCGGCTTCCGGCCGACGACCGTCACATGAAGTCGGCGATCCCGGACTGCTTGTTTTTGTCGTTCTCGAAAATGCTTTCGAGGGACTTGCTGAGCACTTCGAGGCGCTGTTTCGTGTAGTCGCGACAGCCGTACTCCTCGGCGACCTCGATCGCCGTCTGCATGTACTTGTTCACCGATCCCTGGTGGACGGTGAGGTTCACCCGGCCGCCACACTCCCGGCAGTTCTCCGTGAGGGGCATCCGGCGGAACTTCTCGCCGCAGTCGAGACACCGCGTCTCCTGCCGGGAGAACGCCCGCAGGTTGCCGATCAGGTCCGGCAGGAAGTGGTACTCGATGACGCGCTCGGCGACGTCGGTCTCGTCGACCGCTTCGAGTTTCCGCGCGAGTTCTAGCTGGGCGTCCATCTTCTCCATCATCGAACCGAGCGTCTTGTACGCCGAGAGGTCCGGCCCCATCGCGACGTCGGTCGTGTCGTGGGTGTGCGCGAAGCCGGTGTACTCGCGGTCGGTGCCGAGGGTGTCCTCGGCGATCTCGATCTCGACCGCGCCGGGATCGGCCTCCTCCAGCGTGGCCTCGTAGAACTCGCGGGGATACCGCGAGACGACGTCCATGTTGTGGGCCTCGTCGTCGATCTCGGAGGGGTCGATGCGCGAGGACATGACCAGAGGCGCGTCCATCGATCCGCCCCGCTTATCTGGCAAGTATTTGATGCTAAAATTCAATAGCCCGTCCATGAGAAGCATCACGCAATCCTCGTCACCGTCGCAATTCCGCCGTTTTGCGGCGTGGAAGAACGGATGAGCGTATCCGACCGCTGCGCTCGTAAATCCGATCACTCTCCCGACAGTTGCGGCCGACGTGTGCGGCGCCATCCCGAAGACGAGTTCGCCGACGAGGTCGTCGCGCTCCTCGAACTCGTAGAACGGGTCGAGGCCGTAGTAGTTCTCGAGGAGGTCGTCGATGAAGTTCGCGGTCTGCAGCATGTGCTCGGCCGCGCCGTCCGAGAGGACGACGTCCTGGACTTTGAGTTCGACCAGTTGGTCCCCGTGGGTCAGGGGTTCGCCGTGAATGTCCTCCTCGTATCCCAGCGCCTGCAGTTGGCCGACCGTGACGTCGAGTTCGCTCGCGCGGACGGCGGTCACGGGGAGGTCGGTCATGTCGTAGCGGACGGTGCCGTCCTTGAACGCGCTCACGTCGTGTTTCGCCCGGAGGATCCCCTTCTCCATCGGCTCGGGGATCTTGTCCGTCGAGGTGAGCCCCTTGACGCCCTTGAGTATCTCGAAGGCGTTCTCGCGCTCGCCGACGGACTCCAGGGCGTCGCGGTAGACCTCGTGGACGTCGACCTCGCGAGTCTCGACGCAGGTGGCCTCGACCTCACAGCGGTCGCACTCGACGCGGCCGGCCTCGTCGGGTTCGACGCGGCGGTCGCAGTCGGGACAGCGGTAGTCGGGCGTCGTCCGCTCGCCACAGTCCGGACAGCGGTTCTCGAACGTCTCCGTCCCGCAACTCGGACAGCGCTGGCGGCCGACCTGCACCTCGACGACGCCGGGCGTGTCGGACATCGTCTCGGCGTGTTTGCCGGCCGCGGCGACGTCGCGCTGGGCGCCGCCGGCCTCGCCGATCGGGAACAGGGTGTGGACCGGCGGGCTGAGGTCCCGTCGCTCGGACTTCTCGGGGCGACCCATCCGGTTGCCGATCCGGGTGGGCGCCCGCTCGCGGACGGTGAAGGGGGCGACCTCGTTTACGGCCTCGACGGCGTTGTCCCCCTCGCGCTCGACGCCCCACGTTCGTGCCCGCTCCGAGAGGTCGTCGTCGCTCCACGTGCGTTCGAGGTCCTCGGTCAGCCCCAGCGTGCGGACGAACGGCATCGGGTCGTCGACCTCGATCCGGTCGCCCTCGCGCTGGCGGTGCTCGACGACGACCGCTTCGAGGGCGTCCCGGGTCGCCTCGCGCCACTCCAGCACGAGCGTCCCGTCCTCGATCCGGCCGTCCGCGACCGCGTCGGCGAGGTCACGGAAGGACTCGACCGGGAGGTCGTGCCACTGGTAGGTGTAGTCGGGGTGCAGCGGCGCGTCGTACGCGGTCGCCCACTCGACGGCGCGCTCGGCCGTCGGGTGTTCGAGGTCGACGCCCGGATCGTCCCGCAGCGCCTGGACGTCGGCGCCGGCCGCTTCGAGGTCCTGAACCCACCACTCGTAGACGTAGGAGGCGGGCGCGAGCGGGTGGTTGTTCTCGACGAACTCGCCGTAGTTGACGAGGTACTCGCCCGCGTCGAGGATCTTCTCGACGCCGTTTCGCACTTCGAGGGCCTCGTCGACGTCGTCGATCCGGCGGACGTCGCCGTTCGCGAGTCGGACGGTCGGCCCCTCGATGGTGTCGACGGGGACGACCCCCGCCGCCTTGCCCGGCCGTTCGGTCTTGATCTGGGTGCCGGTGGCGAGGAAGTCGTCGAGCAGGTGCATCGCCGCGGGGTGGACGCCCGCGGTCGCGAAGCCGTGGTTGCGCGCGCGGCCGTATCGCAGGCGAAAGCCGCCCTTCGCACAGGGGTGAGAGAAGACCGGCCGGCCGGCGATCAGGTCCCGGAGGTACTTCGTGGCGGGTTCGACGCGGGGCGGCCCGCCGGGGTCGTCGGACGCGGGGCCGTCAGCGCCGCTGTCGGCGTCGTCAGCCGTCCCGTCGCCGTCGTCGGCCCCCTCACCTCCCTCGTCGCCGTCGTCCTCGGCCGCGTCGTCGTAGGTGCCGTCGATGAGGTCCTGGAGCCACGGCCAGTCGACCTCGTCGAGTTGCGAGGTGTACCGCTGGATCTTCGGCGCCTTCAGCGCGATCCCTTCGGCCATGACGAGGCACATCCCGCCGCGGGCGGAGTTGGTGTCCACCCGTTCGAGGTCCCGATAACCGGAGACCTCCTCGTCGCCGGTCGCCTCCCCGTCGAGCATGATGGGGAGGTGTTCCGCGATGAACTTCGTCTCCTCGTCCTTCGGGGAGTACTGCAGGCCGGTCTCCTTGTCGTAGAGGGCGACCTCCTCGGCGTAGCGTTCTACCTCCTCCTCGCGGGCGTCGTACTGCTCCAGACCGACGAGCGCGCGCGTGTAGTCGGCGACGAGCACCGACAGCGCCTGTGCGGTCCCGCCCGCCGACCGGATGGGGCCGGCGTAGTAGACGTTGACGAACTCCGTGCCGTCGCCGTTCTCCAGGATCTCGACCCTGTCGATGCCCTCGATGGGGGCGGCGACGACCCCCTCCGTGAGCAGGGCGACCGCCGTCCGGACGGCGCCCTCGACCTTGCCCGCTCTCGTCTCGTAGTCGCCGACGGTCCCCTCGGCGAAGTCCTTCGCGAGTTCGAGCGCGGCCTCCTCGCGGGACATCTCCCCTTCGAGTTCGCGCACGCGCTCGGCGACGCCGTCGATGCCGAGGATGTTCTCGACGCGGTCGGCCATGTCCTGGGCGACCGGAATCTCGACTTCGGGTTCGGGGTCGGCGCCGCGTCCTTTCGCGCGCTCGGCGACGTCGAACGCCTCGTCGAGGCGGCGCTCCAGCCGCCGGAAGTAGCGTTCGTCTGCCTCGCGCATGTCAGAGCCAGAGGTCGAGGTCGGTGGTCTCGTCGTGGGCGCGCTCCAGCGGGTCCTCGAAGACGCGCATGTGGACCTCGCCGGCGAAGACCGTCGCGGCGTTCAGGTGGCCCGCGACCGCCTCGCCGTCGGGCCGCGAGAGCACCGCGTGGGTGTGTGCGAACCGCTCGCCATCGAGCAACGAGACGTTACCGACGCAGCTGGCCACCTCCAGTGGCTCGTCGAACTCGATCGGACGGTACTCGAGGTCGTCCTGATCGTAGAACCAGAGTTCGGCGTCCTGGACGGCGCCGAGCGCGGTGAACCAGGCGGCGTCGGCGCCGACCTCGTCGGCGAGGGACTCGATCTCCGCCCGCCAGTCCGCCCCCGTCTCGAGGCGGGCGACGTACGCCGCTTCCGTGTCGACGGCCCTGTAGTGCATATCGGTCGTGTACGTCGCCGAGGGAAAAGAACTATCGTTCGGCCGCGGTCGTGGCGGTCGTGATCGATTAGCGAATGGTAAGCAACCATTTGCGTCCAGTACCCTACTGATACCAAAATAGGAGTACTGTAACTATTGATCAAAATGGTGTCCGACCAGTTCAGCCCGACCCGACGGGCGCTCCTCGCGTCAGGCGTAGCGACCACGGCCGCCCTCGCCGGCTGTTTCGGCGGTCAGGACGACGACGGCGACGGCGGCGACGGCGGCGGCGACGGCGGCGACGGCGACGGCGGTCAGGCCGCCGCGTCACAGGGAGAGGCCGGCCGCCTCGTCTACACCCAGGAGATCAGGCCGGACGGCGACTTCGACCCGATCGTCACGTTCGACGCCTACAGCGCCCAGATCAACAGCCAGGTCTACGACGGGCTGTACGAGTACGACTTCGACCTGCAGCCCCAGCCGAAACTGGCCGCCGGCGAGCCCGAGGTGGAACGCGACGGACAGCGGTACATCGTCGAACTCGTCGAGGGCGCGCAGTTCCACAACGGCGACCCGGTCACGGCCGAGGACGTCGTCCACACGTTCACCGCGCCGATCGAGGAGGAGACCGAGAACCTGCCGACCTACGAGATGGTCGACGTCGAAGGCACCGAGGCTATCGACGAGCGGACGGCGCAGATCGACCTCGAGTTCCCGTACGGCGCGTTCGCCGAGATACAGCTGGCCTCCACCATCGTCAACGCGGAGGTCCGACAGGAGGACCCGGACGCGTACAACACCGATCCGATCGGATCGGGTCCGTTCACGTTCGAGGAGTACGCGCCCGACGAGTACATCGAACTCGCACGCTGGGACGACTACTGGGACGAGCCGGTTCCCGAACTCGAGAGCGTCCGGTTCGAGGCCGCGGAGGACGACGCCGGCCGCGTCTCGCAGATCCTCGCCGGCGACACCGACGCCATCGCGACCGTCCCGCCCGCCGACTGGGACCAGATCGACGCCGAGGAAGGCATCGAGACGTACCGGGCCGAGAGCCCGTCGTACATGTACGTCGCGTTCAACTGCAACGAGGGCGGCACCACCGATCCGGACGTCCGCCGCGGCGTCTCCCACGCGTTCTCGGTCACGGAGTTCGTCGACGCCAACCTCGGCGAGAGCGCGATTCCGCTGTCGACGCCGATCCCGCCGATCGTCGACGGACTGGGCTGGGACTTCCCGATGGAGGAGTGGAACGAGGCCGCGCCCTCGTACGACCCGGAGCGCGCCCAGGAACTCCTCGACGGGGCCGCCCCGAGCGGCTGGAACCCGACGATCATCGTGCCGCCGGACGACGTCCGGATCGCCCTCGGGGAACTGATCGCCGCGCGGCTGAACGAACTCGGCTACGAAGCACAGGTCCAGAGTCTGGACTTCGCGACCCTCGGTGAGACGTACACCACCGGGAACGCCGACGACTACGAGATGTACATCCTCGGCTGGACCGGCGGTCCGGACCCCGACGTCTACCTCTACAACCTGTTCCACGAGGACAACGCGGGCATCTCGCAGGGTCACTACTACCAGGGAAGCGAGGACTTCCACGACAACATCCTCCAGGCCCGCCAGACGGCCGACCAGGAGGAGCGCCGCGAACTGTACACCGACGTCATCGACGAAATCGTCGAGCAGGTGCCCGTCCGGCCCGTCTACTCGCCGTACAACACGATGGCCGCACAGAGCTACGTACAGGACCTCCAGGCACACCCCGCGGTCGCGTACAACCCGCGGCTCGTCTCCGAGGACAACAACGTCTCCGTCGAGTAGCGAGCGGGGTACCCGCGACGAGCGACCGCCGGCGGTCGCCGGCCGCCGGCCGCGCCGTCGCCCGATAATCCACCATGAGTCTGCTCAGGTACACGGCCTACCGGCTGTTGCAGGCGATTCCGGTCCTGATCGGTATCTCCCTCATCACGTTCGTCCTCGTGAACCTCGCGCCGGGCGATCCGGTACAGATCATGCTCCAGGGCCAGCAGGTCAACGAGGAACTCATCAGAACCATCGAGCGCCGCTACGGCCTCGACCAGCCGCTGCACGTCCGGTACTGGAACTACATGACCGGGCTCGCGCAGGGCGACCTCGGCCACAGCATCCACCGCGACCGGCCGGTCTCGGAGCTGATGGTCGAGCGGGCCGGTCCGACGCTGCTGCTGGTGCTGTCGGCGTACGTGTTCGCGCTCCTGACGGCGATTCCGCTCGGGATCGTCGCGGCGAACCGGCGCAACAAGCCGGCCGACCACGTCTCCCGGATCGTCGCGCTGATCGGCGTCTCGACGCCGTCGTTCTGGATCGGCATCATGCTCATCATCATCTTCGCCGTCCGCCTCAACGTCCTCCCGTCGGCCGGCCTCGTCTACCCGTGGCGGCCGCCGGAGGCGTACGGCTACTCGGGGTACGGCGAGCACCTCTACCAGACGGTCAGACACCTCGTCCTGCCGATGATCGCGCTCGGGACGCTCCAGATGGCGACGCTGATGCGCGTCGAGCGCACCCAGATGATCGAGTCGCTCCAGCAGGAGTACGTCAGGCTCGCGCGCGCCTACGGCGTCCCCGAGCGGACGATCCTGCGGAAACACGCGTTCCGGTCGGCCCAGCTACCGATCATCACCATCGTCGGCCTCAACCTCTCGACGGCGCTCGGCGGCGCGGTGCTGATCGAGACCGTCTTCGCGATCAACGGGATGGGCCGGCTGTTCATCGAGGCGATCCAGCAACTCGATTACCAGCTCGTGATGGGGATCACGCTCGTGCTGGGGTTCATGTTCGTCGTCGGCGTCATCGTGACGGACATCTCCTACGCGTACGTCGATCCCCGGGTCACCTACGGAGACCGTGAGTAACATGGCACAGGCCGAATCCCAACTCGACGAATCGGGCGGCGACGTGGACGAGGAGGTCGAGGCGCGGGTCGGGTGGCGCTACACCCTCGCGAAGATCCGCCGGGACGCGACGGCCCGGATCGGCCTCTACATCGTGGCGGCCGTCCTGTTCGTCGCGGCGTTCGCGGCGGTGGACAGCAACCTCTCGCGGCTGACCTTCGGGGCGTTCGAGGACTTCACGGCCGCGGAGGCGCTGCCGATCTTCGACCACCCGACGAAGATCCCGCCGCCGGGCGAGGGCGAGCGGAACGTGCCGCCGGCGTTCCTCGACGGCGGCACGTGGTCGTACCCGCTCGGGACCGACCCGCAGGGGCGGGACTACTTCACGCGCATCGTCTACGGCTCGCAGGTGTCGGTCAGCGTCGGCCTCGCCTCGACCGGCATCGGCCTCCTCGGCGGGACGATCGTCGGCGCGATCGCGGGCTACTACGGCGGCTGGATCGACGACGTCCTGATGCGCGGCGTCGAGACGCTGTACGCGATCCCGCCGCTCGTGCTCATCATCGTCTTCACGGTGTTCGTCAGCGGCGGGAACCCGGACATCCAGTACGCCGTCATCGGCGTCGGGCTGGCGTTCATCCCGGTGTTCGCCCGGATCATCCGCAGTCGGGTGCTCTCCGTGCGGGAGATGGACTACATCGAGGCCGCCCGGGCCGCCGGCGTCCGCGACCGCGAGATCATCCGCAGACACGTCATCCCCAACAGCTTCGCGCCGGTGCTGGTGTACGCGACGCTACAGATCGGCGTGACGATCCTCATCGTCGCCGGCCTCTCGTTTCTCGGCTACGGCGCCCAGCCGCCGACGCCCGACTGGGGAGAGATGCTCCGGATCGCCCACGGGAGGTACATGCACTCGAACATCTGGCTGTCGATCTGGCCCGGCCTCGCCATCCTCGTGACCATCATGGGGTTCAACCTGTTCGGCGACGGCCTCCAGGACGCCCTCGATCCCCGAATCGAAGAGTGACCATGAGCGACGAGCCACTCCTCCGCGTCGAGAACCTCAAGACCCAGTTCTTCACCGAGAGCGGTACCGTCCGCGCCGTCGACGGCATCTCCTTCGATGTCCGCGAGGGCGAGATCGTCGGCCTCGTCGGCGAGTCCGGCGCGGGCAAGAGCGTCGCGTCGATGAGCCTCCTGCGGCTGGTCGAGAGCCCCGGGGAGATCGTCGACGGCGAGATCACCTACCGGGGCGAGACGATCTTCGGCCTCGAGGAGGGGCCGGACGGCGAACTGCGCAAGCGCGACGACATGCTCTCCGAGCGCGAGATCCGCGACCGGATCCGCGGGCGGGAGATCGCCGTCATCTTCCAGGACCCGATGGAGTCGCTGAACCCGGTGTTCACCGTCGGCGGTCAGCTCCGGGAGTTCATCGAACTCAACCGCGGCCTCCCGACGTCGGAGGCGAAGACCGAGGCGGTCCGGATGCTCCGCGAGGTCGGCATCCCCGACCCCGAGGAGCGATACGACGAGTACCCCCACCAGTTCTCCGGCGGGATGCGCCAGCGGGTGTTGATCGCGATGGCGCTCGCCTGCGAGCCGAGCCTCATCATCGCCGACGAGCCGACGACGGCCCTCGACGTCACCGTCGAGGGCCAGATCCTCGACCTCGTCGACGACCTCCAGGAGAAGTACGGGACGAGTTTCATCTGGGTGACCCACGACATGGGCGTCGTCGCCGAGATCTGCGACCGCGTCAACGTCATGTACCTCGGCGAGATCGTCGAGCAGGCGCCGGTCGACGAACTGTTCTACGACACCAAACACCCCTACACCGAGGCGCTGCTCGACTCGATGCCCCGCCCCGACCGGACGGTCGACGACCTCGACCCGATCGAGGGCGTGATGCCCGAGGCGATCAACCCGCCGCCGGGCTGTCGGTTCCACCCGCGCTGTCCCGACGCACACGAGGTCTGCCGGCGGGTCCACCCCGACCTGCTCGAAGTGGACCGGGCGGGCGAGGAACCCCAGCGCGCCGCCTGCGTGAAACACGACGCCTTCGACGTCGGCTACGACGAGAGCCCCCCGCTCGACGTCGAACCCACGCTGACGGCGGAGGTCGGGGGCGGTGGCGACGGCGGAGGGTCCGAACCCGAGCCCGAACGCCTCAGCGACGGAGGTGACGATGAGTAGCGAGCGCGCCGACCGCACGTGGGGCGACCTCCGGGGCGAGCCGGTACCCGAGGGGGAGACGCTGCTGGAGGTCGAGGGGCTGCGAAAGCACTTCGACGCCGAGTCGGGGCTGCTCGCCGGGTTCAACGTCGAGCCGGATCGGTTCCCGCCGTTCAGCCTCGGGGCCGACCGGGTGAAGGCGGTCGACGGCGTCAACTTCGAGGTCGAACAGGGCGAGACGCTCGGGCTGGTCGGGGAGTCCGGCTGTGGCAAGTCGACGCTCGGGCGGACGATCCTGCGGCTGCTCGAACCGACCGACGGGAGCATCTACTTCAAGGGCGAGGACCTCGCGGCCCTGAGCGGCGAGGCCCTCCGGCAGAGGCGCTCGGAGATCCAGATGATCTTCCAGGACCCCCAGTCGTCGCTGGACCCGCGGATGAAAGTCGGCCAGATCATCGAGGAGCCGATGCGCGCCCACGGGATGCTCGACGACGAGGGCCGCGAGGCCCGCGCGAAGGAGTTACTGGAGAAGGTCGGCCTCGACCCGCGCCACTACAACCGCTATCCGCACGCGTTCTCCGGCGGCCAGCGCCAGCGCGTCAATCTGGCCCGCGCGCTGTCGGTCGACCCCGACTTCATCGTCTGTGACGAACCCGTCTCGGCGCTGGACGTCTCGATTCAGGCGCAGGTGCTGAACACGATGCGCCGCCTGCAGGCGGAGTTCGGCCTCACCTACCTCTTCATCGCCCACGACCTCTCGGTCATCCGGTACATCTCCGACCGGGTCGCCGTGATGTACCTCGGAAAGATCGTCGAACTCGCGGAGAAAGAGGAACTGTTCGAGAACCCGCAACACCCCTACACGGAGGCGCTGCTGGAGTCCATCCCCGTCCCGGACCCCCGATCCGACGGGACCCGCGGGGTCCTCGAAGGGGAGGTGCCGAGCCCGGTCGACCCGCCGTCGGGCTGTCGGTTCCGGACGCGGTGTCCGAAGCTGATCGCGCCCGAGGAGTACGGGCTGACCGACGCCGAGTGGGACGACGCGCGGACGTACCTGCGCGCGGTCGACCGGCGCGCGTTCGAGGCGAAACCCGCGAGCGAGATCCGCCGGGAGTACTTCCCGGACGGGACGCCCGACGGCGAGGCCGGCGAGATCGTCGAGGAGGCGATCCGCCTCGTCGCGGTCGACGGGCCCCGCGAGGAGCGGCCGGACGAGAGCGCGGAGACCGAGGCGTGGAAGGAGGCCGTCGCCTTGCTCACGGAGGCGTTCGCCGAGCGGAGCATCTGCGCCCGGGAGGAACCGGCCTACGAGGTCGAGACGGCGTACGGCGAGGGACGGCACTTCGCGGCCTGTCACCTCAACCGCGACGAACCGATGACGGCCGACGACTGATACCGCTGGTCGTGTATCAGCGGAGGGTGACGGTCGTCGCGTCCCGCGGCCGCCGGTCCGCGGTGGCGACGAACGCCGCGATCTCGTACTCGCCGGGGTCCGGGAGCACCGACTCGTGGTCGTCGCCGGTGCGCTCGAAGCGGCCGCTCCAGACGAACGTGACGCGCTTGGTTTCGCCGGGACGGAACGCGAACTCGGCGGGTTCGGGCCGCGTGTACCGGCGCTCGTCGCTGGCCTCGAGTTCGCCGCCGACACACCACCCCCACAGCCGACGTTCGGGCGTGGGGACGGCGACCGGAACCGGGAGCCGATTGCGGAACGTAACCGACACCTCGACCGGGTCGCCGACGGCGTACGAGTCGCGGTCGGTCTCGACCGAGACCGAGACGGCCCGTCGCGCGAGGGCGGCGGGCACGAACGCGCCGACGAGCGCCGTCAGGGAGTACCGGTCGGCCGCGAGGAGCGGCCGGTCCGTCCCGTCGTCCGTTCGGGCGGGCATCCATCGGTACCGACGACGCGACCCCCGAAAGCGGTGGGGGTCCTCGCTCGGCGAGCGGGGCGACCCGCTACGTATAAACCCGTGCCAGAACCGGCAACTACGCGTGCCCGATCCCACCGGGATATTGGTGCGTACATTGATAGATAAATTAAAGTAATGTCGTCAGATTCGGGTCGGAAACGTTCGAACACGGTAAAGACGTTTTTACCAGATAGAGTGCCTTAGAGTCATTATTTCGGGACTTTCACCGAAGATTGTCACTCATAATATTATATTGGACGAGTGACTATAGTTAGACTGAATTTCAGCAACTCGTATAATCAATTGATAACGTTAGCTTTAACATAGAGCTCTTCGAGTGTGTGAGTATGCCACGGGATTCGACCCTGAAGCGACGACGGTTTCTGAAGGCGACTGGTGGGGCTGCTGGCGCCGCCGCGCTCGCCGGTTGTTTCGGCGGCGACGGTGACGACGGCTCTGACGGCTCGGACGGCGAGGACGGCTCTGACGGCTCGGACGGCTCGGACGGCGGGTCCGGGTCGGACGACAACGTCCTCAACCTCCAGAACTCCACGATGACCTCGCTGGACCCGATCCAGTCGACCGACACCGCGTCGGGGCGGGTCGTCTTGCAGATGTACGAGGGGCTCGCGCACTACCCCGACGGGGTGACCGACGTCGAAGCCATCCTCGCCGAGGACTTCGAGATCTCCGAGGACGGACTGACGTACACGTTCCAGCTGAAAGAGGGCGTGACGTTCCACAACGGCGAGGAGATGACGGCCGACGACTTCGTCTACTCCTGGCGGCGGCTGGCCGAGTCGCCGAACAGCGAGCGCGGGAACTTCATCACCAACGACTCGAGCGCCCTGAACATCGAGTCCGAAGTCGACGACGAGGGAGAGCTCGTCCCCGACAGCCTCGCGGTCGAGGCCGTCGACGACACCACCCTCGAGTTCACGGTCGGCACGCCGCTGCCGAACGCCCTCGAGATCCTCGCGTACGACTCGTTCGCGGTGATCCCCGAAGGGTACGTCGGCGACATCGAGGGGTACGACGGCGAGGTCGACCAGGGCGAGTTCTCGACCGAGGCCCCCGTCGGCACCGGTCCCTTCGAGTTCGACACCTGGAACCCCGACGCCGAGGCGCGCGTCACCCGGTTCGACGACTACCACGGGAGCGTCGCGAACGTCGACGCGGTCCACTGGCAGATCCTCGAAGACGACGAAGCGCGGTACACGGCCGCGATGGAGGGGAGCCTCGACATCTTCACGTTGCCGACCGCCCAGTACGATCCGAGCCTGGTCGACGCCGAGACCGACGACCGCGGCCGCGAGATCGGGACCTACGGGCCCATGGAGAACGGCGAGACCGCCGACTACGTCGGCGTCCCGCAGCTGAGCACGTACTACCTCGCGTTCAACGCGGCGAACACGCCGCGGCCCGTCCGACAGGCGATCGCGTACGTGACCAACCACGACGAGCTGATCACCCAGATCTTCAAGGAGCGCGGCGAGGCGGCGTTTACCTTCCTGCCGCCGGGCGTCTTCCCCGGCGGTCCCGACGCCCGCGACGAGTTCATCCAGGACTACCCCTACGCGGCCAACGAGACCGACCGCGACTCCGCCCGCGAGGTGCTCGAAGATGCGGGCTACACCGAGGACGACCCCTACGAGCTGACGCTGACGACCTACGAGTCCGACGCGTTCCAGGAGTTCGGTCGCCTCACCCGCGACAAGCTCTCCGGGCTCGGCATCGAACTCGAACTCGAGGAGTCGCCGTTCTCGACGCTCATCGAACGCGGCCAGAACGGTGAGCTGCAGTTCTACTCGCTGGGCTGGACCTGGAGCTGGCCCGACCCCGGCTACGGGATGTTCGGCTTCGAACCGGAGAACACCGACACCTCCCGGATGCCCGAGGAGACCAACGGCTACTACCTCGACTGGGACGAGGCGGACTCCGACGCCTCGCAGAAGGCCCAGGAGGCCTGGGAGACCGTCGTCGACAACCCCGAGCCCGACGCGGAGGACGTCCGCAACGAGGCCTACGTCGAGATGGAGGAGGCCATCTGGGAGGACATGGTCTGTATGCCGCTGTACCACCAGGTGATGGAGCAGTTCTACTACGACCACGTCGACGCCGCGCCGTTCGGGGCAATGGGCGAGTACCAGCAGGTCTTCAACGAAGTCTCGCTGAACAACTGACCCCCCTCGAAGGGCCGTCTCCGACCGGTCAGGCCCGCGATACGCTCGGTCGTAATAGTTGCCTTTATTGGAGAGCGCTACACACACAATCGTAGCGTACCAACGAGCTACCCAAAACGGTAGAATTTGTGATCTAGGAATGCTCGATCAATCGATAGTACGACACGCGAAACACACGAATGGGACGGGTGAAACGCCATGAGTCGCTGGCGCTACCTCCTGCGCCGCCTCCTGCTGGCGATTCCGGTCGTTTTGATCGGGATTACGATTACGTTTATCATCGTTCGCATGGGGCCGATCGACCCCGTCGCCGCGATCCTCGGCGAGCAGTCGGGGCCGGCCCAGCGGGTGCAGATCGAACGGCGACTCGGACTCCACCGGCCGCTCTGGGAGCAGTACCTCGACTTCGTCGTCAGTCTCCTCACGTTCGACCTCGGCCAGTCGTGGGTCATCCAGCCGGGCCGGGACGTCTACAGCCTGCTCGGCACCTACGCCCCCCGGACGCTCTGGCTCGGGTTCTGGGCGGTGACGATTCCGATCTTCGTCGGCATCCCGCTTGGCTTCTACGCCGGGCTCAACCCGAACACCTGGGGGGACTACCTCGCCTCGTTCGGCGGCATCATCTGGCGGGCGATGCCGAACTTCTGGCTTGCGATCATGCTGCTTGCGGTCCTCCGGCAGTCCGAGAAGTTCTTCTTCGGGATCGACTGGTACACGATCGGGCCCGACATCAGCAGCATCGTCGGCCAGCCGCCGCTGGACTTCATCGGCATCACCGGGTGGGCGACGATCGGGGTCCTCAGCATCCCGACCGGCCTGCACTTCTCGGCGACGACGCTCGCCGCCTCGATCAAGCAGATCGCGCCGGCGGCGATCGTCCTCGGGTCGGCGCTGATGGGTAACGAACTCCGGATCAGCCGGACGGCCGTCCTCGAGACGATCAACTCGAACTACGTCGAGACCGCGAAGGCCAAGGGCGTCTCCAACCGGGTGATCGTCTGGAAGCACGTGTTCCGCAACGCGCTGGTCCCGCTCGTGCCGATCATCACCAACGAGGCGTTCGTCCTCATCGGCGGGTCGGTCATCGTCGAGGTGATCTTCGGCATCAACGGCATCGGCTACCTGTTCTTTCAGGCGGCGATCCAGGGTGACCTCCCGATGGTCGGCTCGCTGATGTTCGTCTTCATCCTGCTGATCGTCTCGATCAACATCCTGCAGGACATCTTGTACACGATTCTGGATCCGCGCGTGGGGTACGAACGATGAGTACGAACGAATTCGACGAGAGAACGCTTCGGGAACGTATCGCCGAGAACCCGAAGCCGGCGCTGCTCTGGCTCCTCGGGGCACTGGTGCTGGTCGCCCTCGAGTTCGGCCGGGCCGCCGCCGGCTTCCTCCGGGTCGCAGGAGCGACCCGGTACGGGATCGAAACGACCGCGACGCTGCCGAGTCAGGTGCAGGCGTCGCTCGCGGAGTCGGCCGGCTCCGTCGTCGGGTGGGTCGGCTTCCTCGTGACGGCGCTGCTGTTGCTCGCGTTGGTGGCGATCGTCGTCAAGTGGCTGTTCGTCCCGATCTCGCTCGTCGACCGACTCGGGATCGAAGCGAGCACCGGCGTCGAGGACGTCCTCGAACGCGCGCTGGTGACGGTCCTGCTCGGCGTCCTCGTCGCGTTGGTCGTCGCGACGCCGCTCGGCGGCGTCGTCGACGCCGTCATCGCCCGGCTCGCGGCCGGGCTGGAGGCGGCGAGCGACCTGCCGACGCTGACCAGCCGCCAGACGATCCCCAACGAGGGGTACCGGGCGGTCGACGGCGGCTGGGAGGGCACCGCGTTCGGGCTCTCGCCGGCGTGGGCGTGGGCGCTTCGCGTGGCGGTCATCTACGCCTACGCGTTCGTCTGGCTCGGCTGGCTCTGGAAGGGCTACGAGATCTTCCGGGAACACTACCGCGAGGCCGACTGGACGCCCCGCGACGACAGCATCAATCGCCTGCGCAACCACTACTGGGGGGTGTTCGGACTCCTCGTCGTCTTCATGTTCGTCGTGATGGCGCTGTGGGCCCAGCCGCTGAGCCCGTACACGGCGGAGGCGAACATCTACAGCCCGTACGAACACGAGTTCACCCACCTCGACGGCGACGACTACCAGACGCTCACCCACGGCGAGGCCAACATCATGACCCGCTCGCAGGGTGGCGACAGTAACGTCGGCATGCTGAGCTACGACCAGTACGATCGGTACCATCCGTTCGGGACGAATCAGGACGGGAAGGACCTGTTCACGTTCGTCGCCTACGGCGCGCGCGTCTCACTCGTCATCGGGGTGTTAGCGACGGCACTGATGGCGTTCGCGGCGACCGCGCTCGCGCTGATCACCGCCTACTACAAGGGGCTGGTCGACCTCGTGACAGTCGTCACCGCCGACTCGGTGATCTCGTTGCCACGGTTCCTGCTGGTCCTGTTGCTCTCGGTGGTCTTCAAGGAGGCGAACCATCCGATCGCGACGATATACGACGGGGGGATACTCTTGGCACTGATATTCGCGGCGACGGGCTGGCCGCTGCTCTGGCGTGCGGTCCGCGGCCCGGCGCTACAGATCGCTGGACAGGAGTGGGTCGACGCCGCGCGGAGCTACGGTCAAAGCCCCGTGGCGACGATGCAAAAGCACATGTCGCCGTACATCGCCGGCTACATGCTCGTCTACGCGTCGCTGTCGCTCGGCGGCGTCATCATCGGCGTCGCGGCCCTCTCGTTCCTCGGCCTCGGCGTCGAGGCGCCGACCCCCGAGTGGGGGCGCGCGGTCTACGAGGGGCGGTCGTACGTCTCGACGGCCTCCTGGCACATCTCCACGCTGCCGGGGATCCTCGTCGTGCTGGTCGTGACGGGGTTCAACGCGCTGGGTGACGGCATCCGCGACGCGATCGACCCCGAGAGCGAGGGCGGTAGCGAGGCCGCTGGTGGCGCCGCCGCCACCGGGGGTGGTGGCTGATGGCCGCCGAAGCCGCCCGCGAGGAGGCCGTCGGCCGGAACGAGCCGCTGTTGTCGGTTCGCAACCTCCGGACGGCGTTCTTCACGGACAAGGAGACGATCCGGGCCGTCGACGGCGTCAACTTCGAGATCGACGTCGGCGAGACCGTCGGCATCGTCGGCGAGAGCGGGTCGGGCAAGAGCGTCACCGCCCGCTCGATCATGGGGCTGGTCGAGTCCCCCGGCCGGGTGCTCGACGGCAGCAGCGTCCGGTTTCGCCACCTCGAGACGGTCAGGCAGTTCGCCGCCGACTACCCCGGCCGGACCGTCGACCTGACGGACCTCCGGGAGTCGTACGACCCCTCGGACCTGTTCGACGACCCCGAGGTCGACGCGTCGGTCGAGGAGTTCGCCGAGGCGGGCGAGTCGCCGCCGTCGCGCGACGAGATCACCGTCAAGGACGTCATCGACGCCGGCTACGGCGAGCGCCTCGGACTGGTCGACGAGGACGACTTCGTCTTCGTCGAGGAGTACGGCCGCGACGGCGGCGAGCGCGTCCCCGTCAGCGGCTACGTCGAGGTGACCCGAACCAGCGGGAAGCCGCTGCGTCGCCTCCGCGGGGGGAACATCGCGATGGTGTTCCAGGACCCGCTGACGAGCCTCAACCCGGTCTACACGGTCGGGAACCAGATCAAAGAGGCGCTGAAGCTCCACCAGGGGCTCACCGGCAGCGACGCCACCCAGGAGGCCGTCGAGTTGCTCGAAGCCGTCGGCATCCCCGACGCCCGGCGCCGCCTCAAGGAGTACCCCCACCAGTTCTCCGGCGGGATGCGCCAGCGCGCGGTGATCGCGATGGCGCTCGCCTGTGACCCCGAGTTGCTCATCTGCGACGAGCCGACGACCGCGCTGGACGTGACGATTCAGGCGCAGATCCTCGAGTTGCTCGCGGAACTGCAGGCGGAACGGGATCTCTCGATCATGTTCATCACCCACGACATGGGCGTCATCGCCGAGGTGTCCGACCGCGTCAACGTCATGTACGCCGGCGAAGTGGTCGAGACCGCCGACGTCGAGACGCTGTTCGGCGAGCCGGCACACCCCTACACGCGGGGACTGCTCGAATCGATCCCCGGCCACCAGGTCGGGCGCGAACGGCTGTCGACGATCGAGGGCGACGTGCCGACGCCGAACGAGCCGGCGACCCACTGCCGGTTCGCGCCGCGGTGTCCGGAACAGTTCGAGGAGTGTCTGCACGTCCACCCCGAACCGGTCCCGGTGCGAACCGGCGAGGACGAGCACGTGGCGGCGTGTCTCCTCTACCCCGAGGACGAAGGGAAAGTCGAGCGGATCGAACACCACGACCGCATCGGCGGCGACGGGGGTGAGCGCCGATGAGCGGCGAGGTAACCGGCTCGGAGGCCGTCGCCCCCGATCGCGACGAGGAACTGGGCGAGACGCTGGTCGAGGTCCGCGACCTCAAGACCTACTACGAGGGCGACGGGCTGTTCGGCGGCAAGCCGGTGAAAGCCGTCGACGGCGTCAACTTCGACATCCGCCGCGGTGAGACCCTCGGGCTCGTCGGCGAGTCCGGCTGCGGGAAGACGACCCTCGGGCGGACGCTCATCCAGCTCGAACAGGCGACCGAGGGCGAGGTGCTGTTCGACGGCACCGACGTGACGACCCTCAGCGGGGCCGAACTGAAGAAGTGGCGGCGAAACTCCCAGATGGTCTTCCAGGACCCCCAGTCCAGCCTCAACGACCGGATGACCGTCGGGGAGATCGTCCGCGAGCCGCTCGACGTCCACGAGTGGAAGACCCCGCGCGAGCGCCGCCAGCGCGTGCGCGAACTGCTCGAGACGGTCGGCCTCCAGCGCGAGCACTACTACCGCTACCCCCACCAGTTCTCCGGGGGCCAGCGCCAGCGCGTCGGCATCGCGCGGGCGCTCGCGCTCGAACCGGATTTCGTCGTCCTCGACGAGCCGACGAGCGCGCTCGACGTCTCCGTCCAGGCGAAGGTGCTCAACCTGCTTGAGGACCTCCAGGACGAGTTCGGCCTCACGTACCTGTTCATCGCCCACGACCTGAGCGTCGTCCGGCACATCTGCGACCGGGTGGCCGTGATGTACCTCGGGAACGTCCTCGAGATCGGACCGACCGAGGAGCTCTTCCAGAACCCGGCCAACCCCTACACCCACGCGCTGCTGTCGGCGATCCCCGACCCGGACCCCACGGCCGATCACGACCGGATCATCCTCCACGGGACGCCGCCGAGCCCGCGCGACCCGCCCTCCGGGTGTCCGTTCAGCACCCGCTGTCCGGCCAAGATCAAACCCGAAGGGTACGAGGGGATAGACGACGAACTCTGGGAGGCGCTGATCCTCCTGCGGGTCGTCCTCGAAGAACGCGAGCGCGCCGAGTTGACGGTCCTCGAACGGATCAAGGAGTGGCGCGGGAAGGACACCCGCTTCGAGAACGTCGAGGCCGTCCGCGGGGAGCTGTTCGGCGACCTCGACGTCCCGTCGGAGATCGATCGCCACCTCGAGGAGGTGTTCGAGGCGATGGAGGTCGGCGAGGACGAGCGGGCGCTGGAGTACCTCAACGCCGAGTTCGACAGCGTCTGTGACGTCGAGACGCCCGACCACCACCACGTCAGCGAGTCCGGGCGGACCAGTTTCTGTCACCGCCACCTCCCCGAGTACGAGTCGCCCGAACGGGAACTGTCCCGGAGCGACTGAACGGATGCGGACGACGGGTCGGCTGCGGACGGCTGCCGCGGTCGCGGTCGACGCGGTCGTCTACGGCGCCGTCGTGACCGCCCTCGTGTTCGTCGGATCGACGCTCGCCAGCTTCGCGTCCGGCGGCGACTGGGTCACCGTCAAGGCGGTGCTGTTCGTCGTCGGGACGCTCGTCCTCGGGTACGGGACCGCGCGCCTGTGGCTGGCCGCGCCCTACTGGCAGGACGACGCCGAGGAGACCGGCTCGTTGACGGGGTCGGCAGCGATCCCGAAACGGGGCGGGACCCGGTTCCAGCGGTTCGTCGAGCGCGTGCCGCCGCGTCGGTGGGTCGACCTCACCCCGCGGGAGGCGGTCTCGCCGGCGTCGAAGCTCCTCGTCGCCGGCCTGATGATCATGGCCGTCTCCTTCGTCATGGAGGCGGCCTTCGGCATCGGGGCCTGAGCCGCGAGCCGGACGAACAAGCGTTATGAGTCGCCGGCCGCTTGGTGGGAGTATGACCGACATCGGCCCCGACGATGCACCCGACGAACGCACCGACTCCCGCGGGCCGGGGGAACTCGGCTCGCCCGCGATCAAGACCGCGTGGCAGCAGACCCTCGAGGACATGCGTGCCCTCGAAGCGCAACGCGAGGAGGAGGGGTGGGAGGTCGTCTCGCTCGTCGCGGGCGACACCGCCCCGACGACCCCCTCGACCAGCCGGGACGACAGCTTCGGACTCGTGTTCGTCGTCCCGGGCAGCGACGCCGAGGCGTTCGCCGAGGCCTTCGAGCGCGGGACCTTCCCGCGGTACGAGGTCTACCGCAACACCGCAGATCGACACGTCTTCCTCGTCGTCGAGTACCTCGACCCCGAGGAGGAGCTTGCGGTCCTCGTCGCGGGCGCGTACTCCCTCGAACGGGCGGAGGACATGGCCAAGATCGCACAGCGAGAGGAGGAGATGTACACGCACGTCCGAAAGCTCGACGGGACGGTGGTGGGCTCGTTCCGCCACGAGAAGTACGCGAAGTTCGTCCCCGACGCGGGGGAGTTCTCCAGGTGAAGCGACCGGACTCAACGCCAGGCCGGGAGCGTCGGCGCGTCCTCGGCGGCCATCGAGAGCCACGCGCCGTCCGCGGAGATGTCGGCGATGACGTACTGGGCGGTCGTGCCGTCGGAATCGATCGCCGAAACGACCGTCTCGCTCCGGGTCGGCGCGCGCTGACTGTGTTCGACCACCATGATAGAGATTCACAACCGGCGACGTATAAAACCGTCGAATTGAGGGCCGGTCCGGTGGCTCCGTCGAGCAGTCCGAATCGGACTCGAAGGCGCCTGCACGCGAAACACTGGGTTTATACGCATTTTCGCCGTACCGACGTGACATGAACGTAGCCGACGCCATGACGTCTCGCGCGGACGTGGTGACCGTTGAGTTGCCGGGGACGCGAAACGACGTTCTCGAGTACCTCCAGGAGCGGTCGTTTTCCTCGGTGCCGGTCGTCACGGAGACCGACGACGGCCCCGAGTACCGGGGGCTAGTCTCCCGGGAGTCGCTGATCGAACAGCCCGACGAGGACCAGCTCGTCATGCTGATCGAGGACGTCCCGACGACCACGGCGGAGGCGAGCCTCGAAGAGGTCGCCCGCGTGATGGTCGAGGAGGGTGCCCGCCGGGTCCCCGTCGTCGACGGGGAGTTCGAGGGGATCGTCACGGTGACCGACGTGATCCACGCGATCGCCGCCGGCGACCAGGAGACCGACGGCGTCGTCGAGACCTACGCCTGCACCGACGTGAACGCGACCTACGAGGGGGCGCCGCTGCCGGTCGCCGAGCGCGAACTCCACTACGCGAACGTCCCCTACACGATCGCCCTCGACGACGACGGCCGGATGAGCGGCATCCTCACCGAGGTCGACATCATCGACGTCGCGCGCATCGTCGAGGGCGAGGAGGAGACGGGGAACAACTTCCCCGATCAGGACGCAGACTGGTCCTGGGAGGGCATCAAGGCCGTCGGGAGCCGGTACCTGCCGACCCGCGACATCGAGATCCCCACCGGACCCGTCCGGGAGTTCATGAGCGACGACGTGGTGACGGTCTCGACCCGGAAGTCGATTCAGGACGCCGCCCAGCAGATGATCAGCAACGACATCGAGCAGATCCCGATGGTCACCGGCGAGCGACTGGTGGGCATCGTCTGCGACGTCGACCTGCTGGAGGCGCTCTATGAGTGAGGAGCGAACGAGCGAGAAACTGGTCGAACTCGCCAAGCGACGGGGCTACTTCTTCCCGGCGTCGAACGCCTACGGCGGCGTCGGCGGCTTCTACACGTTCGGCCCGCAGGGGGCGTCGCTGAAGGGCAACCTCGAGGACGCCTGGCGCGAGCGCTTCGCCGTCGCGGAGGGCAACATGGAGATCGACGCGCCGACGGTCATGCCCGAACCCGTCTTCGAGGCGTCGGGCCACCTCGAGACGTTCGACGACATGCTCGTCGAGTGTCCGGAGTGTGGCGAGAGCCACCGCGCGGACCACGTCGTCGAGGACGCGACCGACATCGAGGACGCCGAGAGCCTCCCGATCCCGGAGGTCGAGGAGGTCATCGCCGAGTACGAGATCGGCTGTCCGACCTGCGGCGCCGGCCTCGCCGAGCAGGCCGTCGAGTCGTTCAACCTCATGTTCGCGACGAACATCGGCCCCGGCGACGCCGACCCCGGCTACCTCCGGCCCGAGACGGCCCAGGGCATCTTCGTCGAGTTCCCCCGCCTGAAGGAGTACGCCCGCAACCAGTTGCCGTTCGGCGTCACGCAGATCGGCCGGGCCTACCGCAACGAGATCAGCCCCCGGCGGTCGATCGTCCGCACGCGGGAGTTCACGCAGGCCGAACTCGAACAGTTCGTCGACCCCGAGGGCGAGGGTCCCGACCTCTCGTCCGTCGAGGACGTCCCGGTGACGCTCTACCCGGCGACCGAGCAGGTCGCAGACGACGGGAGCGAGGTCGAGACGACGATCGGCGACGCCGTCGCAGACGGCGTGATCGCCGACCCGTGGATCGCGTACTTCCTCGGCGTCGCCCGCGAGTGGTACGCGGCCGTCGGCGTCGACATGGATCGGTTCCGGTTCCGCCAGCACCTCGCCGGCGAGCGCTCCCACTACGCGAGCGACTGCTGGGACGCAGAGAGCGAGGTCGACGGCAACTGGATCGAGATCGCCGGCTTCGCCCACCGCGGCGACTACGACCTCTCGAAACACGACGAGTACTCCGACGAGCGGTTCACGATCTTCAGACAGTACGACGAACCCAAGACCGTCGAGCGCGCGACCGTCGACCCCGACATGAGCTATCTGGGGCCGGAGTTCGGCGCCGACGCGGGCGCGATCGTCGAGGAACTCGAGAAACTGGCCGGGCGCGACCGGACCGCCTTCGAGGGCGAGACGGTCGCGGTCGACCTCGACGGCGAGACCCACGAGGTCCCGACCGAGAAGGTCGGCTTCTCGGTCGACGAGGAGACGATCGCCGGCGAGCACGTCGTCCCGCACGTGATCGAGCCCTCCTTCGGCGTCGACCGACTGCTGTACACGGTCCTCCACCACGCCTACCGCGAGGACGAGGTCGACGGCGAGGAGCGGACCCACCTCGCGCTCGAACCGGAGGTCGCGCCCACCTTCGTCGGTGTCTTCCCGCTGCAAAGCGACGACGACCTCGAAGCCGAGGCCCGCGCCATCGCCGCCGACCTGCGCGCGGCCGGGCTGTCGGTCACCTACGACGACTCGGGCAACATCGGCCGGCGCTACCGCCGACAGGACGAGGTCGGCACCCCGTTCTGCGTCACGGTCGACTACGAGAGCCTCGACGACCGCGCCGTCACCGTCCGCGAGCGCGACTCGACGGTCCAGAAGCGCCTGCCGATCGACGACCTGCCGGAGACGCTGGCGGCGCTTCGATCGGGCGACCTGACCTTCGAGGACGTCGACGGGGCGTGACCCGATCGACGTACTGAAGGTCACGTCTTTCGAGGGGAGAGGTGATGGCCGACGAACTGAAGCGACGGCTGGTCCACGCGAGCGGTTCCGGACTGGTCGCGCTCTGGCTGCTCGCCGACGCCCTCGGGTGGCCGCTCACCTGGGCCCGGTTTCGCGTCCTGATGCTCGCGCTCGCGCTCGGGGCGATCGGCCTCGAGTTCCTGCGGCTTCGCGTCGGACTCGACTGGTGGATCTACGAGAAGTTGACCCGCGAGTACGAGCAAGATCAGTTCGCCGGCTACGGCTACTACATGGTCAGCATGACGGCCGTCGTCCTCGCGTTCCCGGCGTCGATCGCCCTCCCGTCGATGCTGATGCTGGCGATCGGCGACCCGATCAGCGGCGCGGTATCGGACGACAGCCTCAAGACCGTCAAGGGTCCGACGGTGCTCGTCACGATGTTCGTCGTCAGCGCCGCCCTCGCGGCGCCGTTTCTCTCCGAGTCCCCGCTCGCCGTCCTCGCGGCCGCCCTCGGCGCGACGATCGCCGACGGCGTGAAAGTCACGATCCGGGGGTTCGTCGTCGACGACAACCTGACGATCCCGATCTACGCGAGCGCGCTGGCGTGGCTCGCGGTCGAGTTCGCGCCGGTCTGAACGGGCCCGACGCGGGACCACTTTCACCGCGGTACGGGAACCCTTATTCGCGACGGGAGTGAACGACCGCCAATGGCAGCGACGGACGAGGGGAGCCAGCCGACGATCGAACACCCGCTGCTGGAACCCGACCTCCTCGAACGGCGGCTCTACCAGCTGAAACTCGCCGGTACCGCGGCGAACGACCACACGCTCGTCTGCCTGCCGACCGGCCTCGGCAAGACGACGGTGAGCCTGCTCGTGACGGCCCGCCGCCTCGACGAGGTCGGCGGCAAGTCGCTGATGCTCGCGCCGACGAAACCCCTCGTGTCGCAACACGCCGACTTCTACCGGGAGGCGCTGCGGATTCCGGACGAGGAGATCGTCGTCTTCACGGGCGACGTCAGCCCCGACGACCGCGCCGCCCTCTGGGAGGACGCCCGGATCGTGATGGCGACCCCGCAGGTGATCGAGAACGACCTCGTCGGGGGTCGGATCTCGCTTTCGGACGTCACCCACCTCACCTTCGACGAGTGCCACCGCGCGACCGGCGACTACGCGTACAACTACATCGCCGAGCGCTACCACGAGGACGCCCGCGACCCGCTCGTGACGGGCATGTCGGCCTCGCCGGGCGGCGACGAGGAGGCGATCCTCGAAGTCTGCGAGAACCTCGGCATCCGCGAGGTGGAGGTGATGACCGAGGAGGACGCCGACGTCGCGGAGTTCACCCACGACACCGACGTCGAGTGGGAGCGCATCGAACTTCCCGAGGAGGTCCTCGAGATCCGCGACGCGCTAAACGAGGTGATCCGGGACCGACTGGAGAAGCTGAAGGAGCTGGGGGTGGCGAAGTCGACCCAGCCCGACCAGTCACAGACGGACCTCAACCGGATGCGCGCGGAGTTGCAGACGCTCATCAACAACGACCAGTCGGAGGGGTACAAGGGGATGTCCGTCCACGCGGAGGTGATGAAGCTCCGGCAGGCGGTCACGCTCGTCGAGACCCAGAGCGTCGAAGCCGTCCGGCGGTACTTCGAGCGCCAGCGCAACCAGGCGCGCACCTCGGGGGCGTCGAAGGCGAGCCAACGGCTCGTGAGCGATCCCCGGGTCCGCGAGGCGATGCGCAAGGCGGAGAGCTTCGACGAACTCCACCCGAAGTACCGCAAGACCCGCATGCTACTCGCCGAGACCCTCGGTCTGGAGGGCGGCGAGCGCGTCATCGTCTTCACCGAGTCCCGCGACACGGCGGAGGCGCTTACGGACTTCCTCTCCGAGAGCTTCGACGCCGAGCGGTTCGTCGGGCAGGGCGACCGCGAAGGGTCGGACGGAATGACCCAGACCCAGCAACAGGCGGTCCTCGACCGGTTCCGCGCCGGCGAGTTCGAGGTGCTCGTCTCCACCTCCGTCGCCGAGGAGGGACTGGACGTGCCGGAGGTCGACCTCGTGCTCTTCTACGAACCCGTGCCGACGGCGATCCGGTCGATCCAGCGCAAGGGCCGGACGGGCCGGCAGTCGGAGGGCCGGGTCGTCGTCCTGATGGCCGAGGACACCCGCGACGAGGCCTACTTCTGGATCTCCCGCCGGCGCGAGAAGGAGATGGAGTCGGAACTGCGCGACCTGAAGGGGATGGCCGACGACCTGGAGGAGGAACTCGACGACGCCCAGCGGTCGCTCGACGCGTTCGAGAGCGGAGCGAAAGTGAACGCCGGGGGCGGCGAATCGAAGGAAGGCAACGGGACGTCCAGTGGAAGCGGGGGGGTTCGAAGCCGGCCCGGACTCGACGACTTCGCGGGCGACGCCGACGGGGCGGAAGCCGAGGACGTCGAGACCCACGACCCGCACGCGGAGGGCGACGCGGTCGAAATCGTCGCCGACCAGCGGGAGATGGACGCCAACATCGCCCGCGACCTCTCGCGGCGCGACGGGATCGAGATCCGACTCGAGACGCTCGACGTGGGCGACTACGTCTGCTCGGACCGCGTCGTCGTCGAGCGCAAGTCCGTCGCGGACTTCGTCGACTCGCTCGTCGGCGGCGAGCGGTCGGTGTTCGAGCAGGTGGGCGCGATGGCGCGGGGCTACTCCCGGCCCGTCGTGATCGTCGAAGGCGAAGGGCTGTACGAGCAACGCGACGTCCACCCGAACGCCGTCCGCGGCGCCCTGTCGAGCCTCGCGGTCGACTTCGGCGCGAGCGTGCTCAGAACGGAAAGCGAGGAGGACACGACGGAACTGCTCGCGGTGATCGCCCGCCGGGAGCAGGAGACCGCCGACCGCGAGGTGTCGGTCCACGGCGAGAAGGGCGCGAAGACGCTGGGCGAACAACAGGAGTACGTCGTCTCCTCGATCGCCGAGATCGGTCCCGTCACCGCCCGCTCGCTGCTCGACGAGTTCGGCAGCGTCGAGGCGGTGATGACCGCGAGCGAGGGGGAACTACAGGACGCCGACGGCGTCGGGACGGTGACCGCCGAGCGGATCCGCGAGGTCGTCGGGAGTGAATACACGGGGACGAAGTGAGACCCCGCGGACGAACCCCTCACGGTGGTCCCCCCGGGACGGGGCCGCGGGCCGGCGGGACGTCCCCATCCCGTTCGGGCCTTCGGAGGGACCGGGTCGTGTCGCCCCGGAAGACGTTCTCGGTCCGGAGAATCGGAGCGCGGAAATAGCCGTTTACCCCATCGACGACCGGCGTCCGTCGGTGACCGCGCTCGGAACCGGACGGGGCCGACGCCGACGCGGGCCGGTCGTCCGTTTCAGCGCCGACGACTGCTTCGGCGTGGTATCAGGCGTGGAGTCGTACTCGACAGCTGTAACAACGTGACGTAACTATCCGCCGACTGAACAGGCTACTTACCGTGACGGTGCCGCCGGAACGTAACTACTGACATCCGGTCGGACAATAGACGACCAAATCGGGAACGATCTGCGGTCGTTAAGTATGCTAGCACGCAACAAATTCGTGCCCAAGGGGGTGGGCACGAAAGCATGAAATACGACCAGCTTGGCGAATCACGCCGATCCGTCCTGAAGAAGGGCGCGCTCGCGTCGGGCGCGCTCGCACTCGGCACGGGCGCCGGGGCGGGGGCAGCGGCCGCACAGGGGGAGCGAGTGTTGGTGTTCTCGCCTAACTTTTACCCCGGCGAGAGCCTCGACGTGATGGCGCAACTGCCGAAACCGATAACCGTGCGCGTCCTGCAGACGGTCGACGAGGAGACGGTTCCGGAGATCGACAGCCCGGACGATTACGCCGGCCACGTCATCCGGTACGACAACGGCGGCGGCGACGCGGAAGGGGTGACGGCGTTCCTCTTCACACGCGAGAACAAACTCGACGACGGCGATTCGGAGACGCTGAGCGATAGCGCCTCGATGTTCAGTCCGCAGTTGAACCTCGTGCGCACGTCGTTCGACTGAGTGTCGCGACGGCTCCCGCCTTCTCGGCGGGGCCGTTCACGGTGTCTCGGGCCCGGAAACGCTTCGAGTCTCGTCCGTGATTCCCGTGGGAGCGGATCGTGAGGGAGTCGTCTCCCCGGTGGGCGTGATAGCCTGACCGTCCCGATCCGGGATCGACCCGCGTCAGCCCCGCAGCGCCGCCAGCGCCTCGCTCGCCTCGCGGGCAGCCTCCAGACACTCCAGCGCGTACCGGGGGTCGTCGGTCTCGGCCGCCTCGCGGGCGAAGCGTTCGAGCGCGGCCACGAGCGCGTCGCGGCCGGCTTCGAGGTCGCCGGAGACCGCCGGACTCGACGCCGCGGGGCGGTCGCGACCGCGGCGGTCCGTCCCGCGACGGTCCGCGCTCGACTCGCTGGCGCGGGCGGTGCGGTCGCCGGACTCGGCGGCGTCGGCGGCGCCCGGGGACGCGTCTGCCGGGTCGGAAGCGGCGGTCGCGACCTCGATTTCGGAGGGCGAGTCGGCCCCGCCCGGACCGGTCGCGTCGGTCGGTTCCGGCTTCGTCGACGCGTCGGCGGCCTCGGTCTCGCCTTCGGCGTCGGGTCGGTCCGCTTCGGCGCCGGCCGCCTCGGGTTCCCGTTCGAGATCCGGACCCTCGACGCCCGCGGGGCCCCCGTGACAGGTCGGACAGAAGGTGACGCCGTCCTGTCGGAAGAGCGGGTCGCCGCAGGTGCCACAGTGGGTGTTGGTCATCGTCGCGCCCTTGAGCAGGAGGTCGCTCATCCGCCGGGTGGCCTCCCGGTCGGCCTCGTCGCGCTCGTACTTCTCCCGGAGTTTCTCGCGCTCGGCTTCCTTGTCGAAGTCGCTCATATGCGTTTACAGGTTCCCGGACGTCGAAAAACCTGCGACCCGACGCGGTTCACTCGATCCGGCGGTACATCCCCTTCGAGGCCGGCCGGGTCTCCTCGAAGCCGAAGCGCTCGTAGAAGCCGTCGACGTCGGCCACGAGGTTCACGTAGGCGCCTTCCGGGGCCGTCGCCGCGAGGTAGTCGTCGATGGCGATCATGATCCGCGTCCCGAGGCCGCGGCCCTGGTGGTCCGGGTGGACGGCCATGTCACAGACGTGGTAGACGGTGCCGCCGTCGCCGACGATCCGGCCCATCCCGACCACCTCGTCGGTCGGTTCGTGGACCGCGACGACGCCGAACAGCGAGTTGGGGAGGCCGCGTTCGATCCCCTCGGGGGAGCGAGGCGTCATGCCGGCCGCCTCGCGCAACGCGGCGAACGTCTCGGCGTCGGGGAGTTCCTCCCGGATCGCGTACGCGTCGGACGGGGTCGGTTCGTCGCCCATGCGGGGCGACGGGGACGGCACGGAGAAAGCGGTGACGATCGAACGCGGGTCTACCGTTCGACGGCCGCCTCGACCGCATCGACGGCCGCTTCGGGGGTCTCGACGGCCTCGACGCCCGCGATCTCGTGGGTTTCGAGGCCGACGACGGGCAGGTCGTAGATCAGCGCGAACCCGATCTCGGTGAGGGTGCCGGGACCGCCCGAGAGGGCGATCACGGCGTCGCCGTTCAGCGGCACGAGCGCGTTCCGGGCGTGGCCGAGGCCGGTCGCGATCGGAACGTCGACGTACTCGTTTGCGTCCGACGGGCGAGCAGTCGGGAGGATGCCGATCGTCTCGCCGCCCTCCGCCGTCGCGCCCCGACAGACCGCCTCCATCGTCCCGCCGCGGCCGCCGCAGACGACGACGTGGCCGCGCCGGCCCAGTTCGCGGCCGACGGCCGCGGCTCGCTCCGCCGCCTCGTCCGGGATCGATCCGCCGCCGATGACGCTGACGCGCATACTCGATCGAGCGTGCGCGAGCGCCATGACGGGTTCGGTCGCCCCGCGGGCGGGTCGAACGCGTTCGAGCGTTTCGACGATCGTCGACCCGAGTGTCGTCAAAACGTGCGGGAACGCAGGTTTCGACGGATTTAACGCGCCGGCGGGCCGATCCTCACGTGGTATGTCGAAAGTTAGCGTGGTCGGCGCGGCCGGGACGGTCGGCGCCGCAGCGGGGTACAACATCGCACTGCGCGGGATCGCGGACGAACTCGTCTTCGTGGACATCCCGGACAAGGAAGACGACACGGTCGGGCAGGCCGCGGACGTCAACCACGGCGCGGCCTACGACTCGAACACGACGGTCCGTCAGGGCGGCTACGAGGACACCGAGGGGTCGGACGTCGTCGTGATCACCGCGGGCATCCCGCGCTCGCCGGGCCAGACGCGGATCGACCTCGCGGGCGACAACGCGCCGATCATGGAGGACATCGGCTCCTCGATCGCCGAGTACAACGACGACTTCGTCACCATCACCACCTCGAACCCCGTCGACCTGCTCAACCGCCACCTCTACGAGACGGGCGAGCGCGCCCGCGAGAAGGTGATCGGCTTCGGCGGCCGGCTCGACTCCGCCCGGTTTCGCTACGTCATCTCCCAGCGCTACGACGCGCCGGTGCAAAACGTCGAGGCGACGATCCTCGGCGAGCACGGCGACGCGCAGGTGCCGGTCTTCTCGAAGGTGCGGGTCAACGGCCGCGACCTCGAGTTCGACGACGACGAGAAAGAGGAGCTCCTCGGCGAACTCCAGACCTCGGCGATGAACGTCATCGAGAAGAAAGGCGCGACCGAGTGGGGCCCCGCCACCGGCGTCGGCCACATGGTCGAGGCCGTCCTCCGGGACACCGGCGAGGTGTTGCCCGCCAGCGTCAAACTCGAAGGCGAGTACGGCCACGAGGACACCGCCTTCGGCGTCCCCGCGAAGCTCGGGGCCGACGGCGTCGAGGAGATCGTCGAGTGGGACCTCACCGAGTTCGAGCGCAACCAGCTCGGCGAGGCCGCCGAGAAGCTCACCGAACAGTACGAGAAGATCGCGTAGACGGAGTCGTCCCCCTACACCGCGTTTTTCGTCGCCGTCGACGCGTCGAGGACCCCGTGGCGCGTTCGTGCGAGCGGGCTACGGGATCAACTGCTCGCCGTCGTCGTCGTAGATCGTGATCGCGTCGACGGGGCAGGTGCGCGCGGCGAACTTCGCATCCAGTTCCGCGCCCTCGGGGACCTCGCGGACGAAAACGTCCGCCTCGACCTCCTCGCTGTCGTTGAGGACGGCCTTCCCCGCGGACGTGTCCTTCTCGAACTCGCTCCACTCGGCGACACACTGGTACATCCCGATGCAGGTGTCGCGGTCGAACTCGATTTTCATGCCTCGATCTTTGCAGGTCGCGGGTAAAGCCCTGACGGAGGGGCGAATCGGGGTCCGTTCCGGAATCACGTGCATCGATACCATGTCACGTGTTACTCGTGACCACATTTCGTCGTGGTTTTATTATCGGCTCGGCCGTCGGCCCCACCATGGCGACCGACGCACGCCGGCGGGCCGATCCGCTCGGACGGGCGATGCGCGACTACGGGCGCGGCGACCCCGGTGACCTCCGCTACCGCGACGGCGCGCGGACAGCCGACGGGCGCGTCCGCGAGTACTACTTCGCACCGCCGGCGGAGTGGGACGACGACACGGTCGCGCTCCTCGACCGGATCGCCTCGTGGGGCGGGCCCGTCCTCGACGCCGGTTGCGGCGCGGGAAAGCACGCGCTGTGGTTACAGGACCGGGGCGTCGACGTGACCGGGATCGACGCGAGTCCGGCCGCCGTCGAAGCGGCGCGCGAGCGCGGCGTCGACGACGCGCGCGTGATGGACATGTTCGACCCGGCGTTCGAACGGGACCGGTTCCGAACCGCGTTCGCGTTCGGCACGCAGGTGGGCCTCGCCGGGTCGCTCGCGGGCGTGCGCGACCTCCTCGCCGAGTTCGCCCGGCTCACCGACGAGGACGGGCGGGCCGTCGTCCACAACTACGACCCGGCGGCGGTCGACGAGGCGTTGCTGGGGTACCGGCCGGACCCCCGCGAGGGGATCGCCCGCCGGTGTTTCCACTTCGAGTACGAACCGGCCGACGACCGCGACCCGGCCCGCGAGGTCGGACCGACGCTGCAGTTCCTGCTTTTCGGCCCCGACCGCCTCGCCGACGCGACGATCGGCACGCCGTGGACCGTGGCCGACGTCGACGTCAGGGACCGGACGTACGCGGCCGTACTGGAGAGAGAATGAGACAGTCGACGGAACTGTTTTGCCCGAGTCGAACGTACTGTATCGGGTGGTACCGTCCTCGTTTACGCTGCTGGTGGGCGTCGCGGTCGTCACGTGTCTGTTCATGGCGTGGGTGCTCGGCGCCAACAGCAACTCGCCGCCGTTCGCGCCGGCCATCGGCGCGAACGCGATTTCGACGATGCGCGCGGCGTTCGTCGTCGGCCTGCTCGCGGCCGCGGGGGCGCTCGTTCAGGGCGGGAGCATCTCCGAGACCATCGGCACCGACCTGATAGACGGCGTGACGATCACCCCGCTGGCGGCCACCGCGGGGCTGCTCACCGCCGCGACGTTCATGGCGATCGGAATCTACACGCGCTATCCCATCCCGGCGGCGTTTGCCACCACGGGCGCGATCATCGGCGCCGGCCTCGCCCTCGGCGGCGATCCGGCGTTCGAGATGTACCGACGGCTCGGCACCTTCTGGCTGCTGGTGCCGATCATGTCCGGCGGACTGGCCTACGCGACGGCGACCCTGCTGCGGCGCGACGACGTCCCCGAGGCGGTCGGCGTGCCGCTGCTCGCGGGGCTCGTCGGCGTGATCCTCGCGAACGTCCGCCTCGGGGTCGTCCCGGACCCGGCGGGCGAGCAGGGGACGCTCTCGGGGTTCGTCGCCCGGCAGTTCGGCGGCGGTCCGACGCTCGTCGCGGGCGTCGACCTCGGGACCGTCCTCGTGACGGCGGCGATCGGCGTCCTCGCGTTCTACCTGGTGCGACGGCGCGTCCTCGCCTCGGTCGAGGGCGGGATCCGGTCGTTCCTGCTTATCCTCGGCGGCATCGTCGCCTTCTCCTCCGGCGGCTCTCAGGTCGGGCTCGCGACCGGGCCGCTCGAACACCTCTTCCGGATCCAGCTCGGCCTGCCGGGGACGGCCCTGCTCGCGCTCGGCGCCGCGGGCATCCTCGCCGGCGCCTGGATGGCCGCACCGCGGCTGCTACAGGCGACCTCCCGGGAGTACGCGCAACTCGGCGTCCGGCGCTCGATCGCCGCGCTCGTCCCGGGGTTCGTCATCGCACAACTGGCGATCGCGCTCGGCATTCCGATCTCGCTGAACAACATCATCCTCTCGGGGGTCGTCGGCGGCGGGCTGGCGGCGGGGTCGGCCGGCATCTCGCGGCGCAAGGTGGGGGTCACGGTCACGTTCTGGCTGCTGACACTCGGGAGTTCGACCGTCGTCGGTTACGGCGTCTACCACCTGCTGGCGGCGGTCGTCGGCGGGTGAGCGACGTCACTTGAGGACCGTCACGGGCCGCGAGGTCCGCTCGACGACCGTGGTGGCGACGTCGCGCCCGAGGACGCGACGCACGAGGCCCGCAGACCCGCCGTCGTGGCCGTATACGACGACGTGGTCGACGTCCCGGTCGGCCGCGTGCCGGGGGACGACGGTTCCGGGCCGGCCCTCCGCGACCTCGATCCGGACCCGGTCGGCCGTCTCCGGGTCGGCCACCGACTCGATGAGGGCCGCCGAGCGACGGCGCGCCCGTTCGACCCGCTTCTCGTCCCGTTCGAGCACCGCCCCCTCGCTCAGCGGCGCGTCCAGCGGCGTGACGACCGCGAGCAGGATCACGTCGGCCCCGGGGAACGCGTCGAGGGCGTACGCGAGCGCCTCGTCCTCGTCCGGACGCCCAAGCGACGGGACGAGGACGAGATCGGGATCGACCATGGGACGGGCTTCGACCGCCGTCCCCATCCCTCTGTCGCCGCGCGGACGCCGGGCCGGCGAGCGGTCCCCGAGACGACAGTTTAAACCGCCGGACGCCCCAATCGAGGGTAATGAGTATCGAGGAGCTGTCGGGGCTCCCGCCCGGCGCCGTCTCGCACTTCCGCGAGGAGGGCATCGAGGAGCTCTACCCGCCGCAGGCGGAGGCGGTGGAGGCGGGCATCCTCGACGGGGAGAACCTCGTCGCCGCCGTCCCCACCGCCAGCGGGAAGACGATGATCGCCGCCCTCTCGATGCTGTCGGCGATCGAACGCGGCGGGACGGCGCTGTACATCGTCCCCCTGCGGGCGCTGGCCAGCGAGAAGAAAGCGGAGTTCGACGCCTACGAGGCGTTCGGCGTGACCACCGGCGTCGCGACGGGCAACTACGAGTCGACCAGCGAGTGGCTCGCGACGAAGGACCTGATCGTCGCCACGAGCGAGAAGGTCGACTCGCTCGTGCGAAACGGCGCCGACTGGCTCTCCGACCTCACCTGCGTCGTCAGCGACGAGGTCCACCTCATCGACGACCGCTCGCGGGGACCGACGCTCGAAGTCACCCTCGCCAAACTCCGGAAGCTGAACCCGCGGCTGCAGGTCGTCGCCCTCTCCGCGACCGTCGGCAACGCGGGCGAGATAGCGGAGTGGCTCGACGCCGACCTCGTCGACACCGACTGGCGGCCGATCGACCTCCGGACCGGCGTCCACTACGGGAACGCGCTCCACTTCGACGACGGGACGACCCGCGAGGTCCCGGTCGAGGGGACGGAGAAACAGGAGACCGCGATCGTCGCCGACATTCTCGACGAGGGGGGCTCCTCGCTCGTCTTCGTCAACTCCCGCCGGAACGCCGAGGCGGCCGCCCGCCGGCTCGCGAGCGTCAGTTCGCGCGTGCTCGAAGAGGGCGAGCGCAACGACCTGCGGGACCTCGCGGCCGAGATCCGCGACGTGAGCGACAGCGAGACGAGCGACGACCTCGCCGACTGCGTCGAGCGCGGGGCCGCCTTCCACCACGCGGGGCTGGCGAACGAACACCGTAGCCTCGTCGAGGACGCCTTCCGCGAGCGCCTGCTGAAGGTGATCTCGGCGACGCCCACCCTCGCGGCGGGCGTGAACACCCCCGCCCGGCGCGTCGTCGTCCGCGACTGGCGCCGCTTCGACCCGAGCGCGGGCGGGATGGCCCCGCTGTCGGTGCTCGAAGTCCACCAGATGATGGGCCGGGCGGGCCGGCCGGGGCTCGACCCCTACGGCGAGGCCGTCCTGCTGGCGAAGAGCCACGACGAGCGCGAGGACCTGTTCGAGCGCTACGTCTGGGCCGACCCCGAGCCCGTCCGGTCGAAACTCGCCGCCGAGCCCGCGCTCCGGACCCACGTGCTGGCGACGATCGCCTCCGGCTTCGCCCGCACGCGCGAGGGGCTGCTCGAGTTCATGGAGGAGACGCTGTACGCCAGCCAGTCGACCGAGGCGGGCCGGCTGGAGACGGTCACCGACTCCGTGCTCGCGTACCTCGAAACGAACGACTTCGTCGAGCGCGACGGGGGTCGCGAGGAGCCGGACGGGTTCACCTCCGCCGCCGAACTGGCCGACCCCGACGAGGTCGAACTGCGTGCGACGGGGCTCGGCCACACCGTCTCGCGGCTCTACCTCGACCCGATGAGCGCCGCGACGATCGTCCACGGCCTCGAATCGGCCGACGAGCGGCCCACGGCGCTCGGGCTCTACCAGCTTCTCTCCCGGACGCCGGACATGTACGAGCTCTACCTGCGTTCGGGCGAGGACGAGCGCTTCGCGGAGCTGTTCTACGAGCGCGAGGACGAACTGCTGGGCGACCTGCCGAGCGAGTACGAGGACGACCGCTTCGAGGACTGGCTCGCGGCGCTGAAGACCGGCAAACTGCTCGAAGACTGGGCCGACGAGACCGACGAGGATCGGCTCACCGACCGCTACAAGATCGGGCCGGGCGACCTCCGCGGGAAGGTCGACACCGCCGAGTGGCTGCTCGGCGCGGCGGAGTCGCTCGCGGCAGAGATCGACAGCGAGTGGACCGTCGCCGTCCGCGAGGCCCGCGCGCGGGTCGAACACGGCGTGCGCGAGGAGTTGCTCGAACTCGTCTCGATCCGCGGCGTGGGCCGCAAGCGCGCCCGCCGGCTGTACGCGGCGGGCATCGAGACGCCGGCCGACCTCCGGGAGGCCGACAAGGGCGTCGTCCTCGCGGCGCTGCGCGGGACGAAGACCGCCGAGACGATCCTCGAGAACGCCGGCCGCGAGGACCCCTCGATGGACGGCGTCGAGGAGCGCGAGCGCGAGGACGCGGCGTTCGAGAGCGCGTCGAGCGGGCACACGACGGCCGCCGAGGAACCGGCGGCCGAGACCGACGACGCCGAGAGCCAGTCCAGCCTGAGTGATTTCTGATGAAGCTACTCGAAGGCACCGTCGAGATCGACGACCTCGACGAGTTCGTCGCGCGGCTGGGCGAGATCGGCGACCGCCACGGGACGACGGTGCAGGCGTTCGACGCCCGCTACGTCGTCGACCACGCGCACCTCGAACGGGCCGTCGAACTGGCCGACCGCGCGATCGAACGCGGCGAGAACGTCGCCCGCGACCGGGCCGTCGAGATCCTGCTGTACGCCGCCGGCCGCCGGCAGATCGACCGGGCACTCGAGATGGGCGTCGACGAGGGCGAGAACCGGGTCGTCGTGCTGGTCGACGGCGACGACGACGACGGCGAGGAGGGGGCCATCGCCGACCTCGAAGCGCTCGTCGACCCCGGGCCGGCGCTCGACCAGCACGACGAGACGACCCTGCAGTCGTTCTTCGGCGTCACCGACGCCGAACTGGCGGCGACCGACGCGACCCTCGGGGACCTGGTCCGCGAGCGGGTGGCGCTGCTCGACGTCGAGAAGTGACGGCGATTCAGTCGTCGAACCACTCGTCGGCGAGCAGCCCGTACCGGTGGAGGTCGACGCGCTCGCCCTCGACGAACGCCTCCTCGCGGAGCCGCCCCTCCTCGACGAAGCCGACCTTCTCGAGGACGCGCTGTGACGCGGGGTTCGTCTCGTAGACGCAGGCGTACACCTTGTCGAGTCGCCGCTCGGCGAACGCGTACCGACAGGCGAGCGAGACCGCGTCCGTCGCGTAGCCGTTCCCCCAGTGGTCGGGATCGATCATGTAGCCGAGTTCGGTCGTCCCCCAGACGTCGTTCGGGTCGTCGAGGCCGACGGTCCCGACCGGGTCCCCGTCGACGGCGACCAGAAGCCGGACGCCCTCCGACTCGCCGAGGGAGTCGATCCACTCGCGTTCCTGGACCTCGTTCAGCGGCGCGTAGGAGCCGATGTCGCGGCGGACCCGCGGGTCGTCGAGGAGTCCCGTCAGGAACGCGGCGTCCTCGCGCTCGATCGTTCGCAGTTCGACGGTGTCCCCGTCGAGAAAGACGGCACCGGGCATACCCGGAACTCGGCGCGCCCGCACTTCAAGCTCGCCGCGGTGTGACAGCCGTTCCCACCGGCACTACCCTCTTGTGTGCCCCCGTGATACCCGGCGTATGGCGACCCTCGAGGACCCGCTCGATATCGGCGGCGTCGAGGTACCGAACCGGCTCTACCGGGCGCCGCTGCTCGAATGCGCGGGCAACGGCCCCGACGCCGTCGAGACGCTGATCGACGACCTCGAACCCGCGGCCGAGTCCGGCGTCGGCCTCGTCTGTCAGGGGGCGACGATCGTCCGCGGCGAGGGCGGCTGCGCGGCGCCGGGGATGACCCGCGTCCACGACCCGGCGTTCGTCTCGCGGCTCTCGCGGCTCACCGACCGGATCCACGACCACGGGGGCCGGATCTTCCTCCAGCTGGAACACGGCGGCCTCCGGAGCATGGAGACGTGGCACGCCGCCTACCGCGCGGCGAACCCCGGCCTCGAACAGCTCGCGGTCTCCCGACCGCCGTGGCCCCTGCGGCTGCTAGACCGGCTGGGGGTTCTCGACTACGACCCGCACGTCCTCTCGACCGACGAGGTGTACGAACTGGCGGCCGACTTCGGCCGGTCGGCGGCGTACGCCGTCGACGCGGGCTACGACGGCATCCACGTCTCGGGGGCGAACATGGGGATCGTCCAGCAGTTCCTCTCGCCGTTCTACAACCGCCGGGAGGACGAGTTCGGCGGCTCGCCGGAGGCCCGTCTCGCGTTCCTCGCGCTCGTCCGCGACGAGGTCCGCGACCGGGCCGGCGACGTCCCCCTGATGACGAAGGTGCCAGCCGAGACGCCCAGCCCGCCCGGGATCGGGCCGCGGCTCTCGCTCGACGACGGCGTCGAGATCGCACGCCGGCTCGAACGGCTCGGCTACGACGCCGTCGTGCCGGTGGAAACCTCCGTCTTCTGGGACATGAGCGTCGTCCGCGGCGCCTATCCCGACAGGGCGTGGGAGAACGAGTCGCTCCGCGAGGGCTACGACGCGGCCTTCGGCGGCCCCCGGCGCCGGCGGCTGGTCGCGGCCGCGAACCGGGCCGAGTCGCTGTGGTACGACTTCGAACCGGCGTGGAACGAGGGGTTCTGTCGGCGCGTGCGCGAGGCGGTCGCGATTCCGGTGCTCGCCGAAGGCGGGATCCGCGAGCGCGGCCGGATGGATCGGCTGCTCGGAGGCGGGTCGAACGAACCGCCCGCCTGCGACGCGGTCGGGATGGCCCGACCGTTCTACGCCGAACCGCGACTGGGCGCGCGCCTGCTCGACGGCGAGAGAGCGGCGGACGAGGGAGGCCGCGAGTCCGACGTCCGGGTCCTCTGCGAGAGCTGTAACAACTGCACGGTCCCGCAGGTGACCGGCGCACCGGGCATCTGCCGGACGCCGCCCGTACTCCGTCGGCGGGGCGAACTGGAGCGGGCGGGCGCGTACGGGACCGGCGGGGAGTGAGTTCGGCCGATACACCGATAAGTCAGAAGTGCGTGACGTCAACACGTACCACGGCGGAGAAGGGGGGACCGACCGCCCGCCGAGGGCGAACCGAAACCGGGCGACAACGGGTGAGGGACGTGCCACAGTGTACCGTCTGCATGGAACCGATCGACGAAGGGACCGACTCGCGGATCGAGGTCGTCAAACCGATGGAGTTCAAAGGCTCCACGCGGGAGATTCGACACTACTACTGCGGCGTCGACTGCCTGCTCGAACGGGTCCGGGCCAAGGAGTAGCCGGAATCGACGACGCGCCACGGCCCGTGACCGACGGCAGGGAGAGCGAGCGGAGCGCGAATCGACCCCACCTCCCGTCCCGTCGGAGCGGAGTTGGCCCGTAGCCGCCCGTGGGGCGGCCGAAAGGGAGCTAGCGGCGTCGACGATGGCGCTCGGCGACCCCTTCGTTTCGACTGGAGATCGACGGGCGTCGCTGGGGATATCTTCGAGTCGAAACGAAGCGGCGGAGAAGTAGTCCATCCTGGATTCGAACCAGGGTCGTCAGCCCCAGAAGCTGACAGGATTGGCCACTACCCCAATGGACTACGCGCGGTGCAACGTATGGTGGGGGGTCGTTTATCCCTTTCGATTCGGACACGGGCGGCGGTGAACGCGAGACGCTCGTGCGTATCGGCCGGCACCGGCCGCTACTGATTCCGTCGGTCCCGGGCGTGTTCGGTTCGGTGACAGTTTGCACAGAGAACACGACAGCGGTCCATTTCGGCGCGAATCCGCTCTCTGGGTCGGCCGTCCGAGATCAGTTCCGCGACGGTTGCCTCCTTCGTTCCGCTCACGTGGTGAAAGTCCAGACACGCGGGGTCCGTCTCCGAACAGCGGCGGCACCCGGTAGCCCGTTTTTGCTCGTGAACCCACCGTCGCTGGCTCCGTTCCGGTGGCGTATAGTGTAGCTTCCGGTGGCAGTTCGCACACAGGACCTCACAGTTCGCGAGTTCCTCTCGGAGCGCGTCTTTCCCGTACCCGTACGTGATCATTCGACCGACCGCCATCTCCTTGGCGGTTCGGTCGACGTGGTGGAAATCCGGACACGCCGGCGTCTCGAGCCCACACCGGGCACAACCACGTTCGCGTTTTCGGTCGGTGAGCCACGAACGAAGGCGGGAACGGCGGCGAAGCGACCGTTCCGTGTTCCACTCGACGTTCCGGTAGTACCACCGCTGATCGGCCGATAGCTCCTCCCAGACGAGACCGTCCGGAAGGTCGACGTCGGGCGGTTTCGGCCGGACGCGAGGGCCCGTAGACGGGTACGTCTCGAGACCCGCCCGTCTTTTCGCCTCGTTCCACCCGCCGACCGTCCGGACGATCGTCGCCGACGCGGGCGTCAGCCCCAGCGCCTCGTACTGTGCTTTCGTCGGCGACTCGCCGAATCGGGTCGCGGCCTCGCACAACGCTTCGAGGCACTCCGCTTCCGTCGTCACGCCCCGTTTCGCCGCGTTCTGGTAGATAAACTCGGGGTTCGGCGGCCGCGAACCGCCACCCCTTTTCCCCTCTCCCGCCCACCACCGAGTATGTACGTCGGACGCTTCGTCGTCGTCGGACCCGGGGTCGGCGCCTACCGCGTCTCCTCGCGGTCGTTCCCGAATCGAAAGATCGCAGAGCGCGAGGACGCCCTCACCGTCGGGCCGACCGCGGACGCCCCGGAGACGGACAACCCCTACGTCTCGTACAACTGCCTGCGCGTCGTCGAGACGCCGGCGGGCGAGGCGGTCGCCGTCGGCAACGGCTCGCACGTCGACCCGATCGCGGAGAAACTCGAACTGGGCTACCCCGCCCGCGACGCCCTCGCGACGAGTTTGCTCGCGCTCGACTACGAGAAAGACGACTACGACACGCCCCGCATCGCCGCGACGATCGACGACGACGGCGCGGCACTGATCGGCACCGTCCGCCGGGACGCCCTGCTGGTCGAGACCGTCGAGGAACCGACGCTGGTCGCGACCTACGAGCGGGACGCGCCCGAGGCGTTCCCGTTCGAGGCCGACGACGCCGCGGCCGCCGCGCGGGAGGCCTACGACCTCGAGTTCGAGCACGCCGTCTGCGCGGCGGGGGTCGCCCGGACCGACGACGGGTTCGAGACGGCGGTCGAGAACGGTGAGTGATCGACCGACCGCGGCGGCGAAACTACAAACCGATAGCGGGCGTACCCGACGACCATGAAAGTCGGACTCGTCTCCGACCTCCACGGTAACCTGCCGGCGCTCGAAGCGGTCCTCGCGGACATGCCCGCGGTCGACGCGCTGGCCTGCGCGGGCGACGTCGTCGGCTACAACCCGTGGCCGGCCGAGTGCGTCGACGAACTCCGCGAGCGCGACGTGCCGACGGTGCTCGGCAACCACGACGCGGCCGTCGTCGAGGGAACCGCGTTCGGGTTCAACAGCATGGCCCGCGCCGGCGTCGAACACGCCCGTCAGGAGTTACACGAGGACCAGCGGGAGTGGCTCGAATCGCTGCCGACCGAGCGCCGGGAGTTCGACGACCGGGTCAAACTGGTCCACGGCCACCCGGCTGACCCCGACCGGTACACCTACCCCGAGGAGTTCTCGCCGCGGCTACTCGACGGCGAGGAGGTGCTCGTGCTCGGCCACACCCACGTCCAGCACGCCGAGAAGTACGCCGAAGGGATCGTCGTCAACCCGGGGAGCGTCGGCCAGCCCCGCGACGGCGACCCGCGGGCGGCCTACGCGGTCGTCGACCTGGAGACGATGGCGGTCGAGACCCACCGCGTCGCCTACGACGTCGACCGCGTCCAGGAGGCGGTCGCCGAGGCGGGCCTGCCCGAACGGATCGGGGCGCGCCTCGCGCGCGGGCAGTGAAGACGGGTCAGTGGCCGGCGCTCGAATCCTCGGCCTCCTCCGAGGCGGGGCCGGCGACGTTCTCGTCCTCGTCCCGCGTGCCGGTCCCCGCCTCCGGTCCCGCGTCCTCGACCGTGCCGTCGGTCCCCGGCGGCCGGTCCCGGCCGACGGTGTCGTCCTCGCGGTCGCCCTCCGCTCGCGCCGCGGCCTCGTCCTCGCCCGCCGACTCGCCGACGGCCCCGTCGGTCGTCGTCCCGTCGGGGTCGGAGACGTAGCCGAGTTCGAACCAGAGCTTCGCGGTGCAGTCCATCGCCTCCTCGTCGAGTTCGGTCTCGTCCTCGCGCTGGTCGAGGTAGCCGTTACAGCGGCCGTGCGTGACGACGTTCGTCAGCGTCGCCGCCGACCCACACTCCGGGCAGTCGACGTAGTAGTTGCCCTCCTCGGTCTGGTGCCACGCGTCCGGCGGCAACTCCATGTACGCCGCCTCGTCGTGCTCGCGCTGGCTCATGTCCCCCTCGACGGGGCGCGGACCGGTAAACGCCGGCCCGGAGATGGCAACCCGCAACGGGCCCCCTCGCAAGTGGTAGGCCTTTCCCCGCGACGGACGAACGAGTACCGATGGCGCTCGACCGTTCCTTCCGACGCGACGTTCGCGAGGCGTCCGCCGACCTCGGCGACGACTCCCGGCTCGTGGAGACGCTCGTGTGGGGCGTCGTCGGTGGCGTGATCGCTACGGTGGCGATGACCCTCTACCGGCTCCCCCTCACGCGGGCGCTCCCGCCGGCGGCCCCGCTCTGGGCGAAGTACGCCGGCCGGGAGGGGCAGGGGCCGGAGGAGTACTCGCTGCTTGCGCTACACCTCCACCTGCTGTACGGGGCGAGCGCCGGCGCGGCGTTCGCCCTCGCACACGAACGCCTGCCCCCGTCGAGGTCGACGGCACCCGAGACGCGAGCGACGCTGCTCGGACTCTGCTACGGACTCGCGCTGTCGGTCGTCGGGAAGCGCGTCGTTCTCGACGGCCTGCTCGATGAGGACCTCGACGCCGGTGAGACGACGGTGTTCCACGTCGGCCACGCGATCTACGGGCTGACCCTCGGGTCGTGGATCGGTTCTCGGGAGGGCGAGACGGGACCGCGGTAGGACCGGGCGGAGGACGGACTCAGACCAGCGGTTCGACGAGTCCCTCGCCGGCCTCCAGCAACTCCGCGACCCGGTCGTCGCTCTCGGCCTCGGCGTACACCCGGAGGACGGGTTCGGTGCCGCTGGGGCGGACGAGCAGCCACGAGCCGTCTTCGAGGCGGAGTTTGAAACCGTCGGCGGTGTTGACGTCGGCGACGGGCGTCCCGGCGACGGCGTCGGGAATCTCCGCTTCGAGGTCCCCGAGGACGCGCGCCTTCTCGTGGTCCGGACAGGCGACGCTGATCTTGTTCTGGACGACGGTCCCGTGCTCGTCGAGCAGGCGGTCGACGCGCTCGTCGATCGGTTCCGCGGCGTGCATGGCCGCGGCCACGAGCGCCATCAACACGCCGTCTTTCTCCCGGACGTGACCCCGGATCGTGAAGCCGCCTGACTCCTCGCCGCCGACGAGGGCGTCGCTGTCGGCCATCGCCTCGGCGACCCACTTGAAGCCGACGGGGACCTCGTGGACCGACTCGCCGTGGGCCTCGGCGACGCGGTCGATCAGGTACGTCGTCGAGACGGTGCGGACCGCCGGCCCCGAGTCGGCTTCGAGGAGGAAGTCGTACAGCGCGGCGAAAAAGAGGTTCTCGTCGAGGTAACCCCGCTCGGGGGTGACGACCGCCAGCCGGTCGGCGTCGCCGTCGTTGGCGATTCCGAGGTCGGCCTCGCCCGATCGGACGGTCTCGACGAGGTCGGCGAGGTTCTCCGGGGCGGGTTCGGGCGAGGCGCCGCCGAACTCGGGGTCGCGCTCGCAGCGCAGACGCTCGACCGAGGCGCCGGCACGAGAGAGCAACGCGTCGGTGGTGTCCCGGCCGCTGCCGTGCATGGCGTCGTAGGCTACCGTGAGGCCGTCGAGGTCGGCCTCGCCGGCGACCGACGCCACGAGTTCGAGACAGCTCTCGGCGTGCGGGTCCACGAAGTCCACCTCGCGGACGCGGCCGTGCTCGGACTCGGGCAGCGGGTCCGGTTCGGCGAGGCGGTCGTCGATGGCGTCCATCACCTCGGGGAGCGCCGGCGCGCCGTCGGCGGGAACGAACTTCACGCCGTTGTACTCCGGCGGGTTGTGCGAGGCCGTCACGACCAGCGCGCCGGCGAGGTCGCGGTCGACGATGCCGAACGCGAACAGCGGCGTCGGCCGGTCGCGCTCGGGCAGCAGGACGTCGAAGCCGTTCGCACAGAGGACGCGGGCCAACTCCTCGGCGAAGCCGCGGGAACTCCCGCGGGCGTCGTAGCCGACCGCGACGGGCGCGTCGAGGCCCTCGTCGCGGAGGTACGAGGCGACCGCCTGCCCGACCGCGCGGACCCGCGGCGCGGTGAACTCCTCGAGGGTCGCCCGCCAGCCGTCGGTGCCGAAGCTGATCGTCTCCATACGCGCATGTCGTCGCGCGGGTCGAAAAAGGCGACGGGGGCGGGGCCGAGGGAGCGACGCGGTTTTCAGGATCGATCCGTTAGCCGGCGTATGGACCCGACGCCCTCCGTCGTCGCCGTCTCCGGCAGTCTTCGCGACGGAAGTTACACCCGGACCGCGTTGCGATACGTCCTCGACGCCGCCGAGGACGCCGGCGCCGAGACCCGGCTGCTCGACCTCCGCGAGTACGACCTCCCCGTCTACGACCCCGACGTCGGCGAGCGGGGCGACGCCGCGGAGCTGACGCGGACCGTCCGCGAGGCCGACGCCGTCGCCCTCGGCTCGCCGGTCTATCACGGCTCCTACTCGGGCGCGCTGAAGAACTTCCACGACTACTGCGGGTTCGACGAGTACGAGGACACCACCGTCGGCCTGCTCGCGACCGCCGGCGGGGGCTCTTACGGAAGCACGCTCGACCACCTCCGGATCACGGTCCGCGGCGTCCACGGCTGGGTGCTGCCCCACCAGGTCGGCATCCGAAACGCCTCCGAGCGGTTCGAGGCCGACCCCGACGCGGTCGACGGCCGCGCGTTCGTCGACCCGGACCTCGAAGAGCGCGTCGGGAAACTCGGTCGGATGCTCGTCGAGTACGCCTCCATCGACCCCGACGTGACCACGCCGCGGACGGCCGCGGTCGACGACTAGTCGAGGCCGACCAGCGTCTCCTTCTCCGCGCGCGAGAGCGACTTGATCTCGTGTTCGCGCGACAGCGCCGCCGACTTCGAGGCGTAGCGCTCGCTGTGGACGACCTCGACGGGGGCGCGCCCGCGGGTGTACTTCGCGCCGTCGCCGGCCTCGTGTTCGGCGACACGGCGCTCGAGGTCGGTGGTGTAGCCGGTGTAGAGGGTGCCGTCGGCGCACTCGAGCACGTAGACGACGTGGTCGGTCATCGGCCGTCGTTCGGCGGCCGCTACGAAAAGTGTCACGTACGCGGGGGCGGGTGGTCGTCGTACGGTTCGGTGGGCTGGAGAGGGGTCAGGTGCTCCGGGCGCGCTCCCTCGCGACTTCGGCGATTCCGGCGTTCGCCGAACAGCTAATACACGCGTGAATCTCGCCGTACTCGTCGGCGAAGACGCGTGCGAATCGCTCCGAGACGTGCGCGCCGCAGTGGTCACACTCGGGCATGGTCACGCCGGCGGGAACCGGCACGCGAAGCTACCCGGGCAGCAGGTAAATACGCTTTCCCAAACGCTGTTAGGATTTTGCGATCCCACAACGATATTCCGTAATCTGGTAACTGTCACGTCACCACGTGTCACCCTTCACTCCCCGGCGCCGTCGACCGCACGGGCGATCAGCGCCGCCTGCGCGCCGGCGACGAACCCCGCGTCGACGTTGACGACCGAGAGGACGGTACAGGACTGGAGCATCCCCAGCAGGGCCGCCTCGCCGTCGCCGCCGTGACCGTAGCCGCTCGAAACCGGCAGGCCGACGACCGGCGTGTCGACCAGTCCCGCCACGACCGTCGGCAACGCCCCCTCCCGGCCGGCGGCGACGATCAGCACGTCCGCCTCGCGGAGGCGGTCGACCTGATCGAGGAGGCGGTCGAGCGCGGCGACGCCGACGTCGTCGATTCGGTCGACGGCGGCGCCGGCGTCCTCGCAGACGACCTGCGCCTCCTCGGCCACCGGCCCGTCGACGGTCCCCGCGGTGACGATGCCCACCGTGGCGTCGAGGTCCGGCGGTTCGTACCCCGGGGCCGCCGCCAGCAGGGTCACCCCCCGGCGGTCGAACGAGGCGTCGGGAAACTCGTCGGAGACGGCGGCCTCGACGGCCCCGGCCTGCGCGTCGGTGACGCGGGTGACCAGCGCCCGGTCGGTCGTCTCGACGGCCGCGAGCGCGAGGCGTGCGACCTGCTCGGGGGTCTTCCCGGGCGCGAATATCGCCTCCGGAATCCCCCGTCTGGCCGTCCGCGCCGCGTCGAACCGGCCCGCCTCGTCGGTTACGTAGCCCCTGAGTTCGGCCTCCGCCCGGGCGGGGGAGAGTTCGCCCGCGGCGACGGCCTCGAGGAGTTCGCGCATACCTCCAGTCGGGGGGCCGACTACTCGAATCCGTCGGCGCGCGACCGCGGCCGAGGGCGCGCGCGCGAGAGCGCATCCGTCGTACGACCGCGCGCGAGCGCATCTCGCCCGCTGAACGGGACCAGCGATACCCGTCGGTAACTCATCAGTCATATACTTTCCGGTGGGTGGCCGTGTCGAAACTCCCGTGTCGGCCGCCGACAGCCCGTTTTGGGAGAACACAACCACAATTATTATAAGGGGTAAGGGGAAACGGATACACCGTATGGCAGACCTTATCGTCAAAGCCGCCGTGAAGGAAGCGCTCGATGAGAAGAACGTCGCCTCGGACTTCTACGACGCACTCGACGAGGAAGTCTCCGAGCTGCTCGACGACGCCGCCCGACGCGCGGAGGCCAACGACCGGAAGACGGTCCAGCCCCGCGACCTGTAAGGAACGCCACCGGAACACCCTTTTATCGACGCCGACCCCGTAGCCGGGGCTCTCTCCCGGCGGGACCCCTTACAGCGGCCAGCGCTCCCCGTCGAGCACCGCGAGTCGCTCCGCGATCCCGTCCGCGATCCGGTACCCGTCACCGTCGCGTTCGACGTCGCCGGTCCGGACGAGGTGTTCGAGGTGGGCGTGTGCCTCGCCCGGGCCGTGGAGGATGTGGATGTTCTCGAGGTCGCCGAACAGCCGCGCGCTGACGGTCCACGCGTCGGCCGGGCCGCCCTCCGCGAGCGCCGAGAGGACGCGGTAGGCGCGCTCCTCGTGGTGGGCGACGATCTCCCGGGCGCGGGCCGACGGGTCGTCGATCGGATCGCGGTGGCCCGGCCACGCGCGGTCGAACCCGCGGTCGGCGAGCGTCTCCAGCGTCCGGACGTAGCGTTCGAGCGGCCGGTCGACCCTGACGTCCGCGCCGCCGACGTTCGGCGTGTACTTCGGCAGGAGGGCGTCGCCGGTGAAGACCTCGTTTCCGTCGGTCGGGACGAAACAGCAGAGCCCCGCGGTGTGACCGGGGGCGTGGAGCACCTCCAGTTCGAGGTCGCCAAACGAGAGCGTCTCGCCGTCCGCGACGGGCGTGACGTCGACGGGGTCGCCGTAGATTCCCTCGCCGGCCTCGAAGAAGGTGAGCAGTTCCTCGCGGGCGTCTTCGGGCATTCCCCACTCCTCGAACAGGCGCCGCTGGGTCGCTTCGAGGTCCGCCCACGCGTCCGCGTCGCCGGCGATCAGCGGCGCGTCGGCCGCGTGGGCGTAGACGGGCGCGCCGCTTTCGGCCTGAATCTCGCCCGCGAGCCCCGAGTGGTCGGCGTGGTAGTGGGTGAGGACCACCGCGTCCACGTCCGCGAACGTGACGCCGCGGTCGGCGAGGCCGGCCGCGAGGTCCTCGCGGGCCTCCCCGACGGCGACGCCGGTGTCGAGCAGGACGGTCGACTCGCCGACGAAGAGGTACGCGTCGTTGTTCCCTTCGAAGACGGTGTTGCCGAGCGCGATCCGGTGCATCGCCCTCGGGTTTCGCGTCGATCGATTACCCTCTTGTGGTCTCGGTCGCCGCCTACGGCAGCGGCGGCAGACGGGCCGTCTCGAACCAGAACTCCGCGACGGCCTCGGCCAGCGCGACGAACTCGTCGGGGGTCGACGGCTTCGTGAGGTAGGCGTTCACGTGGCGCTCGTAGCTCTCGACGACGTCCGCGTCGTCCGTGGAACGCGTCAGGACGATCACCGGCAGGCGCGCGAGGGTCGGATCGTCCCTGATCGAACCGAGCACCGCCAGCCCGTCTACCCCCGGCAGGTTCAGGCCGAGCAACACGAGGTCCGGGAGTCGCGGCGGGCCGTCGTCGGCACGCCGGGAGAGGTACGACAGCGCCCCCTCGCCGTCGGTGGCGACGTCGACGTCGACGTCGACGTCCGCCGCCTCGAACGCCTCCCGGGTGAGGCGGACGTCGTCCTGATCGTCCTCGACGAGCAGAATCTCGACCGGCCCGTCGGGATACCGACCGTTCACCGCGCCCCCGTCGCGCCCTCGACCGTCCCCCCGACCGCACACCCGTTCGTTCCCATCGGTTACTCCTCCCTTGCGCCGACGCCCAGTTAAGGGTACGCTCAAAATAGATTGGGTTACGCGACCCGTACGGGCAGACGCGGCCCCGCTCGGTCCCCGACGGCGTCGGCCCTGCACTTGCAACGGGAAAGGCAACGGGGGACGAGGCGGTACCGGAGCCCGGTGATCCCCCTCCAAAGCGGCGTCCAGTCGCGCGTAGCCGTCTTCGAGGAAATTTTCCTCGTCTTCCTCGGGCTCGGGACGCTCGTCGGCATCGTCGTCGTGGCGTACGTCCTCTACAACGTCTACAAGTACCGTCACGACGGCGCGGAGGATCGAGACGAGGATCGGCCGTCGGTCGGCGAGTTGCCGACCGGCGGCGGCAGCGGCCGGAAACTGTTCGTCTCGTTCGGCCTGAGCGCGATCATCGTCATCTCGCTGATCGTCTGGACCTACGGCCTGTTGCTGTACGTCGAGGACGGCCCGGACGCGAACGAACCCGACGAGGAGGCCCTCGAAATCGACGTCGAGGGCTTCGCGTTCGGCTGGACGTTCATCTACGACGACGGACAGGGCGGGGAGTTCGAGTCAAGCGGCGAGATGGTCGTCCCGGAGGACACGACGGTCTGGTTGACGGTGACGTCGACGGACGTCTGGCACAGTTTCGGCGCGCCGGAGCTACGCGTCAAGGCCGACGCGATCCCGAACGAGTACGACCGGACGTGGTTCCAGACGCCCGCGCTCGACGGCGGCGAGGAGGAGCAGTACCGCATCGAGTGCTTCGAACTCTGCGGCGAGGGCCACTCCCAGATGGAAGCCGACCTCGTCGTCGTCCCGCAGGAGGAGTACGAGGGGTGGGTCGACGAGCAGGCGTCCGGGGACGGCGGCGAGAACGGCGGAGGCGGTGACGGCGGCAACGAGACCGCCGGCAACGAGACCGCCGGCAACGAAACTGCCGGCGGCAACGAGACCGACGGCGGGAACGAAACCGCGGACGGAGGTGAGAACTGATGGCCGGCGACCTCCCCCCGCGAACGTCGATCAAGCGCTGGTTCGTCACGACCAACCACAAGGACATCGGCGTCCTCTACCTCCTGACGGCGCTTTTCACGCTCGTCTTCGGGGGCGTGCTCTCGTTGCTGTTCCGGATCGAACTCCTAGGCACCGGCGAGATCCTCCTCTCGGCAAGCGGCTACAATCAGGCCGTGACCATCCACGGGCTGGTGATGGTCTTCCTGTTTCTCTCGCCGTTCGCGGCGGGGCTGGCGAACTACCTCGTCCCGCTGCAGATCGGAGCGAAGGACCTCGCGTTCCCCCGGCTGAACGCCCTCTCGTACTGGTTTTACCTCTCGTCGGTCGTGCTGTTTTTCCTCTCGTTCTTCCAGGACGGGGCGTTCATGGGCGGCTGGACGATGTACGCCCCGCTGAACATCCCGATCTACACGCCGAGTATCGGCGGCAACACCACGATCCTCGCGCTCGGCGTGTTCGTCCTCTCGATCACGCTGGGCTCGGTGAACTTCCTGACGACGATCCACTACTCCCGCGCGGAGGGGCTCGGCCTCTGGAACGTGCCGCTTTTCACGTGGTCGTGGCTGCTGACGGTGTGGATGATGCTGTTCGCGTTCGCGGCGCTTTTGGCCGCGCTGATCCTGCTGTCGGCCGACCGCGTCCTCCTGACCCAGTACTTCTCGCGCGAGGGCGCGGGCAGCCTCCTGTGGGCGCACGTGTTCTGGTTCTTCGGGCACCCGGAGGTGTACATCGTCTTCTTCCCGGCGCTGGGGATCATGTTCGAGACGTTCCAGACGTTCGCCGGTCGCCGGATCGTCGGCCGGAAGTGGGTCATCATCGCGATGGTGCTGGTAGCGGTCCAGTCGTTCCTCGTCTGGATGCACCACATGTTCCTGACGACGATCAACCTGCCCATCAAGACGCTGTTCATGGCGACGACCATCGGCATCTCCCTGCCGTTCGACCTCATGGTCTTCGCCCTGATCTACACCCTCGTCAAGGGCCAGATCCGGCTGACGACCCCGTTCCTGTTCAACCTCGGCGCGCTGTTGCTGTTCATCCTCGGCGGGATCACCGGGGTGTTCCTCGGCGCGGTCGTACTCGACTTCGAGTTCCGGGGCACCTACTGGGTCGTCGCCCACTTCCACTACGTGATGGTCTCGGGGGTGACGGCGCTGGTCGGCGGCCTCTTCTACTGGTGGCCGAAGATCACCGGCAAGATGTACGACGAGTTCCTCGGGAAACTCAGCTTCGCCGTCTACTTCCTCGGGTTCAACCTGCTTTACTTCCCGATGTTCCTCGCCTGGGAGACCCCCCGCCGGGTCTTCGAGTTCGCGCCCGAACTGGGGATCTACCACCAGGTGATGACCGTCGGGGCGTTCGTCCTCGGCGCGTCGTGGCTCCTGATCTTCTACACGCTGGGCAAGAGCCTCGTCTCCGGCCCCGACGCGCCCGACAACCCGTGGACGTACTCGCGGACCCTCGAGTGGGCGATCCCCTCGCCGCCGCCGCTTGACAACTGGTCCGGCCGGCCGAGTTACGCCAGCGGCCGTCTCGAGTTCCGCGAGGACGCCGCCGCGCCCGACGGCGGCGCCGTCGAGGCGGTCGAGCGGGCGCGGCCCGCCGAGGCCCACGCCGACCACGCGAGCATCTGGCCGTTCGCCATCGGTGCGGGGCTGACCGTGATGATCGCCGGCTTCGCGGGGCTCCGGCCGCTGTTCGAGGCGATGCAGGAGCCGGAGACCGCCCTCACGAGCGTCGGCGCCTTCTACCCCGCGCTGACGCTCCTCGGGGTCGCGGTGCTCGGCTACGCCCTCGTCGGGTTCGGCCGCGAGCGGTTCGACGCGCCGGAGATGGCGATCGCCGAGCGCTGGCCGTTCGACGGCGTCGGGCGGACGAAACTCGGCGTCTGGTTCTTCCTCGCCTCGGACGTCGTCGTCTTCGGCGCCGTCATCGGCGCGTACGTCTTCATGCGCATCTACGTCGGCTGGGGGACCTGGGACCCGGTGCCGCCGTCGGCGCTGCCCGGGCTGATCAACACGTACGTCCTGATCACGTCGAGTTTCACGGTCGTCCTCGCGCTCGTGATGGCCGAACGCGGGAACAAGAAGGGCCTGCTCGGTGCGTTCTCGGCGACGCTCCTGCTCGGGCTGACGTTCCTGAGCATCAAGGCCTGGGAGTGGGGACAGGAGTTCGCCCACGACATCTACTGGTTCACCGACCTCCAGTACTCGCTGTACTTCGTGACGACGGGACTGCACGCCTTACACGTCATCTTCGGGTTGCTCGTCGCCGGCTTCATGGTCTCCCGCGTGCTGACGGCCGACGCCTACCTCGACGACGAACGGCCGGTCGAGTACTTCGGCCTCTACTGGCACTTCGTCGACATCGTCTGGGTCTTCCTCTTCCCGCTTTTCTACCTCTTCTGAGGTGCGGGGCTACTCCCCGCGCTCCCGACCGTCGAGGTACTCGCGTGTCCGCCCGCGGACGACGTACGAGGCCTCCTGCAGTTCCGCGACCGACGCCGACCCGGTGACGAACATCGCCGTTCGCAGTTCGAGTTCGAGCGTCTCGATCAGGTCGACGACCGCCTGGGTCCCCTGACCGGCGGGGGCGAGAAACGGCTTGGCGAGGCCCCCGGCGCGCGCGCCGAGGGCGATGGCCTTCGCGACGTCGAGTCCCGAGCGGACGCCGCCGCTGGCGACGACGCAGTCGTGGACGCTCGCGGCCTCGAGCGTGCTGACCGCCGTCGGGACGCCCCACGCGCGAAACAGTTGGCCGACCCGCTGCTGACGGCTCGCGCCGACGGCCGCCGCCCGGTAGGACTCGATGCCCGACCACGTGGTGCCGCCCTTGCCGGCGACGTCGATGGCGTCGACGCCCGCCTCCGCGAGCCGTGTGGCCGTCTCCCGCGAGATGCCGTTGCCCGTCTCCTTGACGACCACCGGGACCGACAGTTCGGCGGCGACGCGCTCGATCTCGCGGAGACAGCCCCGCGCGTCGACGTCGCCCTCGGGCTGGACGGCCTCCTGGAGGAAGTTGAGGTGGATCGCCATCGCGTCGGCCTCGATCATCTCGACGGCCCGCTCGACGTCCCCGACGTCGTACTCGAGCAACTGGGCCGCGCCGACGTTGCCGTAGAGGACGGCGTCGGGCGCGGCGTCGCGGACGACGGTGTAGGATTCGAGCAAGTCCTCGTCGTCGAGTTCGAGGCCGGCCCGCTGGCTGCCGACGCCCATCGCGATCCCCGTCTCGCCGGCGGCCGCGGCCAGCGCCCGGTTGATCTTCGTCGTGTTCGGGTGGCCGCCGGTCATACTCTCGATGACGATCGGGGCCGACAGTTCGCGTCCGAACAGGGTCGTCGTCGTGTCGATCTCGTCGCGGTGGATCTCCGGCAGTGCCTCGTGGACGAGTTCGACGTCCTCGAACCCGGTCCCCGAGGTCTCGACGTCTTCTTCCTCGATGATACGAATGTGGTCGTCTTTCCTGTCGGATGTCTCAGGCATCGCTTCGGCTCCTACGCGGAACTCGGGGGGTGCTATTGAAAAGGTGTCCATTCGCCACGGCGGCCGGCCGAAGGTCGGATCGTGACGTAGAACGGGCGAATCCACCGCCGGGAGTACCAGTTACGTACGAACGAGCGGGTCCCTGCTCGCTTAGTTCACCGCTGGATCGTCGATATCTCTCTCGTGGACCCACACCGTCGAAATTCGGTTCCCCTCGACGCTCGTCACCTCGACGACGTGACCGGCGACCTCGACGCGGTCGCCGTCCCGTGGCGCGCGGTCGAGCCGTTCGAGTACCAGTCCACCGATCGTGTCGACCTCCTCGCTTTCGAAGTCCCCGTCGAGGGTGTCGTTAACGTTCGATAGTGGGACGCCGCCGTCGATGTCGTACCCCCCGTCGTCGCGCCGGCGTATCGAGGGTTCGCGCTCGTCGAGGTCGAAGCCGTCTCGAATGTCTCCGACGAGGGCCTCGACGATGTCTTCGACCGTTGCGATCCCCTCGAATGCCCCCCACTCGTCGATGACTGCGGCCATCTGCTGGCGATTCTCCCTGAACTCTCTCAGGAGATCGCTAATTGCCATCGTCTCCGGGACGACGAGAACCTCGCGGGCGATGTCGCCGACTAGCTCGGAATCCCCGCCGTCTACCTCCGCTCGCAGCACGTCCTTGACGTCGACGAATCCGACCACCTGGTCGCCGTCGTCGGCATCGAGAACCGGATAGCGCGTGTGACCGGCCTCGAAGACGATCGACTGCAGTTCGGACAGCGTGGCATCCGCCGGAACGCCTACCACGTCCGGTCGTGGGACCATGACCTCCCGCACCACGGTGTCGTCGAGATCGAAGACGCGCTCGATCATCGTCACTTCTGCCGCGTCGATGTCACCTTCTTCGCCGGATCGAGTAAGCACCCGAAGGAGTTCCCGTTCGCCGAGCGTCTCGTCCGTTTCCGACGCGGGCGGCACGCCGAGCGACCGCGTGAACGCGTTGGCCGTCCCGTTGAAGACGACGATCCCCGGATAGAGGACGTAGTAGAAGACCTTCATCGGCGGGGCGAGGAACAGCGAGAGTCGCTCGGTCTTGGCGATTGCGAGCGTCTTCGGCGCGAGTTCGCCGAAGACGACGTGGAGGAACGTGATGAGGCTGAAGCCGATCGCGAAGGCGACGAGGTGGATGAGATCCGCCGGAAGAACCGGTTCCAGCACGGGATAGATCAGCGACGCCACGGCGGGTTCGCCGACCCACCCCAGCCCGAGCGACGCGATGGTGATCCCGAGTTGCGTCGTCGCGAGATAGTCGTCGAGGCCCGCCATCACTTCCTGGAGCGTCCCCGCGCCGGTCCGTCCCTCCTCGACGAGCTGGTCGACCGACGTTCCCCGGATCCGGACGAAGGCGAACTCCGCAGCGACGAAAAAGCCGTTCAACACCACGAGAATCAGCGCGACGACGAGTTGTGCCGCCGAGAGCGCGACGTCTACCATCGGTGCCTCCGGAAAGTACCGCCGTTCGGTCGTCGTGCGTCCATATTCTGCCTCTCGTTCCGCGTGCCTGTAATCGCGTCGGCTCCGACGACGACGCCCGCCGTATTCGACCCGGGGGCGCTATCGGGTGTCGTGCGTCGGGGTTCGGTGCGTGACGAACGGTTCCGAGTGCGAAAGCCGTCCACGCTTTTGTCGTCGGACCGCGTACCCGGAGCCATGTTGCGCACACTGCTCGCCGGCTTCGGCGCGCTCGAACTCCTCGCGCCCGCTCGGCTCGTCGACCGGTGCGAGCGCCTCGCGTACGAGAACCCCGAGGCGGCGCGCCTGCGCGCGTGGACGCTCCCGATGGCCCGGCTGGAGGGGCTCGCCGCCGTCTGGCTCGCGTTACGCTGGGAGCGGGCGCTGCCCGGGCTCCGGCCCATAGTGGCGCTGGTCGGCGTGCCGGCGGCGCTGGCGCCGCGGGCGGTCCTCGCGGCCGCGCTGGAGGTCGCCTACGAGAACCCCGACGAGATCGAGGTGAGGCCGTGGGTGCTGCCGGCGACGCGGCTGCTCGGGGCCGTCTACCTCGCCGTCGCGCTGTTTTCCGCGCGGGTCGACGCGCCCGACGAGACGGCCGACGACGCCGCCGCGTGAGGTCAGTACTCCCGGACCTCGACGCCGTCGTCGGTGCCGACGTAGGTCGCGTCCGCGAGGTCGACGAACAGCCCGTGTTCGAGGACGCCCGGGATCGCCGACAGGTCGGCGGCCAGCGCCGCCGGGTCGTCGATCGACCCGAAGTCACAGTCGAGCACGAGGTTGCCGTTGTCGGTGACGACGGGGCCATCCTTGCGGTCGGCCGCGCGCAGTTCGGGGTCGCCGCCGAGGTCGCGGACGCGGTCGGCGACGACGGTGTGAGCGGCCGGCAGGACCTCGACGGGAACCGGGGCCCCGAGCGCGTCGACCAGTTTCGAGGGGTCGGCGACGACGACGAACCGGTCGGCCGCCGCGTCGACGAGTTTCTCGCGGGCGTGGGCCGCCCCGCCGCCTTTGAGTAACGCGCCGTGGGCGTCCGCCCCGGGGGCGTCGACCACCCGGTCGGCGCCGTCGATCGCGAGGTCGATCCGATCGACGGCGTCGAGGTCGGTCAGCGGGATGCCGACCGCAAGCGCCAGCCGCCGGGACTGGAAGGAGGTCGGGATCCCCCGTACGTCGAGGCCGTCGGCGACTGCCTCGCCGACGGCCTCGATGGCGTGGGCGGTCGTCGACCCGGTTCCGAGCCCGACGACCGACCCGTCCTCGACGTCCGCGGCCGCGCGCCTGCCCGCGCGCCGTTTCGCCGCATCGGAGCCACCCTGGGTCTTCATGGTCGAACGAGCGAGCGGGGAGGCCAAAAACGTTGCATCTCGGACCGGTTCGCCGCGCCGACTCCCGGCGCGTTCGAATCGTCGACACGCCTTTCAGTCGGCTGCCGCTACGGACGGGCATGGACGAATCGGAGCGACGGGAGCTGCTCAAGCAGGTCAACCGCCAGAGCGCGACCGTCGGCCGGGACATCCCCGACACGATCACGGTCGGGGACGAGGAACTCCCGCTGGAGGAGTTCCTGATCGAGACGCGGAAGGTAAAGGGAATCCCGGACGACGCGAAGCCGCTGGTCAGGGAGACCCAGCGAAAGCTGTCACGGGAGCGCGAGCGCCTCGCCGACCGTCTCAGGTCGGAGCCCCTCGACCGCGAGGAGGCCGAGGAGGTCGCCGACACGATCGTCGGCATCGACCGCGCGTTGAACGCACTGCGGAGCCTCCGCGGCCGCGGGTTCGCCGCCGAGGCCAGGTCCTCGTCGATCGACGACTACAAGCGGTGGGTCGACTTCATGAAGTCCGTCCGGGGGTGAGCCGGAACCCGTACACCGAAGGCGACGGCCGACGTACCGTCGACCGATGCCCAGCGGGGACGACACCTTCGAGTGCGAGGCGTGTGGCGCCGTCGTCGCGTTCGAGGACGCGCGACGCACGGAGACGATGGGGGACCTCGACCCGACGAAGTGGCAAACGCTGTGCTGTCCACACTGTGGCAACCGGCTGAAGACGGTGTTCGTCGGCGACGAGTGAGCGAGACCGTCCGAACGTTTTTCGGCGGTGATGTGCACTGTATACGTCATGGCGAATCCGGGGACGGCAGTCGCACTCGAAAACGTTCACAAGACCTATCTGCGCGGCGAGCCGGTTCGCGCCCTCGACGGCGTCTCCATCGAGGTCCCGCGGGGCTCGTACACGGCGATCATGGGTCCCAGCGGGAGCGGGAAGTCGACGCTGATGAACCTCGTGGGCTGTCTGGACACGCCCACCGAGGGGTCGATCGTCGTCGACGGTCGGGAGGTGACGGCGCTGAGCGACCGCGAGCGAACCCGGCTCCGGGGCGAGGAGGTCGGCTTCGTCTTCCAGACGTTCAATCTGATGCCCCGGCTGACGGCCATCGAGAACGTCGCTCTCCCCCAGTTGTTCCGGGGGGTCGACCGCGACGAGCGGTACGACCGCGCAAGCGAGTTGCTCGCGCGGGTCGGCCTCGCCGACCGGGCCGACCACCTGCCGAGCGAACTCTCCGGCGGCCAGCAACAGCGGGTCGCCCTCGCCCGTGCGCTGGTGAACGATCCCGCGATCGTACTGGCCGACGAGCCGTCCGGGAACCTCGACACGGAGACGGAGGCCGACGTCCTCGACCTCTTCGAGGAGTTCCACGACGCCGGCACGACGATGGTCGTCGTCACCCACGAGCGCCACGTCGCCGAGCGCGCCGAGCGCATCGTCCACCTGCTCGACGGCCGGATCGAGCGGATCGAGGAGTTCGAAGACGCGGGGAGCGATGACGAACGCGGAAGCGAGGGGGACCCCGTCTAATGCGTCCGCTCCAGAGCCTCCGGCTGTCGTGGCGCTCGATTCGGGGCCACCGCCTGCGGTCGGCGCTGACGACGCTGGGCGTGGTCATCGGGATCGCGGCGGTGATCGCGTTCGTCACGCTCGGGGCGAGCCTGCAGGCCGGGATCGTCGGCGACATCAGCCCCGACGACCGGCGTAACCTCTACGGCTGGGCGGCCGAATCCGACGCCGAGGGCGGACCGCTGGCGGGCGCCCAGCCGGTGTTCACCGACGACGACCTCGCGGCCGTCGAGGAGTTCGAGGAGGTCGAGGCGGCCTACGGCTACGCGTCGATCCAGACGCAGGCGGTCTCGAACGGCGACGAGCGGGTCGCACAGGGGGACGGGCTGGTCGCCTCGGGGCCGTCGTACATCCGCGAGGACGACCTCCGGGAGGGGAGACAGTTCGAGATGGGCGAGCGCGAGGCCGTGCTCAACCCCGCCGCGGCCGAGCAGTTCGAGGAGAACGTGACCGTCGGCGACGAGATCGAAATCGCGATCCTCGGGGGCCAGCGGGTGACCGCCGAGGTGGTCGGGATCACCGACAACTCCGAGGGGCTGAGCCCGTTCGAGGGGTTCGACACCGCGCCGCGGATCTACGTTCCGACCGACCCCTACTACACCGAGCAGGCGGCCGGGATCGGGCTGGGCGGCGGCAGTGACGGCGGCACCGAGGAGGCCCGCTACCTCGCGATCGTCGTCGAGGCGCCGTCGACCGATCAGGCGGCGATCGACGCCGCCCGCGACCGGGCGACCGCCTACCTCGAGAGCGACGAGGCCGACGCGAGCGAGGTGATAGACGAGGAGATGACAGTGACGATGCAGACGAGCACGGAGTTGCTCCAGCAACTACAGGACGTGCTCGACCTGCTGCGGAACTTCATCGTCGGCATCGCGGCGATCTCGCTTCTGGTCGGCTCGATCGGCATCGCGAACATCATGCTCGTCTCGGTGACCGAACGCACCCGCGAGATCGGGATCATGAAGGCCGTCGGCGCCGGCAACCGCGACGTCCTCGGGCTGTTCCTGACCGAGGCGGTGATCCTCGGCGCGATCGGCGCGGTGCTCGGGACGGGCCTCGGGCTGGTCGCCGGCTACGCGGGGGCGTGGTACGTCGACCTGCCGCTCGTCTACCCCTACGAGTACGTCGCGCTTGCGATCGTCGTCGGCGTCCTCGTCGGGATCGCCTCGGGGCTGTACCCGGCGTGGCGGGCCGCACGCACGGACCCGATCGAGGCGCTGCGATACGAGTGATCACTCGGTGTGGCCGTCGGCGTCGTCGCGCTCGACGTCCGCCGACGGTTCCGCGCGATCACGCGACGTGCGGGGGTCGTCGCCTCGGGCCGGACGGTCCCGGCGGTCCCGCGAGTCGCGCGGGCCGCTCCGATCGCGGGGGTCGTCGGCACCCATCCCGATCGTCTGGCGCGTCGACGTCCGCGTCTCGGGGTGCTCACGGGCGAGGTACGCGCCGAGGTAGCCCCCGAGCGCCGAGAGACCGACCGTCCCGACGAGGGTGATCGCGCCGACGAAGCCAAACAGGAACAGGACGACGGCGACCCCCTCGATCGGGGCGGCGCCGACGCCGAAGCCGAAGCCGAAGAAGACGAAGAAGACGAAGAAGACGACGGCGGCGAACGGGAGGAAGACGATCGCACCCGAGAGCGCCCCGACGACGGCCCCGTCGCGGCCGTCCGGCCCTTCGAGGAACCCCGCGACGGCGCCGCCGATGATCGGGGAGAACATGAGAAACGACAGGACGATCGAGACGACCGCCCCGATGAGCGCGTTGACGACGGTTCGACCGGAAGTCATGGGCACCCGTAGGGGCGGCGCCGACAAAAAACGGCCGGTCAGTCCGACGGGGAGTCGGTGACGTCCGGGGGTCGCGGGGTCGCGTCGCTCTCGTCCCCGTCCTCGCCCCCGGGCGGGAGGTCGTCGTAGACGTACTCGGCGAAGGAGTCGTCGGCGTTGACCTCGGCGGCCAGCAGGTCGACCGCCTCGACGAAGAGGGCGACGACCAGCGGCCCGACGACGATACCGATCGCACCCATCGTGAACAGCCCGCCGGTGAAGCCGACGAAGTAGAGGCTGCCGGGCAGGCCCGCCGAGCGGCGAGCGAGTCGCGGCCGGACGAGCACGTCCGGGAGCCAGGCGATCAGCCCCAGTCCGAGGACGCCGACGAGGATTCCGGACGCGACCTCCCCCGCGGCGACGTGGTAGAGCGCGATGGGGGCGACCAGCATGCTCGGGCCGATGATCGGGACGAACTGGAGGATGCCGGCGATCAGCGCGATCGCGAGCGCCGACTCGTAGCCGAGCAGGGAGAACAGGGGGTAGGCGATGGCCATCGTGGCGACGCCGGTCGCGACCTGCAGGACGTAGAGCGCGTACAGCGTCCCGCGGGCCCGGCGGGCCAGCGCGTAGGCGACGTCGCGGTGTTCGTGAGGAACCGGCGCGATGGCGGCCCGGCCGACGGCGCCGCCTTCGAGTACCAGCGCGAACAGCAGGATGACAAACAGCGCGAACTTGATCGCGAGCACGGGCGCCGCGGCCGCCAGCGAGAGCGCGAGGCTTCGCAGGTACGAGAGTACCGGCTGGCGCAGGTCGTCGGCGCGGAGCACGTAGGTCTCCTCGAGGAACGTAACCGACAGTTCCGCGGGGAGCCCCTCGACGAGGACGACCAGTTCGTCGAACCGGAGGTAGAGCGTGAGGACGATCGGCGAGAACACGGCGACCACGCCGACGAACCCCGCGACGGTGGCGGCGGCCGACGCCGTCCACGCCGAGAAGCCACGCTGGACCAGCAACCGCTTGACCGGCGCGAGGACGAGCGCCACGGTGAGCGCGAAGAGGATCGTTCCGAGTACCTCGAGGAGGATCAACCCCGTCACCGCGCCGAGCGTGACGACGACGCCCGCGAGGACGTATCGACGATTCCAGTCCACGAACGAGGGTCGCACGCGGCGCCCAAAACTGTTCGCTTCCGCTGACCGTCGCGACGCGTTCGAAGTCGAGAGGTTATAATATGACCGGGTGCAACCATCCGGTAATGGATCGACGAACGTTCGTCCGTGCCGTCGGGGGCGCCGCGGGCGCGGCCGGCCTCGCCGGCTGTCTCACCCGCGACGGGGACGACGGACCCGACGAGAACGAGGACGACCGACCGAGCGACGGGAACGAGACGGCCGAGGGCGACGATGGGCCGGCCTACGAGGGCACCCTCCGGGTGGCCACCTACGAGTCGATGGTCGACGGCGAGGACCCGGCCGGCCCGTGGCTCAAGGAGGCCTTCGAGGCCGAGTACCCGGACGCGGAACTCACCTGGACCGTCCCGGAGAGCGGCCTCAACCTCTACCTCCAGCAGGCCCAGCAGGGGGCCGACCTCGACGCCGACGTCTACCTCGGGCTGAACGTCGACGACCTCGCGCGCGTCGACGACGCCCTCGGCGACGGCGGCCTGTTCCTCGAACTCGACCGCGAGCGCGTCGAGCGCGCGGACCGGGTCCGGGAGGGACTCGAGATGGGCGACCCCTCCGGACGGGTCCTCCCCTACGACACGGGCTACATCAGCCTCGTCTACGACGAGACCGAGGTCGACGAACCGGGGACGTTCGACGACCTGCTCGACCCGGCCTACGAGGACGCCCTGCTGGCCCAGAACGCCCAGACCTCGGATCCGGGCCGGGCGTTCCTGCTCTGGACGATCAGCGAGTTCGGCGAGGACGGCTACCTCGACTACTGGCGCGGCCTGCAGGAAAACGGCGTGCGGATCCTCGACGACTGGACCGAGTCCTACTACGGCGCGTACATGAACGAGGAGCGGCCGATGGTCGTCTCCTACTCGACCGACCAGGTGTTCGCCAGCGCCGAGGGCTACGACATGAGCCGCCACCGGGTCGCGTTCCTCGACGGGCAGGGCTACGCCAACCCCGAGGGGATGGCCGTCTTCGAGGACACGGAGCAACGCGACCTCGCCTACGCGTTCCTCGACTTCGTCCTCTCGGGCGACGCGCAGGCCGAGATCGCGGTCAGGAACGTCCAGTTCCCCGCGGTCGCCGGCGAGCACGTCGACCTCCCCGAGGAGTTCGACCGGTACGCCCACGAGCCGTCCGAGCCGGTGACGATGGGGTACGACGACCTGCGCGGGAACCTCGACGGCTGGATCGAGGAGTGGGCCCGCGAGTTCGCGAGCCAGTGACGGTGAGCGCGTGACGGGGGCGGACCGAGCCGACGAAACCGACGAGGGCGCGACGGGAGCGGCCCCGGAGCGCCCCGCAGCGCTGTCGGCGCCGGCCGACGCCCTCCTCGCGGCGCTGGACCGGCACGCCCTCGCGCTGACCGGTCTGGCGACGGCCGCCGTCCTCGTCGTGATGGAGTACGTCCCGGTCGGCGTCGTCTTCGCCAGCGCGCTGACCGTCGACGGGGTGGTGACGCTCGCCCGGTTCGGCGCGGTGCTGACCGACCCCTTCTACGTCGGCTTCCTCGCGGAGTTTTTCGCACGGCCGCTGTCGGTCGGCGATCACGCGGCGTCGCTGTGGGCGTGGCTCTCGGGGGTCGGCGTCTCGCCGTCGGCGACGTTCCCGTGGATCGCCGTCGAGACGCCGGGCGTCCGCCTCGGGCTGTTCGGCTTCACGGCCTATCAGGCGGCGCTCTCGACGGTCGCGAGCGTCGCGCTCGGCCTGCCCGCGGCCTACGTGCTCGCGAACTACGAGTTCCGCGGCCGGCGGACGATCCGGTCGCTCACCATCCTCCCGTTCGTCCTCCCGGGGATCATGGTCGCGGTCGGCTTCTACGCGACGTTCGGTCGGGCGGGGACGCTCAACTGGCTGCTCGGACTCGCCGGCCTCGGGCCGTACTCGTTCGTCGAGTGGAACCCGCTGGCGATCGTGATCCTCGCCCACGCGTTCTACAACGCGCCGCTGGTCGCCCGGATCACCGTCGCCGCCTGGGAGTCGGTCGACGTCGCGGCCGTCGAGACCGCCCGCAGCCTCGGGGCGAGCCCCCGGCGGGCGTTCCGGGACGTCGTCGTCCCGCAACTCGTGCCGGCGGTCGTCACGGGGGCGTTGCTGACGTTCGTGTTCACGTTCATGACCTTCCCCATCGTCCTCGCGCTGGGCGGGCTGGAACTCGCGACCGTCGAGGTCTGGATCTACGACCGCGTCCGCCAGCTTCGATTCGGGGAGGCCGCCACGCTCGCGATCCTCGAGACGGCCGTCTCGCTCGCGCTCGTCTACGCCTACCTCCGCTACGAGTCCGCCCGGGCGGGGCTGGGGCAGGCGGCCTCGCCGCCGCCGCGCGAGCCGCTGTTCCCCGACCTCCGGACGGCGCTGACGCCGCGCCGGCTGGCGGTCGTCGCCTACGGCGTCGTCGCGGCCGTCGTCTTCGTCGGCCCGATGGCCAGCCTCGTGCTCGGCAGTTTCAGCGACGGGAGCGGTCTCACGCTGGCGAACTACGAGTTCCTGCTGGAGCGCCAGCTGGCGGGCGAGTCCTACCAGACCCGGCCGTGGCCGGCGATCCGCAACTCGCTGGTCTTCGCCGCCGCGACGCTCGCCGTCGCGGTGCCGATGGGCATCGTGATCTCCGCGCTGACCGCGCGCGCCGGCCGCCTCGGGACGGCGGTCGACGCCCTCGCGATGCTCCCGCTGGCGGTCAGCGGGATCGTCTTCGGCATCGGCCTGCTCCAGGGGCTCGTCTTCGGCATCTCGCTGCCGTTCGGCTGGCGCCTGCAGGTGACGGGGGCGGTCGCGATCGTCGCCGCCCACGCGGTCGCCGCCTACCCGTTCGTCACGCGGAACGTCTCGCCGCTGCTGTCGACGCTCGACCCCGCGCTGGTCGAGTCCGCCCGCGCGCTCGGCGCCTCGCGGGCCCGCGCGTTAGTCGACGTCGAGTTGCCGCTGATCGCCGGCGGGGTCGTCGCCGGCGCGGCGTTCGCGTTCGCCATCTCGATCGGCGAGTTCTCCTCGACCGTGATCCTCGCCAGCGGGAGCGAGAGCTACACGATGCCCGTCGCCGTCGAGCGGTACCTCGGCCGGCGCTCGGGCGCCGCCACCGCGATGGGGACGGTGTTGCTCGTCGTCACGGCCGCGAGTTTCGTCGTCGTCGACCGCGTCGGCGGTCGGTTCGAGCGGACCTGACCGCGACGGTTCGGGGAAGATGTTCGTCCGATTCCACGACAGTGGGAACCGCGAACCTGACTGAAGGGCGACCGCGGAGTAGGGACGGTCGACGACGGGGACGTCCGCGGCGTCCGCGACGACCGCGGCCCCCAACGCTTAACCCATGAACGAGTACACGACGCTCATCGCGGCCGCGAACGCGGCGACGCTGCTCACCGGCGGCATGGTGCTGGCCTTCGCCTACCGGGCGTTCCGACGAACGGGATCGAGACCGCTACAGGCGCTAGCCGCCGGCTTCGGCCTCATCGTCGTCGGCTCCGTCCTCGGCGGCTTCGCGCACCTCCTCGACGACGTCGCCCTCGGCGTCGCGATCCAGAGCCTCGCCACGGCCATCGGCTCCGCCGTCCTGCTGTACTCGCTGTACGCCGGGCGACCGGAGCCGACGCGGGTCGGCACGGGGTGGACGAAGTGACCCCGACGCCGACGCGCGTCGTCGCACAGGGGACGTTCGACCTCCTCCACCCCGGCCACGCCCACTACCTCGAAGCGGCGGCGGCCTGGGGCGACGAACTCCACGTGATCGTCGCCCGCCGGGAGAGCGTCTCGCACAAGTCGACGCCGATCCTCCCGGACGAACAGCGCCGCGAGACGGTCGCGGCCCTGGAGCCGGTCGACGAGGCCCGCCTCGGGCACCCGTCGGACTTCTCGGTTCCGATCCGCGAGATCGACCCCGACGTGCTCGTCCTCGGCTACGACCAGCACCACGACGAGCGCGCGGTCGCCGCCGCGCTCGACGAGTGGGGGATCGACTGCCGGGTCGAGCGCGCGAGCGGCCGCGAGGGCGACGGCCTGCTCTCGAGCAGCGAGATCAAGGACGTCGTCCGTCGACGACGACCCGAACCGTCGGTCGAGCGCCCGTAGGGCTCACCCCCGTTCGAGTCGGTCGCGAAACCGGTCGAGGCCGAGGTCCAGCATGTCGGGGCTGACGGGCTGGAACTCGTCGGCCGGCAGGTACGGCCGGACGGAGTCCCAGCTATCGCGCGCGTAGCGCTCGTCGAGCAGGATCCGGACGCCGACGTCCGTCGGACTCCGGATGACGCGACCGATCGCCTGCCGGGCCTTCCGGACCGCGGGGACGGTCAGGGCGTACTCGAACCCCACGTCAGACGCTGACGCGCCTGACGTGCCCCCCGAGCGCCGCTCGGGGACGTCCCCGAACTCCTCGTCGTAGGCTCGCCTGACCGCCTGCGTCCGCGGGCTGGAGGTGTTGACGATCGGGACGCCGCAGACGACCGCCGCCGAGAGGCGGTCGCCGCGGTAGTCGACGCCCTCGGTGAGCGTCCCCCGGAGGCTGGTCACGAGCACCTTCCCCGCGCCGGCGAAGAACTCGCTTTTGAGCGACTCCGTCGTCTCCTCGTCGCTCGCGGCGTCGACCAGGACGGGCTTGTCGACGCGGTCGTCGAGGACGTCCGCGGCCCACTCGGCCTCGGCGTAGCTGGGCATCCCGACGAGGACGTTCCCGGGCAGGGCGGCGACCGTCGCGACCGCGTCGGCGTAGGCGGTTCTGGTCGGGGTCTCCTCGCCGGGTCGGCCCCGGTTGTCGTAGGTGAACTTCGGGGCGGCGACGGCGAAGCTCTCGCGGTTCTCCGCGGGGAAGTGCAGGCCATACCGGCGCGTGACGACCGGCCGGCCCTCCTCGCGTTCGAGGTACTGGAGGCCGGTCACCTCCGCGAAGGCGTCCATCGGTTCGAGCGTCGCGCTCATGAGGATCCCGCCGCCGAACGCCGACAGCCGCGAGCCGATGGCGTCGCTCGGCACGCAGTTGTGCAACGCGAGGCGGGCGGTGTAGACCCGCCGCCAGGAGTCGCCCGGTTCGCTCTCGTCCCAGGTCCGTTCGAGTTCGATCTCGCGGAAGTGGTCGACGTGGCCCCGCCGGTACCACTCCCCGAGGACGCGCCCGACCGACGGCGCCGCCCGCGAGCGCTCCTCGTCCTCGGCCTCGTTCAGGACCCGCTCGACGACGGCGCCGACGGCCTCCGCGCGCACCCAGGTCGCGTCGCCGTAGCCGGCCTCGGCGGCCCACTCGCTGATCTCGTCCTCGGACGGGACGGCGGGGTCGCGCAGCGGAATCTCGTCGTCATCGAGGGCCGTCGGCTCCGACCGCCACCCCCGGTGGGTCCGGTCGAGGTGCGCCCGCACGCGCCGGTCGAGTTCCTCGCGCAGGTCGCGGACGAACGCGAGGGTCGCCTCCAGTTCCTCGAACGAGACGTCGGTGTCGTTCAACTCCGCGCGCACGAGGTCGGCGTCGGCGGTCTTCGAACCACCCTGATCGCGCCGCCCCTCGCGCTCGAACTTGATCGGCTGGATGACCCGCGAGAGTTCCGTCTCGGCGTCCCGGAGGGTGGCGTCGGCGACGCCCTCGCTGACGAGGTCGCGCACGCGGGGTTCGAGCATGTGGGCCTCGTCGCAGACGACGAACGTCGACTCGTCGAGCAAGGCGCCGGTGAACGCCGCGGTCGTCGTCGGGTCGAACGCGTGGTAGTAGTTGCCGATCACGACCTCGACGTGGCCGAGGGCCGCGCCCATGATCGAGTGCGGGCAGGTGCCGTGACGGACCGCGCGCGCGACGAGGTCCTCGGGGGTGAGCAGGCCGGTCTCGGTGAAATCGAACGGCACCGCCTCGGCGGCGTCGCCGTCGGTCCCCTCGTCGGGCAGATCCGCGAGGTAGCGCGCGTAGAACGGGCAGTACTCGACCTCGCTCCCGGCGGGGCCGCCGTCGTCGTACTCGGGGATCGCCGGCGGGTACGGCGACGGTTCGCCCGCGGTTTCGAGGTACCGGGCGCCGCCGCCGCGGGCGCCGCTGTCGGCCAGCCCGATCTGCTGGCCGCGCGCCCGCGCGGCGAGGTCGTCGGCGGTCGTCGACCCGCCCTCGCCGACGAGGTCGCGGGTCCGCTCGCGGAGGGTCTCACAGCGGTCGTAGACGTTGCCGTCGTCGATGCCGCCGGCCCCCTCGCGGTTGTACGGGCAGACGTCCGCCTTCCCGACGAGGGTGAGCCCCGAGACGGGGTGCCAGTCGTCGGGCAGGTCGGCGTTGATCGTCTCCAGGTCCTCCTCGAACTGGCGCAGTTGCTGTTTGACGCTCGTGAGCACGAACACGCGCTCGAAGTCGGTGTCGGGGTCGCGCACGAGGTCGATCCCGGCGGTGAGGGCGATCATGGTCTTGCCCGTCCCGCAGGCGCCCTCGACGACGGCGTAGCCACCCTCCGCCGCGGTCTCGACGACCGTCTCGATCCCGTCGACCTGCTCGTCGTAGGGCTCGTCGTGGCCGAACACCGTCCGCCAGTTCGTCATGTTCCCCGTACTCCGCGTCGGTCGTCCATAGGGGTGTCGGACTCCTCTGGCCGCGCCATCGTACCTAAACCACGGTACGCGTCCGCGGAACGCAACGCCTTCCCGGCTGGCCCGCCCACGTCCGGCCATGACCGACGACGTCGACGTCGACCGCTGGCACGAGGAACTCGAGGAGAAGCGCGCCGAGAAAGACGAGTTCTTCGCGAGCCACCCTCAGTCGCCGATCCCGCCCGAGGAGCGCGACGACTTCGACGGCCTCGCGTACTTCCCGCCGGACCCCGACTACCGCGTGACCGCGACCGTTTCACTCCCGGACGACGCCGCAGCCCGAACCGGAGGTGACCGCGAGGACGACACCGCAGCGCGAACCGAAGGTGACCGCGAGGACGACACCGCAGCGCGAACCGAAGGTGACCGCGAGGACGACACCGCAGCGCGAACCGAAGGTGACCGCGAGGACGACACCGCAGCGCGAACCGAAGGTGACCGCGAGGACGACACCGAGGCGGACCCGGTGACGATGGACACCACGGCGGGCCGCGTGGTCCGCTACCTGCGGGTCGCGACGTTCTCGTTCGAACTGGAGCGCGAGGACGACGACCTGACCGACGGGACGTTCGACCTCCACGCCTACCAGCAGCGACCCGGCAGCGACGAACCGCTCTTCGTCCCGTTCCGGGACAAGACGACGGGCCAGCAGACCTACGAGGGCGGGCGGTACATGGAACTGGCCCCCGAGCGCGACCTCGAGGACGGCGACGAGATCGTCCTCGACTTCAACCTCGCGTACTCGCCGTTTTGCGCCTACAGCGAGACGTTCGACTGCCCGCTGCCGCCCGAGGAGAACTGGCTCGACGTGGCGATTCCGGCGGGCGAGAAAGTCGAGTGACTCAGGCGGCGGGCGGCCGCGCCGTTTCGGCGACGAGCACGGCGTCGCCGACCGTCCGGTAGGTGCCAGCGTCCATTACAGTCACCGTGTCCGTACGGGGCACGCAGGAGTATAGTGGTAGCGCGGTTTCGTCGTCCAGTCTCCGACCAGTAATTCGTTCAGGTGGGGTTGCTCAACGCGCGGTGTACGCCTCTCCCACGAGCGGAGGAGAGACGTCGCCGGGATCGAAGTCGTCGACGTAGCCGCGGACGACCCGCGTCGACGCCCCCGATACGACGACCTCCGGAACTCGATGTCGATGATCTCGATACAGATAGCGAATCACGCCGGCGATACCCCCGGTTACGAGTCCGCCACCGGCGAGGGGCCAGAGAGGATACGAGTACCCGAAGACGGCGATCACGCTCGCAATCGGCGGCAAGATAGCGACCGTAAGCGACTCCAGCAGTCGGTGCTGCCGGGCCTGTAACTCGCGAGTTTCGACGACCTGGTGGCCGTACCCCTCCGGGACGACTCGGTAGGGATCACGGTAGATCTCGTCACTGTATCGAAGTACATCGAAGCGTTCCGGCTCTCCCGAGTGGGTTCCGTTGTCCGACGAAGGTTCCGTGTCTGTCATGTCCACGTTTCGTACTGTCATTCGTTCAAGAAGTCGTTTTCGTAATCGATTCGACAGGACGGTGGGGCAGAATACGTCTCGAAGCCCGTCGCGGTGGGTCCCGGAGCACGACAAAGTCACGCCACGGACCGAACAACGGAATCGTAGCTGCAACGATCGACGATTCCAGCGGCGCTACCGGGTTACGGCGCGACGCCGACGGTGAGCAGCGTGCCGAACTCGCGGTAGCGTTCGACCATCGCCTCGCGGCTCTCCCAGTCGTCGGTCGGGAACGCGGACGCGTCCGGGATGTCGACCTCGCGGTCCGGAAGGTTGTCCTGTTCGGCGACGTGTAGGCCGGCCGCCCGGAACGCCTCGCGGTACTCGGGGGCGCTCCAGCGGGTCATCTCGACCGAAATTCGGTCCTGCCACTCGTGGGAGTGGACGTTCTCCTCGTAGTAGTTGACGGCACAGTAGAAGGTACCGCCCGGACGGAGGACGCGGGCGATCTCTTCGAGGGTCTCGTGGGGGTCCGCGGCGTAGTAGAACGCTTCCATCGACCAGACGTGGTCGATCGAGTCGTCGGCGAACGGGAGGTGGCCGAAGTCGCCGACGACGTAGCCCACCCGCGGATCGTCCGTGTAGGAGGCGGCGTTGCGGGCCATCTCGGGCGACCCGTCGAGGCCGTAGACGGCGCCGGCGTCCGCCGCCTCGCGCAGGGCGCGACCGGCGTAGCCGCTGCCACAGCCGAGGTCGAGGACGACGTCGCCGGCTTCGACCGGCATCCGCGCGAGCGCGCGTTTCGCGGTGTGCCAGTGGCGCTCCTCCATGCCCCTGTCGCGGCCGTCTGTGGCCCAGGCGTCGAACTCCTCGCGGACGGTCATGTCCGAGGCGACGGTCCCCGGGTCAAAACGAGTTCGGGTTCGCGCCCGCGAGACGCGCCGGCACCGACACACTTTTTAGGCTTGCCTAAAAACGTGACGTCGAGGGGCGCGGGTCGTCCGAAATCCGTGGGCATCGCGATTTCGAGACCCAGGCGCCGCCGTCACGCCGCCCCCGCTCTCCTCTTCGCGGATCGGTCGCGCCGGCGGCCGGTTCGTCCGTCGATTCGGTTCCGACCACGCTCCCGAGCGGCGGCGACGGTCGCGAATCCGCCGACGCGGCCGCACGGCGACCGACGGGCCGGAACGACGCGGCACATCCGCAATCTTAAGTCGGTTCCGAAGGTTATACACGCTAACATGGAGTACGCGCTCGAGATCGAGGGGACGCCAGAGACGGTGCCAGGAGGGACCAGCATCCTCCTGCTCCACCCGAGCACGGGCGAGACCGACCGCTTCGACACCGACTTCCTGAAGACCGACACCGACTCCTTTCTCGTCGTCTCCACCCGGACCACCGCACGCGAGGTGAGACAGAAACTCGAGTACTACGACGTCGACGAGTCCCGGGCGGTCATCCTCGACACGCTCAGCATCGAGCGCGGCTACTCCCGGCGGTCGAGCGACAACGTCCACTACGTCGCGGCCCCCGACGACGTCGACGGCATCGTCCACCAGGTCGACCGGTTCCTCGACGCTCACGAGGGCAAGTTGCGGATCAGTTTCGACTCGGTCACCGAACTCGCCTACTACGCCGGCGAGGAGGCCGCCCTCGAGACCGTCGAGCGCATCCTCGAACTGCTCGACGAACACGACGCCGTCGGGCTCTTTCACCTCTCCGACGAGGTCCACGACGCCGCGGTCGTCGACGAGTTCCGCGCGCTGTTCGACGGCGTGATCGACCTCGACGAGGACGGGAGCGTCGACGCGGCGTTTCGATGACCGAGTACGGCAAACTCGTCCGCGACCGGATCCCCGAGATCGTCCGCGAGGACGGCGAGCGCCCCGTCACGAGCGTCGCCGAGGGCGACGAGTACGCCGACCGGCTGGCGGCCAAACTCGTCGAGGAGGCCGTCGAGTTCGACGAGTCGCGCGACGTCGAGGAGTTGGCCGACGTCCTGGCGGTCGTCCGCGCGATCCTCGACCACGAGGGGCGGTCGATCGAGCGGGTCGAGGAGTTACGTCGGGAGAAGCGAGCCGAACGGGGCGGATTCGGGGAAGGGATCGTGCTCGAACGCGTCGAAGGCGCCGACGGCGAGTGATCGGGTTCTACGACCCCGGGCGGAGTACCGTCCGAGGTCGCAGTTTCGCACGTTCCGGTCCCGCTCAGCGACTCGCCTCGATACCGACGAACGAGCCGTCGCCGTACCCCTCCTCGATCGGTTCGAGGCCGTCGACCTCGTCGGGCGGGTCGTAGATGGTCTGGACGAACTCGAACTCGGTGAATCCGGCCGCTTCGAGGGCCGCGACGAGGTCGGCCGTCGAGACGAACGTCGCGTCCCTGTAGAACGGGTTCTGCGCTTTGTGCTCCTGATAGATCCGTCCGACGGGGCTGTCCTCGTCGACGTATCCGATCACGAGGCTCCCGGACGGGTCGAGGACGCGGTCGGCTTCGGCCAGCGTCCGGGCGACGTCGTCGACGAAACAGATGGTCGTCACGATCAGCGCGGCGTC